>NZ_JAKZAL010000009.1 GCF_022538115.1 Cognataquiflexum rubidum | reverse complement strand
AACCAAAAAAGGCAAAAACAACCATCTTGAAATTCTAAATTTCTTCTTAGCTTGACGCTTATGGATAGCTATCGGGATCCGTCCCGACTGAATAAAAATATAGGGTTACTGGCAAAAAAGCGTAAATCCATAAATCGGCTTTTCAGGAATTCAACAGAAAACCAAAACCTATTTTTATTCCTTAACTTGCGGCCAAATCTGTAAAAGCATTTCATGAATACTTACCTCCGTATTTTGTCTTATGCCCGGCCTTACCGCAGGTATTTTCCGATATACGTCCTTTATACACTGTTGGCCATCATCTTTGGCCTGATGAATTTCACACTGCTGAAGCCGTTATTTGATGTGATCTTCGAGCAGGCACCGCAGGCTGACATGAGCAAATACCTCAGCAAGCCTGATTTTGCATTCACGGTTGACTATTTCCTCACCCTGTTCAATTACTATTTCCATCAGATCTCTGAGACTTATGGCAAGTTTGGGACTTTGGTCTATGTCTGTATCATCATTGTTATTTCTGTTTTTCTGGCCAACCTTTTCACCTATCTCTCCGGAGTGGTTTTGGCCAAAGTACGAGCAGAAGTCATCAAAAAAATGAGGATGTCGATTTTTGAGCAAGTGTCAAGGATGCACATCGGGTACTTTTCCAACGAAAGAAAAGGGGATCTGATGTCCAAAATGACCAACGACATCCAAGAAGTGGAGAACAGTGTAGTGCAATCACTGCGTGTCGTCTTCAAAGAACCGGTAACCATTATCCTGTATTTTGCCGTGCTGTTTTTCATGTCTTTCAAATTGACACTCTTCACCATCATGGTCATTCCGATATCTGGTGCGATCATCGGCGGGATTACAAGGAGATTGAAAAAGACAGCCATCGAAAGTCAGGAAAGCCTCGGCCGGATTGTCAATATATTGGATGAAACTATCGGTGGCATGCGGGTAATCAAGGCATTTGGTGCCCAAAAATACGTGAGAAGTAAGTTTGACAGCGAGACGGACTTTTACTCCGATGTAAATATCTCCATGGCCAAGAAAAACGAGTTGGCCTCTCCCATCTCACAGTTTATGGGGGTTTCGGTCGTGGCGGGGATTTTGGTGTATGGCGGAAGCTTGGTCTTGAATAACAATTCTGACCTCAGCGCTTCGGATTTTATCACCTATATCATCATCTTCACCCAGGTATTGAATCCTGCCAAAGAAATCTCCCGTGCGGCAAGCAGTATACAGAGGGGTTTGGCTTCTGCGGATCGTATATTCAAAGTAGTCGATACGCCAAGCGAAATCCAAAACGCTGAAAATCCTGTCATCATCGATACCTTTAAAGATGCCGTACAGTTCCATAATGTTTCTTTCAGCTATGAAAAGGAAAAGGTGTTGGACAATATTTCTTTCACCCTCCAAAAAGGGAAAACCATCGCTTTGGTAGGACCTTCCGGTGGAGGAAAATCAACGATTGCGGATTTGGTTCCAAGATTCTATGACCCGACAGAGGGGAAAGTCACTTTGGATGGGGTAGATTTGAAAACCATAGAAATCAATTCCCTGATCAAACAGATGGGGATTGTGACGCAGGAATCGATATTGTTCAACGATTCTGTGTTCAACAATATCGCCTTTGGGCTTGAGGGAATATCCGAGGAGAAAGTCATCGAAGCGGCCAAGATTGCCAATGCCCATGAGTTTATTGTCGATTTGGAAAACGGTTACCAAACTTCTATCGGGGAACGCGGATCGAAACTCTCAGGCGGTCAGAGGCAACGGCTCAGCATTGCGCGGGCGGTATTGAAAAACCCTCCGATCCTGATATTGGATGAGGCGACTTCGGCATTGGATTCCCAATCAGAAAAATTAGTGCAAGAAGCCTTAACCAATCTCATGGCCAACCGTACAACATTGGTAATTGCCCACAGACTCAGTACCATTCAGCATGCAGACGAAATCCTTGTAATCAAAAAAGGGCAGATCGTCGAACGCGGAACACACCAACAACTCATATTGGAAGAAGGATTATACCGGAAACTTTCCACTATGCAGTCCTTTTAGTAATTTAGACAACAATTAAATTTTAGCATTCATATGAAACAAATAGATAAAATCTCGCACTTAGTGACCGCACTGTTTTTCGGAATAGCACTTGTCTTTTTCCTTCTGTTCGAAAATGTAAAGGGCATCTTGAAGGTGGATGAACTGACGCCGACTTTGGTGGTCAATTTCCTTCTGATCGGCTTGTTGCTTTTTTTGATTTCTTGGGGTACCAGTACCATGGTCAGGAGCAATATTGTGGCTGAACTATCCAAAAAGGAGACTGAAAAAAACGAACTGAAAGCCAAGCTTTACGATTTTGAACAAGGTGTCAAACTCAAAAACATCGAAAAGAAACTGGAAACGATCGAAGAAGAAAGAGAAGCATCAGTAATTCGCAAAAGACAAAATTTCAAATAACTAAAGGATATTTGGATTTAATAACTAATTTAGGAAACCCAATCGGTTTCCTTTTTTTATTGCCTAAAATCTAAAATATGGTTGCAAAAACTTTCGGCTGTGCTGTGTCCGGTGTTGACGCCAAAGTCATCACGATAGAAGTGAATGTGGGTCAGGGGACAAGTTTTTTTATGGTTGGCCTTCCCGACTCCGCCGTCAAGGAAAGTCAGCAAAGAGTAGAGTCTGCGCTCAAGTACTTCGGCTACCGAATGCCCAGGCAAAAGGTCGTCGTCAACCTTGCTCCTGCTGATATCCGCAAGGAAGGCTCTTCTTATGATCTACCCATTGCCTTGGGGATTATGAAAGCTTCCGAACAGGTAGCATTTCCCGAATTGGAAAATTACATCATCATGGGAGAATTGTCTCTTGATGGCAATCTTCGCCCGATCAAAGGCGCATTGCCAATCGCAATAGAAGCCAGAAAGCAGGGATTTAAGGGATTTATCCTTCCTGTAGAAAATGCCTCCGAAGCCTCCATTGTGAATAAAATCGACATTATCGGAGTAAATACTTTGGAGGAGGCCATCAAGTTTTTGGAAGGTGAACTGCAGATCGAACCTTTGGTGACCGATACAAGGGATATCTTTTACCATTCTTTGGAGCAATATGAATTTGATTTTGCTGATGTACAGGGTCAGGAAAATATCAAAAGGGCAATGGAAATCGCAGCAGCCGGAGGACACAATGTCATCATGATCGGCCCTCCCGGTGCAGGCAAAACCATGCTAGCCAAAAGACTTCCTTCCATTCTTCCTCCACTTTCTCTTCAGGAAGCTCTGGAGACAACCAAAATCCATTCGGTCGCAGGCAAACTTGGCAAAAACGCAGCGCTGATCGCAAACAGGCCTTTTCGGTCTCCACACCATACCATCAGTGATGTAGCTTTGGTAGGAGGAGGCGGTAATCCCCAACCGGGAGAAATATCCCTTTCGCACAATGGTGTTTTGTTTTTGGACGAATTACCTGAGTTCAAGCGTACTGTCTTGGAAGTGATGCGACAGCCTTTGGAAGAAAGAAAAGTTACAATCTCGCGGGCAAAGGTTTCTGTGGAGTTCCCTGCCAATTTCATGCTGATTGCCAGTATGAACCCCTGCCCTTGCGGATATTACAACCACCCTGAAAAAGAATGCGTCTGCGGTCCCGGAATCGTGCAGCGCTACTTGAATAAAATCAGCGGTCCACTTTTGGATAGGATTGATCTGCATGTGGAAGTGACTCCCGTAAGATTTGAAGAGATGACCTCCACCAGAAAAACTGAAAACAGCAAATCCATCCGGGAAAGGGTCATCATAGGAAGGGAAGTCCAGATCGAGCGGTTCAAAAACAATCCGGAAGTCTACTGCAATGCCATGATGCCATCCCATATGGTCAAAGAAGTCTGTCAAATCAATGATGCAGGAAAAGTACTTCTCAAAACCGCCATGGAAAGACTTGGACTCTCGGCAAGGGCCTATGACAGGATCCTGAAAGTATCTCGGACCATCGCTGACCTGAGTCAAAGCGAAACCATCAAAGTAGAGCATCTTGCAGAGGCTATACAATACAGAAGTCTGGACAGAGAAGGTTGGGCAGGTTAATATTTGGAAAAAATTAGTTTCGATAAAATTTCGATGAATAAGAAAATAATGCACCAAAAATTTTACGAATAGGAAAAATTTTATTTTATTTACTAAGCATACGAAATAGTTGTGTTGGTCGCCCTTTTTTAGCTCACCGTTTCAAAAATATAAAGGCTGTCCTGAACAGCCTTTATTTATGTAAGGCCTGACTCAAATCCTCCAATAAATCATCCAAATGTTCCAAACCCACTGACATCCTAATCAGGTTTGCAGGTGTTTTGCTATCCGGACCTTCTACAGCAGCCCTTCTTTCGACTAAGCTTTCTACTCCTCCGAGACTTGTCGCATTGGTAAAATATTTCAGTTTTGATATGACCTCATCTGCTTCCGCTGCACCCCCTTTGACCAGGAAGGAAAGCATGCCCCCAAAACCCGACATTTGGGAAGCGGCGACCTGATGGTTTTTGTGGGATTTCAATCCGGGATAGCATACTTCCTCGATTTGAGGATGTTGGAATAGATATTCCGCAATGGTACCGGCATGTTCGGCATGACCTTTCATTCTGTAAGCCAAAGTTTTAATGCTCCGTGTTAAGAGATAGGTATCAAAAGGAGAAGGAACCGCTCCCCCTACATGTTGGATCATTTTGATTCTTTGCCAAAAATCATCTGCTTTTTTGCAAATCAAAGCTCCCCCCAAGATATCACTGTGTCCACCAAGATATTTGGTAGTACTGTGCATGACGATATCAGCGCCGAGTAGAATCGGGTTTTGAAAAACAGGAGTTGCAAACGTATTGTCGCAAGCCACTTTCGCTCCGATTTCTTTTCCAATTGCAGCAAGTGCACGGATATCCGTGATTTTGAGCAATGGGTTGGAAGGCGTTTCGATCCAGATAAGTTTGGTGTTGGGTTTGACAGAAGCCCTGACAATATCCAGGTTAGCCAGATCCACAAAACTCACTTCCACGATCCCTTTCAAAATCTCCACCAACTGTCTATGGATACCATGGTACATGTCATCCGGTGCGATGATATGACTTCCAGGCTCTAAAGCCTGAAATACTGCCAAAGCTGCTGCATTACCCGAAGAAAAAGCTGCCGCACCTTCGCCATGTTCCAGTTTGGCCAATACATTTTCCAAAGCCATCCTGTTGGGATTATTGGCCCTCGAGTAGATCAGCGAACCCTCATGGTGCACAAAAGTGGTAGAAGTGGTAATGGGTTGCACAGCAGGTTGGTGGGAATCGGTGATGATGTTTCCTGCGTGTATGGCGAGTGTTTCGAGTCTCATGGCTGTTTTTTTTCAAACTTACTATTTATAAAAACAAAAGCCAGCGAAATCAACCGCCGGCTTTTGTATGATTATGTATGTGGTATTTCTACCTGATTCTATCCACTGACCTGACGAGCATTTCGTCCTTTCGGATAAACCTATTTGCAAGCAGGTTACAGATCATCCCGGCAAAGATCGCCCAAAACCCAGGCACAAAAGCCCCATTGACTTCAGGATTGATAAGGGCATTTGCCGTATGTGTGGTCCAGACTATCAGTCCGACATTGACCACCATCACAAAGGAATTGACCATATTCAAAAACATTTGCTTGGTCCTGTTTTTGTATTGCATCAAGCTGAAAATCGCGATTCCTGCAGCTACAATGGCCAGAATGGCAATGAATATTTTGGAGGAAGTATCCACAGTTTCATTGGAAGCCACGTCAAGAGTAGTTAGATTCCAAGCAGTGAGGGTCATCAATTGGGTCTGACTTGGGTTGACCTGCTGCCAGATGGGAAAGGAAATCACCAATATCATGGCCACTGCCACAAGAAACAGAAAAACGGTTTGGATGCGTTGTATCATTTTGCTTTTTAAATTTTGACAAAGAAACAGGGTAATTTTTTGATTCGCAAGGTTTGTATAAAAGGTGGTTTTTATTTGCCTTCGAATAATATCTTTGCACTGTAAAATGGAAATCCAAAGGTTTTTTATAGAATTCGCTTACCGCGGGACGCGTTATCATGGCTGGCAATTCCAGAAAAATGCCCATTCTGTGCAGGCAGAGATGGAGAAGGCCCTTTCTGTGATACTGAAGCAACCTTCTTATCTGACAGGTAGCGGAAGAACGGATACGGGCGTTCATGCTACCCAACAGTTTGCTCATTTTGACACTGCTTTAAACCTTGAGGAGGCGGATTTTGTCCAACGGATCAATGGCGTGCTACCAAAGGACATTGCAGTCTATGCTTTGCGGAAGGTGAAGAATAATGCCCATGCGAGATTTGACGCAAAATGGAGAAGCTATTTATACAAAATCACCTTACGGAAGGAACCATTTGAAGAAGAAAGGGCATGGCTATTGTATTACATTCCTTCGGTGGACAAAATGAATGAGGCTTCCAAACTATTGTTGGAACATGAAGATTTTCAATGCTTCTCCAAAGTCCATACTGATGTCAACCACTTCAATTGTAAAATAAAAGAGGCCTATTGGGAACAAAATGGTAATCAATTGCTCTTTCATATAACTGCCAACCGGTTTTTGCGTGGAATGGTAAGGACGATAGTAGGAACTTTGGTCCAAGTGGGTTTGGGAAGACTTGATTGCGATCAGTTTCAGGAAATTTTAGACAGCAAAAACCGCAGTCAGGCAAAAGCAGCTTCTCCGGCCCAAGGCCTTTATCTTTGTAAAGTGGTTTATCCCCAAGAAATATTTATTTAAATACTGAATCATTTTGAGCCTGGAAAAAGAAAATATCAAAAGTGGTGACATCATAGATGCCCAGGTTTTAAAAAAACTGTACCAGTTTGTCAAGCCCTACCAAGCCCGCTTTTACTTTTTGGTATTCCTTACCATTGCGATGGCAGTGTTGGCCCCAACCCGCCCATACTTCATTCAGATTGCTATCGATGACTATGTCGCGGTAGGAGACAGTGATGGTTTGCTGAATATTATCTATTTACTTATTGTATTGCTGTTGCTTCAATCCTTGGTGCAGTTTGCGCATACCTACCTCTCAGGATGGATCGGGCAGGTCATCATCAAGGACATCAGGGTCAAACTCTACCGCCATCTCCTCAAGATGAGGTTGAAGTTTTTTGACAATACACCCATTGGAAGATTGGTGACAAGAAATGTTTCTGATGTGGAAACGCTCGCCGATGTATTCAGTGAAGGATTGGCAGCCATCATCGGGGACTTGCTCCAATTAGTAACCATTTTGGGAGTGATGTTTTATGTGGATTGGAAGCTGACTTTGGTCAGTCTGAGTACGCTACCGCTCCTCATCATCTCCACTTATATTTTCAAAGAGAAAATCAAAGTAGCCTTCAATGACGTCCGGAATGCAGTTTCAAACCTCAATTCATTTTTGCAGGAACATATCACTGGTATGAACATTGTGCAGATTTTTAACAGGGAAAAAAGGGAGTACGAAAAATTCAAAGACATCAACCGTGAGCACAGGGTAGCCCATGTCAAGTCAGTATTGTACTATTCGATCTATTATCCAGTCGCAGAAATCATCCAGGCAATCGGCACCGGCGTGGTGGTATGGTATGGCGCAACAGGGGTTTTTGATATGGAAATCCAGATCGGAATCCTGATTTCCTTCATCATGTACCTGCAGCTTTTCTTCCGGCCCATCCGGATGATTGCTGATAGATTCAATACCCTTCAAATGGGCGTAGTCAGTTCATCGCGAATCTTAAAACTCCTGGAAAATGACGATCAAATTCCAAATGAAGGAAAGCACAAACCCGAAAAAATTGAGGGAAACATCAAACTGGAAAATGTATGGTTTGCCTACAATGACGAGGAGTGGGTGCTGAAAAACATCAATTTCGAAGTCAAACACGGGCAAACTGTCGCCATGGTCGGTGCCACAGGAGCCGGAAAATCTTCTATCATCAACCTGATCAACAGATTCTATGACATCAACAAAGGCCAAATAACCCTTGACGGCACTGACATCAAGGAATATGAGCTAGGCACTTTGCGCAAACATATCGGCGTGGTATTGCAGGATGTTTTCTTGTTCTCGGACACCATACTGAATAACATCACACTTGGCAATCCCGAGATTACGAGGGAAGAAGTCATGAAAGCGGCGAAATTGGTAGGGGCTAAAAAGTTTATCGAAAGACTTCCCGGCGGCCTGGATTACAACGTCATGGAACGGGGCGCCACACTTTCGGTGGGACAAAGGCAGCTGATATCCTTCGTCAGGGCTATAGTCTACAATCCTGAGATCATCATTTTGGATGAGGCGACCTCTTCTGTCGATACCGAAACTGAGGAGATGATCCAAAAGGCCATTTCTAAAATGATGAAAGGAAGAACTTCTATCGTCATCGCTCACAGGCTTTCTACCATACAAAAAGCCGACAAAATCATGGTACTCCACCAAGGAGAAATCAAGGAAACCGGAACCCATGAGTCGCTCTTGGAATTGGGAGGCTACTACTCCAAACTCCATCAGATGCAGCTAAAGTCGATGGTGATTGGTTAGAGGGGGGAAGATTGGAAGTAAGGAAGATTGGAAGTACGATGTACAATTTACGATGTACGATGTATGATTTACGAAGTACGAGGGGGAAAGTGGGATTTACGAAGTATGAGGTGGAGTACGAAGTGGGAATCAAGATTTACGAAGTTCGGGATAGGAAGTGGGAATTTCAAGGTGCCGAGCCATCACTCTGAGTGGTCAACATTAATTTGAATGTTCAGAAAGAGTAATGACATTAATGTGAAATAAATTGGCCTCGGCAAGCTCGGCCACCGCGGTTGTTCTTGGGATAGGGGCAGGAGGGGAAAAGCGGCAGTGCCGCTTTTCCCCTCCTGCCCTCTAAATTGCCAAACACTAGTTCCCCGAGCTTGCCGAGGGGGTCATTTAAGTTTATGTCATTGGTAGCGAAGCGAAGAGTCACCAGGAAATAGATCCTTCACCTCCGAAAGCTCCGGTTCAGGATGACGGGACAAGTCTCTGACCTTGATTCTCATCTCTCGGTTCTCGTATCTTGAATCTTATGTCTTGCGTCTTGTGTCTCAAATCTCACGTCTCACATCTCATATCTCATATCTATAAAGAAAAAACTAAACCAAAAATAAAAACCACAGTGAAAAAGTTACTTGTTTTGGCTTTGGCCATATTGCCACTATTTGCTTTTGCCCAAGAACCGGGCATTGGATTGAGGTTTGGAGAACCTTTCTCCATCACCTACAAAACCTTCTTGGATGATAAAATTTCCATTGAGGGAATGATCGGAAGGGGTGGACCAAACAGTGCTCAATATTACCGAAGGGATTTTGATAACAACAGACCAAGTCCAAATGCTTTTTATGTCGGCCACAGCACCTCCAATTCCTGGTCTTTGAATTTTAGGGGGGCTTATCATGAGGATTTTACTGATGATTTCAATATTGGATCCGGCTACTTATTGGGTTATGCCGGGGCGGGAGTTCAGCTTCGATCCGTATTGGTAGATTATGCCTTTACGGATTCCTCCATCTCGGCATTGCCTTTGAGGGAGACCCGTAGAAACATGGATTTTGGCCCCGAAGCATTTGGCGGGGCAGAATATTACTTTGACGAAGCGCCGATCAGCGTTTTTGGGGAAATAGGCTTTTTCATGGAATTATTGGATCGTTTCGGCCACTTCCGATTGCAGGGAGCTATTGGCGTGAGGTATTTGTTTTGACCTGATGCTATGACCGGGAAAAGACTTATTGAAACCGACAACCGACCACAGTCGACGGTCCACACATGCCTGCCGCGGCGGAGCCAATTCAAAAGACCTTCACCCCAAGTTTCATTTGGTTATTGTCAAGAAATCGTGGATACTCCATCCTTACCATGAAAAAAAAGATTGTTCTCGTCTCATTCATTTTATTGGTGGTGACGGGATTGTTTGTATTCAACAGCATGGGGGGCTTCAATGAAGTCCAACTAGAGGTCTTGGACAGGAAAGACATCAACTTGTCAGGAAGGCATTTTAAGGGAATCCCACAGGATGAAAAGTTGGGAATTGCATTTCTGGAAATTGAAAAAATCAAAAATGCCCATCCTGAGGCAGCTTTGCATACCATCTATTATACCGAACCAGCTGGAAAATTAGACACTATGGAAGTTTTTGTTGGTTTGGAATCAAAATGGATGGACAAGAATGTTGGATATGATCAGGTGTCTTTTTCAGGGGAAAATGTTATCATTGCTACCATAAAAGCCCACCGTTTTGTGATGCCGAGTCCATTAAAAATCAAAAACAAGATCAATGACTTCGCAAAGGACAACAACTTACCCATTCCTGATGTGTTCATTGACCAGATTATCGGACCTGATGAAGTCAATGTTATTGGTATAAAACTTGTAAAGTAAAACCTGAGTCAGTTCTGCTTCGTTTCCTTCTTACAATTCATTTAAGTCAATTTCAGTCTAAATTTTTAATTCCTAATCAAAACAGAAATCCTATGAGAAAATTACTTTCTTCATTTCTTTTGGCAGCTTTTGTTGCCGTATCTGCCTGTGAAGGGCCTATGGGACCTCCAGGATTCACCGGCCCACAGGGTCCACAGGGTCAAGCCGGCGTCAATATTGTAGCTGAAGCTTTTGAGGTTGATGTCAATTTTACAGCAGCAAATAACTACCTGGCTGTATTCGACTTTCAGCCACCTATTTTTGACAGTGATGTCGTATTGATTTATGTTCGTTGGGAAACTGCCAATGGAAATACCATATGGAGGGCATTGCCTCAGACCGTCTTTTTTGAGGAAGGGATTTTGATTTATAATTATGATTTCAGTAAAGTAGATTTCAGTGTGTTTTTAGAGACAACCTTTGATCCCACTTTATTGGGAAATGACTGGACAAGGAACCAAAAATTCAGGGTTGTAGTCGTGCCAGCTGATTTTAGTTCAAGAATCGATTACAATGACTATGAAGGAGTTGTCAAAATGCTAGAATTGTCCGAAAGCGATTTTGTGAAACTTGAAGAAAGAAAATAAATTTCAAAAGCCTCCGACATGGAGGCTTTTTTTTGCCTTTCACAAATCTGGATTTTACTTTAAAACGTAAACCGGAAAAGCCAATATTAAGTGAGGTCTTGAAAATTTGGACGGATACTTTCAGAAAAGAGATGCCAATTCTCTTACAAAGTCCACCGGAAGTTTTTAACTCCTTTCCTCCTAATTCAAATTCGGATTCTATATTTGCACCATGCAATTGAAGAATGATTTATTGATACGTGCCGCAAAAGGCGAAATAGTAGAAAGAACACCTGTGTGGCTGATGCGTCAGGCCGGAAGAATCCTTCCTGAGTACCGCGCAGTCCGTGAAAGTGTGAGTGGTTTTATTGAATTGGCTCAGACACCGGAATTGGCAGCTGAGGTGACCATACAGCCCGTGGATATTTTGGATGTCGATGCGGCGATTATTTTTTCAGACATTTTGGTCATCCCTGAAGCCATGGGATTGCCTTATGAAATGCAGGAAAAGCGTGGACCTTGGTTTCCTGAGACTGTAAAGGATGTTTCTGACTTAAAGAAACTGAGGATTGCTGACGGCGTGGATGACCTCAGCTACGTAATCGAAGCGATCAAAATCACCAAAAAAGCGCTGAACGGCAGGGTTCCGTTGATTGGTTTTGCCGGTGCGCCATGGACGATTTTCGCTTACATGGTCGAAGGGTCAGGAAGCAAGACTTTTTCCAAATCCAGGGCAATGCTCTATACACAGCCGGAGTTTTCCCATAAACTGCTGCAGATGATTACCGACAGCACGATCAACTACCTGAAAGCTCAGGTGGCGGCAGGTGCTAACCTGGTTCAGATATTTGACAGTTGGGCTGGTATCTTACCTCCAAACCATTACCTCGAATTCTCCCTTCCTTATATCTCCCAAATCTGCGATGCCATCCAAAATGTACCGACAACGGTTTTTGCGAAGGGTGCTTTTTTTGCGAGAAAAGAAATGGCAATATTGAATTGCAGTACAATCGGTTTGGATTGGAATATGGGAATAGCCGAATCAAGGGAATTGATCGGGCCGAATAAAACTTTGCAGGGAAATTTGGATCCTGCTGCTTTATATGGCAGCGCAAAGGAAGTCGAGGCCGCTACGAGAGAGATGATGGACCAATTCAAAGGGACGAGACACATTGCCAATCTCGGTCATGGCGTCTATCCGGATATCAATCCTGAAATGGTGAAGGTGTTTATTGAGACGGTTAAAAATTATTCCTAATCATAAGGAGATTTTATTTACCGCAAAGGGCCCCATGGTTTCACAAAGGTCGCAAAGTGGAGATACGACTTGTGGAGGCTGCCGAATTTGAAAAATAAGCACTGAAAGTGCGAAATAACTTAGAGATGGGTGCAGCCCATCGTCATCATGAGGAAGGTTTCAACCAAGCCCTGAAAGGGCGAAAGAAATTAATTTAAAAAATATCCTGCTTTAACCGCAAAGGACTCAATGGTATCGCAATGGTCGCAAGTGGAGAAATTGATCGGTGAACACATGTCTTACCACCACGGAGGTCACTGAGCAATCGGAGATAAATCTCCAACTGCGTTGGCTTCCATTTTATGGTCCCGCAGAACACGCAGACTGGCGCAGATCAATTCTATAAATATTCCAGAGCCTTATTTATCTGTCAATTCCTTCTGCGAAGATCTGCGAAATCAGCGGGAAAATAATTCAATAATCTTTCCTGTCGTCATTATTCTTTTTTTTGCTCTGCGTTTTTGCGTGAGGTATATTTTTTTTCGCAAAGGAAAAGAAGGTTTCGCAATGGGAGCGAAGGATTTTGAACTTCTCTGTTTTTGGTGGAAAGCTATTAACTCTCTATTCCTTGTTTGGCCAAAAACCGGAATCGCTGTTTTCGTTTTTTACCCCGAGTTGCGTTCCTTACTCGGGGTTAATTTTATTTGATCCCTTCAGGATCATATTCCCCGCCGATGACAGTGCTCCCAAACCATTATTCATTCAGCATTATTAATTCTCTTCTTTTTTCCTCTGAGTGCTCTGGGGTAAATAAAATTTTAACCCAAAGGTACTGACAACTTTTTTTCTATTTCAAAAAAGGAACCACCTCATCCCCTACTTTAATCTTATCTCCACTGAGCAAAAGCATATTCTGACCAAACATCACTTTGTGGTCGAAAGTCCTATAGGTAGCCAATGTCTTTAAAGGTTCTTTGCTCTTTTCGGCAGTTACCTGATTGACTGTGGTCATCACACAGCGGGCACAGGGTTTGGTGATTTTGAATACAGCCTCGCCCACTTGTACTTTGTCCCAAGTATCATCCTCAAAAGGATTTCCACCGGCAAATACCAGATTAGGCCTGAATCTGTCCATGGGAACGGGAACTTCCAACCTTCCATTGAGTTCATCCAATGAAGTCTGACCGATCAACAAATAGGGCATGGCATCCGCAAAACCAACCGATTCACTGTTGACAGCATACTTTGGGGATAATTTTCTTTCGGTGGATTCAGGCATGATGACTAGGTCACATTCCCTATCTAGTGTTTCTGAAAACCATTTGCTGACCTGCTGATCCACTTTCTGCCCAATCACAACATCATCCCAAATGGTAACTGATAAAAAATAATTTGTTTGGGGTTGAAAAGGAACCAGAATCCTATGGCTGTGGTCATTTTTGTGGTAAACCAAGAGACCAGAATCTCCCACTTCCACTTGCAAAAGGGCCATTTCAGGAAAGGTCCTTTGGGTCAGAAACATCCCCTCTTTATCTACCAACATCCACCTCCTGTCAAATTTCAACCCTCTTTCTTCAAGAATGGATTCTTCTAATCTGATACCACCAAGTGATTTGATAGGATAAATATAAATGTCCTTTAGATACATTGTGGGCTAAATTTTAAGGATAAATCAGTTTTGGGATAGTAAATCTGAGAATGCAATGGAAAGTAATTCGATTCAGAAAAGTGACATTAAATTTAGATTACAATGTTTTGGAATCTCTTAACGCCATTCCTTGAGTCTGTCAGGGATCTGCTGCGGGATAAATTTGGTAACAATATTCCTGATCGGGTTTTCTTCACTATTATTCCAAGCATAAAAAGGGTTGAAAAATTGGTAAGCCATGGTATTTTTGGAGGATTGTTGGGAGTAAAAAAATGCTGTGCCAATACAAATCAGGAAGACGATTGCCCATTTTTTGCGCTCATTGTCCCTTTTTCTTTTATCAAAAACCTTCATACGGCTAAGATACAGAATAGAATAAAAAAGTTGAATCAATTGAAGAAAAAATAACAATTTCAATATAAAATCAGAATCAGGTATGAACGCCCAAAAAGGGTTATGCCTTAGATTGAAATACCAAAACCGCAAAATAGTTCTACTAAATTTCGTGAAATCGACGGTTATTGCACAAGTCGGCAACTAGGACTTTCCATTAATTGAATGTGTGAAAAGGATAATTTCCCTTTAAAAAGTTACCCATTCCGGGAGAAATAGACCACTGTTTTTTAGGATAAAAATTGAACCAAACCGCTCCACTTTTTGCCTGTTTTAAAAGCAATGTCAGGGGAAAATATTGGCCTGTATAATCCTGATTATTGATGGATTACGGCAAGATTATCCAAAATGCAAAAATAAGCTTACTACATGGTAATCGGGTATGATTTCTGATTTTACCAACTAAAGGGTTGTTTTAAAGGTCAATTTTCACATTTTTAATAAAATCGAAAAATTTTAAGTATTCGAAAAATTCAAACGTTTTCGGTTACCGATTCAATCTATAAAAATCAATTTATTTAACGATTAATAAAAAATAACATTATTCTGTTAACACCCACTCGACCAAAAGCCACAAAGGGCAAATGTTAAAAATTGCAAAATATAATTTAAACATTCAATTTAGAATTGAAATCAACTACATAAACAATTTCGTTTTTTTCAAAACAACAAACCCTATGAGAAATTATTTACAAAAACTAAAGGCTTTTGCTCTGGTTTCAGTACTGATGGTAATCAGTATGACCTCGGCTTTTGCTCAAGGCAGGGAGGTATCGGGAACCATCCTGGACGCTACCCTTAAAGATCCCCTTCCGGGAGTAACAGTCCTCGTCAAAGGAACCACCCGTGGTACAACCACTGACCTGGATGGAAAATTCAAACTTACTGTAGAACCGGGAGATCAAACTCTGGTTTTCTCCTTCGTTGGCTTTACAGCGCAGGAAGTAGCTATTGGAAACCAAAGTATTTTTAACCTTGAATTGGCTGAGGATATCCAAAGCTTACAGGAAGCTGTCGTCATCGGTTACGGTACACAGGACAAGAAGGAAATCACTTCTGCTGTGACCAATGTCGGTTCAGAGCAATTTAACCGTGGTAACTTCCCAAGCCCAACCCAATTGCTTCAGGGTAAAGTAGCCGGTCTTTCTGTAACGCGTGCAGGTGGTAACCCCAACTCACAGCCAACTTTGAGATTGAGAGGTATTTCCTCATTTGGAGCGAATCAGTCTCCCCTTATTGTATTGGATGGAGTAATTGGTGCCTCTATAGATGCTGTCGATCCCAATGACATCGAATCATTTGACGTATTGAAAGATGCATCTGCTTCTGCCATCTATGGTACAAGAGGTTCTGCCGGTGTGATTTTGATCACTACCAAAAAAGGTTCTACCAAAAAAGGAGGAGCAAATGTAACCATCAATACTTTCGGAGCTGTTGAAGTTCCTACCAACCTGATTCCTATTCTTTCTCCGGAAGAATTTGTGGCTAGAGGCGGAATAGATTATGGTTCAAGGACTGATTGGAGGGACGAAGTGACCCAGACAGCATTGAACGGAACTGTCAACGCATCTGTATCAGGTGGATTTGATAACACCAATTATCTTGCTTCTGTCAACTACCGAAATAACGACGGTATTGTAAAAGGCACCAATAGAGAAACGTTGAACACACGTTTTAACCTTAACCATGGTCTTTTGCAAAACAGGTTGAGAATGAACATGAGTTTAGCATATACCCAAACAAGCACCAAAGACGTAAATGGTGAAGCAGTAAGATATGCCACTATATATAACCCAACGGCTCCCATCTTTGAAAGAGATTATAATCCAGCCGAGGAAACAGCAGCTGCAAAGGAATTAAGGTTGAAAAATGCAAACAGGGATTTTGGTGGTTATTTCCAAAGACCGTTGTTTGATTATTTCAACCCCGTTGCATTAATCAATCAGCAACAATTCACCAATGACATCAAGAGTGCTATCTACTCTTACAGATTGGAATATGACCTGAGTGATAAGTTTGTTATTGCTACCCAATTCTCTGAAGATAGATTGACTGTGAATTCCACCCAGTTTTTCTCTTTCCAAGATTTCAATTCAGGATTTGGACGCAGTGGATCTGCGGGACAAAATTTGTTCAATAATACAACTAGTATATTGAACGGTACCATCAGATTTCAAGATGAGATTTTTGACAAAATGGATTTCACATTCTTAGGAGGTGCTGAAACACAGATTTCCCTTGCCAACGGATTTAATGCCTCTTCAGCAAGATATCTTTTTGATCAAGGACCTAATAACCTTGGAGCGGGTGGTTTAAGATTTGGACCGGGAACAGATATGGGTTCTTATGCTCAGAGAGCAGTATTGAACTCTTTGTTCGGTAGAGCCAATTTCAACTACAACAATACCTATTTCTTTTCTGCTTCTGTAAGAGCTGAAACCTACTCAGGATTCGGTAAAGACAATCAAACCGGTGTATTCCCTGCTGTAACCGCAGGTGCTGACTTGACCCAAGTTTTGGATATGGGTCCGTTTAGTCAATTCAAGCCTAGGGCTTCTTTTGGAGTGACAGGTCAGTTGCCTCCTTCCCCAACTTTGGCTTTGGGTATTTTCGGTAACGGTAACAGAATTCCATTGAACTTAGCAGAACCGATCAACTCAGTTTTTGTTGGCGTAAATCAATTGCAAAATCCTAATCCTCAGTTGAAGTGGGAAACGATGCAAGAATTCAACTTTGGTTTGGATTACGCCTTGTTGAATGGAAAAATCACCGGTACCATGGATTATTGGACCAGGAATATTTCTGACTTGTTGTTCAATACGCAAGTACCTGTAGGTGCTCCTAACGAATTTGATCCGGGAAACTTCTACACTTCTCCATCCATTTGGGCAAACATTGCTGATTTGTCGAGTGCGGGTTTTGAATTCCTATTGAATGTCAACAATATAAAATTGGGTATGGTGACTTGGAATCCTTCTGCAAACTTCACGATATACAGAAGAACTACTATTGATAGGATCGGTGTAGGATCAATCAGCTTACCTGAAATCCGTCAGGCAACACCTGGATCTCCAGGGCAAAATAACAACGAAATCATTTGGAACAGGGTAGGTGAAGAAATAGGTAATTTCTATGGTCCAAAATTCTTGGGATTGACCGAAAACGGAGAATATATCCTAAGCACAGAAAGACCTGAAGAATTTGAGAACTTAGGGAACGGTCTTCCAACTGCTGACTTTGGTTTCTCTAACTCATTTGCATACAAAAACTGGGACTTGAATTTCTTGCTAAGAGGAAGTGTCGGTCACTTGATTTATAATTCATTCAGAGGGTTCTATGAAAATGCAGATGCATCTTCTAACACTTGGAACTCAGTCGTTACCAAAAATACCCCAACCAACCCACTTGTGACCTCCACACCGACATTCTCTGACCTCTATCTAGAAAGAGGGGATTTCATCAGGTTGGATAACTTACAGTTGGGATATAACCTTCCGGTCAAATCTGCCTCAATCAGTAATTTCAGATTGTATGCAGGTGTTCAAAACCTTTTCACGATCACACAGTTTTCTGGTGTAGATCCTGAAGTAAGATGGACAGATGGTGGAAATCCTTTGGCTCCCGGCATCGAAAGAAGAAATACCTATTTCGTTCCCAGAACTTGGACCGCAGGCTTAACGTTTACATTAAAATAACATAAACTCAAAATAAATATGTTACGATCAATTAAATCATTATTTGTTGGAGGTCTTATGGCAGTTACCATGGGATCGTGCTGGGAGTTAGAACAAGAAGTTCTGACAGGGGTAACTCAAGACGATTTGGCAAACAGCCCTCGTCCCGAGTTGATTGAAGTACTGAAGCAATCTGCCTATGCTGCCGTAGTCGGCAACTGGGGAGGTCACGGAGGTATGTGGAGTATCAACGAAGTTTCTTCTGACCAATTGGCTATTCCTCAAAAAGGTGCTGACTGGGAAGACGGTGGTATCTGGCTAAGAAACCACAGACATACTTGGGCTGTAGGTGACGGTGCTTATAACGGTGCTTGGATATATTGCTTTAGAATCGTGGGTGAGTCCAACTTATTGTTGCAACAATACCCTGATGTAGAAGCCTTAGGTGCTGAATTGAGGATCCTGAGAGCCTTGGCTTACCTTTGGTTGATTGATAACTTCGGAAATGTTCCCATCATTGTGGAAACTGACAGATCAGGAGATCCTGCTCAAAACACAAGGGCTGAAGTTTTCGCTTTCATCGAAAGTAGTATCAAGGACAATGTAGAGTTGCTTCCTAAAACCAATGTGAAGACCAATTTGAATTATTGGACTGCACATATGATTTTGGCCAAGCTTTACCTCAATGCAGAAATTTATTTGAGCGCTACACCAGGTGTGGCGGATCCAAGTAAAGGAAAATGGGCTGAGGCTGAAGCTGCTTTGAATGTAATTATCAATTCAGGTCAGTACAGTTTGACACCAAACTTCTTCCAAAATTTCTCAGCGACGAATGCGAATTCAACTGAGAATATGTTTACACTTCCTTATGATGCAAACAACGCCGGGGGATTCAATATCCACCAAATGACTTTCCACTATTCAAATCAAGCTACATTTAACTTGGTAGATCAGCCTTGGAATGGTTATACCGCATTGGAAGAATTTTACAATAGTTTCGAAACTGGTGACCTAAGAAAAGGATCATTGAGAGAAGGTATACAAAGATCTTCTACAGGAGTTGTACTTACCGATGGTGCAGCAGAGGCAAATGATCCTGATGGACCTGTCTTGAATTTCACTCCAAATATCAATCAATTGGCACCAAATGCATTCAGACAGGCGGGAACAAGAATCAACAAATTCGAAATTCCTCTAGGATCTGCTCCCAACTTGAACAATGACTTCCCTATCTTCAGGTATGGCGATGTGATTTTAATGAAAGCAGAATGTGCTTGGAAACTTGGAAGAACTGCTGATGCCATTGCTTTGGTCAATCAGATCAGGGCTAGATCATCGGCTCCTGCATTGACAACTTTAAATGCTGATATCCTATTGGCAGAAAGAGGAAGAGAATTCTTTGCCGAAGGTCAAAGAAGATCAGATTTGATCAGATTTGGAAGATATACTGCCGCATGGTGGGAGAAGCCAACTTCTCAGGCATTCAGGGCCTTGTTTCCAATTCCTCAAGCCCAGTTGCAAATTAACCCTAACTTGAAACAGAATCCAGGATATTAATCCCTATATTTTGAAATCAGAATGAGAAAAGAAGTGCACTTACGTGCACTTCTTTTTGATTTAATGGATACCTTCGAATTTGTGAAAAATCCAGTATCCCAAATTAATCCTTTCCTAATGTCATTGGTGATCAGCCGCTACTTCCTTCTCATTCCCTCCTTGCTATTGTTGTTTTCCTGTTCCAAAAAAGAGGAAGAGACATTGAAACTTTTTGAGTTGATGGAAAAAGAAAAGACCGGAATCGACTTCAATAATAACCTTGACTATAATGAAAAATTCAACCCATATCTTTTTAGAAATTTTTACAACGGAGCAGGGGTAGCACTTGGCGATATCAACAATGACGGTTTGGTTGATGTTTTTTTATCAGGAAATCAACAGGAAAATAAGCTTTACCTCAACAAGGGAAATTTTCAATTCGAAGATATTACTGACAAAGCAGGGTTGGCTGTACCAGGAATCTGGTCTACAGGAGTCAGCATGGCCGATATCAACGGTGACGGCTGGCTGGACATCTATGTCTGTAAATCGGGACCTTTGGGCGGACCTCAGCGATACAATGAGCTTTTTATCAACAACGGTGACCTGACCTTCACCGAGAAAGCCAAGGAATATGGAATCGCCGATGAAGGACTTTCCCAGCACGCCGTATTTTTTGACTATGACAAAGACGGCGATTTAGACATGTATCTGTTAAACAATTCCGCGAGGTCTATCGGCGTAAATGACCTCCGGATCGGACAAAGAGATAACCGAGATCCTTTTGGTGGAAATAAGCTTTACCGAAATGACAGCGGAAATTATACCGATGTCAGCGAATCGGCGGGAATTTATGGTTCTGCCATCGGCTATGGATTGGGTGTGACAGTAGCTGACCTCAATAAGGATGGTTGGCCGGACTTGTATGTTTCCAATGATTTTTTTGAAAAAGATTACCTCTATATCAACAATGGCGACGGTACATTTACCGAATCCCTAGAAAGCATGCTTACTGAAATCAGCATGGGTTCGATGGGTGCCGACATCGCCGACTTGGACAATGACGGTTGGCAGGATGTCTTTGTCACTGAAATGCTACCGGCGACGATGGCAAGGGTAAAAACCAAAACCCCATTTGAGGAATGGGACAAGTACCAAGCCAATGTTGCGGGGGGATATTTCCATCAGTTTACCAGAAACACACTTCAAAGAAACCTAGGTTTCCAACCCAATAGCAATCAGGTTCATTTTTCAGAAATCAGCAGACAATCCGGCGTTCATGCTACGGATTGGAGTTGGGGGGCCCTGATTTTTGACACAGACAATGACGGACTCAAAGATATTTTTGTAGCGAATGGCATTGTCAAAGACCTGACAGATTTTGATTATGTCGATTATTATGTCAACAACCAAGACCTGATCGCCCAATTTAGACGGGACAGTATCCTATTGACCAAGATGATCGATGAGTTCCCTTCCAATCCTCAGATGAATTTTCTGTTTCATAATGAGGGAAATTTCAAGTTCAAAAACATAGCTGCAGGATCAGGAATGGAGCAATTGACCTTTTCTACCGGGGCGGCTTATGCAGACCTTGATAATGACGGTGATTTGGACCTTGTGGTCAATAACCTAAACGGCGAAGTGGCTGTATTTAAAAACAACAGCAGAGAAATCAACAAGAACAATTTCCTTCAGTTGGAACTCAAAGGACAATTTGGAACCCAAGTGACACTTTTTGCAGGAAATGACCTGTTCTATGCGGAGCACAATCCAGTCAAAGGCTATATGTCTTCCGTAGACCACAGGCTCCATTTTGGACTCGGTCAGGTAGAGAAAATTGATTCCGTGATCGTCCTTTGGCCAAATGGAAAAACAACAAAGTTAACCGATGTTTTACCGGATCAATTGTTGGTATTGGACCCTTCCACAGCGACTGAAGATTGGAAATCTGTCAAGGCGGCTACAAATCCCCTCCTCCTACCCTCTTCCATCAAACTTCCATGGAAGCATCGCGAAAGTGATTTTATTGATTTTGACAGAGACAGGCTGCGGTTCCATATGATCTCCAATGAAGGACCAAAAATAGCTGTCGGTGACATCAATGCAGATGGACTCGATGACCTTTTCCTTCCCGGTGCAAAAGGACAGGCCTCCTCAGTATTTATTCAAAAGGCCTCGGGAGACTTTCAACTCCACCAAACATTTGAGGCCGATTCTTTAGCTGAAGATGTAGACGGGTTGTTTTTTGATGCGGATGGAGATGGCGACTTGGATCTCTATGTTGTCAGTGGAAGTCTGGAATTCAGTGCTTTTAACATGAATTACCTGGATCGGCTTTACCTAAATGATGGAAAGGGGAATTTCTCCAAAACAAAAGAAAGCCTCCCCATGGTTTTTCAGAGTTCCTCTTTTGCAAAGGCATTTGACCATAACGGAGATGGGGAAATGGATCTTTTGATCGGAACGAGAACAGTGCCATTTGCCTATGGTGTACCGGGTGATGTGACCCTGTTGGAAAATCAGGGCAATGCTGTTTTTGTGGATAAAACCATGGAGTTTGCTCCGGAATTGAAGAATATCGGAATGACAAGAGACGCCTGGATCGGGGATTTGGATGGGGATGGGACAGCCGAAATTCTGATAGCCGGGGAATGGATGCCACTCAGGGTATTTAAGAAAACCAATGGGAAATATTCCGATGTGTCCGCTGCCTTTGGATTTGAAAATACAGGAGGTCTTTGGAATACCCTCCACGTAGCAGATGTCAACGGAGACGGCCTGCCGGATATTCTGGCGGGAAATTCAGGAACCAATACACGTCTCCAAGCTTCTTCTGAAAAACCCTTGCAATTACAAATCAACGACTACGACCAAAACGGAAGTATAGAGCAAATCATGACACAATATGAAGGGGACAGTACTTATCCTTTGGTATTAAAATCCACTTTGATCAAGCAATTGCCTGCCTTACGAAAGCAATTGTTGACTTATGATGCTTACAAAAACAAAAGATTGGAGGACTTATTTCCACAGGAGATTTTGTCCCGAAACATGGTCCTGAACGTACATACTTTAGAAACGAGCCTGTTTATCAATCAGGGAAATGGTACATTTGCAAAAGCAATTCTGCCCTATCCCATCCAAAGCAGCCCGGTCTATGCTATCCATTCCTTCAAAGATGATTTGGGAAAAATCAATCTCCTCTTCGGGGGAAACCAAAGCCGGATCAAACCTGAGTTGGGGATCAATATGGGGAGTTTCGGTTGGCACCTGTCAGGAACCACAGAAAAAGACCTTCGGGTGATTCCTGCCAATCAATCCGGATTCTTTGTCCGTGGAGAAATCAGGGATATCAAAAGCATCAAAACAGCGAAAGGAAATAGAATTGTGGTGAGCAGGAATAATGATGTACCTGTGGTGTGGGAATTGGTGAAATGAGCTGGAAATAGTAAGAGGTTAAAGGTTGGAGGTAGAAAGTGAAAGAAAAAAATCACCACAGAGCTCACTGAGGCCCCAGAGAAAACGGTGGAAGGAAGACCACGTAGTGGTCAAATCTTGGTAGGATAGATGGGGAAAGAAAAGATTCGATTTTTGGCAGAAGTAATCTCAAATCCGAATTTGCTTCCCGCCAAAAACAAGAGAGAGTTGAGGGTAGAGAAAAAAAATCACCTCAGAGCGCACTGAGGACTCAGAGAAAATGGCCGAAGGAAGACCGCGTAGTGGTCAAATCTTGGTAGTGTAGATGGGGAAAGAAAAGATTCGATTTTTGGCAGAAGTAATCTCAAATCCGAATTTGCTTCCCTCCAAAAACAAGAGAGTTGAGGAGAGAGAAAAAAAATCACCTCAGAGCTCACTGAGGGAGGCCCCAGTGAAAGCGGTGGAAGGAAGACCACGTAGTGGTCAAATCTTGGTAGTAAAGATGGGGAAAGAAAAGATTCGATTTTTGGCAGAAGTAATCTCAAATCCGAATTTGCTTCCCGCCAAAAACAAGAGAGAGTTGAGGGTAGAGAAAAAAAATCACCTCAGAGCGCACTGAGGACTCAGAGAAAATGGCCGAAGGAAGACCACGTAGTGGTCAAATCTTGGTAGTATAGATGGGGAAAGAAAAGATTCGATTTTTGGCAGAAGTAATCTCAAATCCGAATTTGCTTCCTGCCAAAAACAAGAGAGAGTTGAGGGTAGAGAAAAAAAATCACCACAGAGCTCACTGAGGCCCCAGAGAAAATGGCCGAAGGAAGACCGCGTAGCGGTCAAATCTTGGTAGTATAGATGGGGAAAGAAAAGATTCGATTTTTGGCCGAAGTAATCTCAAAACCGAATTTGCTTCCCTCCAAAAACAAGAGAGCGTTGAGGTGAAAGAAATAAATCACCACAGAGCGCACTGAGGGCTCAGAGGAAAATAAAAAGTGAGAGATAAAGGTTTGAGTGAAGAAAAGAAAGAATCCAGGAAAAAAGAATCAAAAAGGGAATCAAGTAAGTTTAAAATTTAGAATCAAAAATAAATGATCAGAGTATTCATGTTGCTGTTCGCTTTGGGTTTGGTGGTTTCATGCAAACCCAAGTCTGAATATGATTTGGTAAAAGAAAGGGAACTTGCATCAGGAAAAGTAGTCGATGACCTATTTCTGGATATCAAATTTGGGATGGGAAGGAAAGAGTTTTTTGGCACCTGTTGGGAACACAATAAAAATGGAATCTTGGTCAATGGGGATCATTACCTTCAGATTCAGTACATTCCAAAATTTGCCTCCGGAAAAAGTGTACAAATGAACTTTTACCCTGATTTTGAAAATGACAAACTGTTTTTCATGCCGATGGAGTTTGGATATACGCAATGGTTTCCAGGAAATGAGGAGTTTTCAAATGAAAATCTGATCACCGATGTGGTTGATTTGTTGGAATCTTGGTATGGCGAAGGCTTCTTTGAAGTAGCCAACAAGGACAAATCCATCAGCGCAATGGTCAAAATCGACGGCAACAGACTGATCAGAGTCTTTAAAAAAAATATCAACACAGTCCGGGTTGAAATCCTCGATCTACGTGTCAGGGATATCACCGAAATGACAAAAAAAGTAGAAGATGCATCTTAATAAATCCCTCTTAATTTCCTTTTTTATTGCCGCGGCCATTGCTTCATGCAAATCCCCTGAACTTGAAAAAAAGGATACCCTTTTCGAAAAAATAGAATCTTCCGCTTCAGGGGTAACATTCAGAAATGACCTTCCTTTTGATGAGAAGTTCAACATATTCACTTACCGTAACTTCTACAACGGCGGTGGTGTGGCCATGGGTGATGTTAACAATGACGGGCTTATTGACCTTTACCTGACTTCCAATCTGGGAGAAAATAAACTCTACCTGAACGAGGGTGATTTCAAGTTCAAAGATGTAACCGCGACAGCCGGAGTAGCAGGCACGAGGGCTTGGAGCACAGGCGTGGCGATGGCGGATGTCAATGGCGACGGATTTTTGGATATCTATGTCTGCAATTCGGGGGACATCGCAGGGGACAACAAGCAGAATGAGCTTTTTATCAACAACGGAGATGGCTCTTTTACTGAAAAAGCAGAGGCATATGGCCTAGCCGATCAGGGATATTCCACCCACGCAGTGTTTTTTGACTATGACAATGATGGAGACCTCGATGTCTATCTGCTCAACAATAGCTATCAGTCAATCGGCAGTTTCAATAAAATGCAAAACGAAAGGCCTAAAAGAGACCCTGTCGGTGGTGATAAGCTATTCAGAAACGACGGTGAAAAATTCACAGACGTATCAGAAGAAGCAGGAATATATGGAAGCACGATTGGATTTGGATTGGGGATTACCATCGGTGATGTCAATCAGGACGGTTGGATGGATATTTTCATTTCCAATGATTTTTTCGAAAGAGACTATCTCTACATCAACAATCAGGATGGGACTTTTACCGAAAGCCTGACGACTTACATGCGTGCTATCTCAGCAGCTTCCATGGGTGCGGATATCGCGGATATCAACAATGACGGTCATTTAGACATATTTGTCACTGAAATGCTCCCCGAGCCCTCAGAACGTCTCAAACAGATCACGACTTTTGAAAGCTACGACAAGTTTCAGTTCAACGTCCAGCATGATTACCACTACCAATACACGAGAAACATGTTTCATATCAACAATGGGGACGGTACTTTCTCTGATATGGGAAGATTGGCCAATGTAGAAGCGACCGATTGGAGTTGGGCAGCATTGATGTTTGACATGGACAATGACGGCTTGAAGGACATTTTCGTGGCCAATGGTATCTATAAGGACCTGACTGATCTGGATTATCTCAATTTCATCGACAATGATGAAACCAAACAGAAAATTATCAGCAAAGCAGGTGTGGATTACAAAGCTTTGGTAGATCCGATGCCGATCAATCCTGTCTCCAATTATGCTTTCAAGAACAAAGGAGACCTTGTTTTTGAGAATGTCATACACGAATGGGGCATGGGCGATCCCATCCATTCCAATGGATCGGCGTATGGAGACCTTGACAATGACGGCGCCATGGATCTTGTCATCAACAATGTGAACAATGAGGTCCTGATTTATAAAAACAGATCCAAGGAATTGGCTCCTGAAAATCACTTTCTTAAAATCCAGCTCACCGGAAAAGAGAAAAATACAGCTGCAATCGGCACCCAAGTGAGGTTGGTAGCGGGAGACCAGATTTTTTACCAAGAGCAGATGCCCAACAGGGGTTTTCAATCGTCGGTTGACCCAAGGCTGAATTTTGGTTTGGGATCGAAAACAAAACTGGACCAGGTTCAGGTCAGGTGGCCGGATGGCAAAATAACCTTGCTTCGAGATATTGCTGCTGATACGGTATTGGTTTTGAAATGGGAAGAAGCAAAAGATGCGGAGGAAGGATTTGCATTTTTTGAAAAGTCTGCTAGTCAGATTTTCTCTAAAGTTGATCCAAATACCATTTTGGATTATTCCCATCAGGAAAACCTTATGGTTGATTTTGACAGGGACAGATTGACTTATCATATGCTCTCTACCGAAGGGCCAAAAGCAATTTGGGGAGATGTGAATGGGGATGGATTGGAAGATGTATTTATCGGTGGAGCCAAAGGTTTTGCAGGTCAGCTATTTATCCAAAATGCCAATGGGAATTTCAGGCCAACGGACCAAAAGGTATTTGAGGCTGACAAATTCTCTGAAGATAGAAACGGGATATTCTTCGATGCCAATGGAGATGGAAGTCTTGATTTGGTGGTGGCATCAGGCGGTAATGAATCAGGATTCGGTTCGCCGGATCTGGCGGATAGATTGTACCTGAATGACGGAAAAGGAAACTTTACCAAATCCGAAAACAGCGGGCTACAGTTTCTGACCAACAGTTCGGCTGTGATCAGAGCATTGGACATCAATGGCGATGGCGCAATGGACCTTTTTGCAGGGTCGAGATTGGTACCGTTTGTCTATGGAGTCAATCCCAACTCTTCTATTTTGATCAATGACGGCAAGGGAAACTTCACCGATGGTACTGTCCAATTTGCACCACAGCTGAAAGAGCTTGGAATGGTGACCGATGCGGCTGTGACCGATTATGATGGCGATGGAAAAATGGATTTGGTGATTGTAGGAGAATGGATGGCCCCGACATTTTTTAGAAATACAGGCAATAAACTTGAAAAAATAGAAATGCCGGAAATGGCAGGGTACAAAGGATGGTATCAGGCGATTGTGGTTGGGGATTTCAACAATGACGGCAAACCAGATTTTGCATTGGCTAATCATGGATTGAATACAAGGTTTAAAGCTTCGGTAGAAAGTCCTATCCGCATGTATGTCAACGACTTTGACCAAAACGGATCGGTAGAACATGTGTATGTCAAAAAACAGGGAGATAAACATGTTCCTTTCACCCTAAAACACCAACTCGAGGGACAATTGCCGGCACTTAAAAAGAGGTATCTCAAATACAGCGCATACAATAATCAGACTTTGGAGGATATTTTCACCCCGGAAGAAATCAGTAAATCAGTCATGAAGGAGGTTAATTTCCTCTCTTCTGCGGTATTAATGAATCAGGGCAACGGGAAATTTGAAATGAAAGCCTTGCCTAGATTTGCGCAGCGCTCATGGATGCATGCGGTATTGGTGGCAGACCTCAATGGCGATGGCAATCAGGATCTGATCATGGGGGGAAATCTTCGGGGCGCCAAGCCGGAAGTCGGGCAATATGACGGAAGTTATGGAGAAGTGCTGATCGGAAAAGGCGATGGAACGTTTGACTATTGGCAAAACCGCGACCATGGTTTGAAATTGGATGGAGAAATCAGGGATTTGAAAATCCTGGAATTGAAAGGCAAAAAGCTCTTGATGGTGGTCAAAAACAATGAACCGGTGGAATTTTGGGAGATAAAGAAATGAAAGTTAATCTCGCAAAGGCGCAAAGGCGCAAAGTTTTGAAGCTTAGAAATCTTGATTTGAAACCATCGTCCTATTTAGTAATAGGAATGTTTTCTTTCATTTTTATGGGATTATTCTCCTGTTCCAAACCCAAAGAGGAAACACTTTTCAAACTTTTAGACTCTAAAGAAACCGGAATCGAATTCCGAAACGACCTCGTATCCTCCGAGGAGATGAACATTCTCGAATACCTGTACTTCTACAATGGAGGCGGTGTGGCTACCGGGGACATCAACAATGACGGTTTGGTGGACATCTATTTCACTTCAAACCAAGGTGAAAACAAATTGTACCTGAACAAAGGGGATTTCAAATTTGAAGATATCACCCAAAAAGCGGCGGTCACAGGCGATGGCGGTTGGTCAACCGGAGTCACGATGGCAGATGTCAATGGAGACGGATTGCTGGACATATACGTCGCCCAAGTCGGGGATTACAAAGGCCTGACCGGAAAAAACAAGCTCTATATCAACAACGGTGATTTGACTTTCTCCGAAAAAGGCGCAGCATACGGAGTGGATTTTGTGGGTTTTTCGACCCATTCGCTGTTTTTTGACTATGACCAAGACGGAGACTTAGACCTCTATTTACTCAATCATTCCATCAAAAAGCCTGAAGTCTTTGCCAATGCAGACACCAAATTCACGAATCAAGATGAAAAAGGCGGAGACAAACTGTTCAAAAATCTTTTGGCAGAAGGGGAAAACAGGATGGTTGAAGTTACCGAAGAAGCAGGAATCCTTTCAAGCAGTCTGGGTTTCGGCTTGGGAGTAGGCATGGCTGACATCAATGGGGATGGTTGGATGGATTTGTATGTTTCCAATGATTTTACCGAGGATGATTACCTCTATATCAATCAGGCTGATGGAACCTTCAAAGAATCCTTAAAGGAATATATCTCCAATACCAGTCGCTACAGCATGGGAAATGACCTGGGAGACATCAACAATGATGGCTTGTCTGATATTTTCACCACAGACATGCTTCCCTCCGATCCCCAGATTTGGATGAAGTCAGTAGGGGAAGACAAGCAGGAAGTATTTGATGTCAAAAAGCGTCTCGGCTACGGCGACCAATATGTCCGAAACCACCTTCAACTTAATCGCGGTGACGGAAAGTTCAGCGAAATCGGTCTTTTGACCAATACTTTTGCCACAGATTGGAGCTGGTCTCCCCTGATTTTTGACATGGATAATGACGGCCAAAAAGACATCCACATTACCAATGGGATAGTCAAACGCCCCAATGACCTCGACTTTATTCAATATAGTCAGGAACCAAGTCCAGGTCTGTCAGAAAAGGAAATCCAAGCGAAACAGATTAATATGTTGCCTACGGTCAAGCTTTCCAATTTTTCTTTCAAGAATGAGGGCGATCTGAAATTTACCAATATGGCCAAAGAATGGGGCTTGGACCAACTCTCCTACTCCAACGGTTCTGCCTATGCGGATCTGGACAATGATGGAGACCTTGATTTGGTGGTCAATAATATTGACCAAGAAGCATTTTTATACCAAAACCAAACTGCTGCAAAACTTCAAAACCATTTTGTTCAGTTTGATTTGAAAGGAGAAAATCCCAATACTTTCGGGATTGGTGCGCAGGTATTTGTCCATAGTGGGGAAGAAATATTTCACCAAACACTGAGCACTTCCCGAGGATTCCAATCAGGAACGTCCACAACTTTGACTTTTGGTTTAGGGAAAAATTCTGCTTTGGATTCTGTGGTGGTTGTCTGGAATGCCACAGTTACAGAAATTTTCCGAAACCTTGCCGTCAATAAAAGACATCTATTGGAAAAAGGAAAAGGGAAGAAATCTTCAATTTCCATTAATGGCTCAACCCCGATTTTGGAAGTCAGGGATTTTGGTATTGATTGGACCCATGAAGAAAACCTTGATTTTGATGATTTTAGAAGGGAATATTTGATCCCAAGAAAGTATTCGACTGAAGGTCCTGCATTGGCAGTAGGAGATGTGAATGGGGATGGTCTGGATGATATTTTCTTTGGCGGGGCCAAAGGTCAGGCCGGAGTTTTCTATTTTCAGATGGAAGGTGGCAAGTTTGAAAAAAGTAATCAGCCTGTCTTTGACAAACTGAATATGGCTGAGGACGTGGTCGCAATTCTGGAGGATTTTAACCTTGATGGCACTTTGGACCTTTACATAGGAAGTGGAGGTAACGAATCTACGAGGAAAGAATTTTTCAACTTTGACAGGCTTTTCCTGAACGATGGCAAGGGAAATTTCTTCTTTTCCATGAATTCCCTCCCTCCTATTGCCGAAAATACCTCGACCCTCGCCGTCCACGATGTCAATGGAGACGGGGCACCGGATATTTTTGTCTGTTCCGGCATTGTTACAGGCAATTATGGTGAAATCCCCAAAAGCTATTTCTTGCTCAACGACGGCAGAGGCCAATTCAAAGAATCTACAATAACCTATTTTGGAGAGGGTTTTCAACCTGGCATGGTCAAAAAGGCAAAATGGGCTGACCTGGATAATGATGGAAAAAAAGAACTCGTATTGGCAGGAGAATGGATGCCTGTGCAGGTTTACCGCCAAAATCCCGAAGGAAAATTTGAGTTGGCCAAGACCGAATCCCTAAACTTTCCAGGTTGGTTTTTTGGTTGGGAAGTGGAAGATCTGGACGGAGACGGGATGGGAGATATCTTGGTAGGAAACCTGGGATTGAATTCCAAACTCAAAGCAAGTCCCGATAAACCTGTTTGGCTTTACCACGGAGATTTTGATGAAAACGGGCAGGCTGATCCCTTGATTTTCCATTATATGGAAGGTCATTTGGTTCCTTTTGCCACGAGAGATGACCTGATCAAACAGATCCCGGGCATCAAAAGAAAACATCCAAATTATATTGAATATGCCACTATCCAATCCCCTTCAGATCTTTTTGAAAGTTCTCAGATTGATAAGGCTTCCAAATACCAAGCTTCGGAATTTAGATCAGGGGTATTTTGGAACAAAGGTGAAAAAGGATTTGAATTCAGTCCATTTCCTGTTGAGGCACAATTCAGTCCCCTCCATGGTTTTGCCTCTTTCCAATCCAATGGGAACCAATACCTGCTCGGAATCGGGAATTTCCATGGCTTCCGCAATGATTTTGGCAAAGTAGATGCACAGCCTTTGGTTTTGATGAAATGGGAAAATGGAAATTGGGAGACCATGCCGATGGGAATTAACGGGAAAGAATATTGGGGGGAATTCAGAAACATTTCAAAATTGAAATTAGTTGAAAAAGAAATTCTGGTAGCGGTTAGAAACAACGGAACTCCTCTGTTTTTCCAGTTCAAACCATAAAACCTGCTTAAAATCAGTCTATTTGGACAATGAAAATTAATGTAAATCTGGGAATAATATTTAAATTTGAGGGATCAAAACCACACCCTTTCCTCCCGATCTACCATTGAGGAATCTCTAAAACAGAAGAATAGCCAAAGATTTATAACCCATGAAAAGTATATTCCCAAGATTACTCCTTATCGTTTTCCTAGCAAATCTCGGATTTGGCTGTCAGGAAAAAAAGGATTATCAAAACGCCATTACGGATGGTTCCTACCAGATTGCTGCCCAGGACAAACTCACCACTGTCATCATCAATGATATTTTCTCACCCCCTGTCGCAAGCAGGATTTATGCCTATTCTTCCATAGCTGCATTTGAAGTGGCTGCACTCTCCGATCCCAATTACAAATCTTTGATGGGTCAGCTCAATGGTTTTGAGAAAACTGAATTTGATACAACAGGACAAATCTATTATCCTTTGGCTTCTCTTGCGGCCTATTACAAAGTGGCAACTGCGTTGATTTTCTCAGAAAATCTAATGACTGAACACCGTGACAATGCTTATGCAGAGCTTAGAGAAAAAGGCATTCCGGATGAAGTATTTGAAAGATCTGTCAAACTCGGTGATGAAGTCGGTGCACACGTAATTGCCTATTACAAAAAAGACAATTATCATGAAAGCCGTTCTTTCGAAAAATATACCGTCAGCAACGACCCAAGCACTTGGCAACCAACTCCTCCTGCTTATGGGGAAGGAATTGAGCCTCATTGGAATAAAATCAGGCCTTTTGTCCTTGATTCGGCATCACAGTTTAGAACAAATTCCGTTACCGAATTCAGTTTTGACCCCAAAAGTCAATTTTACAAAGAGGCAGAGTTTGTTTTCTCTACCGTAAATAATCTCACTTCTGATCAAAAGGATATCGCCATGTTTTGGGACTGTAATCCCTACAAGGTCAATGTCAAAGGACACGTGATGTTTGCTGAGAAGAAAATCACCCCCGGAGGCCATTGGATGGGTATCGCTGCGATATCTTCCAAAACAGCAGTGCAGGATTGGAAAGGAACTTCTGAAACTCTGGTCTATACGGGTTTGGCGGTTTTTGATGCGTTTATATCCTGTTGGGATGAAAAATACGAGACCAGGTTGATCCGGCCTGAGACATATATCAACCGGTATATTGACGAAGATTGGTTACCGCTATTGCAGACTCCTCCGTTCCCTGAGTATACAAGTGGACATAGTGTGGCATCCAATGCGGCCGCTGAAGCTTTGACCAGTTTATTTGGTGAGCCCTTCCATTTTGTAGATTCTACGGAAGTGGCCTACGGTCTCCCGATTAGAGAATTTGACTCTTTCAGGCAGGCGGCAGACGAAGCGACAATCAGCAGACTTTATGGCGGCATCCACTTTATGCCGGCCATTGTCAATGGATCTGTTAAAGGGAAAAATGTGGGCAACCATTTGATAGCCAATGTTAAAACCAAATCAGAATCATTTTCTCCTGTTGCCGAAAATGCAATAAAGTAAAACAGACTACTCCTTTATAAAGGCAGGTGATTCTTCATTTGCCTTTTTTTATTTCCCAAGGGGCAAAATAGCCAATCGAAAGCCCTAATTTTGAAACTTAACTCCAATAGAATTTATGGACCTTATTCTCAAATATTTTCCGGATCTGACAGAATCCCAAAAGGAAAAATTCGCCAAACTTGGCCCTTTGTATGCTGATTGGAATGAAAAAATCAATGTAATCAGCAGAAAGGACATGGAACACTTTTACGAAAAACATGTCCTCCATTCATTGGGTATCGCAAAAGTGATTCAATTTGAACCTGGAACAAAAATATTGGATATCGGTACAGGAGGAGGATTTCCGGGAATTCCATTGGCAATTATGTTTCCCGAAACACATTTTCATCTAGTAGATTCGATCGGTAAAAAAATCAATGTTGTCAAAGACATCGCTAAGCAACTGAAGCTTTCCAATGTCGAAGCCCAACAGGTTCGGGCTGAAGATTTGGTAAGGAAATATGACTTTATTCTCAGCAGGGCTGTGACCCGTTTTGCAAATATCCTTCCTTGGGTCAAAAATAAATTCAAAAAAGAAGACTTCAACGAACTCCAAAACGGCCTGCTGCTGCTCAAAGGCGGTGATGTCGATGAGGAAATGGAAGAAAGAGAAGTCAGCTATGTGGCCTACCACTTAGACGACTATTTCAAGGAAGAATTTTTCAAAACCAAAAAAGTGGTCTATGTGCCTTGGGAAGGGAAAAGGTGAGAAGAAGGGGAGTTTGGAAGTGGGAAGGTGGGAAGGATGGAAGTATGGAGGTGGGAAGTTTGGAAGTAGGAAGTTCGATCCAAAAAAAAGGTTAAGAATAGTAAATAACTTATCCTTGTCACATCGACCAGAGGGAAATATCTGTTGAAAAGAACGGTGGAAAGACGAAAAAGGAAATATAGCTTTCCTTAATCCTTTTCAGGACTTCCGGTATTGGCATATTCATCCAAGTCACCTTTTTGGGTTTCAAAACTTGACCTGAAATGTATATCACGCTGCGGAAAGGGAATAACAATTCCCTGCTTCTTGAACATCACATCGATTTGATTGATGATGTCGCCTTTGACAAAAGGGACCTCTAGGTAGTGTGTCACCCAAAAGGCAATTTCTAGGTCTATCCTACTATCATTGAACTCCAAAGGCAGAACTCTTGGTATTGGCTGTGGATGGATCCGAGAATCATTTTTCAAAATCTCTTTGATCAACATAGCGGTTTGTTCGAGGTCAGTTCCATATGCCACCCCTACCACAATGCTGACCTTTTTCCCTTTTCCCATAGTCCAGTTCACAAGTTGCTGACCAAGAAGATCCCCGTTAGGAATGATGATACTTGCCCCTTCATACATATTGACCACACTGCTTCGGAACCCGATGGATTTCATCACTCCCGGTTTTCCGTTGATTTCTATCAAATCCCCCACTTTGACCGGATTCTCAAATGCAATAATTACTCCGCTGACAAGGTTGTTGAAAAGTCCCTGAAGGCCAAGTCCGATTCCCACCCCCAGGGCACCAAGTACAATGGTAATCTTGTCCAAAGGAATCCCGGATGCCGCCACTGCCAAAAACAAGCCCATGCTGATAATGAAAATCTGAACCAAAAGAAGCCAACTTCCCAAGCTGATGCTTTTTCTTTTGGTAGGTGCATTTGCTGTATCAGGATCCGAGCTAAAGAAGGAAACTATTCTCGACAAAAGAACCGAAACCACTAAGATAACAAAGAAAATAAACAACCCATTGATGGTAAAATCATAGCTACCAAGGGTCTGTGGGGCATTGAGGAAATTGGTAAAATTTCCCGAAATCAAATGGTAAGCATAGAAATTTCTCCCTACCAAAATGACCCATCCAAACGTGAGTAGCATGTAAAACAGGCTTGGCACTTTCTCTCCAACCTTATCAAAATTGATAAAGAAAAGCTTCTTGTCCGGTTTGTTATAAATATTGGAAGCCAAAGCCAAAAGCTGGTTGATCAACCTCACAGCCCATAACAAAATGATCCCAAGTACAACTCCGAGAAAACCACTGACCAATAAGGCTTTGGAAAAATTAAGGCTTCCGTAAAGGTTGAAAATCAATGATAGGGACTGCATACCCAACATAAGCGCCACAAAATACAAGATGCGCCTTTCTTTGAGTTGTACCCTTTTATCATTGGCAAATAAGAATATGCCATACAAAACCCCAATGAAAGACAAAATTAACATGGCTATCCTCTCCACTTGGGTAAATGCCAATAACAAATTGATAGAGTTGGATATAAAGAAAACAACCAACACGACTACCCAAAATACCATCCAGTATTTAGAAAGAAACTTTCTGAAAAGGATGCTCAAGGAAATACCGGCAATCATCCAGAGTAAAAAATAAAAGACAAATGGTGGAGAAGGAAAGAAAAACTGGAAAATGCCAATAATGATAATGAGAGAGGAAAAAAACGGGTTCTTAAGGACAAGATGTTGATTTTCAAAATCTTCTGAATGGGTTTCTTCCCTAACATGAACTTTAACATTTGAGATGAAAAAAGTGAGCAAAAGAACCAAAAAAAGCATGGTAATAATTCTCCCACTGTAGATCTCAAAATATAAGATTAAAGCCAAAACCTCTTTTTGATGGGACATTTTTACCACTTCCCAAAAGCTAAAGGAAGAAAAACCCACATTTGCAAAACCACTCACCTCCTTTGAAAGAATTTCCCGATTCAATTCTCCCCTTCTTCTTTCTATCTCCAATATGGAGGCCTGGAGGGTAATCAAAACCTCGTCAGTTTTGGACTGTAATTTATCCAGACTATTTAGGGTATAGTGAAGGGCATTAAATGTTGGCTCAATTTCTTTGGCTAGAAGTACAAACTTCTTGGCATAAGCAGCCGCAAGCACTGAATCTGAGGAAAATTTATAAATCTCCTCAATGCCGGACAGAGAGTCAATCTCATAACTCAATCTGAATAATTCTTGGGATCGGTCCTGTATTTTTTCTTTGAACGAATTGGCTTTGTCAAACAATTCCCATAAAATCGCCCTTGATACCGCTAGATTCCTATCTGACTGGAGTATGTCATCATTATCAAAAACTCCCTTTTCCACAATCTCCCGTTGGGTATTGATCAGTGCAAGTTCTTTTTCAATCTTTAGCGAATCAAAGCCACTTCCCAAATATATCCTCGCCTCCTGAACCGTATTTTTGACCTGCGACATAACAGACCTCTGGATTCCCTGAACACGAGAGGCATTAAACTCCTCTACACTTTTAAGAAATCCATCAGAACCAATCTTTTGAAGTTTGCGGGTAAATTCCGCTTTGGCTGCAGTATCGATTAGAATAAGAGAAGTGGTGTCTTGTTGTTGTCCAAAAACCTGGACTGAGCCCGGGAAAAAGAGAATTAATCCCAACAATAGATGGATTGATTTAAGTAAACTTGGCTTAAAAAAAGGAACGGTTAGAATATAATTCATGAAATCAGTTGGAGTCAAATAGCCGTGAAGAAATCAAGTCACTTTCAATACTGAAAAATAATCATTTGATCGATGAAATAACAAAATCCACTGATAAATAAGAAAAGAGTGTAAAGCCAAAATGGGACTATTGGCCTATTAAAAAGTTGCTGAATAGGAAGACCCGAGTAGAAACCAAATTCTAAAGAATTTCAGAATAAATACAATATTTCAAAATTGATTTTGGAAATGAAAATGATAAAAAAATGAAAGGGTTTTCAGGAGAAACTCCGGCAAACCCTTGTCAATTTCAACTGGAAGTTTTTATCTTAAAATCTAAATCCTGCCGTCAAAAACACTCCGTTTGTTCTTCCCAAATCAATACCAGGAATATTTTTTTGAACATTGGTTAGGGACCATTGGTAACTCAAATCAATGAAGATAATAGAAATATCGGCACCTACCCCTGCAAATACTCCCCATTCAGGGTTGTTAAAATCACTTATGGCATATCCATCAGACACACTAGATAATATAAAGGCTGATCCTCCTCCAAAAACACGGAAACCAAATGAAGAATCTGTATTGCCAAGAATGTTATAGCCTATCGACAGTGGGATTCTAAAACCACGGAACTTCGCATCGGACAGCGAGGATACACCATCATTGATGGACGTAGATTCGACATTCCGAGTCATATAGAATATACCAGGCTCAACATAAAATTTGTTTCCTAACTCGACGGAAGCACCTGCCTGCCAGCCCATTTGACCGTTTGCATCATCCAGTGTTCCTGAAATATTTGTGAAATTTAACCCAGCACCAGGCTTGAAAGAACTTTGAGCAAAAGCACTTCCTACAGTTGCCATTAGAATAAATAATGTTACAAGACTTTTCATTTTAAATAGATTTTTGGTTTCAAATAATTAAGTAATTTGACTATCATGAATATTCCTCGATCGTTTTTTTATGAATCGAGACCTAAACGAATTAAATTATTTTTGGATAATTGAAAATTTGATTAGTCATGTTTTTAAAATATTCACTTCACAAATTTTAATATTTTATTATTTTTATTATTATAAAATCTAAAGGGATTCTTTAATAATTATTGTTTTTTAGCCGGAAATGGATTTAAATTTTGTTTTCCTTGGATATGAATCATTTTCTACACAAATGTTCATTCTTCAGATAATTACACTTTGAAATGTAAAAAGGCCCAAGTCTAGAGCTGTGTGGATTGTACTTTACTGTCCCAAAGCCAAAAAATGAATAGATGGGTATGAATTATTAAAAAAGGGTTTAAATGAAAAAGCTTCTATGACAGGTGGCTATCCTCTTAATTTATTTTACCTCTTAATTGAACCAAAGGAATGGATCATCTGCCAGTATCAGAATCCCACCTCAACCTTGACAAATTTGATCTTTTCCCTATTCCATGTATAACAAAAAACCAAATACCCTTCATCATAAATGATCGAAGGATAAGAAAACTCATTTTTCCCCTCCCCAGCCTCGATTACTTCCTTTATTGGCCAAGTCTGTCCATTGTCAAATGAAACCGCCAACTGCATTGGATAGCGCTTGCCCCAATTTTCACCAACCGGATTATAGACCAACGCGATGGTTTCATCCTTGATCTTGACGAGGTCTATGCCGCTGTTGTTATTGGGCAAATCTGTCAGTTCCACAGGTGACCAGGTTAAGCCATTGTCTTTGGAATCACTCCTACCGATTTTTCCGGCAGAAGTTCTCAAAAGCATGTGAATCCTATTTGGCTTTGATTCCCAAAGTGCAGGTTGGATGACGCCTTCACCTGTGATCAGCTTTCGATCTAGGATCAAAGTTTCTGTATTGAGCCAGGTTTTGCCACCATCTTCAGACCTGTCCACAAAGGCATTCCAAACCCTGTCTTTTTCCAAGGAAGCAGGTGCCAACCAAGTGCTGTCTGATAATACCAGGATATGATTACGGACAGGTCCCCTACCCCCACGGTCACCTTCCACGAGTTCTTTTGCCTTTGACCATGTATCGCCACCATCTTCCGAATACTGCACCCAAGTCTCCCAATCGTCGATTTCCTTTCCAACTTTGAAGTAGAGATACAATTTTCCATCCGGAGCATTGAACAGCACAGGGTTCCAATGCGGATCGTTTCTGACTTTGACCAGCATCTGTGGGGCTTTCCAGTTTCCGGGTTGGCCTTTGGACATCCATATCCCGACATCGTCGTTTTTCTCATGAGAACCAGCAAACCAAACGATCATATATTGCCCATTTCCCAATTTCTCTATAGAGGAAGCATGACACTGCGCAAAAGGCCTGTCGTCTCCAAAGATGAATTCATTGGTTTCAACTTGAAGGTTCACTGTCTGTGCAAAAGTCCCAAAACTGAGGGATAACAAGGATATAAAAAGGAGAGATTTCATATGAATTGCGGTTTCGTACTTTTAAAGATACAATTAATTATATTTTTTGTATCTTCAAAGATACACTTTAAATATTAAATCGTATCTTTGAAGATACAATGGAATCGTTAATTACAAGATACAAAAACCTTTTAAGGTCGGTCAAATTAGATTTTAAAAGAAATCTATACCACCAAATCAATTGGGACGCAAGAGCAATTTGTATCCTTGGTGCAAGAGGTACAGGTAAATCTACTCTGATGCTCCAATATTTGAAAGAGAAACTTCCAGAAAGCCAATCCCTTTACATATCATTGGATGACCTATATTTCAAACAAGAGGGACTTGTAGAAGTGGCAGAGCGATTTATCCAATTGGGTGGAAAGCACCTTTTTTTGGATGAGGTGCATAAGTATGGGGATTGGCAAGCCGCAGTAAAAAACCTTTATGATTTTTACCCGGACTTGAAAATGGTGATCTCCGGTTCGTCAATTCTTCCGCTTCAAAAGTCCCAAGTTGACTTGAGCAGGAGATTGGTTTATTATGAACTTCCCGAATTATCTTTTAGGGAATACATTGCATTGAAACATCAAATAGTGGCTTCACCGGTTGATTTGAACTATCTGCTCATCAATCACCAAGAGCTTTCAAGCAAAATAATTGAGGTTTTGCCACACCCATTAGCCGAGTTTGAACAATACTTACAATATGGAGCCTACCCCTTTTTTAAAGAAGGACAGCAAGATTATATCTCTAAAATCAATCAGTTGATCAATGTCATTATAGATTATGATTTACCTGAAGGAAGGGACATCTCCACCGCTACCCAGGCAAAACTGAAAAAATTACTTTACATCTTATCCACGGCTGTCCCTTTCAGCCCAAACATCACCAAACTGGCAGAAAAAACAGAAACTACGAGGCCTAGGTTACTGGAAATGCTCCACATGTTGGAAACATCTAGGCTCATCAGAAACCTTAGAAATTCATCCCATGGAGTCAGCATGATGAATAAGCCAGACAAAATCTTTTTGTCCAACACGAATCTCATTTATGCCTTGGCCCTTGAAAACCAAAATAAAGGAAATGTCAGGGAAACATTTTTTTATAACCAATTGGCAAACAGTAAAAGAACAGTCACCTACCCTCAGCAGGGAGATTTTCTGATCGATGATAAGTACTTATTTGAAATAGGCGGAAAAAATAAAGACTTCAGCCAAATCGCCAATCTTCCCGATTCATTCATTGCTGCAGATGATTTGGAATATGGATTAGGCAACAAAATCCCCTTGTATCTTTTTGGCTTTTTGTATTGAGAAAGGTATTTAAACATAAGAGATGCAAGTTTTTATTCCACAACTTCAATTCCAGAATTGATTTTTAATAAATCTTCAATCATTTCCTCATTGTCTTCAGGAGCTACATAAATTTCATCATATTTCATTTTTATGATAAGTCCTTTGCCGGCCATCGCAGGTTTGACCCCGGTCCACAAAGTTCTATTTTTGGTAATCCCGCTAATTTGATGGATATCTAAATCACCTTTTAAGAATGCTGATTTATAAAAAAGTTTTTCATTGTCAATCCAATAAGCGGTGCTAAGGTAAACCCAACTCAGCATTAAAATCGGAATCAAAAGAAGCAGAAAAATCACGGAGAAATTTAGAGGTAGTTGACTCTCAAAAACATAAACAAGAACAGGAAAAAGTATTGATAAAGCCAAAAGGATTTTTATGCCTGTTCCCTTTTTTGCCTTGTATTTTTTCATGGGTTAAGTTTAACAAAAAAGCTTATCCATTTCAAATGGCTTAATGTGAAAATCTAAAATTAAATCCCGACAATTTGCCCCACTCGCATAGCAGCTCCCGAGGATATGTCTTATTTTAGACCATCCAATTTTGAGTAGCACCTATGTACCTTATTTTCGATACCGAAACCACCGGATTACCAAGAAGTTACAATGCCCCCATGTCAGATGATGACAACTGGCCAAGGCTGGTTCAGGTGGCATGGCAGCTTCATGATGCCAAAGGCAAACTCCTTTCCAATCATAATTACATTGTCAAACCGGAAGGATTCACCATTCCTTACAATGCCGAAAAAGTGCACGGCATTTCCACAGAACGTGCCACCAGAGAAGGTCATGCTTTGGATAAAGTGCTCGCAATTTTTCATGAGGATGTAGAAAAAGCCAACTACCTCGTAGGTCACAACATCGGTTTTGACATCAATGTGGTGGGTTCTGAGTTTTTGCGAAAGCAAATTCCCATGAAGCTGCAGTCCATGAAGGAAATGGATACCAAAGACCTTTCCACGGATTTTTGTGCGCTACCGGGCGGCAAAGGAGGGAAATACAAATGGCCGACTTTGACGGAATTGCACCACAAACTTTTTGGCAACGGATTTCAGGATGCCCACGATGCGGCCTATGACGTAGCAGCCACTGCCAAATGTTTTTTTGGTCTGATTACCCAAAAAGTAATTTCCCCGGAAAAGGGAATCCTGGTTTCGGAAGTTATATATGAGGCACCAAAACTGGATGCGGCCAACTTTGCCAATGTAAAGGATGATCAAAAAACAGCCGCTAAAGATGTCCTGAAAGCTGCCGGAACAGCAGATATCTCGGTCATGACGGACATGCCTTTTTCGCACCTGCATGTCCATACGCAATATTCTGTCCTGCAGGCGACTTCTGAAATTCCTGCAATGATAGCCCTTGCAAAGGAAATGAAGATGCCTGCGATCGCCATGACAGACCACGGCAACATGATGGCGGCATTCAATTTTGTCAAAGAAGCCCTTGCAAAAGAAATCAAACCCATCATCGGTTGTGAATTTAACTTGACCAAGGACCGAAATAACAAAAGCCAAAAGGACGACGGTTACCAGACTGTACTCCTAGCAAAAAACAAAAAAGGATATCATAACCTCGCCAAACTCTCTTCCTACGCCAATATCCAAGGCTATTATTATCTCCCAAGGATCGACAGGGAAGTTTTGGTGGAATACAAATCAGACCTTATCGCTACCACAGGCGGACTGTGGGGAGAGATTCCCTACCTGATTTTGAATGTGGGTGACACGCAGGCGGAGGAGGCTTTTGTCTGGTGGAAGGAGCAATTTGGAGAAGACTTTTATGTAGAACTCAACCGCCACGGGATTCCTGAAGAGGAAAAAGTGAATGAGGTTTTGTTGCATTTTGCACAAAAGTACGGCGTCAAATACTTTGCCGCCAACAATACGTACTACAACCATAAAAATGACGCCAAAGCCCATGATATTTTGCTTTGTGTCAAGGATGGGGAATTGGTAGAAAAGCCGAAGAAATATATTGGAAAGCGTGGACGTGAATTCAGATATGGATTTCCCAATGACGAATTCTATTTGAAAAGTCCAGAGGAGATGAAAAAACTCTTCGCTGACCTTCCTGAGGCAATCGCCTGCACCAACGAGATTGTCGAAAAAATAGAAACCTACAAACTACAAAGGGATGTCTTGCTTCCCAATTTCCAAATTCCAGAGGAATTCAAAAATCCGCTTGATAAAGAAGATGGAGGCAAAAGAGGGGAAAATGCTTATCTGAAATACCTGACTTATGAAGGTGCGAAGAAACGCTACCCTGTCCTCACTGACGAAATCAGGGAAAGGCTAGAATTTGAATTGGCGACGATCGAAAAAACAGGTTATCCGGGTTATTTTCTCATCGTCCAGGACTTTACAGGAGCAGCGAGAAAGATGGGGGTCTCCGTAGGTCCGGGCCGGGGTTCGGCCGCAGGTTCTGCTGTTGCTTATTGCACGGGAATTACCAATGTGGATCCCATTGCTTATGACCTACTCTTCGAGAGATTCCTCAATCCGGACAGGGTTTCCCTTCCCGATATTGACATTGACTTTGACGATGAAGGCCGTCAAAAAGTAATCGATTATGTGATCAACAAATACGGTTCAAACCAAGTCGCACAGATCATTACTTACGGTACCATGGCTGCCAAATCAGCCATCCGTGATACCGCAAGGGTTTTGAACCTGCCTTTGGCTGAAGCCGATAAACTGGCAAAACTTGTCCCCGATATCAAGCTAAAGGCGCTTTTTGACCTTTCCAACGACCGGGCAAAACTAGCTGACAAACTCAAAAACAACGGAGAGGACATTGGCAAGGCGGATGAACTGATCCGTATTTACAAAGGTCAGGATGAATTGTCCCGAACCATCAAGCAGGCAACGGTTTTGGAAGGTTCGGTTCGAAATCTCGGAATACATGCCTGTGGGGTGATCATCACACCCGGAGACATTACCAATTACGTTCCTGTGGCTTTGGCCAAAGATTCGGACATGGTCTGCACGCAGTTTGACAACTCAGTCGTGGAAAGCGCCGGGTTATTGAAAATGGACTTTTTGGGTTTGAAAACCCTTACCCTGATCAAAGACGCTGTAAAAATCGTCAAAGAAAGACATGGCATCGACCTCGATCCGGATGAATTTCCGATAGATGATGTAAAGACTTATGAGCTTTTTCAAAGAGGGGAAACCGTCGGAATCTTCCAATACGAATCTGCAGGGATGCAGAAGTACATGAGGGAACTGAAGCCTACCGTTTTTGCCGATTTGATTGCGATGAATGCACTTTATAGACCGGGACCTTTGGAATATATCCCGAGTTTTATCCGAAGAAAGCACGGCACAGAACCAATCAGCTATGACCTTGATGACATGAAAGAATACCTGGAAGAAACTTATGGTATCACCGTCTATCAGGAACAGGTCATGTTGCTTTCCCAAAAATTGGCAGGATTTACCAAAGGCGAAGCTGACGTACTCCGTAAGGCAATGGGTAAAAAGCAAAAGGATGTCTTGGATAAAATGAAACCCAAATTTGTGGAACAGGCTTCCTCAAAGGGCCATGATCCAAAAAAACTGGAGAAAATCTGGAAAGATTGGGAAGCCTTTGCCTCCTATGCCTTCAACAAGTCGCACTCCACCTGCTATGCCTGGATTGCCTACCAGACGGCATACCTCAAGGCACATTATCCGGCTGAGTACATGGCTTCTGTACTGAGCAACAACATGAATGATATCACGCAGGTGACATTCTTCATGGAGGAATGCAAGCGTGCCGGAATCGCTGTATTGGGGCCGGATATCAATGAATCCAATAACGGATTTACCGTAAATAAGGAAGGTCAGGTCAGGTTTGGTCTTGCTGCCATCAAAGGTGCAGGAAGTGCAGCCGTGGATATGATTATTGCAGAAAGGGAAAAATCGGGACCTTACAAAAATATCTTTGAGTTCTGCAAAAGAGTCAATTCCCGAGCAGTAAATAAGAAAACGTTGGAGGCATTGGCAATGGCTGGAGGTTTTGATTGCTTCAAAGAACATCACAGAAGACAATACCTCGAAGCATTAGACGGTGATGTGACTGTGTTGGAAAAAGCCACTAAATATGCACAAAAAGTGCAGCAGGAAGCAGACAGTTCACAGGTGAGTCTCTTTGGCGGAGGTACCGGAATGGAAGTTCCCTTACCAAGCATCCCTCCGATGGAGCCGTTTAGTCAGCTTCAACAACTCAACATTGAAAAAGAAGTTGTCGGACTTTATATCTCAGGACATCCATTGGATCAGTTTAGGGTAGAAATAGAGTCATTTACCAATACGCCTCTTCCGGAGTTCAGTGATATCGAAACCTTGCGAAAAAAAGGCGAGATCAAATCCGCCGGTGCGGTGACATCATTTGCCCATAGGACTACCAAAACGGGGAAACCATTTGGAACGCTGACCATGGAGGATTATCACGGGGCGCATACCTTCTTTATTTTTGGAGAAGATTATATCCGGTTCAAAGAGTATTTCATGACAGGTTGGTTTATTTACCTGACCGGGTCCACCCATCTCAACAAATGGAAGGATAATGAATACGAATTCAAGATCAACTCCATGATGCTTTTGAGTGAGGTAAGGGGAAAAATGATCAAAGGTTTGCGAGTCAATATTGACCTAGATGACCTTAATTTTGACCTGATGGAAAAACTCGAAGCCATCACCCAAAAATATAAGGGAGAAGCCAAGCTGTACATCAACATTATTGACAGTAAGGAAAACATCACTCTAGACCTCATGTCCAAGCGGTATACGGTAGATCCTTCCAATGAAATGATCAAGGACTTGGGTCAAATTCCTGAGGTGGTCTATCAGATCATATAATCTGGAGAATTAGAAAATTTGCGAAACAAAGAATCATATTCCTCAAATTAGGGGTTTATAAAGTGTGGTTTCGATTTCCAGAAAAGCAATTTGGAAAAAGTTCCTATTGAAAAATGACTTTCAATCACACCAAGCAAATTCATTTTGGGTATTTTATTTTTTTAATACCTCTAGGAACTTATTCCCAAGTAAAGTGCTTTAGAAGTATATTTGAAAAATTAGCAACATCCAAAAATACAATACAATGGCAAAAGCAATAGAAATTACTGACGCAAACTTTCAAGAAATAATCAATTCAGAGCATCCTGTTCTAGTGGATTTTTGGGCAGAATGGTGTGGCCCATGTAAAATGATCGGCCCAATAGTAGAGGAATTGGCAGGTGATTATGCAGGCAAAGCAGTGATCGGAAAGGTAGATGTGGATTCCAACCCAATGGTTGCCTCGCAGCTTGGAATCAGAAGTATCCCAACCCTTCTTTTCTTCAAAGATGGCAAAATAGTAGATAAGCAAGTCGGAGCAGTTCCAAAGGCCGTTTTGGCTCAGAAACTGGATGCCCAGCTTTAATCCTGATAAGAATTAAATGGATAGCCACAAAGATTCGATCTTTGTGGCTATTTTTATTTTTGAGTAAAATGAATTCATGAAAGAAATCCTGATCGAACTTGAGCAATTTTTGGAACTACGGGGAAGCATCCCGATTTTGGATGCGCGTAGTGAAGGGGAGTTTGAGCAGGGACATATTCCAGGTACCACCAATGTGCCAATCCTGAACAACGAGGAAAGGAAAATTGTCGGAACGATCTACAAGCAACAAGGAAATCAGGAAGCCATTATAAAAGGGTTCGAGCTCGTCGGACCTCGGTTCCATGCCATTATTCAGGATGCTTTGCGGCTTTTTCCCGACAAAAAAATCATGACGTATTGTTGGCGGGGAGGCATGAGAAGTGAGATCATGTCTTGGCTTCTCAGCATGGCGGGATTTGAAATATTGCGGTTGAAAGGCGGCTACAAAACATACCGGACACTTACTTATGAAACCGTAAGGGCAAAAAGGGATTACATCGTTTTGGGTGGAAAAACAGGTGTAGGTAAAACTGTCCTGCTTTATGAACTCCATAAAAACAGAGAATCCGTCATCGACTTGGAAGACCTAGCCAAACACAAAGGCTCTTCCTTTGGCGGGATTGGTCTACCTCCACAACCGAGCATTGAGCATTTTGAAAATTTGCTTGCAGAAGAACTTTTCAAAATCCCGCTTTCCGAGAAAATATGGATAGAAAATGAAAGCCAGAGGATTGGAAAAGTGAATCTAGCAGATGAACTCTATGCCAATATCCTAGCTTCTCCTTTGATAGAAATCACAAAATCAGAATCAGAGCGGATCAATCATATCACTCAGGAGTACGCCTATTTGCCTACAGAAGATCTTCTTGAATCTGTTAAAAGACTGCAGAAAAAACTGGGAGGAAAGAGGACGGCAGAGGCTTTAGAGGATATCCTTCAACAGCGCCATGATTCATGGATAGCAAATATGCTGGTCTATTATGATAAGACTTACGGCTACGAACTCGCCAATAATAAAAGAGCGCAAACATTCCATCTAGACTTGAGTAATAAAGGTATTGAAGAATCTCTCCAGCAACTGTTGGCTATAAAACACACCATCCTATGGAAAAACCAACTATCAGATTAACGCAATTCAGTGAAGGTTCAGGTTGTGGATGTAAGATTGCGCCGGCAGTTTTGGATAGCATCCTTGCAAATAGAAATTCAGTGGATTTGGTGGATACCCAGCTTTTGGCGGGAAATTCATCCAAAGACGATGCCGCTGTATATCAGGTCAGTGAGACCATTGCCATGATCAATACAGTTGATTTCTTCACGCCGATTGTGGATGATGCTTTCGATTTTGGGAGGATTGCCGCAGCAAATGCATTGTCGGATGTATATGCGATGGGGGGAAAGCCACTTTTTGCCAATGCGATTTTAAGTTGGCCGGTGGAAAAAATTGATCCATTGTTAGCAAGCGAAGTGTTGGAGGGAGGAAGGGAGATGTGCCATTTGATAGGAATTCCTTTGGCAGGAGGACATAGCATCGCGGCCAAAGATCCGATTTTTGGGCTTTCTGTCAACGGAATCATTCACCCCAACAATATCAAAACCAACAAAGGATCACAGGTAGGGGATTTGATTTACATCACCAAGCCATTGGGTATCGGGGTTTTGGCTACTGCACTGAAAAGGGATAAAATCAAAGAGGAGGATTATGCCAACATGATGCGCTATGCCACCCAAATCAACTCCATCGGAAAAGATTTTGGATTATTGGATTACGTCCATGCGATGACCGATGTGACAGGTTTTGGAATATTGGGACATTTGGTGGAGATGGCGGAAGGAGCAGGACTTACAGCTGTCATTCAGGGCAACAGTCTTCCACTCATCGAAGGCGTATCTGATTATATTTCCCAATTCGTATTTCCTGACAATACCTACCGGAATTGGAATGCCTACAGCGGCAAATCCGAAGGAATCGTCGGCATGGAATTGGTCAAATTCTGCGATCCACAGACCAACGGAGGATTGATGGTGGCAATCAACCCAACATTTCAAAAAGCTTTTGAGTCAATCTTGGAACAACACCAACAAAAAGCATGGCTGATCGGGGAGTTCGATTCCCAATCAGCCGTGGTGGTCAAGGTGGTTTAATCCAAAATTTTCACCTTGATATTCCTATAATAAATCACGCTTTCGGGATCATGGGCCTGAAGTGCAAATGTTCCCTTATCGATTTTCTTTTCGCCAGCATTGGCAGGTCGGTTTTTATCCTCCGACTCCACGTATTCCATCACGGTTTTGCCATTGATCTTAACAGTGACATGGTCACCTTTGACGATGATGTGTTCGGTATACCATTCTCCATCTTTGACATGGACTTCTTTTACGTCATTGAAAGAATACAAGCTTCCTGTCTTTCTCCAGTCACCATGGGATTGATTTACCTGAACTTCATAGCCTTTATCAGGCCATCCGGTTTCTTGGTATTTGGTATGGAAAAATATCCCTGAGTTGGCTTTGGGCATGGTTTTGACCTCGGCGATAAATTCAAAATCTTTAAACTCCCCATTATTGACTTCGCCAACATAGAATGCGTGTGCACGTGGACCGTCGATTTTGATCTCTCCATCGACCACTGTGAAGGAAGAAGGGTTTTCTGAAACCTTCCATCCATCAAGGTTTTTGCCATTGAATAAAGAAATCCATTCGTCTTTTTGTCCAAAGGAAAAGGTAGAAATGGAAAGTATGAATAGGATTACGAGTAGGTTTTTCATGGTATATCGGTAAATGGTTATTTGGAAATATAACGTAAATAATTTTGTCTGCTTCCGTAAAATTGGCTAGAAGGTATTTAAAATGCTTGGCAGGATAATCTTTCCATCAATCATGCAAAGGAGACACCCCACCCGAGACTATCATTTTCATGATATCTGCACTCTTTACATTTTTTAAAATCCGGACATTGTCTCTCGGGACCAAATAAAGATTCCCAGAGAAATTATAACTGTGGGGGAAATAAATGGCGACAAGATTCTCTTCTTCCAAAATCGACAAATCATCCTGTGTGATAAAACCCAATCGGGACATTCCTTCAGACAACTTCACAATCACAGGAATATTGAATTTCTTTTTGTCACCCACAAAAGCGGACATCAGGTCCTTGATACTTGTATAGAGAATATTGATCAAAGGGATTTTAAATACCCACTTTTCAAAAATGTCAAAGAGAGGCTTTGTGATAAATATACTCGCCAAAAAACCAATGAATGTAATGAATGCCAACATGATCAAAATCCCTAGACCGGGAATCGGAATTGGTAGGATCCCATCCAAAAATTGAATGATAAGATAGATCACATAGATAGTCAGGGTTATAGGAACCACAAACAACAATCCCCTGAAAAAATAAGTAATGATTCGTTTATAGGTGAACGCCATGGTTAAACATTTTGAATAAAAATACAAAAAATTGGATGCTTACCGAGAGGAAATTATTGTTAAAAACTTATCAAAGGTAAATTTCCTTGGCGACAAGCCATAAAAAAACCCCGGATTGGAAAACCCAGGGTTTCAATATTTCGAAGGGAAGTAATTAAAGATCAATTCCCATAAAAGACATAAAGGCAATACCCATCAAGCCCGTCAACAGCATGGTGATACCAAGACCTTTAAGACCATTTGGTACATTGGAATATTTCAATTTTTCTCTGATAGCAGCAAGCGCAACAATTGCCAACATAAAGCCTATTCCAGAACTGAATCCATAGACAGTTGCTTCAGCTAACGTGTAGTCCCTTTGGGCCATGAAAAGAGAACCTCCCAAAATAGCACAGTTTACAGCAATCAAGGGAAGAAAGATACCCAAAGCACCATATAATGCAGGGGCGAATTTTTCAACAATCATTTCCACAAGCTGAACGATTGCTGCAATGATCGCAATGAACATGATAAACCTTAAGAAAGAAAGGTCTATGGTAAGAAATGTATCTCCTGCCCAGGACAAAGCACCTTCTTTCAAAACATACTCATTCAAAAGCCAATTGGCAGGTGTGGTCACTGCCAACACAAAAACAACAGCAGCACCTAGACCTATCGCTGTACTTACTTTTTTGGAAACAGCCAAGAAAGAGCACATTCCCAAGAAATAAGCGAAAATCATATTGTCAATAAAGATTGACCGAATACCCAAGCTAAATAATTCCATGTCTAATTTCTTTAATTAATGTTCAACATAACCTGTCTTGGTACGCTGTACCCAAATGATCAATCCTAGGATGATAAAGGCACCTACCGGTGTTACCATCAGACCATTTCTGGCCAAGCTGAAATCATTTCCGATTAATCCTGCGATAGAATCATAAACAGGAACACCAAAAACGTTCCCTGAACCTAGCAATTCTCTGAAAAATGCAACTGCCAAGATAATCCATGAATAACCTAAAGCGGAACCAAAACCGTCAAGAACAGAATCATAAGGTTTATTACCTAAGGCAAAGGCTTCAAGTCTGCCCATCACAATACAATTAGTGATGATCAGGCCAACAAACACTGACAACTCCTTGTACATGTCATAAGCAAATGCTCTCAAGAGTTCACTTACCAATGTAACCAAAGTCGCTACCACGGCTAATTGTACTATAATCCTTACTCGGGAAGGAATAGTATTTCTCATCAAGGAGATAACAAAATTGGACATGACCACCACGAAAATAACCGAAATGGCCATGATCAAGGTTGGCTGCATCTGAGTGGTAACAGCCAATGCTGAACAGATTCCCAAAACCTGAATGGTAACTGGATTGCTGTCGATGAGCGGATCTGAAATTAATTTCTTTCTTCTTTTTGACAAAAGCGCTTCAGCTGGCTTTTTAACTTCTGTCACTGTAGTTTCTGTACTCATTTATCTATAGTTTGAAACGTTCAAGATTTAATTTACTGCAACAACTTCAGATTGTTGACTAGATTTTTGATTACTCAAAAACGAGCTGTAATACTGAAGGTAATTTTTCAACATGTTATTAACGCCATTGGCAGTGATGGTAGCTCCTGAAAGACCATCCACTTTATCGGAATCATTGGCATAATCTTTTCCCTCTCCTTTTTGCATCCATACAGACTGAATATTACCGCTCTCGTCAAAGATCTGCTTACCCTGATAGCGCTGCTGCACATCAGGCGAAGTAATTCTTGCACCGAGGCCCGGTGTTTCTGCTTTGTGTGAGAACGTTACTCCCTCGATGGTATTGAGATCTGTCTGCAATGCGACGTAACCCCAAATCTCATCCCAAAGACCTGCACCGTATACGGGAAGGATATAGGATTCCACTGACTCAGGGTTCCCCTCTGCATGAAACACATAAATCGGATACATCCTGCTTTCAGGAGCCATTTTGTAGTTTTTACCAACATTCACTTTTTCAGCGACAATGGGACTTCCATCAGGGTTTTGGGTTACTTCTTTCCCTTCAATATCCACTACTTTAGAAATAATTCTTGATTCGTAAAAACTCAAAACTTCTTCTGGTTTCATTTGTTTTAACTGGGCTCCATCCAAAACAGCTCCCAAAATTTGCTTTTTGGCATCCAATTCCTCTGCTTTTCTCTGCAAAGGTCCCAACACCTGGGACGTTCCAGATAGCAATAATCCCAAAACTACAGTCAGGATGATGGAAAATGTGATAATGTATGTGTTAGACTGTTGCACGTTGTAACCTCCTGTTTTTATTTGCTTTAACTACATAATAATCAATCAATGGAGCAAACACGTTCATAAATAGAACGGCAAGCATAATTCCTTCCGGATAAGCCGGGTTTGTCACACGGATGATCACTGTTAGAATACCAATCAACAAACCATAAATCCATTTTCCGGTTTCCGTTTGGGCAGCTGACACAGGATCTGTTGCCATAAATACGATACCAAATGCCAATCCTCCCACTACCCAATGGTATTCAGGAGACATAGCCATGTACTCATTTACAGCAAAAAGATTCATTACCAAACCCATGATATAGGCACCTGCAAAACCACTGACAATGATTTTCCAACTTGCGACACCTGTACCCACCAAAATCAAGGCTCCGACCAATGCCATCAAGGTAGAGGTTTCTCCGATAGAGCCGGGAATCCAGCCCATAAACATATTATAGAAACTATATAGCCCATCTCCTATAGCAGAATTGTGCTCTGCAAGCGCCTGGGCGACAGGCTGACCGTCAACACCCGCGTTGTAGGCAACTGCCAAGGCGGTAGCGCCCGAGAATCCATCCACAGGAGCTTTGTCTCCAAGGTAAGTCCATACGAGATCACCTGAAATCTGTGCAGGATAGGCGAAATACAAAAATGCCCGTGCCGTCATGGCAACGTTAAGTACGTTCATCCCTGTACCTCCAAAAACTTCTTTTGCTATTACCACTGCGAAAATCGTAGCGAGGGCAACTTGCCATAAAGGAATGGTGGCAGGTACAACCAAAGGAATCAACATTCCTGTCACAAGGAATCCTTCATTGATCGGGTGTTTTCTGATGACTGCAAATGCAGCCTCTACCAATCCACCTGCTGCGTAAGCCACTATCACTACCGGCAGTACCAGCTGCAGTCCCAAAAGGAATTTGGGTCCGAAATCCTCCCATAATCCTGCTGTCTGTCCTGTTGCAAGAAAATGCTGATGACCGGTATTGTATATACCAAAAAGAAGACAAGGAATCATGGCAATCACCACGGTGATCATCATCCTCTTCAGGTCAATGGCATCTTTTACCTGAGCACCTTTTATACCGTTGGTATGATTTGGGGAAAACAAAAATGTCTCTCCCGCCTCATAGAGGTAAAATAAGTTCTCCAACTTTCCGCCTTTATGAAAAAGCGGTTTCTGCTTATCCAACAGATCTCTTAGAAACTTCATATTAATTAACTGTATTGAATTAAATCTATTCCTTTTCTGATAATTTCCTGAACGGGATGCTTGGACACATCTACAAACTCACACAGCGCAAGATCTTCCTCCACTACTTCGTAAATTCCCAATTCTTCCATTTCATCAAAATCTTCCGCCATAATAGCTTTCAACAGATAAACAGGAAGAATATCCATCGGTGTGACGCTTTCAAATACTCCGGTCTGAACAAATGCTCGTTCTTCTCCTCTCACGTTGGTATCAAGAACATACTCCTTGTTTGGCTTCAAGAAAGAAAGCAATCCAAGTGCTCTATGGTAACTTAGCTTTTCACTTGTCGGCTTCATCCAACCCAAAAACTCATAGTAATCTCCCTCGGGAAGAATGGTAATTTGACTTGCGTAAAATCCCAAATAACCATCATTATTGATTTTTTCTCCTGTCAGCACATTCCCGGAAACCACTCTGATATGATCTTGCTTCAGGTTGCCATTTACCAAAGTATCTACACAGGCGCCGATATACGTTTTTGCATATGCGGCTTTCTTAGCTTCAGAACCCGAAACAGCAACAAGTTTTGATGCGTCGTATTTTCCTTCAACAAAAAGCTTTCCGATCTGAACAACACCAAAAGGACTGATTGTCCAGACTATTTCCCCTTTATTGATTGGATCAACATGGTGAATATGGACACCCACATTTCCTGCAGGATGTGGACCTGAAAATTTATTGACCTGTGCGCCTTGAACATTTGCAAAAACAGGCGCTATTTCCGAATCAAGCTCAAGTCCCAAATGAACTTTTCCTGTTGTTAGTTTTTGTAGTACAAGAACACCAGCCTGGAAAAATTTCTCTTCACCCTTCAAAGCAAAACCATAATCGGGTGCCAAAGGATGGGTATCAAAACCTGAAATGAAAATTGATTTTGGGGAATCCTGTGGGTTGGCAACAATTCCATATGGCCTTTGTATCAATTGAGGCCAAACTCCTCCTTTACACAATTGGGCGATTGCTGTCTCTTTGGAAAGAGTTTTGATAGAGGAATCGGTGAATTTTTCAAAAGATTCATAACTGACTTCAGAATCTGCGAGGATTTTGATCTCCAGCAGTTTCCTTTTGTCTCCCCTTTTGATTTCGATTATCTCACCTGAAACGGGAGCGACGTAATGTACACTTTCCATTGCTTTGTCAAATAAAATCGGAGTACCGGCCTTGACCAAATCTCCTTCATTTACAGTGACTTTTGGTCTTTGCATTCCAATAAAATCAGCAGGTTTGATCGCAAAGGTTTTTGCCCGTTTGAAATCCCCAAGCTGCTTTTCAGCTTTTCCGGCGAGCTTAATATCGAATCCTTTCTTAAGCTTTATTGTTTTTGACATATGATTTTGAACTGTATGGTCTATTTAAAAACGCCTCAAATCTAATAAAATACATCAGTTATTAGAAGGTAATGGCGGTAATATTTGTGAGTTTTCGCACAGATATCAAAGGTTTTATTTGAATGGAAGGCTGGTCAATTTTCTAAAACCTTGTCTCTTTCCAAAGATTGTACATAGTCCAACACCTGCTCCATCAACCACATTGGCGTGGAAGTGGCCCCACAAATCCCAACTTTGTCCTCAGAATTAAACCATGATGGGTCGATTTCTGTTTCGTTCTCCACAAAATAACTTCTGCTATTTTCGGTAAGGCAAACCTGATATAGGGCCCTACCGTTGGAGCTTTTTTTGCCTGAGACAAATAAAATGACATCATTCTCTAGCGAAAACCGCTGAAGCTGTGGCTCCCTGTTGGAAACCTGTCGGCAAATCGAGTCATTGGCATTGAAATCAACCTCTGAAAGCTCCCCTTTCTCAGCTTTTATCCTTTCCTCAATTTTGGCTTTCAGTTCATAAAAACCTTTGGTGCTTTTGGTAGTCTGACTGAACAAGGTCACAGGTCGGGAATAATCGACTTTGTCCAAATCTTTGTCTTCCATGACAACAATGGCTTTTTCTAAAGTCTGTCCTGTAAGTCCAATCACTTCAGCATGGCCTTTTTTACCATAAATGACAATCTGACCCTGCTCCCTTTCCATTTTATCAAAAGCTGTTTTTACCCTATGCTGTAGTTTCAACACTACCGGACAAGAAGCATCAATCAGTTCGATGTTATTTTCTATTGCTGTTCTATAAGTTTCTGGCGGTTCACCATGAGCCCTTATCAACACCTTGCAATCTGTCAATCCCTGAAGCTGTTCCCTGTCGATCACCACCAATCCTTTCTTGCTAAGACGCTGTACCTCCATGTCATTGTGAACAATGTCCCCAAGGCAATAGAGCTTTTCAGATACTTCCATTTCGTCCTCAGCCATTTTGATGGCAAACTCGACCCCAAAACAATACCCTGAATTTTTGTCAATGGTTACTTCCATGGTCAAAACATTAAATGCCAATTTTTCCTTTGGCGAATGATACAATTTGATTTACCTGGTCGTCAAATTCCAACTTACTCGTGTCCAATTCCACAGCATCTTCTGCTTTTCGAAGCGGACTTTCCAGTCTTGTCGTATCTACTTGATCTCTTTCTGCTAGATTCTGCACTATTTTTTCAAGCGCTACCAACTCCCCTCTTTCGAGAAGTTCCTTTCGACGTCTTTCAGCCCGTATCTTCAAATCCGCCGACATAAAGACTTTTAATTCAGCAGAAGGAAACACCACCGTGCCGATATCCCTTCCATCCATCACTACCCCTTTCTTTTCACCTAACTTTTGCTGCTGAGCCACAAGTTCAGATCTTACCTCCTTAAGCTTACTGACTTCGCTGACGTAATCAGAAACCCTCATGGACCGGATTTCATCCTCTACGTTCAACCCGTTTACAAAGGTTTCCTGTTTTCCGTTATCCGAATTTGGATGAAATGAAATTTCAAGTGATTGGAGATTTTTGCTGACCTCTTTGGGATTGGAAAGAACAACATGGTTATTCAAAAAATGCAATGTTGCAGCTCTGTACATGGCTCCTGAGTCGATATAAGTATAACCCAAAATTTGCGCCACTGCTTTAGCGGTAGAACTTTTGCCACATCCTGAGTATCCGTCAATCGCAATCACAATTTTCTGCATCAAATAAAAGTAGCCTTGGCTTTTTTTAATTTCAGGCGCAAATATAGTAGTTTTAAATCTATTTCCTTTCCAATGTGTATGTATTACATAACTTGGTGTGGCTAATTCTTTTTATGGTAAACATAACTTTACATAATTTAAAAACCATTCCATTATGGCTTATTTTAATGTCCTCGGACAGCTTGTTGACATTGCCAACCGTGAGATTTTTTCAGCCGAAGTTACGGTTGAAAAAGGAAGGATCGTTTCTATCCGAAAAGTAATTGAGGATAAAAACCTCCCCTTCCTTCTTCCAGGTTTTGTCGATGCCCATGTACACATAGAGTCATCCATGCTCGTTCCGTCCGAATTTGCGAGGTTGGCTGTGGTCCATGGAACTGTTGCGACCGTTTCTGATCCGCACGAAATCGCCAATGTATGCGGCATGAAAGGAATCAATTATATGATTGAAAATGGAAATCAGGTTCCTTTCAAGTTTTATTTTGGCGCTCCCTCCTGCGTTCCTGCTACTCCTTTTGAAACGGCAGGCGCAGAAATCAGTGTGCAGGATATCCATGATTTGTTGGAAAGAAAAGAAATCAGCTACCTCGCAGAGATGATGAATTGGCCGGGAACTGTCAACAGAGACCCGATAGTCATGGAAAAAATCGCCCTTGCGAAGAAATACGGCAAGCCTGTCGATGGCCATGCTCCGGGATTGAGGGGGAAAATAGCCGCCCAATATGCCTCAGCGGGCATCACCACAGACCACGAATGTTTTACTTTGGAAGAGGCTTTGGATAAAGTTAGGTTGGGAATGAAAATTTCCATCCGGGAAGGGAGCGCTGCCAAAAACTTTGAAGCATTGATCGATATCATCGATGACTATCCTGATAAGGTGATGTTTTGCTCGGATGACAAGCATCCTGATAACCTCGCTCTCAGCCATATCAATGAACTAGTGATCCGGGCGGTGGCAAAAGGAAAGGACGTATTTGATGTTTTAAAGGTAGCATGCATCACAACTGTCGAACATTATCGGATGGATGTCGGGCAAATGCAAATCGGTGATCCCGCAGATTTTATTATCGTAAAAGACCTCAGTAATTTCAAAGTTCTTCAGACTTATATTGATGGACAATTGGTGGCAGAAAACGGAAAAACATTGATCAACCGAATCCAAAATCCGATTATCAACAACTTCAATACAGGAATAAAAAAGATTGAGGATTTTCAATTATTGGCAAAAGGAAATAAAGTCAGGGTAATCAGCGCATTGGACGGACAACTTATTACGCCAGAAATCCAAGGAGAGATCATTGTCAAAAATGGCTTTGCCGAATCCAACCTTGAATCTGATATTCTAAAATTGACAGTTGTCAACCGTTACCAAAATGCAGTGCCAGCTATCGCTTTTATCAAAAACTTCGGATTAAAATCCGGAGCGATTGCTTCTTCCGTCGGCCATGATTCACACAATATCATTGCAGTCGGCGTGGATGATGCGTCCATTTGCAGGGCAGTCAATTTATTGATCCAAGAGAAAGGCGGCATTTCTGCTGTGAACGGAACCAAGGAAAAGGTATTGGCTTTGCCTGTTGGCGGTATCATGTCGCCCAATGACGGGTATGAAGTCGCGCAAGCCTACACCAACATCGATAAAATGGCAAAGGATATGGGTTCATCTCTCAAATCACCCTTCATGACTTTGAGTTTTATGGCATTATTGGTTATTCCAGACCTCAAGCTCAGCGACAAAGGATTGTTTGACGGACAGCGGTTTGAGTTTGTTGACGTGTTTCTATCCTAGCTTTCAACCAATTGTATAAATATTTTTCAAATTTTGATCAAAATTAAATTTTGTTATTTTCTCAATTTCCTCATAGAAATACCACAGAATCCTTGACTCAAAATCGGAAGTTGCTCCGTTTGTCGTGTTGCAGGCGCAAAGCCTGAAATCCCAGATTTAAGACAAACCTTCCCCATGAACTTGGAGTTTGTATCTTAGTACAGATAAACCCAATTAATAAAATAGAATTATGATGAATTTTGAGCTCAATGAAAATCAGGCGATGATCGCCAAGATGATTCGGGACTTTGGAGCAAAGGAGATTACCCCATTCAGAAAAGAATGGGATGACAAGCAGATTTTTCCTGTTGAACTTTTCAAAAAACTTGGACACCTCGGTTTGATGGGGGTACTTGTGCCAACAGAATATGGTGGTTCAGGTTTTGGCTATTTTGAATATGTGACAGCGATTGTGGAATTATCCAAATTGGATCCATCAGTCGGTCTGTCCATGGCGGCGCACAATTCGCTTTGCACCAACCACATCCTGATGTTTGGCAATGAAGCCCAAAAGCAAAAATACATCCCCAAATTAGCCACCTGCGAATTGCTCGGAGCTTGGGGACTAACCGAGCCGAATACTGGTTCTGATGCCGGCAACATGCGAACTGTCGCGATCAAAGATGGCGAGCATTATATCCTCAATGGTGCCAAAAACTTTATCACACATGGAATTTCCGGTGATGTAGCTGTGGTCATCGCAAGAACAGGAGAAGTGGGGGATTCCCATGGGATGACTGCGTTTGTGATAGAAAAGGGAACTCCAGGATTCAAAGGCGGTAGAAAAGAAGACAAACTCGGCATGCGTGCATCTGAAACTGCGGAACTGATTTTTGAAGACTGTAGGGTACATGAAAGTCAGATTTTGGGAGAAGTCGGTGATGGTTTTATCCAGTCCATGAAAGTTCTGGATGGGGGAAGGATTTCCATCGCCGCACTTTCATTGGGCATCGCTGAAGGGGCTTTGGAAGCGTCCATCCAATATTCCAAAGAACGTCATCAATTCAACAAACCGATCAACAGTTTTCAAGGAATTTCTTTCAAATTGGCAGACATGGCCACTCAAATAGAAGCAGCAAAGCTTTTGACTTTCAAAGCAGCAGCATTGAAAAATAAAGGCCAAAAAGTGACTTTGGAAGGTGCGCAAGCAAAGTTATATGCATCTGAGGTTGCGGTATCTGTTTCCAATGAAGCAGTTCAGATTTTTGGTGGCTATGGATTTACAAAAGATTATCCGGTGGAGAAATATTATAGGGATTCCAAACTTTGCACCATTGGAGAAGGAACATCAGAGATTCAAAAGATTGTGATTGCGAGAGAAGTACTCAGATAGAGAATAAACAACCCTCCAAGAAAGAAAAATTCTTGGAGGGTTTGACATGTATCATTTTTCGATTTTAATCTGCTATTATCCGACTTCTAATTTTTTGAGCAGGGTTTTAAAAATTCAAACCAGAAAATCTTTTTTTGTTTTTCACCATTAGCAAAGAAAACTAAGCGTAAAAAAACCCTCAGTCTCACAACCAAAGGTGTTTTCAAATTTTACCTTCTCGCTTCTCGTCTCTAGCTTCTCGCTTCTCTTTTCAAACCAAGTTCCCTTCACTCAGCAAAAGGAAAATCCCTGCAGCCATAGCCGCACCCAGAATCGGGCCCAATACCGGAACCCAAGAATAGGCCCAATCACTCGTACCTTTACCTTTGATCGGTAGCAGTTGGTGCATCAATCTTGGTCCAAAATCCCTTGCAGGATTGATGGCATATCCTGTCGTTCCACCCAAAGCCAATCCTATCACCCAAACCAAAAACGCTACCGGCAATGCGCCAAGAGCGCCAAGACCGATCGGGATTTGCTCACCGTCGGTATATTGTATCACAGGATTGGTGGAATATAGGATCACAATGATCAAAACGGATGTTCCAATGATTTCTGAAAACAGGTTGGAAGGTAGGTTCCGGATGGCAGGTGCTGTCCCAAAAGGAGCAAATTTCGATCCCGGATCTTCTGTGGCATCAAAGTGGTCCTTGTACACGAGCCAAGAAATCCCAGCCCCAAACATGGCTCCTAATATCTGGGCAAAAATATATCCCGGAACCATCGCCCAATCGAAAAGTCCGGCAATAGCCAAACCGATACTTACAGCGGGATTGAGGTGCGCACCGCTGTGCGGACCTGCCACCACAACCCCAATAAAAACTCCCAATGCCCAAGCGGTAGTGATCACCATCCAACCTGAATTTTGCCCTTTAGTTTTATTCAAGACTACATTGGCAACCACTCCCGAACCCATTGTAATCAGGAGTGAAGTCCCTACGAATTCTGCTATCAAAGTATCCATTATTCTACCCAGTTTTTTGATCGTTCAACTGCCTTATGCCAAAAATGAAGAAAGTAATCAACTTTCTCAACATCCATTTTTGGATCAAAATCCTTGTCTGATTCCCATAGGGCCTGTAATTCTTCTTCAGATTCCCAAAAACCTACTGCCAAACCAGCCAAAAACGCCGCTCCAATTGCGGTGGTTTCGATGATTTTGGGCCTTTTAATTTTGGTCTGCAAAATATCCGACTGGAACTGCATCAAGAAATTATTTGCGGTAGCACCACCGTCGACACGGAGTTCTTTGATCGGTGCTCCACTGTCTTTCTGCATCGCATCCAATACATCCCGGACTTGATAGGCTATGGCTTCCAAAGCTGCCCGAGTCATGTGCGCTATCGTTGTACCACGCGTAATTCCAAAAAAAGCGCCTCGGGCATTTTGGTCCCAATGCGGAGCCCCAAGTCCTGCCATCGCAGGTACAAAATAGACACCGTCATTGTCTTTAAGACTTTGTGCCAATACTTCACTTTCTTTGGCATGGCCAAAAAGCTCAATCCCGTCCCTGAGCCATTGGATAGCTGCTCCTCCGATAAATACAGAACCTTCCAATGCATAGTTTACTTTTCCATTGATTTCCCAAGCAATAGTAGTCAGCAATTTGTTGTTTGACTTAACCGGTAATTCGCCGGTATTCATCATGAGAAAACAACCGGTCCCATAAGTGGTTTTTGCCATTCCGGGATGGGTACACAACTGTCCAAAAAGTGCCGCCTGCTGATCACCTGCTATCCCGGCAATGGGTATCGGCACAGGAAACAACGATTCGGAAGTATGTCCATATACCTCAGAACTTGACTTCACTTCGGGCAATAAGGACATTGGAATATCAAAAAGAGACAAGAGTTCGGTATCCCATTTTTTTTCAAAAATGTTGAATAGCATGGTACGGCTGGCATTTGAAACGTCCGTAACGTGCACCTGCTTATGGGTCAGGTTCCAAACTAACCAAGTATCCACTGTACCAAAAGCCAATTCTCCGTTATCAGCTTTTTCTCTTGCTCCCTCGACATTGTCAAGCAACCATTTGATCTTGGTAGCTGAAAAATAGGCATCCAACACCAAGCCGGTTTTGGAGGCGACCATTTCTTCTTTGCCTTCTGCTTTGAGTTGGTCAACATAGGCGGAAGTCCTGCGATCTTGCCACACGATGGCATTGTAGATGGGTTTTCCTGTTTTCCTATCCCAAATAATGGTGGTTTCCCTTTGGTTGGTGATTCCGATCGCTGCAATATTCTTTGCTTTAATACCTCCTTTGGCCATGGACTCTGCCAAAACCGAAGATTGGGTTGACCAAATCTCCATAGGGTCATGTTCTACCCATCCTGATTTTGGAAAATGTTGTTTGAAAGCTCTTTGGGCAACACAAACTATTTCGCCCTGTTTGTTAAAAATGATGGACCGTGAACTTGTCGTTCCTTGGTCCAAAGACATGATGTACTGGGTATTTTGGGTCATTGCTTAGGGTTTTATGATGTATTTATTGGCAGTCTTTTTAAATTCCTTCAATTCATCCTCTATCCAATTTTGATCCATTCCAAGTTCTTTGGCCATGATCTCCACCACTTTTGGCGCCATCTCCATGGCAGTCCTGGCATCAAGCAAAAGAATCCTGAACCTCCTTGAGAGCACATCTTCCAGTTTGACGGCCATTTCATTCCTAATGATCCAAATCACCTCGGCAATGGTATAAGGATATTTTGGATGTAGTTTTTCTCTCCACTCGGGGTGGTCTTTGAGCATAAACCTGATCTGAAAAGCGTCTGAACCATAGATGGCCATATGTCCTTCATCCGGCTTGATGGTGAATCCATGAAGTTTTTGTGAGGCAGATTTGCTTTCAGACATATTTTTGCCTGTTACTCTAGGGAAATATTCTACTGTATCCTCACCCATTTTACGGAATGTGGTCCATTTGCCACCTGTCAATGTGACCAATTTAGAATCTGAAAGAATCACTTTATGGGTACGGGAAATTTCCTTGGTCTTGGCGCCATCTTCTTTTGGCGCAGCCAATGGCCTCAATCCGGCAAAAACAGAAAGTATATCAGCCTTTGTGGGTTTTTTGGTCAGGTATGCTTGGGCAGTTTCCAACACAAAATCTATTTCCTTTTCCAAAGCTTCCGGTTCCAATTGGGGTTTGTCCTTCAGGGTATCTGTGGTCCCGACGACTAGCTTTCCATGCCAAGGCACGGCAAACAACACCCTGCCGTCAGAAGTTTTGGGAATCATCAACGCGTCCTTGCCTCCCAAAAAAGACTGGTCAAAAACCAAATGTATGCCTTGACTCGGTTGAATGCTCTTTCTCGCATCAGGATTATCCATCCTTAAGATCTTGTCAGCAAAAACACCCGTGGCATTGACCACCATTCTTGCTTTGATCTGTAGATGGCTTCCATTCAATTGGTCTATAAAATTCAGGCCGTCGACCTTACCGTGGGTATCTTTGGTCAGGGATTCTACTTTGGAATAATTCAACACACAACCGCCGAGCTCATCGCAGGTCTGGGCCAAAGCTATGATCATCCTGGCATCATCAAACTGACCGTCATGATAGACCACCCCGCCTTTCAGTCCTTCCTGTTTGATCTGAGGCATCCTTCGGACAGTTTCGGTTTTACTGATAAACTTTGATTTGCCGAGCCTCCACTTGCCTGCCATCAGGTCGTATAATTTCAGTCCAACTGAATACTGTAACCTATCAAACCAAGTGTAAATGGGAATGATAAATGGCTGGTTGTAGGTCAGATGGGGAGCATTCTCCAAGAGTCTTCCCCTTTCTTTCAAAGCTTCCAAAACCAACAACACATCTCCTTGGGCAAGGTAGCGTACGCCGCCATGAAGTAGTTTGGTACTGCGACTGGAAGTGCCTTTGGCGAAATCCGATTTTTCTAACAAAACCACCGAAAGCCCTCTCGAAAGCGCATCCAAAGCGACTCCAAAACCGGAAGAACCTCCTCCAATGACCGCAATGTCCCAAACTTTTTCCTGATTGTCTTTGATTTTACTGAGGTTAGCTGACCTATGCATAACGAAAAATTTTTCTTTCCAAGTTAATGGAAAAAAATAAGGAAATTAAAATTCAGGCAAATGTTTAAAATATGATTTAAGTCAGCCTGAATAGTATTTTAAAAATTATTCTGTGGTGAAAAAAATCAAAAATCCTTAAAAACTTTCCTTTCTACTGAACTGCCATCTTCCTTTAGAGAAACTTCGAATATAAAATCATACTCGATGTCTTGAAGTTCGGCGTATTTATCACCTGAGCCTACAAAATAATTGGCCAACTGATTGACAGTATTACTGTGGCCGACTACAAGGATGTTACCTGTTCTTTCCCGAAGCTCCTTGACTAGATCATCATGATTTTTAGCGTCGTATATTTCTATAGTAATGCTTATTGCATCCGCCAAAGGCTTTGCGGTAGTTTTGGTACGGATGGTATTGGTGCTGAAGATGTGTTGGATTTCTTTTTTTACAAGGATTTGCCCTAGTTTTTTGGACCTTGCAGTTCCGGCCACGCTGAGTCCGGGGTCATCTCCTTGTAAGATTTTCTCTGCATGGCGGACAATGTAAATGGTCTTTGGCTCCTGCTTGGGTGAACAAGCGAGCAACAATAAAGAAACGATTAGAAGGGTGAAAAGACTTTTCATTTCAATTATTTAAATTTTTTAGAGCAAATAATTAAGGGAAGCCAATTTGTGTCAAAAATGACTTTCATTCCTTACCGCCTTGATCTCCGCATCAATTTCTTCCAATGTCAATTCTGACAATCCTACCCCTTTTGCAATATTTTGACATTCTTCTAGTGCTTTCCTTGCAAAATCGAGGTTTATTTTTTCAACAAGGAGCTTGAAATCAATGATTGGGTCACTGTCCAGATTATACTTCTCTAAATCCTTTTCACTTACTTTGACTTGTATTGTTTTCATAAATTCAGGCTTTGAAACATCAATTTATGTAACTTTTTCAAAAACAAAGGCAAGCAAAAAACAATTCGAAAATGAAATTACCCACTAAAAGTATTTTCCAATTGCTGGTCTTTGCCCCTAACCGGTTCAAATTCCAGATATTGCTCCCAAAAAGCTTCTTCCGGCAATGCGGCTCTTAAGAAGATCTTTTCCTTTTTGATAGGATGGACAAATACCAGGTGGAATGCATGGAGGTTGATACTCGCATCTGGATTGGGTTTGTGAAAACCATATTTCAAATCCCCCCTGATCGGGCAATTCATGGAAGCCAATTGCACCCTGATCTGATGCGGTCTTCCGGAAACCGGGCGTACCTCCAACAGCCAATGGTCATTCAGTTTGCCCAAAGTCTTGTAATTGAGTTCCGCTTTCTGAGAACCTTCGACTTCCTTTTCGTGTGCGGTTACAAAGTTTTTAACCTCGTCCTTCACCAGATAATGGGTCAGTTTCCCGGTTTCTTCCTTTGGCCTGTTTTTGACTATCGCCCAATACACTTTGTGGATGTCCCGCTTGCGGAAAAGCTCCATCATGCGCTCAAGTCCTTTGGAAGTCCTCGCAAAGACCACCAATCCACTGACAGGCCTGTCAAGACGGTGAACAGGATGTAAAAAAACATCACCCGGTTTATTGTATTTCTTGGCTATATATTCCCTGCAGTAATCTGTCAGCGTTTTGTCCTTGGTCTTGTCTCCCTGCACGAGCACGCCTGCAGCCTTGTTGACTATCAGGAGGTGATTGTCTTCATAGACTACTGAAAATGGTTTCTTCTTCATAAAACTTGTGCTAAAGATTTTTCTCCCACTAAGACACGGAGCCACGAAGGGAAATTGAATGAATGTTATTAAATATCCACAAACCAAAACTTTGTGTCTTTGCGGCTTTGTGGGAATGTTATTCTCTAAAACTCGGAAGTGAAATGGAATTCTATCTCTGGATAATTGTCCTGCACCATCTGAAGCCAAGCCCTTGATTCGGCCATAAAGACCACTTTCCCGTCTTTGTCGTACGCAATGTGCCTGCTCTTGGACCTGATAAACTCATCCAACTGCTTTTTGTCTTTGCTGCTGATCCAACAGGCTTTATATAGATTCATCGGCGCGAATTCAACGGAAGCGTTATATTCATTTTTCAGCCTGAACTGAATAACTTCAAACTGCAGCTGACCCACAGTACCCACTACTTTACGGTTACCCATTTCGTAAGTAAAATATTGGGCAACGCCCTCTTCCATCAGCTGCTTCAAGCCCTTTTCCAATTGCTTGGTCTTCATGGCGTCTTTGTTGATGACTTCTTTGAAGATTTCGGGGGAGAAACTTGGGATGCCTTTGAAAGTCATGTTTTCACCTTCTGTCATCGTATCGCCGATTTTCAGATTGCCGGTATCAAATAAGCCGACGATATCTCCTGGAAATGCCTCATCGACGATTTCTCTGTCCTGCGCCATAAATTGGGTCACATTCGAAAACCGGAGTGGCTTAGGTCCACGAACATGGTTGTAAGGTTTGTTTCTCTCAAATTTTCCTGAAACTATCCTCAAAAATGCAATCCTGTTTCTATGGTTGGGATCCATGTTGGCGTGGATTTTAAACACAAATCCAGAGAATTTGGATTCTTCTGGTTTAACTTCCCTCTCCTCAGTAAATCTGCTTTTGGGAGAAGGTGCAATCCGGATAAAGGTGTCTAACATCTCATTGACCCCAAAATTATTTACAGCAGAGCCGAAAAACACAGGTGCGACCTTTCCTTCAAGGTATTCTTTGGGATCAAAATCAGGATAAACTCCTTCAATCAATTCCACGTCTTCCCGCAGCTGCATGGCATTATTTCCTCCGATCAATTCATCCAGTTTGGTATCATCCAGGTTTTGGATTGTCTCCCTAGCATCACTGAGTTTCCGCTGACTAGGAGTGAAAAGGTTCAGCTTTTTGTCATATAAATTATAGACTCCCTTGAAACCCTTGCCCATTCCGATAGGCCAAGAAAGCGGTCTGACCTGGATATTCAATTTTTCCTCCACCTCATCCAACAACTCATAAGGATCTCTTCCTTCACGGTCGAGTTTGTTGATAAAACAGATCACGGGCGTATTTCTCATCCTACAGACTTCCATGAGTTTTTCGGTCTGTATTTCGACACCCTTCACACAATCTATGACCATGATGACCGAATCGACAGCTGTCAAAGTCCGATAGGTATCCTCCGCAAAATCCTGGTGACCCGGGGTATCCAATAGATTGATTTTGACACCTTGATATTCAAAACCCATTACCGAAGTGGCCACAGAGATACCTCTTTGCTTTTCTATTTCCATCCAATCGGATTTGGTAGCAGTATCGATTTTGTTGGATTTCACCGCACCGGCTGTCTGGATTGCACCACCAAATAGCAAGAGCTTTTCGGTCAAAGTGGTCTTTCCTGCATCAGGGTGGGCAATGATGGCAAACGTCCTTCTCTTTTGTATTTCCTTAGTCAAACTCATGTAAAGTCCTGATTCTGTAATTTTTCAGCCTGCAAAGGTAGGCTTTTAATTCTAAGGTTGGAAGGGTGGAAAGTTTAAAAATTGAATATCAGATTATGGGTAACTTATTCTCATTAATTCAAAAGTCAATTTGTTGAATTTAGATATTCATTGATATTGGATATTGATGGATATTGATTTGGAAATTTACGCTTAGTGTGGTTCGAAAGCTGCCTGTAAATCCGAGAACAATTTTGAGTTAAGTCAAGAAAAGCTAACAAATACTTTGAATCCAAAATCAAACTTTTTGTCCCAAAAAATCTTCCTGTTTGAATCCCTGAATTCCTTCTTTGCTTCCGTGAAGGATAATTCTGAATGTGGTGCCAACACCCAATTCGGAATGTTTGACATAGACTTTTCCTTTGTGGTATCCTTCTATTATCCTTTTGGCGAGTGTTAATCCAAGTCCCCAACCTCTTTTTCTAGTCGTGAAACCGGGGTTAAAAACTTTTTTAAACATGCCTTTCTCCATGCCTTTTCCATTATCAGTGATGTCCACAAAGACGAATTTTTCGCTTTCCTTCACGATATCTATCGAAATACTCCCCTGCCCTTTCATGGCATCCACGGCATTTTTGACAATATTTTCGATCACCCATTCAAAAAGTGGTTTGTTCAACATCGCCTCGATATTGTCAGCATAACCGTTTACTTGTATGTCGACTTTGGTAGAAATCCTTGGTCTCAAATAATTTATAGCCTCATCCACTACCAAAAAAACGTTTTCGAGTTGGATAGAAGGTTTGCTTCCGATCGAACTGAATCGCTCAGTGACCATTCTTAATTTGACCACATCCTTGTCCATTTCCTGGATGACTTCTTTGTTTTCTTCCCAGATAGGTGAATTTTTGAGATAATCCATCCAAGCCATCAAAGAAGCAATAGGGGTTCCCAACTGATGGGCAGTTTCTTTTGTGAGGCCTGCCCATACACGGTTTTGTTCAGCGACTTTAGACTGGTTGAAAACAGCATAAGCCAAGACTCCAAACACCAAAATCACGGAAAGCTGCACGTAAGGATAGTATCTGAGGGATGTTAATAGCTCCGAGTTACGATAATAAATCAGAGAATCTTCGCTCACGATCGGTTCATATTCGGCTTTCATTTGGACAAGCTCTGCCCTTAATACTTTATCTATTTCCTCCTGATTTGCATCCTTTTTGAAACTTATATTCTTATGATCGACCGGATCTCCATCTGAGTTGACGACTATTACCGGAATCGAATTATTTTGTGTGATGATTTCTTGGGTGATAAAGCTGAGGTTATCTGTGTCAATGGAAGCACTTGATGCATATTCAAGTGCCCTTGCGAGTAATTCAATCTGACGTTTTTCCCTTTCTTTCAGTTCTTCAACCAAAATATTGGTATAGTAGATAGACCCAAAACTGATCACCACAGAACTGATAAAAATGAGCCATTTGATCCGGTTTTTGTTTTGGTAAAAATCCAAAATCCCTATATCCTGCAGTGTATTCCTCATTGGGTGTATTTATAATTGGTCAAAAGGTGTTGTAATAGAAAACTCGATTTTGCCATAGATATTATCAATCTGACAAAATTACTTATCCACCTTCTGTGGCTTCATTTTTGTGCATGTACTGATATAACTAACCATAAATATAAATATTATGAGCACAAACGATATCGGATTAGAAATAAAAGAAAGCAAGGTACTGGTGAAGAAATTGAATATCCTTTTGGCTAATTACCAAGTCTATTATCAAAACCTCAGGAATTTCCATTGGAATGTGTCAGGACCTAATTTTTTCGAGCTTCATGCCAAGTTTGAGGAGTTGTACAATGTAGCAAACCTTGGAGTGGACGAAACAGCGGAAAGAATTTTGACTTTGGGAGCTAGACCTTTTTCCTCCTACGAGGAGTACATTGAAAACTCTGAAATCAAGGAGGCCAAAAAAGTCCATGATTCTAAAAACATGGTAGAAATCGTCCGTGACAACTTGAACACCCTTTTGATGCTTGAAAGAGAAGCTTTGGAAGCAGCCACCGAACAAGGCGATGAGGGCACTGTTTCGTTGATGAGCGACTATATCACCGCCAAAGAAAAAACGGTGTGGATGCTGTCTGCATACCTCAGATAAAAAAATAACTCTTAAAAAGAAAAGAGGATGGGGTTAAGGCCTCATCCTCTTTTTTTATTTTTAGACATTCACATGTCTTTCGGCGTGGTAAGAAGATCTCACCAAAGGTCCCGATTCGACATATTTTATTCCTCTTTTCAATCCCTCTTCTTTATAATGGGCAAATAAATCCGGATGGATAAATTCTGCCACTTCGATATGCATTTTGGTAGGCTGCAGATATTGCCCTAGTGTCAGAATGTCACAGCCATGTGCGGCAAGATCGTCCATTGCTTTGTATACTTCTTCTTTTGCCTCACCAAGACCAAGCATAATTCCGGTTTTGGTTCTTTTACCATATTCTTTGGTCAATTTGATCTGTTCCAAAGATCGGCTATACTTTGCCTGCGGCCTCACCCTTCTATATAGCGTCTCAACGGTTTCCATATTATGGGAAACAACTTCCTGACCTCCGCTGATCATTCTATACAATGCCTCCCAATTTGACTTGACATCCGGGATCAGGGTTTCAATGGTAGTTTGAGGAGAAAGTCTTTTGGTCTCTACCACGGTCTGATACCATATCTCTGATCCTTTGTCTTTGAGTTCATCCCTGTTGACGGAAGTGATTACAGCATGTTTCACTCCCATCAGTTTAATGGCCTCAGCTACTCTTCTTGGTTCGTCGGTATCATACTCGGGCGGTCTTCCTGTGGCGACAGCACAAAAAGAGCAGGATCGCGTACAGACATTTCCCAATATCATGAAGGTCGCCGTCCCCGCACCCCAACATTCGCCCATATTTGGACAATTGCCGCTTTCGCAGATCGTGTGGAGTTTATGTTCGTCGACTAGTTTTCTAACTTTGGCATATTCCTTCCCAATGGGCAACTTCACCCTCAACCAATCAGGTTTTTTCCTTTTTGTTGCCTCTTCAGAAATTACAGGTAATTCGATCATGTTCTCGAGATTAAGAATGCGAAATTAAGTCCAAGGTATGAGTAAACCCAATAAAAGGGTCTATTTCCTGAACCCATAGAAAAACGTGAAGTAAACAGATTGAAATACCTGACGGTTTTCAACAGTGGGCATCAACGGGATTTCTTTGGTAAAACCTTCCAATTGGTATCCAAGTTCCAAACCAGTAACATTTGATTTGAATACTCCGAACTCAAAAAGTACGGCTGCTTTTGCATTACCGCCAAAAGCGACCTGGGATTGGCCGATCCCTTCGAAGAGTCTGCCGGGACCTAAAATATTAAACCTGCTTTGATGCACTTCAGGATCATATTGCTCTCTGACAGTTTCTAGCCTATTGACCGCATACTCAATGTAATAAGGAGCGATGATACCGATCGTGGGACCAATTGCTCCCAATAGCGATACCTGAACCCCTTGTTGTGGTGCTTTTTTGAATACAATCACTTCCCTCCCATAATATGGCCGGATGGAATAGAGATAATTAGATTTTCCAAAAATGTAGGAATTGCCCAATACCGTATTGTACCTGACTTCTTTTGGGTTTTTGACATTGACCAAATCAAGCCCAAAAAACTGGAAATTTGTCTCATCTATCCGGTACCCCATCTTCAAAACAAACCCACCAATCAATCCGCCGTTGGTATTTTTATTGATACCAAAAAGCACTTCTCTGTCATATTCGTAATTCCCCGCATCTTCTCTTTGGCCAAAAGAAAAAGTAGCCGAAAACAAAAGAAAGAAGGTAGAGATTAAGGTGATTCTTCTCATCATAAATTGGTTAACAATTAAACGGAGACTTTTGAAGTAAGTTTTTAACCAAATATAAAAGTAAGGGTTTAAGGCAATGATAAAAATTCTTCCATAAAGAATTCTTTTTATTAAAAATTCGACCAAAATTATTTGAGAACGATAAGAGTATTCTAAATCCCAAATTTCGAAACAATTACCTTTCAGCGCACTTGAGGTAATTTTTCCCTGATTATTAGATTTATCTTTGCCCATCGGGAATAAAAACAGGCTGAACCTTCTTTTCGTAAGGAATAAATGAATTTAGCATAAAATCAAAAAGCCGACATTTTTTTTGCCTGATGTCGCATTAATCCATCAATAGCCGTCTTCAAAAAGAAGGCTTATGTAAAAGCAATAATCTTTGGAAAAACACCTCATCCAAGAAGCCAAAAATGGAGACAGAAAATCCATAGAACTGCTTTATAAGCAATTCTATGGATATGCCATGAGTGTTGCTTTGAGGTATTCAAATTCAAGGGAGGAAGCTTGCGAAATCATCAATGACAGCTTTATAAAAGCCTTTGACAAGCTAGGTAATTATGATCCCCAAAACTCCTTTAAAGGTTGGCTGAGACGGATATTGATCAATACATCCATTGATTATTATCGGAAAAACAGCAAACATACCGCAATGATGGACATAGAAAAAGCGGATACCGAAACCCTCGAAGCGGATATAATCGACCGGCTTTCTGCAGAGGACATACTCGGAATATTAAGGGAACTTCCAGAAATCCTCAGGATTATCTTCAATATGTATGAAATAGAAGGGTATTCGCACAACGAAATCAGTGAACAATTGGGAATCCCTTCGAGCACTTCAAGGACCTATTTGGCCAGGGCAAAGAAAAAACTTCGAGAAAAAATCCAGGAGCTAAATCAAATCAAAAATGAGGGAGCAATTCGATAAAAAACTTGTAAACAAAATCAAATCCTCCTTCAAGGAAATGGAGGGGGAATTTGATGCTTCAGAATGGGATAAATTTTCCAAAATCTATTTCAGGAAAGAAGCAAAACCAAAATTGCTTTGGGTGAAGTGGGTTTCCGGTATTGCTGCGGCAATTCTTCTCGGATTCTCATTGAATGCCATTCTACAACCTACCCAAACTTCACCCACTGAAGATCAAAATCTGATCACCGAAACCCGAAAAGATACTCCAATAAAAAAAGAGAATATCGAATCAAGAGGAAAAGTCTCTATTCCTCCACCTTCGGCTACTACAACTATTCAACCTGATTCCCCTGAACTGGCTGAAAAGCCAAAAACCAATGGCAAAGGGAACTTCGGAAATTCTCCTTCTCCAAAACCGGGTTCAAAGGATGCAGCAAAAAATCTAGCTTTTATTCCTGAACGGATCGAAAAAACCATCTTGCCTGAAAATCAAACTTCAGAAAAAACAGAAATCTTGCTTTCACCAAGTACGGATTTGATTGCAAAAAAAGAAGTTGAACAAATGACACAACAGGAAGCAATCGAACAAATCCAGGAATGGAAAGGAGAAAATACTTTGGCCTCTACAGAAAATGAAATCCAGAAAGAGGCGCTTGCCAAAGAACCTATGAAATTGGGCGTCATGGTAGCCCCACAAACCATCTCCAATTCTACCCAAAGCTTAAATTTGGGAGCAGGTTTGATGTCGGAATTCTCTTTCTCTAAAAAACTCAAACTTGATGTGGGAATGGCCTTTGCGAGACAAAACATTTCTCCTTCTTCTGGAGGAGGAAATTACTTATCGGCTAATGTTTCGAATAACGCCGATGCCCAAAACTTAAAAGCATCCGCATTTACAGGAAATGTCATCAACACCTCCAGAGAATTGAGTTTCGGCCAACTTGATATTCCCATCAACCTAAAATACAAAGTGATGGACAAAAAGGAATCAGACATTTACTTAATTTCGGGATTGTCCAATATGTTCTACCTCAATCAGCAGGATGTCACCACTTTCAGCACTGCCAATCTAGCAACAGCTAACTTTGTAAGCAACCAACAAATGGTAAACACCTTTACCCAAACCATAGTGCCTGATTCACAGTCCAGTGGAATTAACACCGGAAGGATGGTGAATTTTGGTGTGGGATTTGAACAAAATCTTAAAAATGGGACATTCCTTTCGATAGAACCATTTTATAAATTGCCCTTGGGCAATCAGACCTTTACCAACCAACAATTCTCCATGGGGGGAATAAATCTTAGAATGAATTTTCAATTAAAAACTAAAAAAGAATAAAAATGAGTAGAAAAATTGTCTTACCGGTGCTGATTGGACTGCTATTTGGAATTGCAGGTTGTTTTCCAGAAGTTGAGTCAGATTTACAGAATGCGATCGATAGAGATGACAGGTTGTTAGCGGATTATCTTTCCCGAAATAATATTGATGCCACAGAGACACAATTGGGTTATTTTTATAAAAAAATCATTCCAAATGAAACCGGCAATCAAATCATAAACAATGACATCATTGGGGTGTATTATGAAATCAGGACAATTGATGGTCAGTTGATTGAAAACTATACTGATGAATCCAAGAGTCCAAAAATCTACAAACATACCGAAGGGGGATTGATTCCAAGAGCCATTAATTTTGCTTCCGGGCTAGCCAAAGTAGGAGAAACTTTTAGCCTATATATCCCATCGTACCTTGCCTATCAAGAATATAACTACCAACAATTGATCCTTCCAAACTCCAATCTCGTGGTGAAAGTGAAATATGCAGAAACCTATACCAACGCTGAAATCAAGGAAATGGAGGAAGAAATGATTTTAGATTACATCTCTGAAAAAAACCTAGAAGGGTTCGTAAAAACAGCAGACAGTATTTATGTCAAAACTGTCAAAGAAGGGGAGGCAGAAAGCAAAGTCGCTACAAATAGAGATGAAATCAGGTTCACCTACAAAATCCTCCAACTTGATAGTGAGAATCCTATTGCCCAATCCACAGGAAATACGCCGTTTCAAATTATGCTTGGAAGTGAATCAAATCCCGGGTTTTTGAATCTAAGCCTAAAAGGATTGAAAAAAGGACAAGAAATCGAGGTAATAATCCCTTCCCGACTTGGGTTTGGATTAACTGCCCAGGTTTTTCCCTTCTCAATAAGAAAAGATTTGTTTGATAAGGGTTATATTACTCAAATTGCAAGACCCTTTGAACCCATCATTTTCAAAGTGGCTGTGACCGATATCAAGTAAACATCGACTCATAGAATTTGAGCCCCCATTGTAGAATAGTGGGGGCTTTTGTTTTATAAGATAGTTTGTTCAAATTTGTCTATACCGTACCCAAAAGATTTTATGCGTTTTTTATTTGATAGTTTCGTTGGATGGAAATCCCATTGTGAGAATAACCAGATCAGTTTGCATCAGGCTGTCATTGACTATGAGATTTCTCAAAAAAACAGTGTTCCGGAAGATATTTATCAAGGCTTACAGCAGGCTTACGACGTCATGAAGGAGGCTGTGGATACTGGCTTGAGTGCAGATATGACCTCAAGATCAGGAATGATTAATAATGGAGCAAAGAAAGTTTATAACCACCCACTTACCGTCTTATCTGTTGATTTTCAGAAGCTGATTTCTAGAGCCTTGGCGGCTAAAGAGGTAAATTCTTGTATGGGAAGGGTTGTTGCAGCACCTACGGCAGGGGCATCCGGAATACTGCCCGGCGTACTTTATACCCTTCAGGAAATACATGGATTGGAAGATAAAAAAATCTTGGAAGGATTATTGGTTGGCGCTGGAATCGCCTTGATCATCGAGCAAAAAGCGAGTTTGGCAGGTGCTGTCGGAGGCTGTCAGGCAGAAACAGGGTCAGCGGCAGCAATGGCCTCAGGAGCAATTGTGTATTGTTTGGGCGGGTCAATTGACCAAGTGTTCAATGCTGTTGCAATCACTATACAATGCATGCTTGGTCTGGTTTGCGACCCTGTTGCAGGACTTGTGGAAGTCCCCTGTGTGGTTAGAAACGCAAGTGCTGCAGCAATTGCCTTCAGTTCTGCTCAAATCGCCATAGCATCCGTCAGTTCAGTTATTCCTGTGGATGAATGCATCGAGGCAATGGGAGAAATCGGCTCAAGTATGGAAAGTAGGTATAAAGAGACCGCTATGGGAGGATTAGCTGCTACCTTGACAGGTCAAGAAATCTCAAAGAGGGTTTTGATCCAGGATATCGAAATTTTACCGGATGAGCACTCACCGGAGTAATGTATCAAAGAATGGAATGCTCAATATCCAATTAATGGATCCACCTAGAAGGAGCGCCCAAAAGAACCCACTGATTGACATATAAAGGATAATTTTCCTTCTATCCACATTAAATGCGTTCATGACTATCGAACCTCCAATTGGAGTTAGAAAAATAGGTGTAAAAACCGCTACTCCAACAGGTCCGAACTTTCTCCAAACACGTACAATTTTTCTGGATTTAGGCGAAAATCTTTTTCTATTAGGAGATATTCTAAGATTCCAATAAGATTTAAACCAATCTCCTATGTATGTAACAGTGATAACCGTTGTCATCATCCCTCCCACCGAAACAAGAACTATCTCTCCTAAAGAGAAACCTGCAGCAGCACCCAAAACAGGGCCTGATATAAATTTAAAGAGGCATGCAAGGTAAATCCCCAGAAACTTCCAGATATAACTTGTCATAAAATGATGAAAATGTATGTACAATAGGCTGCAAAGAGAAACACACCCTCTATTCTTGAAACCCTATCACCTGACCTCAAAATCGGAAATAATACAATCGTCAATCCCAACATCCAATAAAAATCTAGGTTGAGAAATCCTTCAGAAACAGGGATAGGACTAATGGCAGCAGTTGCTCCAATAATGGCCAGAATATTCATAATGTTACTCCCAAGGATATTCCCTATAGCGATATCTGTTTTTTTGTTTAAGGCTGCGATTATAGAAGTAGCCATCTCCGGCAAACTTGTACCGATAGCAATGACTGTTATTCCAATGATTCTTTCGCTTACTCCAAAAATGGAAGCAATTTCAATCGAACTTTCAACGAACAAATCTGCCCCATAATAAAGTCCGAAAATTCCTAAAATCAGGAATGATATAGACTTCCATTTTGGCAATGGTAAAATCAAATCGGCTACTAATTCATTGAGATCTACTTTTCCTAATTTAAAAAAAAAATAAATATTGATCAAAATCAGAATCAAAAGAAGAAGAAATCCTTCAAATCTCGAGATGATGCCGTTTAAAGAAAGGAAATAGAAAATTAATGAACTACTAATTAGAACAATATAATCTACCTTAAATACGGAGGAGCTGATCTTGATCGGAAAAACAATGGCACTGATTCCCAAAACCAGAGAAATATTTGCAATATTAGAACCAATAACATTTCCTATGGAAATGTCACCTTTCCCGTCAAGGGCAGCATTTAAACTTACGAGTAATTCCGGTGCGGACGTACCAAAAGCAACAATTGTAAGTCCGATAAAGCCTTGACTCAACCCTAAATTTAATGCCAACGAAGAAGCTCCATCGACTAAAAGCTTTCCACCGCCAAGGAGGATCAATAGGCCGATGCATAAAAATAAGTAAACCATATTTCTTAAATTTTATTTCCGAAACAAAGATCTCCTGCATCTCCAAGGCCCGGAATGATATAGGATTGATCATTAAGACATTCATCCAAAGAGCATATCCATAATTGATAAGGTTGCTTAATACTGGCTTTTAAAAATTCAATCCCTTCAGGTGCGGCAATCACGCTAACAATATGAATTTCTTTAGGATTGCCTATTAAAAGTAAATTTTCAATAGTTTTCACGATAGATTTTCCGGTGGCTAGCATTGGATCAATCAGTATCAAGGTCTTATTATTGATATCAGGGGTTGCTTGGTACAAATACTCAACTTCCACTTTAGGATCACCGACTTGTTCTTCCTTTCTAAACGCACCAATAAATCCGCTATCGGCTTGGTCAAAAAAATTTAAAAATCCTTGATAAAATGGAAGTGCTGCCCTAAGGATGGCAATCAAAATGGGCTGTTCGAGAATTAAATTCGATTTTTTTTTACCTAAAGGTGAAGAAATGACAATCTCTGAAAAATCAAATGCTTTGGAAACCTCATAGGCCATCACCTCACCCAATCTTTCTAAGTTTCTACGGAATTTCAATCGGTCATTTTGAAGGGTTTCATTTCTGAGTTCGGCAAGAAAATGGTTTGCAATACTGTTTTTATCTTCTAAAATAAACATATCAAAAGAATTTAAATTCGGCAGAATCAAATATCGTAATAATACCTATAACCAAAATGCTTTGGATTTGAAATTTAAATCAAAAAAAAAGCCCGATTCCTAGAACCGGGCTTTTCGTATTATGATTTTAATTATTATTTCACTTCGAAACTTGCTCTTCTAGACAATTGTCTAGCGTCAGCAGAGTTCTTGTCTACACTTGTATCTTCTCCGTAGCCTTTATGAGAAAGTCTAGAAGCATCTATACCTGAAGCAATCAATAGGTCATAGACAGCTTTAGCTCTTCTTTCAGACAACTTCATGTTGTAATCTTCAGGACCTAATTCGTCAGCAAAACCTTTTACTTCTAGTTTAACTCCCGGATTTCTCTTCAAGAAATTGGATACGAAGTTTACAGCAGAGGCAGAGAAACCAAGTGGCTTAGCTGAATCAAATGCGTAGTAAACATTTACGTAGTTTTCATTAATTGCCCTTTTGAAGAAGTCAATTTCTTCTTTAACTTGTTCGATTGGGCAACCGTTGTTAGAAGCAGGACCTGGAGCAAATGGACATTTATCCAAATGATCAGGGATTCCATCACCGTCAGAATCAATTGTTCTACCGTTCGAATCTACTCTTGCTCCGCCTGGAGTATTAGGTTCTTTGTCAAGGTAATCAGGAATACCGTCGCCGTCAGAATCTTTCAACATATCTTTGATCTCACCGATTTGTTGAGCCAATTCAGCTTTGGTTGCATATTTATCAGCTTCAACATACCAGTCAGCATGAGTTGCTCCTTTACCAAGGTAGAATGTCAGACCTAGGGTTCCGGTCCACCAAGTACCATTTGTACCATAGTATCCAGGATCTGTGGGACCGATGTTGGTGTTTCCATCAAATGTAACTGTCTGCCTTCCATTGAGAATTGTGCTTACGTCACCTGTAAGGGCGATTCTTTCGCTCAGTTTAACCTGACCGGTAAGTCCTACAATGAAGTTATAAACATTATCGTTGAAAGTAATTGGAGGTCCATCATGACGAACTTGACCAATACCAGCACCGAAATGTCCTAACAAATTCACCTTCCTAGTGAAAGATTCCCACTTCATTATTCTACCCAAGTTCGCTACCCCTTGAAGATTAAGTCTGTAGTAACTAGTAGAAAATGCAGGATTGTTGTCTTTTCCAGATTCACTGAATGAACCTAGACCATAGTCCAATTTTGCACCGAATTTGTCATTGAACATATACCTAACACCAAAGTCGACGTGACCAAGATTTAGTGTAGGTGAATAAAATCCAGGAGACAACGGGGCCATAGGTTTGTTAAAACCTCCATTGAGTTCTAAAGACCACTTGTTATAGTCGTCTTGGGCGTTAACTCCTAAAGCTAAACAGCCCGCCATAATTGTAGATAGTAATATTTTTTTCATAATAAAAAATTTTTTGTTCAGATTTTTAGGTGTTTAATTGATTTGACTGCAAATTTATAAACTTTTAACTATTCACAAATGTATATTAATATTTTAAAACTATACCAAAATTCTTTTTGATTTTTAATGAATTTACAATTAAAATCGATGTGAAATACATTATCCCATGACAAAATTACTATTTGATCTCTTAAATACAAGCAGTGTCTCCGGAAATGAAACTGCCATGACTGAATTTCTAATTGATCATATTCACAAACGGAAAAACTCGTGGAAGGTTCAGCCTGAAATCTTTTTTGGGGACAAATTGCATGATTGTCTGTTACTTAAATTTGGAAATCCAAAAGGCGCTGTCTTTGCACATATGGATACTATTGGGTTTTCCACACGTTATGAAAACCAACTAGTACCCATCGGCGGACCAGAAATCGAAGATGGTATAAGACTTACAGGGGAAGATAGCCTAGGTCCCATTTCATGCAAAATAATTTTGGATGATGATCTTGTTTTTCATGATTTCCCAAGAGCAATTGACAGGGGAACCCTTCTTTCATACGAGCAGTCCATTATTTTAGATAATGAATTTATCCAAGCAGCATACTTAGACAACCGGCTTGGAATATATAATTGCTTAAAATTATGCGAGGAATTGGAAAATGGTTGGGTAGTTTTTTCCACTTATGAAGAACACGGGGGAGGAAGTGTCCCATTTCTACTCAGATTTATCCAAGAAGTGGCACCGATTACGTTTGCGCTGATTTCAGATATTACTTGGATCACAGAAGGTGTACGACATCATCAAGGGGTGGCCGTTTCGTTGAGAGATCGATTCATTCCCCGAAAAAAATTTTTGGACAAAATATTGACTCTTGCAAACGAAAGCGGCATCCCTTATCAATTAGAGGTCGAGGGAAGTGGCGGCAGTGATGGCAGGGAAATCCAATTGTCTGCTTACCCGATTGACTGGTGTTTTATCGGTGCAGCAGAAGACAATGTACACACACCTTATGAAAAGGTTTCTTTAAAAGATCTTCAAAACATGATTGACCTTTACAAATATTTGATGAAGCGATTATAGGATTAGCAATTAATTAGATGGAGAGGAATCTTTTTTTTTTATATTTGCCGTGCCCTTGAATAAAGGGCATTTTTATTTGATCTTATGATATCAATTAAAGACAAAGTATTTGTTCCTTATATTACAGCTAATTCACTCCAACAACGTGTGGCAGAGATTGGTGCTGAAATTTCCAGGGATTTCAAAGGGGATTGCCCTGTTTTGATTGGTGTCCTCAATGGTTCTTTTGTATTTCTTTCAGATCTTGCAAAAAGTATTTCCATACCGATTGAGGTAAGCTTTGTCAAAGTTTCTTCTTATTCAGGGACGAATTCTACCGGTGAGGTCAAAAACCTTCTTGGATTGGACATTGAATTGAATAACAGGTCTGTGATAATCGTAGAGGATATCATTGATACAGGGTTGAGCATGAAACATCTCCTTGAGATGGTTCAAAGGAAAAACCCAAAAAAGCTAGCTGTTGCAACGCTTCTATTAAAACCAGAAGCCCTTACACATCCCCTCAAAGTGAGTTACATAGGCTTCGAAATCCCTAATAAATTTGTAGTCGGTTATGGAATGGACTTTGATGGATTAGGGCGAAATCTACCTGAACTTTATCAGTTGAAATAATTATAAACATATTAAGAGAAACAGAATATGCTCAACATTGTCTTATTTGGCCCTCCGGGGGCAGGCAAAGGAACCCAAAGCGAAAATATAATCTCAAAATACAAGCTGACCCATTTATCGACGGGAGATTTATTCAGAAAGCATCTTGGAGAAGGAACAGAGCTTGGAAAACTTGCGCGAAAATATATGGATGAAGGCAGACTTGTCCCTGACGAAGTGGTCATCGGCATGGTGGATGACAAAATAGCAAATACTCCGGGGACTAATGGTTTTATTTTTGACGGATTTCCCAGGACTGTCGCACAAGCCGAGGCATTGGATAAGCTTATGGAGAAGAACTCCATTGAAATTTCAGGCATGATCGCACTAGATGTGGCAGAAGATATATTAAAGGAAAGAATAAGGGAAAGAGGAAAAACCTCAGGTAGGACAGATGACCAGGATGAATCCAAGATTGCTACAAGGATTAAGGTATATCTAGATGAGACCCTTCCTGTGGCGCAATACTATGAAAAACAGGGAAAATTCACCAAAATAAATGGCGTCGGCACCATCGAAGGCATCTTTACTGACATTACTAAAGTCATCGACCAATACTAAATACTGAATATTTCTTACCTTTGCGGGGAAGATTATCCGGCTAAGCCTTCAAGCTTAGCTTTTTTTGTTTAAAACACATAGAAAAAGTGGCAGAAACCAACTTTATAGATTACGTAAAATTCTGCTCCAGATCAGGTGCCGGAGGAGCAGGTTCGGTACATTTTCGAAGAGAAAAGCACGTGCCGAAAGGTGGCCCTGACGGCGGGGATGGTGGCAGAGGAGGTCATATCATATTGAAAGGAAGCACCCAGGTGTGGACTTTGCTCCATTTGAAATATAAAAAACACGTCATCGCTGAAGAAGGAAAAGGTGGAGAAGGAGGAAGAAGAAAAGGAAGAGACGGGAAAGATGTTATCCTAGAAGTCCCGCTGGGGACCATTGCCAAAGACGCTGAGACTTTTGAGACAAGATTTGAAATAACTGAAGAAGGACAGGAAGTAATCCTAACAAAGGGCGGAAGAGGGGGATTGGGAAATGACCACTTCAAAACAGCAACCAACCAGGCACCTCATTTTGCGCAGCCCGGAGAGGAAGGAATAGAAGAATGGATCATACTTGAGCTCAAGTTATTGGCAGATGTCGGTTTGGTTGGATTTCCAAACGCAGGAAAATCAACCCTTCTTTCCAGTATTTCTGCTGCCAAACCTGAAATCGGAGATTATCCTTTTACCACCTTGGTACCCAACCTAGGTGTAATTCCCTATAGGAATGAAAAATCTTTCGTAATGGCAGATATTCCCGGAATCATAGAAGGCGCTGCTGAAGGAAAAGGACTTGGCCTGAGGTTTTTGAGACATATAGAGCGAAATTCCATCCTGTTATTTATGATTCCTGCCGACTCAGACAATATCAAAAACCAATACAAAATACTACTTGGTGAACTTCAAAAATACAATCCGGAATTGTTGGACAAGAAGAGATTGTTGGCCATTACAAAAGCTGACATGTTAGATGATGAACTGATGGACCAAATGAAAAAAGAAGTTCCCAAAGACCTTGATTCGATTTTTATATCAGCGGTTTCAGGGTACAACCTTGACAAACTCAAAGATATGCTTTGGCAGGCTATCACCATCCAATAAATGCCAAGTTGTCAGTTTAGAGCCCTTGGCAAACAAATTGATAGAAAATTAAAAGTCAAATTTTGAGATAAATAATGGAGGACAAAGAAATATTCAATGAGGATCCGATCACATCCCAAGAACATGGTGTGCAAGAGGAGCAGATTGTAAATGATGATCAAAAAGAATATTCTGAAAATTCAGCAAAACCAAAAGCTTCCCAAGAAGACAAATTGGTCAAAGAAGTTGCAGAATTGAAGGACAAATATTTGCGACTTTACTCTGAGTTTGAAAATTACAGGAGGAGAACGGCAAAAGAACGTCTGGATCTGATCAAAACAGCTTCTGAAGATTTGATGACAGAAATCCTTCCCGTAGTCGACGACTTTGAAAGGGCCTTCAAAGCCCATCAAAATGAAACAGACGCTTCAAAAGTAAGAGAAGGGAACCAGCTTGTGTTCCACAAGCTAGTAAGAATATTGGAGCAAAAAGGACTAAAATCCATGGAAAACCTAGCAGGAAAACCATTTGATGCAGAGACTCAGGAAGCTATCACCCAAATAGCTTCACCCGATGGAGAGATGAAAGGGAAAGTCATTGATGTCATTGAAAACGGATACACCCTTGGTGATAAAGTCATCAGGTTTGCCAAAGTAGTAATTGGAGCTTAAGAAAGTAATATGGCAAAAAGAGATTATTATGAAATATTAGGGGTAACAAAAAGTGCAACTCCTGAAGAAATAAAAAAAGCTTACCGAAAGCTCGCAATCCAATACCATCCGGATAAAAATCCTGACAATCCCGAAGCTGAAGACAAATTCAAAGAAGCAGCGGAAGCTTATGAGGTTTTGAGTAATGCAGAAAAGAAGCAACGCTACGATCAGTTTGGTCATCAGGGTCTTGGAGGCAATGGTGGATACAGCGGCGGTGGAATGAACATGGAGGATATCTTTTCCCAATTTGGAGACATATTTGGAGGAGGTGGATTTGATTCGTTTTTTGGTGGAGGAAGAGGTGGCCGAAGGGTAAAAAAAGGCACCAATCTCAGGGTTAAACTGAAGATGAACCTCAAAGAAATAGCCAACGGAGTAGAGAAGAAAATCAAAGTAAAACGCCATGTTTTGGCAGATGGAGTTACCTTCAAAACCTGCTCGACCTGCCAGGGTTCAGGTCAGATCAAAAAGGTAGTGAATACGATGCTTGGCCAGATGGTCTCTACCAGCACTTGCCATGTCTGCGGCGGCAACGGCCAGATTGTGGACAAAAAGCCTGCTGATGCTGATATCAGAGGACTTATTCTCAAAGAAGAAGTCATATCGATCAACATTCCCGCAGGTGTGGCGGACGGCATGCAGCTCAGTATGTCAGGTAAAGGCAACGAAACTGCAGGTGGCGTTCCCGGTGATTTATTGATCGTCATCGAGGAGATCGAGGATGAAGTGCTTCAAAGAAATGGGAATGACGTCATATTTGAATTGTACGTGAGCTTTATTGATGCGGCACTCGGCTCCCAAATCGAGGTTCCAACTATTGAAGGAAAAGTCAAAATCAAGCTTGATCCCGGAACCCAAAGCGGTAAAATGTTGAGATTGAAAGGAAAAGGAATAAAAGATATCAATGGATATAGCAGAGGTGATCAACTGATCCAAGTAAATGTCTGGACACCGAAACAGCTTTCAAAAGACGAACGCCAGATTTTGGAAAATTTGAAAAATTCAGAAAACTTCATGCCTGATCCAGGAAAATCCGAGAAAAGCTTCTTTGATAAGATGAAAGAATTTTTCTAAAAAACTTGCAGCCGGATTAAAATCCGGCTTTTTTTATACCTTTAATAACCTTTTAAATTGATCGCCGTAACCTAACCGTATGTTGAACAGATTTTGCTTACTAATTGGATTGGTTCTAGGGAGTACGTCTTGGTCCGATGCCCAAATTACTAAGGAGTTCAAAGTCGAGGAAAAAAACGGCTATAATCTTGTCCACCTGGATTTCAATGTTTATAAAGGTATCTCTGAAATCAAAAGAGATCAAATAGACGGACCTCTGACGATACACTCTGAACTCAATAAGGTAAACATTCTTCCTTCATTCTCTTATCGGATCAAGGACGGGATTCTTTTTACGAATCTTTCCCACAGGAATGTCGAGTCTGAAAACCTCGGAAAAAGTCTTTCTTACAAGCTCTTTTCAAGCTCGAACGAGGACTTTGACCACAAATGGGATGTGGGGCTGAATTCCCACAATCTCTATAATCTACATTTTTACTTTGGAATTGGGTTAGCCACTTTTGATTTGTCTCATTTGCCGATTTCCAATTGTCAGATCAAATCCACAAGTGCGGACATAAAGTTGGATTACAGTAAGAATTTTGCCAATTCAGTAAAAATGGATACACTTTCCGTTTCCATCAATATGGGTAACCTGGAAGCAAAAAACCTCAACTTCACCAATGCCAAAGAAATGATTTTCGAGTCGAATTACGGCACTTTGGACCTTTCCTTCACTGATAAAATGTCAGAATCTTGCAATATCAAAGCTATGGTTGGCGTCGGGAAAGTCAATCTCCAGTTGCCCAATGAAAATCATGCCTACATTTTGAAAATCACCTCCACTCCAATGTGTAGAACCTACATCCCGAAGTACCTAAAAGACCTAGGCAACAATACCTATGTGAGTAAAGCCTATAGAGAAAACAGCGAAAACCTGATGAGTTTTACCATTGATGTTTCTGTAGGTTCGGTCACGATTAAGTAAGGCGTCAAACCGGATTTTTTTTCTACTTTTAGCAAAACACACTCAACCGTGGAAATTCTTGAAATCCAAAACCTGACCAAAACTTATGGGAACCAAAAAGCCCTAAACAATCTCAGTTTGTCAATTCCCAAAGGTGGGATCTTTGGACTGCTGGGTCCAAATGGAGCTGGGAAAACAACTTTGATCAGGATTATCAACCAAATCATCGAAGGAGATTCCGGAAAGGTTTTTTTTAAGGGAGAGACTCTCCAGCCTAAACACATCTCCCAGATTGGATATCTGCCTGAGGAAAGGGGTCTTTACAAGAAAATGAAGGTTTGGGACCAGTTGGTGTATTTTGCAAGGCTCAAAGACATGCCAGCGGCTTTGGCCAAAGAAAGGGTGGATTATTGGCTCAAAAAAATGGATATCATCTCATGGAAAGACAAAAGAATAGATGATCTTTCAAAAGGAATGGCCCAAAAAGTGCAGTTTATTTCGACCATCATCCATGAACCGGAGTTGTTGATTTTGGATGAACCGTTCTCCGGTTTTGATCCCCTAAATGCAGAGATCATCAAGAATGAAATCATCGAACTGAAAGAAAAGGGAATCACTGTAGTGCTGTCCACCCACAGGATGGAGTCTGTCGAACTGCTTTGCGATCAGATAGCCATGATCCATCGATCGCATAAAATTTTGGAAGGTAGACTCACTGATATCAAGCAACGGTTTCGGCCAAATACCTATGAAATAAAACTTTCAGGAATCAATACCATACTCCCGGAAAATTGGAATGCATATCCAATCAACGGAGAGGCGGTTTTCTCCATACCATTGGGCCAAGATTCTCCAAATGGGACTTTGACAAAGCTGATGCAATATGGTGAAGTGGTAGGTTTCAAAGAAATCCTCCCCTCTATGGAAGAAATCTTTATCCAACAGATTAAAAATCATTCCTATGAATAAAATTTGGTTGGTTATCCAAAGGGAATACCTCTCAAGAGTCCAGAAGAAATCATTCCTGTTAGCAACTTTGTTGACACCATTGATTTTTCCCTCCATCATGGGGATATTTTTGTGGATCTCTATCGGAGAGTCTGAAAACCCCTTTTTGCAAATCATAGAAGTAGTAGACGAGAATAACATCTTTTTCATCGAGAGTTCTGAACAATACGCTTTCTCATTTTCTAAAATAAGCAGCGAAGAAGGAAAGAAAATGGTCAATGATGGGGATCGCTTTGGGTTTTTATATATTCCAAAAATCGATCTCAGCAATCCTTCCGGGATCACATATTTTGGTGAAAAAAACCCGAGTATGAACCTGATCTCTTTTCTTGAATCAAGTATCAAAAGGAGAATTGAGGAACAAAGGCTATTTGAATCCGGAATCAGCCCAGAGGCAATCAATGCTTATCGAACCAAGGTATCCATAAAGGCCATCACTTTGGGTAACAGCGGGGAAGAAAAAGTAACAGATGCAACAGTCAATTACGCAATCGGATTTCTTGCCGGCATTATGATTTACATGTTTATTTTTATCTATGGCAACCAAATCATGCAGGGAGTCATTGAAGAAAAATCAAGCAGGATCATTGAAATCCTTGTTTCTTCGATCAAGCCTTTTCAACTGATGATGGGAAAAATAATCGGAATCGGCGCAGTGGGACTGACTCAATTTTTGATTTGGATTATCCTTATCGGAGGAATTTCATCCATTGTAATGGGTTATTTTGGCTTACAGATGCCGCAACAACAGGCGATGGAACTTGCCAATCCTGAATTGGGCGAAATGATGGACAGCCAGAACAATCTCCAAAACATCCTTCAAGTCATCAATGGCATTGATTTCATCCAATTGACATTGACCTTTATTTTCTATTTCTTGGGTGGTTATCTGCTTTATGGGGCTTTTTTTGCAGCAGTAGGTGCAGCGGTAGATGCACCCTCGGAGGCGCAGCAATTTATGTTGCCTATCACAATCCCATTGTTGATTGGATACCTTGGTTTATTTGTTTTTGTCTTAAATGATCCCAATAGCAACGTTTCTTTTTGGCTTTCCATTATCCCATTTACCTCTCCCATTGCGATGATGGGAAGAGTAAGTTATGGGGTGCCGATTTTTGACCTGATATTGTCCATGTCGCTATTGGTGGTAGGATTCTTTTTCAGTACTTGGGTTGCAGGAAAAGTTTACCGGATAGGAATATTGATGCATGGTAGCAAAGTCAATTATAAGACACTTTGGAGGTGGATAAAAACGAATTAAATCCTATCTATTAACTCCAATAAAAAAAAGAGCCGCAAAAAATGCGGCTCTTTTTTTAGTCCTCTGCGTAATTAAAGCTATCTACCTGTTCTTTGATCCAGTCTTTATAATTCTGAAGTCTATATTCCTTCCAAACTTCGTTGTATTTCCCTGAACTGTCAATCAAAAACTTGAAGGCTGTTGCCGCCTTTGGTTTACTCAATGCATTGACCAATTCATCTTGGAAAACCCTCTCCTTTACGATTCTGTCTGCAAACCTTTCCATCATCTGATGTTCCTGGTTTGGTTCCATTTTGACGAATTCGGCAAAATTATCCGGATTTTCATCTATTTCATCCAGGATATCTTCTTCTTCAGGCGTCAAATCATAATTAAAATAATCTTCATCATCAGGAAGTTGGTAGATTTTTTTATTATCCAATTGGTAAAAACAAATCATTCCTTTAAGCAGCTGGACTGCTATTTTCTCTACTTCTTTTTCAGATAGGGTAAGCATGTTAGAAATAAAATAAATTTTAAGAAAATTAAATAACTGCCGGATTAAATCAAACTATTTCACCATCTAAACTTTGACCAAGTAGGTCAGGCAAAAATACTTTTTAATAGCGGTAAGTTAATGTCATGTCCGCCTTTAAATTCAAGCCTTTCTACTTCAAACGGTAAAGATGCAATAAATTCATTTTGTTTTTGAATAGATTCCGAAGTAATCATCGGATCTGAATCTCCCAATACTACTACCACTTTGGTGTCTTTTAGATTTTGTGCGGCCCTGCTTACATCCAAATCATGTGCAAATCCGCCACTCCACAATACCAAGGTGTCCACTTTAAAAGATAACTGACTGACCCATCTCGAGGCTGTAGCAGCACCTTGCGAAAAGCCGATCACTTTTACCACAGGCTTCTGCTTATACTTTATCAAAACTGATTCCAAAATTTCATTCAAATAATGGTTATTATTTTCAATTGCGGTTTCCCTCTCATGACTTGTCATCCAGATAGCCCCTACTCTTCCTGAAAACCCTTGTTGGTAGGCGTAATTTGTCGCTTCAGGAACCACAACCAATCGGTCCTCCCGAAATAGTGGTTCAAACTTCTTCAGAAAATATTCCGCCAATTGTCCATAGCCATGAAGTGCAATGATGATTTCCTTTTCATCTCTATTTGGAAGATGGGACATACTGTAATGCCCCCTATGGCGGTAAGTTACGGAGGCTTTCATCAAAGGTGAAGATTATGGAATCTAAACGGCAAAAGTTGCTCGATGCCGTCTGCTTTTAAAACCTCCTCCTTCCCGTTTAGCATCAGGATCTCAATTTTCCCACCGAATTTCACTTCATATTCATTGATAGTTTGCCGGCACATGCCACAAGGCGTCACGTATGCATAACCTTTTTCATTCATCCTCCTTGCGGCAATGGCTATCTTGAGCGGTTTCAAATTGGGAAAATTACCCATCACATAACTTAGGACGGCCCTTTCGGCACATATTCCAACAGGAAAAGATACATTTTCTTGGTTGTTTGCCACGAAAATTTCACCGTCTTCAAGCAATACTGCGGCACCCACCATGAATTTGGAATATGGGGCATGTGCGGATTCCAAAATTTCTTTTGCGCTAGCGATAAGCTTTGATTCCAACTCCGTCAATAGCCCAATGGGAATCACTTCAAGTGAGGCTGTCACTTCTATTTTTCTATTCATTAATTCGTTTAAAAAGGAATGGAATTAACAAAAAAAAAATGGAAATCCCGCTATTTATCTATTTTACACCATTTGATTTTTAGCCTTCAACCTTTTTTTACAATTTACGCCACCGTTAATCTATCCATTCCATTATGCAGAGCATTTTGATTTTAGGCGCAGGAAAATCATCGACCTATCTGATTGATTTTTTATTGGAAAGTGCCGGACCAAAACAAAGGACAGTAACCGTAGCTGACGTATCAGAAAAAATTGCTGCCGAAAAAGTCAAATCCAACCCTTTTGCATCCGCAGTGGCCATTGATATTGACAATGTTCAAGCCAGACAATCCCTGATCCAAAAATCCGATTTGGTTGTATCTATGTTGCCTGCATTTCTGCATCCGATCATTGCCAAAGACTGCCTTGATTTGGGCAAGCACTTTTTTACAGCCTCGTACGAATCCGAAGAACTCAGAAAATTAGGATCTGATATCAAAGCCAAAAACTTACTTTTTTTGAATGAATGCGGGTTGGATCCGGGGATTGACCACATGTCTGCGATGAGAATCATTGAGCAGGAAAAAAAAGAAGGCAATGAAATCCTTTCTTTCAAATCCTATTGCGGTGGTGTCCTTGCGCCTGAAAGTGAAGACAATCCATGGAAATACAAGTTTACCTGGAACCCACGAAATGTTGTACTTGCAGGACAGGGAGTTTCGAAGTATATCCAAAACGGCCAAAACAAATTTATACCTTATCACAAATTATTTGAAAGAATTGAAAAAGTGAGTTTCGGGAAAGTCGGAGATTTTGATGGATATGCCAATAGAGATTCCCTGAGGTATAGGTCCATCTATGGTCTGGAAAGTATTCCGACCATGTTGAGAGGGACGCTCCGCAGGTCAGGTTTTTGTCAGGCATGGAATGTTTTTGTCCAATTGGGGATGACGGACGATTCATTTGAATCGGACTTTCCGGAGGATATTACTTATAGCGGATTTCTGAATTCATTCTTGCCTTTTCACCCCTCAAAAACCACCGTCGAAAAACTCAGGGAGTACCTTCCAGGTATAGATCAAGAAGTAATGTCAAAGATTGAGTGGCTAGGATTGTTTTCAAACAACAAACTTCCTTTGACCAAAGGAAGCCCTGCTGCTATTCTTCAGAAAATATTGGAAGCAAAGTGGCAACTCAACCTTACAGACAAGGACATGGTGGTCCTGCAACATCAATTTGAAGTCAAAGGAAGTTTTGGCACCAAAGAAATTATTTCCAGCCTGGTTTGCAAAGGTGAAAACCAAGAATATACCTCCATGGCCAAAACTGTAGGACTTCCTCTTGCCATTGCGATTGATTTGTTTTTGGATGGAAAAATCAAATATAGAGGACTACAGATTCCTGTACAGAAAGAATTTTATGAACCCATATTGAATTCCCTTGAAGAGAAAGGAATTGTTTTCGAGGAAATCGAAAAACCCAAAAAACCGTGAATCATTACCAAAGTAACCATTGACACCTCCCGAAAAAAATTGCTGATAGGTATCAAAAAAAAAAGGCAAGGAACCAAATCCATGCCTTTCAGAATTTCTTTCAAAACCAATCAGTTATCCGGATTCCAACCTGCCGGAGGATCCAAGGTGGCCCCTCTCACGGTTAAGCAATCATCGGGAATAATTTTTGGAGTCTGACGTACTTCAAGATTGTTTCGCTGGATATATACCTCTTTTTTTGAAACAGAAGCAGCGATAAAAAACCCAAGAACGGTTTCATCAGGGTTATCAAGGCTGATTATATTCCCGCGTATATTGGCCGGAGGCTGGTCAAAAACACTTCCTGTAAGGTTTATTTGTTGGTCAATCAATCTCAGAAACCGATGTGCTTCCCTTGAAACTGACATTTGCTGTATTTCTGCCCGATACATACTCTTAAATCTCAACCCATCATCTTCAATGAATGCAACCGGTAGATTTTGACTCAACCCATTAAAATCCTGGTCCGAAGCCACAGAAAAAGTCTGAAGTCTGGACTGTTCCTGGAGATAACATGTAGCGCAACAATCCTTTGGCGCAGGACCTCTTGGGTTGGTAGGATGGTCAGGAGGCAAAGTGAATAATTCCGGATTGGCCACCAAGACATAAGAACCCCTTCCCTGTCTCCAATAGTAAAAATTGGTCTGATCACTTGGGTCCCTGAACTGGGTGAAAATCTGCACTCCTACTCTATTTTGGAGTCTGTTTGAAGTTTGGATTTCGATGGCCCTGTAAGATAAAGATTCGATTTCAGGAACCGAATTCACCATTTCAGGTAATGAAGTATAAGACTTCCCATTCTGCAGCTCAATGAGAAGAGAATAGGAAATTCCCACTCTAGCCCGAAAATCGGCCGGAGTTTCATAAACTCCCCTTTCCTCAGTTTCGGCAAGGAAAACCACATTCCCCTCGCTGTCCCTGACAGCAACACTAGCTTGGGATACAGGCCGGATCAGTCCTTCAAACACACTGCCATAGGTGTCACTTCTGGTCAATCTGATCGAATGCGGACCAGGCTCGGTCGTCACAAATCCATCTACGGTAAGCAGCTGCTCTCCCTCAGGAAGCTCTACTTTGTAGGGTTCAATACATGAAACCGTAATCAGGAATAAAATATATACCAATCTTTTTAACATCACTGTCAGAATTTAAGCGAATAACTCAAAGTAGGGAAAGGCACACCAAGGATTGCCAAAATGTAAGACTGGGGTGGCGATCCGGTTTGGTCTGCAAAGAAAACGGAAAATGGGTTCTTTCTTCCATAGACGTTCATCACTGCGAATGTCCAATCCCCATCGTAGAACTTGGTGTTTCCTTTTAGTTTAAAATTCAATGAAAGGTCCAGCCTGTGAAAATCAGGTATCCTCTGGGTATTTCTTTCATTGAAAAATGCGAGAGAGTTTCCGGCAAAATCAAATTTGGCCTCCGGAAATGAAACCGGCCTACCAGTGCTGTAGGAGAATGTTGCCGAAATTGACGCATTGGTTGCCAATTTGTAATTACCGATCAATGTCAGGTCGTGAGGTTTGTCAAAATTGGCAGGAAACCATTCTCCATCATTGATAATTTCTTCTTCAAAGGGAGTAATAACCCTTCTGAGGGTCCTGGAATAAGTATAACTTGCCCACCCGGTGGTTCTTCCAAGGTTCTTCTTGACATATACTTCCACCCCATAGGCTTGTCCCTGACCGGGAACAACCTCTGTTTCAAGATTTTGCTGAAGCAGTAGCCGTGCCCCGTCTTTGTATTCCAACACGTTTTGGATATCCTTATAGTATACCTCTACAGATGTTTCAAATATATTTCCTTTTAAGTTTTTATAAATCCCTAAGGAATATTGGTCAACAATCTGAGGCTTAAAAAACTGATCACTCAACTTCCACACATCTGTAGGCGCAATGGTAGCGGTATTAGAAATCAGGTGGATAAATTGATACATTTTGTTGTAACCTGCTTTTATTGAAGTTTTGGAATCCAAAGAATACCTCAAGGAAGCCCTTGGACCCCATCCATCATAGGTCTTAATCGTTTCACCCGCTGCATAGGTTCTTTCTCCAATAACATTTCCTTCATTCAGAGGCAGGTTGGGAGCATATTCACGCACTGTCCTTGGTCCAAAATATTGGTACATATCATACCTGATTCCGTATGAAACCCCGATTTTTTCACCGAATTCAAGCTCATGCTGCAAATAAAACCCTGATTCCCTTCCAAATTCATCTTGTACTTTTTTGGGTAAAACACTCGATTCACCCTCCGAAATTCCAGGAATAAGCTCACCCGGCCTAATGGTAATTTCTTTGGTATCACCCCCAAAAGAAATCCTGTTATTCTCTCCAAGCGCATAGGTGAAATTCAGCCTCAATCCGATATCTGTTATTCCGGATTCCAGATCAAAATTGTTTATTCCGGATTTATTGAAAATGGTAAAATCATACTTTGAATAATACCCTACGACATCTGCCGCCAACCTTTCAGAAAATTTCCCTTGGTATCTGACCGTATGGCTCATATTGGTCCATGATATCGTGGTATCTGAAGCAAGGGCAAAATCATCATAACTCCTATAAAAACTATAGGTTACATTGTGGTTTTCATTGATTTCTCCATAAACTATTCCGTTCACATCATTGAAATTGGCCTGACTGGAACGTAGGTCAGGGTTGTTCATAGCTCCCAAAAGCCAGTTGATGTAAGATCCCCTAAACCCAATTTTAGCAGAAACTTTATTTTTGATGATGGGGCCGTTCAATGATAATTTACCTGATACCGTACCCACCATCATATCTCCGCCGTACTCGGTGAGACTTCCTGACTTGGGGGTGATATCCAAAATCGAAGATCCCCTTCCGCCAAACTTCGTCGGAATGATCGCTTTGTACAAAACAAAATCATTGACTACATCAGGATTGAAAGCTGTAAACAATCCGAAAAGGTGGGAAGGATTATAAATGGGTGCTCCTGCAAACAAAATAAGGTTTTGGTCAGCCCCACCGCCCCTAACATTGAGACCGGAGGAAGCTTCACCCACCTGGCTTACACCCGGAAGGGTAGCAAGTGACCTGATGATATCCACTTCACCAAGGAAAGGAGGGAGTTCCTTCAGGGTATTCATACTCACACTGATGGCTCCCATGTCAGTGCTCCTGATGTTTTTTTCTGGGTCCCGACCGTAAATTACAACGTCATCCAGCGTAAAATCTTCCTGAATCATGGTGAGGCTTATCCTCCCATCACCAACTGCCACAAAAGGATAGATGACTGTTTCGTATCCCACATACCTGATCTCAAGAATATATTCGGCCCTGTCAAGAACCAAATTGAAACTACCATTTGAATTGGTGATTTCGGTTTTATTGAGCTCCTTAACAGTAACAGTCGCTCCCACAAGAGGCTCTCCGGAGATTTGATCAATTAGCCTCCCGCTGATTTTGATGTCTTTCAATTGGCCGATATCCCTGCCAACAATATTTTTTTGTTGAGCTAAAAGCTCTCCGGAAACAAGGAGGAGAAATAAGAAAATATAGGGTAAAGTTTTTTTCATACATCAATAATTAAAGGCCAAACGGATCTAGTACCCAAAATTCCATCGGTCCAGGCACTTGGACCTCCCCACTTCTAAGTATATATATCAAATTATCATGGACAAATGTTGCAGCATTCCTTGCGATTGGATTTCCAGGGAAGGAATTTTTGCGTACCCAAATTCCTGTGGAAATGTTCAGTTCCCAAATCTCCTGTGACCTATTGGCCATGCCGGTAATCACCCGGTCACCTAAAGTCACGCCAAATGCGGAACCGGAATTGATGTCTCCGGGGTAGATTCCAAAAAATGACCAGGTCTCTGTAGATCCATCTATAGAATATATTTCCTTTGAGACCGGATTTACTAAATATTGCTTATTCCCATGCTGAAAATTTAAGACAGTACGGTTGACCGCAAAAGGTATGTTTCCTATTTTTTGCCATTGGCCTGTGGCAATGGTATACCTGAAGGCGTCAGTTCCGGATCCGGAGGCACCACCCATGACAAACAATTTGCCGTTCAATTCAAAAGAAACTGCATCTGTTGCAGGGAAAGTCAAATCAGGAAGCTTGACAAAACCATTATTCTCAAATTTCCAAAAATCGCTAGACGGAGACGATTGGCCATTTTGGCTGATAACCCTTGCGCCTCCTCCAAAAAAACTTCCCGCACTAAAAGCCTTCCAAAGGCCCGTACCGGGAAACACAACCTGTGTCCAGTTTTTGGTCGCCAAACTATACTTCCAGATTTGTGAATTAACTGATTGCCCATTATTGGCTCCCAAACCGGCGAAAAATTCTTCCCCACTTTGAAAATAGATATTGTCAAATAACTTGAGACCTGTAGGAAAATTTGACAGCTGGGTAAATTTTCCTGTGGTATATTCAAACTTATCGTCCAAAAGAATCTCCTGATTCTGAACTACCACCTTCACTTCCTCCAAAGCGACTGTCCCACTCGCAGGCACTATTGCTGTGATTGAAGATTCAAAATCTATTTTGAGTACCTGTGCTTGGCGATCTCCCACAAATACTTTGGTGTCAGATGTGAAATTTTTACCCAATATGGTTATTGTGGTTCCTACCGGTCCATTTTGGGGAGAAAAACCAAAAGCATCAGGTGATAGTGTAGTGATTTCCAGGATATTGCCAAATTGGATTCCATCGGGCAATGAAATGAAAGACTTTACATAATATCTTTTTTGTATATTCAATCCGCTGGTTTCACCGATGAATCTACCCGGCGCTACTCTTTCCCCCAAGGAAACAATTATCGGCTGTGAAAAAGCCTCATTTTCTGAAATATAGAAACCGTGATCACTTGCTTCCACATTTTGGGTGGTAATGATCCTACCCAAAATCCTGGCTCTTTCCCCACTGAGGTAGATGACTTCTTCGGTTATCAGGGAGGTGGTCACAGAAGTTTCCTCTTCACAAGAAGAGAAAAACCCAATAATCACCACAAGCAATGAAATGATACCAATTTTACTTTTATCCATGTAATCTAAACTTAATGCAGGGCTAAAAATACACCAATATTGGATTTAAAAAAAGATTCAGACGGGATGTGGATATTTATTAAACTAAAAAACAATCAGAAATTCTTTCAATAATTCAGAATAATCATTTGAAAAATAACCATTTTCATCCTTGATAAATATGTCCTTTTCATTTACAGTTCGACTATAAAATGAAAATCTATAAATTTTCCTAAGAATATTTTTTGAAGGTTTGTCTTTTACTGCTATTTTCCAAATTGCATTTAGCCCTAATGACAAAAGAATTTTTTCTAGTTCTCCCATTTGGTCAGGTGGCAGGATAACCCAAAACTCTCCTTCAGAATGAAGCAGGGCCAAAACACCTTTTGCCAAATCATGAAATGGAAGGGCTTCGGCATGCAATGCCAAATTCCTTTTGGGATCGGGAGATTTCAGGTAATTGGAAAAATACGGAGGGTTACTGACGATCAAATCAAATTTGGTCAGGTCTTGATGACAATATTCCTGAAAGGATTTATTAAAAAAATCAATTCGTCCATTCCATGGACTTTTTTGGGCGTTTTCGGTAGCCTGTTGCCATGCTGCATGGTCGATTTCTACTCCTTGGATTTTGGCTTCGGAAAATCTCTGCGCCATCATCAATGAAACCACTCCTGAACCTACTCCTATTTCAAGGATATTATGTGGAGATCCCGACCCGGCAATTGCTCCTAATAAAACGCCATCTGTACCCACCTTCATGGCGGTCCGGTCATGGTGTACAGAAAATTGCTTGAAGCGAAATGGAGTGTCAGCCATCGGGTTTAGGGGAGAAAAAGTCTGGAATTCAGGATTTCACCGAATTGGAATCATTGCTCTCCCTTTTCGTAAACCTCATCCGGGGGAAGGTTTGGTCCCTCAGCCGCAGCAACAGCCAACTGGTCACAACGCTCATTTTCAGGATGACCGGCATGGCCTTTGACCCAGACAAATTTTGGTTTATATCTTGTATGCAAAGGAATATAAATCCTCCACAAATCGGGATTTTTTTTATCCTTGAAGCCTTTTTTTTGCCAACCCCAAAGCCAACCTTTTTCGATAGCATCGACTACATACTTACTGTCCGAATAAATCGTGACAGGAATATCCCTGACTTTCAATTCCTGAAGTGCACGGATGACCGCCAAAAGTTCCATTCTGTTATTGGTAGTGAACCGAAAACCTTCAGAAAGTTCCTTTCGGTGTTGGTTATACTTCATCACTACCCCATAACCTCCCGGCCCGGGATTGCCTTTGGCTGCACCATCTGTAAATATTGTAATCATTTTTAATAAATCTCAGCTAAACTTAGGCCAATATCAATGAAAGGCCTTTTCATGGAAATTAGAAATCAATCCAACTCACCGGTAAATAAGGCTCCTTTGAAAATCTTAATGGCAATTGATAAAAGGATAATTCCAAAGATTCTTCTCAAAACGTCCAAACCTGTTTTTCCCAATTTCCTTTCCAACCAATTGGTGCTTTTCAAAACAGCATATACAATCCCAAGGTTGATGATCATCCCCACGGCAATATTCGCTTGGGTATATTCTGCTTTTAAGGTCAAAATCGTCGTCAGAGTTCCTGCTCCTGCAATCAGAGGAAATGCGATGGGTACTATAGAAGCACTTGTGGTTGAAGCTTCCGGGTCTGGTTTGAAAAGCTCAATCCCCAAAATCATTTCTGCTCCGATGGCAAAAATGATCAAAGCACCTGCAATGGCAAAGTCATCGACTCCGATACCAAACAATTTCAAGATAGATTCCCCAAAAAATAAAAAAAGGATCATCAGAAATCCTGCAGCTATGGTTGCTTTGCCTGATTGGATGTGGCCCACTTTTTTTCTGAGATTGATGACGATGGGAATTGACCCCAAAATATCAATCACAGAAAAAAGGATTAAGGTAACTGAGAAAATCTCTTTGAGACTGAACATTGGGTCAATATTTCTTTAGAAATTCCACCAACTTTGAAAATTCGGACTCATTGATGGCCGGGAAATTGGCAATTCTGAAGCTGGTCGGCTTCAGGGGACCATATCCACTTCCCAACTGCATTCCTTCCTTTTCTGCTGCTTTTTTGATTTCTGAGATGAATTCCTCCTTTCCTGAAATAGCCAAAACTGTACTGCTTCGGGCTTCGGGATTTTGGATAAGCATCCTCAGCTTTGAAGTATTTGCAATAGTATCTTCCAATTTCCTCATCCGGTCCCGGGTCTGTTGGTCGGTTTGCTGGATTTCAGGCATATCCTGCAGCACACGGTAAAGCAGGTATATTCCAAAAACATTTGGTGTGTAATGGGTCTGGTAGATTTCTGCATTTTCTAACATGAAATTCAGGCTGTTGTACCTGCCTTTTTCCCCTTTATCTTTTGCTTTGGCAATGGCTTTTGGAGAAACAATCAAAATCCCCAATCCTGCAGGAAGACCAAAGCATTTTTGAACTGAAGCATACCAAATATCAGCCAAAGTAAAATCGAGCTCGATCCCTGCCATGGAAGAAGTCGTATCTACAGCGATCATTTTTTCGGGATACTTGTTGGCAATCGCAGCGATTGTCTCATTCGTCACCTGGGTGGCATTAGAGGTCTCATTTTGGGTAATGGCGATCAGGTCAAATTCCTCTCCGATTTGTAATGATTCCACGTCGACAGTTTTGTCTGCATCAAGCTTGTGGGCAAATGTTTTGGGTTCGATATACTTGGCATATTCGTACCATTTTTTGCCAAAAGAACCAGAGAATATATGGTAACCCGCAGACTGCACAATGGATTGGGAAATTATCTCCCAATTTTCTGTAGCAGATGAAGTGAAAAGCAACTTATAATCTTGGGGCATGTGCAGCTTTTCTCTCATCAGGGTTTCTGTCTCCTGATAGAGGTTCATAAATACTGCCGAGCGGTGGTTGGCGCTCAAAATACCTTTTTCGAATGCTTCCTGCATGTATTTCGGAAGACTATCATAGACTTTGGAAGGTCCGGGAGCAAATGTTACCATGGTCAATTAATTGTTGAGAAAATAACGGATAGCCAATTCATAGCCTTTGAGTCCAAGGCCTGAAATCATGCCCACACATTCTTTGGTGATAATACTCTTGTGGCGGAACTCCTCCCGTTTATAAATATTTGAAATATGTACCTCCAAGACCGGAGTCTTTACTCCCGCTATCGCATCAGAAATGGCCACCGAAGTATGCGTATACCCACCGGCATTGAGCAAAATCGCATCATATGAAAAGCCCACCTCATGGATCTTGTCAATAATTTCTCCCTCAATATTACTTTGGAAATAGGAGAGATCGATTTCGGAAAATTTGGTTTTGAGTGTGTCAAAGAATTCTTCGAAAGAAGTGCTCCCGTAAATCTCAGGTTCTCTTTTACCCAAGAGATTGAGGTTGGGACCGTTGATGATGATGATTTTCAAGGCAAAATAGGTTTAGTGGTTATCTGAGTTCAAAGTTAAGGAAGGATTTGTTTTTAATGGATAAACCTTTTGATTTAAATAATTCTTATCAAATATTCATTACCGGTAAATCAATGTGTATAAAATTTGATATTTTTGTGTATAAATATCCAAACAAAATGAGAACAAATATTGAAATAGATGAAAAATTGATGGATGAAATTCTTCAAAAAACATCCATCAAAACAAAAAAAGAGGCCGTAGACACTGCGCTTAGGGAATTTCTAAGAAAGATCAAGTTGAAGGAATTGGCCGACCTTAAGGGAAAAATAAAATGGGAAGGAAACCTTGAAGAAATGAGATCAATGTAGAATATGGAAATTCTTGTAGATACTTCCAAGTGGATTTCTTTCCTGAATAATCCAGATGATAAAGATTCTGAATTGTTTCAAAGCCAACTAGTTGAGGACAAGATTTGTATTTGTCCACCAATTTTCCAAGAACTCCTCCAGGGTTGTAGGAATAAAAAAGAATTCGATCTTTTGGAGGATAAGCTTTCAGGTCTATTGCAGTTGGTTTCTGATCCATATCTTGCAGCAGTGGGAGCCGGCAAACTATACCTCGAAATGAGACAAAAAGGAGCTACGATCAGAAAAAGCAATGACTGTTTGATCGCTTGGTTTGCAATTGAATATAATTTACCGGTTTGGCATCTAGACAGGGATTTTGATACCATTTCAAAACATTCAAATCTTAAGATCTTTGGATGAATTTTTCCAATTAAATTCAAATATCATTTGATCCAATATCATGTCCAATCATTGGGATTCATCCCTTCGTCAGTTTCAACATTACCTTAAGCTAGAGCGCTCCCTAAGCCCAAACTCCATCCTAGCCTACCAACAGGATATGGAAAAACTGAGCCGTTATATGGTGAAGAATTTTCCGGACACCAAACCAACCGAAGTCAAATTACAGCATCTCCGCTATTTTGTCAATGGACTCGCAGAACTCGAAATCTCAGAATATACACAGGCGAGGATAATATCGGGGATAAAGGCATTTTTCCGATTCCTGATGTACGAGGACCGCATATCCGAAGATCCAGCCCAACTTTTGGAAGCTCCAAAGCTGGGCCGAAAACTTCCCGACATACTCAGTTATATCGAAATCACCCAAATTCTTGAAAGCATTCCACTTGGCGAGCAAGAAGGTCACCGCAACAGGGCTATGTTGGAGGTGCTGTACAGTTCGGGATTGAGGGTATCGGAATTGACTGACCTGAAGATTGGAAATGTCTATGCAGATGTCGGTTTTCTCAGGGTGATAGGAAAGGGCAATAAAGAGCGTCTTGTTCCCATAGGAAGGGATGCCTTGAAGTACCTGAAACTTTATGTCGAAGAGAAAAGAAAAGAGGTCGAACCGGTCAAAGGTCATGAACAATATGTTTTTCTAAACCGCCGCGGCAAAAAACTTAGCCGCGTGATGATTTTTCTCATCATCAAAAAACAGGTCGAGGCTATCGGGCTCAATAAAAATGTTAGCCCCCATACTTTTCGACATAGTTTTGCGACCCACCTGATCGAAGGCGGCGCCGATCTCCGTGCTGTCCAGGAAATGCTCGGCCATGAAAGCATCACAACCACAGAGATTTACACCCATTTGGACAGGGATTATCTGAGACAGGTACTCAATGAGTTTCATCCAAGGAAATAAGCCGTATTTTCTTCCGTTTTCCCGAGCAATTCCCTTAATTTAGCGAATTGAAAAAACCCCGATCATTGTGTATAAATCTTTGCTAAAACCAATACTTTTTGTCAAAAACCCGGAAGACGCGCATTATTTTACTTTTTCTTGGATAAAAAAAACATTCAATCTACCCCTCATCAAAAACATCATTGAGGGCATTTTTGATTACCAAAATCCTATTTTGGAAAGAGAGGTATTTGGACTTCACTTCAAAAATCCTGTCGGTCTTGCTGCAGGCTTTGATAAAGATGCCAAATTGATTGATGAAATGGCCATGTTGGGGTTTGGGTTTATCGAAATCGGAACCTTAACTCCAAAACCCCAGGAAGGCAATCCTCAGCCGCGGTTATTCAGGTTGCCAGAAGATGAGTCCCTGATCAATAGAATGGGATTTAATAACGGAGGCGTGGAAGAAGCCATCAAAAGACTCCAAGATGTAAAAACCGATGTCCTCATCGGAGGGAACATCGGAAAAAACAAATTGACTCCAAACGAAAAAGCAGCCGACGATTACCTTTATTGTCTCCATGCTTTGCATCCTTATGTGGATTATTTTGTAGTCAATGTAAGTTCACCAAATACGCCAAATCTGCGGGAACTTCAAGAAAAAGAGCCTTTAAAAAAACTTCTTATCGCTGTCAAAGAGGCGAATTCCAGAAAATCAAGACCAAAACCCATACTCCTAAAAATTGCCCCGGACCTCACCGTAGGCCAATTGGATGATATCATCGAGATCGTCATCGAAACCAAAATAGATGGCGTCATAGCGACCAATACCACCATTGACAGGTCACAATTAAAAACTGGCACTTCTAAGGTGGAGGCCATGGGTGCAGGTGGCGTAAGTGGAAAAGTTCTTGCCAAAAGAAGTACTGAAGTTATAAGATACCTTTCCAGTCAATCCAATAAAGCATTCCCCATTATTGGGGTAGGTGGTATTTTCTCTGCCCAAGATGCCATCGATAAATTGGAGGCCGGCGCTTCACTCGTTCAGGTTTACACCGGAATGATATATGAGGGACCAGGATTGATCAAAAATATTAATAAAGGATTGGTCAAATATTTGCAGGGCAAATCAAAATAATTCTCCCTGATTTTAAATACATCAAAGTTAATTCTTTACAATTGGTTTAAGGAATTTGTAAAACTCCTAGTTTTGAAATCTGTATATTTCGCGCATCTTCCGTTATTTGGAGATTGACAGTAAAAACTAAATATGGCTTCGGATACCCCAAAAACAAATACTTTCAGAAAAAAAGGTGATACCAAACCCAAAGCCCTGGAATCTTCTTCAGGAAAGTTCTCTATGGCCTTTGCAAAGGATAAAAGGATACCACTTGCCATCGGAATCATTCTGATGTCTTTTTCTGTTTTTTTGTTTTTTGCGTTTTTGAGTTACATTTTTTCAGGCAAAGCGGACCAAAGTCTTGTAGTGTCTGAAATGGAGGAAGGGATCAGGACCACGGCATCTGAAGCAAGGAATTGGCTTGGCCTTTTTGGAGCCAAAATGTCTGATATCTTTATCAGGAGGTGGTTTGGATTGGCGGCATTCTTACTTCCCCCATACTTGTTTTTCCTGGGTTTCAAAATGGCATTCAAGAAATCCCTTGTTTCTCTCTCCAGATACAGTGGCTTTGCGTTGTTTTTTGCATTTTGGATCGGGCTTGTAACAGGGTATTTTGTTCAGTTAGCAGATGGGTTCAGCACATTGGGGTACATAAGCGGTGGTTTTGGATTTGAACTCGGACTTTTGGCAGATGAATTTTTGGGATGGGGAACCATTATCTTGATTATAGGTTCCATCTTGGTTTTCATCATATTTTACTTCAATATCAATCAACTTGATTGGGCTTCGAACCCGATTTTTAACAGATCAAAATCAAAAGTTAACGAGCCTGAACCGGAAATTGACTTTAGGGATGAATTGGAAGAAACCAAAGATGAAATCGGTTTTGAAGATGACCTAGAGGAGATAGACCTGGAGGAAGAGGCAAGTTCATGGACAATCAAGTTTGAGGAAAAAGATAAAGTACTCCCCCCGGCAAAAGGACCAATTTTCAATATCCAAGGGGATGATGACTTGGAAGACGAACCGGTTATTGAAAAGATAGAGGAAAAGAAATTTGCGATCAACAAACCCAAAGAAGAAAAGACAGCGCTTGAGGTAGAAAACCTTGATCCCTATGACCCGACTTTGGATCTGCCGCATTATAAATACCCGACGTTGGATCTGCTCAATGAATATGACGTCCAAAAAGTGACCGTATCAAGACAAGAACTTGAGGAAAACAAAAACAAGATTGTCGAGACCCTCGTCAACTTTAAAATTGGAATCCAAGAAATCAAAGCCACCATCGGCCCGACTGTCACCCTATATGAAATCATCCCTGACCCTGGAGTAAAGATTTCCAAAATCAAAAACCTGGAAGATGATATTGCCTTGAGTTTGGCGGCACTCGGAATACGGATCATCGCCCCGATGCCCGGAAAAGGCACTATCGGGATTGAAGTTCCAAACAAAAACAGGGAATTGGTTCCGGCCAAAGCCGTTTTGGGAACAGAGAAATTTTTGCACAGCGACAAGGACCTGCCTGTCGCATTGGGTAAAACCATTTCCAATGAAGTATTTGTCATGGACTTGGCAAAAATGCCTCACCTGCTGATGGCAGGAGCGACAGGTCAGGGAAAATCAGTTGGTCTGAATATGATTTTGGCTTCTTTGGTGTATAAAAAGCATCCCTCCCAATTGAAGTTTGTACTCGTCGATCCCAAAAAAGTAGAACTGACTCTTTTCAATAAAATTGAAAGACATTTTCTTGCAAAACTTCCCGGAACGGATGAAGCCATCATTACTGACACCAAAAAAGTAATCTATACCCTTAATTCCTTGTGTATAGAAATGGATAACCGCTACGACCTGCTCAAAGATGCGGGTTGTAGAAATCTGAAAGAGTACAATGCTAAATTTGTAGCCAGAAAACTCAGTCCTGAAAAAGGGCACAAGTTTATGCCATACATAGTCTTGGTGATAGATGAGTTGGCTGACTTGATGATGACAGCCGGTAAGGAAATTGAAGCACCTATAGCCAGACTCGCACAACTTGCGAGAGCGATCGGTATCCACTTGGTAGTTGCTACTCAGCGACCATCAGTCAATGTCATCACAGGTATCATCAAGGCCAATTTTCCTGCAAGACTTTCGTTCAGAGTTACTTCCAAAATTGATAGCCGTACCATTCTAGATGCAGGTGGTGCCGAGCAATTGATCGGTATGGGAGACATGTTGCTTTCCCAAGGCTCGGATGTGACACGGATCCAATGCGCATTCCTGGATACACCCGAGGTCGATTCTATATGCGATTGGATCGGAGCCCAAAAAGGCTATCCCGACGCCTATTTATTACCTGAGTTTGCAGGTGAAGAAGGCGAAGGAAGTCTCTCTGATGTGGATTTGTCGGACAGGGATCCGCTTTTTGATGATGCTGCAAGACTGATTGTTTTGCATCAGCAGGGAAGTACTTCATTGATCCAAAGAAAACTGAAACTTGGCTATAACCGGGCCGGCAGAATAGTGGATCAGATGGAAGCCGCGGGAATTGTCGGTGCATTCGAAGGAAGCAAAGCCAGAGAGGTATTGATTCAGGATGAGGCGAGTTTGGAACGGTTATTGAACAATCTGTAAAAATCCGGATTAAAATGCCAGAAAAAATATATTCCTACTAACCAAAATGAAACAAATCGCATTCTCCTTCATTCTTTTCTTTTTCATCCTCTCTGTTGGCTTTTCTCAGACCAAAGATCCAAAAGCCAAAGCTGTATTGGATGGCGTAAGCCAAAAGTATGCTTCTATCAAAGGCCTAAAAGCAAGCTTCGATTTTTCTTATTCGGATGTTTCAGACAGCCGCGTCCAAAACCAAAGCGGGGAAATCGCCATCAAAGGGAACAAGTACCATCTCAAATTACCCGAGCAGGAGATTTTCAACAATGGGAAAACCGTTTGGACCTACATCGTATCCGACAATTACAAAGAGGTGACGATCAACAATGCCTCTGATATGGAGAATGAACTGACACCTTCTTCAGTTTATAACATTTACCAAAAAGGATTCAATTACCGATTGGTCGGTGAAAAAACAGAAGGCGGTATTGTCATTCAAGAAATTGAACTGACTGCTGAAAAATCAAACGCGCCTTTTAAGCGGGTAAAACTTTTTGTTGATAAAAACAAAAAAGACCTCATCAGTTGGGAAATCTATGATGACCAAGGAGGGATTTTCAAGTATAAATTCAAATCAGTCAATACCAATGTGGAACTGACAGATGACTATTTCACATTCAATCCGCAGAAATACGGTAAGGTAGAAATAATCGATCTCCGCTGATTTTGATTTTTATCCCTACTTTTGGGAAAAATATTTCAAAATGACCCGACAGGAACTATTTGAACAAATCAAAATCAAGCAATCCTTTTTGTGCGTAGGTCTTGACACGGACCTCAATAAAATCCCTAGCCATCTTCAAAAAGAAGCTGATCCCATTTTTGAATTCAACAAGCAGATCATTGATCAAACCGCAGATTTTGCTGTAGCCTACAAACCCAACATTGCATTCTATGAGGCATTGGGGCCAAAAGGATGGGAAAGTCTGCAGAAGACATTGGATTATATCCCTAAAAATATTTTTAGCATAGCAGATGCCAAACGTGGCGATATCGGAAATACCTCCGGCCTTTACGCCAAGGCATTTTTTGAAACCCTGAATTTTGATTCCATCACCGTCGCGCCATATATGGGCATTGATAGCGTGAGTCCTTTTCTTTCTTACGAAAGCAAATGGGTCATATTATTGGCTTTGACTTCCAATGAAGGTAGTTTGGATTTTCAGTTTTCGGAATTAAAAAACGGAAAACCTGTCTACCAGGAAGTATTAGAAAAAAGCAGTAAATGGGGAAATCCTGACAACATGATGTACGTGGTCGGAGCGACACGTGGGGAAAAAATCGGTGAGGTAAGAAAAATTGTCCCTGAGCATTTCTTTCTTGTCCCGGGAGTTGGGGCACAAGGTGGAAGTCTGGAAGATGTAGCCAAATATGGAATGAACAGCAGCTGCGGACTATTGGTCAACTCTTCGAGAGGAATCATTTATGCAGGAAAAGGTGCTGATTTTGGAACCGAAGCCAGAAAAGAAGCTAAAAAGCTGCAACAGGAAATGGAAGTTCTTTTAAATCAATATTGCTTCTAAGACCCAATTAAACCATAAAAAAGCCATGGAAACATCAAAAAGTTTCCATGGCTTTTTTTCTTTTCAACCAGTGAAGATTATTTCTCAGCCATCACTTTTTTGATATAGGCCACACTTTGCGGGATTTGTTGAACAGACCTTGAAGACTCATCTTCAATAATCAGGTATTTCGTTCCTGACTTTTGGGCTTGTTTGATCAGTCCTTTGATATCGATGTCTCCCGTTCCGAGTACCACGTTAGACTCAACATCTCCTTTTCCATCAGAACTTCCCGGGGTTCCTTTTGCCCTGTCCTTCAAGTGGAGCAAAGGGAATTTATCAGGGTATTTTTTCATGATTGCCAAAGGATCGCCTCCACCCATCTGCACCCAAAAGACATCCATATTGAAATCGAAGTTTTTGGCATTCTTGAGCATTTCATCGAATAAAACACCTTTGCCATGGGCAGTAAACTCATAGCCATGTGGATGATAACACAAAGTAATTCCGGCATCCTTCAGGATTTTTCCTGCTTTGTTGAATAGCTCCACGGCTTCCTGTGTCTCCTTGATGCTGAATTTTCCGGAAGTATGGGGGATCCAAGTGCAGGTAGCGTATTTTGCTCCAAAAGCTTTTGCATTGTCGATTATCGCCTGCGGATTTTCCTGCAATTGCTTATAATCTGCCCCAACAGCAACTACTGAAAGCCCAAGTCCTGAAATAAAGGTCTTGTATTCATCCTTACTCATGCCATAAGTTCCACCACCTTCAAGGAAATTAATTCCCATTTTAGGGATAAGTGCGTGGGTGCCTTTGACATCGGTTTTCATTTCATTGCGCAAACTGTACAACTGCAATGCAATCTCCTGCGCTTGTACCTGTGCTGATACCAAAATCGCAATTGCAAAAGAAAATAATTTAATAAAGAGGTTTTTCATAGGCCTTATTGGGTTTGTTTGATTGAAGATAGTGAATCCGATTAAAATTGCCATCCAAGAATGTGACTGATGGAATTTTTCCCATACTTAAAAAACAAAATGTGATTTTTGCGATACTTTGCTAAATTACTTGTCCAAAACATAATAACCCATGAAAGATTTTTCAAGACGACAATTTATCAAGCAATCCGCCTTGGCAGGCGCCACAATGGCGATAGCTCCTTCTATTTCTTTTGCAACACAACCTGACACCATCATTGGTCACGGGGATTTTAAATATAAAGTAAATACCTCTTGGGGAAATCTTGATCCTGCCAAATATCCGGTTGTCAATTGCCACGAAATGGTCATGGACAAAAAAGGCAGACTGCTGATGGTAACCGATGAGGCTAAAAACAACATCATTATCTATGACCAATCCGGAAAGTACCTCGATTCGTGGACTTTGGGATTGGGATCTGCGCATGGCCTGAGCCTCGTCAATGAAGGTGGTGAAGAATTTTTATGGATTGTAGACAATGGCGGCAGGGTTATCAAAACTGATCTGAAAGGAAAGATAATCACAGAAATACCTAAGCCGACAAGTCAGGGAATCTATAAAGAAGGGATGCGCTACACCCCAACCGAAACGGTCGTCGCGCCAAACGGTGACCTGTATATTACTGATGGTTATGGTTCACAATATGTGCTGCAATATGACAGCAAAGGAAATTTTATCAGGATGTTTGGCGGTGACGGGCATGGTGATGCCCAATTCAAAACTGTCCATGGAATAGCCGTAGACCAAAGAAAAGGAGGAACTCCTACCCTACTTTGTACTTCCCGTGGTCATAATTCATTCAAAAGATTTACTATGGAAGGGGAATACCTGGAAACACTTTTTCTTCCGGGGGCTTTTGTTTGCCGTCCTGTTATTCATGGTAAAAATCTCTATGCAGGGGTATGCTGGTCCAGAGCCAAATACCTGGAGCAAATGGACAATTCTGGTTTTGTAACCATTTTGGATGAAAACAATAAAGTAGTCTCCAATCCTGGTGGTACCCAACCAAAATACATCGATGGAGAGCTCCAATTGATGATCCAAAAAGAACCAATTTTCAAGCATTGCCACGATGTATGCATAGATCAGGACGAGAATATCTATGTCTGTCAGTGGAATGCCTCAAAAAGTTATCCCATCAAACTTACGCGGGTATAATCTTTCAGGCCTTTTAATTTCCAGAGGTCAAAAGAGGGGCGATTTGTTCTGCTGATATGACTCCTGAAGGCAATTCGGTAATTTTCAGGTTTCTGAAATGAATCGGAGCGCCTTCAGATTCCAGACAGATATATCCTTTCTTTTGGCTAGCTTGGCTGATGCCATTGACAAATTTTCCGTTTACAGAGAGTTTGATGACGCCATCTACACAAATGACCACATAAGTATTCCACTCCCCTCTTCCCAAGCATCTGTTTTCAATGGATTTGCTCCGGGTTCCACGTGGGTTATCAGGTACAGTAGTCACTCCGCCCACACCAAACAATTCGCCATGGACATAAGCGATTGGAGGCAAGACGCCGTCTTTTTTATTTTGGTTGACCCAGTCCAATTCCAGCATCTGCACCTCGACACCATCGGGCAGCCTCTGCTCTCCGGGGACAGCACTGCTCCAAACAAAAGTCCCTGAGTTTCCTCCAAGTTCCATGTGCTTCCATTCAATGTGCATGATGAAGTTTTCATATTGCTTTTCGGATCGGATCACTCCGATAGGCAATCCCCTACATACCAGTTCCTGCCCTTCAAAATACCAGGTGTCTTTTTCTGTATTGACATTATACCATTTTAATGAAGTTTCTTTTGGTGACTTATCGGAAACGAGGGCTTCTAACCCCCTTGATTTCCCAAACTCAAAAAGATATTCCTGACAAAAACTTGGGGAATTTGCCAGTAGAAATAGAAGAAAGCCGATGGATAATGGTCTCAGGATTTTCATTTGGAGTAAATTTTTTGGAAAGGATTTTTAGAAAGGAAATCTACCGAGGATGGAAATATTGATCAAAAAAACTTGGTTTTCCCTGGGATGGCCACCTCAGGAACAGGCCATTTCAGATCCCAATCATATTCTTCCAATTTAGGTCCTAAGGATTGAGTGGAATTGAGCGCTTCTTGCCATCCGATAGTTTGCCCGGTATAGCCGACCATTCTCCCTAAAACCGCCAACATAGTACTGTTTGCCATCAGGTCACCTTCATTGATAGACTTCCCTGACCTTATAGCCGCAAACAATTCCTCATGTTGGGTTTCATAGGGATTGTTTTTTTCACCCTCATAATTCCATGGATTTTGTCCTTCTATTCGATGGATTTGCCTTCCGATGTCTACGATGGCATTTCCATTTCTTCCCATGATTTCCGCTTTATTGATATTGGAAGCCCCTTGTTGTTGTCTACTGAAATGGATTCCTTTTGCGCCTTTTTCATATTCATATTCTATGGCAAAATGGTCATAGATATTCCCGTATTTTTCTTCGGTTCTGGATTGTCTGCCACCTGACCCTGTGGCTTTGACAGGAAGTTTGTCGCCAAAAGCCCATGACATCATGTCAAGGCTATGGACCATCATCTCTACGATATAATCACCCGAAAGCCAATCATAGTAATACCAGTTTCTCAATTGGTATTCCATTTCTTTCCACTCAGGTTTCCTGTCTTTATACCACAATCCTCCACCATTTCTTACTGTAAGCACGGAAGCTACTTCACCTATGTCCCCATTGTTGATTCTTTCAAAAAGAGCCCTTTTGGGAAAATCATACCGAAATGTAAATCCTGAAACCACGGAAAGGTTTTTGGACTTGGCTAGTTTGGCAGTTTCCAAAACACTCCGAACACCGGGAGCATCCACAGCGACGGGCTTTTCGCAAAAAACATGTTTTCCGGCCTCAATAGCAGCTTTGAAATGACTAGGCCGGAATGCAGGAGGTGTAGTAAGGATAACCACATCCACGTCCGATTCTATGACTTTTTTGTACGCATCAAATCCAACAAAACGGTTTTCTTTACCCACTTTGACTTGATTGGGATTTGCTTCGAATAATGCTTGGTAAGATTCATCCAGATAATCGGAAAAAATATCTCCCATACAGGTCAGAACTGCGTCAGAATCTGCTTTTAGAGCCTGCAGTGCCGCTCCGGTTCCCCTACCTCCACATCCAATCAAGCCCACTTTGAGGGTATTGTTCTTCATTGCAAAAGCAGGATTGACCTGAAATACAAAAGGGAGAGCGGCACTTCCAATCAAAGCAGTACCGGCGGATTTTAGGAATTCCCTCCTGTCTTTTTTTTCGGGCGAATAAATTTTATCTGACATATAAATGCTGTTTTATTTTGGGTCTGTAAATGGAAATATATTTTAATCTTTCCAATCTATTAATTATCAGTAAAATACAATATCTATCCACTAATTCAAAAAAATCGGTTTTTTTGGTTGAGTTCCCCCAATAAATCCTTCAATAAAGAATAACTCACTGGACACTTAGGTTGGTAGAAGTTGAAAAATGAAAAATGGCTTTTGACCAATTAAGCTGCCATTGAAACAAAGGTGAAAGTTGGGAATTACATGAAATAACCTGTCCCGTAAAAAATCTTTATCTGCGAAGTATTAATCAATATATTGTAAATGATGGAGAAATAATTCCCGAGTCATTTCTTCAAAAATCACTTTAACCCACCACTACATAACATGACAACTTCCAAAGATTCCAGGAGAGATTTTCTCAAAAAATCCATCGCAAGTACTGCGGTATTTTCGATTGGAGGAGTACTTCCTGCCTTCAGTCCAAAAAGCTACGGAAAAATCCTTGGAGCCAATGAAAGAATCAAGGTTTCAGTTATGGGAGTGAACAGCCGCGGAAATGCCTTGGCCCAAAATTTTGCAAACCAACCAAATGCAGAGGTCATCCATATCTGCGACGTGGATCAATTGGCCGCAGAAAAATGCATCAATGCAGTAGCTAAAATCCAAAACTCCATTCCAAAAGCAACTCCGGATTTTAGAAAAAGCCTGGAGGACAAGGATGTAGACGTGTTGGTAATTGCAGCTCCTGACCATTGGCACGCACCCGCAGCCATTCTTGCATGCAAAGCTGGAAAGGATGTTTACTTGGAAAAACCTTCCAGCCATAATCCCAACGAAGGGGAAATATTGCTCCAAGTTGCTGCCAGATACAAAAGACTGATCCAAATGGGTAACCAAAGAAGGTCATGGCCCAACGTGGCTGCAGCCATCAAAGAAGTCCATGACGGTACTATCGGAAGACCATATTATGCCAAAACCTGGTATACCAACAACCGCGGGCCTATTGGAATCGGTAAAAAAACGGCAGTCCCTACCCATTTGGATTATGACTTATGGCAAGGTCCGGCTCCAAGAGAAGACTTTAGAGACAATGTCATCCATTACAATTGGCATTGGTTCTGGAATTGGGGAACAGGCGAAGCATTGAACAATGGTACCCACATGGTCGATCTGGCACGATGGGGATTGGGTGTGGAATTCCCGACTAAAGTTACTTCCGCGGGAGGAAGGTACCGCTATCAGGACGATTGGGAAACCCCGGATACCCAAATGATCAATATGGAATTTGAAAACAAAAGTATGATCAGTTGGGAAGGAAGAAGCTGCAACGGTATCAACAATGAAGGATCGAGTGTAGGCCTGATTTTCTACGGGGAAGAGGGTTCTGTGAATATTGGAGGTGGCAATGCTTACTCCATTTATGATTTAAAAAACAAACTCGTCAAAGAAGTGAAATACGACCGACCCGTGGATGCGAGAAATCTTTCCGACCCAACCCAGGAACTTGACGCCATCCATATCCAAAACATGTTTGATGGAATCAAAAAAGGAACTCCACTAGCAGCTGAAATTATCGGGGGACAGACGAGTACACTCTTGGTCCAATTGGGAAATATTGCACAAAGGACAGGTGAGACACTGAACGTGGATCCTAAAAACGGCCACATTATCGGCAGCAAAGAGGCGATGAAATATTGGAGAAGGGATTACCAACCTGGGTGGGAACCAAAAGTGTAAACCCAATTTCCCACTCCTCCTCCACCTGACCATGAAGCTCACCTCTTTTGACCTGATTGTAATCACCGCTTTTTTTCTCCTGATGTTGGTGATCGGGGTTTACTCCTATTTCCGAAATAAAAACGCTGACGATTATTTTGTCGCAGGAGGAAACTTACCTTGGTGGCTTTCAGGAATATCCCACCACGTCTCGGGATATAGTGGGGCAGTTTTCGTTGCTTATGCCGCAATTGCGTATACCCATGGATTTACAATATATGTTTGGTGGGCATTTACTATCGGCTTGACAATTTTGGCCAGTGCCAAAATATTTCCAGTGCGATGGGTTAGGCTTCGAAAAAAATTCCATATCCAATCCCCCCTTGAATTCCTTGCCCGACGCTACAATATCCTCACCCAACAGATCATGGCTTGGAGCGGTGTGCTGTTAAAACTATTCGATATCGGAGCCAAATGGGCCTCTATTGCCATTTTGCTCAATGTTTTTACCGGCATCAGTCTTCCAATCGGTATTTTGATATCAGGAGGAATCTCTCTTTTGTACATCACCTTTGGAGGATTGTGGGCGGTGGTGATGACTGATTTTGCGCAATTTATCATTCAACTTTTGGGAGGATTTGTTATGTTCTTTGCTGTGCTTTACAATCTTGATGGACCGGAAAGCATTTTTACTATGTGGGAAAAATTGCCTTCAGCCAACAGCCAACCATTTAATGATCCCTATGGTGTAGGTTTTGCCCTTGCATTTTTGTTTATAAATTCCCTCTCTTATAATGGTGGTCAATGGAATCTTGCCACCCGTTATATTTCTTCCCCTTCAGAATCTCAGGCTACCAAAGCAGCAAGGCTATCAGGTTGGCTATATTTGATTTGGCCTTTAATTTTGTTTTTCCCGATGTGGGCTGCACCTATTTTGCTTCCTGATTTGGCAGATCCAAGTCAGTCTTATGGTCAACTGACCCTTTTGCTTTTGCCTTCAGGTTTGGTTGGACTGGTGATTGCCTCTCTTTTTGCCAATACGATGTCCATGACTTCCTCGGATATCAATACCATTTCTGCCGTGATCACAAGAGATATTCTTCCAAACGTTTCCAAAAAATTCAGCTTAGATAAAATTTCGTTGCTCACAGCGAGGGTTACGACTTTCATATTTACCCTGCTGACTATAATTGTCGCCCTTCAATATGAATATTTTGGTGGAATTCTCGGCTTGATCATTACCTGGTTTGGGGCTTTGGTAGGACCTATTGCCGTTCCTATGCTTTTTGGGGTTATTCCAGCCTTCAAATCTTGCGGTCCGGTCGCTGCCATCAGCTCCATTTTTGCAGGCCTCCTCACCTTCATTATCACCAAGAATATTGAAATCAGCAGCTTGGCCTTACAAGTTAGCCTTCCCCTGATCGTATCTGCATTGGTATATGTTTTCATTGGACTTGTCCAAATCCGAACTGTTCCCGACAAAGTAAAAGCAATGCTTCAGGACATCAGTAAAGAATAAAAAACCCATCAGAAATCATGGAAATCAATGTATTCGATTCAAGAAAAGAAATGGGCGAGGCTGCTGCAAAAGCAGTAGAAGAAAGAATATTGAAGGTTTTGGAAGAAAAAGAAAACGTGAGAATTGTTTTTGCAGCGGCTCCGTCACAAAATGAATTTTTAGCAGCTTTACGCACTTCTTCAAAAATACCTTGGGAAAAAGTGACCGCATTTCATATGGATGAATATGTGGGTCTAAGCAAGGATTCACCTGCCCTTTTTTCAAATTTTCTTAAAGAAAAACTGTTTGACAAGTTGCCTTTCGGGAAAATAAATCTCATTGATGGCAATAAAAATCCGGAAGAAGAATGCGACCGCTATGCCTCTTTGTTGCGTCAAGCTCCAATTGACTTGGTCTGCATGGGAATCGGTGAAAACGGACACATTGCCTTCAATGATCCTCCTGTGGCAGATTTCAATGATTCCAAAACAGTGAAAATGGTAGCGCTAGACCGGGTCTGCAGGCAGCAACAGATCAATGATGGTTGCTTTTCAGCTTTGGAAGAAGTACCGAGCCATGCTTTGACACTGACAATTACCGCCCTTCTTGACACAGCTTATATCTGCTGTGTAGTGCCCGGCAAAAACAAAAGACATGCTGTCACCGACACCATTTCAGGTCCGACCGAAACGCAATGCCCGGCATCGATTTTGAGAATCCACGCCAATTGCCATCTCTTTTTGGATATCCAATCCTATCTTGAAATTTTGGAGCCAAATGATAAAAATGAATCTATTGGAATTGATTGCCTGTCCGGAAAGCTGTGTGTTTTCAATTCAAGTGGGAATTTTATAACCACAAGCGTCAAACCATCCAAAAAACAATTGAATGATCATTTTTTTATTGGGCCCGGATTGGTGGATTTGCAAATAAACGGCGTAAATGGGATTGATTTCAATGATCCAAAACTCTCTGTGTCGGATATCGAAAGTGCTACACACTTTTTGTTGAGCAAAGGCGTCACCACCTTTTTTCCAACCCTGATTACCAACGAAGATCAAGTCATCATCTCCATTTTTTCTACCTTCAAAGAAGCCTGTGATAATAATCCCTTGATTGCTGCATGCATCGGAGGGATTCACTTAGAAGGTCCTTTTATTTCTTCAGAAGAGGGGGCGAAAGGAGCCCATAATTCTAAATATATCCAAAAGCCCAATTGGGATTTGTTAAGCAAATTTCAGGATGCATCTGGTGGAAGAATAAAGCTCATCACCATGGCTCCTGAGTTGGATAATGCATTTTCATTCATCAAAAAATGTTGCGCCAATGGAATAAAAGTAGCCTTTGGGCATAGCAATGCTGCTATGGAGGATTTGGAAAAAGGAATAGATGCAGGCGCAAGCCTTTCTACCCATCTTGGAAATGCCGTTCCGCTGATGCTTCAGCGTCATCCCAATATCCTTTGGGATCAACTCTCCTTGGACCAGCTTCATGCGAGCTTGATAGCAGATGGATTTCATGTGCCGGATTCATTTTTGAAAGTGGTTTTGAAGGTTAAAGGAGAAAAAGCTTTTTTGGTAAGTGATGCAACAAAGTTTTGCGGAATGCCTCCCGGAGAATACAACACCCATATTGGAGATGAAGTAATCCTCTCACCAAATGGAAAATTATCCTTGAAAAACGGTAATGGATTATTGGCAGGAGCAAGTAAAACACTCCTTGAAGGCATGGAATACCTGATAGAAAAAAAGCTAGCAGACCTTTCGATGGCTTGGAAAATGGCCTCGGTCATACCGGCGGCTTATTTAGGAATCGGTTTTCAAATACCAAATACCAATACCGACCTCGTATTTTTCAAACTCCGAGACAGCGGAAAAATTAAAATCCACAAAGTCGTTAAGAACGGAGAGGTTTTCAAAATTTGACGTAAAACAGAGATTTTGCGACAAAATGATTTAATTCGCGACAAAAAAATGTCGCGAATTAAGAAAAAATTGTCTTAAATATTAAATTCACGACAAAAAAATACATAAATTTGTCGCGAATAGAAAGAGATGAAAATTCCAAAAACCAAAGAATTAAATGCCATCAAGGAAATTTTGGTAAAATTTCCTGAAGGAATCACTTTGGAAGAAATCAAAGAAAATCTTGATTTTGAAATAGAGCTAAGAACATTACAGAGAAGACTTAAAATCCTAAAAGAAAACGGGGGACTTTATGTAAGCGGAGGATCAAAAGCTACAAAATACCATCCGGTCTATGAAAGAAATGTGGTCAGAGAAAGTGATCCGCCAAAGTATATCTTGGAAAAAAAGGAAGAAATTCCAATTTCCAAAGAAGGAAAAAAGATCAAAGATGCATTAGCCAAACCATTGATCAGCAGACCAAAAGTAGGGTACGACAGGCAGTTCTTGGAATCCTACCGGCCCAATGTAGACCAATACCTCTCAGAAAAAGAAATTAAAACACTGACAGAATTGGGTAAAACCGGAAATCAAAACCAACCAGCAGGAACCCATGCCAAAGAGGTCTTAAGCAGGTTGCTGATAGACTTGAGTTGGAATTCCAGTAGATTGGAAGGAAATACCTATTCTTTGTTGGATACACAAAGGTTGGTGAATTTTGGTGAATCTGCCGATGGAAAATCCATCGAAGAATCCCAAATGATCCTCAACCATAAAGAGGCTATAGAATTTTTGGTACAGTTGGGAGATGATTTGGAATTCAATTCCTATATCATTCTAAATCTTCATGCGCTATTGGCTGATAACCTTCTGCAGGACCAGAATTCCATAGGCCGCCTGAGGTCCATTCCGGTAGGAATCCATAAATCCGCCTATACACCATTGTCAATTCCGCAACTGATAGCAGACCAATTTGAGTTGATCTTGCAAAAAGTCAAGGAGATTCAGAATCCATTTGAGCAGGCCTTCTTCATTATGGTGCATTTCCCTTATTTGCAGCCATTTGATGATGTCAACAAACGGACCTCGAGACTTGCTGCAAATATTCCCTTCTTCAAACATAACCTGTCCCCTCTTTCGTTTGTGGATGTCCCAAATGAGGTTTATGTACAGGCGATTTTGGGGGTTTATGAGCTCAACAGGATTGAATTGTTGAAGGATGTTTTTATATGGGCTTATGAAAGATCAGCAATCCGGTATGCTGCTATCAGACAAACAGTAGGAGAACCTGATGCATTTAGGACCCGATACCGAAATGAAATCAGGGAACTTGTCACTGAGATCATCTCAAATAACCTGAGTCCAAAAGAAGGATCGGACAGGATCAAAAGGAAAGCTAATGAAATACTGAAAACCGATCAGAATAAGTTTATTGAATATGTGGAGTCAGAATTGCTCGGTGTCCATGAGGGGAGTTTTGCACGTTTCAGGGTTTCTCCGGCTGAATTCCATATTTGGAAAGAAAACTGGTCAAGGTAAAAATCAAATTTTTACTTTGACCTTACTTTATTTTTTATCCAATAGTTCTCTCACAGAAACAGATTGACCTCCAAGCTTTTTGCTGATATCCGCCGCTTCCATAAAAGCCAAAATTTCAAGGGTTTCTTCAGGCTGCACTGGCACAATGCCCGTATCAAAATATTTTACAATATCCAAAAGCAAAGGTTCATATCCGGCATAAGGGCCTAAAACCACATTTCCGCTTTGGGTAAAAACCGTACCTCCATAATCATGTTTGCCTGTCCGGGTTCCTCTAAAAGTCCCGACTCTTCCATCTTTCCATATCCCGGTGACCACATCTGTATCATTGGTAGATACCCTCACCACAGACTCACATCCTGCACCCATTACGGTAAATAAGGTTTCCACTCCATGTATCCCATACCAGAATAAATCCGGATGCGAAGGTTCCAATTCGGCAGGGCTAAATGTACTGGCGCCGATAACGGTGCTTTTGTCAATTTTTTCAATTCCTGTAATGTATCTCAAAGAAGATGCTGAAAACACCGGGATTTTGTATTGTTTGGAAGCTTCAAAGATGGCCTGGGCATCCTCAAGAGAAGCAGTCATAGGTTTGTCAATGAACATGCGCTTCCCAGCTTTAAATACTTCCATAGCCTGTTCTAGATGAAGTTTCCCATCATTGGTTTCCAACAACACCACATCTACTTTTTGAAGCAAGTCTGCGATAGAACCTACGATTTCAACTCCAATTTTCTGGATTTCTTCAGTGTAACCCGGTATTCTATCCATGCTCGATTTGATATCCTTACTTCCAAAAGGATAAGCAGCGACGACATGGTAACCAAAATACAATTGGTCATCTTTATGTCCATTCAATACTTTGGTAAAAGCGATACTGTGCGAAGTATCCAATCCAATTATTCCGACTTTTTTTCCCTGGAAGTTCTTTACTTGATCTGAAGAAAAACCGAACGAATTTCTATAAACCCCCAGACCGATACCGGCTATTGTGGATGTTTTTATAAATATTCTTCTGGAATTACGGCTTCTTTTTTTCATAAGACTGCTTTTTTGAAATGGTAAATTTTGGATGAATTTATTTAAATTTATTCTTTAAACCCATTACCACTATGAAACATGTAAGCATTGGCTGGTTTGAAATACCAGTCGAAAAAATGGAAAGAGCCATGGCTTTTTACGAAGCAGTCTTTGATTGTAAACTTGATCGTCATCATATGGGCCCAATCGATATGGCATGGTTTCCCTGGGACGAAAGCAGACTCGGTGCAGGAGGAAGTCTGGTCAAAGCTGAAGGATTTTATAAACCGAGTACCGAGGGCACCAAAATTTATTTTTCATCAGAAGACGTAAATGTCGAACTCAGCAGAATTGAAAAAGCCGGCGGAAAAATCATTCAGCCCAAAACCGAAATCTCCCCTGATATTGGATTTATGGCATTGTTTCATGATTCGGAGGGAAATGAAATTGCACTCCATTCAAAGCAATAAGGCTAAAATGAGCTATATGTGGAATTCAATCTGTGGCTCATTTTCCGATTTTTTCCTTAACTATATTTTTGCGCTTATTTTTAAATTCCAAAGGGCTAAAAAGAAGGTGAAAAATGAAGTTGCCTCTTTAATAAACAGGCAATAAAATAACAAATGAAGCCCCTTCCCCATTTTTCTTTTCCAAGAGCAATGAGCCGTTATGCCCGTGCGTTATAATCTCATAACTTAAACTGAGACCCAACCCAGTACCTTCCCCAGTAGGTTTGGTGGTAAAAAAGGGCTCAAAAATTTTCTCTTGATTCTCACTTGGTACTCCCGGTCCATTATCTGAAATTCTGATTCCTACCTTATCCCCGGCCATAAAAGTGGAAATCGAAACCTCAGGTTCAAATCCTTCTGGGTTGTTTTTGGTTTTTCCCCAAACCGCATCAAATGCATTTCCAATAATATTGATAAGAACCTGGCCAATCTCTTGGCCGGAAATTTTGACTTTCTTCAAATTTGGATGGAAATCTTTTTTAACTGCCGTAAAAAAACCCGGATTATGGGCTCCTTTGCTGTTGTAGGTTAGATCGATGTATTTTTCGACAAGATTATTGATTTCAACAATTTCAAAAGTTGATTTCCCCTGACGCGTATGCTGCATCATTGACCTTACAATTGCATCAGCTCTCTTTCCATGTTCCTCAATTAACCCCGCATTGATTTTTATATTTTCCATCAAATAATCAATTTCAACCTGATTATTATCTCTTATTGCCTGAGTCAATTCATCGATTAATTCACCGGAAAGAGCGGCAAAATTGTTGACAAAATTGAGCGGGTTCTTTATTTCATGTGCGATACCTGTGGCAAGTCTTCCCAACGAGGCCATTTTCTCTGCTTGGATGAGCTGGTTTTGGGCGGACTTGAGTTCCTGATAGGCTTTCTCTAATTCCTGTATTTTTTCCAGTTCTATTGCCTTCTTTTCGTTATCTGCCTTAAGGGCCTGGGCTTGGGCTTCTGCCGCCAATGACCTAGCAATCGCCGCATCAGCGTGGAGTTCCGCTTCCCGCAATTTTGCAATTTCCCGTTCTTTTCTTAATACCCGTCTTCTCTGTACTCTGTCTAAAGAAAGAATAACCAAACCGAAAATGAATATTAAGATCAAAAATGCCCACCACCGGAGCCACCATATTGGCTTCACCATAAATGTATATGTCATTGGCTCCGAGGATTCCACTCCACTGTCATTGATAGCTATCACTTCAAGTGTATAGGATTTTGACCAAAAAAAAGCAGGCAAATTGGTATATCTCAGTCGCTTTTGGTTTGTCTCAGGCGACCAATCGTCGTCATAACCGACAAGTCTGGTTTTGTATTTTACCCCAGAAATATTTGAAAAACTAAGGGCTGAATATTCAAATATCGCTTCATTCCGGCCTTCGGTTCTGTATGATATCAAAGCGGAGGTTAGCACCACTACCGGTGGAACGTTATTTTTCCTATCCCACCGTGGGTTATAAATTGAAAAACCCTTGGAGGTTCCATAATAAACCAGGCCCTCATTATCCACTTTGACCGAACCATAAAGCCAAACCTCATCTGCAATCAATCCATCCTGTTTGGTTACTTGGTTGAGAACTTTCCCACTTTCCATATCAACTTCTGCAAGACCGCTATTAGTGCCTACCCAGAGATTTTGGGTATTAGGTGCCACAGCAAAACTAACCGCATTGTTCGCAGGCAATCCACTTTCTTTGGTGATATGTTTCAAAATGGCACCTTTGTCTTGTTCTAGTAGAAGAAGGCCTTCTTGGGTACCAACCCACATTTTACCGTTATTTCGCAATAATTTTTCGATGTGATTTGTTGGAGCGCCATCTTGGGTGGACCAGAACTGCTCAAAAAGTCTATTCCTACCGGTAAAAACTGCTTTTTCAGAAAGATATTCTTTTGTGATTTTTTTGGTACTTCTATAAATTCCTTTGTCCACGGTACCAACCCAAAGGTGACCATTTCCATCAAAAGCTATCGATTTATTTAATCCCGGAGGAAGTCCCGATTCAATACCAAAGACATAGATTTTTCCTGAAACGATTCCAACTATACTCCTTAATCCAGCGAACCAAATTGAGGTTATATCTTCTGTCTCGGCGGGACCTTTAATGATCAATTTTTCGGAAGCAATTATGGGTGGACTGTTGGGTATGGTAAACAGAATTCCTGTTTTCCCATTTATTGTAATGGTTTTGCGTTCAACTGCCTCTTTTAAAACCAATTTCTTATCAAATACCAACCCATTTAAGCCTTGTGTGGTGGCTATCCAAATCCTTCCTTCGATATCCATTTCCAGACCATTTACCCAATCTCCAGTAAGCCCATCTGCTTGTGTAATATAGGTGGAAGTCCCGTCTTCGGAGATACATGAGACTCCACCCTCGGTTCCAGCCAAAACCCGAAAAGGGTATGAACCGGTAGGAACCATAAGTAAAGTATTTACTTTAGCGGAAGGTAAAATTGGCTTTTCACCAGCTATAGAGCGAGTGCTAAAATTTTCAAAAGCATTGAAATTAAACCTTAGCTTTGAAGTCCCTCCCGATTGGGCAACCCATACGTTTCCTTCCCTGTCTTTGCTTACATTAAAAACATTATCGCTCAATAACCCATTTGATCTGGTGAAATGACCCATTATTTCCCCAGATTGATCATTGAATCTGGTAATCCCGTTAACTCCACTCACTGCCCATACACTGCCTTCAGTCACAGTGGCAAGACTGGCAATATTGGATTGCTTTAATTGAGCAATTTTTAAAGGATTGCTTAATTCATTTTTGAAAAGTAGGACTTCTCCGTTTTGCCTATATGCCCAAATTTTCCCTTTCTCATCTTCCAGCAGGGAAGCAAAATTTTGATCTTCAGAGTTTTTGTCAGAAGAATAAATCAATTGGATTTTATTGCCTGATATCCGGACAAGTTGGCCTCCCCCTATCCCTGCCAATATTCCTGTCTTCCCTGAAAAAAGTGTGGTAATCTGTTGGGGTGTTTTGCCTTTCTTTTCGATATTTAAAATATCTACTTCTAAATTGTTTTTTTCATTTATATGGTATTTCAAAAATCCTTTCGCAACAGTACCCACCCAAACTATCCCACTGCTATCCACCGCTATTTGATTGAGATTGACGATTTCGGAGTAAAGGGATTTTCCCTTAAATTCTGAGGTAAAAGATAACCTCCTCCCATTTTTATAATTAGATACAGGTTCTTTTGATACCACCAACCCAGAATTAGATGTTACCCATAGGTACCCTAATTTATCTTCTACAACCTGCCAGACCCCAAGGTCTTTGACACCATCTTTTTGCCCATAAAGATCCATCTTGGTTCCATCAAAACGAACCAAACCAGAAGAATGAACTGCCATCCATATGAATCCCTCACTGTCTTGAAAAACATTTGTAGCCATTGCTGACGGCAATGGATTCAATTCACTGTCAGGTGTATAATGAACAAAGGGCAGCTCTTGGGCTGCCACTTTGAAACTATACATGAATAAAAAAGAAATGGCTAGTGAAAAACGGAGATTCATCGAATGAATATAATCAATTACATTAATTAATTCCTGATTCCTCCGGTTCCATTAAATGCACGAAGCGTATTTGTGGTGTCAACCAACCTTGTATTCATTGTTCTTGAACCTGCATTTTGGGTATTGGATTTTCTGTCATTGATGTCTTCCGAGCAAGTACCAAGCTCTTCACATCCGATGGCTTCAGAATGAATCAATAATGCCAGGTTATAATTATCCCATATTACTAAAACCCCATTAACATCTTTAAGTGCACCTCTTTGGCTGACTACGTTAAGTTCTGCTGTAAGCAATTCTTTAAGGAACATTTCTATGTCAGTCTTTCCTGTTGGTTGCAGAATTTCCAATGCTGTTTTGATTTTTTTGCTTCCAAACTGAAAAGGTTCAGTCAACAAGAGTTTCTCGATTTGCTTGAGAAATTCTAAAATTTCAGCCTCAGTATAATCACCCTTAGATGATCCACAATATTTTAACTGATCGACCCAATAATCGGTGCATTCCGCCGTCCCTTCAATAATTCCTTCTAACAATTCACGGGTTGTTTTTTCCGAATCTATTTCGAATCCAAAATTGATGCAAGAACCATCTGTCTCATCAGTGCAAAAGTGCACGCTCGATGGTGTCGTTGCATTATAACTGAGTTTGAGCAACTCGTCGGTGGTTTCGACGTTGTATTCACCTTCCAAAACTTGGAAAGAAAAAGACCCATCTTCAAGGGTCAATACTGATCCTAAAATTTTATTTGTTGTTTTGTCCCTCAAAAATATTTCAATTTCAGGAATACCTGATTCAGAGTTTTGTTTGATTCCGTCTGCATTGGCATCAATAAAAATGCTTCCACAAATATCTGTCACGCCTTCGCAGGGGCCCATTATTGTACATTTTTCTCTTTTGCCATTCCTAGTGATACTGCTTTCGATAACCCCAAGAGGCACATCGCCAGGGAAAGTCATAGAAAAGCTTTTACTTTCATCTTTTCCGATTGTTGTATTCCAAGTGATCCCTTTTGAATCCAATTTAGAAGATTGGAGCGGTTCCCAAGAGGTAGGAACGCCGGCACATGAAGGTACCTGAAGAAAAAATTTCTCTAAATCTGAAGATTTTCCGGTGCCGCTTACTTTATAGTGGAATGTGGTACTTGTAACTCCGTCTATTTTTTCCACATTTCTTCCCACAAATTCCACATCGTAGTTATTGATCCTTTCTTTTTCAAATTCTCCAAGCTGATCTGCAAAGTATCCCGGCAGTTCAGCCCTGAAATCCTCGACATTTACTTTTCTAAATTCTGCATCAATTTTTTCAATAACCACCTCTTGATTGGAAAACTGACAGCTTGCCAAGAATAAAATTGAGATGGATAACAGGAGCGAAGAATTAAGGGCTTTTTTCATAATTTATATTTCTAATTGGTCAAAAATCAAACATTTCACTTTAGGAGTTTAAAAGAAAGAGACTTCTTTTTTTACTTAAATTATCAAATAATCACATCCAGATGTTTGGAACAAAAACTCCCCCATAAAACAATTAAAAAGCTTATGAATGACACTTTTATCGGGATGTAATTCAATTTTTTTGGAAATTACATATTTTTTTTGAAAAAGTAGCAAAATTCCCAACCTTAATATCGTAAAAAGTACTTATTGAGAAATTTAATTTGCAATTAAAATTAATTAATTGATTTATTTGAATTAAAAAATTACAAAATTTAATTTTTATAATAAAAATTTTAAATTTTGTAATAATTAATTTTAATTATCATTCACATTAATATTTTGTTTCCAATAACTTTTAGTATCAAAACATGAACTGATCAAATTGATCAGTTCTGCCAAATACCTCAATCGAAATTAAATCTCAGTTCATCAAATCCTCTATTTCCTCAGGTTCAATTGGAATATTCCTCATCAGGTCAAAATATCCGTTATCCAAAACAACAATGTTATTTTCAAGCCTGATACCCATTTGTTCCTCAGGAATATAAATCCCCGGCTCTACTGTAAAGACCATCCCTGCAGTGATCGGTTCGTGCATCGTGCCTACATCATGGACATCCAATCCCAAATGATGCGATGTGCCATGCATAAAAAACTTTTTGAATGCGGGCCATTTTGGGTCCTGATTTTTGATATCGGTCTGATCAATCAGTCCCAATCCCAATAACTCGGATTGCATTATCAGCCCCACTTCTTTGTGGTAATCCTGTATGTTGATTCCCGGACTTAACATTTTGGACGCTTGATTTTTTACTCTTAGCACTGCATCATATACAGCTCTCTGTCTTTTGGTAAATCTTCCATTGACAGGAATAGTCCGGGTCATGTCCGCATTATAATTGCCGTATTCTGCCCCAACATCCAAAAGGATCAAATCTCCGTCTTTGCAAACTTCTTTGTTTTCGATATAATGGAGCACGCATGCATTGCCACCGGAAGCAATGATGGGTTCATAGGCAAATCCTTTGCTTCTGTTTTTGATAAATTCATGGATAAACTCCGCCTCAATCTCATATTCAGTCACTCCGGGCTTTACAAAGGCAAGTATCCGCCGGAAACCTTTCTCGGTGATATCACAGGCAATCTGCATTTGGTCGATTTCTTCTTTTTCTTTTACCGACCTAAGCTGATGCATCAATGGCGCCACGCGATGGTATTGGTGAAGGGGATATCTCTCTTTACAGGTTTTGACAAAACGCGCGTCCCTTGTTTCGACGATAACCGATGCACGGAGATGTTCATTGGCATTCAAAAAAACATGATTACTCAATGCCATCAATGAATTAAGCACATTGTCAAAGTTGGAAACCCATTGGATATTATGAATACCCGATACCGCAAACGCTTCCTCCTTGGTGTATTTATGACCTTCCCAGATAGCGATATGTTCATTTGTTTCACGGAGAAAAAGTATCTCCCTTTGGTTGGGATCCGGAAAATCCGGACAAATGACCAAGATGGATTCTTCCTGATCGATTCCTGTCAAATAAAACAAATCATTGTTTTGCCTAAATCTCATCGTTCCATCAGCATTGGTGGGCATGATGTCGTTGGAATTGAGGACAACAATGGACTTTGCAGGCAATTTTGATTTGAGCTTTTGCCTGTTTCGGATATAGAGAGATTGGGAAAGTGGGGTATATTTCATAAATGGGAATTTCTTGCCGGCAAATTCGGGATTTAAAATTGAACCAAAAATACCTTTTATCCATTGGCTAAAAAAAGACTTCAAAAAGTCTTTTATTTTTGTACTTTGAGCTTGGGAAAATAAAATAATGCAATACAATCTGAAAGAGTTGCCTAACGGCATCAGAATCGTCCATCAAGAAGTCAACCATACCAGGCTAGTACATTGTGGGTTTGTGCTCAATATCGGCAGCCGTGATGAATCAAAAGAACAAGAAGGTTTGGCCCATTTTTGGGAACATATGGCTTTCAAAGGCACCAAAAAACGAAAAGCATACCACATCATCAATAGACTTGAAACTTTGGGAGGGGAACTCAATGCTTACACTACCAAAGAAAAAATCTGTTTTTACGCCAGTACATTGAAGGAACACTTCGATAAGGCGGCAGAACTGCTTTGCGACATCACGTTCAATAGTACCTTTCCCAAAAAACAAATAGACAAAGAGCGCCAGGTAATTTTGGAGGAAATGGCGATGTACCGTGACTCTCCGGATGACTCCATACAAGATGATTTTGATGAAATTATTTTCGAAGGCCATGCCTTGGGGAGAAACATCCTAGGCACAGAAGACACTGTAAAGACCTTCAGTCAAGAAGATTTCTTTGGTTTTTTGTCCTCAAAATTTGATACAACCCAGATGGTCTTTTCAGTAGTCGGTAATGTCACTTTCAAAAAAGTGCTGCAGGAAGTTGAAGGTTATCTTTCCCAAATCCCTGTAAAGAGGAGATTATATGTGAGAAGCAGCTTCTCCAATTATACACCTAAGTCCAAAACCGTAGAAAAAGAAATCACCCAGTCCCATTGTGCTATCGGGCAGCCGGCCTATTCAATGTATGACCCGAGACGGTTCAAGCTTTATTTATTGAACAATATTCTTGGCGGACCGAGTATGAACTCAAGGCTGAACCTTGCACTCCGGGAAAAGTATGGATATGTCTACAGCGTCGAATCCCATTACCAAACCTATTCAGACACAGGGTTTATCGGAGTATATTTTGCTACAGAACAAAACAAGGCTAACCGTGCCAGAAAGTCAGTTCTGAACGAAATGGAGAAGTTGCGTACCAAAAAACTTGGAACCATGCAGCTTCATATGGCCAAAGAACAGGCTATCGGACAGATGGCCATGTCAGAGGAAAATTATGCTGCATTGATGCTGGTTTTTGGTAAAAACTTATTGGATAAAGGCAAAATTGACTCTTTGGACACTATCTTTGGAATCATGAGAGAAACAACCGCTGAGGAATTAATCGACATTGCCAATGAAGTCTTTGATCCAAAACAGCTCAGTTTTCTAAATTACATTCCAGTCTGATATGGAATTTATCGCACCTGAATTATTGGATTATTGTGAGCAACACAGCAGTGTGGAAGACGATCTTCTGCAGTATATCAAAAGGGAAACCTTTGCTAAAGTACTGATGCCAAGAATGCTTTCAGGACATCTTCAAGGCAAAACTTTGGAGCTTTTGGTCAAAATGCTGAACCCAAAAACCATCCTTGAAATCGGTACTTACACCGGCTATTCCGGGATTTGCATGGCTAGAGGATTGGGGAAGAACGGCAGACTCATCACTTTGGATATCAATGATGAGCTGGAAACAATGGTGCGGGGATTTTTTGAAAAGTCAGGAATGTCCCACAAAATCGACTACAGACTTGGCAATGCTTTGGATATCATCCCGACACTTGAAGGGAATTTTGATATGGTTTTTATAGATGCTGATAAGGCCAATTATATCAAATACTATGAGCTTGTCGTTGAGAGGGTTAATTCCGGAGGTATTATCATTGCAGACAATGTCCTTTGGTCAGGAAAAATTCTGGTAGAAGAGGGGAAAAAAATCGATAAAGACACCCAAGTAATTTTGGATTACAACCGGATGGTGCAGAATGATCCCCGAGTAGAAAATGTATTACTTCCCATAAGAGATGGATTGATGCTGGCAAGAAAACTATGAAAAAATATAGCAGTAATTTATTCAGATTCACTTTTTCACTTGTTTTGGCATTTTTTTCAGCTTTCTGGGCAATTGCCCAAGTACCACAAGTTCCATCCGAACTCAGATTTGCCGACCTTACTATCAAAATTAATGAACAGGCAAGGAGAGAAATCCAAAGTGATGTGGATGCGCTCTATCGCAATCCAACTTATTTCAGGGTAAAAGCAGAAAGAGTCAATCTTTATCTTCCAATAGTGGAAAGAGAATTGAGAAATGCCGGTGTACCGACAGATTTCAAATACTTGGTCATCCAGGAAAGCAGTCTGGTAGCAGATGCCGTCTCTACTTCAAATGCGGTAGGTTTTTGGCAATTCAAGCAAGGCACGGCAGAAGAGGTCTTTCTTAGGGTTGATGGACAGATTGACGAAAGGAAAAACATTGTCGCTTCCAGTCAGGGTGCTGCGAGATATTTAAAGAAAAACAATGCGCCTTTTGACAATTGGATGTGCGCTCTGGTGGCCTATCAGATGGGTCTCGGGGGTGCAAAATCATACTTTGGCACAACCTACAACGGAAAAAAAACAGTGGAAGTAGACAGGAATTTCCATTGGTATTTCAAGAAATTTCTGGCTCACAAGATTGCTTTCGAGGCCCCAACTGTTATGCTAGCGAGCAATAACAGCGTCTTGGAAGAAGTAGCGGTTCAGGGTCCAACCTCCCTAAAAGCCTTAGCACCTAGGCTTGGCGTCACTGAAGCCCACCTCAAAGAATATAACAAATGGACAGCAAAAGGAATTATCCCTGATGACAGACCTTATTCTGTATTATATCTTAGGGATAATACGCCAAGGCCAAGACAAACAGTCACTCAAACCCAACCTACCGAAAATCCTATTCCGCCTGTGACAGTGGCTGAGGTGAAAAAAACAGATTTTCCAAAAATCACCGGAAATCCCCAGCAGGCCACTCAACCCAATCAGATCAAAGTCAATGACATCGATGGGGTGAAAGCAGCCGTAACTACTTCACAGGATAATTTTACCAATCAGATCGGAGTGAAAGAAGCAAAATTCCGAAGGATCAATGACTTGGAAAAAGAAGAAAAAGTAGAAGCCGGACAATATTACTACACAAAACCGAAGAAAACCAAAGCAGATGCGGAGACACATATCGTTCTCCCCGGAGAGACACTTTGGTCTATTTCCCAAATGTATGGCATCAAGCTTTCTGCCCTGAAATCAAAAAACAGAATCAATAACGAACGGGAATTGAAAGCCGGAATGATTCTTAACCTGCGGGATTTCCGACCGAGAGGGGAAGCCATTCCAACAAAACCAGCTACTGAATACAGGAAAATCATTGCAAATCCTGGAAAAAATAACGTTCCTTCATCACCAGAAACCTCCCAACCCGGCAAATCGGACAATAATACCAATTTTCCTTCGTCAAATCAGGGACCATCAAGCCAAAAAATCACACACACTGTAGGAACAGGAGAAAATCTATTTAGAATCAGCCAAAAGTATGGTGTGACGGTGGATGAAATCAAAAAATGGAATAACCTTCCTGATAACAATATCAAGGTGGGCCAAAAGCTTATTATCAACAAACCTTAAAACCAGGATTAAGGTATATTGGACCATGCAAAGAAGATTATCTACATTGTTTTTTTTGTTTTTTTGCTCCTTTGGCATTTTAAAAGCCCAGGACAGGCTTCAATTGGCTGACACGCTATTGATAGATGGGGATACTATTGTCATGTTGGGCGATTCTATTATTTTCAAACAACAAGTCAAACCCGTCTATTGGGAAAAGGGTGGGAATTTCAACCTAAGCATCCAACAAGTGAGTTTATCCAATTGGAATGCGGGTGGATCAAGCAACCTTGCCTGGAATACTGCGCTGACCTTATTTGCCAATTACAAAAAAAATGTGATCATTTGGGACACCAAGCTGAATGTCAACGCAGGATTCAACAGACAGGCAGGACGAAGTTATCCCACACGAAAGACCAATGATAACTTTATATTTTTAAGCAAATATGGGCGAGAATTGACTAAATTTTGGTTTTTGTCAACACAAATTGATGCTCGGACCCAATTATTGGAAGGTTACCGTTATTTCAGACCAGCTGGTGCGGAGGTAGACTCCAGATCCAAACTTTCGGATTTCCTTGCTCCTGCATATTTACAATCTTCGACAGGTTTGAATTACCGAAGAGAATTCAAAAACAAAGACAGGATTTCCCTGATTGCATCCCCATTTACAGGCAGGTTTACCATTGTCATGGATGACTCCCTGAGCAACGCCGGAGCATTCGGGGTCATACCCGGAGAATCAGTCCGCCCCGAAGCGGGTCTTTCATTTGGTTCCACGACTGACATCCAATTGTATGAAAATATCCGATGGAGAGCGGATTTAAACCTTTTTACCAATTTTGAAAGCTTGGGAAATTTTGTGGTCAACCTCAACTCTGTGATTTCCCTTAGGGTCAATAAGTTCATCACCACAAGGATTGAAACCATTCTGATTTATGACGAAAAAGTGCTGATCCAACAGGATTCTGGTCCGCCAAAACAGGCAATACAACTTCAAAATATGTTCAATTTTGGAATTGGGCTCGATTTCTAAAAATCTGTTTCTAAGCCAAACCTTCGCTTCAAATCTCCCAAAGCGGGAGATTTTTCCAACAGGTGATTCAACTTATCCGTACTTGTATAAAGTTTTCTTTTTCCGTTAGGTTCTTCTTCTTTGATCACAGCATCAAGATGGATGCTGTAATTATTGAGTTTTCTCCTGAGAATCTGGAGAATTTCAGGCTTGATTTTTTGAAAAATTCCCTCTTGAATTTCCCCATTGAGTTGAAAGGTGATAGTTTCCCCTTCTAAAATTGCCGGTTGTTTCAGGACCGTCATTTCAAGACTCCGATGATGAACCTTGTAATCCTCAATGATTTCATTGATTTCAGACTTTACCTTGGCAAGGTCAAAAATTTCTGCAAGTTGGTTGGATTGCTTTGCCGACTCTAGTTCAGGTTTTTCGACTTCAAGCATCACTGCCGTTGAGTTTTGCTCTATAGTTACTTTAGCAGAACTTATACTAGTGGGAATTGAAAGTGTCTTTTGAACAGGTGATTTTTTAGCAGCAAAAGAATTTGCTTCTTTAAAAAGAGGCGTTTCCGAATTTTTTAAACTTTCCTGAGATGCCTCAATCAGGCTTTTTTTTTTGAATCCTCTTGGGCTAAAACTGCCAAAGAAAGGGCCTGAGGCAGTTTTGACATTTTCATCAAAGCCAATTCCACATGCAGCCTTTGATTTTTGCTGGACTTATATTGGATATCACATTGATTGCAGATGGTCAATGCTGACAATAGAAAAGAAATACTTGATTGTTGGGATTGGACAAGATACCTGTCCCTTGCAGAATCAGAAACCTGGATTAAGTCAATAGTTGCAGGATCCTTGCACACCATCAGGTCCCTCAAATGCTCAGAAAGTCCCACAATAAAATTATGCCCGTCAAAACCTTTTTTCAGAATTTCATCAAAAATCAACAGCACATTGGAAATGCTCCCTGCCAATAATGAATCTACGACCTTGAAATAATAATCATAATCAAGGATGTGAAGATTACTGATGGTCTCCAAATATGTCAACCTATTGCCTGAAGAATAGGTCACAATCAGATCAAACATAGAAAGTGCATCTCGGAGTGCGCCATCGGCCTTGGTGGCTATCAGCCTCAGCGCTTCAGCCTCTGCCTCAATTTTTTCCTGCTCCGCAATGTACTTGAGGTGCTCGGCAATGTCATTGATCTGAATCCTATTGAAATCAAAAATCTGACAACGTGATAATATGGTAGGGATGACCTTGTGTTTTTCTGTAGTGGCTAATATGAAAATGGCATATTTGGGCGGCTCCTCCAATGTCTTCAAAAATGCATTGAAAGCTGCATTGGAGAGCATGTGCACTTCATCGATGATGTATACTTTATAGAGTCCTTGCTGCGGGGCATACCGAACTTGCTCTACGAGATTTCGGATATCATCTACAGAGTTGTTGGAGGCTGCATCCAGTTCATGGACATTGAATGAGGCGTTGTTATTGAAAGCCAAACAGGAATCACAAGTATTGCAGGCTTCAAAATCAGCTGTGCGGTGTTGGCAGTTGATGGTTTTGGCTAATATCCTGGCACAGGTAGTCTTACCAACTCCCCTAGGACCACAAAAAAGAAAAGCTTGGGCTAGGTGGTTGTTCTTAATCGCATTTTTAAGCGTAGTCGTAATATGCTGCTGCCCTACGACACTCTTAAAATCCGCAGGCCTGTATTTTCTGGCAGATACGACAAAATTTTCCATCGCCGCAAGATATAAAATAATTGTAATTCAGACCTTGACTGCCGAAGTGTTATTTGCGGTTTATTTCATAAAATATTCATTCTGTAGGGGTTAATTTTAGAATTGGAAAATTGGTAAAATTGGAAAATTGAAAAATTACAAATTCCATGATAGGCAGCTTTCATGATAATAATGACTTCTAATACCAGTTACGGGGAGCAAATATCTTAAAGGTCACTGTCATAGTTCTCGTTTCTTGATACTTGGTACTTGGTTCTTGATACTTGGTTGTTGATACTTAAAAAATTCCCTCCTTGGAACCATTTTTACACTATATTTGTCACCCATTCAGAAAAATGGGGCTGACCGGTTTTGACAGTAGGTGTAAGGACTGGGCTCGCATGCAGGCCGGAGTATGTACGGCCTTGAATAATTCATACGAACATAACTGGCGAAACTTCTTACGCCATGGCTGCATAATCTAACCCTTCGGGGACAAGATAACGCTTAAAGGGTTGAGTTTCGATAGAAGTTCCCCGGCCACATCCCGCAACCCCCCGTCCTTTCGGGGTTGAATCTGGGGTGTCGAAATGATTGGACTAGTGCCGGTGATGATGCTAAGCCGGTGCGAAGCTCAAGTATCTAAGCAGTGGATAGGTGTGTCATCCAGCAGTACACTGACGAAAACCCAACAGATGACTAAGCATGTAGACGGTACGGTGTTTCCCTATCTGGACGCGGGTTCGAATCCCGCCAGCTCCACAAAAAAAAGAAGCCTTCCTCTGACCTCTTTCGAGGATTGGAGGAAGGCTTTTTGAATTATTCTCTGAACAACAAAGAAAATGGAAGTTAAAAAAATCACCCACTAAGGCTTATATTTTAAAACAACAGAGCGCTTTTGATTCCCTGTGCCAATTTTGTACTGAAAGAACTATAAAGTTCCTTTTTCTGATCTTTTTGAATGGAAAGAAAAGAAGTCCTGTTTCGGATTACTTCCCAAGCATTGTCTTTTGCTTCTCTTTCGCTACCTGCTAAGGTCTGGATTTGAAACTCAATTCCATTGATTTCCAATTTGATTACATACTTTACCATTTTGTCCAAATTTTAATGTTATACCTAAAAACTTACTGATTCTTTTGACAGTCTTCCAACTGTACCTTTAACTTGCGATTGATTCTTGTAAAGCGATTATGTTGATACAAATTACATTTTTATATATTTAAAAAACAAATATTTGTAAAAAAATATTTTTGAATATTTTAAAAAAATCAAAAAAAGCCTCCAGAAATCGAATGGACAGTGAATTACCTTCCTCCGCAGGGAACAAAAAAAGCGGGTTCGAACAGGGAAACTATTCCCTTTTCAAACCCGCAAAAGCATGATTAGAATGGATTATACTCCGAAATAAGTATTCAATTCTTCTGACATGAGCGATTTTTCATTCAAGTCTTTGATGACTTTCCCCTTTTCAAGCAAAACTATCCTGTCACAGATTTCCGTTACATGGTTCAAATCGTGGCTAGAAATCAAAAAAGTTATTTTGGAGTTTTCTTTTGATTGCAGGATCAGCTTTTTTAACCTGTTCTGAGAACTGGGATCAAGATTTTCAAAAGGTTCATCAAGAAGGACTGCTTCAGGATGGCCCATCATCGCTGCAGCTATTCCTACTTTCTTAAGGTTCCCTTTGGAAAGATCTCGGATGTATTTCTTTTTCCCCAATATCTCGTCATTGAATAGCTCCTTGAAATTTTCAAGATGAAGTTTTAGATCTTCTTCAGAAAGGCGATAGATCTTTCTCAAAGTTTCAAAATATTCATCAGGAGTCAGGTAAGAAAGTAACATATGTTCGTCGAGATATGCCCCGACCCTGTTCTTCCATTCTTCGGTTTTGCTCACATCATTGCCTTCAATCATTACTTTTCCTGATGATGCGCGCACAAGGTCAAGCATGATTCGGAAGAGGGTTGTTTTTCCGGCCCCATTATTACCTACCAATCCAAAACATTCGGATTTTGGAATCTCTAAAGACTCCACATCAAGCACTACTGCTTCTTTATATTGTTTTTTAAGTCCTTCTACCTTGATCATAACTCTTGTCTGAATGAAGATGATATTTCGTATCTGTTTTGTAAAACTTTGTCAATTGAAATTTTGGACAAATATGGAAATGCCAAAATCCCCGCAATTCCTACTATTCCCAAAGCCAATAAGCCCGCATATTGACTGACCAATAGGGCAAAAGGAAGGTAAATGACATAAGGCGCCCCAATCATCGGGATGATCATCAGGAATTGGGCAATGCCAACGCCTTCATAATTGAACATCGCACCCTTATTGAGGTCCATAGGTTTTGGTTTCCAAAGGGAAAGGTAAATCACCAAATGCATGATGACACCCATATTGAAAAGGAATGTGGCCACATGAATCAACAAAATGTCCCAACCAAAATAGGCGTATGGAACTGAGGCTAAGAGGCAAAGGCAGGAAGTCACCACAAAAAGCAGGTATTTCCCTTTGACAAGTGCCTCAACTCCTGTTCTTTTTTGGAGGAAAAAATCAAAATTCGCAGAATTCCAACTCAGAAAAAGCTGCCCATATTGAAGCATAAAGATCCCTGTGATGAATGAACCTACAAATACAAACATGTGGCTAAATCCCGTTTCGGATTTGTATGCGGGATTGGTATAGAAAATCAGCCCGTAAAGCAGGAAAAAACCCGCCAACATCAAGTAAGTCCTGCTTTTTTTATGCCTGATGATCAGCTTCCACTCGAGGTTTGCCAATTCGCCGGCAAGTCCGAATCTCGAAAATATTCCTAAATCCTGATTGACAAAGCGGACATTTTCCTCTTGGGTGAGGTCTTCCAAATAGGCGTTTTTATAATAGTAAGCATAGGCCATCCTGTACGTGACCAAAAATACTACCCCAAGCACCGCCACCGGAATCGGAGTAGTCAATGACCCATCGAATACAGGCTTGATCAGACTTCCCAGATTGTACCATCCGTAATAGGTAGAACCCGCACCGATCAATAGCAACGCGAAAACCGCCCCGATCCCGATGAGGCTATCTTCAAATTTTTGCTTGAACCACAGCATCAGCCAATGCAGCGACCAACTTGTAAACAGGATACAAAACAGCCAAGACCAAGCTGCACCGGCCCCAAACCTCGGAGCAACTTCCTGAATTGCAAAAGGAGTAAATAAAAAAGGTGCGATCAAAGTCAAAGGTGACACGAATGACCTTCCCAAGAGAAAATGGATAATGTTACTCTTCTTGATGGGTAGGTGAAGAAACCGCTCCAATTCAATGACAGGTAGCTTTTGTACAAAATACCTGTACATAAATTCGAAAAGGAAAAAGTAAACCAATGCTCCACTCAATGTCGCATATGCATCGGTACTTTCAAAACCTTTCTCTATGATCGGCTTCAGGAACAGCCCGAGCATTACTACATAGGAAAGAAGCAAAAGAGCCATAAATGCCAAGAAAATAGCCACCAAGGCACTTTTGGCAAATGACGTGGACCGGATGGTTTTCAATAACTCCAACCTGATCAGTTCTAAAACCATAATGGATTGAATAAGGGTTAAAAGATAAATAAATGTATTTTTGGTTCTGAATATAGGTAAAAGTAAATAAGCCTATAAACGAACCAAAATTTAATTGACCAAATGAAGGAAAATATACAGGAAATAGGATTTTTCGATATCGTGAAGGAAAGAAGGTCTGTCAGGATTTTTGACCAAGAGACTCCTTTTGACCATCAATCCGTCCAAAAATGCCTGGAGGCAGCCATCCTCGCTCCTAACAGTTCGAATATGCAGCTTTGGGAATTTTACCGAATCCCCGAAACTTCTGCCCTCAAAAACCCTATTTCCCGACTTTGCATGAACCAAAAAGCTGCTACTACAGCAAGGGAACTTGTGGTCGTCGTCACCCGAAGGGACAAGTGGAAAAGCAGGGCAGCCGCCAACCTTTCTTATATCAGGGAAACATATAAAAACTCCCCTGGCAAAAAACAAAAGCAGGCCGAAGCCTATTATGGCAACCTGGTCCCAAAACTGTATTCAAAATATCCTTTGTGGTCAATTACCAAGCAGGTCATCGCATGGGTGATGTCATTGAAAAGACCCATGGTCAGGGAAGTAACCGAATCAGATGTAAGGGTGTCTGTGCACAAAAGCGCAGCACTTGCAGCCATGACCTTTATGTACGCCATGAAAGCGGAAGGATATGACACTTGTCCGATGGAAGGATTCGATTCAGTAAGGGTCAAAAAACTCCTAAACCTTCCAAAAGACTCCGAAATCAATATGATCATTGGCTGTGGAAAAGGATTGCCTGAAGGGGTTTATGGAAAAAGGTTCAGGTTACCCAACGAAGAGGTTATTTTTAAAGTGTGATTTGCCATTCAAACAAAAGAAAAATTGATTTGAGGCTTTTACCACATACCTTTTGAAATTTGATTTGGGAAAGGATCAGGCTATGTTTTTGTCAATATCCATACTTCCCTTTCCACTTTTCCTTCAGGTATTTTCTCAATTCGTTTTCCCGGGCATTATTGCCTGGATCGTAAATTTTTAGGTTTTTGATTTCATCGGGCAAAAATTCCTGCGCCACAAAATTCCCTTCATAGTCATGTGAATACTTGTATTCTTTGCCATAATTGAGATCCTTCATCAGTTTGGTCGGCGCATTGCGGAGATGAAGCGGAACAGATAGGTCCCCTTTTTCCCTGACCAAAGCCTGGGCCTGATTGATGGCAAGGTAAGCAGCATTGCTTTTGGGCGAGCTTGCCAAATAAGTGACACATTGGGAAAGGATAATCCTTGCCTCCGGATAGCCGATGATTTTGACTGCCTCAAAGCAATTGGTTGCCAAAAGAAGTGCATTTGGATTGGCATTGCCGATATCTTCCGAAGCCAAAATCACCAACCTCCTTGCGATAAACTTTACGTCTTCACCGCCTTCGATCATCCGCGCCAACCAATACACGGCCGCATTTGGATCAGAACCACGGATAGACTTGATAAAAGCCGATATGATATCATAATGTTGCTCTCCGGATTTGTCATATAAGGCCACTTTTTGTTGGGCGATCTCAGTGACAATGTCATTGGTGATGATACAGGGATCCTGATTGATCCCATCTATGACTATTTCTAGTAAGTTTAAAAGCTTGCGCCCATCTCCGCCTGAAAGCCTGAGAAGTGCTTCAGTTTCCTTGAGTTCAACGGTTTTCTTTTTGAGGTCAACATCCTTTTCCAAAGCCTGTTTGATCATGGCTTCCAATTCGGGTCTGCCGAGAGGATTGAGGGTAAAAACCTGGCATCTGGATAGGAGCGCTGAATTGACCTCGAACGAAGGGTTTTCAGTCGTGGCACCAATTAGCCGGATGGTCCCTTTCTCGACCGCGCCCAAAAGCGCATCCTGTTGGGACTTGTTGAACCTGTGGATTTCATCAATAAAAAGAACGACCCCAAGTTGGAATTTTGCTTTTTCGATAACCTCACGGATGTCCTTTACTCCCGAACTCACTGCGCTCAGCGTATAAAAAGGCGCTTTGATTTCATTGGCAATGATATTGGCAATGGTGGTTTTGCCGACTCCGGGAGGTCCCCACAAAATCAGGGATGGCACATTTCCGCTCTTGATGGCTTTATGCAAGAAAGAACTTGGTGAGGACAGGTGTTCCTGACCGATCAGGTCTTCTAACCTGTGTGGACGCATGCGTTCGGCGAGGGGTACCTGGTTCATTTTTAAAATAATTTGGATGGTCAATACAAAACTATTGACTTCAAGGAATAAAAATAAGGTTCTTCCAATTAAATAAACTTCATTCAATCGATTGCATTTTCACTTATAAATATTGTAGAAAATACAGCAAAAAATTACTAAAAATATAACTGAGTTTTTATCCCTTTATGGCCTGTTTTGCTTACATTTAATACATATTCAAAGTAATTTTTATGGCTCACACCGATTCTAGAAGAGCGGCATTCCGCCTTTACAAAAAACTCAAATACGGTTGGATTTTGGCTACCACCACCTTTTTAGGAAATTTCATAATCTCTCTTCTTGCGGCTTCTCTTTTCCGTAATCTCGGTTATAATGAAGAGGTGAATTATGTTTTTTTTCTGGCAATTTTGGCAACAGGTCTTTGGATTACAGAAGCAATCCCTCCGTTTGCTGTGGGCATTTTCATATTCACCGGTTTATTGTTGGGATTCGGCACGGATTACATTTTGGAGGATTCCAAAACCCCAGTCGAGATGTATCTTGGGACCTGGACAAGCAGTGTCATCTGGCTTTTGTTGGGAGGTTTTTTTCTTGCAGAAGGCATGAGTATAGTGGGCTTAGACAGGTCTTTGTTTAAATTCACCATTGACAAATTTGGCCAAGAACCTAATAGGTTGCTTTTAGGGATTATGTTGACAACAGCTGTGGTCAGTATGGTCATGTCAAATACTGCGACTACAGCGATGATGATTTCCTCCATATTGCCTGTGGTCCGACTGCTAGGCAAAGATTCCCCTTATTCCAAAGCCCTTTTGGTAGGTATCCCAGCGGCAGCCACTTTGGGAGGTATGGGAACCATCATCGGAAGCACACCCAATGCGATTGCTGTAGGTGCCTTGCAGGAAAAGGGGCTGAATATCACATTCATTGATTGGATGATATTCGGGATTCCCATGGCCTTAGTGTCTCTGTTTATTTTCTGGTTTTTTATGGTCAAAACCCTTCACCTGAAAGACATCAAGCTTGACCTTTCCGACATCACAAGTAAGAGCGGTACGAAAAATGTTTTTGAAAAAAATGCCGTGATTTTCACCCTGTTGGTTACGGTTTCCATGTGGTTGACAGAACCACTTCATGGCTTGCCGATAGCCGCCACTTCTGCTATCCCAATTGTCTTCCTGACATTGTTTCAAGTCATCAAGGCTGAAGATGTGCGGAGATTACCATGGGATACTTTGATGTTGGTGGCAGGTGGTCTTGCTCTGGGGATTGCAATGGTGGATGTCGGATTGACTGACATCATCATGGAGAAAATCTCACAACTCCCTATTTCCATGATCGGTGTTGCTCTCGTATTTTCCTTGGTTGCTGTGACCATTTCGAATATCATGAGCAATACAGCGGCTGCTTCAATTTTGGTTCCTTTGGGACTTGCGTTGCCGGGAATTTGGGGATTTACAGTTCCTTTGATGATTTCATTGAGTTGCTCATCATCTTTGCTGCTTCCTGTCTCCACTCCTGCAAATGCGATTTCGTATTCTACAGGATTAATGGACCAAAAAACCTTCCGACCAGGCGGGATTCTAATGATGGTAATCGGGCCGCTCCTCTCCTTTTTGACCGTAATGCTTTATGGAGTGGTTTTTATGTAATAAATCGTTCTCAAATTAAGCCCATGCTTTTTGGGTGAAAAAAATGAAAAATGACATGACAATATGCTCGTTGTAATCCAAAAACCATATTATCAGGTCATGTAAAATTTAACTAAATCAAATTTCATTTACGAGCTTTTTCATTTTTTCTAGACCTGTCTTAGCAACAGTTAATGCATCTTGTTTCCAATAATCCTGGTTGAAAAGCTCAAGCGAAAGCACCTTATTTCCACCCATATTTTTCAGGTCTGTCAGTATCTCTTTTATCGGGGCAGCACCGTCACCGGGATAAACACGGTCTTTGTCTGCCTGATCTTCTCTTGGAATAGAAGCTACAAAATCATTCATGTGGAAAATTTCGATAGCCGATCCGTTGAGCATTTTCAATCCATTATAACCGGATCCTCCCCTGAAAAGATGGTACACATCGGGTAGAATCCTTGTATCGGGATCATTGGCTACCGCTGCCACCATCAAAACCTGCCCCAAATGATGAAAAAATGGGAATGCTCCCCAAAACTCCAATTGGGGCATGACGCCCGTCTTTCTTCCCAAATCCAAAAGTGCTTTGTAGCGTTCTCCTGCTTTGAAAAGGTCCAAAGGTGCGGTTACCCCCGCGGCCGGCGCAGCTACTCGGGCACATCCCAAAGAAGCCAAAAGCTCCATTTCCTGCTCCATTTGGACCATTCCGGCTTTCCTTTTTTCCTCATCATCAACCATCCAAGGTGCAAAACCGATGGCATTCTCGAATTTCAAACCCGAATCCGAAATATGTTTTCTCAATCCCATCACAGAATTTCCCGCAGCAAGGTATTCCTGAATATCCCTGATCCATAATTCCACTCCATCATATCCTGCCTTGGAAGCAATGTCCAGGTATCCGATCAATCCGGGCTTTTGTCCCATGATCGTACTCGTATTCAAACAATAGCTAAATCGGCTCTCTTTTTTATTTTTTGACGCGGCTTCTAAAACACCCGCAGAGGCAAACAATCCTGTTGTCAATCCCAGAGTTTTAATGGCGTTTCTTCTTGTAGTCATAGGGGTTATATGTTGAATAGGTTTGATTTTTAAACAGGATTTGAAATACAGCAATGAGTGTTAAAAATACTGCAACACAGCTACAAAATTTAACCATCTGTATAAATCCTAAATACTTCTGTTTTCTCCCTGTTTTTTTTATATATATTGATTGCCAATCTCAGTTATTCCCATCAAAACCTATGAAATTCTATTTTTTTTTTCTCGCTCTAAGCGTTTGTACTGTATCAATACTCCAAGCACAGACGTCCAAGGAATTAGAAAATGCCTACACTTCAAATATCCCTCTCCATCAGGAAATCGTAAGCGGAGGATATTATGTCGACCCGCCGCAGGACATTGAGGGATCTCCTTATTTTAAATCCAAAAATTTTGAATACGGCAGCCTTACCATCAATGGACTGACCTATGAAAATGTCCCGCTGCTCTATAATATTTTCTCTGATGAGGTGGTAACATTTCATCCGGTACACAAACAGAAAACTTTGATCAAAACCGAAAAGATCGATGGTTTTATACTTCCAGATAAAATCAGATTTATCAGGATAAAGCAAAATCCTGAATACAGCCACCATGGCAAAGGTTTCTATGAATTGGTGGAGGAAGGTGAGGAAGCCAATCTATTGTGCAAGCATTTTAAAACGACCAAAGCAAAAAGGGAAATGACTCAGTATAGCAGTATTTTTTTAGAAAAGTCTGATTTTTTGATCCAAAAGGGAGATCAAATCATACAGGTCAAAAACAAAGGGCAAGCCATTGATTTTCTTTCTCTTGAAAAGAAACAAATCAATCGCAGTGCCAAAGAAAAAGCCTTGAATTACCGCAACAACCGGAAGGATTATTTGTCTTTTTTGGTAGAATTTTATAACAAGTCTTCACATGAATAGGCTCATCATACTATTGGTTTTTTTCGGGATTTGCGTTATTCCAAAGTCTTGGGCTCAGGAGACCATAAGGGCTGAAGAAAGGATTTCAGGGCTATTTCCCGGTTTGAGTTTCCCCCGTTTTGCGCAACAGATAGAATCTCAGACTTCGTATAAGTTTTATTTTTCAAAAGAGGATGTGGCAGACCTTATTGTAAACATCAGCGCTAAAGACAACACAATCAGACAGGTTCTTGATGGGGTTTTTGACGGAAAAGATCTAAAATATTCAATCGATGAAAAAAACCGGATATTTATTACCAAAGGAAAAGCTTTGGACACATCATTGCCGTTGGATTTTTTTACCCAAGTTTCAGAACTTGAAAAAGACAGCATACTCCGTCAGTCGGATATCAACAGGGCTTTTTCCCGAAACAAGTTATACGTCATCGGTAAGGCCGACAATTCAGGAAAAACTGAGGCAGTTTTACGAGGGAAAGTGACGGGCTTGGAGACGGGAAACCCTGTCTTTGGTGCGGTGATTTTCGAAAAAATCAACTACACAAGAGCCATTGCCAATCAGGATGGTCAATTTGAAATCAAACTCCCAATCGGAAGACATACCATTTTCATCCAAAATCTTGGTGGGTTTGTGGAGCAACGTCAGATAAGCCTCCAAGGCGACGGCGTTTTGGATGTAGCCATCGAAGAGAATATCATTTCCCTTTCTGAAGTCACCATTTCTTCAGAAAAAATGACCAATATCTCCCGTCCGGAGATGGGCGTTCAAAAACTGAATATGGAAACCATGAGGCAGATTCCAGCCATATTGGGAGAGGTGGACATCATCAGGAGCATCTTGACGCTTCCGGGTGTACAGACTGTCGGCGAAGCCAGCGTGGGGTTCAATGTCCGCGGAGGTGCTGCCGACCAAAATCTGATTCTGTTCAATCACGCCACGATTTACAATCCTTCACACTTATTTGGTCTGTTTTCCGCATTCAATCCTGACTTGGTGGAATCTGTCGACCTATACAAAGCAGGAATTCCTGTCCAATATGGCGGAAGGCTTTCCTCAGTTTTGGATGTGCATGCCAAATACGGCAATGATGAAAAAATTACGGTTCGGGGAGGAATAGGATTGCTGACGGGAAGGATTTCGGTAGAAGGCCCGGTTGGGGAAAAAACGACTTTTGCACTTGGGGCGAGATCTACGTACTCTGATTGGCTTTTGGATATTTTGGAAGAAAACACCGATTTCAAAGATGGCAGGGCAAATTTTTATGACTTAAACCTCAATGTTTCGCATAAGCTGAATGACAAAAACATCATCAGGCTGAACACCTATGGCAGCAATGACAGTTTCGGGTTTGACAGGGATACCACTTTCATGTATCAAAACAGAAGCATCAACTTAGGCTGGACCCATTATTTTAGTGACAGATTGGAAGGTGAATTTGTAGCGGGAAGAGACAATTATCAATTTGACATCGAAGGAAGAGACAACCCTACAAACAGCTATGATTTTGGCTTTGGCATCAAACAGGATTTTTTCAAAGCCAATTTCTCTTATGAATATGATCTAAGACACACTTTCACTTTTGGTCTCAACACCATCAGGTATGGTCTGAATCCCGGATTCATCCAGCCTGCAGGACCTGAATCCATTGTCATTCCCGAAGAGGTAAATCCGGAACAGGCCTTGGAAACTTCCATATATATTGGTGATAATTTCGAAGTCACTGATGAATTCTCCATCAATTTCGGTATGCGTTACGCTGTTTACAATTACCTCGGACCCAATACTGTCCGGGAATATAAACCGGGATTGCCAATTTCTCCACCCAACTTAGTCGGCGAGACAACTTTCAACAGTGGGCAAACCATCAAAACTTATAACGGTCCTGAATTCCGAATTTCTGCACGTTATAGTCTCAACAATATATCTTCTATCAAAGCAGGGTATAACACCAACAGGCAGTTTATCCACTTGTTGACAAACAACGCCGCCATCGCACCGACTGACATTTGGAAGCTGAGTGATCCAAATATCCGCCCACAATGGGGAGATCAGGTTTCTATCGGATATTATAGAAATATCAAAGTGGATAAATATGAATTCTCCGTAGAGGCTTATCACCGGAATATGAGAAACCTCATTGACTTCCGCTCCGGAGCCACATTAATTCTGAACAATGCCATTGAGCAAAGTGTCCTCCGTACAGACGGAAGGGCTTACGGTGCAGAATTCTTATTGAGAAAAAATACCGGAAAACTTAACGGTTGGATCAGCTACACTTATTCTAGGTCACTTCTCAGAACCGCCCAAGATGAAATGGCAGAAAAAATCAACGGAGGAGAATGGTATCCCAATAATTTTGACCAACCGCACAACGCTGTTTTGGTAGGGAATTATGCCTTGAGTAAGCGCTTCAGTACTTCCATCAATGCCAATTACAGCACTGGAAGACCTATCACATTGCCGGTTGCCAAATTCAATTATGGAGGTTCTGAGCGGGTATATTTCTCAGATAGAAATGCCTACAGGATTCCGGATTACTTCAGAATTGATTTCTCCATCAATATCGAAGGAAACCATAAAGTCCGAAAACTTGCCCATTCCTCTTGGTCAATAGGCGTCTATAACCTTTTGGGAAGAAGGAATCCTTACTCTGTGTATTTCACTCCTGTAAATGGCGTATTGCAGGGATACCAATTGTCCATATTTGCGGAGCCGATTCCATTCATTACCTATAATTTCCGAATCTGATGGGAAAGAGGATATCCTATGTTGTTGCGGTTTTGTTGCTGTTCCTGTGGGGAAGCTGCCGTGACCCCTTTGAACCTGAAGTGACCAATGCCGATATAGCCCTCCTTGTGGTAGAGGGATATATAGAAACAAATGGTGAAGAATCAACCATCTATTTGAGCAGAACCAACCCGATAAGAAGTGATTCTGCTGCGTTACCCGTGATCGATGCCTCAGTATTTCTGATTTCCAGTACAGGGGAAGAGTGGTCATTCAGCGAAACTGATTCCGGTAGGTATTCTTACACAGGGTTTTTTGAAAGAGAAAATACCTACCAATTAGGAATCAATCTTCCCAATGGCGAACAATACCGCTCCGACCCGATGAAGCCTATTGTCACCCCGGAGATAAATGAGCTGAATTTCTTGAGAGATGAAGCGGGTGTCGAAATATTCATCAGTACCAAAGGCACGGATGAAGCTCAATACTTCCTTTGGGATTATGAAGAGCATTGGATATTCAGACCAGGTGTGATTTCTTTCCTGAAGTTTGAAAATGGATCGGTTTCCAAAAGAGGACCTGATGAAAGAATTGACCTCTGCTGGAACAGTAATATTTTCCCCAAAATAATCCTTCAAAATTCTGCCCGTTTTGCTGACAATACCATCATCCAACGTGAACTTGTCAGAATACCGAACAAGTCTGAAAAATTGACACAGCGGTATAGCATCAAGGTCAGGCAAAGAGCCATAGACCAGGCAACTTATGATTTTTGGGAAATATTAAGGAAAAACTCAGATGACATCGGGGGCATTTTCAGCCCACTTCCTTCCCTCATCGGAGGCAATATCAAGGCTATTTCTCCAGGAACTGACAATGCCATCGGATATGTGAGTATGGGCCAATCGGCCAGTCAGCGGATTTATATCAACTATGCTGACGTTGCCCCGTGGAAAGTATTTATTCCTGAATATGAGTTTTGTTTTGTTTTTGGGGATACTATACCCCCAAATGAAGCAAGCACTGCTTTTAATAACATTGACAGAGTACCTGCGAGGGAATTGGTGTCTCCGGAAGGCGTTTTTTTAGGCTATTTGGGATCCACAAAAAAATGTACCGATTGCACACTGCGGGGAATCAATATAACTCCTGATTTTTGGGAAGATTGAAAGCCTTTTATTAAATAAGTAAAGAAGTTTTAAGTGAAAAGAAAATTAAACCATATCATCAAAAGCCTAGCTTTGGCACTCCTCTTTTTATCAGGATGCAGGGACCCCTTTGAGCCGGAGGTGACCGACCAAGACCTTGCAGTCCTGGTGGTAGAGGGATTTATAGAAACTGGCGGGGAAATTTCAGAAATCACCTTAAGTAGGACTAATCCAATCCGAAGTGGGGAAAGCTTCCGTCCTGAGGGCGGAGCTAGGGTAATTCTTAAGTCGGAATCAGGCGAAGAATGGGCATTTCAGGAATCCCAAAACGGAGTCTATACATTTTCAGAATTTTTGGATCAAGGAATGACATACCAATTGGAAATCACCCTTCCAAATGGCCGACAATATCTTTCAGATGCAATGGCCCCTGTCATCAGCCCTGATATTGAGGAATTGGGATTTATAAAAGACGACGCTGGGGTAGAGATATTCGTAAGTACAAAAGGCAACCAAGAAGCCCAATATTTCCTTTGGGATTATGAAGAAGACTGGATTTTCAGACCGGGAGTAAGGAGTCAGTTTTTTTTCAATCCGGCAACAAAAGATGTGGAATTCAGAAAGGCAGATCAAAAAATCGATCTATGCTGGAAATCAAATTTGTTTCCAAAAATAATTTTACAAAATGCAGCAAGATTTGCGGACAACACTATCCTACAGCGGGAGTTGGTAAGGATACCAAACAGGTCTGAAAAACTAACCGAACGCTATAGCATCAGGGTCCGCCAAAGAGCCGTCAACCAGGAAACATACGATTTTTGGGAAATATTGAGAAAAAACTCAGACGATATAGGAGGAATATTCAGCCCCTTACCTTCCCTCATCAGGGGTAACATCAAATCCGTTGATCCCAATGGAGACAATGTAATCGGAATGGTGAGTATGGGAAAATCAGCCTCCAAAAGAATCTATATCAACGCGCAGGACGTAGCACCTTGGCCATATTTCATTGAGGAATATGAATTTTGTAGACTCGATCAGGACACTGTCCTGATTGCTAATTATGAAAGAGAATTCTCTTCCGGTTCAAGATTACCTGTCATCCCGGTTGTCGTGTTAACCACTACTATCGGATTTAGGGCAGCTACAAGACAATGTACCGATTGTACTTTGAGAGGAACCAATGTCAAACCTGATTTTTGGGAAGATTAATAATGAAAAGATGACTTCAAAAAAACTAATGACTATTCTATTGCTTGCTTTGACGCTGCTTCCAATTGTTGGGTGGAGTCAAAACAAAGTGGAAGAATCGGTATTTGCCCATATATCCAAAAATATAACCGTCACGGGGGAGACTGTCTGGTTTACGATGCAGGCCTTGGATGGGGATCAAAATTTTTATTCAAAAATAGGATATGCTGAGCTTGTTGACAGAAATGGCCAACCTGTCCATCAAGTAATCTACCCACTCTATCTTGGAAAATCCGAGGGATATATTGAAATCCCCAATGACCTGGAATCAGACCATTACCTGCTTAGATTCTATACCCGAATCAGTCCCAAGATGAGTGAAAAAGGAGTTTTCAGCCAGTTTATCACTGTCATCAATCCAAAGAAACCCACCAAGTCCAAGGCTACGGTACAAACAGGGAAAATATATCCACCGATAAAACCTTCAACTTTGGATCAAGGAGAGAGGATCTCCCTGCCCAAAAAATCAAAAACAGAACTTGATCTTTCCAATTCAAATTTGGGGGAAGTGTCTTCGATTTCTATATCAATTTCAAATCCATTCTTGCCCGAAACCCATTCAGGCTATTACCAAAGGGAGATTTACCAAGAAATAAAAGAAAACCTCGAACTCATTCCTGAGCCTTATGGCCATATTGTCCATGGAAAAAATTTGAATCCGGAGATCGATACGACAGAAACTTTCTTCCTATCGGCGCATGGTGTCCAGTCATTTTTAAGCTCAGCCAAACCCAAGGAAAACGGGGATCTTTATTTTGAAATCGGAGCCCTTAAAGCATATAACTATCTGATCGCCCAATCATCGGATATCGAAAAACAGCTCAATTTCTCTCCCGAGTTGCCGTTTCTACCCCTGGAGTTCAAAAAGGATTTTAGTTTCCCTGTTCTGAAGTTGGAAGAGAAGGACCGGGATTTTCTTTCTGATTTGATCACTTCAGGTCAGGTCAGCTCTTATTATTATGCCAATGACTCTGTGGAGTTTGCTCCGATTGTGATCGGATTTGATGCTGATAAAACCTATTTGTTGGACGATTACACGCGATTTGAAAATCTTGAAGTTACCCTTAGAGAATATGTGCCTGAAGTATTGGTGAGAAAGCAAGACAAAAAAACACTGTTTAAAGTTTTGAACAGTCCCCTAGGCTCAGTATTTCAGGAAAATCCACTCATTATGATCGATGCCATGCCTGTTTTTGACACGGATGCCTTGGCCGCTTTCGATCCTGCCAAAATCCAAAAACTGGAGGTAATGACCCGGGAATTTTCATTCAATCAGGACAAATACTCAGGAGTGATGAGCTTTACTTCTTTCGCAAATGATTTTGGGAGTTTTCAGCTTCCCTCCAATGCACTTTATCTCAACTACCCTGAAATCCAAAAAACCAAACGCCCGACATCTTCCCATTTGAATCCGGATCCGGCAGAACCTCATTTTCCGGATTTCAGAAGTACTTTGTATTGGAATGCCGGTCCGGATATTTCCGTTCCGTTTACCATCTTTAGCTCCGAAATTTCGGGGAATTTTGAAATCACCATAGGATATAAAGAGGCTTCCGGCAAGATAAAATTTGCATCACAGGCGATTCAGGTAAAAGATTGAGTTTGTAACTTTATAAAAACCTAAAGCGGTAACTTATACGCAGCAAATCCATTAGACCCAATCGCATAAATAGTATACTCATTTTGGCTTTCCGAAAATTCAATTTCTACCTTATTGCTTCCATTGATCGGTATCGGATTCAAAAGTTCCCCATTCAGACCATAAAGGAAGATAAACTCTTGGATGGGATCTATTACCACGAGGATATCCTTATCAGCTCCAAAAGAAAAATACTGAAACTGCAGATCACCGGCCATCAAGGGTTTTGAAAATACCTCCCGATAATCTGAATCCAGCACGGTGATCTTACCGTATTCATGGACCACGTACAAATACCTCCCCTCCTTCTGATCCTTGATGAGATAAAACCTGCTTTCAAGATCAGGCCTCAATAATTGATTTCGGAAAGTAATCTCCCCAAGCAGGTTGACCATGACCACCTCTCCTACTTTGGTCACTGTTACGAGTTGCGTCTCATTGGCTGTCCCTCTTTCCAATAATACATAATCCGAACCCAATTCACCATTGATTTGGATCGGACTTCCGGGCTCTACTTCTCCCCTTCGGCTGAAAAAGTGAATGCTTCCCTTACTCCCCATTGCCACCATTCTGTCTCCAATCCCTGCTACACGATGATGGGCAGGTTTTGTAGCCAATGGCGAACCGATTGATTTGGTATCCCATCCTTCCAAAACAGTCCCGTTTTTATCAAACAGATAAAGGGTTCCTCTGTCTGAAGATGCAAAAATCCTGTAGTTGCGGTTTCCCTCATAATCCAAAAGATTCAAATGAGAAATGGTTTCACCCGCTATTTGAATCGGAAATTCAGGCAGGGAAACCCCAGTCCGGTCCATTGCATAAATTTTTTCTTTGGTAGCAAAGAGAAGTTGTAGTTTTCCATTTTTATAATAATCAAACTGAAAAACTTCGGAAATAACCGGTCCGTCCAAGTCTGACGAAAAAACCTCCTCCCCTTCATTGGTCAAAAGGTAAATCCTGTTCAACTCATCCTGAACGACAAATTCAACACTGTTGTCATTGAAGTTACGGATACTCGCAGGGCCATAGATCAACCTGTTTGGAAATGAAACAGAAACAATTTCAGTCAGGGACATCCTTTCCTCAGATGGCCCTGGATTTACCTGCGCATGACTGATTCCGATATGCAGATTGGTTTTATTGCCATTCTGACCGGTCTTTATATACAACCTGTCAAAGGTTTTTAATTCTTGTTCATGCCTTTTGAAAAAGGACTTCCATCCGGCGGAACTTGCCGTTTCGATGTTGGGCCAAAATTTTTGGATATCCAAAAACATACTGAATCCAGATTCCTCCCCCAACTTTCTGACAGTATTCTCCTGGTTGGCAGCCTTTCCCCAATTCCTTCCGCTTTTCCAATCCTCAATAAAAAGTTTGATGGCTTTGCTGCTGTTGGCCAATACTATGACATCTTCTATTGAGGTGAAATAGGTGTCTCCAAATCCTACAAAACTTCCATTAAAAAGGTGTGCAGGAAATTCATCTGTTCCAATTATGAAAATATCCTTCCCTTGATGGATGTCCGTCAACTTAGAAACATCTGTTCCCTGATTTTCCCCAAAAGCAAACTTTTTGAGCAACTCAAGCTGGACATTCGGATTTTCAGTTTGGAGTAACAATACCTTGTCCTGAGGCTCATTGGGGAGTTTTTCCATATTCAGGAATGCCATATGGCCGGTAAGGTACTTTTTGAAATCTTTTTGGATCAGACCAGTTTCGATATCGCCCATGACTATACTATTGAAGGGAAATTCAGTTTCCAATCCTGAAAAAAGTTGGAATGGTTTCTCGAGTTGGTATTGAAAATACGTTGCAGTCCTGCCGGAAATCAGATTTTTGAAAGAATTAATTGCCGGAGAGGCTAGGTTTTTTAGACCGTTATTTCCTTTTCCGTCAAAAAAAAGCGCACCGATGAGTAGTACACTGTCCTGCTTAAATTCCAGTTGGAGATTTGCAGAGACTTTGCTCTTTCCAAAATTCCAGACATTGGACAAATTCTTGTTTGCGGCAATCCCATCGATAATTCCGGAAAGCCCACTTCCTCCTATTCTTAAAATTCCCAAGCCATTTGCCCGAGGAGAATCTTCAAAAAGTTCTTCATAAAATTCACTGAAAACAGAAAGACTGCCATTTTGGGAATGTCGGATAGCATCTTCCACCAAGAACGAAGTAAAACTTACCGCCAATAGATTATCGATAATGGCATAAGTCAAGGTAATCCCGTTGCTTTTTATTTTCAGTTCACTGATTTCTATCCCGCTGTAATTCCTGGAGGTTAATTTGCCGCTATCCTTAATCTTATCTTCAATATCGTGAAGCAAAGAAAAACTCTCAGGATCTTGATAGGCCAAGACATACAAAAAGTCAAACTCTTCTTTCCCTGTGGGATGGAGGGAAACTGTGAGTTGATTTCCTTTGAGATTTTTTTGTAGGATTCCGGATTTTCCCGCTAAGCTATCCAAAACCAAAAGGTTCCTTTCGGCATTTTCCAAAGCCGGTATCGAGGATATTGATTTCCAAAAGGATTGGCTTACCAGCTGATTCCAGGCCAATACCGGTTCGGTAGTTTCAAACACAAACAATGCTTCCGCTGAAATGACATCAACAGCATTCCTGTTTGAATCCCGAATGAAGAATTTCCAGATCAGTAAAGCTCCGATCCCGAAGAAGACCAAGAGGGAAAGGAGAATGATTCTTTTTTTCAATTTTCAATCATTTTGGGGAATGGCTATTTATCCCCTGAAAGCAATAAAATAAAAAATCCCGATAATCGATCGGGATTTTTTCAATAAAATCAGATTTTGAATTATTTGGATGAAAGTTTGTCCAAGACATTCATAACTTCTTTCACATGTCCTCTTGATACTTCAAGCATGGCTTTCTCTTCAGCATTCAGATCGAGTTCTAAAACTTTCTCGACACCGTTTTTTCCCAAAATAACAGGTACACCAAGATAGCAGTCATCGATACCATATTCACCGTCAAGTTTGATACAAACCGGGAATACCCTTCTCTGATTTTTGAGGATGGCTTCTACCATTTGAGCAGCTGCTGAACCCGGGGCATACCATGCAGATGTTCCCATCAGTTTGACAAGCTCGCCGCCACCAAATTTGGTTCTTTCAATAATGGCATCAAGTTTTTCTTTTCCGATAAGTTCAGTCACAGGAATACCTGCTACTGTTGTATATCTTGGAAGTGGAACCATGGTATCTCCATGGCCTCCCATCAAGATTGCCTGGATTTCTTTGGAAGAAACATTCAGCTCCTCGGCGATAAATGCCCTGTATCTCGCGGTATCAAGAATTCCCGCCATACCGATTACTTTGTTTCTTGAAAAACCAGAAGTAATATGTGCCTGATAAGTCATTACGTCCAAAGGATTGGAAACTACAATGATGATCGCATTTGGGGAATGTTTCACCACGTTTTCGGTAACAGACTTCACGATACCGGCATTGGTCTCGATCAAGTCATCTCTTGTCATTCCCGGCTTTCTCGGAAGACCTGAAGTGATCACGATCACATCAGAATCAGCGGTTTTGGTGTAATCATTGGTGCTGCCGACAGTCCTGCTGTCATATTGATTGATCGGCGCTTTTTGCCAGATATCGAGTGCTTTGCCTTCGGCGATGCCCTCTTTGATGTCCACCAATACAATCTGTTCTGCAATCTCTCTATAGGCCAATACGTCAGCACAGGTGGCTCCGACATTACCGGCACCAACTACAGTTACTTTTGTCATGATATAAGGTTTATTTTTAGTGTTAACATTGATTTCAGATGTGGCGCTAAGTTATTAAACAAAGGTTTCTAAATGAAGCATTACATATGAATACTTAAAAATAAGACCTGATGTTTTATCAATGAGAAACAGAATGAAAGCGGTATTGAAAAAAAAATTTTATGCTGCACTAATTTTCATAACGGTGCCAAATGCCAGGCAGAAATAATAGTCCTGAAGATTTTATTGGGGGGTTTCAAACATCTCCCCGAGATTAAAAAAGCCAAAGGAATTTTTGTAAGATTTGAAAAGGCGCCTGTTATTTTCATTGTAGTACTCTGCCAGTGAAGTCATCATTTTGGCTTTGATTTTAGGATTACTGTCAAAAACCTCCTGAATCGCAAAATGGGGAATGACCATCAATTCTGCCTGATCGGTACTCACGATGGCTGTGTAAATCCTTTTGGCATTTTCCAGAAGGGAATTCTCTCCAAACACCTCGATTTTTCCCAATTCTTTGATTACTTCAAAAGAATCTTTGATATCGATGGTAAGGTTGATTTTTCCGCTTTTGATAATATAAAAAGCCTGACTTGGATCTCCTCTAAAAAATATCACTTCATCCTTTAAGTATTTTCTTTGGTGGATGGCGGGTAAAAACCTCGCCATCTCGATGTTTTTGAGTTTCTCAAAAAAACTGACCTGGGACAGAAATTGAAAAATTTCTAGTTCACTTTCATTGAAAGTTCTGGAAAAAGGATTAATCATCGCTTACCTGTTTTTGAAATAAAGTACTCTTTTAGTATTTGTCCCACATTTGAAATGCTCACTGATTCTTCGACCCACTACCCAAGCAATTTCGTTACCTGACCACAGCACCAAAACCTGCTTTTTTTGGATCAAAGGCACTTTCAAATCTACTAATAAATCACTGATTTTTTTTGGTTTGTCCATCCCTAATGGAATAATCCTGTCTCCAGGTTCCCATTTTTTGAGAACAAGTGGAAATTGAAGCTTGTCCATATCAAGCATGGCATTTTCTTTGGATTTATCGGTTTCTATCTCACCCTCTAAGTGAAGAAGGTCATAAATTTTATCCTTGATCCGGATTGAAATTTCGTGTTGCTCAATTTTTTTTTCTTCCCAATCAAAATCACTTTTTCCCAAAATCAAATATTCCCTGTCCTTGTTTAACATTAAACTTCCGGCATGGAATGTTTTTCCTGACTCCCCTTTATCAATAGAAGAAAAAATATCCTGAACATCTGCAAAAGAAAACCCAAAATCCCTCAACCAATAATACAACATGGAATGCTTTCCCGGGATATTGTTGATTTCTTTTATAGCCAGATACTGGTAGTCTCCTTCAGTGGCTATTGCTTCCGATTTCCATTTTTCAAAAAGAGAGAAAAATGCCCTTCCGGTATCTTTCAGTCTTTTGAAACTCGTCTCCATGACTTGAAGTCCATCAGGGAATTCTTTCTCAATCGATGGAAAAACCAAGTTTCGGAGAACATTTCTTTTGTAATCATTCTTTTGGTTACTACTGTCCTCCCTCCAGGTATGCGAGTTTTGGATCATATATTGAGTGATCTCCGATCTTGAAAATCCAAGCAAAGGCCGGATGGTATCACCCCTTTGCTCCGACATTCCATAGATCCCTTCGATGCCTGTCCCTCTTAGTAAATTCAGAAAAATAGTCTCTAACTGGTCATCAGCGTGGTGGGCCACCAATAGCCCTGCGTAACCATATTCTTTTAGGACTTGCTCAAACCAGCCATATCGGAAGTCCCTTGCCGCCATCTGGACAGAAATTCCAACTTGGTTCATTTCTTCTTTGCTTGTATGAATCAGGTGGTGGACAACCCCCCATTCATTTGCCAATCGAATGACAAAATCCTCATCTCCCTTACTTTCGGATCCTCTTAGTCCAAAATTAACATGAGCAAGTGCAAAAGTGATTCCTGCGGTCTTTAATAAATACCCCAAGCATACACTGTCAATTCCCCCACTGATGGCTAAGAGATAGGTTTTACTTTCATCCAAAAGTTTTTTTGAACGTATATGGTTTTTAAAAAGCTCTTCCATAAATCAAAAATACCATTTTTGGTTAATTTGCGCCCTGATTCAATATACCAATGAATAAAATCCCTTATTTTCTTACCCTTCTTTTTTATGTTGGACTCCAATTTGGCCTCCAAGCCCAAAACATGTTGGAGATCCAGAATGCAGAACTGCTTCAGGGTGCCCAGGGATTTGAGAGGTTACTGATTGATGTCCGGATGAAACATCAAAATTCACTGATTTATTGCGACTCTGCCCATTTTTTTAGGGCCGAAAATCGGGCAATCCTTTATGGAAATGTCCGCATTGTCGATACCGAAGACCCTATTACCACCACAAGTAGGTATGCTGAGTATGACGGCAATACCAAAACTGCCAAACTTAGAAACAACGTCGTTTTCAAAAATCAAACTACTACCCTGACAACAGATTTTCTTGACTACAACAGAGCTACAGGTATTGCGAATTATTTCAATGACGGGAAAGTGGTGGATAGCACAAACGTCCTAACGAGCGAAAACGGGACTTATGAAACGCTTTTGGAAAAAATCACCTTTACCGATAAGGTCATTTTGGTCAACCCTGATTATACCTTAAAAACAGATTTTCTAATATACCTGACTGTCCCAAAAACCGCCGAGACTGTTGGGATAACCAATATTGTCTCGAAAGAAGGTCATCTTCTCAACGCCCAAAAAGGAAGTTTCTATAATACCGAAAGCAAAGTCTTCAGGTTTTATGAAGGGGATGTGGAGACAGAAAATAGCCTCGTCTACGCAGAGACGCTATACTATGAAGAAAAAAACAAATACTACGAGGGAAAAGTAAATGTAAGCCTTTACAATAAGGAAAGGCAGATTGAAATATTTGGGGATGAAGGGAAATATTGGGAAGACCGCAAATACAGCATCGTATATGGAAACGCGCTAGTCAGAAAATACATGGAAACTGATACCATGTACGTGGCAGCAGATACACTGATCTCAGAAGAGAAAGGGGAAACAGAAGAACGGTTTTTGTATGCGTTTCACAATGTCCGCCTGATCAAGTCATCCATGCATGGAAAATCAGATTCATTGGTTTACATCAATTCTGATTCCTTGATTCACATGTACAAAGACCCAATTATCTGGGAAAATAAAAGCCAGATTACCGCCGACAGTATAAGTTTCTATATCGTGAATGAAGAAATAGACCGAGTCAATTTAATCCAAAATGCTTTCACAGTAAACCGGGATACCCTTGGTAATTACAATCAGATGAAAGGAAGGAGGATGACCGGGTATTTCAAAGAACAAAAGATAAGCAGACTGCATATCCAAGGAAACGGGGAATCGATTTACTTCGACCTTGTCAGCGATACCTTACTTAGGGGAATGAATAATATGCTCTGCGCCAATATCATGATGTTCTTTGAAGATGGTGACATCAAGAAGATAAATTGGCTGGTAAAACCTGAGGGCAACTTCAAACCTCCGCACTTGATAGAAGAAAAAGACAAACAATTGGAGGGGTTTGCATGGCGGGGGGATGAAAAACCGACCATGGCAGCCATCAATGAGTGGCGGACGCCGAAAAAAAGAGACAATAAAAGATTTAATTTTTTTAATGAACCTGACGCGGTAATTCCTGTTCCCAGTGATGAGGAAATACAAAAACTTTTAGAGGAAAAACTAAAATCAGGAACTTAAATGAATCCTGAGAAAATCCTGAGACAAAAAAATCCGCTTAAAACGGATTCTATTTAAAAAAATTTTATAGAAGGTTAACAATTTTTAACCGCCAATGTATAAAAACACCAAACCTATTTGGTAAATTTATACGTAACAAGTTTTATTGAGACTCAGCTTATTCGGCCTATTGATAGAAATTTACATGAAACGGATTTTCTTACTTTTTTCCTTCTGCTTGATAATGCTTCCTATATTTTCGGAAGCGCAGGTAAGGGTGTTGTCGGAAACCATCGAATTCAGCGGAACAATCGGAAGTTCTCAACGAAAATCCCTGATTATCCAAAACGAAAGCACACAAGTCAGGGAGTATAGTTTGAAATTCCTCAGGGGAAACATCGGATCTTCGCAAAATGTGAAAATCTGTATTGAAGATAAATGTTTTGATCCAAAAAGAGACCTTTCCAAAATAAAGATCACCCTCGGTCCGGGAGAAATCTTCACTGAACTTTATTTAGAATTTGAAATGGGCATAACAGAAACCAAAGGAAACTTTGACCTTCATTTCTATAACAGTACCAACATAAGGGATGTGTTCGTGATCGAATCTGTATATGAAGTATTTAGTCCAAGTGCCGACGAAACAAACCACAAGGACATAAGCATCGGCAGTGCCTATCCAAATCCAACCCACAGAACAGCACAGATAGATTATCTTATCAAAAACCCGAATGCAATTGTGAAAATCAGCATCAATAGTTTCATCGGAAACCCTGTGGCCGAATACCAATTAGACCCCCTCCAAAAGAACCTGGTTATCAATGTCGCCGATTTTAATCCGGGAGTTTATTTTTATACATTATTCGTAGACAATAAAAATATTGTCACCAAAAAACTCGTTGTCAAGAAGTAAGCCCCTCCTGCATTTGATAAATAATTGGTTTCAAATGAAAATTCCTTTATATTTGCGCCTCCAAAAAGCAATGAAAAAATCCTCTTTACACATAATCCTATTAGTGTTTCTTATTGCAGTTTCAAGTTGCTCAGGATTCTATAAGTTAGAAAAAAGCACCAACTGGGAAGAACTATATGAGGCCGCCAATAAGTATTACAACGAAGGGGAATTCAGTAAAGCCATCATACTTTATGACAAAGTCCTTCCGGTAATCAGGGGAAGTGAAAAGGCAGAATTGGCAGATTTCAATTATGCCTATAGTCATTTCAAATTAAAGAGATACATCGAGTCGGCTGGTTACTTCAACACCTTCTATCAAACCTATAATAGATCGCCGATGGCAGAAGAGGCATTATTTATGAATGCCTACTCACTTTACTTAGATGCACCGGATTATAACCTGGATCAAAAGAGTAGCCATGATGCGGTAAATGCCATCCAAATATTCCTCAATAGATTTCCTGAATCCGACTCTTACGAAAGAGCCACGGCAATGATAGAGGACCTTCAGGTCAGGTTTGAGGAAAAGGCATACCAAGAGGCCATGTTGTATTTGAGGTTGACAGATGGCTTGTACCCGGGTGATTTCTACCGTGCCTGTATCATCAATTTTCAGAATTTTGCAAAAAATTATCCCGACAGCAAGCACAACGAGGAACTTGGATATAAATTGGTAGAGGTTTCTCTGGCATATGGGGAAAGAAGTGTTCCTGATAAAAAAGAAGAGAGATTGAAAGATGTTTCCAAATATGCTTCTCAGTTTAAAAGAAAATATCCTGAAAGCAAATATTTGGGAAGCATTGAAGAAATATTAAAAAAATCACAAGCCGAAACCCTCGCCTTTCAGAAATTAAAGAAGGATTACGAGGACGAACTTGCAAAAGCCAAAGCTGAAGAGGAAGCGGCAAAAAGTGAAAATCTCAGCAAAGACAAATAAAAAAGCAGCAATTTAAATCAATCAAATATGGCAGTCAATCCGTCAATCATCACTAGAGATTTGGACAAAATTTCAGAAAAAACAGGAAATCTGTATGAGTCTCTTCATATTGCTTCCCAAAGGGCAAAGCAGATATCTTCAAGCATGAAGGAAGAATTGAACAACAAACTTTCTGAATTTGCTTCAACCGTAGATAATTTAGAGGAAGTTTTTGAAAATAAAGAGCAAATTGAAATTTCAAAATTCTATGAAAGAATGCCTAAGCCATCTTCTTTGGCGATGGAAGAATTTTTGGAAGATAAATTGTATTACAGACGTCCTGAAGCGCCAACAGAATAATGCTTTTAAAGGGGAAAAAAATTTTATTAGGAGTTACGGGAAGCATAGCAGCCTATAAGTCAGCTATACTCACCAGACTTCTTGTCAAGGAAGGAGCAGAAGTACAGATCATCATGAGTACTTCTGCTCTTGACTTTATTACCCCTTTAACTTTAGCCACACTGTCCAAAGGACCTGTCCACCATCAGTTTCATGATCCCAAATCAGGAGTATGGACCAATCACGTGGACCTCGGTTTATGGGCAGATTTATTTTTAGTAGCGCCCATAAGCGCTAATACATTAGGCAAATTTGCCAATGGTATCTGCGACAATTTGCTTTCCGCCACCTACCTTTCCGCTAGGTGCCCCGTCATGGTAGCTCCGGCGATGGATCTGGATATGTACCAACATCATTCTGTAAGGGAAAACCTCTATAAAATCCAGACATTTGGAAACATCATCCTTGAAGCCGAAACCGGTGAATTGGCAAGTGGACTTTCCGGTCAGGGAAGGTTAATGGAGCCCGAACATATTCTGGAATATGTGATTGGCCATTTCTCAAAGAACCAAGATTTCAGAGGAAAAAAAGTCATGATCACCTCTGGCCCGACACAAGAGGCCATTGATCCTGTCAGGTTTATCAGCAACCATTCTTCAGGTAAAATGGGAGCCTCTATTGCAGATGCATTTGCTGAGGAGGGAGCCGATGTCTATTTGGTATTGGGACCGGGTGCAGTGAAACCTGTAGATCCCAAGATTAAAATTTTCAATGTGAAGAGTGCAGAAGATATGTTTCAGGCATGTGACAATCTCCACAAACAGATGGATATCTGTGTATTTGCAGCCGCAGTCGCTGACTACGCTCCAACACATGTCGCCTCCGAAAAAATCAAAAAAGAAGGTGATGGCATGACTATCGAGCTCACCAAAAATATAGATATTGCCTTTATCCTTGGAAAACAAAAATCCCCATTACAAATTCATGTGGGTTTTGCTTTGGAAACCGAAAACGAGGAGTTTTACGCAAAGTCAAAACTCGAAAGGAAAAATTTTGACCTCATCGTCCTTAACTCTATGAGAGATGCAGGTGCGGGTTTCCAACATGACACCAATAAAGTCAGGATATTTACCGAAGAGGGGAAATCTTTGGAATCAGCGGTGCTTCCAAAAAATCAAATTGCCGAGATGATACTCAAGGAAATTAAAAATCTTCCTGTAAAAATCTGACCATAAGATTATCGTTATCTTTAAAAGAAAACCCATTCTACATGAAGATTCGACTGACGATACTCCTTCTACTTTTTTTATCCCACCATTCTGTATTTTCCCAAGAGCTTAATTTTTCGGTTATTATCAATAGTGAAAGAGCGCGTACCCAAGAAACTGCCATTTTTGATAACATGAAAAATAGCTTTGAGCAGTTTCTCAACGGAAGAACATGGACGGGAGACCAATTTCAGGCATTTGAAAGGGTTAAAGGCAACATCCTCATTACCATTTCCGATATGCCCCAGATAGGTGTCTATAACGCGACAGTTCAGATCCAAACAGTCCGGCCGGTTTATGGTACTAATTATGAAAGTATGGTCATCAATTTTATTGACCGAAACTGGGGGTTTGAATATCTCCTTTCCCAACCCCTCGAATTCAATAGGTTTGCTTTTCTCAACAACATCAGTTCATTATTGGCGTATTACGCCTACATCGCTTTGGGTTTTGATTATGATAGTTTTTCTTTAAGAGGAGGAAACCCTTACTTTGAAATAGCGAATGGAATCGTCAACAACGCCCAACAATCCAATAGAGCAGGTTGGATGCCCAACCCAAATGACAGGAGAAACAGGTATTGGCTTATCAATGATATTTACACTTCGTCTGTCTTTGCACCGATAAGGGAAGCGATTTATCTCTACCACCGCAAAGGACTTGACATGCTTCTCAACAATCCTCAGGAGGCCTACCAAAATATGATTACAGCATTCCAATTGGTAGAAAGTGCCAACACCGCACAGCCAAACAGTATTTTTGTAATTGCATTTTTGGATGCAAAAAGAGATGAAATAATACGGGTTTTCCAAAATGCCCCAAAAGAAGTCCGCACAGAAGCGGTAGAAGTACTCCTTAAAATTGATCCAAACAACTCAAAAAGGTACAATGACCTACTCAAAGGTTGATCCCTTAATTTGTTAGATTTGTCCAATAAAATAATTAAACCCATTAAATGCTCCGCTCACTCAGCATTGCCAATTACGCCCTGATTCAAAGCTTGGAAATGAAGCCAAGCCAGTTTCTAAACATGATTACCGGCGAAACCGGAGCAGGGAAATCCATCATGTTGGGTGCTGTTGGACTGCTGTTAGGAAACAGGGCCGACACTAAAGCACTGCTGAACCCGGACAAAAAGTGTGTGGTCGAAGGTAATTTCGGAATCGGAAGTTATGGACTGGAGGATTTTTTCAAAAATGAAGACCTTGATTTTGATCCTGAGTGCATCATCAGAAGGGAAATCAGCCCGAACGGTAAATCCCGGGCATTTATCAATGATACTCCCGTAAAGCTTGAAACCTTGAAAGACCTTGGTAAGGCACTGATGGATATCCATTCCCAACATGATAACCTTCAACTCGGAGAAGGTGAATACCAATTGGACTTGGTAGATGCATTTTCAAAAAGCCATCAAGAAAAAGCTTCTTATTTATCAACTTTCAGGTCATTTCAGTCTGCAAAAAAGGCATTTGAAAAGCTAAGTCAAGAAGCTTTGGAAATGAAGAAAGAAGCAGATTTCAATAGATTTCAGCTCGAAGAACTTTCTGAAGTAAGACTTAGGGAAGGAGAGCAAACTGAGCTGGAAAGTGAACAGGAAATCTTGGAAAATGCAGAGGACATCAAATCCAAAATTCAGGAAGTCCTTTCCCAAATGGAAGACGAACAATTTGGCGCCTTGAAGCTTTTGGCTTTGGCCAATCAAGGTGTACAACAGCTTTCAAAATATGCGCATAGATTTGAGACCTATGGTGAAAGATTCCAAAGCGTTTTGATTGAATTGAAGGATATCGCAGCAAGTCTGGAAGAAGAAGATGGACAGATTGAAGTTGATTTTGCCAAACTTGAAACAGTAAGGACGAGGTTAAGCAAAATTTACCACCTGCAGAAAAAACATGGTTTTGATACCGTTGAAGCGCTCATTGCTTTGGAAAACGAACTCGCTGATAAAGTCTTTTTGGTGGAGAATCTGGATGAAGAACTGGAGAAACTGAAAAAAGCCAAAGAAACTGCAGAGAAAGAATTGACCGAAAAAGGCAAAGCCCTTTCCGAAAAAAGGAAATCAGCATTTCATCCATTTGCCTCCCAACTTGCAAAACTTTTGCATCAATTGGGTATGGAAAATGCGCAGGTTGAATTCTACCATCAAATCATTTCCCCAACCAAAAATGGTTTGGATCAGATTGATATCCTTTTTTCAGCCAACAAAGGAGTCAAACCACAGGCATTGAAACAGGTGGCCTCAGGTGGTGAATTCTCAAGATTGATTTTTGCTATCAAATATATCATGGCTGATAAAATGGCACTACCGACATTGATTTTTGATGAAATAGATACAGGTGTTTCGGGTGAAATCGCGCTACAGATGGTCAGGATGATGCAGGATATTGCCAAACAGCACCAAGTCATCTGTATCAGTCATCTCCCACAGGTGGCTGCCAAGGGCGACCAACATTACTTTGTATATAAAGACAACAGCGCTGAGAAGACCATCAGTAAAATTAAGCTATTGGATGGGGAAGAGCGGGTTTTGGAAATTGCCAAAATGATCGCCGGTGCCAATCCATCCGTAAATGCTTTTGAAAGTGCTAGGGAGTTGCTTGGGAGTTAATTGGTTATTTGGTTATGGGTTAATGGTTATTTGGTTAGAGGTTAATTGGTTATTTGGTTAGAGGTTATTTGGTTAGAGGTTAATTGGTTAACTGACCTTTGCCCTTGTTCCCTTTTTCCTCTTACCTTTCACCTCTCACCATCTACTTATACCTCACTTCTTCGTATTTGGTACTTTGTACTTGGTACTTGGTACTTAGTACTTGATACTTGATACTCGCTTCTTGATAGTTGGCACTTGGTTCTTCCAACCTCCCCCACCTCTTACCTTTCACCTCTAACCATCTACTTATTCCTCGCTCCTACATACTTGATACTTTGTACTTGGTTCTTGCTTCTCCAAATCTTATTTTTACACAATATTTGACCAAATCAAAAGAACATATCATGCCAGAGAATTTATTGAAAGGAAAACTCGGAATAATCACAGGAGCTTTAGATGAAAACTCCATTGCTTGGAAAGCCGCACTCAAAGCACACGAACAAGGTGGAAGGTTTGTATTGACCAATGCACCAATCGCCATGAGAATGGGGGCAATCAAGGAATTGGCAGAGCAATGCAACACCATCGTCATCCCTGCAGACGCCACTTCTTTGGAAGATATCGAAAAACTATATACCGAAGCCCGTGAGTATTTGGGTGGTAACTTTGACTTTTTGCTTCACTCGATTGGTATGTCCCCAAACATCCGAAAAGGACGCTCCTATGGCGACCTCAATTACGAATGGGCAGCAAAATCCTATGATGTTTCTTCTGTGTCATTTCATAAAATGATGCAGGTGGCAGAGAAGATGGACGCCATGAACGAATGGGGTTCTATCCTTGGACTTTCTTACATCGCAGCACAAAGAGTATATCCCTTCTATACAGACATGGCTGATGCCAAAGCACTTTTGGAAAGCATCGCAAGAGGATATGGATACAGATATGGCAAGCTGAAAAAAGTTCGGGTTAATACCATTTCCCAATCCCCTACCAAAACTACGGCAGGAACAGGAATCGGCGGATTCGATACCTTCTATAATTTTGCAGATTCCATGTCACCACTTGGAAATGCTTCAGCTGAGGCATGCGCTGATTATATCATTACCATGTTTTCAGATTTGACCAGAATGGTCACAATGCAAAACCTCTTTCATGACGGCGGTTATTCCAATACAGGGATTTCTGAAGATATCATGAACAAGTTTATGGACTTATAAAACTTGTTTACCTTTTTTGAGACAAAATAAATTGAAGGTATCCATTGAGGAAAAATAAAATAAGGGCTGATTAATTTCAGCCCTTATTTTATTTGAATTCAACCCTTTCTAAAACCAATCCATTTGCAGGAACAGCAACTGAAATGGGACTTGTTTGGTCTGAATCCAAGGCGTTATTCAAATCTTCCAATGTTATTTTTCCCAATCCCAAGTCCATCAAAGCCGCCATCATTATCCTAACCTGATACCTGAGGAACCCCTTTCCCTTTACGGAAAAAGTGAAGGCTTTTTCCGGAATAAGGCCTTTTCCAGCCTGAGAATGGGTACAAATGTCAGCCTCCAAAACTTCTCTTACATAATCATCTGTCACTTTATCGATGGAGCAGAATCGCCGGAAATCATGTTCCCCCACATAAAGTTTTGCTCCCTTTTTCATCAAATCAAGATCAGGTATTCCTTCAAAAAATGTAAGGTTTCCTGCCGCAAAAGGATGGAATTTTTCTCCAATCGCAAAGTGATAATGGTATTCCTTCCACGTGACATCCTGAATAATATTAAAGGTCAATGGAACAGGCTCAAACCCTAATAGCCTGATATCTGACGGGAGAAATGAATTTAATGTACTGAGAAGATAGGGAGAGATTTCATGTTTCAAAAACAACTCAAAGGCTCCACGATTACAGGAAACATCTGCATCAGTCCGGCTTGCTCCAAGTATGGTGAAATCCTCATGGCTCAAGACATACCGGAAAGCTTTCTCCAATGTACTTTGAATTGTTTTGACTCCGGGCTGCTTTTGCCAACCGTGATACCGAAGCCCTAAATACTGTAGGTAAAAAAGGTAAGTGAATGGTCTGGTTTGCATTTTGGAATACTGGGGAAATGACAAATAAAGGGATCATGCTTTCCAAATACAAAACCCTCAAAAAGATTTGAACTTTTGGAGGGTTTATCATAAGAATCAATTATATCTATTTTAAATATTAGCCGCCAACCAATCCCCCACTTCCGAGGTTTTGTAAGCTTTTCCGCCTTCAGCGATGTCTTCTGTGACGATTCCTTCCGCCAATGATTTATTGACCACATCAGAAATGGCTTTTGCTTCTTCCCTTAAGTCGAATGCATACTCAAACATCATCGCTGCCGAAAGTATCGTGCCCAATGGATTTGCGATGTCCTTGCCTGCAGCTTGGGGATAAGAACCGTGTATCGGTTCGAAAAGCTTGTTGTCAGTACCCAATGAGGCAGAAGGCATCAAACCCATAGAACCCGAAATCACTGAGGCTTCGTCTGTCAGGATATCTCCAAATAGATTCTCCGTAATCAGGACATCATACGCTTTTGGCCATTGGATCAAACGCATGGCGACTGCATCCACAAATTCATATTCCACTTTGACATCAGGATATTCCGGAGCCAATTCCTGCACCGTCTCTCTCCAAAGTCTGGAAGTAGCCAAGACATTGGCTTTGTCCACACAGGTCAATAACTTCCTTCTCTTTTGGGCAGCTTCGAATCCCATTCTTGCCAACCTCGTGATTTCTTCTTTGGAATAAACATTTGTATCAAAAGCTTTGGTACCCTGCTCATTTCTTCCACGAGGTTCTCCAAAATAAATCCCTCCGGTCAACTCCCTAAAGAAAACCAAATCCACCCCTTCGATCCTATCCAATTTCAAGGGAGATTTATGTACCAAAGAAGGAAAAGTAAAGGTCGGACGTACATTGGCAAACAATCCCAACTTCTTCCTCATTGCCAATAATCCCTGTTCAGGTCTTACTTTGGCTTTTGGATCATTGTCGTATTTGGGATCACCTATTGCTCCAAAAAGTACAGCATCAGCTCTCAAACAAACCTCGTGCGTCTCATCCGGGTAGGGATTTCCGGTAAGGTCAATCGCAGCAGCCCCTACGGGTGCCTCCTCAAAATGGATGGTATGACCAAATTTCTTAGCTACAGCATTTACAACTTTGACTGCCTGTGCAATCACCTCCGGGCCAATGCCGTCACCCGGCAATAGCGCTATATTCATTTCCATAGAAATTCTTTTTATCTAGTTCTGGGTTTTCATCCGGGATAGTTCCGATTCCCGGCTCTGTATTTTTTATTTTTTCAATGATGTTCAGCATCTTTTCTGTGGCCTTCAAAGCAGCCACAGTCTGATCGCTGTCTAGACCTTTGGTTTTGAATATCTTTCCAAAATCCCAGGTAATAACTGTTTCCACAAAAGCATCAGTCTTTCCTCCGGGAGGAATAGTCACACTATAATTGGTCAAAACCGGCAATTCTTTATTCAAAGATTTGTAAATCTTTTTCAATGCCTTCATGAAAGCATCGTATTGACCATCTCCTGAAGATCCTTCTTCATAGCTTTCTCCGTTGATGTTGATCTTCAATTGAACGGTGGGTCTCAAGCCCTTTGAATGGCTGAGGTTATAACCTTCAATGAATATATCATGGGAGATGGAGTTGTTCTGCAACACATCAGAAATGATATAAGGAAGGTCCTCTGTGGTCACCCTTTCTTTCTTGTCCCCCAATTCAATGATCCTTTGGGTAACTTTTGTCAGTTCATCAGGTTCTAGAGAGATTCCCAATTCCTGCAGGTTTTTGACAATATTGGCTTTGCCTGATGTCTTACCCAAAGCATATTTCCTTTGTCTACCAAAGCGCTCGGGGAGCAAATCATTGAAATAAAGATTTTTCTTATTGTCCCCATCGGCATGGATTCCGGCAGTTTGGGTAAATACATTTTCACCTACTACCGGTTTGTTGGCGGGGATATGCTGACCGGAAAATTGCTCTACCAACTTGCTGACGCGATATATTTTGTTCTCTTTGACGTTCAGCTTAAAGTCTGTAAAGTCCTTCAAAACAGCAATCACTGATTCTAATGGCGCATTACCGGCCCTTTCCCCCAATCCATTGACCGTGGTGTGGATACCGCCTACGCCGTTATAAATTGCCTCGAGCACATTGGCCACGGACAGATCATAATCGTTGTGTGCGTGAAAATCAAAATGGGTATCAGGATATTCGCTCGTAATAAGCTTGAGAAAATGGGAAACTTCTCTGGGATTGAGCAATCCCAAAGTATCGGGAAGCATGATTCTCCTTACCTGAAGTTGTACCAATACCCCAATCAAATCCATGGTGTAATCCATGGAATTTCTCATGCCATTGGACCAATCTTCGAGGTAAACGTTGACCGAAATACCGTTTTCACGGGCATAGAGCACGCTTTTTTCAATATCCTTGAAATGTTGCTCCGGGGTTTTTCGAAGCTGATGGGTCAGGTGGTTCATAGAACCTTTGGTCAAAAGATTGAGGACTTTCCCTCCTGCTTCCTTTATCCAATTTATAGAATCAGGGGTATCGACAAAACCCAACACTTCTACCCTATCGAGATATCCTTTTTCGGCAGCCCATTGGGTAATCCTTTTCACTCCCTCCATTTCCCCTTCAGAAACCCGGGCAGAAGCCACTTCGATCCTGTCCACCTTCATTTCATCCAATAGCAGTTTGGCTATCTGAAGTTTTTCTGAAGGAAGAAAGGAAACTCCCGAGGTCTGTTCTCCATCCCTCAGAGTGGTATCCATGATTTCTATTTTCCTGTGATGACCCATTTTTTGGAGTTTGGCACTATGTATATACTCGCGCTTTTGGAATTAATAATTATGAATCAATGTCGTTTAGTTGGGGGATTCGGAAAACTTTTCCAAAGTTCGGAATGGATGTTTTAAGATTTTCATGGTCTGGTCCCAACTTTGGAAAAGGTTTGTATAACGCAAAAGCCTATCCAAACGACGTTGAATTATGAATAATGAATCAGCTATCTGTTTTCTGCAAAAGCAGCGATTTCATCTTTGATGTTCAACAGGTAATCGATATCATCAAATCCGTTTTTCATATTTTCCTTTTTATAGGAATTAATATCAAAAGATTCAAATTCTCCTGTACTGAGCAAAGTGATGGTCTGTTTGTCAATATCGATTTCCACTTCAGTTTTTGGATCCGCGTCCACTGCTTTGAATAGGACTTCAGCAAATTCCGCACTGATTGTCACCGGCAAAACACCGATGTTCAGACAGTTATTTTTGAAAATATCAGCAAAGAAACTCGAAACAACTGCCCTGAATCCATAATCATAGATCGCCCAAACCGCGTGTTCACGGCTAGAACCTGATCCGAAATTTTTTCCTGAAAGAAGAATTTTCCCTGAGTAAGTGGGATTGTTAAGCACAAAATCCTTTTTGGGATTTCCTTCTACATCATATCTCCAATCCCTGAACAGGTTGTCTCCGAAACCTTCCCTTTCGGTCGCTTTTAGAAAGCGGGCCGGAATGATTTGGTCCGTATCGACGTTTTCGGCAGGTAAAGGAACAACTGTGCTGGTAAGTATATTGAATTTATCGTAAGCCATTTTTTCTTTCTTTTTGATTAAAATACTTCCCTTGGATCTGCGATTACGCCTGTTACGGCTACCGCCGCGACCGTAAGTGGACTGGCCAAAAGCGTTCTTGCACCAGGTCCCTGTCTTCCTTCGAAGTTTCTGTTCGAAGTCGATACCGCATATTTCCCTGAAGGAATTTTGTCATCATTCATCGCAAGGCATGCCGAACAGCCCGGCTGTCTCAATTCGAAACCGGCATCTTCCAATATTTTCACCAAACCTTCTTCATGCGCCATCTTCTCTACTTCTCTTGAACCAGGGACAATCCAAGCGGTAATGTTAGCGGCTTTTTGTTTTCCTTTGACAAAAGCAGCTACAGAGCGGATGTCTTCTATGCGACCATTGGTACAGCTTCCTACGAAGACGTAATCCACTTTTTTTCCTTTGATGGGTTCACCCGGGGCAAAGCCCATGTACTCCAAAGATTTGAGGTAGGAGATTTTATTGCTTCCTTCCATTCCTTCGGTTGTCGGGATGTTGCCTTTGATTTTGATACCCATACCAGGATTGGTACCATAGGTTATCATTGGCTCAATATCAGCGGCATCGAAAGCATATTCTTTGTCAAAAATAGCACCTTCGTCAGTTTTCAGTGTTTTCCAATAAGCTACAGTTTTGTCCCACGCTTCACCTTTTGGTGCGTACTGTTTTCCTTTGAGGTAGGCAAAAGTGGTTTCATCAGGAGCGATCAATCCTCCTCGGGCACCCATTTCGATGCTCATGTTACAGATGGTCATCCTTGCTTCCATGCTCAGGCTGCGGATAGCCGAACCAGCGTATTCCACAAAATAACCAGTTGCTCCTGCGGCAGAAATCTTGGCAATGATATAGAGGATGATATCCTTAGAAGTCACTCCGGAGCCTAATTCACCGTCTACGGTGATTCGCATTTTTTTGGCTTTGGTCTGCATAATGCACTGTGTTGCCAAAACCATTTCCACTTCAGAGGTTCCGATTCCAAATGCAATCGCCCCAAAAGCGCCATGGGTAGAGGTATGGCTGTCTCCACAGACGATGGTCATCCCCGGTTGAGTAATGCCCAATTCAGGACCAATCACATGGACAATACCATGGTGGTCTGAACCCAAATCGTGCAATTCAATGCCATATCGCTGACAGTTTTCCCTTAGTCTTTCAACCTGCATGCGGGAAAGCTTGTCCTTGATGGTTTTGTCCTGATCGACGGTAGGTACATTGTGGTCCGGCGTACCGACTGTCCTGTCTGGATGAAGAACACCAATGCCTCTTTTTTCCAGATTCAGAAATGCTACCGGGCTTGTCACTTCATGGATAAAATGCTTATCAATGAAGAAGACATCGGGACCATTGGGTACAGAACGCACCACATGTGAATCCCAGATTTTATCGAATAATGTATTTTTTTCCATCTTAACTTACGCTACAATCACTTTTTCTTTGACAGGAATCTTATTTAAAGCATCTACAAATGCCTGGGCTGATGCCAATACGATATCTGTATTCGATGCAAAACCATAATATGGTCTGTCACCCTGAATAATCCTCATGTGTACTTTTGCCACGTCATCACTTCCATGCGTTATTGCTTGGATGAGGAATTCCTCCAATTCTATCTGAGGTTTGACTATGGATTCTATCGCCTTCAATACCGCATCCACAGGACCATTGCCGGAAGAGTCTGCCTCAAAATTTTTCTCTCCAACCTTCAGTTCCACATGGGCTTTGATTTCACCATTAGATTGATAGCTTACTTTCCCCAGTTCTATAAAGGAGGAACCATCCATAAATTTTCCGACAAGAGAAAGTAGGTCCTTGGTGCCGATATCTCTTTTGGAATCAGCCAAAAGCAAGAACTCCTCATATACTTCCCTCAAAGGTTCACCCTCAAGTTCCACGCCCAAAGCATCCAAATGATGCTTGAGTGCTGCCCTGCCGCTTCTTGCAGTAAGAACAATGGTAGATTCATGGACGCCAACTTCCTTGGGATCGATAATTTCATAATTTTCTCTATGCTTGAGAACACCGTCTTGATGAATTCCAGAGGAATGGGCAAATGCATTTCTTCCTACTATCGCTTTATTTGGCTGCACCGGCATGTTCATCAACTTTGAGATCAACCTACTTGTGCCATAGATCAATTCGGTTTTGATATTGGTATGGACCGGAATGGCATGGTGACATTTGATCGCCATCACGACTTCTTCCAAGGAGGTATTACCTGCACGTTCTCCGATTCCGTTGATGGTAAGTTCAGCTTGTCTTGCTCCGTTTTGTACACCTGCTATGGTATTGGCAGTTGCCATTCCAAGGTCATTGTGGCAATGTGTCGCAATGATCGCTTTGTCGATATTGGACACATTTTCCTTCAGGTAGCGGATGATGGCGCCATATTGCTCCGGAAGACAATAACCGGTAGTATCCGGAATATTGACCACAGTTGCTCCTGCTTTGATGACAGCTTCAATGATTTTTGCAAGGAATGGCAACTCAGCCCTTCCTGCATCTTCTGCGTAGAATTCAACATCCTCCACAAAGCTTTTGGCATATTTCACCGCCCTGACACCTCTTTCGATGATATTGTCCGGCGTGGATCTCAGCTTGAATTGGATATGATATGGGGAAACGCCTATGCCTGTATGAATTCTGCCTTTTTTGGCATATTTCAAAGCATCGGCAGCTACTTCAATGTCTTTCTCCACCGCTCTCGATAGTGCGCAGATGATAGGATTAGAAACTGCCTTGGAAATTTCCACTACCGAATTGAAATCGCCTGGACTGGAAATAGGAAATCCCGCCTCAATGATATCAACCCCAAGTTTTTCTAAAGCTTGCGCCACCACTATCTTTTCCTGGGAGTTCAACTGACATCCCGGTACCTGCTCTCCATCCCGGAGGGTAGTATCAAATATCCATAGCTTTTCACTCATAATTATCTCAGTTATTTTCTGGTCTCAATTTTCTGACAGTAGCGCCTGCTTGCCACATTTCAGAATCTCTCAATTCTTTCAATTCAACTTCCAATTTTTCTCTGTAATCAGGCTTGCTGTTAGAGTCAATTGATTTTTGGGCTTCTTTTCCGGATTTTACACTGTTATACAATTCCTCAAAAACAGGCTTGGTGGCATCTCTGAAAGGTTTCCACCAGTCCAAAGCACCTCTTTGGGCAGTTGTGGAGCAATTGGCATACATCCAATCCATGCCGTTTTCGGCTACCAATGGCATCAAGCTTTGAGTCAATTCTTCCACTGTTTCGTTGAATGCTTCAGATGGCGTATGTCCATTTGCTCTCAATACTTCGTATTGTGCTGCAAAAATTCCTTGGATCGCTCCCATCAAAGTACCTCTTTCTCCGGTAAGATCGGAAGTCACTTCTCTGTAGAAATCTGTCTCGAACAAGTATCCTGATCCCACACCTATTCCCAAGGCTACTACCCTGTCTTTGGCTTTGCCTGTTCCGTCTTGGAAGATGGCATAGGAGGAATTCAACCCTCTACCTTCAACAAACATTCTTCTCAAGGAGGTACCTGAACCTTTTGGTGCAACCAAGATTACATCCACATCTGCAGGGGGAATAATGCCGGTTTTTTCTTTATAAGTGATTCCAAATCCATGGGAAAAATACAAGGCTTTTCCAGGAGTAAGGAATTTTTTAACGGTTGGCCAAAGGGCAATCTGACCCGCATCAGAAAGAAGGAATTGGATGATAGTGCCTTTTTCACAGGCTTCTTCCAATTCAAATAAAGTTTCACCGGGAACCCAGCCATCAGCAACAGCTTTATCCCAGGTTTTGGAATTTTTCCTTTGTCCGACAATGACGTTGAAACCGTTGTCCCTTAGGTTAAGTGCCTGACCTGGGCCCTGCACACCATATCCCAATACTGCGATGGTTTCATTCTTCAATACTTCTCTTGCTTTCTCCAAAGGAAATTCCTCTCTGGTGACTACGTTTTCTTCTACTGATCCGAATTTCAGTTTCATAGTGTGATAAATTAGGTTTGATTATTTAAATATTCTGTGATGGAAAATTTGGGTTTGGCGATCGCCACCCTTCCCGAACGGGAAAATTCCAACAGGTTAAATGGTTTCAAAATTTCTAGTAGGGCCTGCGTGTCTTCTTTGTGACCGGTAAACTCCAGTACCACAAATTCCTTTTCGGCAGCAATGATATGGGCGTTGAATTGCCTGATGACTTTCTCCAAGCCGGGATCCAAACTTTCAATCGGAATTTTATAAAGTGCGATTTCTTGATAGACTACTTCATCATCCATGAAATAGTACACCTTGATCACATCCACGACCTTTTCAATCTGCTTTGAAAGCTGAATAATCTGCTCATCGGTAACCGTAACCTCAATGGTTATTTTATGGATCCCATCCAAGCGGCTTTCCGATGCTGTCAACGCATCAATATTTATTCCTCTCCTGGTGAAAATGATAGTGATACGGTTAAGTATCCCTATAAAATTTTCGGTATATACTAATATGGTATATCGGTTCATAAATTCAGTTTCATTCCTAGCTTAACCTTACCTCTTCAACCGAGCAGCCGGTCGCAATCATCGGAAACACGTTGTCTTCTTTCTCCACGACAACTTCAAGGAAAAACGGCCCTTCATGCAAAATCATTTGGGCGACTGCCTCCTTCAATTCGTGCCTCTCGGTTACCTTCACCGCTCTGAGTTTGTAAGCTTCAGCTATTTTGATAAAATCAGGATTTTCAAGTTCTGTAAAAGAATACCTTTTATCAAAGAAAAGCTGCTGCCACTGCCTTACCATTCCCAGGTAATTGTTGTTAAGAAGGACTACTTTGACAGGGGCTTTAGTCTGCATAATGGTTCCAAATTCCTGGATGGTCATCTGAATCCCTCCGTCCCCAACCACACAGATTACCTGTCTTTTGAAATCATGTAACTGCGCTCCCAAAGCCGCAGGAAGGGCAAAACCCATTGTACCCAGACCACCTGAAGTGACTTGAGTTCTTGATTCTTTGTAATGAAAATACCTCCAGGAGATCATTTGATGCTGACCTACGTCCGTCACGAGAATGGCGTTTTCATCCTTGAACTGATTGATCAATTGGATGACTTCACCCATATGCAAGCCTCCATGGGTAGATTCCAGGTCGTAGGACATGACGGCTGCTTTTTCCTCTTTGTCCAATTCCCTGAATTTTTGAAACCATTCATGGTGGGTATTGGAGTTGACAGCATCGGTCAACAGTGGTAAGCTTTGCTTGCAATCCCCCAAAACAGGAACTGCGCATTTTACATTTTTATCAATCTCCGATGGATCCAATTCCAGATGGACAACTTGGGCTTGCTTTGCATACCGCTTCAAGTCACCGGTAACCCTGTCATCAAACCTCATCCCGATGGCAATCAGCACATCACATTGGTTGGTCAGAAGATTTGGTGCGTAGTTGCCATGCATCCCAAGTTTGCCTACATACGAGGGGTGATCCTGGGAAAGGGCACCTGAACCCAAAAGTGTGGAAGCGGCAGGTATCCCTGATTTATCCAAAAATCTTTTCAATTCCTCTTCTGCATTGGCAAGTATCACACCTTGGCCGTAAAGCACATAAGGTCTTTTTGCATCATTGATCAATTGGGCGGCTGCAGCGATGGCTGTTGGATTGATGGTGACATATGGCCTGAAGGACCTTATCCCGAAACAAGGTTCATAATTGAATTCACCGAACTCTACCTGTGCGTTTTTGGTAATGTCTACCAAAACGGGACCAGGTCTTCCGGTTTTTGCGATATAAAAAGCCTTGGCAATAGCAGGAGCTATGTCCTCAACCCTTCTAACCTGAATATTCCATTTGGTACCGGGCATAGATAGCCCGATCACATCAGTCTCCTGAAAAGCATCTGAACCCAAAAGATGGGCAGCTACCTGTCCAGTAATGCAGACTAGAGGAGTGCTATCGATCTGAGCATCAGCCAGACCCGTGATCAGGTTGGTGGCGCCGGGACCTGAAGTCGCAAGCACGACTCCTACTTTGCCGGAAACCCGTGCATAACCCTGCGCAGCATGGATTGCTCCCTGCTCGTGACGCGTCAGCACATGCTTGATCTGATCGCTATAATCATACAAAGCATCATAAACCGGCATGATTGCTCCACCGGGATAACCGAAAATGAATTCTGCATTTTCGGCGATCAAGGATCTCACTACGATGTCTGCTCCTCTAACCATAGAATTGGATGATTTAATTTACTTATCTGTCACACATCCTTCCGAAGCGGAGGACACGAGTTTGTTGTATTTCTTGAGTGTTCCCTGGAGATCACTCAAATCCTTATTTTTCCAATGCTTCTTCCTTTCAGCCATTTCGGCATCACTGACCGCACAGCTCAAAGTCAGGGAATCTGCATCAATGGTAATGATATCCCCGTTTTGAAGAAGACCAATAGGTCCTCCGGAATATGCCTCGGGAGTCACGTGTCCAACAACAAATCCATGCGTTCCACCTGAAAACCTTCCATCAGTAATCAAAGCAACATCCGAGCCCAAACCTGCACCGATAATCATGGAGGTAGGCTTTAGCATCTCAGGCATCCCAGGACCGCCTTTTGGTCCGATGTAGCGGATGACGATCACTTCTCCTTTATTGACTAATTTATTTTTGATCCCCTCATTGGCTTCCAATTCAGAATCAAAAACATTCGCAGGACCGGTAAAGGATTTGCCTTCTTTACCTGTGATTTTGGCCACCGAACCTTCAGGGGCAAGATTCCCTTTGAGGATGCAGAGGTGTCCCGTTTCTTTCAGTGGCGTTTCCAAAGGATGGATTACATTGACCATCGATGGGACCACCGGATCAATATCCGCAAGATTCTCTGCGATGGTTTTTCCGGTAACTGTCATACAATCGCCATGAAGCATGCCATTATTCAATAAATATTTCATAAAAGCAGGAAGTCCACCCTGCTCAAAAAGATCTTCCATGAGGAATTTGCCGGAAGGCTTGAAATCACCCAACAATGGGGTCGCATGGTTTACTCTTTCGAAGTCCGCAAGTGTAAAATCCACTCCTGCTGTTTTGGCAATGGCTAAAATATGTAATACAGCATTGGTACTTCCTCCAAGCGCAACGGCTACACGGACTGCATTTTCTAAGCTTTTCTTGGTGACGATATCCTTTGGCTTGATATCTTTTTCCAAAAGAATGGTCAGGTATTTGGAGATATCTCTGCACTCAGCCATTTTTTCATCTGCTGTGGCTGGAGTCGAGGAGCTGTAAGGCAATGACATGCCCATGGCTTCAATGGCTGAGGACATGGTATTGGCAGTGTACATCCCGCCACAGGCACCTGCACCGGGACAGGCATTCTCAATCACTCCCTGATAATCCTGATCGCTGAGTTCACCCTTTACCCTTTTGCCATAGGCTTCAAAAGCAGATACGATGTTCAGCTTTTCCCCTTTGTAATTTCCGGAACGGATAGTGCCACCATATACCATGATCGATGGCCTGTTGATCCTTAACATCCCCATGATGGCTCCCGGCATGTTTTTATCACAGCCGGCCACTGCGACACAGGCATCAAATGAATGACCAAGGATAAAAGACTCGATGGAATCGGCAATGATCTCTCTCGACACCAATGAATACCGCATCCCGGAGGTTCCCATAGAAATTCCATCAGAAATCCCGATGGTATTAAAAACCAAACCGGTCAGACCATGAGCTCTTGTAGCTTCCTTGATCAGACCGGCAAAGTCATTGAGGTGCATATTGCAGGGGTTACTTTCATAGCCGCAACTCGCTATCCCTACAAAGGGCTGGTTCATCTGTTTATCAGACATTCCCGTGGCATATAGCATGGCTTTGCCTGCGGGATGTTCTTCATTCTGACTGATTTCCCAACTGTGTTTTTTCAAACTCATGGTTACTTCAGGTTGGTTTAATAGGTTTATAAAAAAAGTGCCCCATCATCTGAGGCACTTAACATTGTATGGTTGTAGGTCAAATATGTCAGGTGCCTCAGTGTTTATTACAAATGAGAATAATAAAGCTTAGAGGAGTGACTATTTGAAACATGTGGTGTGGTTCTTTTTTGTTTGGCTAACGTGCTACAATATTAAACCTCTATTTCCAGAGATACAATATTTAATTTCATTTTTTATGCCAAACATATATTTATAATGAATGAAAAAGTTTTATGTATAGTATTTTATTTGGCAAAATGGACATATGTAAAACTTTTACCTATCCTAGACTCATATTTATTCACAAATCAAAAGAATGTATTGATTTCACATATCACTAACCAAAAGTTAATTTTTTTGAATTTTTTTCAAAAGAAAAATAATCGGGTATCAAATTCAACAATGGATATGGATAATTACTATTCAACCCCCAAACAAGCAAAAAAACGACATAACCGAATCGGGAATCTCATTTTCACAAATTGTCAGAATATCAAAAATTTCATTACCCTAAGCGGAGAAAGAATCAGCAAATCCAATTTTAAATTCTAATTTCAAAGCTGAAAAATCCGATTCAAAAACCAACAAAACCTGTTTTCTCTCATGATTTCATTTCCAAATGCAAAGATCAACCTAGGACTTCACATCACCGCCAAGAGGAAAGACGGTTATCATGACATCGAAACCTGCATGGTCCCCATCCCGCTGTATGATGCCTTGGAAATGATCCTGTCAAATAAAACGGTGTTTGATACTTCCGGACTTTCCATTCCTGGAGAGGAGAAAGACAACCTGATTTTAAAAGCCTTGAAATTGTTAAGGAAAGATTTCAATGACCTGCCCAATGTCCATATTCATTTACACAAAAACATCCCCATGGGTGCGGGTTTGGGGGGAGGTTCTGCTGATGCTGCTTTTGCTCTGACGCTGATGAACAACCTCTTTGACCTGCATCTGGAAAACTGGTTTTTGGAGGACTATGCGGCTCAACTTGGAAGTGACTGCGCTTTTTTTATCGACAATACCCCAAAAATCGCAACAGGCCGAGGCGAAATCATGGAACCTGTCGAAGTGGACCTCAAAGGAAACCACCTATTGCTCGTCAAGCCTCCCGTCCATATCGGCACCAAGGAAGCTTATGCAGGGGTAAGTCCCAAAAAACCTGGGAAAGACCTTGCCCAAATCCTGAAGGACAAAACTCTTTGGAAAACCGAACTGCAAAATGATTTTGAGAAAAGTATTTTTCCTCAATATCCTGAATTGGCAGCCATCAAAAAATCCTTGTACAACATGGGGGCCTACTACGCCGCGATGTCCGGTTCGGGTTCTACGGTGTTTGGCTTATTTGACCATAAGCCTGAGGCAAAAGAATGGGACAAGGAATATTTCGTTTTTGAAGGGGTGATGTAGATTGGAAATAGGATTTTTTTATGAATTTGGCTTGTCTTTGTTAGAGCTTGAATTTAATTAGGATTGGATTGTCATCTTTTCCTAAAGCATCAATATCAATTGACTTCAAGATTGGATGGTTACTAAAATCCTCTCCATTTTTGTAATACTCCTTCAAAAATTCAGGATAAATGAAACAGTAAAAGTTATCTCTATCAGAAAGAATGATATTTGGAAGTAGGCTTTTTGACCTTCCTATAGATATTATCTCATTCCTGGTTTTATCCATCAGTACATAATAAGCAGTTCCTTTTCCTGCAAACTGAAAAAATATGTGTTGTTTTGTTTCTCTGATATTTGTCAAAAACTTAAAATAATCATTCTCTAACATCTGTATAGCGCTTCCTTGCCAATTTTCAAATTCCGACAAAGGCATGGATTTATGATCTTCAAACTTAAATTTAAAACTTATAAAAACACTGTCTTTTTTAACTCTAAGAATGTTGTTATTTCCCAAAACCGGTGAGATATTATATTCGCCCGGCTCGTCAGCAGAATAGAATCTCTGATCGCCCAATATCCCAAACTCTTTTTGAACAAAATATGAAGTGGAATCCCCATCCTTCCTGACAAGATGGAAATTAGCTAACCTTCCAAGATCATTTTGAATATTCCTTTGATTTTGAGGAATATTGGTCCAGAGATAATAAACTCCATCTATATTGACAAAATACCTAAAATTGACATCTCCTTTGACTTCCCTCAATGATACCTCTCCTATGTATTCAAAAGTATTCAGGTCGTATTTTACAATTCTTCTGTAATCAATCAATTCTAAAACACCTTCTACGAAATTGACCTGAAAATCACTGATGTCCAAATATTCATCCGGTCCAGGACCTTTTTTATCTAGGACTCTATTCAAATTACCCTTTCGGTCGAAAACCAAAATTCTTGATTGCTTACTATCCCAGATAAAGTATTCTTCTTTGTCGGGAGAAACAACTAGCTTTTGAAATGTGCCTATAATAGAAGCCGCTGTAGTCTCAAGAGGTGTTACAAACTCCAATTGCAACGAATTTGGAAAATTAAAACCAAACTCATTTTCCACCTTAAGCAAAAAAACCTCCAAATCTTTTTCATTCTTTAAATCATTTACAGAATTAGTATTTGATTGACACGAAAAGAAAAAAACACATGTTAATAAGCAAATTCCGGAAATAGAAAAACGCAAAAGATTTTGGAGATTTTGAATTATCAGACTCATATTTAGATTTAAAAATAAGGTCCTAAATCAATTTTGAGGACCACCATCCCCACAAAAGCCCGGCCCATAATAACAAACATCGTATACCAAATAGCTTCCATTAGGCTGCCATACTATCTCTTGCCTATCTAAAATCAAAAGCCTTTGTGCCTTTGCGTCAGTAAAAGAAAGAAAAGGTAACATCATAAAGATGTTTAAGAAAATTGAAAACACTAGTTTTTTCATAATTTTTGGAATTTATGTAGAACAATAATTTGTTGAAACTAAAAAAAAAAAAACCGAATAAACGAAATGTTTCTCAAACAAAGTGGAAAACAATAATGAAGTCTCAAGGATACCGCCCATTGCAGTGTATTCACCTCCAACATGAAAATAGATGATATTTCAAATTCAAAATAAAAATTTCCCTCAAATGGAAAAGGAATAATTTGTGACATAGAATTATATGAGTATCCGCAATGTTGCACGTTGGGCTATAAGAGACTATCTCGAATGCGGATACTCGTCCACGGACGACAGACCACAGTCCACTGAGCCTATAATCGATCCTATAACCAATTTTTGTTTGGCTACGTGAAAGAAAGTGGATACACATATAGAATTAATAACAAACAATGGGATACAGAATTTTGTTTGAAGGTTAATTTTAAATAGGATTCGTATTTATATTTTATAAATATTATTTTTGAATATCAATTCAAAAAATCATGTCAACATTTACAAGTTCACTGCCTGACGACTTGCTTGAAATGCTTTCTGACCAAGCAAAAAAACTCTCCTTGCCCAAAAACAAGCTGATCGAAAATGCACTCAGGATTTATCTTGAACATCTCCGAAGGGCAGAATATGTCAAATCCTATAGGACTTCATCGGAAGATGAAGAAATGATCAGCCTTGCTGAAGAAGGAATGGCTGATTACCTTAAACAACTGCCTGATGAAGCAAGGTGAGATTTGGTATGCAAGTCTTGACCCTGTGCAGGGAAGCGAACAAGCCGGCTATCGCCCGGTGGTGATTATCAGTGGCAATTTGCTGAACAAACACCTGCAAATAGTAATCGCTGTACCACTTACAACGAAAATCAAAAACTATACCGGCAACCCCATTATTTCTCCAAATCCTGAAAACGGGCTGAAGGATGTTTCTGAAATGTTGGTTTTCCACATCCGATCAATTTCAAAACAAAGACTGATTCAAAAAATCGGAAATATCACAGACGAAGAATTGAAATTGGCATTGACTACTTTGAAAGAGATTACCACTTTTTGAGCTCTATTCTCACTACTCATTTGAAAATTCTTTTGCCCTTGGCTTGACTTAATTGCTAAATTGAATAGCCCCAAAAATGCCACTGACTTTAGGGCATTTCAATTCCCCACAAACTCTCTGAAATTCCCTCTGTTTACCAAAAGGTTATTGCTGTTATATTCTTCTGTAAAGGTTTTGGGGAAAGTTACATTTCTCTTGGGATTCCATTTGAATTCATAGGCTGTTAATTTACCTGCCAATTCTTCCACATAATCGATTTCTTGTTGTTGCTTGGTTCGCCAAAAATAGCTTCGTGCCAAACTCTGGTAGTAGGAATTTCGCTTCACGCGTTCACTGACCAAAAAATTTTCCCAAAGACCACCCACATCTTGCCTTAAAGCCAATGGTGTGAAGTCTCTTATTATTGCATTTCGAATACCATTGTCGTAAAAATAAATTTTTCTCGCCGTCTTAATTTCTGTCCTCAGATTTTTGCTGTAAGAAGAAAGGCTAAATACCACAAAGGCTTTTTCAAGTACTTCAATATAGGAAGCCACTGTTTTAGGATCGGCTCCAACAGTTTCAGCCACCTCTTTGAATTTCACCTCATGGCCAACTTGATAAGCCAAAGCTTTTAAAATATCCTGAATCAACTTGGGCTTTTTCAAATTCCCATACATCATCACATCTTTGTATAGGTAACTCTCCGCCAATTCAATTAACACCTTCTCTTCTTGGCTTGTTTGGTTGATGACATCAGGGTAAAACCCATAAATCAACCTGTTTTCCAAGCTTTGCTCGGACTTCAAAAATCCTACTTCCTTTTCATACTCAGCCCAAGAAATGGGCCATAAATTAAAGGTCCATTTCCTTCCGGTAAGGGGTTCTTGGATCTGTTGGTTAAGTTCAAAGGAAGAGGAACCGCTGATCAAAAGCTGTACTTCTTTAAATTGATCTACTATTATTTTTGCTTTTATACCAATTTTATTGATTCGTTGCGCCTCATCAATATATACAATCTGATTGTCTGCAATCAGACTCCTTAAAGTCTCAGTATTGGCATTTTCCAAAATCTCTACGACCGTAGGATCATCTCCGTCAAGATATAAATGCTTTTCCTTTCTGTTTTCCAATATTGCTCTGAGCAAAGTTGTCTTACCAACCTGTCTTGGACCAAGCAATAAAATTGCTTTCCCTGAAAAGAATTTTTCTTCAATAGAGGCTTTGATGATTCGGTTAAATTTCATTGGGTTTGAAATTATCTTATTACAAATATATAACTTTAAAGGATTACATTCCCGTAAAGTTATAACTTTAAAGGATTACATTCCCGTAAAGTCAGGAATTTGTACTTAAAAAGCAAGACGACCTTGGGAAAATCTCCCCGTTTTGAGCTAAGATCCCAACATTCTCTTGGCCATTCTCCTTTTTAGAATGTAATTATATATCGGATAGATCAGCACCGAAATCAGAATAATCAAAGTCCCCAAATAAAACCCTCCGGTCATTTTTTCCCTTTCTCCCAAAATCAATACCGCCAGCATTATCCCATAGACAGGTTCAAGGTTGACAGTCAGGTTGACTGCAAAGGCTGTAATCCTCCGCATCAGTTCTACCGAAACAGAAAAGGCATAAACCGTACAGATTCCACTCAAAATCAACAACCACAACCAATCCATCGGTGCAGGGATGAGCTGAAGCCCATTTTCGGCAAAGAAAAAAGCATATACCGGAAGCATCATGAATGCAAAAACACAGGCGCCAAACATCTCATAGAATGTCAGGACATAAGGACTGTGTCTTTTTGTAAGCCTTCCGTTGATAACCGAAAACAATGCCCCCATCAGCGCAGCACCGATCGCCATCGACAATCCCAACCAATATCCCCACTCAAATCTGAAAATCACATAGATCCCAGATATCACCAACAGTCCCAAAAAAACTTCAAATCCTTTGATCTTTTTCTTGTTGATAATAGGCTCGAGAAATGCCGTCCAAAGGGAAGTCGTCGCCATCCCTGCCAAGCAAACTGATGCCGTAGAAACCCTTGCCGCCCAGAAAAACAGAATCCAATGGATAGAAATGAGGAAGCCTGTGCCGATGATTTTGATCAGCTCGGATTTGGAGACCCTAATGGAAGTTTTTTTCCAAAGGAAAATAAGTCCCAACATGGCTGAAGCAATCAGCGTCCTGTAAAACACCAATTCAATGGAAGCGATACTGATCAATATCCCGAGAATGGCAGTAATGCTCCAGATTGCCACGATAAAATGGAGCATGAGGTAATCCTTCACAGAGGCATTTTCTGACATATTACCTTGGTACAGTTTTATACAAAACCAATCCTGTTGCCGCAAAAACGATATTTGGGATCCATACTGCTAGAATCGGATAAGTTGTCCCTGCCTCGGCGAAAGTCCTTGAAAGCAAAAAGAGAATGATGTACACAAAGGCCAACATGAATCCCAATGCTATCTGAAAACCCGATCCTCCACGGGTCTTTTTGGAGGAAACTATCACCCCGATAAAAGTCAGGATTACCGCCGCAAAAGGTGACATAAAGCGGACGTATTTTTCTATTTTATAAAAATTGACATTGTCAGCTCCCCTTTCTTCGAGTACCTTGATCTGCCTGCTGAGGGCGGGAAGTTTCAGCGTCTCGTGGTGGTTTATCGGTAGGTCAAAGTCATTTGGCGTGATTGAAAGCAGGGTATCCAAAGACTCCCCTACGGTATAATGCTCTCCTTCTTCATGGAGAACCCTCATCCTCCAGTTTTTGGCTGACCAGGTATTCAAAGCGGTATCCCACACAATCCGGTCTGCGGATAGCTTGGCGATCAATTTCCCCTCCCGGATTTCTTCCAGAGTAAAATTATATCCGGTGTTGCCTGAAGTATAGTATCGGGAAATATAAGCGTAGACATCGGGCGCTACCTTGATATGGATATTTTGTTGGGTAAAAAACTTATCGTCCTCTAGCCACCTTGATTTGAATTCTGTCACCCCTGCAGTAGCTCCGGGAAGGATCCATCCATTCATGAGGAAACTCACAATCCCGATCATGGAAGCTGAAAACAGAAAAGGGAAAAGCATCCTGACGAAACTCGTCCCGCTGCTCAAAATGGCAATGATCTCTGTTCGTCCGGCCATTTTGGAAGTGATGAAAATGACAGAAATAAAGACAGTGATCGGAGTAAGGAGGTTGTTAAGGTAAAGCCCATAGTTGCCTAGGTACCTCAGAATGTCTTTGGCAGGGACTTTATTACGGATAAATGCATCGTTTTTCTCGGTGAAGTCCAACACCAATACAATCATGATCAGCATCAAAACCACGAAGAAGTAGGTTTTGAGAAAATCTTTGATGATGAGCTTGTCGAGAATTTTCATGTTTATAACCTTCTGCTTACTTTTTCTACCATCTCATTTTTCCAAGCCAAAAATCCACCTGACTTGATTTTTTCCCTTGCCTGTCCGACAAGCCAAAGGTAAAAAGCCAGATTATGGATGCTCGCAATCTGCGCCGCAAGTATTTCCTTGCCGATCACAAGGTGTCTCAGGTAGGCTTTGGAATAGAATGTACTTACGTAAGAATTGATATTTGGATCGATAGGACTGAAATCGTCTTTCCACCTTTCATTTTTGATATTGATGATTCCTTCAGAAGTAAAGAGCATGCCGTTTCTTGCATTGCGAGTCGGCATCACACAGTCAAACATGTCGATGCCCAAGGCAATTCCTTCAAGAATATTGGCAGGTGTACCTACTCCCATCAGGTATCTCGGTTTGTCTTTTGGGAGAATATCCGTGACCATGTCTGTCATTTCGTACATCATTTCCACCGGTTCTCCTACCGAAAGTCCCCCAATGGCATTGCCTTCCATTTCGCAGGAAGCGACAAATTCCGCTGATTGTTTTCTCAGATCTTTGAAAACACTGCCCTGAATAATCGGGAAAAGTGTCTGACTATACCCATAAATCCCCTCTGTACTGTCAAATCGCTCGATGCATCTTTTGAGCCACCGATGTGTCAGGTCCATGGACTTGCGCGCATAAGTGTAATCACATGGATAGGGAGGGCATTCGTCAAAAGCCATGATGATATCCGCCCCGATGATCCGCTGGATATCCATCACTCCTTCGGGTGTAAAGGTATGTTTGGAACCGTCAATATGTGACTTGAAGATGGCTCCTTCTTCGGTCAGCTTTCTATTGGCTGCCAAAGAAAAAACCTGATATCCGCCGGAATCCGTCAGGATCGGTTTGCTCCATCCGTTGAATTTATGAAGGCCACCGGCTTTTTTGAGAATATCCAATCCCGGTCTCAGGTACAGGTGGTAGGTGTTCCCAAGGATTATCTGTGCCTTGATATCGTACGTGAGTTCCCGCTGATGCACAGCCTTGACCGAACCCGCCGTACCGACAGGCATAAAAATCGGGGTTTCGATATCCCCATGGTCTGTTTTGAGTAATCCCGCCCTCGCTTTGCTTTCAGAGTCGGTAGCTTCTAACTTAAACTTCATTCTTTGTGAATTCACCTCCGGCTTCAAACCTGTACCGGAGCTGCCTCTTCATTTTTTGAATCACAAAAATATAAGCTTATTCTTAAATGAATGCTCAATTTGATTTTATATTTGCCCCACAATAACAAGCGGATGTTTATACAAATTTTGTGGATCGTTTTTTTTGTCAGCCTTGCCATACAATTATTTTACCTGCTGATACTATTCGGTCGATTCGCATTTTTTTATAAAAAGAAAACCGAAACACCTTCCTCTGAAAAAGAACCGGTGACCGTGGTTATCGCCGCCCATAATGAGCGGACAAACCTTAAAAAAATCATCCCGCTGCTTTTCCAACAAGATTATCCCAATTTTGACGTGATGGTCATCAATGACAGGTCCTTTGATGGCACCAAAAAAGTCCTTGAACAATTGATGGCCATTTATCCAAAATTAAGAACTGTCACTGTCAATTATACCCCCGGGCATGTGACTCCAAAAAAATATGCACTCACACTCGGTATCAAAGTTGCCAAAAACGACGTCCTGCTTTTGACGGATGCAGACTGCACTCCCAAAACTGACAAATGGATTGAATTGATGACAGCACCTGTAAGGCTCGACGGAAAAGATTTTGCCTTGGGATTTTCCCAATATGAATCACAAACTGGATTTCTTAACAATTGGATCCAACTCGAAACCATCTGGACTGCCATCCAATATGTTTCTTTTGCTTTGTGGAAATCACCCTTTATGGGAGTTGGGCGAAATCTCTGCTACAGAAGGAGTTTCTTTATGGCCAAAAAAGCATTTAAGGGGCTTTGGGACATAGAATGCGGGGACGATGACCTGTTTGTAAACCTCCACGCAAACAGCAACAATGTGGCTGTGGTAGTTGACCCGAACAGCATTACTTATTCTATACCAAAAAATACCTGGGAGGAATATTTCACCCAAAAGAAAAGACACTTTCACGCCGGCAAATACTACTCGACAGGAAACAAACAAAAAGTGGGATGGTATGCCTTTTCCCATTTTCTGTTTTGGGTGTCAGGGATGGTATTACTTATATTTTCTGTAATTGATCAAAAATGGGAACAAATTTTGGTAATTATGGGTATTATGGTAGTCCGGTCTATAATAATCACCTCTGTATTTCGCTCGGCCAGAAAAAAACTCGAAGGGAATATCCAGGTTTTTTGGTCGCTGATTTTCGATGTCATGTACATGGGGTATTTTTGGATTCTGGGTTCAATGGGGTACCTGTCAAAAAAAGTTAAATGGAAATAAACGAAAGAGGATTTTCAAGCAAGGCCTTAGAGGACTTCGAACTCATAGACAAAGCTGTTATCGGGTTGGACCAACAGGCCTATGCCATGCTGATGAAGCGGTACAAAAAGGCTGTTTATTTCATGATTCTCAAAATGATCAGGGACACGGATGATGCTGAAGACCTGACCATGGAAGCTTTTGCCAAAGCTTTCAAAAACCTCCATAAATTCAAAAAAGACTATACTTTCAGTACTTGGCTATTCCGAATAGCTACCAACAATGCCATTGATTTTATTAGGAAAAAGAAACTCAAAACCATGAGTCTCAATACCTCTATGACAGATGATGGGGGCAATTCGGTCACCATTGATGTGGAGGACGATGACAACAATCCACAGGATGAATTTATCAGATCCCAACGCATCGAGATGGTGAGGATTTTTGTGGACAAGCTTCCCGCCAAATACCGGAAATTGGTAGAGTTACGCTACTTTGATGAACTGTCTTACGAAGAAATTGCGCAGGAATTAGACAAACCTCTTGGAACTGTGAAGGCCCAACTTCACCGGTCAAGAGAGTTATTATATGAAATTGCCTCGGGAAAAGAGGATCATATTTAGAAATCTTACCTGTTTTTAATCCGCCACAAACATCGCATTCACCTTAGACTTGGGATTCCTGAGTTTTAGAATATTATTTTCCAAAATATAATCTAATGTATCAGTAGAAAGTAAACGTAGAAGACTGTCTGATTTTTGTTTGGTTTGCAGCGTCCTGGGACCATCATGCATTACGTAATTTCTAAATCCTGGAATAAAGTAGGGCGAGGACAAATATTTTAAAATGATCTTGTTGCTGTTTTGATTGACAGAATAGCTTATTGCTCTTCCTGAGAGGGAAAACAAATAATCACCGGTTGTTATATCCACTCTTTTTCCGCCAGGCAAGTTAAATGGATAATCATCCAATAAAACATCCGAAAATCGTATCCACATATTATTTGATTCACATGCAGGATGAGAATAAATCTGGTCATCGTTATCTACAAACCCTATCATTTTCCAAACTTTTTCATTTATAGCAATTTCTCCCGGAACTATTTGATAATCAACAGCACAACTCAAAATTCTTTCGGCTTTAGTCAAAACAAAGGGGTTTCCTTCTCTAATTTCTTTGGGGTCAGGCGACAGAACCTCCCCGGAAATTCTGTACCATAACTTCATCCCTTGTCTTCTTGGGTAAGCACTATGCCAACCATGGCAATCCCCGACATCCATTGAACCACAGATAAGATCGGATTCAATTACTGAAAGAAAACGAAAGTCGCTTGGCGATTGTAATTCAAAAATAAAACCAAGGCTATCCGCATTGATCCGTTCCATATCCAAAAATGCCACCTCATCATTAACAAAGCCGATGGTCTTTTGCTTGTCAAAATCTTCGTTGCAGCCTATCAAAAATCCCAAAATAAAAATCAAACAAACCTGTCTCATAGCTTAAACTTTTATATAAAACTACTTATTATCAGTAACTTATAAAAAATAACAGATCATAAATTTTAGAAAAAATCAATAATTTGGAATTTTAATTCAGCGTAAAGCTTTTCAAGCTCTTCAAAAACTCAAAGTTGATTGCCAGACACAATCTTTTATAAAAACAACTTCTTATCCCTGATATAATCCTCTACAGATTGGGGAATAAGATACCTTACCGAGTTCCCGTTTTTGATTGCGTCCCGGATAAAAGTCGCAGAAATATCCATCAGCGGCGCCTCTACAAACCTGATGTTGGGATGTGTCAAAACCTGTTGCTCTCCCGGACGGGGATAGACGTAGAGCCCGTACTGCTCCAAGATAACTTCAAAATTTTTCCATTTGTGAAAGTGTGTCAGGTTGTCCCCTCCCACTATAAGTCTAAATTGATGATTGGGATGCTTCTCGGAAAGGTAAGTAAGTGTATCGATGGTATAGCTTGGCCTTGGCATGTGAAACTCCACATCGGAGGCCCTAAAATAAAAATGATCGGCAATGGCGAGCTCTACCATCTTAAGCCGATCAAATTCATGTAACAGTGACTTTTGCTTCTTGAAAGGATTCTGTGGACTGACGATAAACCAGATTTCGTCTAGATCAGTCCTGTCCTGCATCACATTGGCGATGATCAAGTGGCCGATGTGAACAGGATTAAAAGATCCAAAAAACAATCCTATTTTCAAAATTACGGTATAATTATTTGGCTAGAAAATCTCCTACAAGCCTCTCTGCCTCAGCAAAGGATTTTTCCTTTTCGTCATTCAATATGATGACATCAAATTTATCCTGAAAGGTACTTTCAAATTTTGCTTTGTACAGCCTTCGTGAAAGGCTTTCTTCTGATTCTGTACCGCGGTCTTTCAGCCTTTCGTGTAGTACTTCCAATGATGGTACCTTGACAAAAACAGCCAACGCTTTGTCCCCAAAATACTTTTTGAGGTTGATTCCTCCTTTGACATCCACATCAAAGATGACATGCTTGCCTTCATCCCAAAGTCTTTGGATTTCTTCTTTTAGAGTACCGTAGAAATTGCCTTCATAGACCTCTTCCCACTCGATAAATTCATTGTTGTCAATTTTGTTTTTGAAATCTTCGGGTGTCAAAAAGTAATAATCTTTTCCGTTTTCTTCTGTTCTGCCTCTTTTGTCGCGCGTCGAGGCGGATATGGAAAAGCCCAAATTGGGAAATTTACTTAAAAGATGTCTGACGATGGTGGTTTTGCCCGATCCGGATGGGGCTGAAAAAATGATGGCTTTTCCTGAGGACATGGCGGGTTATTTTTTATCCTGAATGATCTCTCTGATACTTGCCTCAAGTTCACTCGGGACGGCCTGCTTGGTACATTTTGTCTTGAGTACATCACGGATTGCCTGTTCGAGGTGAAAATGCTTGAAACACGGTTCACATTTGGCCAATTTTTCATTGAGCATTTCCTTTGAATTGGGCATGTTCTCCCCGTCTAAAATGCTCTCCAGTAACTGGAAACATTTACTGACATCAGAACACGAGAGTTTCCTATCTCCGGAGGGTGTTGAATTATCGTCCATTTTAATCTTACTTGATAAACTGAATTAATTATTTTTTCCTTGGTGAAGGGTATATCGATTCGGGATTACTCCTCCTCGTCGGTGCTATATCCCATTGTCGATGCATAGGAACGCAATTTGTCTTTCAATAAGTTCCTAGCCCGGTGTAATCTTGACCTGACTGTCCCGATCGGTATGTCTAATATTTTGGCCATCTCTTCGTAGGTGAACCCTTCAAGATCGCACAGGATGATTACCGTCCTGAAATCTACCGCCAGACTGTTGAGCGCGTTGGATATTTCGTCGCCCAGCATATCCTTGACAGCATCTACCCTCAGGTCAGTGGTACTCGTGTAGTCAACATCATCCGAATTGTAATAAGTTTCAACTTCCTGATAATCAATTTTTGCAGGTTGCTTGCTCTTCTTTCTATAATCGTTGATGAAGGAATTTTTCAAGATACGGAACAGCCACGCTTTGGCATTGGTTCCCTGCTCGAAAGAGTTGATAAACCGAAAAGCTTTGAGGTAGGTGTCCTGTACCAAATCTTTGGCATCATCCTCGTCAAATGTCAGCCTGTAGGCAAAATTATACATGGAATCTATGTTTGGCATAAACTCCTGATCGAAGATTTTACTCTTTTCCTGTTCGGAATATTTTTTTCTCTGAACTTCAGACATAAGATTCAAAAGTAAGCATTGGAAGAATTTATCACTAATGTTTTTGAATAAAGTCCATGCTTTTGGCTTATTTTGAGCTTTGCAAAAAATAACGCAGAAATCTTACTTCCAGATTTTAACGCATGTACCTATTCAAACTGATATCTTTTTTACCCCTTTGGGTATTGTATATCTTTACCGATATCTTGTATCTAATAGGATACCATCTTTTGAAATACAGACAAAAAGTCATCTTTGAGAACCTCGCATATTCATTCCCAGAAAAATCGGAAGCAGAAAGAAAAGCCATAGCTAAAAAATTTTTTAGAACCCTGACCGATTCTTTTGCTGAAACCATCAGGTTTTACAGCATGACCCCATCAGAAGTCTCAGAAAGATTTAAAGTCAGTAATTCAAAAATGGTCATTGAGAAAATCGATAATGGAGAAATTGTAATTTTGGTCAGCGGCCATTTTATCAATTGGGAGGGTCAGGTGATTGCATTCAAAAATCTCGTTGACCCGAGGCTAGAGGCTGTTTACCTCCGGATCAACAACCCATTTTTTGACCGTCTGATGCAGAATATCCGGGGGAGATTTGGGGGTACCTTGGTAGAAAAAGCGGAATTTTCACGCAATTACCTCAAAAACAGGAAAACCCCAAGAGCTATTGGGTTGGGTGCTGACCAAAGACCAACCCATGCTGAGACAAGATATTCTGCTCAATTTATGAACCGGAAAACCGCGTTTTTTGAAGGACCTGAGAAACTTGCCAAGCGCTATGGACACGCTGTTTTTTATGGACATATCAAAAGACCCAAAAGAGGGCACTACTCCATCAATTATGAGCTGATTGCCGCTCCTCCCTACGACAATTCACCCGAACACAGCATCACTGACTTATTTATCAAATTGACTGAAAAAGGAATCCGCGAACAGCCTGAGATTTATCTCTGGAGCCACAACAGGTGGAAGTAAGTTTCTAAAAACTTCAATGACACTAAATCTCTCTAGGGGAAAAAAATCCTAAAGTATTATTGGTTTCTCTATAAATTAGTGTTGACATTGAAATTAATCTTTGTGTTAACCAGATTTATAGGAACAATTGCAAATGAATAAATTGTAGTAATTAATTGAAAATCTGTTACCTTCAGTTTTACTTCAAGTGCGTAATCACCATGGCAATTGCGTACAATTTTTTGCCCTTGCACTACTCCATATTGATGGTGTTGGATTCTCGCTACGAATAAAAAATTTTTTTCAAAATCAATCTCTTGAAGCCCTTCCACACAACCCAATAAAGGTTCAAGATCGGATTGCCTTCTAATCCTCAATGTTCTTTGATCATCCAATTCAATATTGGAATTTAGGGAGCAGTCGGCATTATTTTTCCAAGTTGATTCTATTGGAATCTCAGCCTCTAAACATTCAGATTTTTTAGAATTGCAGCCAATAAACAAAAGACCACCTAAGACTCCTAGAAATATAATAACGGAATAAATGGGATTTCTCATAATTCTTACATTTTATATTTCTGTACTCTCAGTGATTTTATCAGTTTGACCTGACAACAATTTATTTTGACTAAAGTAATAAATTTAAATTGGAAGACAAAGTAGGATATCAAAACTTAATTTCAATTGCCCATCCAAAATCCTTAACTTTGAGACTTGTTGGATTAAATTGACGCATGGATTATTTAAAAGGACTCAATCCCCCCCAAAGAGACGCAGTAGAACATACAGATGGCCCGGTGATGATCATCGCAGGTGCCGGTTCAGGAAAGACAAGGGTACTCACTTACCGGATTGCCCACCTGATCCATGCCAAAGGAGTCGATCCTTTCAATATTCTCTCCTTGACTTTTACCAATAAAGCCGCTGCGGAAATGAAACTCCGCATCGAAAAACTCATCGGGCTCGATGCCCGCAATACCTGGATGGGAACTTTTCACTCCACTTTTGCCAAAATCCTCCGGGTAGAAGCTGACAAAATCGGTTATCCCTCCAACTTCACCATCTATGACACCGATGACAGCAAGTCGTTGATCAGGACCATCGTCAAGGAGATGAAGCTGGATGACAAAGTGTACAAACCAAGTACAGTCCTGTCTCGGATTTCCGGAGCCAAAAACAGGTTGATCGCCTGGGAAACCTACCTCAATGATCCCTTCATCAAATCAGACGATGATGCGGCAATGAAACCCCGCATGGGAGAAGTATACAAAAACTACCAAAAACGGCTTTTCAGATCCGGCGCCATGGATTTTGATGACTTGCTTTTCAATACCAATGTCCTTTTCAGAGACCACCTAGATGTGCTCAACAAATACCAGCAGCGCTTCAAATATGTGATGGTGGATGAGTTTCAGGATACCAACGTTTCCCAATACCTTATTACCAAAAAACTCGCAGCAGTCCACCAAAACATCTGTGTGGTAGGTGACGATGCGCAGAGTATCTACGCCTTTCGCGGTGCAGACATTCAGAATATCCTGAATTTTGAGAAGGACTATCCGGATCTATTTGTCGTCAAACTCGAGCAAAACTACCGCTCTACCAAAAATATCGTACAGGCTGCCAACAGCATCATTGCCAAAAATAAAGCCCAGCTCAAGAAAGACATCTGGACTCAAAATACGGAAGGTGACTTGATCGAACTTATCAAAGCCAGCTCGGATAATGAGGAAGGCAGATTGGTGGCCACCACAATTTTCGAAGAGAAAAACAACAAAAAACTCAACAACAGCGACTTTGCTGTACTCTACCGCACCAACTCCCAATCCAGGTCCATTGAGGAAGCCTTGAGGAAAATGAACATCACCTACAAAATCGTTGGGGGTTTGTCATTTTACCAAAGGAAGGAAATCAAAGACCTTTTGGCTTACCTCCGCTTTGTGGTCAACCATGAAGACGAGGAAGCATTCAAGCGGATCATCAATTATCCCAAAAGAGGAATCGGCGATACGACAGTCGAAAAAATGCTGGTCGCGGCCTATGAGCACGATATCCCGCTTTGGGATGTGATCCAAAACGCAGCCAGTTTCTTGGGTGGACGGGCTGCCAATTCTGTGGATGATTTCTGCACAATGATCAAAAGTTTTGGGATCGAGGTAGAGAGGAAAGACGCTTTTGAAGCTTCATCGAGCATTGCCAAGCAGTCAGGCTTGCTGAAGGATCTGTATGAAGACAAAACCATCGAAGGTCTAAACCGCTACGAAAACGTACAGGAATTGCTCAATGCGATCAAAGAATATGTGGACAATCCCGAAAACCCTGAAAAAAGTCTTGGCGCTTTCCTTCAGGAAATTGCATTACTGACTGACAACGATCGGAATAAAGACACCACGGATGCTGTCACTTTGATGACCATCCACTCCTCCAAGGGATTGGAATTCAAGCAGGTTTTTGTCGTAGGAATGGAAGAGGACCTTTTTCCTTCACAGATGATGATGCAAAGCAGGGAAGACTTGGAAGAGGAAAGAAGGCTCTTTTATGTAGCCTCCACCCGGGCGATGGACAAATTGTACCTGACTTATGCTTTGACACGTTACCGTTTTGGTCGGTTGCTGAATTGTGAACCGAGCCGCTTCCTCGAGGAGGTCGATCCGATGTGTATCAAAGTCAACAAAAGAATGACTTCTGCACTTGCGGGAGCTTTGAGAAATGAGTCAAGCGAAGGAAGAGCCGGTTTTGTCGGCATCAAAAACCAAAGCCAAAGACCGATGACAACGGCCAAAATCCATACGCCAAGCCCTGATTTTAAACCCTCCAACACCAACAACCTCAAGGAAGGGGCCAAAGTGGAGCATCCAAAATTCGGTTTTGGACTTGTGAGCAAAATCGAAACTGAAGGAATTAACAGAAAAGCGAGCATTCAATTCGATAATTTTGGAGAGAAGACATTATTACTTAGCTTTGCGAAGCTTCGAATCATCGAATAGACCAATCCCACTTTAAAAGTTTTTTTACTTTAACAATCGTGCAAACGGGAGACATTATGAGCAACCAGGAAATCACAGATAAGCATTCAGTCATATTGAAAGAATACGGAAAAAACATACAGCGTCTTTCCATTTACATTTCCGAAATGGAAGACAGGGAGAAGCGCACCCAAAGTGCTTACCTTTTGGTAGAGATGGTGAAGCAGCTCAACCCATCCATGAAAGCAGAAAACGACCAAAAAATTTGGGACGACCTGCACATCATGTCTGATTTTGCACTCGATGTGGACGGACCTTATCCAAGCCCTCAGAGGGAATTGCTTAACAAAAAGCCAGCTCCAATTGGCTATCCAAAAGGAGAAATCAAATTCAAACATTACGGCAGAAACATTGAAAAACTGATCGAAAAAGCAGTTGAAATCGAGGACGATGAAGAGCAGGAAGCTGCGATCATTTATATCGGTCAGCTGATGAGAAGTTTTCACTCGACATGGAACAGAGAAAATTTTGATGACGGCATCATCCTGGACGATATCAAAACCCTATCCAAAGGCAAATTGCACATCGACTTGGAGAAAGTCCGTGAGATGGGACTTTTTGAAACCAACACCCGAAGAGATTTCAAATTGCCATCTGAGCCCGAGGCCACTTCCAATAACAACAGAAGAAAGTTTACTTCTAGCGGAGGCAATGACAGAAGAAGAAACAATAACAGCGGCGGCCATTCCAAAAAGCGTAGATAAATGTCTTCATTCAAAGTAAAAGGCGGCCTCAAACTGAAGGGGGAGATCGTTCCCCAAGGCGCAAAAAACGAAGCACTCCAAATCCTTTGCGCGGTGCTTCTTTCTCCCGACAAAATCACCATCCACAAAATCCCTGATATCAGAGATGTCAATAAGCTCATTGAGCTTTTGTCTGACATGGGGGTCAGAGTGGAAAAAATCGGTCCAGAATCTTATACTTTTCAAGCAGATAATGTTGACCTGAAGTACCTCGATACGGATGATTTTCTCAAAAAAGCATCTGCACTCCGAGGTTCTGTGATGATCCTTGGCCCACTTTTGGGAAGGTTTGGACATGGAAGATTATCTAAGCCCGGAGGTGACAAAATCGGTCGTAGGAGAATGGATACCCACTTTTACGGTTTCCAAAAACTCGGGGCCGAATTTCACTACGACAGCAAAAGAGAGATTTTTCATATCGATGGCAAAAACCTGAAAGGTGCCTACATGCTATTGGATGAGGCTTCCGTGACCGGAACAGCCAATATCGTCATGGCCGCAGTGATGGCAGAAGGCAAAACCACCATATACAATGCCGCCTGCGAACCTTACCTGCAGCAGCTTTGCGATATGCTCAACCGTATGGGTGCAAAAATCACCGGTGTGGGTTCCAACCTTTTACATATCGAAGGAGTCAAATCTCTCAAAGGCACAGAACATACCATGCTTCCGGATATGATTGAGATCGGATCATTTATCGGCCTCGCTGCCATGACCCAATCCGAAATCACCATCAAGGACGCCCAAATCCATCGATTGGGTATCATTCCCGATACTTTCAAAAGAATGGGAATCAAAATGGAATTCCGTGGAGATGATATTTTTATCCCCGCACAGAAGCATTACGAAATCGAAACGTTCATCGACGGTTCGATCCTGACTGTCGCCGATGCGATTTGGCCGGGATTCACTCCTGATTTGCTCAGTATCATTTTGGTCACCGCCACACAGGCAAAGGGAACTGTTTTGGTACATCAGAAGATGTTCGAAAGCCGTCTCTTCTTTGTCGATAAGCTGATCGACATGGGTGCGCAGATTATCCTTTGCGATCCTCACAGAGCTACTGTTATCGGGTTGGATAGAAAATATCCACTCAGAGGAATCCGCATGACTTCTCCTGATATAAGGGCAGGGGTTTCTTTGTTGATCGCAGCTCTTTCTGCTGAAGGCACATCCATCATTGATAATATCGAGCAGATCGACCGCGGGTATCAATTTATCGATAAGAGATTGAATGCACTCGGTGCAGAGATTGAAAGATTGTAAAATTGGAAGATTGAAAAATTTGAAGGTTGGAAGGTTGGAAAGTTGCTTTTCTAAAACCATCACAAGAAATAGATTAAAAAAACCTGAGCTCATTACTCAGGTTTTTTTGGTTTTGTCAATTCTTAGGAATCCCCACATAATACAGATCAAATCCACCTTTTCCTCCAGGACGGTCAGAGGAGAAAATCATCAGTAAATTTTCAAAGCTTCCATGATCAAAATAAACAACAGGTCTGAATTCATCACTTGCAGAATTTATTCTTTCCCCAAAGTTTACCGGAGAAGTCCAAGTTCCATTTTTGAATTGGGAGTAATACAGGTCATATCCCCCGAATCCCCCCGGTCTGTCGGAAGCAAAAACCAAAATATCACCAAAAACAGCAGGTGCATGGTCATTGGAAGAACTGTTTATTGTTAATTTTCTTGGTTGAAAATTTTGTTTGTCCTGCATAAAATCGGAAACAACAACTCCCTCAGGAATATCAACCTCATAAATATCGAATTTACCATCTGCGTCCGAAGTAAAAATCAATTTCTCGGGTTTCCCATTCATTTCCTCCGCATGATCAATTGTCTTCCTAAAATTCTTCCCATAAAGGCTTGGGTACATTTCGTTGCTGTCTTCTTCCATAAATCTCAATTTTTCATTGGTTTTTCGGGAATTTGCAGAAGTAATACCTTGCGTATTCATAGCTATTTTACTAAGTCCATCACAGTCGGATGAGTACAGAAAGACATAATTACCGTTGCCTTCCTGGAAAGAATAAGGCCCGCGTTGGTTACAAGGGTCGTTGATTTGATACAGTTGCTCGCTCAGTTTTATTGAATGATTATTTACCGGACCATGTTTTTCTTTGAAAAATAAATTTCCATTTTCTTGATCAAAAGAAAATTCAATGACCTTACTTATCAGGTCAAAATGATTCCCAAAGTTTGGATAGTTTGATGAATATACCATGATGGTACTCCCAAAAATCATCTTTAAATCCATGTTCATCTCATCATATTGGGTGTTCAATATATCAAACGAAGTTACTTCCTCAGGGAATTTTCCGGTTTTGTATTTGATTTTTGGAAAGCATCCAGCTACCAAAAAAAGAATCATTGTTATCAGAGCTAAACTTTTATACTTCATGGGACAGATTATTTTTGAGTTAAAAACTTATCAAGAGGTTTGTAGAATCCACCACTGCAGTTATTCCCAAGAGCTTCGCAGCCTGTGGTAACGAAGACCGTTGAATTGTCAAGTAGACTGATAGATGTTAAGTAGGTACCTATAAGACCTACATTGTCGAGCGGGAACAATTTTATAGCTTGGTCATTCATGGACAGACGAAAAATCGATTCCTCTTCGATGAGGACAATGGTGTCGTTTATACTTGATATGTTATCAAAGTAATACCCAATACGTCTTCGGTCTTCTTTGGAGACTTGGTCGGAGTTATAAGTACCGATCAACTCAGGGGTTTTTCCTGACAGGTCGGATTTATAAACCATCAAGGGAAATGTTTCAAATCCCGCACTAGCAAATGTGATGATGTCATTTCCTACCTGTACGGATTTGGTATAAGATTCAAAACGCAGTTCCATATTTCCGTTTTGATCGAAATCAAAAGTCTTATTTCCGATCGTGACTCTTATAAAATTATCAAATACCTTAAAATTATAAATACTTACCCAACCATCGAAAAATTCTTCTTTGATTAGTTTCTGTTCCAATATCTCAACCTTGCCGTCAATGACTGCTGTCTTGAGCCAAAGGAAATTAGGAGTGTATTTTGATACTCCGGGACTTTTTGGTGAGTCGTAAGGTACCAGCACATGGCCATTTGGATCAATACCTATCTGGTCACCGTATCTAAAATAGATTTGGGTGAAACCACTAAATAATGGGTCAAGATCCTTCATCTTAATTATAAGAGCATCTTCTTCAAAAGGCTTTCCAAGGGGCATGAGGATCAGCTCATCGGAGTTGATGGTCGCCATGAGTTGGTCTGAGATTGGAAGTCTGTAGGAGAAATTGTTAGGTAAAAAAGGACTCAGATCATAATATTTGTTAATTCCAAAAAGGGTCGCATCACTGTATATTCTGGTTTTCGACGCAGCGAAAAGCTTTCCGTTGATTTCTTTGGCATGTGTAAGTCCTTCTTGGAAACTTAGCGACTGTTTCCAAAAAACAGCCACTTCTTCTTTTGGAGTTTCAAATGTGCTACAGGAAAAAAAAGAAAAGATGCCAATGAAGATCAAAAGTATCGGAAAATGGGCTAAACTTTTCATAATATGAATCCAGGTCTTGGGTTTAATCTCCAAACGCTTAAAACTAATGATTATTATTAAGAACATGACTAACCAAAACTGGGCAAAAACAAGAACCAATAGATAAAAAAACCTGAGCTCATCACTCAGGTTTTTTTGGTTTTGTCAATTCTTAGGAATTCCCACATAGTACAGATCAAATCCCCCTTTTCCTCCTGGTCTGTCGGAGGAGAAAATCATCAATTGGTTTGTGAATCCAAAATGTTCAGAATTAACAACAGGTCGAAATTCATTATATGCTGAATTGATTCTTTCCCCAAAATTGATGGGTGAAGTCCAAGTACCATTAATATTTTTTGAATAATATAAGTCATAACCACCAAACCCACCCGGTCTATCAGATGCAAAAACCAAAAGGTCTCCAAATACGGATGGTGCGTGGTCGTTGCCTTCACTATTAAGTGACAATTTTGTAGGATTTGCAGCTATTGACTGGTCAAAGAGGCTTTCAAATTCACCATTCAATGGGAGGTCAACTTCATAAATGTTGAACTTACCCTCTACATCTGAACAGAATATCAATTTCTCCGGAATACCATTCCGGTCATGACCAATCGGAATGGATTTGAGAAAATTTTTGCCAAAAAAACTCGGATACATTTCATTGCTCTCTGATTCAAACAATTTTAGATTGTTTGAATCTTTATCAAAAGCGGACAGTTCGTTATCCCCATGATAAATTTTGTAGGTTCCATTGCAATCAGTCGAATAAAATAAACTTACACCTCCTGTTTTGCTCCTGACCGTGTAGGGTCCTTTTTGGTTGCAGGGTGACTTGGCTAGACGTTCAACATTGACAGGACCTTGGCCCCATTCGGCAGCTAACCTTAACACCCCTGTTTCTTGGTCCCAAATAGCTAAAAAACTTCTTGCTACAAGTTCAAACCTACGTCCTTGGCTAGGCCCATTTGAAGAATAGGTAAGCATAAAACCATCGTTATGTGTGGATATATCACTGTTGACATCATCAAAAGGGGAATTCAAAAACTCTAAATTGGCGACAGTTTCAGGGTAAATTCCATTCCTATACTTTGGGTCACAGCCGGCTATTAAAAAAAGAATCATTGTTATCAGAGCTAAACTTTTATACTTCATGGGACAGATTATTTTTGAGTTAAAAATTTATCAAGAGGTTTGTAGTATCCAAATCTTGGATTTCAATCTTCCAACGCTCAAAACTAAGGAAAATTACTAAGGATATAAATAACCAATACTGGGTATTTTCAAGGATCAATTATGTAGTATACTTATCTCTTTATTTCCATTTTGAGATTTTTTTCTTTACCAACTCATTTTGAAATATGAATAGCCAACAATAGAAAATAAGAAGCGAGTGCTATAAAACCATTTGCCTCCGCAGGTAACATTTTTACCTATCTTTTCCTTTTACTCCAAAACATTTCCTAAATTCTCCACCAATTCAAACCAATAAACCCATTGTCATGGAAGAAAAGAAATTGCGCAGCCAAGAGTGGTTTGGCCGCAAAGGAAAAGACGGCTTTATCTATCGCGCATGGATGAAAAACCAGGGATTTCCCCACCACCTTTTTGAAGGCAGGCCGGTCATCGGCATCTGCAATACCTACTCCGAACTCACTCCCTGTAATGCCCATTTCCGCGAACTTGCCGAAGCCCTCAAGCGGGGAATCTGGGAAGCCGGCGGATTTCCATTGGAATTTCCGGTAATGTCTTTGGGAGAATGCTCCATCAAACCGACCGCCATGCTATTCCGAAATCTCGCCAGCATGGACGTGGAGGAAAGCATCCGCGCCAATCCCATGGACGGTGTAGTCCTGATGTGTGGTTGTGACAAAACCACACCTTCACTGGTTATGGGTGCTGCCAGTGTCAACTTGCCCACCATCGTCGTCTCAGGTGGACCGATGCTCGCGGGAAGATTCAAAGGAAGAAAAATCGGCACTTCAGATCTTTGGAGATTTGCTGAGGAATTCAAAAAAGGGGAACTCTCTCAGGAAGATTTCACCGCAGCAGAAGCTGCCATGGCGAGGTCGCAGGGCCACTGCGCCCCGATGGGAACAGCCTCCACGATGGCTGCCATGGTTGAGTCATTAGGATTGAGCTTGCCGGACAATGCCACCATTCCTGCAGCCGATTCGAGAAGGAAAGTCCTGGCGCATATGTCAGGAATCAGGATTGTAGAGATGGTCAAAGAAGACCTGAAAATGAGTGATATCCTGACCCGGAAATCTATTGAAAATGCCATTATGGTCAATGCTGCTTTGGGAGGTTCTACCAATTTCATCCTCCATTTGTTGGCGATCGCAGGAAGGATGGGCATAGAACTTTCCATTGATGATTTTGACAAACATTCTACCCATATCCCTTTGATTGCCAATGTGCAGCCATCAGGGGAAAACTTTGTAGAAGACCTCTTCTATGCCGGCGGATTGCCTGCCGTGATGCGGGAAGTTTCTTCCTTATTGCACCTCGATACCATCACCGCGAATGGGAAGAAACTCGGCGAAAACGTCCTAAATGCCGAATGTTGGGACAGAAACCTGATCGGCACTTTAGAAAAACCTTTCAAACCCGAGTCAGGCATTGCGGTCCTAAAAGGTAATCTCTGTCCGGAAGGAGCCGTTTTGAAACCTTCCGCAGCCACTCCTTCCCTACTCCAACACCGTGGTCAGGCAGTAGTATTCGAAGATATCGATGATTATAAGAAAAGATTGGACGATCCCGACCTGGATGTCACTCCTGATTCTGTTTTGGTGTTGAAAAATGTTGGACCAAGAGGCTATCCCGGTATGCCGGAAGTAGGCAATATGCAACTGCCAATGAAAATCATCCAACAGGGAGTCAAAGACATGGTGAGGATTTCGGATGGCAGGATGAGTGGAACCGGTTACGGTACCGTAGTGCTTCACGTTTCCCCCGAATCAGCGATTGGCGGCAACCTCGCCTTGGTGCAAAACGGGGATTGGATCCAACTCGACGTGCCTAACCGTACTTTGAATTTGGAAGTTTCGGACGAGGAATTGGCAAAACGGAGAGCATCCTTTCAGCCAGTACAGCTAGGTTATGACAGAGGATATGTCAACATGTTTATACAGAATGTAACCCAGGCGCATGAAGGCGTAGATTTTGATTTTCTCAAAGGAGCATCAGGGCCTGTAGTGAAACGAGATTCACATTAAATCCAACAATGATGAAAAACCATGATAAAGTTGCCCTGATCACCGGAGCCGGTCAGGGCATCGGCTTGGAAATCGCCAGGGTTTTGGCAAGTAATGGGCTTCATATTATTTTGAACGATATTGAGAAAAGCCTGACAGAAGAAGCCGTGGCGGAAATTCTGAAAGAAGCTAAAGGAAAAGTTTTGGGAATATCCGGGGATTCGGGAGATACGGTATTCATTCAGGAAATGGTCGGTTTGGCAGAGCGGGAGTTTGGAAAACTGGATATTGTCGTCGCCAATGCAGGAATTACACTGTATGGTGATTTCTTCGGATATTCTCCTGCTGATTTTTTTGAAGTTATGCGTGTCAATGCCGGTGGTACTTTTTTCCTTGCCCAAGCAGCAGCCAGGTTGATGAAAAAACAAAAAACCGGTGGCTCCCTTCTATTTACCTCTTCAGTAACTGCCCATCAGGCCCATAAGAACCTTGCAGCTTATGCCATGAGCAAGGCAGCTATCGAAATGTTGGCAAAGAATTTGGTGATAGAATTGTCAGAGTACCACATCAATGTCAATACCGTCTCACCCGGCGCTACCTTGACATCAAGAACCGCCTCAGATCCTGATTACGAAAAAACATGGTCCCGCATTACGCCCATGGGCCGGCCGGCTACAGTCAAAGACATAGCCCAGACTGCCTACTATTTGGTATCTGAAGAAGCAAGACATATTACGGGACAAAACCTGATCATAGATGGGGGTTGGACCTGTATCAGTCCTTCACCTTACAATTAATTAGGAAAATCATTTCTTGATTTGAAATTAAAACTAATATTGCGCAATAAATGCCAACTAAAGACTCTAAACTATTCTACGACTGATTCGGGAAAATATCCCTGAAATTAAACCAACACCCACACATGAAAATTGCTATCCATGACCTTTTGGAGTACATCCAGAAAAGTAACAGTTCTACCATTGACCTATTGGTCGAAAACAAAGCAAGCCTTCCACCAAAAGCCATCGAGATTTATAGCCATATGATCAATGCACACCACGTCTGGAACGCAAGGATCTTAGGAAAAAAACCATTTTTTAAAATTTGGCAGGTTCACTCTGTAGAAGTTTTCTCAGAAATGAACGAGGAAAATTACCTGATTTCCAAAAAAATACTTGAAAATAATGAGCTTGATAAGATTATTTCCTACCAAAATAGCCAAGGTCATTCTTATCAAAATACCATCAAAGACATCATGTTTCACATCATCAACCATTCAAGCTACCATAGAGGTCAGGTGATGTTGCTTGTGCGAAATGCCGGACTGGAACCGATTCCTACAGACTACATCCTAACCAGAAGATAGCCATGAACGGACCCAAAAAACCCGATTACTACTTTGCAGGACCTTGGAAACTGAAGGGAGAGGGAATCATCCTTGCCTACAAATTCAAGAAAGAATGGGTAGAGCAAAACGGGTTTTTGAAGGAAGAATTAAAAGGGAAATTCAAAGGGGGGCTCGGTTATGTCATGCTAGTCAGGTATACTGAGTCTCCTGCAGGCCCTTATAATGAATTGCTTTTTATTCCCGGAAGATTCAGTCCTGTCAATAGACAGACCATCACCAAAATCTATGTGGATTCCAAATCAAGTACTGAAAACGGCAGGTACAAATGGGGGATTCCAAAGGAAACTGTCCCTATCATCTGGCTCAAAAACGGAAAGACAGAAACCATCGGTGTTGGGTTCGAAGAAGATCCCATACTTTTTTGCAAAATCAGTTCGGGTGGAATACCCTTCCCCGCGACCACCAAATTGCTTCCCATCAAACTTTTTCAGGAATTGGAAGGGAAAACATTTTTGACCGACCCTAAAGGTCATGGGTGGGGAAAGTTTGCCAAAATAGAATCAATGAAAGTGAATTCCGATTATTTCCCTGACATCAGCAAACTCAAACCGTTACTTTGTGTGAAGATCAATCCGTTCTACATGGAGTTTCCTTTGCCCGAACAAAATGGTGATCAGCAATAAGCATATCGTAATCACCGGTGCGGCCTCCGGAATAGGAAAAGAGCTGGTCCACCAACTTGCAGGAAACGGTAATAAAATCCTGGCTATTGACATCAATCAAGAAGGTTTGGAAATCCTCCCCAAAACATCTTCCCAAATCCACACCCTGACTTTAGACCTAACCAAACCGGGTAGTGTCTCGGTGATTTTTGATTGGATCCAACTTAACTTGAACACGGTTGACTACTTTTTTGCCAATGCGGGCTTTGCAAAATTCGGACTCTGGGAAAATACTGACCTAGAAACTTTCTCCAGAATGCTGCAAATCAACGTCCTCTCCCCTATTGAAACAGCCAAAATTCTGAAACCAATGCAGGTGCATCATCCCTGCAGACTGGTGGTGACTGCCTCAGCGATGTCTTATTGGCCTGTTCCGGGGTATGCTGCTTATGCTGCTACCAAAGCCTCTATCCATCAGTTTGTGGAAACTATCAGGAGTGAAGGAGAGGAAGATTGGATTACAATGGTATATCCCTCGGCCACAGATACCGATTTTTTCAAAAGTGCAGGAAAAGAAATCCCAAAAGCCTACCCTGTCCAATCCGTCCAAATCGTGGCCCTTCATATCATCAAAGGTGTATCCAAGGGAAAAAAGAAAATCTATCCTTCCAGGCTTTTTCAGGCAACCATGCTGATCAACAGAATTCTGCCTGTCTTCAAACCACTCTATTTTTTATTAGAAAGAAAAAAACTGAAGAATTGGATGGAGAGCAAGAAGGTTAGCTAATCATACATGGATGGCATCTGTTTTTCCAAAAGAAAACAATAAATTGGAAATGAATCTGTAAGACCAAATCCAACACTTATGAAATCCAGAACCCTGCCCCTCCTCCTTCTTTCCTTGACAGTGATGTTTTCCTGTGCCAAAAAAGAAGAAGATACCCTACCCATGAAAGTTGCCAAAGCGTATGGTTATGAGAATTTTGACAAAATTAACTCTATAGCCTACCAATGGAATGTGCAGCCAAATCCCGAAACCCTACGGACAAGGAATTGGAAGTGGAATATCAAAGAAAGGACTGTGGAATTTGCTGACGCTGACACGAGCTATACCTACAGCCTTGACCTTCCAAAAGAGCAAATGCCGGAAGCTGACGGAGGCTTTATCAATGACAAATATTGGCTGATGTTCCCCTTTCAGTTGGTTTGGGACAAAGGATACACTTTCACTGTGATAGAAAACATCAAAGCGCCAATCTCCGGTTTGGAGACCACACAGTTGACCATTGTCTACAATGATGTCGATGGCTATACTCCGGGAGATGCTTATGACTTGTTTTTGGATGAAAACCACCTGATCAAAGAATGGGTTTTCAGAAGAGGAAATGGCTTGGAAGGACGACCGATAACTTGGGAAAATGAGCAGGAATTCAAAGGGGTCAAGTTTGCTACCGAACATAAAAATGACGCCGGGGTAAAATTTATCTGGTTTTCAGATATCGTTGTCGAATAAATTACAGTTAAATTAGGTGGATTAAAATAGGATAAACATGAAACCTTCCGAAAAAATAGAAGAAATCCTTCATGATATAGATACACTTGGTGACAAAGAACAACTGGAAATTTTGGAAAAATTGATCCTAAAGCTAAGTCCACATACCTCAAGTAATACAGGGATAAAATTATCGGATCTACAAAATCTAGGTTCTGAAGTTTGGAAAGGAGTTGACTTGGACAATTATATTAAAGAAGAACGGGAGTGGGATTAAAACCGGAATTTTTGCAGAAACTTTATTTTTTGGATACTGCTCCATTAATATATTTGATTGAAGGAAATTCCCAATATCAAGAAACATTGAATGTATTTTTTAAAGCCAATGAAGATGGAGGAATCTTAATGGCATCGTCTGTTTTAACTATCACCGAGATTTTAATTCATCCTTTGAAATTGGGTATATATGAATTGGCCTTGAAATACAGGCGAATTCTTTCCGGTTCCGATAATTTCAATATTTTCGATATCAACCAAGAAACAGCTTTTCAAGCAGCAGAATTGAGGGCGAAGTATGGTATAAAAACCCCTGATGCTATCCAAATTGCTTCAGGAATCCAATCAAAATCTGATTATTTTTTAACAAATGACTTTCAGTTAAAAAAAGTGAAAGAGATTGAAGTCATATTAATAAATGAGCTTTCAGAAATTATTTTATATGATTATCCGCAATCATTCCAGTAAGGATAAATTGAAGCAATGATGAGTCTGTCAAAAAGCTTTTGACCGAAATA
>NZ_JAKZAL010000008.1 GCF_022538115.1 Cognataquiflexum rubidum | reverse complement strand
GAAGATATTTCGGAGAAAAGCTATTCGACAGATTGATTATTGCTTCAATTTATCCTTACGTGCAAAATACCGAATAGTCAGATAATTCAATTGCTAGAAGATCAAATCCTATTCCCCTACAATACCCCTCTACTATAATTTCTGAATTTCCACAACGGCCTGTCCCTTCTGCTTTTCAGGAAAGCGTGTGCTATGCTGAGCAAAACCTATACAGCAAAAGTAGATTGATGGTAGGAGACAGAGATCCTAGATCACATGACTTCTCGGTTCAGTTAAGGGCATTTGATTCATCCAAAAGTGGCAATGGAATGGGCATGGCCGTCTTGATGGCCCTGTGCAGTGCTATGTTAGAAAAGAATACCAAAGGCGGATTGGTTGTCGTCGGTTCTCTGAACTTGGGAGGTTCATTGGACATGATCTACAATGCTGTGAACATTGCTGAGCTGGCTGTAGAAAAAGGAGCCTCTACCCTACTGATCCCGCTCAATGCCCGCAAACAACCTAACGACCTATCCGACGATATGATCACCAAGATCAATATTCAGTATTACACAGACCTGAGAGATTGCTTGGTAAAGACATTGATGGAGGGGTATTAGATTTTTTCCTCCCTCAAATCAATTTTTAAGGACAAAAATAAATTTGGGTCTCTTAGCAGTTTTCACTTATATAGTTCAAAAAAGATTCTCCAAAAGGACCTTTTTCCCTATACTGATAATTATGTTCTTTTAGAAACTGATGGAAGGATTTTTTCTTAAGCATCAATGAAAAGGAATTTAACTCTGCATATTTTTTTAATCCCCTGATAAATTCTTTATCACTTTCGGAAAAGCCTATTTCGCCGATTTTAATACAATCTAAATATGTTGTTAGTAATTCAATAAGACCATTCGGCAAAAATTGAAATTTAACTCTAATTTCTTTTTTCAAATCATTAAGTGTTTTGTCCAGTCTCTTATCGTATTTGGCAATAATTATTTTTTTTGCCTCTGTATGATTACATGAATTCAGATCATAAATCAAATTAAAATGCGAAAAACCACCTTGTCCAACTGATTCCTGATATTCCAAAAGTTCCTTCTTTTGAATTAAATCGTTCTCGTACCACACAAGAAAAGTTTTATCAACATTTGAATCCGCTAATAACTTATTCACCTTTGATATTGATTCATTTAATTCGGTCCTATATGATAATCTTCCTTTTTCAAAAAAAGAGAAGGGTTTAGAATTGTAATTTCCCCTTTCTGGAAAAGAGTTTCGAAGACTTCTTCTCAATAACCTTTTATTTGATCCCTCGGAGGTTCTTAAAAATCCTTTTGTCCTAAATATGATATTATCCTTTTCTAGCCCATTAACAATTTCCAAACCAAGATCTTTGAGAAAATTTATAGATTGTATATATTCATTAACACCATACCCAATAATACCCATTTGAATATGATGAGGTATGATAAAAATCTCTTCTATAGCTTTTAGCGTTTTCTTAGGTATCCAATTATTGGCTTGTTTAAAAAAAGTAGTTAAACCTTTTATGTAACTTTCTAGATCATTGGATCTAAGTTGCTGAGTAAGTTCAGAAGGTAATACCAAATTGCTTAAAAATATGTTAGTGGGAATAAATTCTAGTGAAAAAGTTGAAACCATACTGTAGTGCAAACCCATTGGTATTTGTGTTATTGGGGTTTTTTCAAATATTTTATTTCCAACCTTTTGAGAATTATCTACTGATGGAAAAGTTTTGCTCAAAAGAAAAAATGCCTCTTGATAATTTCTCTTTAGACCGTTCTTGATACTGAAAAGAAGGGTTTGGTGTATAACCCTATCGTCCAAGTCTACAGACTTTATTTTTGGAGAAAACTCGCTTAAAAATTCTTCCAGTGTGCTTAAGTCCAATTCTAAAAGTTTATTTTTAATATCATGAGGTATAATATACTCCTCAGTAATTTTTTTAACTTTTTCTTTGATCTCAGTTTTAGTGAAAACAAATCCTCTTCGGTAAGAAAAATGGCTTTTAAGTTTTACAATTACCCCAATTTGATTTTCGAATAATTGAAAGTTTTTCGGGTTAAAAATTTTGTTTCGAATTGCGATTTTGTTTGTTGAATCAGCTTCAATATATGAATATTCCTTTGCTAGAATCTTTAAATAAGGTTCAAACTGCATCATAAGCTCCCTTTTAAATACCGTAGCACCTACAAAATTATTTTTACAATTCCCTAAAAAATATCTTAACATTTCTCTTACGATCAAAAATTCATAAAAGGTCAATGGATTAAACAGTGTCGAAACAAGGTTTTCTGGAAGTAAATATTCCTCATCCATTTTTTTAAATTCTTCAATTGTAATCGCGCATTCTAAAAAAGATAAGTACTCTTTACCGTTGAGCCTTTTAAGTTCATTTAAATATTCTTCTTTTGGCAATAGAACAATAAGGTCTTTTTTGCCAAACTTACTAAATGATGAACTTGACTCTTCTCCGGTTAATATTTTTTCTACAACTTTAAGATACTTTACACTTTCAATTACATCATCTTCATTTTGTGAAAGTGCCTTTTCCTTAATATCAGATGGAATACCCAAAACTTCTGACATTAATGTCCATGAAGTTTTATCAATTAAATATTCGGATTTTTCATAACTCATTGAATTGAAAAATAAAAAGTTACTTGACTTAACTTTCCATTTTAACATCGCCTTTACTCTTACTTTTCTATCCTGATATGGTTTTCCCAATGACCAATTTGTAAATTTTAGCCATGTAACAATGCTATCATCTTCTAATTTTTTTGCATTTAAATACCCTTGATAAACTTTAAATAGTTTACCTGATAATAATAATTTTGGAAATTTTTCTTCATCGTTAAATTCTCGTTCATAAAAGTTATGAATGTCTAATAAATAGCCTAATTCATATCCGAAAATCCTAAACTTACCTGGCAAAACAGAAAATACAATCAGGGAAAAATAAAAATCTAAATCATCACTTTTATCTTTAAAATGATCAGCATTAACCAAAGCATCAAACTCTGATTTTTTTTTCAGCCAATTGAGAAGATGACCTCCTTTCAAATGAAGCTTTGCTTGTTCCCAATAATTTTCATTTGATATTACTTTCTCGAATAAGGCTTCAGCTGAATGGAACTCTTCATAGGAAAATCTGTAAGGATCTATATCGAAGTCAGACTCTTTCAAGTTATTTTCAACAATCACCTTTCGTAAAACATCAATAGCCCTGTTTACTGGTATTCTAAAGAATTCCCTGTTATTGTTCTCTCTATAAGGGTTTAGAAACTTATGGACCTCTTTCTCCGCCAAATCACAATTATCAACTAATGTCTGATAAACAATCTGAAAACTATGGGGAACCCCAGATGCTTGGGATAATTCTGCCGCGCGGATCTCAGGGCTTCTAGTGGATTTGCCCACTTTTACTAACCCTGGCATAGAAATGTTGATCAAAATATACACATAGCCTTTTGAGCTAGAATTGGGTGAAATCATGTATGGGTGTTTAATTAATTTTGTTCTCTTGAAAATTAAAGCATTTATTTTTTATCTGCTTTTTCGTGAAAACCTTTTCCATTCTCAATAGGGTATTCTTCATTGTGGTTTTGGATCTTTTCCAAGACAATCTCTTTTATGTCCAATCCGTAGTTTTCAGCCAAAAGCAAACTATAAGAAAAAACAGTAGCTAATTTTTCCTTGATTTTTTGCGTATTGACTTCCGTAGGATTTTCTCCTAGAAATTGCTCCAATAATTTTGATGCTTCAATACTCAAGGCCACAGCTAAATTTTTAGGGTTTTGAAATTTAGCCCAATCTTTCTCTTTTCGTAACCTTATCAATTCAACAATCATCAGGTCAATAGAATTATTCCAAGGATCATATTTGTCAATTGTTAAAATCAATTTCCTGTTCGTTTCATTGACATAAGGATCGGCATAAAGGCCCACTCCATCCGCGCTTATTGACAATTCTTCTCTAAAATCCGTAAAATTAAGTTGGAGAAATCCGTTTGCCGCCAAAAAACTATTTACTTCATCAAAACATGTTAAAAGATCTCTGTTTTCCAAAAAGAAAAATCGCATAAACTGAAACTCACTGCACATAAAACCATCATAGTCCTCTGGGTTAAAATCATGATTCCTAATGACATCTTTAAGTTTTTCCATAAAATTATTTGGAAAGTGTTAAAGCCAGTTGATATTCCTTATCAAATGGCATCTGAAGCTCCCTCAGCATTTCGGGTATGGCAATGGCCCAACTGACATAATAATAGGCAAGTAACTTATATCCGGTAAAAGTAGTATTGGGGATTTTATTCAGCTTGTATCCCTTTTTCTCTGGGGAAATTCCTGTTTGACCAAGCATTGCAATTTCATAGGCAATTTCCTTGACTTTGTCATTTGACATTCCTCTAAAATGTTCCAAGGCCCCTACCATATACATGGCCACCGCCATATTGATGTCTTTTCCTGCATGCTCTTCTTGGAATTTCTTCAGACTCTCTTCTTCCTCAAGGTCAAAGGAATTTAATTGCATGGGATCTTGCTCGATCTGTGTCAGAACATCTTCCGGAGATTTTGAGGATGGTTGGTTCTGAGACCTGTATTCTATTTCATCTACAAGTTCAAAAAAGGATCCCAATTCCAAATCCTCCCCCCAATGCTGCACGAGCTCATATTCCTCCCCTTCCTTTCTATCGCTTCTATACTCTTTGAATTCATCCCAAAAAAGGTCTGCTTGGTCTTTTTCAAATGGACGGAGGGCATATTGCTTTTCCATTTTAACACCAAACAGGTCCTCAAAATGTCTTGCTGAAACGACATTGAATATTCTGCTTTTGGTCAATATATCCGGAGGAGAAAGTTCAATGATTTTGGGGTCATTGACCGCCTTATGGCCTTCCTGATTCATCTGGTATAATGATCTGAATTGAATATACCTCAACTCAGGGTACTGATTGTATAAGAAATCCTCAATAAAGAGATCAATGGCTGTGTTGTAAACTTGACTGAGTATTCCATCAAAAAGGCTTTTTGCATACTTATCAATATTTTCAGGAGAAACCCCTCTCTTTTCAAGTTTCTTTAGGGTGCTCTGGATTCCTTTCCTGAAAGTTTCAATTTTAGAGTCCTTGCCTATAAATAACTTGTTACATTTTTTCTTCCTCGCTTCTTCGGCAAGTTTTAAATGAACCAATTCATGCGCGATCAAATGATCTGTCTGTGGGTATTTTGGGTTATGAAGAATTTTATGAAAGTCTCTGTGGTGATTTTCTGCAAACTCTACCTTGGCGGCTGTGGAGATGGTTGAATCCTGTTCAATTACAACCTCTTTACCTGTCAGTTTCTCAATTTCTTGAATAAAATCAATCAATGATTCTTTTCCTGTCTGTTTTTCAATAAGTGTATCTGAAGAATCCAAAGCCAATTTAAGGGCAGTCTTATAGACTTGGCTTTCCAATTTTTGTTCAAATCTTAAAGCCTGAATGGAAAAATCAAAAGCACTTCTGAAATCACCTTTTTGAAAATTAAGTAAGCCCATCCCTAAAGTGATATTGGGGAATTTTGGATTCGCTTTATACGCCTTCCCCAAGTATCTTTCGGCAAGTGTAAGCTTTCCGGCTTGTAAAAATGTGCCCCCGATATTATTGAGTGCGATATAATTTTTGGGGTCAGATTCAACCACTTGGTCGAAATAAGTCATTGCAACATTCAAATCGTTATAATACCTGAAATAGATGTTTCCCATCAGAATCAATGCCCAATGATTTTTGGGATCCCATTTTAAGGCATCGATCAAAATATCAATGGCTTTTTCATGGTTTCCTTCTTCCTCATAAGATTGGGCAAGAGTCCTGTGGTATTCACTTACAGGTGGATATTTGCTGATTAGTTCTTCCAAGATTGGACGCGCTTCTGAAAACCTTCCGTGTTCACATAGTTTGTTCGCTTTCTGAAATGCTGCCGGATCTCCGCCTAGAGGAGCATCAGGGACATTGATCTCTATGGTGTCCTCTGAAATCTTCACATCAGCCGAAAGCTGTCCAACGCTGTAAAACTCCTTCAACACCCGGATCAATTGATCATTGTCATGGATGTCTATGGCAGGAAACAGTTTTTTCAGGAATTCTGAACGTTGATAAATTACTTGCATAGGGTAGAGAAATTCACAAAAGGCTCTTTGAGGTAAATATAGTCTTTGGAGACGGGATGGGCAAAGGAGAATTAAAATCAAGCATAGTACAAAACGTTATTCGTTTAAACCGCAGAGAGTTAAAAAAGGTCTATAAATTTTTATTAGATCATCAAATTGAAAGTGCGTGGATATGTGTGACAATTGTTTATATTATTGACTTTAATATGTTTAAATAATTAACAAATATGGAAGTGGTAAAAGTAAAATCCGAGCTGAAACAAAAGGAAGAACAGATCAACCAAAAACTCAATAAGATTATTGCGTCCAATATTGACCCTTTTCCTTTTGATAGGATAAATAAAGCCAAAAAGCTAATTGCTATGATTCATGAATGCCAAAAACACATTGAGTCAGATAACCTTTTACTTGCAGGAATGAAACTGAGGGATTTGGAACTGGAGGGGCTGGTGTTGAAGGGAGGGTGATTAACCACGGGATCAAAATGGAGTTTTAAGTACTTTCAAATAATGGAAATGAGCAAGGGTTGTCAGGCTGTCTGCTTCTCGTTGTCGGGTTGAAAAAGTTCCGCCACGGCGGACAGGTGTAATTGTTGTAATTGTTATAGTGGTTTTAATTATTGTCGCTGAATCAAGTCTTTGATCTTTTGTCTTGCATCTTGTGTCTTTTTTGTTGTCTGGTTCGCGTTGTCAGGTTGTCAAGTTGGTAGAAAACCCCGAAGGGGTGACATATTTATAGAAAAAATGTGAAATGCGTTGGGTTTGGTTTTGGCTAATTTGAAGGGTGATTGGGAAGTTGCTTTCCGCCAAAACAGGGAAGGTTATTTTTTAACCACAGATAAAATGGATGAACGCAGATATAAAATCTTCCGCCACGGCGGACAGGTGTAATGGTTTTCGTGTGTTGGGGTTGTTGAAAGTCTTTTTTTACAAAACAAAATCCGACAGAAATCCCTCAGAAATAAAAGGTAATTTGATTTCGGATTTAGGATCTTTTTCGGTAGAGAAAGACTCCTCCTTAATACTCAATCTGAGTGAAGAATCAATTTTTAGGTTCGAAATGATTCCAAAAATAACGGTATTCAAAAAAATCATAGCTTTAAATTGGGTTATCCGGCAGATGGTTCCTCCCTACTCAGTAGAGGAAGGAATTATACTTGGAGCTATTTTTTGGGAAGGAAGCCCTTTGCCTTTTTAGGAAGAATTAACCATTAAATAACTTGGATTTGAATTCACTGCTTTTTATCAACCATATGTAACATGTCCTTAACAAAAGGCCTTCAGGATTATTTTTTGGTTATTAAAACATAACAAGGATATAAAAAGAAACTAGACCTCCGACCGTCCCTCACATGGTAATTTTGGAAAGTACTTAAACCAATTTAAACCTATTGATTATGGGAAATTTTACTTCCAAACAAACACAAGCAACGCTTCGAATGTGCGTAATCTGCAGTGTGATCTTTTTTTCGGGAGGATTGTCAGGAATTCAGGCTAAAGCCTTACCTGCATCTTCAGACATAAAAGACTTTGCAGTAGTCACAGGAACTGTTAAAGATGAGACAGGAGCGCCGTTGCCAGGTGCAGCACTTCTTGTCAAAGGAACGACTACCGGAACCATTTCAGATCTAGATGGGAAATTTTCAATCGATGTGCCCAATGATGCAATCCTTGTGGTTTCTTATTTGGGATATACTACTATGGAAGTTCCCATCAAAGGACAATCAGTACTATCGATCCAAATGCAACTCGACGATTCTCAGCTTAATGAGTTTGTTGTGGTAGGATATGGTACACAAAAAAGATCAGATGTGACTGGCTCCATTGGTTCTTTAAAAAATGAAGATTTCAACCGGGGAATAATTGCCAATCCTGTAGATCTTTTGCAGGGGAAAGTTGCCGGAGTGAATGTTACCTCAGTCAGTGGGGAACCCGGGGCAAATCAGAATGTAATCATCCGGGGAATCGGAAGTTTGCGCTCAGGAACACAGCCACTTTATGTTCTTGATGGCTTTTTGTTGGATAATTCCGACACAGGAATCGCTTCCAATCCGCTCAACTTCTTAAATCCTAATGATATCGAAAGTATCGATGTGTTAAAGGATGCTAGTGCCACGGCCCTTTATGGCTCCAGAGCATCCAATGGGGTCATTGTAATTACTACAAAGAAAGGTAAAGCCGGAACTTCTCAGGTAAACTTGTCAGCATCTACTGCATGGTCTTCGATGGCCAATCAAATTGACGTTTTCGAGGCAGATGAGTTTCGACGCCAAGTAGTGGCAGTAGGTGGCAATTTGGAGGATTTCGACGGAAATACCCGTTGGCAAGATGAATTGACCCAAACAGGGTTCTCTCAGGATTACAGTTTATCCATGAGCGGAGCAAACAGCGAGAAATTTTCCTATTTCGCTTCCCTTGGCTATCTAGACAAGGAAGGCATTTTGAAGAATAGCAATTTAAAGCGCTATTCCGGTAAACTGAACATGAATCAGAAAGCTTTTGAGGGAAGGTTAATCATAGACTACAATCTGACAGCCTCCTATACTGAAAATCTCCGGCCAAGCATCGAATCTACCATCAGTGATATGCTTAACTTGAATCCCACGATTCCTGCCTTAACGGATGGTGAACCTACCTTGCTCAATACCAATGCCTTGAATCCGATCAAGCGAAATCAGCTCTACAGCGATAATGCCGCAAACAACCGGATCTTGGGTACCATATCTCCCTCTTTCGAAATCATAGAAGGCCTTACTTATAAGTTAAATCTTGGGGTGGATTATTCCACTACCAATAGATATGTACAGTATAAGCCGTTCACCGAAGTTGTAAATGAGTCCAATGTGGCAAATGGTAGTTTGGATCAATTGATTTCTGCCAATACCAATAGTCTGGTAGAAAATACCCTAACCTATAATTGGGGTAAAGCCAAGCACAATTTCACTGCACTGGCAGGTCATTCTTACCAGACATTTTTGGACGAATTCAGAGGTACTTCCGCCAGAGGATTTGCAGCTAACAATATCGAACCTAGATTTCAGGATCAAAACAGCACCAGTGAATTTCCGACCACGATAAGCGCTTCAGGGGTTCGGAATGAATTACAATCCTTCTTTGGCCGATTAAATTATGTCTATGATGAGAAGTATTTGTTTACGGCTACAATCCGTGCAGATGGTTCTTCCAAGTTCGGAGACAATAACAAATATGGCTACTTTCCTTCTTTTGCTTTGGGCTGGAATGTGACGAAAGAAGACTTTATGGCCAACTCGTTTTTTGACAACCTGAAAGTTCGTACCAGCTGGGGACAAACCGGAAATCAGGAAATTCCATCCAAGATTACCCAAGCAAGTTTCTCAGAGGATCGATTAGCCACCGGAGCTGGCAGTCTCAATACTTACCCTATCGATACCCAGGGAAGGACTTTGGACGACTACCCGTATGGGATTGTTTTTACCCGATTGGCAAACCCTGACTTACAATGGGAAGTATCTACCCAATTTAATGCGGGAATCGACTTTGCTATTTTAAATTATCGATTGACCGGTACTATGGATTATTTCAACAAAGTATCCTCTAACATCCTTTTAGAAGTAGTTCCAGCCGATCCGATTCAGCCTACCTCTACTTTCTGGGATAACATCGAGAGTATGGAGATTCACAACAGTGGAATCGAATTGGCCTTGAATTACAACAGCAAGCCGCAGCAAGCCTTTTCTTATGTAATAAGTGGTAATATCACTTTGATACAAAACGAAGTAAGAGATTCCCCTTTTGCGGTATTAACAACAGGTCAGGCTCAAGGTGCCGGTCAAACTGGAGCAACCATCAACGGTTACATCAACAATCAGCCGATCGGCGCATTTTACATGCTTCAGTTTGATGGAATCGGAGAAGATGGACTAAACAGATTTGTGGATATCAACGGTGACGGTGCAATCTTGGACAATGACCGGAGCGTAGTAGGTAGTGCGATCCCCAAGGTGATTTATGGTTTCAGCACTAACCTAAGGTACAAGAATTTTGACTTTGGAATGAATTTCAACGGAGGCGCAGGAAATGAGATCTACAATCATACGACTATGTCTCTCTTCACTAAGTCTCAACTTTCCAGATCCAACAACACCACGGATTTTGCAGTCCAATTCCCCAACGAATCCTTTAACAATGCCAATACGGTCTCTACCCGATTCCTGGAGAGTGGATCCTACTTGAGATTGAACAATGCCACGATGGCATATAATATAAGCCCAGATAGGCTAGGAATGGGAAATGCCTTTCAAAATATCAGGATTGCTCTTACCGGTCAAAACTTGTTTGTGATTACAAACTATTCTGGATTTGACCCGGAAGTGAATACGGGAGCAACTTCTGCAGGAATTCAAACCTTTGGTATCGATCGATTCACTTACCCTATGGCTAGGACCTACATGGTCAACCTGAATTTAACCTTTTAAAGAACCTGTAGATAATCATTTCCCATGTGAGATTCCTTGTGGCCTCCAATAAAAATATAATCATATGAAAACTATAAGTTTTAGCAAAATAATAACAACAGTCGCTTTTTTTCTCGCTTTTCTAAGCTGCACAACATTGGAGGAAGAAATCCTCGATGAGTCACTGACAGGAACGGGTCAAGCGGAAATTGTGAGTGGGTCCATAGCTCCGGTATATGGCATGATGCGTCAAGTATGGCTTCACACGACCAATTTTGGGCTTCAGGAAGTCGCATCTGATGAAGGAATCCTTCCCTATCGAGGTGGTACGGACTGGTTTGACGGAGGTAAATTTATTGCCGTACACCAGCATCTGATGACCCCTGGAAATAGCTTGGTGGGGGATACTTGGACTTTTGTTACCCTGACCTTGTCCAGAGCAGTAGCAGCGGAAGAGCAATTGGGATTGGAAGTGCAAAATGGAAATCCGAGCGCCCAAAATCCACTTTACGAAATGATTGCGATTAAGGCATACCTAAACATGATGGCTCTGGACAACTGGGGACTTGTTTTCAGAAAGGAACGGTCTAACCAGCAATCAGAGATCCTTAGAAGACAAGAAGCTATTGATTATCTCGAGTCGGAGCTCCTTTCAGTAGTTGATGTGATCAGCAGTAACAGTGTTCCCGGTAGAATGAACAAGCATGCAGTTGAGGCATTGTTGGCCCGTCTTTATTTGAATGCTGCTGTATATCGAGATCCATATGGAACGCCCAATTTCAGAGTGGAAGACATGGACAAAGTGATTCGATATACTGACAATGTCATCAACGGAGGCTATTCTCTGTCACCGGAATACTTTGACTTGTTCAATGATAATAATGTTACAAATAAGGAAATTATATTTTCACTTGATCAGAGAGGGGTACTTCAGACCGAACACAGCAGATGGCAATATTGGTCTATTTCCGGGGATCAAGTCCCAAGACCGGAATTTCCCAATACGAGAGGTACAGATGCAGTTGCGGCCACTCCGGACTTCGTTCAGACTTGGTACGACGCCTATGGAGATGTGGATCCAGCCGACGCTGATGCCCGTTTTTTTCAGGAGAAAACGATCGTTCCTGAAAACCTCAGAGACCTTACTGGCATAAACCCCACCAATGACGCAGATCATTATTATTGCGTAGATCCATTACTATTTGAAATGGATAGAGGAATCCTTCGAAATGTCATCTGGGGACCAAGAAAAGATGCGAGTGGGAACATATTGAAGTGTCCGGATGGTAAGGTGAGAATCTACCCGGTGATCAACAGAAGAAGCAGCGGTTCAAACATTCGCTATGTGGATCACACCTTCCAGGTAGATTTCACCAATCAAGGAAGTCTTCACAATACAGGTCACCGATTTTCTAAATATCAATTTAGCAGAACTGCTCCAAACTGCTGCAGCAACAGTAGTGTGGATATCGTTCTGCTCAGATTAGGCGAAGTATATCTGATGCGTGCTGAAGCCAAATTGAGAAAAGGCGATAATCCTGGAGCTCTTGCCGATATCAACACGCTGAGAACTTCTAGAAATGCACGTCCTGCCCAAACTCCAGCTCCACTGAATTCTATTGATTTGGATATTCTTTTCCGTGAATCTGGATTTGAACTATACTGGGAAGGTCTGAGAAGAATTTACCAAATCAGATTTGGAAAATATGAGGATAGCTGGACCGAAAAGACTGACAGTGATGTCAACAAAAGATTGTTCCCGATTCCTCAGCGAGCGATAGACGGAGCTTCCAACATTCCCGGATTCCTTGAACAAAATCCCGGATACTAAAAATTCTCAAGTGGTATTATATGACCAAAAAGCCGAACGGATTCGTTCGGCTTTTTTCATTCTTTAATTACCAATCTCTAAACAGTTACCGACGGATTGTAAGTTAAATTAAGAATCCTAGTCAACCTTTTTCACGCTCAAATCCCGAAGATCAATAGAGAAATCATCAGAAGGAAGACCATTGCAAAGCCTCCCGAAAATTTCCAGAAAATCCGAGAATTGAGCATTCAAAGATACGTTTCCTGTTTTGAGATTTCTCTTGTGCAAGCTTTGGTATACCGCCATTCGTGCCATTGGGATTTTATAACTTCCAAGGTCACCTCCATTTTTGATTAAGTAAAAATCCTCCATTAAATCACCTTTATGGTGAGTGCTTTCGATAGATTCTAAAATGGCGTTCAGAAGTTCTCCTTTTAGATCCGCCGGAGAATCAATCCACTCTTGAAGTTGGGGGTGGGTGATTCCATTCACCAAAATTCCCAAATCGGTCGGCCAATCGGATTTCAAAAACCGCAAACGGATCAATTCCTGAAGGTGAAGCTGGGTAAATTCCACATAATCGACCGCGTCCAATACCTTCAGATTCCAGTTTGTAGCACCAGTTTTCTGACTTAGCCACTGATGTTCCATTTTGTAGAGATCGAAAAACTCGTCAAATCGGTCTACTTTCTGCAAAAGATGAGTTTGTACTTCCATAGATTTATCTGATTCAAGTTTCATGATTTTGTATGCCGGAGGAAAGGCTGCTAAAGACGGTACCTGAATGTTTACCAGCTGCCCATTTGAATTTTCGTCTTGCTTTCCTGTGTCGTTGATGTGCATGTGACCTGCGAAATGCACCCGGATACCTGCGGCTGCATAGAGTTGGGATACATTCTTTTCAGGAACGCGACTTAATTGAAAATTACTAATACCAAAGAGTTTTTTCATTTCTGTAGAAGCTCCTTCATGAAAATCCGTGAGGGGATAATGACTAAAGGAAACCAGCGTTTTTCCACGCTTTTCAGCTTCTTCACTGATCTTTTTGATCCACTCGAGTTGATGCTGTTTTGTTTTCGAAGCTAAGTTGAAGCCGATACCGGATCCTCTCCAAGCGGTGGAATCCGGTTGATTCGCATCACCGGAATAAGTATAGACATTGCCATCAATGGCCAAAAGCCAAAGTCCTTCTACAGGCTCAACGAGATAGCTGGCATCCGGAAGCATCCATCCTGATTTGGGATCTGGGAAAAGTCGCGCGCGGATGGATGATTCCGCGCTGACTTTATGAAAATCATACCCTTCGTAATCAAAGGTCATAAATGGATGTGTCCAAAAAATATCTTGTGCTCCGGGATTGAATCCAAAGCCTTTCAATTCCTCACAGATTTCAAAATAGCCCCAATTCTTCATCTCGGAACTTACCGCAACTTCCTTGTTATCATTTTTAGGTTCACTCGATACCGCCTGATTTTGCCCATTTTCTCCCATGAAATCTGATTTACCATCAGGTCCGCCAAAAGGCGAAACTGGATCGTGATTTCCCGTCGTGATGAAAAAGCGCATGCCGTACCGGTCTGAATAATCCTGAAGAATTCTTTTCAAGGCCAAAATATTCATCGGCTGACCGTCATCCGTGTAGTCACCCGGAAGTGCGACAAGCTTGATTCCTCGCTTTCGCAAATCCTCTAATGCCGCTAAAAGCGCAAAGTAATTTTCATTGAAAAGGCGGGTAGAATTTAGCTGACTTTCCATGGTGCGGATAGTCGCATGCTTGCCGGTTTTCGGATTGATTACCCCTTTGAAATCATCCGACTGAAAGTCCCCATAAACATCCTGCAAATGGATATCAGCTAGAAAAGCCACTTTAGCCTCACTTCCAGATTGGGCCAAAAGCGGCACCCGAGGCCAAGAATACATAATACCTACACCTATTAGTGCAGGAATGAGCTTGGAGTAATTCACTTTTGAATTAAAATAGGGTTTGTTCTCTCAAAAGTTTTGTTTTCAAAACTCACCGAATAGTCCGATGGGAAAAGACGTGAAGGCATGTAATAATCGGTGGAAATTACCTGAGCGCCGGAGGCTTTCGCTTTTTCGAACTTGGTATAGTCTCCTGTTCGGGCTTCTTTGGTATCGGAGTCGGCGCGAGTTCGAATGATGTAGCCTTTTGTTACAAGTTCTTGAATGTAGGTCTCATTGGAGATAGGATCATTGATGATTCTAAAGCCAGCTTCCGGGTTTCCTTCTTTCAGATTGACGAAGAGCACGGCATTTTTTAGTCCTGGTTTTTGGGTTAGGTAACGACGGATTTTCTCTTCGCTTTCATCCAGCACAAAGAGAAACTTGCCTCTTGCAGCATCCATTTCCGGCCAGTTGCCTGCCAGGACAGCCTTTTCGACAGATTCATACGCACCTCGAACCTGATCAGGAGTAATCAATTTGTCCATTCCCAAGTAAGTCCTGACTTCCAAATCGATGCTATCCAAGGCCATACCTGAAAAAGAAAGTGGGCTAACAGTCATCGGAACTAGTCCGTCTTTGGCATTGATCAAGACAAATACAGGGTGGTGATCGGGATTTTTATTACTCCAGTCCCTTAACTCCAAAAGGGCGTTTTTGAAAAGTAAGTGATGGGATTGTACATCCAAATCCTGAACATGAAAAAGCTTCAATCCGGGCTCCTGCAGTTCTTTTTTGGAGTCAAAAATAGTCCCTTCGGGTAGCATTGCCAGGGACTTGGGATTGGTATATTTTCCTCCCATGGGATCATGAAATACATCCAATTCCAGGTTACGAAGTCCCAGATCCAATTGCTCTGAAAGCGGCAAATGCTCGTATTCCAAACTTTTCGCAGCAGCGGGATTGATTTTTTGTAAATACTCCAAAATCGGGGCGGGCATCGCGCTTTTGTAACTGTTGTGGCTTCCGATAACTTGGGTTTGATTCAACCTTGGATTCTGTGCTTTGGATACAACGGCAAATGCCAAAAAGCATAAAACAAGCGAGATCAATCTTAATTTTTTCATCAATTCAAAAGTTTTTGAACAAACAAGATGGGGCTTTTTGGCATCATGGACAGGTTTTCTATGTCAACTTATTGTTAACATTCATTTCCTTAGAAATCTTACAAGGCCCAAGTCAATTCGGAACTCCAACCCAATAACATAGACTTTTTGAAGAAAGAATAAAGGATCGAAAGGTGAACCGGACCTCGGGCATTGTTATCCCAAAAGGCACTTTGGTTTATGTTTTTGTTAAATCACCAAAACAGGTAAAAAACAGGGCCATCCGATAAGTTGCCCTGCTTACTTTTGAAGATGAAAAAAATATTTTTCCTCCTTCTGTCCTCGACAGTCTTTGCTTTGCTGGCAGTTGGGCAGGACCTTCCCACTTACAAGCTCCACTCCCACAATGATTACCTGAGAACTGTGCCTTTTTGGGATGCTTTTGGGGCAGGATGTGCTTCGATCGAAGTGGACGTGATTTTGCAAAAAGGGGAATTGATGGCAGCCCACGAAGCAGAAAGTATCCGGACGGAGCGGACTTTGAAGTCCCTTTATTTCGAACCTATCCAAAAGGCCAAATCACTTGGGATGATAGATGCCTTTGACTTTCACTTGCTGATTGATTGCAAAACTGAGGCTTATACTACCTTGGATCAAATAGTAAAAGATGCTTCCGAATTTGAGCACTTACTCTTTTCAGAGCAAAATCAGACTGGCCTCAAGCTGATTATTTCTGGCAATCGGCCCAAACCCGAAGATTATAAAAACTATCCGCCTTACCTATTCTTTGATTATCAAAACAAAGTGCTCAGCCCGGGACTTCCTTGGGAAAAAATTGGAATGGTCAGTCTGAGTTTCAGGCAATTTTCAGTTTGGAATGGCAAAGGCAGAATTGTCCAATCCGAAAGGGATTCATTGGTGTCTTTTATTTCCAAAGTACACGCTTTTGACAAGCCGGTCAGGTTTTGGGCCTCTCCTGACAGCAAGTCAGCATGGAAAGCTTTTGCAGACCTTGGGATAGATTACATCAACACAGACCAACCCTATGAGGCAAATCAGTATCTCAAAAATCTGGAAAACAACATCTTTGTAGGTACAAAAATCCACGAGACCTATAAGCCTGAATTCGACCATGACGGAGTGGAAAATAAAATTGATCGGGTCATTATGATGATTGGAGACGGAAATGGATTGGCGCAGATTTCAGCAGGGATGTTTGCCAATGGAAACCAATTGAACCTCACGCAACTCAAAAATATCGGTTTTGTCAAAACCCAAGCGGCGGATGATTTTACTACCGACTCAGCAGCAGGAGCAACCGCCTATGCCACAGGACAAAAAACCAATAACCGGGCTTTGGGAACAGGAACAGATGGAAAGGCACTTCAGAATATTACCGAAATCCTCGATTCATATGATTTCAATAGTGGAATCATCACCACAGACAACCTTACCGGGGCAACTCCCGCCTCCTTTTATGCGCATCATGTCGAACGGGACGACATCGATAAAATAGCCCAATACTTGCCTGAAAGCAAACTCGATCTTTTTATCGGAGGAGGAAAAAGGGATTTCACCCAATTTGGGACGGACAGGTTGAAGGAATTGGAAGAAAATGGCTTTACTATGATGAAAAGTATGGGAGAAATCGCGAATTCCCCTGCGGAAAAAGTGGGGTATTTTGCTTCTTCCAGCGGGATGCCTACGATGGCCAAAGGCAGAGAAGATTACCTTTTACAAAGCAGTAAAAACGCTATCAGCTTTTTGAAATCGAAAAAATCACCGTTTTTTCTGATGGTGGAAGCTGCCATGATTGATTCGGGCGGACATGCCAATAGTGGGAGTACTGTTGTCACCGAATTGTTGGATTTTGATGAGGCAGTGGGTTGGATGATCCAATATGTCGACCAAAACCCAAATACCCTTTTGATCATCACCGCAGACCACGAAACTGCCGGATTGAGTTTGCCACAGGGAAAAGTGTCAGGAAATGAAGTGGAAATGGCGTTTCACAGCGACGATCACACCGGGATTATGGTGCCGATTTTTGCCTATGGGGCACATTCAGGCGAATTCAGGGGAGTGTATGAAAACACCGAGGTATTCCACAAAATCATATCCCTGGTCAACCAATACCATCAGCCAGAATAAATCTCTAAATCATAATTGTAATCATATTACTTTTTTCGATGGATTGTCCATCAAATCGTCACTTAGTGCATTTTCGGAAAGGATATTTCCACAATGGGACGGGGTGCATTTGGCTGGAAATTGTTTATGGCAGGAATCCTGGTTTCTTGGATACTGAAAAAAGTAATAAAATAAAACCAAGGGCTTGAACCAAACCATTTTTAAGTCATAGCAGGTAAAAAAAAAATGACACTGCCAAAAGCAGTGCCTAATTCCTGAACAGACGAAAAAATACCTTTGAAGAATTATCACAAATGTATGCTTCATTTCAATCCAACTTTGGATTCGAGGGTTATCAAATTGCTGTCATTTTGGTGCATTTACCCTGACGGTTTTCACAAAAAAATAATCCAAATCAACCCTTTCTTGTTCCTATATTAAAATATCACTTAACATTGGACTTCGGCTTTTTGATTTTAGGTAAATTTGACCAAAACATACATTAATAATGAAAATGAAGAACTATACCCCTTTGAAGGCAATAACAGAATCAAGGTTAAACTATGCGAAACTTTATCTGGAAGAACTTAAAAATCCTGCTATTTCCGGTTCTGAGATTGAGAAAGCGCATCAATATTCATTTCTGTTCCATTTAAAGGGTGTTGTGGATGCTTTTTTGGTAGAAATCAACGAAATCTATGGACTAGGACTTAAGAAAAAGCATCTAACCATCGATAGCCTTAAAGTTTCTAAATCAGATTCCAAAAAACCCATCAAAGAGGGCAAAAAACTCAGTAAGTTGATGGAAAAGGACAATTGGCTTTCAGAACTGAAGTCCTTTGATCCTAATAAATTGAAGGCGGCGAAAAAATCCAAGAAATCTAAGGACAAAGATGAATCATCTACCTTGGAGGAAGAGAAAAGTGCCATTCAAGTAACTTCTGTTTTGGAAAAGTTTGATGCGTGGCATACCAAAATGGAAAAATTGATAACTGAACTTCGGGAATCAGCACTTGACGCAAGTGGGAAATCGGCGAAAAAATAACAGCCTTAATTTGTAAGTTTTTAATTTGACTCTCAGGTTTCAAACCTGAGAGTTTTTTTTACCCTTGACTTATTATAAATCGTTTTGGATGGAAATATTTTTTACTTCGCCCCAGAATACTGAGAGAGCACATAAGGTGAAACTTGTTGTCTGCTTCGGGTGGTCAGGTTGAAAAGGTTCCGCCACGGCGGACAGGTGTAATTGTTCTCGTGGTTGTAATTGTTGTCGGGTTAGAAAAGTTGTAATGGTTCCGCTACGGCGGACAGGTATATTGGTTTTCGATGTTTTCGGGTTGGTAGAAAACCCTGAACGGGTGGCATGTTTATAGAAAAAATGTGAAATGAGTTGGGTTTGGTTTTGGCTAATTTTATGGGTAGTCGGGAATTGGGCCTTTCGCCAAAACAGGGAAGGGAAATTTAACCACAGATTTAAAGGATTTGCACAGATGGGACAAGTGGATTTTTTACCACATAGGGTCATAGAGAACATAGAGGTGGATTGGTTCAGCCACGGCGGACAGGTGTAATTGTTGTAGTGGTTCTAGCGGTTCCGCCACGGCGGACAGGTGTAAGTGATGAAATTGTTATAGTGGTTCTAATTGTTGTTGATGGATCAAGTCTTGAATCTTATGTCTTGCTTCTTGAGTCTATTGGTTGGTATTCTCCATCCTTTTGATCTTGGTTTTCCACGACATCAACCTGTTGTGGAATTGTAAAAGGGATGTGACAAAGGAAAACAGAAACAGCATAGCTATAAAAGCAACCGTCAGTCCTACCAATTGGTAACTGATAAAGCCAATCAGGATTATCCCGGACATCAGTCCCACTATTCCCAAGCTGCTTGCTTTGTGTCTCAGACCGGTGGTCAATACCAAATGGTGAAGGTGGGTTTTGTCGGGATTGAAAGGACTTTTACCGGATTTCATTCTTTTTCTGAAAACACGGAGAGCATCAAAAACCGGAATAAGCATGACCGCCACCACGCCAAGGATTACCAAAGAGACGTTGGCTGTACTCTGTGCGGATTGGATCAGCCTGATTCCTGATACCACCAAAATAAAGCCCATCATCAATGAACCTGCATCTCCCATAAATACTTTTTGGCTTTTGCTCAGGTTAAATCTCAAAAACCCAAACAATCCACCGATGTATGTCAGAAATACCAATGCAAGCAGAAACTGATTGGTCAAAACAGCCAATACGGTGAAAACCGCAAAGCCGGCAATGGCAAGTCCTGCCGCAAGTCCATCTATGCCATCCATCAGGTTGAAGGCATTTACAGCCCCCGCGATTACTACCACGGTAAGACCGTATTGCATCCAATCGGCCAATTCATAAATACCAAAAATACCGTGTAGGGATTCGATTTTTATTCCTTGGGAAAAAATGAAATGCGCCAATACTAGCTGAATAGCAAGTTTCATGGTAGCTCTCAATTCAAAAAAATCATCTATCACGCCCATCATCAATAAAATGCTCATGGCGAGGTAAATATTTTTGAAACCCAAAATGTCTAAATCAAAAGGCAAAGCCAAGCCTAAGGCCAAAGTGGTGGCGATGAATATCCCGACACCGCCAATCAGAGGAATGGGCAAAGTATGTACTTTCCGGAAGTTGGGTTTGTCCACCATGTTGATTCGGAAGGCAATTTTTCTCAACACAGGTATCACCAAAAGTGTCATTAAAAAGGCGGCCAAAGGGCCAATGATATGGATCGAATTCATAGAAAAGGTAATTAGAAGTTTAAATTGGTTTTTAAGTGGGCATGGCCCAATTCAAGGAGTTGGTCATAGGGGATATTTTTGGTTTCGGCTTCCACATTGGCCTTTTCTGAGGTGTTCAAGGCCTCTTCTACCAACAGTTCATATTTGAAGGCAATATGGGACCAAGTGTACCTGCGCTTGGCGACTGCCCGCATTTCTTCCCCTACCAGTTTCAATTTGGCAGTATAGATTTTGTTGATTTCAGCAATCAAACTTTCCTGATCGGAAAAGTACAGGGCCCTGTTTTCAGTGGTGACTCTGTTGTAGGAAACACCGTTTGCCAGGATAGGTAAGCCTAAGTACATCGCTTCTACCAAGGAGGGATTGGTGCCTCCTGCCGAATGACCGTGAACATACAGAGAGGCATTTCCGCGGAGTACATCCAGCTTTTCCTGGTTATAGATGGGATCCAAAATGTGGATATTGGGATGTTGACCGTATTTGGTTTTGAGGGACTTTCCGTAGTCACTTTTGTCCCAATTGCCTACGATGACCAAAGGCATCCGGCTTGTTTTGGTAAAAGCTTCCAAAATGACATGCACCATGTTTTCAGGCTCGATCCTGCAGACCTTAAAGGCATATTGCTCCTTGAGAAAAGGATATTGTTCCGTTGCTTCTTCCGTAACCGCAACTTTCATAGTATGGTCTGCCCCGTACTCGATGATTCTGCTCAAGGAACCGTATCGTGCTGCGGTGTAATCCTGAATGGCTTCATTGTCTGAGATGTCGATGTGGGAGTATTTGACCGCCATGCCTTCTGCCCAAAACAAGTACCACTTGGCCAAAAGATTCCACTTGTCTCTTTTCCACTCAATCCCATCTATGGAAATGATGATTTTCTTATTGGTAAAGATCCGAACGAAAGGTAAAATCCACGCACCCGCAACCCCAAGGACTAAAAGCACATCCGCAAAAAACAGTGCGCTTATGATTGATAAGGTATCGTAGGGGATGCTTTGGATTCCGTTGGCATCAAAAGGCAGGTACTTGAGTCTTGCCCCTTTATAGCTTGAAACCCTTTCTGATTTGCTGTACTTTTTACCCGAACAATAGACAGTGATGTCATGTTTCTGTCCGAGGTCTTCGATGAGGTGCTCGGCAAGGGTTTCAAAGCCACCATAATTGGCAGGAACACCCACTGTCCCGATGATGGCAATTTTCTTCTTTTGTGTTAAATTTTTGCTCATGATTATTTCAATTGTTTGCTTAAGGACGAAAGCAGTGCCAAAACAATAAAATGCTTTTATTCAGGAGATTAGCGAATATTTGACAGTATCCTATTTTCCATTTTTTGGAAATGAATTGCAAAATGGAACAGGATTGAAAAGGGATCAAGGGAATTTCACTTCTTTTCCTTTAGAAAATATGCTACACTACCTGCACGGTTTTGAGAAATCTCTTTTGCTCAAAGGATGCCACATATTCCAACCATGACATTGCTTTTTGGTCTTTGAGGGAAATCTGTGCATGGGTTGTATCTACTTTCCAATCAATAGCGAGGTATCGGTCAAGGGGATAAACCCCGATTTCCATTTCAGGATTGTAAAAAGCATCACACTTGTAAGAAAAGATGGTCTTGTCTTCCAAAACCGAAAAGCCGTGAAGACATCCTTTTGGAATAAACAATTGGTTTTTGAGCGTGCTGCTGATTTCTACTGTGAAAATTTCACCAAAGGTGGGTGAGTCAAATCGGGCATCCACCACCACATCTATCACGGTTCCATGAATTACCCGGATAAGTTTGGCTTGGGCGGATTCTCCTCGCTGCGCGTGGAGTCCACGGATGACACCGTAGTTTGACATGGATTCATTGTCCTGAACAAACTCCGTTTCAATTCCGGTGATTTGTTCGAATTTTTCGCTGTTAAAGCTTTCTAGGAAGTAACCGCGTTCGTCTTCAAAAACCCTAGGTTGGATCAAGAAGCAATCTTTGATATTGGTTTTTTGTATTTCCATCACTTTATGGTTTAGTATTTTATATTTATCCTCTTTTTGGCCAGTAAACAGATATTTCTCTACAAGCGGGACGGAAGACGGAAGTCGGAAGTCGGAAGTACCGCCCATTTCGGTCCTCTGCCATGATTAAGATGGAATTATCATTTTTCTGGCATAATAGCGTAAAGCCGAATTTCAGTTTATACCTAATCAAACAATCCTGTTGATTTGCTCTAGCATGGTTTTTTCTTTGAATACCTCTAATCTTTTTAAAGCCGCTTTGGAGAAATTTTGGAAGTTAATAGGGTTGGCCATCAGTTCAAGCAGCTTCTTGTTGAGCGATTTCCTGTCTCTCGGGTCCACACTGTACCCCGTCACTCCTTCTTCAATCACCTCCAAAATCCCTCCCACCGGAGGCACAATTGCAGGTAAACCGTAAGCCATTCCTTCGATGATGGTCAGCCCAAATGTTTCTATCCATCCATCAGGTCGGGAGAGGTTTACAATCACATCTGCCCATTGGAAAAAGGGATGGAGGTTTTTTTGGGAAGGATATATTTCAAGATTTTGCGGAAAATGCTGACCTGAGAAAAAGGAATCAATTTCTTTTTGACCGGCATTCAAAACCATTCTGAAGGAAAAATCCATGTGGTCTTCGGCAAGCTGTATAAATTCATAAAGTCCTTTATATGCTTTCAAGGAGCAAACCATCAAAACATGTGAAGGGCTTTCATTTTTTTCTTTGGTTAAAACTTTGGACAAAAAATTTTCATCAATGGCATTGTACACCAAATGGTTGGGAATCTTGGTGATTCCATGACTTTGCGCCACATATTGGGATACATTGATGATATCGGAAGCTGTCCAAGACACCACTTTAAACAAGAACCACTTCAAAATTGTAGGGGAGACCGTGCTCTCATGAATGTGGTAAATCACCCGGCAGCCTTTTAACTTCCCTATCAACGCCGCTCCGAAAGGCAAAACTGTGTTGATGTATAGGGTATCTGTTTTCTTTACCTTTCCCAGCATCTTGAAGAATAAGATGAGCTGACTCAAGGAATAATAGATCAGCCTCAACCAGGGATTGGCTTGGAATTTATACCATCCGTGATGATAGTTTACTCCTTCCAAATTGGAAAGAAAGCCATCTTGGTGAACCATGGTATAAAGATGTACTTCCTTCCCTTCATGAATCCAGCTTCTGATGATTTGACCAAGCACTTTGGGACTGCCGCTGCGGTCATTCAATAAATGAAAAGCGAATACTCTAGGTTGTGCTTTCATAAGTCGGCGTAGACTTTCTGAAGTTGTTCCCCTCTCCTATCCCAATGGAAGCAGTTTTCAAACTGCTTTCTTGCAGCTATTCCCATTTTTTTCCTTTTCTCGGGTGATGCATGCAACTCTTGGATGGCAGCCGCCAAGCCCGTAACTGTTTGGTCATAGTCTCCCATCGGAATTGCAAAACCGTTTTCACTGCTGATAAATTGCCCTGGGCCCTCATTGTCCAGACAGATGACCGGCAGACCAAAAGACAAAGCCTCAGCGACTACCATCCCCGCCCCTTCGTGGGAAGGAAAGAGAAATGCAGAAGCATCTTTGAATTTTGCCATCAGTTCTCCCCTTTCAATCCAGGAGATAAATGTTACCCGATCCGCCAATTTCAAATCAGTAACCAAGGATTTCAAAAACCCTTCCTCCGGTCCGCTTCCAATCAAAAGTAGTTCGCAGTTCTCTTTGTCTTTTGCGTCCAAACCGTTCAAAAACTCAGAAAAGGCACGGATAGTCAAATCAAATCCCTTGAGCGGTACAAAGCGTCCCGCTGATATGAGGGTGAATTTGTCCTTGTAACTGTCGAATTCTTTCCATCCAAAATCCTGGGTAGCTACTGAAGGTGCGATGGAATAATTGGACTGAATGCCTAAAATATTTGGTACACTGTTGTTCATGCAGAGGATATGGTCCGCATTTTTGACAGTCTTGTGCAGGGCCGGAGAGATTTTCCAGAAAAATTGCTTGACCATCCAAGTCAGGCGGTCAATGATGCGGTATTTATTTGCAAAGGGCTGGAGGTATTGGGCAGGAATCAGAGGATGATGTCCCACAGGTCCCCAAACAAACGGCTTATCCAACTTCCAAAGAAACGAGGGAGTCCAGTCGTTGTGAAAATTGAGGTTATGGACGATATCAAATTTCAGGTTTTGCTTCTTGATAAAAGACATGATTCCACGCTGCCAAATCAGGTAGTACAGCATGGCACCTTGTCCGCCTTTCTTCCAAAACCGCATCCAATATGGCAAATCGAAGTAGAGGAATTGGATATTGTCATACAGGCTGTCCGGATTTTCAGCAATGTATTTTTCAATGTGCGGGCGGTTATTTTCTCTTGTGATGGCAATTACTTTGTTGAAGCGTGCTATCTGCATTACGAAATTCCAGCCCATACCGTCTTCTGAACCTTTAAATGGATTGATGGCATAAGCTGTAGCTAAGATTGTTTTCATATTCTTGTTTTTAAAAGTTTTGCGGGGACACCCCCGATAATAGAATTTTCAGGAAAGGATTTGTTTACCACAGCACCTGCTGCGATGATGCTTCCTTCGCCGATTTCCACCCCATCCAAGATGGTCACCTTGCTGCCGATCCAACAGTTTTTGCCGATTTTGATGCCTTTCCTTGTAACTCCCTGATGGCGGATTGCTATTGACAGATCGGATGCGATGTGATTTTCGGGATGGCAACTGAAGTACTGACCGATAATCGAATCATCTCCTATCTCCAATCCTCCTGCCCCGCCCAAGTAGGCATATTCACCCATGCCCACGTTGTTTCCGATTTTGATGTATTCACCCAAATGGTTAAAGGAAGTAGACACCACTACCCTGCTGAATGCTCCGATACTGACATTATCACCTAGCTGCACGCCTTGCTTTCCCAATGCGCTGATATAGACATCATTTCCCAATTTCAGGAATCTTCCAAATGTGATTTTGGGTGTATTGAAAAAGCTGACCCGCTTTCCTAACATTGCCATTTTGGGATTTTTGAAGAGAAACAGCAACTTCAAACCTCTCAACAAACCCCAGCATTGTGTCCAGATAAAGGAACAAAGCGCGACATTACCCAATGCCGGATCAAAGGTGAAACTAGGATTGCGCCTACGGATAGCTTTTTGTATCAGGTTCTTCATATCAAACAAGTTGTATTTGGGCTTTGGAAGTAATGATTGCCATGGTTTCTTGGAGATGCAGGTTTTCGATGGGGAAGTATTTCCCTTTCGCCTTCTTATCCAAATCACTGAAAAGACTCAGGTAATCTTTGGTCAAAGTAGCAATCGCTTCCGCGTCCAATTCTTTTTTGCGTTTGAGGATGGTTTCGGCATCCGCATACAAAAAGAAGTTGAGGTGAGGTTGCAGCAATAGTTTGTACCCTGCCTTTGTCAGCCATTTGGGCAGGCGGATATTGCTGCGCAAACTGTCGTTGATAAAGTCGAAATAGTAGCGGTCATACAGCACCACTTCGCCGCGCATCACATGCTTGACATAGACATAAAACTGCCCAAACAAATAGTCAGTATAATAGTACCCAAAGCGCAGCAGCGAACTGATCCAATTGTTGTTTTGACCCTGACGGGGAAGGGTATTGGCGGCTTTTAGTTCAGCTTTTTCTTTTCCTTGGGTGATGGCGCTTAGGATGGGCAAAATCGATGGACGGTGTCTGATCACCACCACTTTTTTGCGCAGCTTTTTCTCCAGTTCTTTTTTGGTATGCTCGATGATGGTGGACTTTCCAGCCCCGTCTACCCCACTGAAAGTGATAATGATTCCTTTTTGATGGAAAATATTCCTCAACACATCCAAACCATAATTCACTTTACTGATCAATCCTGACATGCCTCTGTTTTCAGGCATTGATGCAACTTGGGCACTTAGTATCGTATGATCAATGTTTGCACTTTCTTCTTTTTCAAAATAATGAAGGTATCGATCAGGAATCGGACTGAAATTAAGGCCATAGAAGTATTTCAGAAAAGTTTGCGTATCGCTTAGGTTCAGAATTTTAACACCATAGTCATTCCTTTCTGACCTGTTGATCACTTCTGAAACCTTCATAAAGGCCAAGGATTTTCTTTTAAGTTGCCGGATGAGGTCCAAGGCAAGCAAGCTTCCATCCTGCAAAACCGCAACCATACTCATCATGTGGGATTGTGGCTGGATGTTGACACGCTTTACCAGAATGTGCTGTTTGAGATATTGAAGCAGGGTTTGGGCAGTGGTCTTTTCTGTCAGCAGGTCAATGTCTGCGTATTCCGACAAACTTTTGGGATGTGTATTGAGAAATTTGATCGCTGCATATTGTTGGTTTTGGACAAAGTCAAAGACATTCCCGATCAGCAGGGAACGATGGCTTTCTGCGGAAGAAAGTGCGTCGCTGATGGCTTCATTCCAGGTATTGAGCAACCAATTGACTTGGGTGTGCCATTTTTCCTGTTGGCTATAAATGCGCAAGTAATAAGAAGTATTGACCAGTAAATACGCTTTGAAGCAGGCATCAAAATCCAGATTGGACCTATTTTCCTCTTTGGTAAGTAACTCAAATGCGGCCACCAGTTTTGGTTTGATGGCTTGGTAAGGAAGATGGTCTACCAAGATTCCCTGTTGCATCACGAAGTGGAAGGCATCAAAACCAAAAGGCATGTTTTCATGAGCCAATTCAAAATCGTACAAGCTAATTTTTTCTTCTTCGACAAAACAGTTCCAAGGGGTAAAATCACCGTGGGCAAAATGGGTGGGAATTGTTTGCCTGCTGAGTGAAATGGCCAAAGTTCTCAGATTTTCTACCAATTGCTTTGGCAATAAGTCGAAGGAGGTTTCTTTCTCTATTTCGAGATTTTGGAGACAGTTTTGGTAGATCTCTGTTTTGCCAAACAGGATGTTTTCCCTGAGTTTGTTTTGTGTGAGCTCTTGTAGCGCTTTAGCATGAAGTGGAGTAAATGAATTGATCCGCTTTCCCCAGCTACCCAAATCAGAAAGTGCCAAGATGCCGTTTCCTAAGCTTTTGCTCGAAGGGATCTCAAGATATTTTCCTCCATTCACCTGTTGAAGATTGGCTTTTTCCTGTTCGATCAACCCAGTGGAATTTTCATTCAGGGCAATTTTTACAAACTTCTGTTTGGCGAAAAGAACCAATTTTCGGTTTGGGCCCGCAGTTCCTGTAAACAATGCGAAATTGCTCTTTAAATAAGGATTCAGAATATGTGTCTCCTCCGCAAGTACAAAAAGGCTGTTTTGCTTAAAAAAAAGATGCTGCAACTTTAAAAAGAAGATGGCCTTTATCAGGATACTGAAGACATTTGACCGCAGGTTAGAAACCGCATAAAACCTCAAAAAATCGGGGTTTGGGTTTTCCGCATTCCAGATCCATCTTGGACTTCCGTCGGGATTATGCAAAACGTAGAGTTTTCTACCTTCTGTCTTTTCTGAAGTTCTGGTAAATCCCAATGCTTGTAGAAATTGATCCATTTTTTAATCTTGTTTTCTGACTTATGCCAAATGCAGTGCCTGAAACATAAATCATTGAAAAACAGGGTTATAAGGCTATTTTAGGGAAAATAAATTTTCCATATTTTGGAAAAATGTAATGTTTTGGAAACCATTTTTGAAAAATTTGATATGGTTACAGGCTAGTCTGCCATTATTAAAAAATAATTAAGCATCCTTTTCGGCCTAAGTATCAATCAGTAACTTATCCGTTACGGAGGATCCAATATCAATCAATAACTTGTCCGCCGCGGCTGATCCAATATCCATTAATATCCAATATCAATTAATATCCAATATCCCAATATCGAATAAAAATAAATTGATTTACTTCAAACATATCCTCCCCATTTTGACCAAATGAAGGCGATGTCTCGGGGTAAGGATTTTTCCGGCTTGGAAAGAGATGTAGAGAATGACCAATTGGTAGAATAGAATCCCGTAATTGGATTCTCCAAAAACACCAAATTCAGTAAAGGAATTGATGATGATGGGTATCAGCAGGCAAAAAAGCATCAGCTTCTTTTCTGCATCTTCCCGTAAAATCCCCCGGGCAGTAAAAATCATCTGAAAAAGCACCAAAGTCATTCCTACCAACCCTAGGTTCATCAGTACCTGCATAAAGGTATTGTGGGTCATTTTGCCGGGGTAGGTATGGGCACTTTGAAAATACTCTTTGTAATCGATCCGCATAAACCCGAATCCAAGCAAAGGTTCTCTTGGCAGGCCTTCATTAATCAAGGCCTGCCAGAAAGGAAGCCTTCCTGTTAAGGTGAGGACTTCCTCCATCCTTTCGGGATCTCCGTCTTTGAGCACCACTTTATAGATGGCAATCGGGGCCACCATCATCATGATCACCATAGCGGCAATGGCGAACTTTTTCTGTTCTGATTGTAAGACATGAAACCCGATGATCAACAAAGCCCCAATCAAGGATGAACGAGAACCTGTCGCAAACAAGCCATAGAACAAGATGAGCAGTTTGACAATCGTCCACCATTTGTTGTAGTTTCTTCGGATATCAAACATCAGCCCTGCAACCCCCACTCCTGCCAGCATGCCCAATTCGTTGGGATTCATCATGTATCCTCCCAGACGTGCCTCCTCGCCTCCATGGGTAAGGCGGTAAAACACATCCGGATTGACCCACATTCCGATGACAAAAACCAAGATCAGCAAAAAGGCACTGTTGCCTAGGAGGTTATAAAGTCTGATGGGATGCTTGGGGAAATATTGATCCAATAAATACAGACTTTTGACAAAGAAAAAGCAGAAAACCAATGTTTGGGAAGTCATAAACCACTGCAAGGCACTGTAGCCGACATTGGTGCTCCACATAAACGAGGCAAAACCCAAAAGCAGGTACAGTCCATAAAAACTGATGGAGAGCACATTGTTAGTTTTTAGATTGTCAGCAGCGCCATATTGAATGATGCTTCGGTACACATACCAAGAAGCGGCCAACATGCCCATCCGCCCAATGACTTTAATGATGCGGGTGATGACCACATTTTCACTCCATGTAAAAAAACAGGCTGTCATCAGGAGCAAGATCAGCAACAACTGCCAATTGATTTTCCTGAGAAAGGCACTATGGTCTTTGGGTATAAATTCCAGTTTCATTTACCGATACAATTCATCAAACTTCTCGACCAAAACAGGCCAAGCAAAAACATTTTCAAGCATTTCTTTGGCACCTTGGATATAAGTATCCATTTGCCCGGATTGATAGGCATTATAGATCACCTCCATACTTTTTTCCAGGGCATTTATACTTTCATTTTCAATGCCTATGCCAGCCTTAAATTCTGAGACATATTCGGCCAAATTGGTAGCATAAGTGACGATGGTAGGTGTACCCAATGCTGCTGCTTCCAAGACAGCTGTTGGAAGGCCCTCATTCCTCGAAGGATGGGCAAAAACGTGCATTTTACCAATCAATGCATCCTTTTCTGTTCCAAATTTTTTGCCCCAAAGCACTACATTTTTGAGTTGTTTTTCGGTGATGAAATTCTCCAGGTAAGCCTGTCCTTCCCCTTCCCCAATAATCCATAATTTGGAATCGGGATATTTTTTATGGAAAATAGCATAGGCCTCCATCAACAAATCCAAGCCTTTGGTATGCGTGTCCAAGCGACCGACAAATCCTATGGTAAAGTCTTTATTTTTTAAAGTTTTGATACTGTCCGTGTTCAAATCAAATCCATAAGGCAACAAAAATGAATGGGCATGTGGGAAAATATGATTCAGACCCTCTACCTCACTTTTGCCGATGGCATGCACTTTATGAACCCTTTGGAGCAGGGATTTTTCGAACAAATGGAAATAGTTTTTCTTCTGAAAGGAACTGCGTTTCATGGCTACTTCATTGTAAGCGCCATGGGGTGTGAGTACATATTTGATGTGGTTTTTAGCCAAAATACCGGACAGGCTGCTAAAGAGCGGTATCCATCCGCCATGCAGGTGAAAAACGGCGTTACGGTTAGATAGAATTGCCTTTTTCAATGCAGCATTTACAGCAAAAGGAAAACTCTCCGCCTTAAACAGCAGCGTCTTGAAATTTCTTTCCGGATAATCATGGACTGGATTTGGCGTGACACCCCAAACCTGAACCTTTTTTCCGGCTTTGGATTGTTCTGTGGCAAGGTGAAAAACCACCTTATTTACCCCATTTAGGCGGTCAGGATTGGCTTTGCCTAAAACGATGTGAATGATTTCCATAATTGAAGATTTCTGTTTAATAAAATGTATACCCAGTACGCTATCAGGAGCAACTGGGAAGCTGCCAATCCTATCAGGACTCCGGACAACCCAAAATTTGAAAGAAGCGCATGGGAAAAAACCAATGCGAATGTCAGGCTAAACAAATAGCCGTAAAAGAAATGCCTGTTGAGTCTCAAGGCGCGGATCAATAATCGTATGGGTTGGCTGATGAAAACCAATACATACAACAAGGTGATTGCCTGCAGGAGGTAGGCATATGAAGCATATTCCTTCCCTCCTACCAATACAAATATTTGTTGGGAGAAGATGAGCGTGACCGCCAACACGGGCAAAAACAACATCCCTGCTTTGCGGCTGGCATTGGTCAGGTAGGCCATACCTTGATGGACATCGGTATTTATGATGGCGGCAGTCTGGGGAAGAATGTAATTTTCAAAAGACTGCAGCAACACATTCAATACACCCATCAGGGATTGGGCAAGTCTCAAGGCACCCAAAGCAGCCGCTCCAAGGTAAATCCCCGAGGCCACCACAAACAGGTTGCTGGACCACCATTGGGTGATGGCCGTGAGAAACAACCACTTACCTTCGATTACATGTAAGCGAAATGATGAAACAAGTACCGCATTTTCAAAGTAAATTGGCTTGATCTGCCAAAAAAGAAGCAGAGAGGACAAAAGGTAAGGTATTGCTACATAGCTGAACAGGGAAGAGAGGTCTTTTTGATGATCCAAATAGAAAATGAAAAGGGCTGCTGACAATCCCAAAGTGGAAATAGCATCCAACAAAAGCGTGGATTTGGGACGGTTTGTGGCCAATAATACCCTCCTGCCAAAGTCATGCAAAAGAAAGCCTGCTGCAAATAACAAAGCTGAAAAAGGGATATTGGCCTGAATGACAAAGGCAATTACAAAAATCAACGCCACAAATATCAAAACGGCCAAAACCTGAAGCCAAAAAGCAAAAGTCAAATATTGCTTCAGGTTTGTAGTTTGTCCTACCAAAACCTGCAAGGGTTGGATCACAAATGCACCAATGCCACTTACTGCAAGGTAAATTCCCAATAAATAGCCCGAGTATTGGCCGAAAGTTTCCATGTCCAACATCCTTGCGATGATGACGGTGCACAGAAAACTCGTGCCGCTAAAAAGCGCCTGATCGAGAAGGACAATGACCTTGGGACTGTTTGCAAATTTCATATTATCCTTTTCTTTTTAGGGTTTTAAGCCCCTTTTGGATGAATTGAATACTTTCCCTGATAAGGCTTGGGTTATACCCTGCTCGGTTGAGTGCAAGGAAGACTTGGGGCAACTTGTATTCTTCTTTGATCAAATCCACTTCTGTTATCAATTTGGCGGGTGTAAGACGAGTATCCAAACACACGATATTCAAACCGGAAGCAGCCATGGTGGCCAATGTGTATGGTTGACCAAAGTCGGTGTTGATAATTATGGTTTGGTCATATTCCGAAGCTTTTTTCTGAAGGAATTCCTGCCAATCTTTTGTAGTTACTGTTTTTAATTGCGACGCAGATACGATTCCTTTAATGGTATTCTTATTGATGATTTCCTCTTGATAGAAATCACTACCTGGTTCAATATCCTGGTTTCTGATCTCCAACAAAAGCACTTTTCTACTTTGTCTCCATGCTGCATTGGCCATTTCCTTGGCGATAAAACTTACTCCATGCTTATGGTCAAAGCCGGTAAAACAACTGATTTGGTTGTTGTTCAGCAGACCTTTTACTTCCCATTGGGCGATGGTTTTTAAGAAAAAGTCTTCCTTTTCATTATCATTTTTAAGTTTGGGAACAGCTGCGGCTATCGGGATCATGCTGTTGGATTCGACCGAAGCCTGGTCGTTGACCCTGCCTTTGAGCATGTGCACCACAAATATCAAAGACATGGCACCAAACATTCCGAGAATGGCGGAGACGGCTTTGATGATGATGCGATTGGGCGAAACAGGCTCTTTGCTTATTGAGGCGGGGGTGATGATCCGGTGAAAGGCTATCTTGGCGGCTTTGGCGATTTCAGCTTCGATTTTCTTTTGGTTGAGGAAATTGTATGACTGTTGGAAAATCTCAAACTCACGGTTCAGGATGGTCATCATTCTTTCTTTTTCAGGAACTTCTATGAAGACTTTCTCTGATTCTGAGATGTCAAAACTCAACTTGTCATATTTGGTCTGGAGATTTTTGCGGGTATTGGTGATGCTTTCGGCGAGATAGGAGGTCAAATCCTGGATTTTGGCATCCACGACGATGACCTTTTCATCCTTTTCGGTGTACTGTAAGAGCAAATCCTTTTTTTCTGCCTGAAGCTGTTTGATGTTCTTGATGATTTCTGTCGAAAGCAGGTCAGTAAAAGCCTCAAAATTCGGGGCCAGTTCTAGAAAATTTTCCTTTCCTGACTGGACATACTTTTCCAAATCCTTAATCGCCTCCAGACTCATCTTCAGGTTGGTTTGTTGGATTTTGAGTTGGGAAATCTGCCGGAGATCGGTTTCTGTTTCCTGCTTGATATTGGTGATGCTGTTAACGTCGCGGTAATTGAGAATCATTTCCTCAGATTCAACCAGTTTTTCGCTGATTTCGGCGATACGTTCGTTCAGGAATTGTACCGTGACATTTGCCGCCCCGTATTTATTTTCGATGTAGTCTTCGATATACGCTTCTGCCAAGGCATTAGGAAACATGGCTGCCTTACCGGGATGGGAAGACTTGAAGCTGATCCTGATGACAGGAATATCCTTGTCCACTGCGATGATATCAATCCCCGCATTGATCTGACTGATTTGTTTTGAAAGACTGTTGACTGTGAACAAATACTCATCCGCGATTTTTAGGTAATTCTTTTCTTTGAGCAATGTTTCATTCAGCTGGATGACCGCCAATGAATTTTCGATCAACACCGTGTCGCCAATATGGCCGCTATACACATTATTCTTTTCATCACGGATGGTCAAATCCTGGTTTTCACTAATGCTTAGGCGGAAGGTGACATCTTTGAGATTTTCATTCCACTGCAAAGGAGTAATGATAACAGGGCTGTCCTGGAACAATTCTGTCTTTCGGATGCTCCCTGACCTGAAAACCTGAACTTCAAAAGGAACTTTTTCCAATGCCTTGGAAATCAGTGCATAAGATTTTAGCAATTCTATTTCTCCGTTTATTTTTTGGGTAGAGGCAAATACATCCAGGTCCTTGAAGAGGTTACTGTTGGGAACACCCTCTGTCAAATCCGCCAAACGCAATTTAGCTGTGCTTTCATACATAGGAGTTACATACTGCAGGTACCTGCTTGCTATCAAAAATGCGAGCACCATTGCTCCGATGATGATAGGCCAGCCACGCAGGTAGGGTTTGACAAAATTCAAAGAATCGTTCATGTTTTTGAGGGATTATAATGCTCCAAAAAGGATGGCTGCGGCTGTTATTGCTGTGGCAAAAGGGATGATGATGGAAACCCTTCTATCAAATTCTTTATTTTTCTTGGAAGGAACGACCACTACATCGCCAGGGTAGAGGTTGATGTTTTTCCTGAGGTAATCTCCATTTTCAGTCAGGTCGATATTGGCGACAAAGACGTCCTCTCCTACCTGTCTCATGACCTTGATGTTTTTGGCATTGGCATAATTTTCCAATCCTTTGCAGCGGGTGATCATTTCCAAAAGGGTATTGCGCTCTTTGTCCACATTGATTACCTGAGGATCTCGAACTTCACCTAAGACCGTGATTTCGCGGTTTAGGATTTTGATGTCCACTACTGGGTTTTTGATCCATTCTCCAAAGCGGATTTCTAAGGCTTGTTTGAGTTGACCGGTAGTCATGTTTTCCACTTTGACCGAACCGATTTTTGGAATTTCGATATTCCCTAGTGCATCTACCATCAGCCATTTGCCATACACTTCATTGGAATTATAAATCCCGTAAGTGGAACCTACACTCAAGTCGTCCTCTCCCCAGATGCTGACGGTGATCTTGTCATCTTTTCTGATATGGTACTCATAATTGCCCTCGGGCAAAAAGATACTGTCTAGATCCGCGACAGCATTCCCAGCCTCTTTGTCCACAAACAGGTTGGTGGTTTTGCAAGAGGACAAGCCCAAAGCAGCAAAAAATACGAGGGTTAAAAACCTTTTCATAGTTAAACGAGGTTCAGGAAGGATTTGAGGACGGATGGCTTTCGGTCTTTCAGCTTTTGTTTGATTACTTCAATCCTTTGGATCACTGCCAGAATATTCACTTCCAGGTTTCCGTCTTTCTGTAGGTAGTCAACCGCCCCATGCTTGAGGGTATCCACAGCGGTTTGAATGTCACTTTGACCGGATACCATCACCACAAAAATATTGGGGTTATATCTTTTGATTTTTCGGAGTGTCTCGTATCCTGAATACACATCCATCTGATGGTCCAAAAATACGATGTAGGGATTTTGATGTATTTCCGCGAGACAGTCCATGCCAGTTTCGAAAAGGGTTACTTCCTCTATGCCATTGTTTTTCAGAAGTTGTTCCATGATTTCCAAATGAAATCTGTCATCGTCTACTACAAATACTTTTTTACTTATTGTTGTCATTTTTTTGTTTTGTTTGTTGAATCACTTTATGCCAATATTATTCCTGAATTATTATAATGTTGATAATCAATGTTTTATATAAAATATGGTAAATGATTTTATTCCAAAAATTGAATATTTTCCAAAATATGGAAATAAAAAGAGCCACCTATCGGTGGCTCTTTTTAAAGTAAAAATTGGGGTTTTATTGTTTAAGCAACTTTCCTGAATAAGTTTTTCCTGATCTATTTGAGGCTCTAATAAAATATAAACCTTTTGGTAAGTAGCCCACTTGAATCTGAAGTGAAGGCACCTGATCTTCTCTCCCACTTTGAAAGATTTTTCCAGTAGCATCCAAAATCTCCCAATAGGAAATCAATTGGGGCTCTGTCAACCGGAAAGGATCTTCCTCTATATTGAACATGACTCGGTCTGTTGCCGGATTGGGATAGATTTTCAGGGATTTGACATCTGTTTCTCCACTGAATTTGATGGTATTGATTACCGTGTTGGTCACAATCGGATCTTCAAAGTCAAAATATATTTTGGCATCGTTGGGCAATTGCGTGCCTTCAGGAATGTTGGTTTTTGGTCTTATGGTATATTTAAAGTAGCCATGAGCACCTATGGAATCCAACATGGCAGGAGGAAGGTCGATGTTTCGGTAAGATACATCAAGCTTGCCTTCAGCAGAAAGCGAATAGGTAAATGGATGGCTGGAAGAAGACAATTCAAAGGTATTGAGATCAAGCCATTCCGGTAATTCGTTTTCTATCCTGACATAGGTGGCTTTGTAAGTTCCCATGTTTTCGAATCTGATGGTGTAGCTAAGCGATTGGTTTTTTCGGATATACCCTTCAGGTCCATCTCCTTTGGGGCTTACTAGGATGTCGTTGGGATCGATGGCCCCGACTACCTCAATCTCTTCTGAGATTTTATTATTTTCCTCATTGATATCTTTTCCACTTGACGCTACATAAGCCTCAAGGAGCAAAAGTTGTCCTGTTTGGGCAGCTAAGCCAATGCTATCGGTTATTTGAATAGACCTTACAGATCCAGGATCCAAAGTACCTAATTCCCAAGTGTATGTTTTGGGTGATGGGGAAGTAAATTCCTTATCTGCACCCGTGAGGTATGCTTCCTCCGGTAGCTTGAGATAGGCCAATACATTTTCGGCTTTTTCAGTACCCAGATTACTTATTTGCATAATGGTTTCATTTGTAAATCCTCTTCGCCAGGCAGTCGTAGCCACTTGGACACTTAAGTCATGGCCGATTTGGACGGCATTTACAGGAAGTTTGATCTCAATGGCTTCAGGCCCACCCAAAACCTGGAACTGGGCAAATTTTGGATTAATCGTCCATTGCGGCTGGTTGAGGGTGGCCTTCAGGCTTTCCTCGTTTGTATAAAATTCAAACTGTCCATTGTCATTGGAAGCCATGTTGATTTTTCCATCATTGAAGTTCAGCCGGATATTTGCGACCAACTTCTCGTCTTCGTCCTGGATTCCATTTTTATTTTGATCATGGTACACTGCGCCGGAGATTTTTTTTCCTCCTTCTTCCAAGACCATGTTGTATTGGTTCATTCCAAATATGAAAACTATTTGCTTGGTTCCACTCGGCCAAATCACCTGGACGCTGTCCACTGTCTCAGTGGCACCTATCCCAAAATGCACATAATGAGTGCTTTGGCTACCAAATCCACTGAGAGGCAGATTTTGGCGGTACTGCCACTGCCCATTTGATTTGATAGCTACCCTAGCGCCTAAAGCTTGCTTGTTGGAATATTCGCCTTGTAATTGAAATCCTATCCATCTGTTTGAATTCTCATTATGGCAGAAAAACCTTGTATTGCCATTAGTATGGGTGGATACGGCCATATCAAGTTGTCCATCTTTGTTATAATCTCCGATAGCTATCCCATAGGAATTTCCCAACTTGCCTGAGATGATTTCCTCGAGTTTTCTTGTAAATCCCCCTTGTCCATTATTGATGTACAAAAAGGATGGTCCATTGTCATTGGTAATGAAGAGATCCAAAGTTCCATCATTATTCACGTCAAACCATGCAGCCCCGTGGCTGTCACCACCTTGCAACGAGACAATACTGTTTTCCAATTTTTCGAACGTACCATTCCCCTTGTTTTGGTACAGGTCATTGTTTTGGCCTGAAGCATTGGTAACGAGAAGATCTATAAAGCCATCATTGTTAAAATCTCCCCATGCTGCCCCGACACTGTTTTTTGCATCTGCCTCGATGGCTTTGTCCTTTACTTTTTCAAACTGGAAGTTGCCTAGGTTTTTGAAAAGGGAATTAGGCCGGTTATTGCCATTAGGAATAAAAATATCCACCAGACCGTCATTGTTGTAGTCAGCTAAGATCGGTGCCATGGACCGCTCGCTTTCTAAAGTAACAGGAGTATTGGTGACTAAAGAGAATTTGTTGTTCCCATTATTGCGGTAAAGCTGATGAAAACGAGTCTGAAAGAAATTGGTCATGATCAGGTCGACGAAACCGTCATTGTCAAAATCAGCAAAGGCTGCACCATGAAAATACTGTGGATCGGGATCTATTCCGGAGTTTTTTAATTCGGAAAAATTACCGTTCCCATTATTGAGAAATAGCTTGCTCTTATGTTGGGTTGCATTGACCAGCAAGACATCATTTCGTCCATCATTGTTGATATCTGCCCAGACTGCGGCTACGGTATTGGTTTTTTCATTCACAAGTGGATGGTTGGTGATTTTGGTGAAGGTACCGTTCCCGTTGTTTCGGTACAGTTCATTGTTAGCAGAAACATCTTTTGTTGCTATAAAAAGGTCTTCATGCCCGTCATTGTTATAGTCTGCCCAAGATGGGTTCCAGCTATTGTTGGCACTGCTCGCTATGGTGGCAATCTGGCAAGCTGAATAAAATAGATTACTGGTATTTGAAGCATTGTTTTGGATACCCTGCGTCAGATAGGACTGTTGGAATTCCCCTTCTACCGTTCCGGAAACTACTGTTTCAACACTTAAGACAGTTTCATTGGTTATGGATGAACCATCATTGTATGTAGACGCCACCAAGAGTGTGGTTTCTACGGAGTAATTGTCATTGCTTGAAATTGAAGTCAAAGGGGAAAATGTAATAGTACTTCCCTCCGAAGTTGATGAAATGACACCTTCTTCCACTATCTGATCGTTTTTTTTCAGGCTACTCTCCAACGGAATCAACCCTGATGCAAACTTTACCTCAATTGTCGCATTTTCCACTACTTGATTACCACCAATTTCAATTGTCGAAATCATTGTTACCTCTTGTCCGGGATTGGCTTCAGTATTACTTAGGCTTCCTGATTGGGTGAAACTTTGAGGAAGAGAAGTTCCAAAATAATTCATCCAATTGTCGTTGAAGTTGGTAGAAAGTATAGCGATTCTTTCTGTGGATTCAATGATTACATATGGTCTGTCCGGGCCTACAGGAGTTCCTGTACCATTGTATACACTTTTCCATTCGTCCATTGTGAAAAATGCATCCGCATACCTTCCTGCCTCTATCTGATATGTTTTGTTCAATACCTGTCCTTTGGTTTTGGCATCCTTGATGGTGACTGAGGTGTTTTTATTTCCTGCAAAAAGATAAAAATGTGAAATACTACCTTGGAATAATTGTTTTGTAAAAGGATTGATGACATTATTTTGCCGGCTTGGAGGAAGCATGTAAGCAAGAAATCTTTTTCCCGAGGAAGTACCAGCCTCGGAAGACAGCATGGTGGACATGTCCGATGTATTGGTAGAACCTGTTTCCATCCAATTGGCTTCCATAACGGATACCCGCTTACCGGGTGAACAGGTCACTCTAAAAACTGTTGGAAATGTGACATTCCCATTTTGCTTACCTACCCAATCTGCAGGCTGTAATTCATTGAGAGTCCAATTATTCATGGTAATCCAGGTTCCGTTTTGGTAGCGGCTGAGGACCACTTCATTGGCATTGTCCCATGAAGCAATCCTTATCTCTTGCTCACCACCGGATTGATAAGGAACGGCAAAGTAAAACAGCTCTCCTGAACCACTGCCATTGGAAGACGGGACATAAGCACCTCCATCTCGGGCATTGCCCCAAAGGGCTCCATATTGGACACTGATGTCCTTATTGGATTCTATCAAATATGTTCCGCCTGATTGCATGATGTCTCTACCATCAGGAGAGTAATGGATGATGTCTTGACCCGGGCTGATTGTTTTTTGAACCACAAGTTGCTTTTCAGCCAAATCAATATTTGTATATCCGGTCTGTGTTGTAGGCGATGAGGAAATTTTGAAAATAGATATGGTGGTATTCTCCTGGTAAGCAAACACATTTAAATCCCGGGGGGAATTGCTTACTTTGGGAGAATACACAAAAAACTTTTGGCCTACCGTTTTTTTATTGACAGAAGGCACAAAATCATGCTGCCAATCACTGTCTGTAGACATAGATGCATAAATTAATTTATCAGAATTGATTATATAGTAATCACCATTACTTGCCAAAGTCCCTCCTGAAGCATAAAGCGCATCATCATTGACTCCGTTGTCTTTGATATACAATATGTAAGACTGACCTGACATCAGCATTCCACTTACACTATCATCACTGTCACCGTCCATATCATCGTCCAAAATGGAAAATAATGTGCTATCACTTACAGCTGTGAGGATGAGGGCCACATTGCGCTGAACAGCCTCATTGTTTGGTGGGACATATATATTGAAATAAGTAGAGGGTTCACTTTGCCCAAGAACCGGGACAGAAAGTGAAATGAATAATAAAAAGAAGTAGAAGTATTTCATGACGTTGGTGTTTCCCTCCGTCGGATCAAATGCCGTTCCTTATCAAAAAAAGTGAATCAAATCATTGATTTTCAGATAGTTTAAAAAAGTGCTCAGTCATTGTATTTTCCATATTTTGGAAAAAAATTCTGTATTTAGGAAAGATCCTCATTTTCTTCCAAGACATCAGCGACGTCGAGAAGCGTGGAGATCAGCTGCTGAACGAGTGAATGGAGTTCCTTTTCAGTACCGTTGGAAAGGTCGTACTTTTCCACTTTCCTCACCGTTTCCTTGAGAGATATGATGCCCATCTGATCGATACTGGGTTTGATTTTGTGGGCTGTTTTGTTCATGGTTTCAATATCTTCATTTACCAGTGCTTTTTGGAGTATTTCACAGTTTTCTCTTGAAATTGAAACAAAGATTTTGATCATTTTTTTCACAAATTCGTCATTGTCCCTGCTAATCAATTTGAGTTGATTCAGGTCATATAGAGGATCTCTTTTTTCAATTTCCAATTTAGACACATCCGACTTACCCTTATTTTCATCATTCAAAGATTGTTGTAAATGAAGGCTTAGCACATGTTCTATTTTTCTAAAAAATTCTTGTTCATCGTAGGGTTTGGTGACAAAATCATTCATTCCTTTGCTTAAATACAAGTCAATATCTTGTTTAAAAGCGTTGGCCGTCAGTGCAATTATCGGTGTATTTATTTTAAGTTTTTCACGAATAAAAACAGTGGCCTCCACGCCGTCCATTACCGGCATTTGAATATCCATCAGAATGAGATCAAAAGAATTGTTACAGAGCATCTCTATAGCCCTCTGCCCGTTTTCAGCCTCAAAGGTTTCAAATCCCAAAAAATCAAGGCTTTGCATGGCAATAAATCTATTCATTTCATTGTCCTCCACCAATAAGGTCTTAAAGCCTTTGAACAAATTGGGCGAAATTTCCCTGCCTTTGACAGTAAGATTTTCACTCAGACCAATAGGCATCTTAAGGATGAAACTGCATGTGGTACCTCTCTCTTTCTCGCTTTGCACCTCCATCTTTCCCCCCATTAATTGAATAAGATCTTTGGATATGGCCATTCCAAGTCCGGTACCTTCATATTTCCTATTTGCAGTGTTTTGTTCTTGGGAAAATTTGTCAAAAATCTTGGATATAAAATCCTGAGACATACCAATGCCTGTATCAGATACTTTGAATTCCAATATTTGTGTATTATCGGTTTCACCGACTAGATTTATGGATAAAGTAATTTGGCCTTTGTCAGTAAATTTTACTGAATTTCCAATCAGGTTGATCAGGACTTGTCTTAGCCGTGTTTCATCTCCTATAAGGGCTGATTTGATGTTAGGGCTTACATTTATTTTAAATTCAAGATTTTTTTCCTTTGCCTGAGAGAACATCATAGAATGCACGTTATACGCAAGCGCACTGGGACTGAACGGCTCCTTCATGATTTCCATATCGCCTGATTCTATTTTTGCGATATCGAGCACATTATTGAGAATGGTCAGCAGGTGTTTGGCCGAACTTTCTGATTGTTTGACATAAAAGTGTTGGTCTGTGTTAAGGTTTCCCTTACTCAATTGACGTATCATACCAATGATGACATTCAAGGGAGTCCGGATTTCATGGCTCATGTTTGCCAAGAACAGTTCCTTTGCTTTTGCAGCAGATTCTGCGAAGTTTTTGGCCTTTGCCAATTCCTGTTCCAGCCTCTTTTGTTCGGTAATGTCCAAATGAATCCCGATACTTCCAATCATTTGACCTTTATCATTGTAATTAGGAGCACCGCTTACAAACCACCAATGGGGTTTTCCATATTTATCCAGAATCTCAATTTCATAACTGTCAGAAATGGATTTTTTTCTTTGGTCATTTTTGTCCTTGACTTTTGGTCTATCTTCTTCCTTCAAAAACAAATCAGCTGCTTTTTTGCCCTTCAGCTCTTCAAGTTTGTATCCTGAAATTTCACAAAAACTCTGGTTGGCAAAGACGATCACATCCTCCAAGTCGACTTCCAATAAACCAAGATTCATATTGGTAATGATGTTCCTATATTTTTCCTCCTGAAGATTGAGTTTATTTTCCCACTTTTGGCGGTTTCGAATATTGATCAGCATTTGGCCAAAAAGAAACAATAACCGCTTTTCTTTTTCGCTGTAGTGGTGGTATTCATTTACAGAATCAAAGCCAACAAAGCCAACCAACTCATTCCCATCCAACATGGGGATTGCTATCAGGCTTTTGATACCCTGAGGCTCGAGTATAGATCTCAGACCTCCTTCTCCATCATCTTCCAATTCTTGGATATCAGGTATATAGAAAGCCTCGTTTTTCTGATGACAATTAACCCATTGAGGGATAAATTCTAAGGGAGTTTCCTTGAGATTCTCTATTTCGGGTTTTATTCCTGTATTACACCACTCATAGGTATTGGTCGTAGTTTCCTTTACAAAATCATAATCAAAAATGTAGGCCCTATCAGCCGAAACAAATAGGCCCATTTTTTCAAGTGAGCGGTTGATGGTGTTTTCTACGTCCTTGGTGTCGAGGTTGATATACGTAGAGGCAATGTCAATAAGAGTCTCTTGAAGCCTCAATTCTTGGGCAAGAGTTTCTTGGGAGAAATGTATGGTAGTGCGATCCATAATTACTCCGTCAATGCGGACAGGATGACTGTTTCCTTCATAAACCAACTTCCCCTTGTTAAGAACATACTTAACTTTTCCGGAAGGAGTGAGAATTCTGTGTTCTACCTCGTAAAACCCATTTTTTTTCAATAAAGAAAAAACTTCATAAATAACTCCAATGTCATCCGGATGAACGACCTTCTTTAATAAATCAGAATCTGTCATCCATTGATCAATCGTCATTTCGTACAATGATTCAACTGATGGTGTAACAAACAACATCTGAAGTTCAGGATAACTTGCCGAGTAGACCACATTAGTCATCTCATTGAAAATGCTTTGCAGCCTGAATTTGGTTTCGGACAACTCTGTATTCGATCTTCTTAATTCGAGTGATTGCTTATTAAATCTTGAGATTAATTCCTTCAACTCTCCTTCGTTGATTTGGGATTGTTTGGCTTGATGCAAGAAGTCAAATGTAGGATCGTGTGCGGCAAAATCTGAAAAGGTGATTTTGAAAGGCTTCAATATTTCTATATCCATCACCATCAAACTGATTAGGAATATTAAAGATGTATCACCTTTATTCGACCTAATATTTCCCCTGAAGACTAGCCCGCTTCCAATGTGTTTTAAAAAAAGTATCTCATTATTCAGACTTTTAAATGCTTCAAAGTTTTTATCTTTTAAGTAGGGTCTTTGGATTTCAAAATTGTTGAAAAAAGAAGTTGATTGAATATCCCCGGTAATTTTTATCAGGCTTTTACCTGAATTAATTACATGACATGATTTGTCAACCACTAATGCAAATGGAAATATTTCCAATAAAAAATTTAGATCGGTTGATCCTCTTACTTCCATTCTACCTTAATTATTTCATGAGTATTTTCGCCTTGGACAGATGTAATATGTGTTGTAAATACCTCTGTAGCAAAAAACTTTCCCAAGCCGGACATAAGTCCATATACAAAGTCAGTCAACCCCTTTCTTTTGGACAAATAATGTAAATGAACTGAATTTTCCTCTACATGTGAAACTTGGAATTCTGGTGGCATTAATTTAGGGTACATCATCATCACCCTATTGTGAAATGCGGGAAGGTTAAGCAGAAAGGACCTGAAATTCTCCCCTCCACTTTCCAATAGGTAGCCATAGTGATTTTTTCCCGTATGAAGTATCCACCATTCACCAAAGGATTTCAATACTTCTGACAAGGGTATATTTAAATTTTCGGCGATGGTTTGTGCCAATACAAAAGTAACCTCATCATCATAACTCTCATTGCTGATAAAGTATTCGATATCAAGGTTGCTCTTTGTCTTAATTTCTTCCCATTTTTCAGCTCCAAAGTTGTGAACTACTAGCTCTTCGATGGATTTGTTTACGATACCGTACATAATTGATTAATTAGATTTGATTTCCCCACTTTTCAACATGTTGTAGATTTTGGATTTGCCAATGTCCAATTTATCGGCCACTAGGACAACATTGTCTTCATACTTTTTTAGAAAATGTGCAATAATTTCCACTTCGAAGGCTTTTAGCGTCTTTTCTTCTGAAGAATAGGCTTTGTTTTCCCCTATTTCATAAAAGGTCAGGTCCTCTGCTTTGATCTCCGCGGTATCTGCCATGACACAGGCGAGATCCATGACAGCCTTGAGTTCCCTGACATTGCCGGGCCATGCATATTTTCTCAATTTGGTTTTGGCGGTATCGCTTAGCTGCAATGCTTTGGTCCTGTTGGTTTTGGCAAATTCTTCTATAAAATGTTTTGCCAAAATGATCACATCGTTGTCTCTATTTCGAAGCGGTGGCAGCTCGATCGGGAGGCCCACTATCCGGAAAAACAAATCTTCCCTAAAACGTCCCTGTTTCACTTCTTCAGCCAGATTTTTATGGGTTGCAGTAATCAGCCGAATATCTACTTTTATGGGTTTATTCCCTCCTACACGCACGATTTCACGCTCTTGGATGACTCTTAGAAGCTTGCTTTGGAGCGAAATGTCAAGTTCTCCGATTTCATCAAGGAAAAGTGTTCCTCCCTGTGCCTCTTCAAACTTTCCGGTTTTGATTCCTGAAGCTCCGGTAAATGCGCCTTTTTCATGTCCAAAGAGTTCACTTTCCGCCAGTTCTTTGGGAATAGCCCCCATATTGATAGCCACAAATGGTTTCTTTTTTCTTTCACTGTTGAAATGTATCGCCTTGGCATAAACTTCTTTTCCCGTACCTGTCTCCCCGGTAAGGGACACATTGATATTGGTGTTTACCGCTTTTTGGAGGAGATTGAAGGTTCTCTTTATAGCATCGCTCTGGCCAATAATGGTGTTTTCGAAGCTGAATTTCTGTCCGAGTTGCTCTTTCAGTACTTCCACTTCCTGACGCAGGTGGATGTTTTCACGGATATGAAGGATCGACTTCCAAAGTTGTTCCTTGGTATGGTCATCTTTGATGATGTAATCCTTGGCGCCTGCTTTGAGGAGTTCCACCGCCACGCTGATTTCCTCTTGGGCGCTGATGACAATCAGTGGAATGTGTTTGTTGCGGGCATGAATTTCCTTGAGAAGCCGATCACCGCCCATATCAGGCAAACCAAAATCCATACAGATCAAATCGGGCTTCTTATATAGGTTGTTCAGCAAATCCTTACCACTGGCAAAAAGCTCCAGGTCATAGTCAGGATTCATGCCCAAATGATGCTGAAGTATTTGCCCATACCAAGGGTCATCTTCAACAATAAATATTTTGAATTGTGAACTACTCATCTTAGGATTTAAACATTTCTCTTACAAATAAATACAATATTCAAAATTATAATTTAAATATCCTTGCATAAGATTTACCGAATTCATGTTTGGTCTTTTTTGATTTAATTTACCATACCCTTCATTTACATTTCATTTTAAATTACAATTCTTCTGGCTTCGTCGGAAAAAAAATCGGTGTTTAATTTACCTATTTCCTTAAAAAGCTGAATTTCTTTTAAATTTTTTAATTCTGTAATTCTTTCCAATATATCACTGAAGGTCAGTATCTTAGTTGGCGAAGTTTAGCCTGGACAGATTTTGGGGCATCGCCCTGAGTGAAGTGAAGGGTCTCACATAAAGTAAATGAGATCCTTCAGTTCCCGAAGAAAACGAGACAGGCAGTACCTCCTTCAGGATGACGGGGAGACCAATGTATTTTCCCTTTCTGAACAATTGAATATGTTAAAGACCCGAAAGGATGCTTGGCGAGAATTTACCCAAAAACTTTAGTCCGGAATCCATTCAGACACACGCATTTTACTTTTCTTTTAAATTTTTAACCCAACAAAAAACAATTATGAACCTATTCCAAAAGAGAATTCAGAATCTTCAAAAAACCCTTGGCACCACAGAAACAGGTGTTTTTGATTTGGTCACTACCAATTCCATATTGAATAGCCTTGGCATCCAAGTGCCCCTAACAGCTGATTTTACGGAAAGAAAAAAATCTGTCCAAAGGTTTTTGGGATTTAAGGGAAATGATGTCGACGGGATTGTCGGTACCAATACCCTTTCACGATTGGAAATGCTTTACAGCCAAACTCTCCCTCCCATTCCTTCGGGTGCGAGTTTGATTGCCTCCAAAAGGTCATTGGATGTCATCGTAGCCTTTGAGGTTTCTTCCAAAGCCATTTATGAAAGGAAGTACAAAAGTCCGATTCTGCCGGGCGAGTACAGTGGCATCACCATCGGGATCGGATACGATTTGGGCTATGTCAACGCTTCCACTTTTTCCTATGATTGGAAGGAATTCCTCCCCCAATCCGATTTCAATATCCTTTTGGGGGTGGTGGGCAAAACGAAGGTCAATGCCAAAAATGCTTTGACCGACATGGTCAAAAACGTCTCCATACCTTGGGACACTGCCATAACAGTTTTTTACACCAAGTCCATGCCGATTTGGGCAAAGAAATCAAGAAAGATATATCCCGGATTAGAAAAACTTCCACCTGATGTCCAAGGGGCCATTGTTTCTTTGGTGTACAACAGGGGCGACAGTTTGGCTATGGAAGACAGGAGGTTGGAGATGCGGAACCTTGTACAACACATTGCATCTGGAAAATTGCCTTCTATTGCAGCAGAAATCAGGAATATGAAAAGACTTTGGTCGGCCCAACAAAGTGCCGGACTTCATAGGAGGAGAGACAGTGAGGCTGCCTTGGTGGAAAATGCCACGTTTGTCATCAAGCCGGAGGATTGTGTTTTTATTTAGGAGTCGATTGTCCACAGTCCACAGTCCACAGACGACAGTCGATACAGTCGAAAGTCCACAGTCCACAGTCCACGGACGACAGTCGATACGGTCGAAAGTTCACTGTTAGCACATAAAAGAAAAAAGCTAGCCTGTCTACAAAGACCGCAGATCCTAGGTAATGGACCATAGACTATAAACTATGGACAACTTACCATCGACTATGGACTATAAACTATCGACAACAAGCTACCTAACCATGGCTTAAATTATCCTTATTCTTTAAATTTCAAGGCCCTTCCTAAGGGGGAATCGGCCTTGAAAATTATTTTTCCCATATAAAGCCTGGGGCGGTTTTTCGGGTAAATCAGCCACTCAGCAAATAATGCCTTCCTTTCAGAACCTCTCCTACATAAGTTTGTTGGAAAGAGGTATCAAGTACCTGTTTTTGTCCACCTGATTTCTATAAGTTTCAAATTACCGTTTTCATGAAGTATTTATTATCAGTTTTTATTTTTGGTTTGATTGCCTTTCAGGGATTTTCTCAGTCATTTAATATCAAAGGCATGGTCACGGTAGAAGGAAAGCAGGAGGCCCTTCCTTTTGTCAATGTGCTTATTTTGTCGCTCAATGACTCCTCCCAAGTGACGGGAACAATTACTGACATTGACGGGAATTTTGCTTTTACAGGGATTAGGCAGGGAGAATATATCCTCAAAGTGCAGTATTTGGGATTCAGGGATTTTTTGAAAACGTTGGAACTGAATGCCAATCTTGACTTGGGAGTGATCTCGGTGAGTGAAGTGGCTACTGACCTCAATGAGGTGGTGATAGAAGCAAGGCGCTCGACAGGAACCCAAAAAGGCGACACTACCCTATTCAATGCGGATGCTTTCAAAACCATGAAGGATGCAAGTGCGCAGACTTTGATAGAAAAATTGCCGGGAGTGAGTTCTGAAGGAGGAATTCTCATGGCACAGGGAGAAAATATCTCACAGATACTCGTTGATGGCAAACCGTTTTTTGGTACGGATGTCAAGACTGCCCTTCAAAACCTACCGGCTGAGGTCATCCAAAGTATTGAGGTATTTGACCAAAAGAGCGAAAAATCCCAATTGAGTGGGTTTGATGATGGGGAAAGGCTCAAAACCATCAATATCATTACCAAAGCAAGCAGGCGAAAAGGGCAATTTGGGAAAACAACAGCCGGATACGGAACCGATGAGAGGTATTTGGTAGGTGCCAGCATCAATTCATTTGATGAAGAAAGAAGGATCACTTTTACAGGATTGGCCAATAATGTGAATATCCTCGATTACTCCAGCGACCCTACTGCACAGGACAACACCAATCCGCAGCAAGGGGTAATTACCACCAATATCCTTGGCCTGAATTATACCGACCTGTGGATGGACAAAATCAAAGTGACAGGAAGTTATGTTTTTACCAAAAGGAAAAATGTGGGTATTGTTGACCGGTTCAGGGATTTTGTGACCACAGATGACTCAGATAAATTTTACAGGGAAAAAAGTACGGATGTCCGCGTCAATAACCAACATCAGGCCAATCTCCGATTGGAATATAACATTGACGAGAAAAACCGGATTCTTTATATCCCTAGGTTTTCGGCCAGGTATGAAACTGAAAATTCAGGATTTATCGGAGAAACTGACAATGGCGTGGACCTGATCAATTCGGTCAGAAACCTCAAAACAGGCTCCTACCAGGATTTTGACCTTTTCAACCGACTGCTTTACAGCCACAAGTTTGACAAACCGGGCAGGACGGTCATCTTCAGGACCAATTTTTCCAAAGGATGGAATGAAGACGAATCCGACCGTAAGGCAGAAAATACTTTCTATGAGGAAAGCGGAAACCGTGAGGAGGTCATAGACCAACGCACCACGCGACAAAGGACAGGCGATTTTTGGCAAAGCCGCATTTCTTACACCGAGCCTTTGGGGCAAAGAGGTCAGATGGAAGTGGAATACCAAATCGGAAACAGGTTCAACGACTCCGACAAACTTACTTTCAATGTTGAAAACGGGGATTTTGAAAATGGCACGCTTTCTTTGGATACGGCATTGAGTAATACTTTTCAAAGTAAATACCTGACCCAGGAATTGGAATTCGGGTATCAGTTTACCTCTGAAAAATATAAATTACAGACTGAATTGGAGTACCAGGATGCCAGGTTAAAAAACGACCAATTCTTTCCCAATCCGGATGTGTTGAACAAGACTTTTCAGAATTTCACCCCTACGGTGAGGATGGAGTACAAATTTTCCACCAATACCAACCTGCAATTGGATTACGATACTTATACCAATGAACCGCAGATCGGCCAGCTTCAGCAAGTGATTGACAACACCAATCCTTTGCAGCTAAGAACCGGTAATCCTGATTTGGACCAGTCTTTTACCAATGAACTCAGGCTGAGGTTTAAGAGCAACAATCCCGACACGGATAAAAACTGGAATATTTTTGCCCAGTCAAGGTTTGTCGACAATTTCATTTCCAACAGTACCCTGATTGCCAGCGAACCTACAGAAATTCAGGACGGGATCATTTTGGAAACCGGGTCGCAGTTGAACAAACCGGTGAACTTAGACGGCTTTAAGGATTTTAGGTCATGGTTTAGCTATGGAATGCCTTTTGGATTTATCAAGTCCAACTTCAATATCAATGCTGGGCTTGGATTTACCCAAAGACCCGGTCAGGTCAATGATCAAATCGGGTTTAACAATTCGAAGAGGTTGAGTACCGGATTTTCCCTAAGCAGCAATATCAGTGATCAGATCGATTTTAACATTTGGTCCAGGTCCTCTTTCAATGAAGTAAACAACACCCTTAACTCCAGCTTGGATGGTAAATTTTTCCAACAAAGGTTTAGGGTCAACTTCAATTGGATCATTTGGGAAGGAATTATTTACCGGCTTGACTTGAACCATCAGATCAATTCCGGATTGTCACAGGGATTTGATACCAATTTTTCCCTGATCAATATGAGTTTGGGCAAAAAAATCTTCAACAATCAACGCGGTGAAATCAGCCTGATGGTTTATGACTTGCTGGGTGAAAATGCCAATGTGAGGAGGAATATCACGGAAACGTTTATTGAAGATATTCAGTCCAATGTGCTTCAGCGTTATGTGATGTTGAGTTTTACCTATAATCTCAGAAGGTTCAGCAAAGGGATGGATGAGAAGGATTATGCCGAGAGGTACAAGGACGAGGAGTCTAATTAACGGGTAGACATTTTTCCATTTTGTTTTATTTACCAAAAAACCAGTTTTGAAAAATATTACAAAAATTTTGTTGAAATATGCAAAATTAGAAACCATTTTTTAACAATGAGATACAATTTTAGGATTATATAGCTAGTCTAAAACTCAAACCATATTTTTTCCATTCATCCTTCCCAAATTCTACCTGCTATAAACATTGGGATATTTTTACTCAAACGGGGGCTGTGCTATTTTTATTAGGCATATTTTTAATCAGTCGACACCACAGAATATCCTGACCATTTCCATTTGCAAATGGAATTAGACTAGCCACTTTTACAAAAACCCTTATAACCTATTTTATAGTAACCTGATCACCCAACTTTATTTGGGATGATGGTGGCATTTTATTTCTCATTTCTAATCTATTAAAGCTTATGAAAGAAACATTTACCAAAAATCGTATCCCAATATTATCTTGGAGATATTTGATGATTTTCACCCTGATTTGCCTGTTCGGTATCCAAGGCAACGTTTTTGCCCAGCAAAAGCTGGTCAAAGGGACAGTACTGGATGCGGCAGGCATGCCTATACCCGGTGCAAACATTGTGATCAAAGGCACTACCAAAGGAGCAGTATCTGATCTGGACGGGATTTTTACGATCCAATTGGAGCCAACCGAGAACATTCTCGTTATCTCTTACATCGGTTATGAAAAGACCGAAGTGAATGTATCCAATCAAAGTGAAATCACTGTAAGGCTAACAGAGAGTTTCCAACTCTCGGAGGTCGTTATCACTGCGGCAGGTATCGAAAGAAATACCAACACCTTGGGTTATTCTGTATCTTCCCTAGACAACGAGAAAATTAGCCAAAGGAATGAACCCGATCCTGTAAGGGCATTGACAGGCAAAATAGCCGGAGTCAACATCCAAGGCGCAGGTGGTGTGGCTGGTGGTGCTACCAACATCACCATCCGAGGTAATTCATCACTTGGCAATAACAATCAACCGCTTTTTGTTGTGGATGGTGTGCCTTTTGACAATTCTTCTTTTGAATCAGCCGGAACCAACCAAACACAAAGCAGCCAATCTACATCCAGCAGGGCATTTGATATTGATCCCAACAACATCGAAAGTCTCACGGTATTGAAAGGTGCCGCGGCCTCTGCACTTTATGGGTCTAGAGCAGCAAATGGCGCAATCATCATCACTACCAAAACAGGCTCTCGAAAAGGACGGAAAGGAATGGAGATTACCTACAACAGCTCCTATTCCAATGAAAGGCTCTCAGGTATACCTGACTTTCAAGATAAATATGGTCAGGGAACCAATGGTGATTACAGGGCGGGTGTCTTCGGTTCATACGGCTCTCCTTATTCCAGCCGCGCGACTATCCCCCACCCTTTGGCATTGACTACCAATCCTGCCTCTCAGTTTCCTCAGTTTTACGAGGCTAATGGAATCACTCCTGTAGAAGTACCTTATAGGTCTTACATGAAAGAAAATGTCGAAAATTTCTTCAGGAGAGGAAATCTCTTTGAAAACTCCATCATGGTCAGTGGTGGCGGTGAAAAAACAAGTTTGATTGCAGGGTTTACGCGGACGAGCAATGATGGTGTAGTTCCTGGTAACAGCATCACTAGAACTTCCTTCAATGTCGGTGGAAACGCCAAACTTGACAATGGCTTCTTTGTAAGGGGAACATTGAATTATGTCAAAACCAATCAGACAAGCCCTCCGATTGGTGGGTCAGGATCTATTATGGGCAATTTGCTATTTATGCCGACGAGCTTTGACCTGACCGGCTATCCATTTGAAAATCCCGTAACCGGAGCCAATGTATATTATAGGGCATTGGACAATCCTTATTGGTCTGTCAAGAACAGTCCTGCCACAAGTGAAGTAGACAGAACTTTTGGAAGTTTTGTATTGGGCAAAGAAATCACCCCCTGGCTGACTGTCCAGAATACTTTTGGATTCAACAGCTTTACGGACAACAGACTCAGTGTTTTGGGAAAAGGATCAAGTGTCTATGCTAACGGTACCATCAACACAGACAATATCTACCGGGAAGAATTGGATAACGTTCTTTTGGCTACCATCAACACCAAAATAAATGATGATCTGAAAGTCAGGGTAATTCTTGGAAACAATATCAACCAAAGATTGACTAGAAGAGCAGCTTTCTCAGGAGATGGAATTATTGTGGCAGGATTGAATGACATCAGAAATACTACCACGATCACACTTGGTAATATTCCAAACAACCAGACTTTGATCAAGCAAAGGTTTTACGCCTTTTTTGGTGATGTGACTTTTGATTATAAAAATTATGCTTCGCTCAATTTTGTAGGAAGAAATGATGTGTCCTCTACCCTGCCTGCAGAAAACAGAAGTTACCTGTATGGTGGTGTCAATGGGTCACTTGTATTTACAGAAGCATTGAAAATGAATAGTTCTGTTCTGAATTTTGGAACGATCAGGGCAGGTTATACCAAAGTCGGTAATGAAGCTTCTCCTTACCAGACTGTAAATGTATTCAACGCCAATGCTTCTTTCGGAGGAATTGACTCTCCATTTAGCAATGCTACCAACTCCGGCATCAGTACACAAACCATCTCCAACAGCTTTGCAAATAGTGCTTTAAAGCCGGAGTTCATAACAGAATTTGAAGTGGGTACAGAATTAAGATTTTTCCAAAATCTATTCACTTTAGATTTGACTTACTATGCCAAAGAAAGTACTTCCCAGATCTTTGTGGTAAATGCGGCACCTTCCTCAGGGTTCCTTACCAGGATTATTAACCTTGGAGAAACTTCCAATAAGGGTATTGAAATCGGATTGACAGCCAATCCATTTGTGTCAGACAGGGGATTTAACTGGTCCATCAATGCCAACTTTACTAGAAACAGAAATAAAGTGGAGAACCTTGGTGGTTTTGCGCAGCTGACTTATGGAGGAAATGTCCATATAGAAGGTTTGCCTTACGGGATGATTTTCGGGACTAGATTTGCCAGAGATGATGAAGGAAGCATCCTTGTCAATCCACAGACAGCAAAGCCGATCCTTGCAACAACAAGCGGTCCTATCGGAGATCCAAATCCGGATTTCTTCGCAGGTTTAAATAATACCTTCTCCTACCGTGGAATCACTCTTGATGTGCTATTTGATATGAAATCGGGTGGAGATATTCTCTCTACTACCATTGGTGAGACCTATGCAAGAGGTGTTTTGAGAGATACAGAAGACAGGGATTCCTTCAGAATTGGAAGCGGATACTTGGGAAATATCAATACCAGAACCCCACTTTTAGATGAGGATGGAAACAAAATCCCCAATAATACTGCCTTGAATTACAATGATTACTTCTTCGGAAGTGGATTTGGTCCAAGTGGGCCTTCAGCAGGATATGTGCAGGAGGCTGCAATCTTTGATGCTACTGTAGTGAGGTTAAGGGAAATTTCCCTAGGGTATATGTTCCCAAGAGAATTGTTGTCAAAAACCCCATTTGGAAGTGCATTTATCTCCATGAGTGGAAGGAACCTTTGGTACAAAGCCCCAAATACACCGGCGGCTATGAGGTATGACCCTGAAGTAAGTACAGCAGGAGCCAATAACCTTGGTTATGATCAATTGGGAGTGCCACCTACCAAAAGGTATGGTGTGAACTTAAGGTTCACTTTCTAAACCAATCAAAGAAAAACATTATGAAAAATACAAAATTAAAATTCCTTTCATTGCTGACAGTGACAGCCATGTTTTTGGGGGCTTGTGCGGATTTTGTGGATATCAACAATGATCCCAATAACCCTACCTCCCCACAACTTTCTCTTTTGTTACCGGCTACCCAACTCTCCATTGTGGGTAATTTCAACACCATCAACAGAGGTGCTTCAAATGTCATCCAGCATAGGGCTGCAGGCAACCTGAACAGGTGGGACCAGACTGGCGGCACTTTCCAAGCCACATGGCTTGGCTATTACACACAAGCCATCCCTGATCTTGAAGCGATGATCAATGTGGGTACCGAACAGGGAAGCTGGGGATATGTAGCGATAGCCAAACTTCAGAAAGCTTTCCTATTTGGTCTGATGGTGGATGTTTGGGGAGATGTCCCTTATTTTGAAGCCGCAAAAGTATCTGATCCCAAGTTTGACAACGGGGAAGTCATATACGATGATTTACTTCGCTTGATAGATGAAGCATTGTTGGATATGGACAAAGGATTTACCGTGCTATCATCAGCGGATCTTTTTTATCAAGGTTCAAAAGTAAAATGGACAAAGTTTGCCAATTCACTGAAATTCAAACTGCTCCTTCAGACCAGAAAAGCGAACCCGACCAGGTCCATCCAGGGAATCAATGCACTGCTTCAAGGCAATAACCTTATTGAAAGTAATGTAGATGATTTCTCTTTCCTTTTCGGAACCAACACTGCGCCGGATGCCAGACATCCATGGTACAGTACCGCATATTCCCCAGGCAGGGATGGCTATGTCAGTATGGTGGTACATGACAGGTTGAAGGCCCAGGATGATCCAAGGTTGAGATACTACATCTTCAGAATCAACGAAAGAGCAGGATTGGCCAATTCTCAGGTAGGAGAAGGCTATTATGGAAGATATCCGGGAGATGGTGCTGCCTCACCCGCAGATCAAAATACGAGGGCAATCGTTGGAATCTATCCATCAGGAGGTGTATATGACAATGGAAGAATCCCTTCATTGGGAAATACAACAGGATTTTTGAATAATGTTGGATCGACTACAGGAAGTACTGCAAACTCATTCAGGTTGGTGTTATTTGCAAATGGTGACGGAACAGGTGCCGGAAGGCAACCATTGCTGACCAATACCATGATGCGGTTTTATAGGGCGGAGGCTGCTTTGACTTTAAATACAGGTGAGGATGCTGGACTGCTCTTGTCAACGGCCGTTGCAGCAAATATGCAATCCATTAATTCACTTTCGCCTGCATTCCCAATTCCGGCAGCCACTATTACGGGATTTACCCAGAGATTGGTCACTCAGTTCAATGCTGCTTCAGATGCCGAAAAACTCGAAATCGTGATGATGCAAAAGTGGATCGCCATGTATGGCAATGGAGTGGAGTCTTACAATGATTACCGAAGGACAGGTTTACCAGCTTTAGAGGATTTGATTGCTCCATTGGATGTGTTTCCTGAGCGTTTCTATTTTGCGGAAACCGAACTCACTTCTAACGAAACGGTAATCGAAAACAGAGACCAGTTACAAAGAAACCAACAGATCGTCCCTGTATTTTGGAAGAAATAATTCTCCCCTATTCACTCTCATTTAAATATCAATCATATGAAAAATAAAATATTCATAGCCTTCATAGTTCTTGTCTCATTCTCCTGCAAAACAGTCGATTATGAATGGGAGAACTTTACCTATGCCGCTACACCAAAGGTCACTATCAATGCAAGTGCATCGGCTTTGCCTACATTTGAAAGTGCAAGAGTTTCTTTCTTCAATCTTGCAGATCCAACCTTTGCTACCTCCCAAAAATTTGAATGGACACTGGATTATTATGATGCTGAAGGAAGGGCTGAAGTACAGGAAATCGAGGTTTACCTGAGCTTCAACAAAAGAGAAGGCAATCCTCCGGTTTATCCGATTATTCTATCCTTGGCAAAAGTACATCCCAACGAAAGGCAATTTCCTCTTCCAAGTACAGTGAGGGCTGCAGACAGATTGTATGAAAAGGTAACAACCTTTCCAAAAACATATAGCCTGACTACGACTGAGTTGGCGGCATTTACTGGAACCACGATTTCGACCATTGCAATCAATGACTATTTCTTATTCAAATTCATCTTGGTCATGAAAGATGGAACCAGAATCGTCCAATACAATGACAATTCATGTGATGAATCCAGAGGGGAACTGTGTGCCTGCCGCGTAGGCGTAAGATTTAAAAACATACCATAATGATGATCAAACATAAGATAACCAAAACCGTCCAAGGGGGAATTTTTCTCCTTGGACTATTTATGTTGTGTACAGGCAATTCCTTTGCACAAAAAATTCCTAGCCCTAAAGAACATTTCGGATTTGGAATGGGTGACGATTACCACATCAGCAATTACACTGCAACTGAGGCATATTTCAAAAAAGTGGCCGAAGCTTCCGACAAAGCCAAACTCGTTTCTATCGGCAAAACCGAAGAAGGAAGAGACCAGTGGATGCTGATCGTCACTTCTCCTGCGAATCATGCTAACCTGGATAAATTCAAGGACATTTCAGTTAAAATGGCTAGAGCTGAAGGCCTTACTGAAGCAGACGCAAGAAAACTTTCTGAAGAAGGAAAAGCCATTATATGGATAGATGGTGGACTTCATTCTACAGAAACAGTTGGCATCCATCAGCTGACCGAAACCATCTATCAGGTTTTGACCAAAGAAGATTCAGAGACAAAAAGGATTCTTGACAATGTGGTCATATTATTTGTCCATGCCAATCCTGACGGTCATGAGAAAATAGGTAACTGGTATATGAGAGAGTCAGAACCTGAGAAAAGAAGTCTTTCCAACCTTCCTGTCCTCTACCAAAAGTATATCGGCCATGACAACAACCGGGATTTTTATATCCAAAATATGAAGGAATCCACCAACCTTGGTCACCAACTATTCATAGAATGGATCCCTCAGGTGATGTATAACCACCATCAGAGAGGTCCGGCAGGTTCGGTCTTGGCAGGTCCTCCCTATAGAGATCCTTTCAATTATGTGTTTGACCCGATGATGGTGACAGGAATCGATGCTGTCGGTGCGGCGATGTATAACAGGCTGAATGCCGAAAACAAGCCGGGGTTTACAAGAATGAACGGTTCATCCTTTTCAACCTGGTACAATGGCGGTCTAAGGACGACCACACATTACCACAATATGATCGGTATCCTCACCGAGATCATCGGTGGACCAAATCCAGAGGAAATTCCTTTGGTGCCGGACAGGTTATTGCCAAACAGCAATACCCCATTTCCTGTCACGCCTCAGAAAGCATGGCATTTCCAACAATCTATTGACTACTCGGTATCCATGAATTTTGCTGTGTTGGATTATGCTTCAAGAAACAGCGATCACCTTCTTTACAATATTTATTCGATGGGCAAAGGCTCCATCGAAAGGGGAAGCGGGGATTATTGGACGCCATTTCCAAGAAAGATTGATGCCATCAAAACTGCCTATGAAAAAGTAAAGGACAAGTACCCTACCCCGTCCAATCCATTTTCGGCAAGGGGTGGCGCCATTCCTTCCATATTCTATGATAGTCTGTATCAGGCCAAAGCTGAAAGAGACCCAAGAGGTTTTATCATCAGTGCTGACCAAAAAGATCCTGCCACTACAGTCAAATTTATCAATGCCTTGGTGAAAACCGGGATTAGGATTGAAAAAGCTACTTCGCAGTTTACCGTGGAGGGCAAAACCTATCCAAAGGGTTCTTATGTGGTGAAAACCGATCAGGCATTCCGACCACATGTGATCGATATGTTTGAACCGCAGGATTATCCCAATGACTTCCAATATCCCGGAGGCCCTCCCATCAGACCCTATGATGCTGCAGGTTGGACATTGGCTTACCAAATGGGAATCCAGTTTGACCGGGTTCTAGATGGGTTTTCAGGACCGTTTGAAACTTTGGCTTATGGAAAACTCGAGGCTTTACCTTCAGTTATAGTACCTTCTTCAAAAACAGGATTTTACTTAAGCAGCAAGCAAAATGATTCTTTTACGGTTGTCAATGAATTATTGAAATCAGGAGTAAAAGTTTCAAGGATCAACAGCGAAGTCGAAGGATTGCCTGCGGGATCATTTTATGTTCCGCAAAACGGACTCAAAGTATTGACTTCTAAGGTAACGGAATATGGCGTAAAGGTTTTTCCTGCCAAAGCCGTCCCAAGCAATACCACTCCTATCAAGCCTTCACGCATTGCTTTGTATGATACTTATGGTGGATCGATGCCAAGCGGTTGGGTGAGATGGATGCTGGAGCAATACAATTTTGAGTTTCAGGTGATATTTGCCAAAGAAATCGATGCGGGTAACCTCAACAAAAAATATGATGCCATTCTCTTTATCAGCGGAGGAATCCCTGCCGTTGGTAGAGGTGGCGAAAGTGGAGGTTGGGGTTCTCCTCCAGATGAGAAGACTACTCCTGAAGCCTACAAACACATGCTTGGCAGTATAACGGCGGACAAATCTATCCCTCAAATCAAATCTTTCCTTGAAAACGGTGGTAAAGTGATCGCTGTTGGAAGTGCTTCCGCATTGGCTTATCATCTGAAATTACCTGTGAAAAATGCATTGGTGGAAGTTGTAAGAGATGGTGCTGAAAGACCCTTGCCGGGTGAAAAATATTACGTTCCCGGCAGTGTCCTAGTCACAAGGGTAGATACTTCTCTACCTGCCAACTGGGGTTTGGAAAACCATGTGGATGTTTTGTTCAACAACAGTCCGGTATTTAAACTCAGGCCTGAAGCAAAATTAGATGGGTTCCAGGTTTTGGGATGGTTTGATTCCAACAAGCCTTTGAAGAGCGGTTGGGCTTGGGGACAATCTTATCTCGAAGATGGCATCACCTCCTTCTCAGCTCCTGTTGGCAAAGGTACTTTGTATGTCTATGGTCCTGAGATTACTTACAGGGCGCAGTCGCATGGTACATTCAAAATGCTTTTTAATAATCTTTACCAATGAGATTGTAGAATTTATTTCCAAATTAAATGTCAAAAAAAGAGCTTCCCGATTTCGGGAGGCTCTTTTTAATATTGGCTTGGCGGATAATCACTTGTTTAGATTACTACTTCCTTTTTTGAAAGAATACAAAAACCCCTTTTTTATTCGATACGATGATGTCTTTGAGGCCATCTCCGCTGATGTCTTCCGCCAACACATGCACACCCACGCCTGAGTTGTCATCGACTTGGTGGGGTATCCAGGTTGGCTTGGAACCCGGTACAAATTCATACCAATACAAATAGGGCGTATCAAACTCCCCCGGATCGGAACCCATATGGGCAAAATACCTTTTACCGGTCACAAAATCAGGCAATCCGTTGGAATTCATGTCTGTGAATGCCACTCCATGTGTCTGTGTATAGGTATCATCAATTAGGCGTGTCGTCCAGGTTGGATTGCCCTCTTTGTCTCTTCCCTGCTCGTGCCACCAAATCCCCAAAGCGTGTGCCGAGGAGGACAAAACATCCGTCATTCCGTCTCCATTGAAGTCGTAGGCGTACATTTGGGCAGCTGCCTCTCCCAAATTAGAAGGGTGGAACTTCCAATCCGGAGTCCTCGGATCTGTGGGTGATTCCCACCAACCTTCTTTGATGATCACATCATTTCTTCCGTCCTTATTCATGTCACCGAATCCCAATCCGTGGGAAAAAGGAGCTGAACCTTGGCTTTCCTTTTGACTGATGGGATATTCCTTCCACTCCGTTACTCCTGCCTTGGTTTGTGGTTTGAGCCAAATCATCTGTCCGGTGGCGGAATTTCCGCCCAAGATCTCCAATTCCCCATCTCCATCTATGTCATAGAAACCCGCAGATTCATTGCCCAAAGTGGGATGGATAACATGCCGCTTCCAATGTCCTGTTTGGTTTTTGGGATTTTCAAACCAGAATACTTCCTTTCCAGGAAATCCGATTCTGACAAAATCCACCCAACCGTCTTTGTTGACATCCATGCCATGGCAAATAAATGCATTGCTATATCCTTTGTCATATTCAAATTTTTGGGGTTGGGTGATTTCGTGTCTCTTCCAATCGGGCGCTTCAAACCAATAGGCGCCTGCCATTACATCCACTTTTCCATCTTGGTTGACGTCCCCTACTCCCACGCCCTCAGCCAAAAATTCCGAAGTCAAGACCTGCTTTTGGAAGGTGATTTTGTTTCCACCCTGTGTTTTGGTTTGGGCAAGTCCGGCCTGGACACATCCCAAAAAAAGTAAACACCTTATCAAGGTTGAAAGGGTTGACCTGAGGTTTGAGGCAAAGAATTTATAGATAGGTTTCATGGTTTCTTATTTGGTATTCAGGAGGTAAACGAGCAATGCATTGAATTCTTCTTTGGAAAGTGCGGTATTGAAATTGTCCGGCATGAGGGTGTACTTAGAAGGGCTCATTTCTTTGATTTCCGGTTTGGAAACAGAAAACTCCTTCCCTGTTTGGTCGGCCAAAACCACTGTCTGTCCTTCTTCCCTTCTGAATAGCCCTGAGACAGTTTGACCGTTGTTCAGGGAAATATTGTAGGTTCTGAAATTCTCCGTAATGTTTCTGTTGGGATCAAGGATTTTGGTAGCCAAGGCGGTTTGACCCCAATTGCCGACACCATCCAACTGCGGCCCGATAAGACCTCCCTTATTGGCAATCTGATGGCAACTGCTGCAGTTTTTCTCAAAAATGGTAGCACCCGAGGCAAGGCTATTATGATCGGGTACGAAATCAGCCAACCTTTCGGCAATAAGCTTCTGTCGTTCTTCGGAGATCGGAACCAAGTTGGCGGTGAGTTCCTGAACCTCTTTCAGCTGCTGCGGGGTGATGTTGGCAAGCATATTCTCCTCCACCGTCCTTTGCTTCAACAATCTGGCAGGTGCATGGCCCATTTTGATAAAGGCCATCAGTTTGGATTTGCCATCGGGATTTTTTACCAATGCCACACTGATGGTTTCCTGAAGTTCAACAGGGGCATTTTTAAGTCCTTCGCCCAGCATTTGCCTTGCTGAAGTATGGTCCCACAATGCCAAAGCTGTTGCCATTTTTCTCCTCATGCTGATTTCTTCATCAGGGTCATTCATTCGTTCAGATACCATAAGGGAGTTTGACTTAGGGTCAATCATCATCAAAGCCCTTGCAGCAGTAGAACGGATATCTTCATCAATGGTAGGTTTGTTCAGCAATACTTTCAAATTATCGTTGACTGTAACCATCTTGTATTTACCTGCTGTTTCGGAGGCAAACACCAATTGGGCTTTTTCTAGATCGGTGTAGGTTTCCTTCACAGGGATGGATTTTAACATACTTTCCGCCAAGGTCTTGTACCAAGATTGGTAGGAAACAGGAATGGACATTGTCCGTTGGTTCATTCCCTGAGAGGTAGCATTGGCCAATAAATGGGCTTCAGAGGGTTCTTCTGATGCTTTTTGTTTGACCCATTGCAGCAGCTTTTCCATTTTGGAAGGGTGAATGGTTTTCGCAATGGCTTCAGTAAATCCAATGGTGTTTTTATTGGACTCTTTGAATTTGGCAAGATGGTCCAACAGGAAATCTCCTGTCTCAGGGACATTGAGGTCGGAAACCACAAGCGCCACTACCTTGGCCTGTGGTTCGGGCCAACTTTCTTTCAGCGCCATTTGTAGAATTTCCTTTTCCTGCAAATGATTGGAAAGCGCCATCAGCATTGTGTATGCCAAATGCGTATCGTATCCGGGAATTTTTGAATGGAGTTCCACAAGCTTTTTATAGGTTTTGGGGTTTGGATGTCTGCTCAATAATTCCGCAGCCGCCCTTTGGACATGTGGATCTTTATCTGTCAGGTCTTCCATTGCTTTGGCATATTGCCCTTCAGAAAGTTGACCGTAATTCGAAAGGATTTTGTAAGCATGCACTTTTACCCTTCGGTCAGGATGTTGGAGGGCATTTTGGAGGATATTATCCGGCAATGCATCTAGTCTATACAAAGCCCATAATCCTTGGATCAATTGCTCAGGGCTTGTTTTATTGTCTTTGACCATTGTGGAAAGAGAAGGAACAGCATCCTTTCCATACCTGTCCACCAATTCATCTGTCGCCACCATGCGGAGTTGGAGGATGCTGTCTCCCATTGCTTGGATCAGTTCATCCTGACTAGCTTTTGACCAATCGGTTATTTTTCTGCTCTTTCCTTTGTAGGTTATTTTCCAGATCCTGCCACTCACGCGATCTCTTCCGGGATGGTCAAGGGGAACTTCGTAATGTCCGATAATCTTGTTGTAAAAATCAGCGATGTACATCGCCCCGTCAGGGCCTATTTTGATGTCCACCGGTCTAAACCATGGGTCTTTGCTGACCAAAAAATCCTCTTGGGCTATGGCTTTTGGCGTGCTGCCATTGAATTCCATGGTGTTTCTGCTGATCCTGCATGTCACCACATCGCCGGAATAGAAACTGTTGCGGTATTCTTCCGGAAACTGGTTATCTGTGTAGTAGACCAAACCTGATAGCGCTGTGGACTTCAGGCCATAATCCATCATCGTGGGTGCAAATCCCATGTTGGGTTCTTTTTTTCCCCATTGGGTATAATTGCCTCCCCATATCAACTGGTAGATGGGAAGTGTATGGCAGTCTGCTGAATAGTGGTAGCCCATATCGTCGTAATCCGAGCCAAAAGGATTGATCCGACCGTCAGTTGTTTTCTCTGCCCGGCTGCCATCCGGTCTGAACCGGAAGGTATTTCCCGACACCATTTTGATAGAATCATGGTCTTTGCCCGAAACCACCGAAATATTGGAAAAACCATGGGAAGCATGGATCCATCCATCGAATCCCCGAAAGAGATTGTTGACCATCCCGTGGGTATCTTTATACTCAAAAGGGCCAAGTAGCACTTCTCTTTTATCAGATTTTCCATCATTATCTGTATCCAAAAATTTGTAAACATTTGGGATTGAATAGGCAATAGCGCCGTTTTTGATTGGGACAATACCAATGGGAATGTTGAGGTCATTGGCGAAGTCTTGGATTTTGTCCGCTTTACCGTCGCCGTCTGTATCTTCCAAAATGGTAATTCTATCCCTGCCTTCACCCTGTCCTGCGGCGATGGGATATTCGGAGGATTGGGTGACCCAAAGTCTTCCTTTCTCATCAAAAGCCATATTGATAGGTTTGGTGATATCAGGCTCTGAGGCAAAAAGTGTCACCTCAAATCCTTCAGGTAGGACAAAGTCCAAACGTTCCTCCTCAGGAGTTTGGAACTCTGAGGTCCGTACATGTTCTGCATAGATATCGGCATCTGCTTGAGACGATTCAGCTTGCTCCTGTGATGGTTGCCTGCAACTTTGGAACAAAACAAAAAATAGCGCTAGGAAAAGGATGGTTTTTTGAAAATGCTTCATCGAACTGGTCAGATTGGGTTGGCGGATCAAATCCAATTAAACTTAAATTTATTCGGCCAAATAACCAATAATTGGAATAGAATGTTGATGGATGGCATTTGAACGAATGTGGAATGTGGAATGGGCTAAAGCCACATTCCTATTCAAATTGTTATCCCAAATTGGATTCCCATTTGAATTGCCTCCTGCTTTAGCTGGAGGCCAAAATGAATGCAATATGAAAATTGGCTTTAGCCAAAATTTCTTCCAATCATGATTTTGGTTTGAATTCAAATATTTTGGCTAAAGCCTCTATCAATATTATTTATCCTAAATTAATGAATGGGCTAAAGCCACATTCCTATTCAAATTGTTATCCCAAATTGGATTCACATTTGAATTGCCTCCTGCTTTAGCTGGAGGCAAAATGAATGTAATATGTTATGGGCTTTAGCTAATATTTATCAATCTATGATTTTGGTTTGAATTCAAATATTTTGGCTAAAGCCTCTATCAATATTATCTATCAAAATTTAATGAAAGGGCTAAAGCCACATTCCTATTCAAATGGTTATCCCAAATTGGATTCCCATTTGAATTGCCTCCTGCTTTAGCTGGAGGCCAAAATGAATGCAATATGAAAATTGGCTTTAGCCAAAATTTCATCTATTCCGGATTTTCCTTAGAATTCCAATTTTCCTAATTGTTTTCAAGAAGATTTTTGTGATACTCCATGGCGAGGTCAAGGTACTTTTTTCCTTTTGCCAATTCTTGGGTTCTTTTCTCCTGATCTTGCTCGGACAAGCTGTTCAGAAGGAACACTTTGGCCCGGACGTTTGCCCTGAGGCATTTATAATATAAAAAAATCGATTTGTCTTCTTCTTTGGGGAAGCAAGTCAATGCATTGTTGTAGGTTTCCAAAAACAAATCAGAAAGGTCTTTCCTGCCATAAAACTCCAGATCCATACAGAGAAAGGCGATTTCGTAGAGGACATCGATCTGCCTGAAGCCATCCTCAAATTCAATACAGTCAAAAAGGACTGGCTTTTTATAGATGAAAATATTACCGCTGTGAAGGTCCCCATGCACATCCCTGATGAATCCTTCCCTACTCCGTTGCAATACCCTTTTGCCATGTTTCTCCAAAAAACAGTCACTCCATCCCGTCAGCGTGGGAATAACATCCAAATAGTCCGGGCCAAATTCTTTTAAAACTACTTTTTGAACAGTGGTCAAGTCATTGAATATTCTTCTAGCTTGGGCATGCTGATAATCTTTAGCGATGATTTCGGCTGTTTTGTGAAATTTCGCTATCTGCCGGGCTAGAAGAGAAATACTGCTAGGATGGACTTTGTTCTGCTTGAGAAGCACATCCATTCTTTTGCCACTCCGCATTCGCTTCATACAAACCACATAATCCTTTATTTCTCCTTGCCCTTCGCCGATGGACCAATTGTCATTCAGGAAAAGAATGGGCTGAACTGAAAGATAAATCGGTGAAAAACGCCTGTTGAGTTCCAATTCCTTCTCACAGTACTTTTTTCTCAGGGCTAAGGTGGAATAATCCAAAAATGAGAGTTTGATGTTTTTTTTGATTTTAAAGGCATGTCTTCCTGCGAGGATTACCCATGAGATATTGGTCTCTTCCAAAACCCCTTGGATTGACTTTCCTTCAAACTTGCCTTTGGCCATCAACTGCCGGACTTCGTCTCTTTTCATGGCTTGGATAGATGAAATTAATGGCTTTCTCCACACTTTCTTCGATAAAACCATCAGTGGATTGAATCAAAAGGTGGTTTTCGATGATCGGTTCAAACTCAGATTTGATCCTCTGATATACTTCCATGTCAGCCTCGCTGTCCTCTCTTGGTTTGGAAAGCCTTTTGGTAATCAGCTCTTCCTCCGCTTGGATATGGATGATGGCTAATTTCCATGATAATGACTTTGCTAAAAAAATCACCAAATCTCTGACTTGCTGGAGAAAAAAAGTTCCGTCCAAAACAACATTTTGGCCGGTTTTATGGATCCCTTTTGCCCTGCGGAACATTTCCTCATAAACAGTCAGTTTGTTTTCAAGCCTATACATTCCCATCAAACCCAATTCCTTGCGAAGCTCATCGCTTCCGATATAAACAGCATCAATTTCTTTGGCTAATCTCTTTGCAAAAAAACTTTTCCCTGATCCCGGAAGTCCCATTACCATGACAAGTACTGACTCAACTCTTTTTGGCTCTTCCATATTTTTCTACTCCAAGTATTAAGGGCTTTTTAAATCAAAATGGGAAACTTCATAAAACCAAAATTACCATGATCAATTATTTTGAGACTTTTTCTCCTCTTTCCTCAGTTCCTTCTCCTGTTTCTTATAATACTTACGGAAAAGGAAACTTCCTTTCAGGGCCTCCATATTTTGATTAAAATTATAGGTACTCTTCTCGATATTCACCATGCTGTTCATGAGGGTTTCCCGCATCAGGCTATCACTGAGGATCAAACCGGCAGTACCTTCACCTGCTTCGATTTCACTTACCATTTTTTTGATTTCCTCCATCATCTTGGCTGCTTCAGCACTGGTTTTGTGGATGTTTTCAATGGATTCACTCAGGTTTTCGGCCATGATGGAATCGGTAAAAGCCTGTTTAACGATCCCGTTTCCCTGCTCCAAACTCTCCATTAATTCTTTTCCTGTCCTGGCGAGTTCTGCAGCATTGGACCCTGCTTTTCTAAACTCTCTGATTGCATTTTTGATATCATTAGGCATTTCTTCGTCAGAAAGCAATGCCCAAAGACTTTCACTCTTATTAAATTTTTCGGACACCTCGGAGAGGTTTTTAAGGGTTGTTTCCAGGTAATCACCCGTAACGCCTAATTTCTCCAACATCTCTCCCGTATCAAGGGGCGGTTTGGAATAGAGAATATCACCTTCCTCCACAGGATCTGCAGTGCCCACCTGAGGTAGAATATGGATAATTTTGTTTCCCATAAGGCCATCTGTATTGATGGTTGTGATGGCATTCTTTTTAATAAATGGCTGCATTTTCTTTTGGATATACAGCGTGAGGTGAATCGAGGAATCATTTGCCATTTCCACAGATTTGACTGTGCCTACATTGATGCCCTGAAAACGGACATTATTGCCGGGAACAAGGCCGTTGACATTTTCGACAATAGAGATGATGGTGATCGATGAACCGAAGATATTTTGGTTTTTCCCGATCATGTACAAGGTGAAGACAAGAAAAATCAGTCCTGCCAAGACCATGATTCCTAATTTTGAGTTTTCTATTTTTTTCTTCTCTTTCATAGTCAGTCAAAAAACTCCCTGATTTTGGGATCTTTGGATAAACGAAGATTGTCATAGGTATCATCCGCATAGCACCTGCCGTCGATCAGCATGATGACCCTGTTGGAGGTGATGCGGATGCAGTTCATATCATGGGAAATGATCACCGAGGTGGCGTTGTATTTCTTTTGAACTTCCACCATCAGTTCACTGATTTCTCTTGCTGTGATCGGATCCAAGCCTGTTGTAGGCTCGTCATAAAGGATGACGCTGGGGTTTAAAATCAGCGCCCGTGCTAACGCAATTCTTTTTCTCATACCACCAGAAAGTTCGGAGGGCATCATATTTACAGTATGTGCAAGACCTACATCTTCTAAGGCTTCTTTGACAGCATTTTCAGCATTTTTTGCTCTTTCTTCTTTGGTCCAATGGATTCGCAATGGAAATTCAAGATTTTCCCTGACCGTCATGGAGTCATATAGTGCATTGCTTTGGAACAGAAACCCGACTTTGGCACGCAACCGGTCAAGTTCATCCTGATCTAGTTCATTGATGCCATGGTCAAGGACTATGATCTGACCTGAATCAGGCTGGATCAAGTTGATAATGCATTTGATTAAAACTGACTTTCCTGAACCTGATTTTCCGAGGATTACAAGGTTTTCTCCGGGGAGTACTTCCATCGAAAAGTCCCGCAAAACATGGTTTTCACCAAATGATTTATTGATATTTTTCACCATAATGACCGGTTTCAAATCCTTTTCCATTTATGTCAAGCCTAGGATATCCGTAATCTGAACAGCAATCAAATCAATGATAAATACCAGCAGAGAGGCCACTATCACCGCCGTGGTGGCGGACCTGCCCACTCCCTCTGTTCCTTTGGTGGAATTGTAGCCTTTGTAGGTACCGATGATACCGATGGCAAAACCAAAGAAGAAAGTTTTGACCAATGATGGCAGCATGTCACTGAAGTCAAGCACTCCAAAAACCTGAAACCAATACAAATGCCAGCTGACCTGACCCCTGATATTTACTCCCAAATACCCTCCATAAAGTGAAATGGCATTGGCCAAACTTGAGAGCACCGGCACCATCAGTGTCGCTGCCATCACTCTGGTCACCACCAGGTATTTGAAGGGATTTGTTCCGGAAACCTCCATGGCGTCGATTTGTTCGGTCACACGCATTGACCCAAGTTCAGCGCCCATTCCCGAACCTATTTTTCCGGCACAGATCAGCGCCGTAATCACCGGTGCAATTTCCCTGATCAGGGATACGGACACCATAGAAGGCAGGTAGGATTCGGCTCCAAATTCCACAAGAGTAGGTCTTGATTGGATAGTCAAAACCAGCCCCATGATAAAAGCAGTGACACCCACAAGAGTCAGCGTCTTGTAACCAACCCAATAGCATTGGTTGATGAATTCCCGGTATTCCTGCTTTGGCTTGGAGACTTCCCTAAAAAACCGGGCTGTAAAACGGGCTATATCCCCGATTTCATTCAAAAACTGATTCTTATCTATATTTGGGATTTTTAGCTTCATTTTGAATGTCCTTTACCAAAGATGATGATATACCAAATAAAAATTAGCGTTGATAATCAAATAATTCCATGATGTTTATCATGTTTTATAAATTTCAAGATAAATAATTAACAGGAAGTGGTTGAGGAAAAAGCGTTCAATCCCTTCAAAAAAATCCCTGTTTGGCACAAGGTCTTGCTGGGAATTACATATTGGTATCGCTCTAGAAATACTTTTTTATTCATTTTAAAGAGGACAAACTTGCCGTCTCAAAAATTTTTTGTCGCTCCTTGTTAAGGATTTAGCATGGTCAAATGGTTTTTTCCCAATTCTTAAATCAATTCTTCATTTGAAAGGGCAAGTCTATTTTTTAACTTGCGTACACTTAAACTGCAAAAAATTTGAAAATACTTGTCATCGATATCGGAGGAACAAACGTCAAGGTCAAAGTAAATAACGATCAGGAAAGAAGGAAAATACCATCCAGCTCTGATTTAACTCCTCAGGTCATGGTTACCCAGGTATTGGAAACAACCAAGGATTGGGAATATGAAGCCATATCTATTGGCTACCCTGGCGTGATCAAAAAAGGGAAAATCAAAACCGAACCTAAAAATCTTGGCCAGGGATGGACAACTTTTGATTTCGAAAAAGCTTTTGGCAAACCGGTTAAAATATTGAATGATGCTGCCATGCAGGCTTTGGGATCATATGAGGGTGGTGTTTTGTTGTTTTTGGGATTAGGGACAGGAATGGGTTCTGCGATAGTCGCTGAGGGAAGTGTTGTACCTATGGAAATGGCTCACCTTTCATACCGGAAGGGTACATTTGAAGATTATGTAGGCTTGAGGGGATTGGAAAGAATGGGTCAGGAAAAGTGGGAAAAACACGTTCAGGCTGTGATAGTAAGATACCAGGCAGCGTTTTTACCGGATGACATCGTGATTGGCGGGGGTAATTCAAAATTATTGAGTGCCATGCCTGCAGGTTGCCGGTTGGGAAATAACCACCTCGCATTTGATGGCGGGTTCAGGATGTGGGATAACCATTATCATTGAGGTTGGGGTTAATTGGTTATTTGGTTAATGGTTAATTGGTTAATTTTTTTCAGTTTCAGTAGTGGTGTGTTGACTTTTGCGAATTACTTTTTCACAGGTCGGACCTTGTTTTCTTCAGGAACCTTGTTGTTGGTAGAAAGAGGATTTTCCTTCTCTGCTGTCTTCTCTTCTACCCCATCCGCCTTTATATCTACTGGTTTTGAAGGGAAGAAAAAGTGATGGGGTCTTTTGATAAACCGAAGAAATAAAATTTTGAAAAGTTTGCTGCTGTGGCTGTATGTAATTTTTCTTGATTTCATCACTACGAAAATCGCCAGCGAAAAACTTACCAGAAAATTCATCAGTCCTATGCCAATGATACCGGCAACAGTAATCAAAATCTGATCGGTACTGAGTTGGTCACCAACAGAAACAAATGCTAAACCAAAATTTCCAGAGGCAAATGTAATATGTTGGATATCAAGTGGTAAACCAAGGATTATTCCAATCGTACCCATAGTTCCAAGGAATATCCCTAAGAAGAAATTTCCCGCCAGGCTCCCGAGGTTGTTTTCAATGTAAGTCCCGATTTTCAGTGACACTTTCGGTCCCAAAATCCTTGTCAGCCCCGGGTTGTTTTTGATCCTTTGCGGGATCCTATTGTAAATGTTTTTATTGTCATAATACCCTGAAATCAACCCCGAAAGGAACAGAAAAACGCCGGTAATCCCTGCATGTAACAACGCAAGGCTGCTTATCGGATTGATGCCATGGATTAAATGAAATGCTTTTTCGCTATCTGCGACATGGGTTCCGGTAAAATAATGATAGACATAGGCGATGAGAAATGCCACAGGAAATGCAATGGTCACATTGCCCACAAAAGCGATGAACTGCGATCTGGATATTTTGACTATCAGGTCTGCAAGGTTGTTGAGTGATACGGATTTGGGTTTGTCCGATTCATCCAAGGCAGCGGCTAATTTTGACGCTGTCATCGCAGGCTGTTTGGTAGCGAGGACAGAATGCGTCAGGTGGATCCCAATAAATCCCAACGAGTAATTCATGCTATACAAGAAGGATTCACCGAAAAGTGGTAGCCTCAGGTAATAAATCATGACTTTTATGATGGTAAGAAATCCGACAATGAGCCCTCCACCCATTGAAGAGAACCACATTTTCCACCATTCTTTGGAAGTATTCGTGATGTAATGCTCTCCTGTTTTGCCCGCATGCTCTGTTATCTGAAAAGCAAGAAGGTTAACATTGTCCTCAATGTGGTCCTTTATACTGTTTTTCCTATTTACCGCCTTAACCAAAATTTTGAACAAATCAGATTCACCCTCAAAATACGCCTGGTCAGCAGACTTGGATACCAGTTTCAACAGGGACTTGAGCCTGTCTATATTTTGGCTGAGTCGGAGTAACTGATAGGAGAAATGAAGGTCTGTACCAAATTTCCGCTTGTTTTTGCGGATCAGTTGGATGTATTCTTCACACTGGCTCAGCATCACCATGAGGTGTTTGTAATCTAAATTTTGATCGGTTTTATCGAAGTCCGGATCCTTTTGGTATTGGTCAATATAATCGTAAACGGATTTGTTCTGAACAATAAACGGTGAATCAAAATATTCCAATTCGGGGAGCTTCGAAAGTATCTCTGGTTCCAGTCCCAAGGCGCCAATCCTTTGGGAAAGCACCAAAATGCTGTTGAGCGTCTGCACCACCACCGAATCATCTTGTGGAAGGTTTTCAATTTCTACCCATCCAAGCAACTCAAAAAGTGCTGCCCAATCTTGCGTAGGAATATGGTTGACCCACAGGTAGTCCCAATTTTTGTGAAAAACTGCCACAAAAATGGCCATGACATCCTTTTCATTATACACTTGGGGAAGAAAGAAAGAATTGATCCGATCAAAAGCTTCCGAAAAAAAGCCCCTATTCGTGAGAATCCCTGATTCGGTAAAAATCTGCACGCTTTTCATTTGGTCAAATAAACCTTTCAAGTATGACCTCAGCAGAATAATGGCATCAGGATTTTCTTTCAACCTGATTATAAAGGCACTCAGGTTTTCTCTGGCCTGAAGAAGGTTGCTTTTGGGTGGACGAATCTTGCTGACAATCTCCAAAAGCAAATCATGAGATTCATCTTGATGTTGGTTCTTTATTTTTTCTAGCGTATCCGAAAAGTACATTTAGAGGAGTTAAGAAAGTAAATGATTCCTATCATAAACCCATAATTCAATTAACGGTTCCATTCGAAGGAATATAAAAAGTCAAATGGATTGCTTTTTGACATCCGTTTTAATTTGAATAGAAAGACATTTAGGTATTCTTTTTTTTACTTCAAACCAACAGTAGCCAAAGCTTTCTTTATGGCTTCCATGTTTAATTTCAAAGCGACATCATTTTCCATGTCATTTAATTCCTGGTTGAACGGCTCTGTCCTGACCGGACCCTCATAGCCTATATCGATGATTCCCTGCAAAAAATCCTTTGTATTGATTACCCCTGTGGCCATCGGAAGTTCTCTTTTTCCATCCAATTGGGTTTCCCTTGTAAATCCCAATCGGGCATCGTTGAGGTCAACCACCACGACATCTTCAGGTTTGAGGGTACGGAGGTCTTCCAAGGTATCATTGGCACAGTACCAATGGAAGCTATCCACCACAAATCCCACATTGCTTTCACCTATTTCTCCAATCAGTTCCTTCCCCTCTTTCATGCTGCCGATAAAGGGATAGCGGTTTTGGGTCATCATCGTCCGCATTCCAAGGTATTCAAGTCCAAAGCGGATTCCATGGTCTTTCATTACTTTGGCACATTCTCCCAATCGGTAAGCATGTTGCTTCATGTTTTCATTGTAAGTCAATTCATTGTGGGAAGAAATGATCCATGTATTGATGCGCGTGGCGCCTTGCTTTTCCATCGTCTCGCAGAATTTTCTCAAACCTTTGAAATCCTCGTTAAACTTTGATTTGTCGCGGCGAAATTCCACAGGAACATTGGCGGAATCATAACCGATTCCATTTTCTTTCATTTTGGCAAGAATCTCGTTGAGCTGCCCATCGGAGTATTTTTCCATCACTTCCTGCGTAAAAGGGCTGATGGCCTCATACTTATATTGGATGGCATAATCCAATGTCTGTGCATAGTTTGCTTTGACGCCGATTGTCCCGGGGTTTAGTGCAATTTTGAATTTTCTCTCCGCTTCCTGCCTGGCCAATAAAGAGGAAAATGGTGAGCTTACAAGGGCTGCGGAAGCCAAGGCGGTGGAAAACATGAATTCTCTTCTTTGCATGACCTGATTTTTTTTGAAACAAGATAAGCCATTTGGTGAAAGTTCGAAAGCAGAAAATGACCACAGGTTTCCTTCTGTTGCCGAAAACGTTGTAAACCCTTGTGGCAAAAATATATTTTGGTAGTTTGACTTTCCATTGACCGTGGCTTCATTGAAAGTCATTGAATTTCACCAAAAAATAAACCCCAAAACCCATGAGCAGATTTATACTCCTTTTCCTGAATTTATTGTTTGTCAGCCTGACTTCTTTTGCCCAGGAAAGCAAAGTTTTCGATGAACTGACCCTGACCAGTAAAATCTTAAATATGGAAAGGAAGTATGCCGTATACCTTCCACCGGGATATGAAACTTCCCAACGCTCCTACCCTGTGCTCTATTTACTACATGGTGGCGGAGATGATCAGACAGGATGGGTGCAGTTTGGAGAAGTCCAGCATATCGCAGACAAAGCCATTCAAGAAGGGAAAGCGACCGCCATGATCATTGTTATGCCGGATGCTAATACTGGGAAAAGGGGCTATTTCAATGATGTGAACAATGAATGGAGGTATGAAGATTTCTTTTTTGAGGAATTGATGCCTGCGGTGGAAAAGAAATACCGCATCAAGTCGGAAAAAAGATTCAGGGCCATTGCGGGACTTTCCATGGGAGGCGGAGGAACGTTTTTTTATGCCATGCACCGGCCGGAACTCTTTTCCTCTGCCTGTCCACTGAGCGCTTCCCTTAGAAATGCAACCTTCGAGGAATTCAAGCAGGGACTGCAGACCAACAAAGTCGAGGTGAAAAATGAATCTACCCTCCAACCTTACTATGACAGGCACAATGCGTTGCAGCAGATTGCTCTCAATGATATTGAAAAGATAAAATCCGTCAAATGGTTTTTTGATTGCGGTGATGATGATTTCTTATTTGAAGGAAACAGCCTTGTCCATATTGCGATGAAAAAGAAGGAAATTCCCCACGAGTTCCGCATCAGAGACGGAGGTCATACTTGGTCCTATTGGAGGACTTCTCTTCCTGAGGTATTGGGTTTTGTATCCGATACTTTTCATCAGAAGTGATTTGTAAGGATGAGGGATAAAGAATGAAGGAAGAGGAAAAGAAATAAGAAGAATGATTTATGATTTAATTGGAAAACCGTAGGTCTTGCAAAAATGTACGGGATAGTGTTCAATTTCAATACAAGGTAATTGATAAAAACTGCATAGGGCGACAGAAAGGAGCATTTTCCTGATTGGTACAGGTATTGCAGGATTTGATAAAACTCGAATTATATGGTAAGCTTTCTGCTTTGGTGCATTTTATTTATCCTTTGTTGGCCTATTGCCATTATAGCCTTAATCCTATATCCAATCGTGTGGTTGCTGCTATTACCATTTAGGTTATTGGGATTTACCATAGACCTTTCTTTCACTTTGATCAGGAACCTTTTTATGCTTCCATTTACTTTAGCGGGAAGAAAATAAAGAATCCAAAATATTGTATTTGAGACTTTTCTACCTGATTATTTGATTGAAATAATGCAGAAAAGCAGGATTGGGTCGAAGAAAATGCCTTCAATCTTGGAGGAATCAAGAAAAAAAGATTCTTAAGGAGGTCTAAATTCCATTTTCTCCCTTTTTTCATTTTACTTTGTACCCATGAATTCTACGACCAAAAGTGCATTGTTGGCCAAAGCCCAAGAAATGCTAAGAGATCAGATTAAAGACATCCAACGTCAACTCACCGAATTGCAGGAATCTTCCGAAGTAGAAGAGAAAAGTTCTGCCGGTGACAAATTTGAAACCCATCAGGAAATGTTGCATCAGACCAGGGATATATTGGAGAAAAGACTCTCCTCTTCCAGGATGATGTTGGCCCAACTAAATGCTGTGCCTGTCAAAGAATTGCAAAAAGTAGACGAAGGTGCTTTGATCCAAGTTGCGATGGGAAATATTTGGGTTTCGATCCCAATGGGAAAAGTTGTTTTGGATGGCGTAGATTACCAGTTGGTATCCAGGGATTCTCCTCTGATTTCAGCCTTATGGGATCTGAAAAAAGGACAAAGTGCAGACTTCCGAGGCAAACAGATCGAAGTGAAGGATTTGGTATAGAATCCGGTTTTAATATTTTCAATAACAAAATATACAGTTTGTACCGCCGTTCAGGGTTCTGAACGGCGGTTTTGTTTTTACTTTTTTCAGTTCTTGTTAAGGATTCTATATTTTTACTTCTTTAGTGAGAGAAGTGTCTAAGTTTTGTTTTTTTACTTGAAATTGGTCAAAAAAATCGATTTCGGAACCCAAACGTCGATTCTATTTTTTATTGCCATTTCTTTGTTTTTATTATAATATTCTATTTATTACTCTGAATCACCCGATTTAAAGTATTTCTTTTATGTATATATAAAATACATAGAATTTTATATCAAAAAATGAAATACGTTTTCTAAGAGTCATTCTCCAAAAACCAGTGAGCCAAATTCACTGGTTTCATGGGCGAATGGTAAAAAAGTACTCATTTGAGACGCTTTGAATTCCAAAATTGGGACAGATTGATTGAAAAATTAAACAAATGCCCTAGTTCTCAATGGAAGATCATTTTAAAGTTGAACGCATATGAGAAAACTTTACTCGATATCATTTTTGTGGTTAGTGTTTTTTCTGTCAGTAATCTTTCAGATCAGCGAAAGTGTCGCAGCACCGATCATCAAGGACGTCTTTGTATTTTCAGAATGTGAGAAGAAAGCAGAAATCCGTGTCCGAAACGGAGTGGCGCCCTATACATATGTTTGGAGTTTTGGTGGCGACGTCATCCAAACAGATGCAGGGCTCAGCGAAAGCCAATTCAGCACCATCACTCAGGCAAAGGCCGGGGATTATACCCTGTTTGTCACAGACAATGCCGGCAACACCTATACTGAGGTAATTAACTTTAAAGGAAGCACGAATTTTATACTCAATATATTATATGAGGAAAACCAGGCCTGCCAAGGTGAAAGCTTCGGTAGAGTTTATGGTACGATCCAAAATGGTATCCCTCCTTTTACCATTAACTTTTTTGACGAATCCAATACATTAGTAAGGACCAATGTCATCAGTGGTAGAGATTTGGACCTGAGCGGCGTTCCGGCAGGCAAATATTTGGTGGAGGTCATCGATGCCACAGGTTGTAAGGAATTGACCGAAATCGAAATTGAAGAAATTGATCCACTTGTATTGACACCCGGTGCCGGGGTGGGAACTTTTCCGGAGACCTGCGTGGACAATGGAGGAATCACTTTTGATGCTTCGGGATTTGTAGGGACAGTTCAGTTCAGAATCAGAAGATCAAACGGCACTTACGTCACAGGTTGGCTTCCTGCCCCAGCTGGACAGATCAGGTATGACCAATTGCCCGAAGGAGACTATGTATTGGAAATCATCGACCAATATAGGTTGGCAAGTTGTCCTGAAGAGTTGGTATTCAATATTGGAAATGAAACACTTTTGGAAGCCATTCCTTCGGCTGAGGGAGTTACTTGTTTTGGTGGGACGGACGGAACCATCAAAATAGACGTCAACCGACTTTTTATGGGATTCGCATTTCCACCTGCCAATGTGGTTGTTGAAATCAGAAGACCAAATGGAACAGTAGCGGTCACCGGTCAAAATATCGCAATAGGCGCAACATCGGGGACAAGGACGTTCACCGGTTTTGGTTCCGGTGTTCATACCATTACCATAAAACATGGAGGCGTCAATTACCCTGAATGTACCCTAGATTACACTGTTAATGTACCTGCCCCGCCAAGTGCTTTGACTGCCTCGATCTCCTCGACGACATTGACCTGCTTTGGACAAAACAACGGTACTGCTACTGTCAACAGATCCGGGGGATGGGGAAGTTATAAATATTTGTGGAGTGGCGGACAAACCACCAGAACAGTTACCGGCCTTGCTCCGGGAACATATACAGTTCGGGTTTCGGACAAAGAAGGGTGTTTTGTCGATCTTAGTGTAACCATCACCGGTCCACCTGCACCTGTAACAGGCCAGATTGAACTGTTAAACGGACTGGCATGCGCAGGCGCCAACAATGGTTCTGCCAGGGTTTATAATATGGCAGGCGGCTGGGGAGGCTTCACTTATCTGTGGAGCAACGGCGAAACTACTGCTACGGCTTTTAATCTTCCTGCAGGTTCAAATACTGTAAGAGTAAGGGATTCCAAAGGTTGTGAAGTAGTATATAGTATCGTGGTTCCGGTACCGGCGGCCCCTGTAGTGACCTATACCCCTGTCAATCCAATTTGTTTTGGAGGAAATGACGGGAGTATCCGAGTTCAGATTGCAGATACCGTGACTCCCTTTACAGTTACGGCTAATGGAGAAACCAAAAGCGGCAATGATGTAACTTTCAATAATCTTCCTGCAGGGCAATATGAAGTAGTCGTTTCTTATGGTCTTAATTGCAAAATCACAGAATTTGTTGATGTAGTCAATCCTCCCGGAATCACCATCAACGAAAATAATCTGGTGATCAAACATTTACTATGTGCCGGAGATGGCAACGGATCCATTACCGGCCTGACCACAAGCGGTGGGACAGGCACTTTGACTTATCAATGGCAAAAGGCAGTGTTGGGAACATTTGTTGACATTCCAGGTCAGACATCCCTTAACCTGATCAACCTCACCGGTGGTATCTACAAGTTAATTGTAACTGACCAAAATGGTTGTATTGTTTCTAAAGAATACACCGTGAATGAACCGCTTCCTCTTCAGGTAAGTCCTCCGGTAGTGGTGGATGTGGCTTGTTTTGGGGAGTTGTCCGGAACGGTAAGCTTTACGATTTCAGGCGGTACGGCACCTTATTCTTATTCACTCAATGGCGGGGCCTTTGCTACCACGTCGGTTGGGGCTGCGACCATCGGAGGATTAGGAGCATCAACCAATAATTTTGTGGCTATCAGAGATGCCAATGGCTGTGTGGTTCCAAACCTCAATTTCGATGTTACCTCTCTTCCTCAAATCACCATCAGCAATGTGGTCATTACTCCTGAAGTCTGTTTTGGTCAAAATAACGGAAGCATTTCCATTGACATAGCCGGTGGCACAGGAAATCTTGGTGTGAACTGGTTTGTGGCAGGCAATTTTTCTACCATCATCTCAACTTCCCAAAACCTCACCAACGTCGCTCCCGGACAATATACTGTCAAGGTATTCGACCTAGGCAACAATGCTTGTTTTGTACAACAAACTTTCACCATCCCTCCTACCCCTGAATTGGAACTTAACTTGGATGGGGTTTTGAACATTTTGTGTTTCGGTGAAAGTACCGGCGGAATAAATATCACAGCCACAGGTGGAACGGGAGCATATACTTATGCCTGGACCGGTCCATCGGGATATACCGCAACCACTCAGGACATCAGTTCCATCCCGGCAGGCCTTTATAATGTGACTGTCACTGATGCCAACGGCTGTTTCAAAGAATTGAAGGATATCTTGGTCAATCAGCCTCCGAGTGGTATTGTCATCAACCTGCTCAATGTGGTAGAACCAAAATGTCATGATTCCACTGACGGAAGAATTGAAATCCAGATTGGGGGCGGCAATCCTGCTTATACGATTGTTTGGCAAAAAGAAACTTCTCCGGGATTATTCACCCCTATTGCAGGCACTTCCCAGACATTGGCCAATATCGGTGAAGGTACTTACAAAGTCATTGTCACAGATGCCAATTCCTGCTCAAGAGAATTGGAAGTGGATGTCAATGCTCCGAATCCATTGATGGTTTCTCTGGTGAGCAAAGATGAAGTTTCTTGTTTTGGAAGAAATGACGGCAGGATTACCATCAATGTAACCGGCGGCACGGGGGTTTATTTCTTTGCTTGGGACCATGGATTTATCAACCAAAATCCAAATAACCTTTCAGCAGGATTTTATTCAGTAACTGTCCGTGATGCAAATGGCTGTGAGGCTAGACTTGAAAATATTGAAATCACCCAACCGGCTCCTTTGGAGATCAACCTTGTCAATTTGAGTGCCCCATCCTGTGCATATAATGACGCTTCGATTGAGGTGGCTTTTGTAGGTTGGATTCCAGGATTGAGCTACAGCAGGTGGATTGAATTGAATACCAATACACAAATTGCTGAAAACACTACCACGGTTTCCGGTTTAACTCCGGGTTTCTACAGGGTTGAATATAGCTTGGGAGGTGCTTGTATGGTTTCTCAAACTTACAGTGTCCCTGGTCCAAAAAATCCGCTTCAGCTCTTTACCAATCCACAGGACGCTAGCTGTCCTGGAGAATCCGGTATTCTTTTCCTTTCGGCTTTTGGTGGTGTGCCATCTTATACGTACTCGATTTTCTATTCAGGAACTTGGCAAGTCATCACCAATGCCATTTTATCCGGTCTTCCTATTGGCACCTACGATGTCAAAGTTACAGATGCGGCAGGTTGTGAAGTAACCTCAACCATCACCATCGATGAACCAAATCCGCCTGTATTTGATGCAGAAGTTGAAAAAAATGTGAGCTGTTATGGTGGAAATGATGGTGTCATCAGATTTGCAGTATCCGGAAATACGACAGGTATCACTGTTCAGTGGTATAGAAGAAACCTGATCGGGGGAAAAATCCCGATTACAGAGGCGAGCTTGGGATCTTTGATTGAAGGTACCTACTTCATGGAAATCACTTATGCAGGTGGTTGTATGATTGAGTCTCCTGATTATGTCATTACCCAACCTGATGAAATCTTAATCTCTGAAACGATAGTCCAACCTGTATGTAATGGTGAATTCGGTTCCTTCAGTATCACCTTTACAGGCGGTTCTCCAGGAAAGAACCTGACTCTTACCTCGCTCAACGGCTATTCAAGAACATTTAGCAATGAGGATGAAGGCACCTTTGATTTTGAAAACCTACCTGCCGGTGATTACACTTGGACCATTGATGATTCAGGCTGTCCAGACAATGTGGGTACATTTACCATTATTGCTCCTGTAAAACCTGATTTTACCATCAATTCCCAAGATGTTTCCTGCTTTGGAAGCAATGACGGAATCATAGAATTACTCAGTCCGATAGTCCAAAGTGGAAGAACATTTACAGTCTTTATCAATGGTGTCAGTCAGGGAGTTCAGACTTCATTCTTTGGACTTGCGCCAGGAAATTATCTGATCAAAATTGTCGATAACCTTGGTTGTGAATCTGATCCCGAGTTGGTAGTCATCACGCAGCCGGCAAGACCATTGGAAATCATCAATTTGGTAAAAACAGATGCCAACTGTTTTGGATCATCTACAGGGATTGTTTCTTTTGAAATCACCGGTGGTCGCCCTCTTTATACCGCTACTCTTACCCCTGTGGCAGGACCTGTTCTCACGCTGAACACCCTTTCTGAAAACACTGTTTACTCATTCCCTGGCCTTGCCGCAGGAAACTACACCCTTGAGGTTTTGGACAACAACAATGTCTGTCAGGTAAGCACTTTGGTGACCATTTCCCAGCCAGGAACATTTACGGTCAGCTCAACTTCAGGAACTATTCTTTGTCAAGGAGGCACCACCTTTATTGAATTGACACCGGTGGGAGGCCTTGAACCATACACCTATGTATGGGAAAAATTCAATACAGGGACTAGCATATGGGAAACATTGCCTGCTACAACCAAAAGACTCAGCAATGCGACAGCCGGCCAATACAGGTACTCTGTACAGGAAGCAAATGGTTGTGCAGTGGTTTCAAACACAGTGATCATTGCTGATGGAAGTGCGGTAACTTTGACTTATGTCGCAGCTGATATATTGTGTTATGGACAATCCGCCTTGGTCACTCTTCAGGCTGCCTCCGGAGCATCTACCAACTTCACCTATTTCGTCAATGGAAGCCAGATTTTTGGAAATACTTTCATGGCCCAAGCAGGCAATTACCTTGTATATGCTGTAGACAATGTTAAAGGCTGTATTTCTGCTGATGTCAATATCAGCATGGCCGAGCCTGCCGCTCCCCTAAGTATCTTGGATTACACTTCGACCAACTTGAGCTGCTTTGAATCTGGTGATGGAAGCATTTCGCTCTCCCTGACCGGAGGAACTGCCCCTTACACTATTACATTCCAAGGAGTAGATTATCTGGCTAATGAAAACCAGGTTGTCGTATTCAATAATTTGGACGCTTTGGTGGCATACACCTTTACTGCTGTGGATGCCAACGGTTGTACTGTAACGATTCCACCTAGAACACTTACCCAACCGCTTTCTTTGCAGGCAGCAGCCACCTATGCAGATATTCTTTGCTTTGGTGGAACTTCTGAAATCAGTCTTCAGATTACAGGTGGCACCAAACCATACGCTATATCCTGGACTTACTCTGTTGACAATACCACTTTCGCACCGATTCCGGGTTCAAATAACCTGACTACCCTTACAGGTTTGGTTGCAGGGTATTATACCTATACTGTGTCGGATGGTGGTTGTGCTGATGTTGTTGAAACCGTTCAGATCCGCGAACCATCCAAAGTCGTCCTCGATGCGGTAACTACAGATGTTTCCTGCTTTGGAGGTAATGATGGCACGGTCGTTTTCACCCCAACAGGAGGTGCATTTTCTACCTACAGGATTTTCTTCAACGGATTGGAAATATCCGGAAATACGGTCACCGGCTTAACGGCAGGAACTTACAACGCCTTCACATTGAATGGCACCTGTAAGTCAGACGTCATTCAGGTAGTCATTGGCCAACCTGCACAGCCACTATCAGTGACAGTGGATTATCAAGAGGAAGTACTTTGCTTCGGGGATCTTTCCGACATCAACCTTACCATAGCCGGTGGAAACGGCAGCTACCTTGCCTATTTGAACGGTATCGAATATACCGTCGATCCAAGTGGTACTATTGGTTTTACGGATTTGGCGCCCGGTACTTACAATCTCCGAGTAGTTGATATCAAAGGTTGCGAGTGGATAAGGACCGTAACTATCCTTGATACTACTCCTATTGAAATTATCCAAGATGAAATTATAGATGTTAGCTGCTTTGGCTCTTCAGATGGGGAAATCAAAGTTTCCATAACAGGAGGAACAGGAAGCTATACCTACAGGTGGTTGAATTCCTCCAATCTGGTCGTAGGCACTAACCAAGACCTTTCCGGTGTGCCTGCAGGGGTTTATACTTTGGAGGTTTTGGACGAAAACAGTTGTGTGGCCACCAGGGATTTTGTAATTGCAGATACCACTCCGGTTGATTTCACTTCTACATCAACCAATATCACTTGTTTTGGATCACAAAACGGTTCTATTACTGTGGTAGGTTCAGGTGGAAAACCAGGTTATACCTTGGTCATGAACGGCATCCAATATCCGGGACTGACAGCAAACGGTTTAAGGCCGGGAGTCTACAACGTCTCCGTCATGGATGCGAATGGTTGTGTATCCCCTGTGAAGCAAATCACCATCACCGAACCAACACCTATTGCCCTAACTGTCAATAAAGCCAATGTCACCTGTTTCAACCAAAACAACGGGACTGCAACGGCGATATTTTCAGGAGGCACCGCCCCATACACCATCAGGTGGTCAGATGGGAATACACAAGCAAACAGGACTGGATTGGCTCCGGGCAACTATGAAGTGGTAATCACCGATGCCAATGGTTGTATTGCCCGAAGCAATGTGGTCATTACACAGCCATCTCCCATATTGGCAATAGAAACCATCAATCCTGTAAGCTGTTTTGGCGGCAGTGACGGCAGCATTTCTCTGGCAATCACCGGAGGAAACGGCGGTTTCACTGTCAATTGGAGAAACAAAGTGACAGGAGCTACTGTGGGAACAGGAAACGTGGTCAATAACCTACCGATCGGCGTTTATGTGGCTACTATCCTTGATCCTTTGAACTGTGTCATCACCAGAGAATATACAATCACACAACCTGCAGAGCCATTGGCTGTATCCCCTATCCTATCCAACGTAAGATGTGCAGGGGAAAACAATGGCAGCATTGATCTGATTGTTAACGGTGGAACCGCACCATACACCTTCAGTTGGTCCTCAGGCGAAACAACCCGGGCAATCAATGGCAAATCAGGAGGATCATATACTGTCAATGTCCGAGACAGCAAAGGATGTATAGTCAGTCAAACCTTTGACATATTGGAACCACTTCCGATAGCTGTTTCCCTAGACTCCAAGCAGGATGTATCCTGTAAGTTTGGAAACGACGGAAGGATCAAGATCAATATTTCAGGGGGAACAGGCGCCTACAACATCCAATGGAGCAATGGCATGACCGGATCTGACCTCACCGGATTGCGTGCCGGAATTTACACAGTCTTTATCATTGATGGCAATGCCTGTTTGGTAAGTGCTACTTATACCCTCACTGAGCCTGTGGCTGAATTGGCCCTCTCGGCAACAAGTTCTACAGAACTCTGCAAATTTGACCAGCTCATCGAATTGAACCTGACCGTCACGGGAGGAACAGCACCATATACCTTTGCTTGGTCAAACGGGGCAAAAACCCAAAATCTGATTGGTATTACACCTGGAAATTATTCTGTGGTGGTAACAGATGCTAAGGGATGTGTTGTCACAGATGATTTCAGGGTACCTCCTCCTTCCCTACCTATGGACCTCCAACTCGATGGAAAATTTGCAGTGTGTACCAGTGGGGAAAGAGGGGAAATTGTATCCACTGTGACAGGAGGACAAGCACCTTACAGTTATCTGTGGTCAAATGGAGCAACTTCTTCGACCATCACTGATTTGCTTCCGGGATCTTACACTTTGATCGTTACGGATGCCAAAGGTTGTTCAGTTTCCCAAACTACAGAAATCGCCAGACCATTGAACCTCAGGATCAGTCTCCTGAAAATTAAAGCTGTTTCATGTTTCAGCGGCCTGGATGGACTTATTGAAATAGGGATTACAGGAGGTAAAGCACCTTACAAAATCACCTGGAGCAATGGCCTCCAAGGACAATTGGCAGCAACCAATCTAGCTGCCGGTACTTACAATGTGACAGTGGAAGATTCCCTTGGTTGTATCGTAACCGGTACATACAATATCCGTGAACCTGAATTACTTTTCTTCAGAGAAACTGTTGAGGATAGCAAATGCGCCGGAAGTAACAATGGTTCTATTACACTCAATGTCATCGGTGGAGCTGCTCCTTATACCTATAAGTGGTCCCATGGTGCCAACAGTAGAATAGTAAGAAATCTTGCTCCCAATACCTATGACGTCCTGATTACTGATAGAAACGGATGTACGACAGGAGGAACATTTGTGGTATCTGAACCCGATCCTATCATCATCGAGAGCACTTATTCTGAAATGCTTGATTGCTATGGCGATGAAAATGGCTTTATAGACTTGGAAATCACCGGAGGTATTCAACCATACAGGATCCAATGGACCGATTCCCCGGTCCAAACCCTAAACAGAAAAGACCTTCCCGCCGGGAATTATACCGTAAGTGTAACAGACGACAACGGTTGTATAACCACCAAAACTTTTGCAATCAAACAACCTGATCCACTTGAGGTAAGACTCTTCACCAGGTTTGATGTCAATTGCGAGACAAGGGAATTGACCGGAGTGGCTTGGGTGGTTATCAAAGGCGGTACTCCTGATTACCGAATCGAATGGAACACAGGTTCTGCAAATGTGGAAGAAACCAACTTCTATGAAGATGGTGAAATCACCGCGATCGTCACCGACAGAAATGGCTGTTTGGTTGAAGTTTCCAAAGAAGTGACCATGCCAATCGCCTTCACGGATGCGGCATTCACTTACACGGTGATTTCCATCGGCACACAAGGGGAAATATTGGTCAACGAACCTGTCCAATTCAATGATGCTACTCTCGGGCAGGTAATCGCCTGGGAATGGGATTTTGGAGATGGAACCAAGAGCAATGAACAAAACCCGCTCCATACCTTCACCAAAACAGGTAAGTATACCATTTCACTGAAAACGTTCGACGAATTGGGCTGCGTGTCCGATACCAAGATGGAAATTGAAGTGTTTGGTTCCTACAGGATTTTGGTTCCTAATGCCTTCACCCCTAACGGTGATGGACTCAATGATACTTTTATCCCGAAAATGAGAGGAATAGAAGATTTTGAATTCCACATCTTCAACAAGTGGGGAGAGTTGGTTTACTCTGCTTTCAGCAAAGAAGATGCAGGATGGGACGGCACCCTCAACGGCACGATGAGCCCTAATGGCAATTATGTCTATAAGATCATCTTCAAGGCTGTCGATGGGGAAAAAGGCAGTCAAACAGGAGTATTTACCCTAGTTCTATAATAGGGATATTAAACCACTATTTATACCGCCGTCCGGCTTTTGGGACGGCGGTTTTGTTTCCATTGAAAACCTGTTTTTAACAAACAAATTGATCTATTTTTTGGCTTCCAAATTTGAGTATTGCAAGGTTGGATTTCAACTTTGATTTGGACAAAATAATCATTTTTCATTCCCAAAAATCGATTTTTATTTTTATTGTCTTTTCTTGGATTTTCTTATATTATTCTGTTTATTACTGTAAATCACCCGATTTAAAGTATTTCCTTTATGTATATATAAAATACATAGAATTTTATATCAAAAAACGAAATACCTTTTTTATGACTTATTCTGCAAAAACCAGCGATTAAAATCCGCAGGTCTATTGACAATTAAGTCAAAAAAGTACTCCTATGAGTCACTTTGAAAAAACCAAATTGGGTGGGATTGAAAAAAATTAATTGAAACGCTCAATTCCCAAAATGGAGATGAATTCAAAGTAGGTCTTATATGGTAAATCTTGACTCTGTTACATTTTCATGGATTGTGTTTTTTCTGACCGCTTTGGTTCAGATCTACGGAAGGCTACCTGCCCAATCATCAGGGATGTCAAGGTTTTTTCTGAATGCTAAAAAAATCAATCAGACAGATGATTTCACCCCTGCCTGTTGTAAAGAATTTAACCCAAAAGAAACACCGGAATTTCTAAAATGAGGTACTGAACAAGATGAAAAAGATATTTTACATAATCATGATCCTTTTCCTGACTTTTGAAGCCAGTGCTCAAGATGTGCAGTTTTCGCAGTTTTATGCGGCACCCCTATTCTTAAATCCTGCGTTTACAGGGGCTTCGGAACTGACGCGTGTAGGTGCCAATTACAGGAATCAATGGCCCGGACTCGACCATTCCTTCAACTCCTATTCCGCCTATATCGACCATTACATGTTTGATATCAACAGTGGAATTGGATTGATTTTCAATGGAAACAGAGAAAGTATGGCCAAGTTGAGCACCAATGAAATAGGCCTGACATATTCCTACCGATTGCAATTGGGTTATGAATCGTTCTTGAGATTTGGCGGTCAGGCGAGTTATATTTCCAGGGATGCCTATTTTGGAGATTTGGTTTTTGGTTCACAATTGAACATCGATAAAGGAATCGTGGATGATTTCAGTGGCGAGCTTTTTTCTGACGACTACAGGCATCAGTTTATGGATTTCAACTTTGGGATGCTTTTCCATACCGAAACCCTTTGGCTAGGTATCTCAGGACATCATTTGACCCAACCTAATACCTCGTTTTTGGATGGAAACGTCAGCAAACTTCCCATGAAACTGTCCGCACATGGTGGATTGAAATTAGATTTGGGAGAGGGATTCATTAATAATTATTTCAGCAATTCCCGTCAGGAAAGATCAGCCTTCATAGCTTTCAATTACAAGCATCAGGATCCATTCAACCAATTGGATGTCGGTGCCCAATTCTTCATACAGCCATTGGTGGTTGGGGTTTGGTATCGGGGATTTCCTGTCAAATACTCCCTGCCAAACAATGAAGCTTTTATAGGATTGATTGGTCTGACTTTGGAAAGTGGACTCGATATCGGCTACAGTTTTGATTTTACCACTTCCAAACTTGCCCTAAGCAGCTCAGGGGGTGCCCATGAGATTTCCATCAGATATTCTTTTCTCTACGGCGATCCCAATCAGCGAAACAGAAGAAGTACCATCATCCCTTGCTTTAGGTTCTAAGAATCAAAAATTGAAAAATGAATTTATGATAAGCCCTTGATTATTTTGAAAGTAATTTTTCCCGTTGACCAGCCTTCCAAACTGTAGAATCTGATTGAAATAGCCACCTTCAATTTTTACAGATCCTGAAAACCGGTATCCGGCTAGGATTCCTAACCGGTTTTGATCAAAAATATTTTGGTTAACATTTCCTCCAAAGCCAATTATTATTTCATCATAAACAGCCAAATAGGGTTCCTTGTCCTCCAAGGTCGGTCCATCCAAAGGCAGGTCGGCCCGAAGCATATAGCGGACCCTATTTAGAAAAACAGACTCATCAGCCTTGGTAGCATTGGGATCGAGGCTTCTTCCTACCCACCTCTGTTCGAGCATAAACCGATGCGAAAGGAGCACCTTTCCTATTGGATTGCTGATCAATGCCATTTGATAAATCCGGTGCTCGGGAAATCTGATCCCATTTCTTGCGATGGGCTGTTCCCCATAGTTAAAAGTATCAGCAAAGGCATACCCTAACCTGAATGTCACCTGAGGGTGGATTTTATAATTCACTCCGACACGATACAGGTTCTGTTGTGGATTAGAAATCCAATCCACTCTCCGCCATTGGAATTCTCCATGAAGGCTCCATTTATCATCTATTTTATAATTACCGAAAAAGGCATACCAACCGATGCTTTTATATTCTGTTTCCCTGTTATTTTGACTGAAAACATTACCCAAAACCAAGAAAAAAGACAAAAAGGTAAGGGAAAGCAATTTTATACTCTGTGTCATGATTGAATTTTTGTTTTCAGTAAAATGCAAAATTAAATTTGACTAGACCGAGCCAATGTACCTTTGGTCACGAGAAATAAAGAATCTCATCTGCGTAAACAACTTTTGCACCCGAGGCTGACATCTCCTTGATTGCCTTGAGGTCATCATTTTCTTGGATGTTTACTGCGCGGGTTGCATCAGCTATTAGGGTTGTTTTAAACCCTTCCGAAATCGCATCCAAAACCGTGAACTTCACACAATAGTCCGTTGCCAAACCACAGACAAAAACTTCTTCTATCCCATTTTCTTTCAAAAAAGCACTCAGTCCGGTGTCACCCATTCTGTTGTTGTCAAAAAATCCACTATAAGAGTCAACTTTTGGATTTGACCCTTTTTTGAAAACAGCCTTCCACTTTTCTGTCTTAAGATCGGGATGGAATTCTGCACCTTTTGTACCCTGCACACAATGGACCGGCCATAAAATCTGGGAGACACCGTTCAATTCAATGAACTCCCCTACGCTTTTTTGGGCATGGTTGGCGGCAAAGCTGCCATGGTCTGCGGGGTGCCAATCTTGCGTAGCGACGATAAAATCAAACTTTTGCTGAAGTTCGTTGATAATCGGTACGACTTCATCACCTTCCTTTACTGCCAAAGCTCCTCCGGGAATAAAATCATTTTGGACGTCTACGATGATAAGTGCTTTCATTTGATTGTGGTTTTTGGTGGATTGGTTATTGGGTTAATGGTTATTAGTTATTTGGCTAATAGTTAGGGAGTGGAAAGAGTGCAAGACCAATAGGATATTGAGTATTAAATCAATTGCTCAAGAATCAAAGGTGCAATGGATTTAATTTGTAAAAAGTCAGATTGGTTTGCGAAACTGTTCGGATGGGAATTGGTGGAAACGACTTTTTCTATCACCCCAGATTCCTGGATTTTTTTCAAAGCATCATTGGAAAATAATCCATGGGTAGTAATGGTAAATATCTTCTTTGCGCCCGCTGACTTATATGCTTTGGCAGCATTGATAAGGGAACCGCCGGTCCTGACCATGTCATCATAGATCACCACATCTCTGCCTTCCACATCTGCTGAGATACTTGTCACTTCGGTTTTATCGCCGGAAATCCTTCTTTTGAAAACAAAAGCAGCATTGACACCCATTTCATTGGCCAAAGATTCCACCCATTTTGCCCTGCCCGCATCGGTGCAGGCCATCACAAATCCATCTTCGGCCAATTCCAAAGCTGCCTTGATGATGATGGGTTTACAATAGACATGGTTGATCAATGCCTGCCCTTCAAAATAATGCGGAATCCCTTCAGAGTGTAGGTCAAAGAACACGAAATGATTTCCAAGACTTGTCCTCGGCAAAGAAGAAAACATCACCGCCCGGGATTTGGCGGTCACTACCTCCCCTATTTTTACAGCCCTTTCCATGGTACTGTATCCAAAATACGGGAAAAACAACTGGATAGACCTTGCTCCGTATTTGATCAAGGCATAGGCCAAATCGTAAATTTCAAGTGTATCTGAGTCTGAAATCGTTCCCCCTATCAGGACCACATCCTTGCCATTGACAGGCGTCATGATGCGTTGGTACCGCTCTCCATCAGGGAACAACTTGACTTCGATTATGCCTTTTTCGAAGTCACCAAGTTGCAGTATCTCTTCCTGAAGGTATTTGTAATCCGGTATGCTAAATATTATTTTCTTCTCCATCATAATTTTTCATTTTGAATACCAGGTCGTTTCTAAGCTGGTATAAGCCATCTTCCAATCCGACCGGATAGATATGGGGATTGACCAATCTCTTTAAGGCTTTGTCGAACCGGGCGAGGTTGCGCACTGCCTTTTCCTTGATCTTGTGAATATCAGGCACAGCGTAGACTTTGTTCCCCTTTTCAAATATCGGTTTGAGCAAAACATCCTTGTCCAGTCCTTTTGCTTTGATTTTTTTCCTTTTAGTAGGATCAATGGGATCAATGATGACAAACTCATCTTCTCCCAAATCTTTGGATACCAGATAAATCATATCCGCCACGGCTTTTCCGTTTTTGCTGAATCGCACCACATTATGGTTGCCGGGGATATTGATTTTGATGGATTGTTGGGAAACTTTCACCTTTGGCTCCCAAATCCCCTCCTGGGTTTTGATGGCTGACAATTTATATACTGCCCCAAGTGCAGGCTGGTCAAAGGCAGTTACCAATTTGGTCCCCACGCCCCAAATATCGATGGAGGCTTCCTGTACTTTCAATGAGGTGATGATATGCTCGTCAAGGTCATTTGATGCTACCACCTTTGCATCAGGAAATCCCGCCTCATCCATCATCTCGCGGGCTATATTGCTGTAATAAGCCAAATCACCTGAATCAATCCGGACACCTATCCACTCCTTTCCTTTTTCCTTTAACATTTTACCGACTTCGATTGCATTTCGGATCCCGCTAATGGTATCGTATGTATCGACCAAAAACACACATTTGTCCGGAAAAGCGTCTGCATAAGCTTTAAATGCTTCCAATTCCGAATCAAATGACATGATCCAACTGTGGGCGTGTGTCCCTGAAACAGGGATTCCGAATAACTTACCTGCCAAAACATTGCTGGTCGAAGCACAGCCACCGATATAGGATGCCCTGCTTGCCGCCAATGCGCCGTCAATTCCCTGCGCCCTTCTTAATCCAAACTCCATGACAGGATCACCCTGGGCAGCAAAAGAAATCCTAGCGGCTTTAGTGGCTATCAAGGTTTGAAAATTGATGATGTTCAAAAGCGGTGTTTCCAATAATTGACATTGCAACAAAGGCCCCGTGACCTTGGCCATTGGAATATGCGGAAAAACAACCGTTCCTTCTTCAACTGCCTCAATGCTACATTTGAATTCCATGTGTTGTAGATAGGATAAAAAGGCAGGCTCAAAAGTGGAGGAACCGTCGCTGTTTTTCATCTCGGAAAGAAAAGTCAGGTCTTTCTCATCAAAATGAAAATTGCTGCAAAAGTCTATGACATATTCCAAGCCGGCTGCAAGGGTAAAACCGCTTTGGAAAGGATGCTTTCGGAAGAAAAGATTGAAAACAGCCTCCTGTTCGGCCTTTCCGGATTTCCAATACCCATAAGCCATCGTCAATTGATAAAAATCGGTCAACAGTGCCAATGACCCATGGTATAAATCCTTTGTGATTTTCATGTGAAAAATTTCTTAGATAAAAACTGTTTTCTTTTCTTTCAATTTGCAATATACTGACTTGGCAAAAACAGAAACACAATAAATGAATCCTATTCGGAATTCTTTTTGAAATTGGCGACCAATTCAGGTTACAATTCACAATACAGCTACGACAAACAAGTATAAGGGAATGAAAAAAACCGAGAAATATTCAGACCAAGAATTGATCAGTGCCATCATAAACCGGGAAAATATAAACCAAGCGATCAGGTTTATAAAAATGGATATCAATAGGCTTATGGATTGCAGTTTATGAAAAATTTCAACAAATTTTTCATAAAAAAGCTTTTTGTGTCTGCCTAAAGTAAACCCTATTTTGGTACCATTTTATTTGAAAATGTTCATTGCCACTCCGAACAGAACCAAAACCATACCGAAAAATACCATCAGGCTATAAGTTTCACCAAAAATAAGGAAGCCAAAACTCAATGCATAAACAATTCCAATATAACTGAGGCTAGCGACTTTGGAGAGGTTAGCATTTTGATAGGCCAAAGTCATGAAATATTGGGCAAATTGGGTCAGTAAACCCACTGCCAATAAAATCCCCCAATCCCATCCAACGGGTACTATCCATACAAAATAGCTAATCAAAGCAGCTATTGGTATGGTGATGAAAGGAAAATAAAACATGATGACCAAAGGATGCTCCGAATTTTTGATTTTCCTGATGATATTGTAAGCAAGGCCCATCGCAAAGGCCGAAATCAATCCAATAGTCATATCCAAAAAAGTAATCCTAGGATCAAAACCCTGAATGATCACGACTCCTGCAAAGGAAATTCCGAAATACAAGAATTGCTTTGCCCGGACATTTTCCTTTACAATAAATATACCCAAAATCGTGGTGAAAATAGGAGCCAAATAATTGATGGTGACCGCACTTGCCAAAGGAATACTTTGTAGTGTATAAAAAAATGTCATCAAGCCGATAGAGCCCGCTATTCCTCTCAGGATCAGTAGTTTTTTATTGTTTCCAAAAACAGGAACTGCTTCTCTTTTGAGTAAAATATAAGTTAGAATCAGGCTAAAAACGGAACGGAACAGGATGATTTCAATGGCAGGAATATGTGGAATCAGTTTCACCGAAACATTCATCAGGGAAAAAAGAAACCCTGCCAACAACATATGCTGAACACTTTTTTTATTCAAGGTTAAAAGGTTTTTCCAAATCTAATGGAATAAGAAAAACCAAAACCGTTTGGTTCGAATAAATTTAATTATCGGCCGGTTTTGAGACAAAATTCAAAACTTAAACGAAAAAATTGCGGGTTATTGACCTATTATCTTGCCGTCCTGCATCACCAAAGTTCTGTCGGCCATTTGTGCCAACTCTTGGTTGTGCGTGACGATGACAAAAGACTTCCCAAATTCTTTTCTCAATTCAAAAAACAACTTGTGCAGTGCTTGGGCACTTTTTGAATCGAGGTTTCCGCTTGGTTCATCTGCAAAAATAATTTTTGGGTCATTGACCAAAGCCCTTGCGACAGCCACCCTTTGTTGCTCCCCACCCGAAAGCTCGGAAGGCTTATGCCCTAGCCTGCTGCTAATACCCAATCTCTCAGCCAATTGTCCTGCTCTTTTTCGAAGTTCATTCATAGGCCTGTTGGCTATCAATCCGGGAATCATGATGTTTTCTTCCGCAGTAAACTCAGGGAGCAGATTGTGGAACTGGAATATAAAACCGATTTCCCTATTTCTGAATTCAGCCAGCTTGTCTCCTTTCAGACCGGTTATCAAGGTATTGCCGATATGAACATCACCTTTGTCAGCCTGATCCAAAGTGCCTAAAATATGCAGCAGCGTACTTTTTCCGGCACCTGAAGAGCCCACGATGGACACCACCTCACCGGAATTGATTTTCACATCCACCCCTTTGAGCACATGTAAGTCTCCATAATTTTTGTGGATTCCATTAGCAACTAACATATATTGTGTTTTTAGTCAACAAATATAAAAATTACAGATTCCTATCTGACCATTGAAGGGATTTATTTACCAAAAGACCGGATGTTAATTTGATAAATAAACATGTAGCGCTTAACTTCGGGCAAAAATTTTCATAAGGATGAACATACACGAATATCAAGCTAAAGAACTTTTGAAAAGCTATGGCGTCAGGATTCAGGAAGGGATAGTCGCAGACAGCCCTGAAGGAGCATTGGAAGCTGCCAAAAAGCTTAATGCTTCTACCGGAACTTCCTGGTATGTAATCAAAGCCCAAATCCATGCAGGTGGACGGGGAAAAGGAATGGTAAATGAAACAGGTTCTCGAGGTGTTGTTTTGGCTAAAAGCCTAGAAGATGTTCCTGTAAAAGCAGCCGGAATTCTTGGAGGGACTTTGGTCACCATCCAAACAGGTGCCGAAGGCAAAAAAGTAAATAAAGTGCTGGTAGCTGAGGATGTCTATTATCCCGGAGCTTCCGAACCGAAAGAATATTACTTATCCATTTTGTTGGATAGAGGCCGGGGAAGCAACGTCATCATGGCATCTACAGAAGGTGGAATGGACATCGAGGAAGTAGCCGAAAAACATCCCGAAAAAATCATCAAAGAATGGATCGATCCAAAAGTTGGATTACAGCCATTTCAGGCTAGAAAAGTGGCTTTCAAATTAGGTCTTGAAGGCAATGCGTTCAAAGAAATGGTGAAGTTTATCACCTCACTTTACAATGCCTATGTGGGATCTGATGCCGCACAATTTGAAATCAACCCTGTTTTAAAAACATCAGATGATAAAATTTTGGCTGTTGATGCAAAAGTAGGTTTAGATGACAATGCATTATACAGACAAAAGGCTCTTGCCGAATTGAGAGATATTGCCGAAGAAGATCCTTTGGAAGTGGAAGCTGGCAAATCAGGTCTTAACTATGTAAAGTTGGATGGAAATGTAGGCTGCATGGTCAATGGAGCCGGTTTAGCCATGGCTACTATGGATATGATCAAACTTTCAGGTGGTGAGCCTGCCAATTTCCTCGATGTGGGAGGAGGAGCAAATGCCGTCACTGTAGAAGCCGGATTTAGGATTATCCTTCAGGATCCCAATGTAAAAGCCATTCTTATCAACGTATTTGGAGGAATTGTAAGATGTGACAGGATCGCAAACGGGGTAGTCGAAGCTTATAAGACAATCGGAAATATACCTGTTCCTATTATAGTAAGGCTACAGGGCACCAATGCAGAAGAAGGTGCTAGAATAATTGATGAATCAGGATTAAAAGTATCCTCGGCCATTACATTGAAAGATGCAGCTGAAAAAGTTAAAGCAGCTATATCTTAATCAGAGCTGAATTAGAAGCGTGCGTAGTTCAATTGGATAGAATATCGGATTTCGGCTCCGAGGGTTGAGGGTTCGAATCCTTCCGCGCGCACCAAGCCTCAGGTTTTTCCTGAGGCTTTTTCTTTTCTAACTGATTTTTATCATTTAACTCCCTGATATTGAATAGTATATTTTTGTTTTTGTAAGGGTATTTTTAGGATAATTCAGAGAATTAAACCCTTAAAGCCATGAAAAAGATACTTGTGCCCACTGATTTTTCAGAATGCGCTCAAAATGCTGAAAAATACGCCTTCTTCCTTGCTCAAAAGATAGATGCCGAGTTGGTTTTCCTACATGTCATCAATACTCCTGTAGATTGGTCAAAATTAACCAAAGAGCAGGAAGATCTTTTTCCTGATGCCAAAGAAGCCATAGCCCAATCTAAAAAAAGGCTTAATGAGCTCATTAAGCAGGCCGAATCCGATAATATCAAATCCCGGAAAATCCTCATATTCAACAACACCAATGAGAAAATTCACCGCTTTGTAGAGGAAGAGCACATTGATTTGGTGGTAATGGGTTCACATGGTGTATATGGTTTCAAAGATTATATCCTTGGCACCAATACCTACAGTATGATTAGAAATTCAAAGGTTCCGGTCATAGTAGTGAAAAAACTTCCTGAAAAACTTAAACTGGAAAAGTTGGTACTTGCCACCAATTTTAAAGAAGAGACAGGACCAACATTTCGAATGGTGGAAAATCTTATGGAAATCCTTCAGGTCAAACTGAAAGTATTGTTCGTGAACACCCCCACCTATTTTTTAGAGACCAATGACATCATGAGTATCGGGAAAACTTTCCTTAATGAATTTGCAAGTTATGAGCACGAAATCCACATAATCGACTCCTTCAAAGAAGAACGGGGAGTTATTCAGTTTGCAGAAAAAATCAATGCAGATGGAATTGCAATAATTACTTATGGAAAATCTGATTTTAAGCAATACTTCTCACCAAGTGTATCAGAAAATCTCATTGGACTTACCGAAATGCCCGTGCTAAGTATTAAAGTTGCTAAAAAGTAAAAAAGCAGGAGAATTTCTCCTGCCCTTTTTATGAAAACTAAACCAACTATTATTTAACTACCACAATTGAAACAAAAATAATACATAAATGTAAAAATCAAAATTTTTTAAGGAAAAGGTCTGCAAAAACCTACTTTTTATTATTGACTTTGTATAAAATCCCTAATGCAAGGGCTTGACTAAACTGAATTCCTTCTACCATATCAATATCATACACATTGATACTGGTAAATGTCACATCCACATACCTTGTTATCTTGGCAATCAGCGTAAAATCCAATCTATGGTCTATAGTCTTAAATTCCAGGGTTTGCAAATTGGCAAAAATCTGGTAGCGGGAATTCAAAGTAAGGTTATCGCTGAATTTCTTATTGTAAGTCATGAATACCTGAAAAGCTAGCCATTCAGTCCTTAATTTTTGGCCTGCAGGTACACCGTAATTATCAGGCACTGTATTGATTAGATCCAGGTCTGTTACGAAAGTAAATCTGGGTGAAAATGGGGCCAATCTAAGTGCAAAATCAGCATTGGGCTTGTATTCAAAACCAAATCCTGTGGTCAAGAAAGCAGGTGCAAAAAATCTTGAAATCAAAACCGGGTCATCGGCCGAATAGTCAAACCCATCTGTAAATTGAGTGATAAAGTTTAATGAGGTAAAATAACCCCATTTCTGATTAATTTTATATCCCACTTTTGAATCAAAAAATATCCTATCATTGGATTTTCTAAGACCTAAATCGTCATTTTTTACAATCCCATAAATAAGCTCCACCTGATTGTCCCAACTCAACCGGTCTTTTGCATAATTGGCTTTTCCGCTGAAAATAGATCCCAAGGCAAATGAATTGACACCTCCTGATTTCCAGTTTCCTGAGAATGATGCCTGATTTAAGTTAAATCCAATACTCAACTCTGAAATCCAATAGGTTGTATCTTTTAATGCAATTGTAGCACTGTCAACAACAGCATCGGCGTCCTGAGAGAAACCAAAATGGCCAAAAGTGAAAATCAAACAAATCGTAAATAGTTTTTTCATAATTATTGAGTTAAGTAAAACATAAGCAAATTAAATAATAAAATAAATAAGATTATGGATATAACAATTTGGATTTTAAGTGATTTTAAAAAATTTCTGAAAAAATAATCTTCATCATTAATCCTTTTTTAAAATATTTGAGTTAAATAAAGTCTGAGAACAACCTGCGTTGCAAACCCATGATAATCGAATTCAGAAATACCAAACTCTTGCTTCTTTTACTCCTTTTTTTTCCTTCCTGTAGTTCCATTGAGATTTTTAAAGAAAAAACAGAATTTGCCCCCTACAAAGAATATAAAAGCTTTGTCATCACCAATAAAGAAATAGGACACAGGGGTTTTAATGATGCTTATTTGGACGCAGTTGTTTCAGAACAGCTGCAATACCTTCTTGAGGAGCAAGGTCTCAAATATGAAAGAGATTCCCCTGACCTGGTTATCAGGTATACTTCCAATGAAGACATGAGACAAAAAGAAGTATATAATAACAGGTATCCGATGTGGGGAGGAAGGGTTTGGGATCCTTGGATGTACGATCCGAGGTTCATTAACCAACAGAACATGGTTTCTACCCAGAATTATCAATTGATGCAAATCATGGTCGACTTTATAGATCCAAAAAATGAAAAAATCCTGATGCAACTTACTGCTGTTTCAGAGGTCACCAATCCAAAAGACAAAAATAAAAAAGCATTAAAATCAATAGAAAAAATTGCCCAGACTTACAAAAGCCATATGATACCTACTAATAAATGATTTATGAAAAACCCAGAAAAACAATACGGCACTTTGAAGGAATTTTATCCTTACTACCTTTCCGAGCATCAAAATCCTACCAGCCGTACCTTACATTTTATTGGTACAGCATTGTTGTTTTTTATACTAGGAGCAGCCATTTATTTATCAAATTATTACCTATTGATCGCTATTCCTTTTGTCGGTTACGGATTTGCCTGGGTTGGGCATTTTTTCTTTGAAAAAAACAAACCGGCGACATTTCAGTACCCATTTTATAGCCTTGCCTCTGATTTTTTGTTGTTTTTTGATCTAGCTACAGGAAAAGAGCGATTTAGGCCTAGAAAAGGGTAAAAATAAAGTTGATAATTTTTTCAAGAACTGTTGTAAATCCAAAGTTATACTGTAATTTTGTATTGTATATATTGTATTTCAAAATCAATATTTTGTATTATATGGTAAAAATAGTTCTAATCGACGATGATCCAATCAGTACTTTTGTAACTGAAAAGTTGATCAGCAAAAATATTAAAGTCCCTCATAAGATTTTTAAATTCCAAAGTGCTACCAAAGCCCTTCAGGATATCTACCAAATTGACCCCAATTACCTGTTTTTGGACCTGAATATGCCCGAAATGACAGGTTGGGATTTCTTGGAAGAATTCAGGCCAAAAGAAATCAGTCCTGAGATATATATTTTGAGTAGTTCAGTGGATGAGAGGGATATTGTCAAAGCGACCAACTATGCTGTTGTCAAAAAATATCTGTCAAAGCCTTTGGTAAAAAAATATATCAAGAATATTTTTAATTAACAATTTTCAATTTTTTCTATTTTTTTTTCTTTGATTCAAACCGGGAAGGTTTTTTATTGTTTACTTTTTATAAAAATTTACCTTCTATGTCAAGAGTCAGCGTTGAATTGATTGATGCAGTCAGAAAGACTATCGTCAAATTGAAAAAAGGTGCTCCATATCAGTGGGGGCATATGGGTGCATGTAATTGTGGTAATCTCGCCCAGGAGCTCATCCAACTTACCAAAGAGGAGATTCACAGGTTTGCAATGGAAAAATCAGGGGATTGGAATGACCAATTGATTGATTATTGTCCGGACAGCGGGTATCCAATGGACTTGATGATTGGCAAAATGCTTGAAAAAGGCCTAAAAATAAATGATCTGAGGCATCTCGAGAAATTATCTGATCCAAACATTCTCAGGAACCTACCTTCTACCAAAAGCCGGAATTTGGAAAAAAATATATTATCAGATGTGATCCTATATTTCGAAACTTGGTTGGAAATGCTAGAAAATCAGTGGATTGAGAAAAGTGTTGATTCAGATGTTATAATGTTGCAAAAAAATAACCTTGACAAGGTATTTGCTTAAAAATATATTTTGATTTAATTAGTGCCCATCAATCCATTTGATATTAAAACAATTAACCTTATTCATACTATGGACGATTTAGAAGACGATTTTGAAGAAATCGAAGATTTCGATGATGACGATGAGTTTGCAGAAGAATTTAAAGACGAGGTGTACGATCTAGATGAAGACAGCGAACTCCTTGATGAGGATTTTGATGATCTGGAAGACGATGATTTCGATGATGACGATTTCGATGAAGACTTTGACGATGAAATTGATTAATTAGGAAAAAAGCAGGAAGTTTAATTAAACTTCCTGCTTTTTTAAATGCAAATTTTGTCCCAAATCCAATCTATGCTATATTTCGAAAAAATAGCCATAAGTAATCTATCCAATATATGTTATTACAAATATTCAGTTCCCCTATCGCTTCAGGAGCACAATTGTTTTTATTGATTGTATGCATTCTAATCGGGCTTGGAGCAGGTCTTTCCTTTATAGATTTTAGAGGTACAAAAACTCCGAAGGAAGTTAAAAGGAAATAAAAAAAAGGTCATATGACCTTTTTTTTATTTATCCCCTTATTCTTTTTTAATGGACATTTCCCATCAATTTTTTGATCGGCCTGCTGATCAGTAATAATAACAATCCTGCTCCCAAAGCCGTAAATACAATGATCATATATTGTCCCGGCATCTGCGCGAGTGCTTCCTCTGTTCCTCCGCTCGCTTCTCCTGCAATCAGACCTGCGAATAAATTTCCAAGCGATACAGAAAGAAACCATATCCCCATCATTTGACCTCCGTATTTTGGAGGTGCCAATTTTGTAACCAAACTTAATCCTACAGGGCTCAAACTCAACTCTCCAAAAGTGTGTAGCAGATAAGTGAAAATCAGCCAGGTCGGTGCTGCAAGATTCCCTGATGCAGCAATTTTCGCAGCAAAATACATTACCAAGAAGCCCATTCCTAGAAGCAGCAAACCCATTGCAAACTTCAAAGGTGAACTTGGCTCAAGATTTCTTCTTCCCAACCACACCCAAAGTGCTCCAAAAAAGGGTGCGAAAATAATGATGAACATGGAGTTAACAGACTGAAAATAGCCTGAAGGTATTTCCCAACCCAGAAAATTTCTATTGGTAAAACGTTCCGCAAACAAATTCAACGTCGATCCGGCCTGCTCAAATCCCGACCAAAACAGGGCTGAAAACAAAAAAAGGATAGCGATGACAGCCACTTTATTTCGGTCATCCTGACTCAGCCCTCCAAACAAAATTACATATCCAAGGTAAACAAAAGCCACAACTGCAATAATTGTCCCTGAAGCCCCGGCCAAGGCCAATACATTGATAGGAATAAAACCCAAAAACAAAAGAGCCAATACAAACAAAACAAGGGCTCCGATACCAAAAAGTATTCTTACCAATTTACTTCTTTCCAAAGCATCTTTCTCAGTCAGGATAACAATTTCATCACCGTAACCAACCAAGGTCGAACTAGTCAATTTATACTGGATCAAACCAAAAACCATCCCCAATCCTGCCAAACCAAATCCCAAATGCCAATCATAGGTAGCTAGTGTACTGCATGCTATCGGTGCTATAAAAGCCCCAAGATTAATCCCCATATAAAAGATTGAAAAACCAGCATCTCTTTTTGAACTACCTGCAGGATAAAGCTGTCCGACTATCGAACTGATATTTGGCTTCAATAACCCTGTTCCGATAACAATCAAAATCAATCCCATAAAGAATGAATTTGTATCCATCAGAGAAAGGGATTCCTTTACAGAACCTTCCTCCCCAATCAAATTGAATAATCCGGGCAAAGCCATGGTAAAATGGCCCAAGGCAATAATGATTCCACCGTACCAAACAGATTTCTTTAGACCGAACAGCCTGTCCGCAAACCAGCCACCGGGAAGTGCCAGCAAGTAAACCCCCATGGTGTAGAGTCCATATATTGCTCCCGAAGTTTTATCATCAAAACCCAAACCACCGTCTACGATGGCAGTCGTCATAAAAAGTATTAAAAGGGCCCTCATGCCATAAAAACTGAATCGTTCCCACATCTCTGTGAAGAATAAAGTCATTAGACCTTTTGGATGGCCAAATATGGTTGGGCCGGGATATAAATCTACAGGAATAGAACCCGGACTTTTCTCAAATTTATTTTCCAATATTTCTGATTTTTAAAGGATGATACAAGTTGTTTAAAATACAATGATAAAAGAATTTACCAAATTGTGCTTTTCCTGATTGAAAACCAAATTTTGAAATCTTACTAAAGTTGGACCGAAAATCTATTCTTCAAAAACTCAATCATCCCTAAGTTCCTTTTCTTATTTTGAATTGAAATAAATACTGGCGTAATCGATTGTTTTCTCAAAAAATGGATGTTTTTATTATTCTGTCTATCAATTTATTTTTATATTTGAACAGAAATATAAAGATTCTCAACCTCATTTGAGATGTCGAAGGCCGTTTTAGTCAATTGATATCTATCAGAAAATAAACCCAACCAAAGGGAGTGCTCCGCACTCCTTTTTTATTTTTCGAAAATTAAAACTTCACCAAATAATATTTGCTACTTTTGGCAAAATGTAATTTATGAAAAAAGCAGAAATTCTTACTGAAAAAGGCCTGATGAAGGTAGAGTTCTTTGACCAAGATGCTCCAAAAGCGGTCGACAATTTTATCTCTCTTTCTAAAAAAGGGTTTTATGATGGGTTGACTTTTCATAGAGTCATTCCAAATTTCGTTATTCAGGGCGGTTGCCCAAAAGGAAACGGGACTGGCGGACCAGGGTACAAAATAGATTGTGAATTGGATGGTGGTAATCAATATCATGACCGAGGAGTTTTGTCAATGGCACATGCGGGCAAAAACACAGGCGGGTCACAGTTTTTTATCTGCCACAGCAGGGATAACACGGCTCATCTTGACAGGAAACATACCTGCTTTGGAAAAGTGGTGGAAGGACTTGAAGTCATTGATTTGATCCGTGCGGGAGACAAAATCGAAAAAATCACCGTAATTGAGGATTAATACTTTGGGCCTGAAAATTTTCAGGCCCATTATTTTTTAGAATAACGCACCGGCAATGGTTGCTGTCATCAGACAAGCCAAAGTTGCAGCCATCAAGGATTTCATGCCAAGTTTTGAGATGTTTCCCTGTTGATTTGGAGCTATACTTCCAATACCTCCCACCTGAATAGCAATTGAACTAAAGTTCGAAAAACCACAAAGTGCGTAGGTGGCAATGACGATCGATTTAGAAGAAAGTGTTCCGGCATTTTTCATGTCTGCCAGACTCAGGTAAGCTACAAATTCATTGATAACTGTTTTTTGGCCTAGCAAAGAACCGACTTGTAAGGTTTGGCTCCATTCAATTCCGATGACCCAAGCAAAAATCCTGAAAATCTGTCCCAGTATATACTCAAGGGAAAATCCTGAGAATTGGCCATTGGTCGAAGATACAATGACTTCATTTAATCCTGTATAATTCCCAATCAAACCTGAAAGGATGTAATTTAACGCTGCTATGACTGCAATAAACGCCAAAAGCATCCCTCCTACATTCAGTGCGAGTTTCAACCCTTCTGAAGCCCCGATAGACATGGCATCAATAAGATTGACTCCCATGCTTTCCTCGTTGACTTCCAACTTGCTGTTGATTACGTCCCTCTCTGTTTCAGGAATCATTATTTTGGACATGACAATGGCTGCAGGTGCATTCATGATACTGGCTCCAAGCAGATAGGCGGCAAATCGTGTCTGCTCTGCAGGATCGTCACCTCCCAAGAAGGCCACATATCCCGCCAATACTCCACCGGCAATTGTCGCCATCCCCCCTGTCATCAAGCACATCAATTCTGATTTTGACATGGTGGGTATAAATGGTCTCACCAGGAGAGGTGCCTCTGTTTGCCCAAGGAATATATTTCCTGCAGCTGAAAGACTTTCAGGACCCGACAGTCTCATGGTTCTTGCCATCACCCAAGCAATTCCAAATACAACTTTTTGTAAAATCCCCAGATAATATAGGCCCGCTGAAACCGTAGAAAAGAAGATGATGGTCGGTAAAACCTGAAAGGCGAAAATGAATCCAAAGGTATTGGTAGCTAAATCCCCAAAAATAAAGGTCGCTCCATCCGCCGAAAAACTCAAGAACTTCACAAAAGCCCTGCTGATCAAAGCGAATAATTGAGCCACTGCTTCAACCTTTGTAATCAAGAATCCAAACAAAGCCTGAAGAGCCACTCCAATACCTACAAGCCTCCAATCCACCTTTTTTTTGTTACTGGAAAAAATAAAGGCCACGGCAAGCAAGACCAAAATTCCAATCAAACCTCTAAAATAATCCATGTAATAATTCAGATTAAATGTTTTCTACCAAATTTGTTTTGTCGGGTGAAAAAAACTTCTCTAAATCAAAACCCATTTTTTCAAAAAAAAGTAAGCCTGGCGTGGACCAGGCTTACAAATCAGTTTCTCCTGTTTATCTCATCTCTGATTCTGGCTGCTTTTTCATAATCTTCATTATTGATGGCTTTGTCCAGCATTTGATTGAGTTTGTCAAGACTAAAATCTTTTAAGGAATCGGTGCTTCTTGGAGCCGGAGAACTTGCCTTACCGGATTTGACCTGCTTTGTGGAGTCTTTCTTTTCATCCTCTTCATTGAATTCTATTGCGGCTTCAGACATGACTTTGGATACACAAAAAATAGGAGCATCAAACCTTACTGCAATGGCTATGGCATCAGAGGGCCGGGCATCAATCTCTACTGTTTTGGAAACGTTTTTACACACAATTTTTGCATAAAATACGCCTTCCCTCATATCAGAAATCAATATATGATCGATAGAGAAATTGAAATTGGAGGAAAATGATTTGAACAGATCATGCGTCATGGGTCTGTTTGGGATGATTTTCTCAATTTCAATAGCTATGGCCTGAGCCTCAAACATTCCAATAACTATAGGTAGCCTCCTACTTCCCCCTACTTCACCCATTACCAAGGTAAAGGATCCTGACTGGGAATGATTGGAGGACAATCCTAAAATTTCAAGTTCAATAGTCTGATCCACAGGTATTTATTTTTGGGCTTTGACGGCTTCAGTTAGTTTTGGGAGAATATCGAATGCATCTCCGACTATACCATAATCTGCGGCTTTGAAGAATGGAGCTTCAGGATCTTTATTGATAACGACGATGCATTTTGATGAATTCACCCCCGCAAGATGTTGAATAGCACCCGAAATTCCAACAGCAATATATAAAGTCGGGGCAACTTTTACTCCTGTCTGACCGACGTGCTCATGATGCGGTCTCCATCCTATGTCAGACACCGGTTTTGAACAGCCTGTTGCAGCGCCCAATTCTTTGGCCAATGCCTCTATCATTCCCCAATTTTCAGGTCCTTTCATTCCCCTTCCGCCTGAAACAACGATGTCAGCCTCAGGAAGTAATATTTCACCTGTAGCCTTATCTGTAGATGTAATACTTGTTGCAAAATTTTCAGCAGAAATATCAAGGTTAACTTCTTCCACCATTGCCAATGGACCATCTGTTCTCAGGTCAACAGCATTTTTCTTTACCGCAAGGATTTTGTGGTCCGTATTTACTTGGGTCACTGCAAATGCCTTTCCGGTATAAATGCTCCTTTTCACTTTATACCCTGAAGTGGTATCAGGAAGCTCCACCACATTGGATATCAAGCCTGAACCTAATTTGATCGCAAGTCTTGAGGCAACTGCATCACCCAAGGAAGATTTTGCCAACACCAAGGTGGTGGCATTTATCTTTTTATATACTTGAGCAACAGCTTCGGCATGGGCTTGGATGATCCCGTCGTTTAACTTTGAGTCAATCACATGGATTACCTTAGAGGCACCTGCTGTTCCCGCTTTTGCTAACTCTTCTGAAGAAATTAACCCCAAAGCTACAGCAATGACATCTCCTGATGAAAGCTTCTCAGACATTGCCTTTGCATAGGAAACCGCTTCTAAACTCGTTTTTTTGACGGAACCTTCCGCATGTTCTATATATACTAAAACTGACATATCAATTTGTTTTTCAATTATTTAACAATTATTAATTAAAGTACTTTTGCTTCGTTTTTAAGCAACCTCACCAATTCTCCGACATTGTCTTTGTCGACTAATTTTACTGTACCTTTTGCAGGAGGCAGAATAAAAGAAGTGACGTCTGTAACCACCGCATCTGCAGTTGGCTCGACAACCACAAGGGGTTTTGATCTTGCTGACATAATCCCTCTCATGTTTGGGATTTTCCATTCTGCAATCGGCTCTTGACAGCCTGCTATCAACGGAAGCTTGGCGTCCACATATTCCTTACCCCCTTCAATTTCTCTTGCCATTTTCACTTTGTCACCTTCAATCTCCAACTTCATCACCGGAGAAATGGAAGGCATTCCTAGCAATTCTCCTACCATCCCATGTACCATTCCTCCATTGAAATCTATAGATTCCCTGCCCATTAAAATCAGATCATAACCATTTTGTTTGGCAATAGCAGCAATCTGTTTTGCAACAAAAAAAGAATCCTTTGGAAATGAATTCACTCGGATAGCATCGTCAGCTCCTATGGCCAAAGCTTTTCTTAAAGTGGGTTCAGTCTCAGCTTCTCCAACATTCAATACAGTCAGACTTGCTCCCAATTGTTCTTTAATCTCTACCGCTCTTGCCAAAGCATAATCGTCATAGGGACCAATAATGAATTGGACACCGTTTTTATCAAACTTGGTATTGCTATCGGTAAATTGAATTTTGGATGTTGTATCCGGTACGTGGGTAATACAAACAAGAATTTTCATCTATAAATATTTAGGTTATTTATTTTTAAATTGCGTGAATTTAGTAATTAGGCTATAATATAAAAAAGAATTCATGACCAAAGTGTCCCGTATAGAAATGTTAAAATCATTTGCTGAGGTGGAACCCGAAAATCCCTTCAATTTCTATGCCCTTGCTTTGGAGTTTATTGAATTTGATCAAGATTCTGCGTCTTTTCTTTTTAAAAAACTTTTGAAAGAATTCCCGGATTACCTCCCCACCTACTTCCATGCTGCCGCATTTTTTGCTGAACTCGGAGATATACAATTTTCTAAAAAAATATACGAAAAGGGAATTCAATTGGCTGATTCACAAAAAGATGAAAAAGCCTTGAAAGAATTGAAAAATAGTTTTCAGAATTTTTTATTTGAAAATGACCTTGATTAAGAAATCCTGATTACAATTTTCCCCATCTGCTTACCTTCCCTCATTTTTTCAAAGGCTTCTACTGATTCATCGAGGACAAATACCTGATCGATAATCGGATGTATTTTATTTTCGTTGACAAAATTCAGCATATTATCAAAATCCTCATCGTTGCCCATGGTACTGCCGATCAATTTGATCTGATTCCAAAATATCCTTCTACTTTCAAATCCCGTAGCGTTTCCTCGTGTAGCTCCATAAAAAACAATCCTGCCCCCGGGTTTTGTCGCCTTGATGAGGTTATTCAACGTATCGCCCATGGCGCTGTCCAAAATCAAATCAAAGCCGCCTGTTTCTGAAATGGCCTTTTCAGCCCAGTTTTCTTCTCTGTAATCGAATCCTCCAGAGCACCCCAATTCCAATGCTTTTTGGATTTTTTCTTCACTGCTACTGCTTACATACACTTTTGCACCTAGACTTAAGGCAAACTGCACCCCAAATTGGGCTACACCGCCTCCAAAACCCGTAACCAAAATGGTGTCTGTGGTTTGAATCCCACCTTGTCGAAACAAAGCCCTGTAGGCCGTCACTCCTCCCAAGGGCAAAGCTGCAGCCTCATCCCAATTCATGTGTTCTGGTTTAGGATGGATTCTATCTGACCTAACCTGAACATATTCCGCCAAAGTCCCATGCTCGGGCATGCCCATGATTTTGAAGTTCTTGGACTGTACCTCTTGGTCCCCACCCCAATCTGAAGCCGGATTGATGATCACTTCCTTTCCCAACCAAGCAGCGTCAACTTCATTGCCCACTTCTACCACGATTCCCGCAGCATCTGAACCCAAGATAATACCATCCTGTAAATTGGCATATTTGCCTTGACGGCACCACTCGTCACGGTGGTTAAGCGCTGCAGATTTGACCTGTATTTTGACCTCATCTGAAGCCAAAGCAGGTAAACCTAAATCTGCTGATTCTATTCCTTCGGGAAGTTTTCTATTGAGAATAATGGCTTTCAAATCTCGATGGTTAAATAAATTTGTAATTGAAAATCAAAAAATGGTTTATCCTTTTGACTTTTTAAAATGGTGCCGGCTTACCGCTCCCTAGTCCACCGGGGAAAGTATCATCTAAATCACCACCGTTGGCTTTACTTGAAAGCCGAATGGTATTGCCTGATTCAAAAGCCTGCCCAGAAGAACCGCTAGGGAACTTATGGCCATAAAGTGGATCTTGGGATTTGTATGGAATGTTCATTTCAAGATCTGTAAACTTGGTGTATTTTCCAATAAATCTGAGCTTCACAGTGTCCAAAGAACCATTCCTATGCTTGGCAATGATTACTTCTCCGACACCGGCTGTTGAATTCCCATCTTCATCCTCTGTAATACCATAGTATTCAGGACGGTATAAGAACATTACCATATCGGCGTCTTGCTCGATTGCTCCAGATTCCCTCAAATCCGATAGCTGTGGACGCTTATCCCCTCCTCTGGTTTCAACCGCTCTAGACAACTGCGACAAAGCAATCACAGGTACACTCAGTTCTTTGGCAATTTTTTTCAATGCCCTTGAAATACTTGCAATCTCTTGTTCCCTGTTTCCACCTTGGCCTCCCGATTTGTTATCACCGGACATCAATTGGAGGTAATCTACTACTATCAACTGGATATCATGCTGGGCTTTGAGTTTCCTACATTTCGCCCGAAGTTCCAAAATGGAAAGTGCGGGAGTATCATCTACAAAAAGAGGTGCTTTGGAAAGCCTTCCTGTTTTATGTACCAGTTGCTCCCATTCGTATTCGGCAAGATTCCCTTTCTTAATTTTCTCTGAATCAAGTTCAGCTTCTGCCGAAATCAGACGGTTGACCAACTGGATCGATGACATTTCCAAAGAGAAAATCGCCACAGGCCGGTTATGGTCTACTGCTGCATTTCTCAACACAGAAAGAACAAAGGCGGTTTTACCCATCGCAGGCCTGGCTGCTATGATCACCAAATCTGATTTTTGCCATCCTGAAGTTACCCTATCCAAAGCAGTAAATCCACTTGGGACCCCTGTCAAACCATCTTTTTGGCCCTTTTTAGATTCCAGTTCCATGATCGCTTCCTTCAGGATCGACCGCATATCCGCATAATTTTTTCTGATATTCTTTTCAGAAATCTGAAAAAGTGACTGTTCCATTTTATCCAACAACTCAAAAACATCCGTTGTATCTTCGAATGCTTCCCTTTGGACCTCAGAGGCGATGCTGATGATATCCCTTTTCATTGATTGTTCGGTCACAATCCTGGCATGGTATTCAATATTGGCAGCTGAGGATACCCTAGAGGTCAATTCGGTAATGAAAAAAGCGCCTCCCGCCATTTCCAACTGACCTTTTTTTCTGAGTTGGTTGGTGACAGTAAGTAAATCTATCGGTTGGCTATCTGAAAAAAGGTCAAGTATGGCAGAAAAAATAACTTTATGCGATTCTTTGTAGAAGCTTTCCGGCTTCAATATATCCACCACAGCCGTCAAAGCATCCTTTTCTAGCATCAATGCTCCCAAAACAGCTTCCTCCAGATCCGTTGCCTGGGGAGGTAATTTCCCCATTCCCGAGGTAAGTCCTAAATCCGGTTTTCTTCTATTGGTTATTCTGTCTTTTCCTGTAGGGTTATTCTCTGCCATAACAACAAAAGTAAATGCTTTGCCTTTATCTTTTTGAACAATTTATACACTTGTTATCAACACACTTTCATAACGGCTACATAATCAATTTATTAGCTAAAAACCGGAACTTCCGAAGTTTGATTTTTTTTTCGGCCCAAATTTTGGTTCCTGCCTGTCCTAAAGATCAATTCAAAAATTAATCCCGATTCCGCCCTTTCCCAAATGACACGATTTGTTACTTTTGAATCTTGCAGAAAATTTATGTCAAAGAAATATCATTTTATAGCTATAGGGGGTGCAGTCATGCACAATTTGGCACTTTCCATGGTTGCCAAAGGATATGAGGTCTCAGGGTCAGATGATGAGATCTATGAACCATCAAGAACCAGATTGGAAAATGCAGGGATCTTACCAAAAGAAAAAGGGTGGTTTGCTGACAAAATCACTGCTGAGCTCGATGGAATTATCCTTGGCATGCATGCCCGGATTGACAATCCCGAGCTTCAAAAAGCCAAAGAATTGAATATTCCGATATTTTCTTTTCCAGAATTTATATTCGAGCAAAGTAAGGATAAAAAAAGAGTGGTCATCTCGGGAAGTCATGGCAAGACAACCATTACTTCTATGATCCTGCATGTCCTGCAATACCATGGATGGGATTTCGATTACCTGGTTGGCGCACAGATTGAAGGATTTGACCTGATGGTCAAACTTTCGGATGCGCCGGTTATAATCATCGAGGGAGATGAATACCTGACTTCGCCATTGGATAGAAGGCCTAAGTTTTTTCATTACCACCATGACATTCTGCTCATGAGCGGCATTGCTTGGGACCACTTTAATGTTTTTCCGACTTTCGAAAATTACAAAGAACAATTTGAGATTTTGGTCAATATGACTCCGATCGGAGGCACTTTTATCTACTGCCAAGAAGATGAACATGTCAATACTTTGGGCATCAAATGTGATCCTGCTAAGATCAACCTGATCCCTTACAAGGCACACCCTTATAAAATCCGAGAAGGAAAGACTTTGCTTGTAACTGAAGGGAATGAAGTGGAAATAAACATTTTTGGTGAGCACAACCTCCAAAACCTGCAGGGAGCGCTTCATATCTGCGAATCTCTTGGTCTTACAAAACAACAGTTTTATGAAGCCATTCCTGAATTCAAAGGAGCGGCAAAAAGACAGGAAATATTGGCAAAATCAGAATCAGCAATCCTTTTTCGGGATTTTGCCCACGCCCCTTCCAAATTGAATGCTACGGTAAATGCTGTCAAAAAACAGTTTCCTGAGAGAAAACTGATTGCCGTCCAGGAACTTCATACCTACAGTTCTTTGAATAAGGAGTTTGTGGACAATTATGCCCACACCTTTGACTTGGCCGACATTGCGGTTATTTATTTAAACCCAAAAGCCGTATCTTTGAAGAAGCTTGAACTGATGGATGAAGAAAGACTCCAACAGGCTTTCAAGAGAAATGATCTCATTCTTTTCACGGAAATCGAAAAGCTCAAAAATTTTCTTGAATCACAGGACTACTTATCGACGAATCTTTTATTGATGAGTTCGGGCAATTATGATGACATGGACTTATCTATTCTCAAATCAAAAATAAATCAAATCCAATCCTAATGAATCTTAATCTTAAAACACCAATTGCATTTTTTGATCTTGAGTCCACAGGAATCAATATTTCAACCGATAGGATTGTTGAGATCTCCATCCTGAAGGTCCATCCCAACGGCCGTCAGGAAATCAAAACGTCACTGATCAACCCTACCATCCCCATTCCGGCAGAAAGTTCGGCCATTCATGGCATTTATGATAAAGATGTAAAAGACTCTCCTACTTTTAAATCACTTTCAAAGGAATTGCACCAGTTTCTCGAAGGGGCCGATTTGGCGGGCTTCAATGTGCTCAAGTTTGACATCCCTTTATTGGTAGAAGAATTCCTTAGATCAGGGATTGATTTTGACATTGAAAAAAGAAATATCCTTGATTCTCAGAAGATTTTTCACATGATGGAAAAAAGAAATCTGTCTGCGGCTTATAAGTTTTATTGTGGCAAAACCCTTGAAAACGCCCACAGTGCAGAAGCTGACACCATTGCATCTTACGAAGTTTTCAAAGCCCAAATGGAAAAATATGACGGTGACGAGGCTGAAGATTTGCAAGGCAACAAATTAGGTGTCTTCCAAAACGACATGAAAAAAATCCACAGCCTGCTCAACGAAAAAATGGTTGACCTCGCCGGTAGGTTTATCTTCAATGACAACGGTGAGGAATGTTTCAACTTTGGCAAACACAAAGGAAAGACCATTGAAAATGTGCTGAAAGAAGAGCCCTCCTATTACGAGTGGATGATGAAAGGGGATTTTCCCTTGGATACCAAAAGGAAATTTACCCAAGTCAAACTGAGGAGTTTCAATCAGAGATAATATTGGTTAATTGGTTAATTGGTTAATTGATTAACAAAAAATGCAGCCTGATGAATTTCAGGCTGCATTTTTTGTTTTAAAAAAAGCTCCAATTACTTTTTACTTTTTTCATAATATTCCAAAGCAACCGGCATCTGTTTATTCAACTCATCGATTCTTCTCTTTGGTCCCGGGTGGGTAGAAAGAAACTCGGGAGGCGCTTCTCCTGAACCTGCTTTTTCCATTCTTTGCCAAAATGCCGGAGCTACTCTAGGGTCATATCCTGCCAAAGCCATAAAATTTAATCCCAATTGATCCGCTTCCAATTCATGTTTTCTACTGAAAGACAACATTCCCAATTCTCCACCGACACCAAACGCCTGAAGCATGATGTTTTGGGTTAATGTGGGATTTTGTCCCATCGCAGCCTGTGCTGTCCCAAGAAGTCCATTCATCAACATCCCGTTTGACATCCTTTCCCTTCCATGGCTGGCAATAGCATGTGCCACTTCATGTCCCATGACCACGGCGATCCCTGCTTCATCCTGACAAACCGGGATTATTCCTGTGTAAAAGGCCACTTTTCCTCCAGGCATACACCAAGCATTCACAATAGCCTCTTGTAACAAGTTGAACTCCCATTGAAATCCCTGAAGTTCTTTTTCAAAACCATTGGCCTTCATGTATGTATCTACAGCAGAAGCGATACGCTTCCCTACTTTAACTACCATTTGGCCATCTGCGGTATTGGTGATTACCTTTCCTTCTTTGAGGACCTTTTCGTATTCTATAAAAGCCAAGGGCAGCAATTCAGCATTGTCAACCAATGAAAGTTGGCTCCTTCCACTCATAGGAACCTGCGCACAGGAATAAACAAATATCCCCAGTGCTATGAAAAACATTATCTTCTTAAACATACATTCTGGTTTTAATGCGAAATTGCCCAAAAAAGATGCCACATCAAAAACGGCGTCTCAGTTTTTTGCTTAATTTGAAGCAAATTAATTCAAGAATCATGACACCTGAGGCAAAAAAACATATCAGCAGGATGAGCAATCCTTTTATTTTTTGGTGGGCAATGTTGTTCAAATTGCCCTCAGCAGTCTTTTGGAGATTAAAAATCAAGGATTTGTCTTTGGAAAAATGCACAGTAACCATCCCTTATTTTTGGAGAAGCCAAAACCCTTTTAAGTCTATTTATTTTGCTGCTATGGCCGGTGCAGCTGAATTGAGTACGGGTGCACTCTGTCAGGTAGGTATGGCAGGCAAAGGGAGCTTCAGTATGCTAGTTGTTGATTTCAGAGCAGAGTACCACAAAAAGGCAAACCAAAAAATAACATTTGTCTGTAACCAGGGACAAGAATTGGAGAAATTGGTGGATGAATTGAAATCCGGTGAAAGCAATACCTTGACCATGGTATCGACGGGAACCAACCCAAATGGAGAAATGGTAGCCAGATTTTTTGTCACTTGGTCCATCAAAAAAAGATCATAAAAAAAACTTTTGTCAAGCATTAAGAGATTCAATGTTTCAAAATATTGATAGAAGCAACTGATTCTTTACTTTTAGAGTATACACTGTTAAAAAAAGCCTATCGATTCAACTTTACAAATAAGTCCTGGTTCAGGGAAAACAAATATCTCTCATAAGCTAATATTTACGTTTTGCTATCGGGAATCCAGGCACCAATTGAAAAGTCGGTTTATTGGCAAATAAGTTAAATACAATGATTATCTAATTGCTAGTTTAAGTTCAGAAAGACCGTATCCTTAGGGAGCGGTTTTTTTTATTAATCCTCTTTCCGTTTATATCCTGACCTGCTATCCAAAAAGTCAATCAGTAATTTTTCCACTCTTTCCCATTCCATTCCCACAAATTGGTGGTCGATATTCTGAAGGTTAAACTCAATGATCAATCCATCAAGATCTTCATCCGTCAGGTTATATTCATATTTCAAAGCAGCCATCACCGAATCAGATTGTATCAGTCTCAAATAATCCTCCTGACTTGCTAAAAATGCCAGTTTGCGGGCATATTGCCTTTTTTGCCTTTCACTTTTCATAAAATAAGAGATGGGTCCATCCAAAGTCAGACCAGGCTGAAGCGAAGGATTATTGGCCAATCCGGTATAGATTTTTCCCGGTCCTGCCGGTCCATCGGTCAGCCCCCTCATGGTGGATTGGTTACCTACCCTAAACGGGATGATAAATTTCTCACCATACAAATCGAATCTGGGCAGTGTCCTGGCATCAAGGTAAATGTCGGTCAGGATGTGTTTTTCTCTTCCGGCAATCAGGATTTTGGGAATGTAATAACTTTTTGAAATCAGGATAGAGTCACCTTCAGTCGCTCTGACCCTAAAATATCCCCTTTCATTGGTAAGGCTGCTGTCCTTGTTTTGAAGGTTAATAACCCATACTTTATCCAAAAAACCTTTGTCCAACCCATCAAGCACATTCCCTGTAAGAACCTGGGATAAAGCTTTCATCTGGGCTGAGGCAAAGAAAATAAGGAGAGCGAGCAAGTATTTTTTCACAGTTCGAATTTAACTCCGACCCATGAGTTTGAGAAATTCCAATGGTTAAAAGATATTAATCCTGCGTTTTTCTTGAGGGGTCTTCGGTTTTTAAAAGAAAGTCCGTTCCTAAAAACTCATCGTTTTCTGTCCTGTACCAGGATCGTTCTGCGGGAATTTTCATTTCCCCCACGATGACTTCCTCTTTGAGATAGATCATTTCCCCAATCTTATTTTCTTCGTCTTTATAAAATTTGTAAGCCAAAAGCGCATAAGTTTCGGGATGAAGGTAAAAATACCAAATGTCCTTTTCGTAGGGTACACGGACCACAAAAGCTTCTATCCCATTCAAATCTTCCACTTTGTATTCTCTGTCGATCTCAGTTCCTTTGTCCTTCAACTTCATCGGCAATCCCCAAAGGTATCCTTAATAATTGCGGAGCATCATGGCCCTTTCACAGTCTTTACTTCCCTGTTCAGAGCCAATGCAGTTCTCACCATCTACCTCATAAACAAGGTTTTCGCCACTGTTGATATACTTAAAATAATTATCCGGAAGGTCTATCTGAACAGTATATTGCCTGGACGGTTTGCCGGGTCGGGAATCAGCAAAATAAAAAACCCTGTTCAATTCTTGCCATTGCCCCTTTGGATCATGGTATTCGATGGATTTTTGAATTAACTTACTTCCTGTTAGTTTTGAGTCACATGATCCAAAACAAAAAACGAGGATAAATACTACGGATAAAGAGGAATGTTGGAAGTTCTTCATTTTCTTTTTGGCTGTCAGGAAAATCCCAAACTAGTTACAAAAAAGATTTCAAAATACCTTATTCAATCAATACCAACCCATGTCTGAATTCAAATTGACAAGATTTGCTCCCACGCCAAGTGGCTTTCTCCATATCGGAAATATCTATTCATTTATTATTACCCATCATTTAGCTAAAAAAAATGGAGCGAAGGTTTTGCTGAGAATTGATGACCTTGACCGTGAAAGGTATAAGCCAAGGTTTGTTCAGGATATTTTTGATTCACTTGATTTTTTGGAAATCCCATACGACCAAGGCCCGAGAGATATGGCGGATTTTGAACAGAACCATGCCCAAATCCACCGCCTGCCTTTGTACAACAAAGCACTTGAGGAATTGAGGAATAAAAAAGTACTGTTTGCCTGTGACTGCAGCCGCAAGAAAATCGAAAAAATGAACCCAAAGGGATATTATACAGGGTTTTGCTTGAGAAGAAATCTTCCTTTTGATCAGGCTGAGATCACCTGGAGAATCAAAGCCAAAATGCACTTGGATGTCCCATTCAAAGAGCTTAACCTTGGAATCGTAAACGGGAAACTTCCGGGGATCCTGACGGATTTTGTGGTAAGAAAGAAAGATGCCATGCCTTCCTACCAATTGACTTCTCTCGTCGATGACATCCATTATGGAGTAGACCTCATCGTCCGGGGCAAGGATCTATGGGGTTCCACGATTGCACAGGTATTTCTGTCCAAATTTCTGCCCGAAAACACTTTCGCACAGAATACTTTTCACCATCATCCACTCCTTCATGGTCCAAACAACCAAAAGCTTTCAAAATCTTCAGATGTGACTTCCATCCAATTGCTTAGAAAAACAGGCAAGAAAAAAGAAGAAATTTATGGGATGATTGCTGAAGCTATCGGGCTGGAACAAAGACCAAAAAATCTGGAGGAGTTTGGTGGTTTGATAAAGTGATTTTCAAATTAAATTCTAAAAAAATAAGCCATTTCATATGAAACGGCTTATTTTTTGATTTTGGCTATAATTTTTAATACTTCGCCGGTACTCCTTTTCCAGGCAAGGATTTTTGGATAAACTGCCGGATGTCTTCATTAGAAGTCGCAAGATCCTCCGCTCTCAGGTACATCATGTGTCCACTTCTGTATCCTTTGAAGATCAATCTTTCCTGCATTTTTCCTGCAGGATCCATTTGCCACATATTGTATTTGGCATTGAAATAATCCGTACCGCCGTCATAATATCCTGATTGGGTCATGACATGCAAATAGGGATTTTGCAACATCGCCTGCGCCAATTGGTTTCCGGTATTTTCATTGCTTCTGTCCCAAGGATGAACCGGTCCGAATAGGTTGTAAGTCAGGTCTGTGTTGTATTTCAATAGATTTTTTGCGTAATAGTTCATTGCCGGTGAAAATGCATGGTTCCAGGCAGTAAGCGCAGGATCATAGTCAAATCTCTCTCCGGCATCTGTTTGATCTATACCTCTGTACCGGCTGTCCAATCTGCCCACGGTCAAACCTTTGTCTCTCAGTAATTCTTTCCAAAAATAGCTCGTAGGTACAGCCAAGGCATGTTGAAGAATCACCTGCTCGCTTAATCCTGAATAGTATGCCATTTTCTTGGCTACCTCTGCCCTCAAAGCAGGATCTAATGAACCTCCTTTTGAAATCGCAGGAATCACCACATCCAAGGTGTATTTTTCAACTTCTGCCAAGATACTGTCCAAATCCCTGCTTTGAAGATCAGCAGGAAGCGCTTTGTGATACCAGGCCGTTGCGGCAAAGTAAGGGAGGTAGTTTGCTTTGGCCACAGGACCACTTCTATCCAATCCCATGGGAGTCGGAGAAACCAAAACAACCCCATTGAAATACATCCAATGCGCATTCTGCAATTCATGCACCAATCCTGCTACCCGGGTAGTTCCATAACTTTCACCAATCAGGTATTTTGGTGATTGCCAGCGGTTTTGTCTTGTTACAAAGGTTTTGACCCAATCCGCAAGGTATTTGATGTCAGAGTTGATTCCGAAGAAGGTGGAACGCGGAACTTCCTTGTCCAAAATTCTCGAATAACCGGTATTTACCGGATCGATATATACAATATCCGCTACATCGAGGATTGAATGTGGGTTTTGGGTGATACCATACGGTTGAAGCGGATAGCCTTCATCATCAATATTCAATTTGTAAGGCCCTGTATAAGCAAGGTGCATCCAAAGTGATCCTGATCCAGGACCTCCGTTAAATGAAAAAACCAGCGGGCGGGTTGCTTTGTCCGTGATATCAGTTCTTTCATAATAGGTATAAAAAAGAGTGGCAATTGGCTTTCCGTCTTCATTCCATACCGGCATCGTACCAGCCGTAGTTTTGTAGGGAACGCGCTTTCCTTTGATAGTCACTTCACCATTGGTGACTGAGGAAGATTCGACTTTTATTTCTCTGTTTTCCTGTGCAAATACCCAAGAAAAGGTAATTAGCACGAGCGCTGCTGTAAGTAAATGTTTTTTCATGATGGTTTTAGGCTATAATCTTCACCAATATAAGCGAAATCAAAAAACCTTCCTTGGTATTTATATCAAGGGATTTTTGGACAGGATAAGTGGGAATGACAGGGAAAGAAAAGTTTGGGGAAAATTTTGAATCCTTTACCTTCGCAGGCAAATACCATAACAAGTGGAAAATCTAAAATTGGAAATCTTATACCAAGATGAATTTTTTGTAGCTGTCAACAAAACTGCGGGGATGTTGGTACATCGTACCAATATTGCTTTTGAAGAAAATGTATTGATTGCAGAAAGACTTCTACGAGAACAGATCGGTCAAAAGGTTTTTCCGCTTCACAGAATTGACAGGCCTACCTCAGGGGTTTTGGTATTTGGATTGTCTTCAGAAGCTGCTTCGCTTGTCCAGCCACTGTTTCCTACTGAGGATGTTAAGAAATTTTATCTTACAGTAGTCAGGGGATATATGACTGAAAATCATGGGATTATAGAACATCCTTTGAAGAAAAAGCTTATTGGTGACTTGCAGGAAGCCAAATCGGAATATTGGACCCTTTCACAGAATGAAATCCCGATTGCATCCACTTCAAGATATCCTACAAGCCGTTATTCACTCCTGAAGGTTTATCCCCATACCGGCCGGATGCATCAAATCAGGAGGCACTTGGCTCATGACAGGCACTACGTAATCGGCGACAGCACCCATGGGGACAACAGGCAAAACCATTTTTTCAGGGATACTTTTGGAATGGAAAACCTTCTCCTCCATGCCTGGCAGTTTGAATTTGTCCATCCAATGACCAAAGAAACGATTAAGCTAGAAGCTGATTTGCCGGACTATTTCACTGACATCTGTGAGAAATTGGGGCTTACTGTCCCACAAAATGAAAGTAATTCCTGATTGGCCCAATTAAACCTCAGGCTGATTTCCTGTTTGTCAACAGAATAATCACCGTAGCAGTCATAAACATGATCAAGCTGTAAATGGCTACAGGAATGGTCATTTCAGAATTTTTGAGCAAAGTCGCTGCTATCATGATTCCCAAAGTCCCATTTTGGATACCTGATTCGATGGCGATGGTAATGGCTTGTTTTTTGGACAAAAGAAAAACCCTGGCCAAAAAGAATCCCACAGTCAAGGTCAATAGGTTCAGCATCAAGGTAATTTGCCCAGACTGAATAAAAAAATCTACCAGATTCGCCCTTTCCTTCAATATGGCGGCAATCAGGATAAGTGCAAAGAAAACTGCTGAGGCAATTCGAACAGGTCTGTCAGCTTTTTGAGAAAGTTTGGGAAATTTTTTATGGAGAAACATTCCGATAGAAACCGGCACGACTGTGACGCCGGCGATCTGTATGATGGTCTCCATAACCGGCAAAGTGATGCTTCCCTCCTCCCCAAAATGGGAAATAGCAAAGTTTACAATAAGTGGGATGCTCACAATCGTGACCAATGAACTCACCGCGGTCAGACTGATGGAAAGTGCAGTATCTCCTTTGGACAGGTGGCTTATCAAATTGGAGGTGGCACCGCCTGGACATGCTGCCAAAATCATCACTCCTACAGCCAAAGCACCTGTCAAACCAAATAACTGAATCAGGGCAAAACCAAAAATCGGCAAAAGAATCAGTTGGTTGGTTAATCCCAAAATCATCGCTTTTGGGTAAACAAAAATATTTTTAAAATCTTTTAAAGTGAGGGATAAACCCATCCCAAGCATGATAAAGGCCAAAGCCAAAGGTAAAAATACGGCGGTGATAATACTGTCCTGCATGGTGAATTTGGGTTAAATGTGGAGGCTTGGGATTTTTGTAAAAAATATAGGGATTTAAAATTGATTTGGAGAATCACATCACAAAAATTCCTCCTTCTAAGGGTTTTTCCGCTGGAATGGAGTTTGGATAATTTTCATGTAAAACAAAAAATCAAAATTATTCTTCTTCAAAACATTAGGATTCAATGTTCGTTCCTAATTTTGGAAACCATAATTCCTCATGAAAAGAATATCCCTTCTCATACCCATTTTTGCCCTTTTTATCAGCTGCACGGAGGATGATGGCTTGCCCGTCAATACACAACTTTTAAAAAATCCGGATCTCGCTTCCCCTGACGGATCGGTATCTCCATGGATGCCGGTAACTGAGCCGGGATTTACACTTGGAACAAGTACTGAAATTTTCAGATCTGCAAGCAAGTCTCTTTTTATAGAAAACAGCGACAGCCTTAATACAAACTCCGCTACCTGGAGACAAACCTACAACGGCCCAATGCCCAAAAAGGGAAGAAAATTGGTTTTAAGAGCATTTTTAAAAGGTGAAGATATTGCCTTGAAAGGGCCTGAAAGCAATGTTTTCATTTCTATCAGGGCATTTCCTGTGGAAGACAGTAATGGTAGTACCTTTGGCAGGTATGTGACCACCCTAAACCAAATAGGCGTTTCCGGAACTTTTGATTGGACTCAACTCAGGCTTACACTTCCAAGTACTCCTGAAGAGGTTGACAACATTGTGGTCTACCTTTCGATGGGGTCAAGGACTACAGGAAAAATATATTTTGATGACATTACCCTGACAGTTGAATAACTATCGGATTCCTTTTTCTGGATATTTTGGGGTCACAGTTCTTCCAAACACTTTCATTTCTTCAATCTGTTCATCCATATTCCCATTTGGATAAATTACGGGCCCGATCCCGGCTTCTTTCTTTTTGTAATCGAGATAACCAATCACAATCGGAACATTGGCTCCCAATGCAATGTGATAAAAACCTGATTTCCACTTTGGCGCATAGCTTCTTGTTCCTTCGGGAGTGACCATGATTACAAGTTCTTCGGATTCTTTAAGCATCGTGGTCATTGCCTCAGTGTAGGTTTGCTTTCTTCCTCCCGGAACCCGCTTCCTATCGATGGCTATTCCTCCCAAGGCTTTGATCAACCAACCCAAAGGTCCGACCATCACTTCTTTTTTGATGGTAAACTTCACAGGAATATCCATGAGAAAAAAGGCAGCACGGGCGTATAACAGATCCCAGTTACTGGTATGTGGTATTGCTATCAGCACAGCCTTTTTGAGGTCTTTAGGCCATCCGATATTCAGTTTCCAGCCACTTATCCAAAAAACTATTCTTGACAAAAACTTCATCATGCTTTTACAGATTTTTTCTTTTTTTGACTCAACTCCAAAATAGTTTCATTCTCAGCTATGTACTCAATGGCAGTCTGATATCCGGCATCGAAGATTTCTTTAGCTTTTTTGATATCAAAAACCCCATATCGGGCTAGCCCAGGTGGTTCAATGAAGTAATCACATTTATTTTTACGGCTGTAGACATTGTAATTCATCGACATGATGACCGATCTTTCTATCAGGCTCTTGATATTTTTGACATTATGTTCTACTTGAAGACAGTTACAGTTGACACCAATAATCGCATCACAAACTCCATCTAGGGGCTCCACGGGAAGGTTATTCAGCACACCACCGTCAACATAATGGTTTTTGCCAATTTCAATGGGATCAAACATCCCCGGTATACAGGAAGATGCCATCAGCGGTTTGATAAGTTGACCTTCGGAAAAATATACAACCCTTGCCCTTTTGATGTCTGTAGCCGCCACGGTCAGTGGTATTTTTAGCTTCGCAAAATCATTGTCAGGAAGGTATTTGAGATACAATTCTTCCACAGAATCCATTTTCAAAATCCCCGTCCAGCTGATCGCAGGTCTTAGAAATTTGAAATAATTCGTTTTGACAATGATTTCAAAAATTTCATCAGGAGAATTTCCTGCACAGTACAACGCCCCTGCAATAGCACCTGCGCTGGTACCGCTAACCCTATTGGGAAATATATTGTGTTCGTTGAGTCCCTTCAACACACCCAAATGCGCAACCCCGCGGACTCCCCCACCCGATAGTGCAATTCCTATTTTTTTTTCAGAGTTCATCGAGAGAGAATGTTTGGTCTAATTTTACGCCTTTTTCAGTCATTTTCACAGTGCAACATTCATGAACGGGGTCATGCTCGAGGAAAAGGATATATTCGTTTTTGGCAGCCTCCTCCAAAAAAACTCTTTTCTCTTCCAAAGTCAACAAAGGCCTTGTATCATATCCCATGACATAGGGCAAGGGAATATGACCCACAGAAGGAAGCAAGTCCGACACAAAGATAACAGTCCTGCCTTTGTATTGGATTTTGGGAAGCATCTGCTTGTCAGTATGGCCGTCTGCGGTCATAAAAGAAAATCCTTCAAACAATTCCTTTTTTTCCAAATCAAGAAATTCCAATTGTCCGCTTTCCTGCATGGGAAGCAGGTTTTCTTTTAGAAAAGAAGCCTTTTCCCTCGCATTGGGATGGATTGCCCAATTCCAATGATCTTCATTGGTCCAATAGGTCGCTTTGGGAAAAGTCATTTCAACACGGTTTGGATCAGCTTGATGATACCTCACCCCGCCTCCACAATGGTCAAAATGCAAATGTGTCAGGAAATTATCGGTAATGTCCGCAAAGTCAAATCCTGTGGAACGGATGGATTTCTCCAAGCTGTCAGTACCATGGAGGTAATAATGGGAGAAAAATCTAGCGTCCTGCTTGTCCCCTATGCCATTATCTATCAATACAAGCCTATTTCCCGCCTCTACCAAAAGACAGCGCATCGCCCAAGAACAAAGGTTATTTTCATCTGCCGGATTGGTTTTGGACCAAAGGGATTTTGGAACAACGCCAAACATTGCCCCTCCGTCAAGTTTGAAAAATCCGGTATTGATGACATGTAATTTCATAACTCAGAGGATATAAAAATCCCACAAAAAACAGAGAACTGTCCTCCTATGGAAGAGAAGTTCAGCTTTTTTGTGGGATTCAAATTAGATACTATTCTTCAACAACCCCCATTGCACAGAATTTTTCAATTCTCTGATCAATCCGCTTTTCGGGTTTAATTTTATCCAATTCCTTTAATGCTTCGATAATCGTCGCTTTGATGGTTTTTGCCATGGTTTGCATGTCTTTGTGTGCTCCGCCTAGCGGTTCGGCGATGATACCATCGATCAGGCCATTGTTTTTCATATCAGGTGCTGTCAGCTTTAATGCTTCCGCGGCTTGTTCCTTGTAATCCCAACTTCTCCACAGAATGGAAGAGCATGATTCAGGAGAAATGACAGAATACCAGGTATTTTCCAGCATATATACTTTGTCTCCTATCGCAATACCCAATGCGCCACCTGAGGCACCTTCACCGATGATGATGCAGATGACTGGTACTTTGAGCATAAACATCTCTTTGAGGTTTCTTGCAATGGCTTCTCCCTGACCTCTTTCTTCTGCTTCAAGGCCCGGAAACGCTCCGGGAGTGTCAATCAATGTGACGATAGGCTTTCTAAATTTTTCGGCCATTTTCATCAGCCTGAGGGCTTTTCTGTATCCTTCCGGATTGGCCATACCAAAATTACGTTCTTGACGCTGCTTGGTATTGCGGCCTTTCTGCTGACCGATAAACATCACCGTCCTGCCATCAATATCTCCCAAACCACCGATCATCGCTTTGTCGTCCTTCACAGTCCGGTCGCCGTGCAATTCTATAAAATCGTTGGTAATCTCATAGATATAATCCAACGAATATGGACGGTCAGCATGACGGGAGAGCTGAACCCGCTGCCACCTGGTCAGGTTTTGGAAAGTTTCTTTTTTCAAAGTCTGAATTTTATCTTCCAATGACTGTATATCAGGAGTCAAATTTATATTCCTTCCTTTGGCCAAATCCTTCATTTCCTGAAGTTTGGACTCCAAATCAGCAATCGGTTTTTCGAATTCTAATAGCATAATTGGTTTTTTTGACTGTGGCAAAGATAAAAAGATTATTGCGAAGAAAAATTATTTGTATTTGAAGATCATTGTTTGTGGTTTGATCCCAAGATTCAAAGGAGAACCATTGCAAATTTTCTATAAACAGGATTTGATATAAATACAAAAAGCCCCAGATATTATCTGAGGCTTTTGCGGAATGGACAGCCTGTCCCGATAATCGGGAGGACTCGAACCCGCGACCTTCCCGATAATCGGGACAAGCATTCTAACCAGCTGAACTACCTGATAAAAACCTTATTATGAAATGACTGCTTTTTTGCCCTTTTATGAAGTTTTCTCTTTTTATGGCTTCTGATTTTGTTGGGTATTTTTCCATATATACGAATTCCCAAGGTTGCATACTACAAGTTAATCCTTTGTGAGTAGAATTATGTTTTGACAATCTCTTAAAAGGATCTTAAGAGTACCCAACATAAAAAATTAGTCTGAATTTGATTTCAGGATGTAAACGAAATATTCTATAAATACAAAAAGCCCCAGATATCATCTGAGGCTTTTGCGGAATGGACGGGACTCGAACCCGCGACCTCCTGCGTGACAGGCAGGCATTCTAACCAGCTGAACTACCACTCCAAGTTAGATTAAATAAGATTTTATGCGGAATGGACGGGACTCGAACCCGCGACCTCCTGCGTGACAGGCAGGCATTCTAACCAGCTGAACTACCACTCCTTTTAATACTCTTCGTTTAGAGTGTGGCAAAGGTAATTATTTGAAGCTTTTTTGCAAAAAATGATTTTGAAAAATTGCCCAATCATTACCTATCCGATTCTATTTCAAACATATAAATTTTAAAATCAGTAGTGATTTTTTATTTCTTCCCCAATTTAACCTGCCAATTCCATGAATCTCTCATCGAATCTTCCAAAGTATACTTGGCTTCCCAACCCAAAATCTTGTTGATTTTGTCGGTATTGGCCCATACTTTTTCGATATCGCCGGTTCGTCTTGGGCCAATCTCATAATTCAATTTTTGACCGCTTACTTTTTCAAAAGTCTGAATGACTTCCAAAACCGTATTGCCGTTACCGGTTCCGACATTGAAGATGTCGTAAAAATTATCTTTTTGCTCAGACAGGTATTTCAAAGCTTTGACATGCGCATCCGCCAAGTCCATTACATGGATATAATCCCTGACACAGGTACCGTCAGGAGTGTCATAATCATTACCGAAGACGGTAATTTTCTCCCTGATGCCTGCGGCCGTTTGGGTGACAAATGGAATCAGGTTGGCAGGAACACCGATAGGCAACTCCCCTATCGCCGAACTTGGATGCGCTCCAACCGGATTGAAATAACGCAGTGCAACAATCCTTGACGCAGCACCACTCAATATGAAATCCCTCAGGATATCTTCGCAAATCTTTTTGGTGTTGCCATAGGGACTCTCTGCATCCTGTCTCGGAGTGGCTTCTGTGACCGGCAATACTTTTGGTTGGCCGTAAACGGTGCATGATGAGGAGAAAACGAGGTCTTTGACCTTGTATTTTGACATCAATTCCAAAAGAATAATCAGTGAATCAATGTTGTTGGAATAATATTTCAAAGGCAATCTTGTGCTTTCCCCAACCGCTTTGTAGGCAGCAAAATGGATCACTCCAGAAAATTCATTTTCTTGAAAGACTTTTTCCATGCCGGTCTTGTCAAGGCAATCGACTTCATAATATTTTACTTCTCTGCCTAGTATCGACTTGATTCCTTCCAAAGCCGACTTTTCTGAGTTGTAAAAGTTGTCAACGATGATAGGTTCATAACCTGAATTGACAAGTGCAACTGCTGTATGGGAACCTATGTATCCGGCACCGCCGGTGATTAAAATTTTTTTCATGATGTAATTATAAAGGATGATTTAAAAATGATTTGAAATCTAAAATTAATTAATCTCAGGATACTGCCAACAATAAATCTAAAAAGCCTTCTCAATTCTACTTCAACAAAGTGAAAGACCCACGCTGCTGCAGGGTTTGTTTTTCCCCTTCAATATTGAAAAAATACTCTATCATGTAGGTATAGGTACCGATAACAGCATCTTGATCTCCGATTTTTCCATCCCATCCTTTTTCTCCTGCATATACTAAACTTCCCCATTTGTCGTATACCCACAGGTTAAATTGAAGGCCACAATTGCTGACACCCTGAAAAAGGCCATCCTTGGGTATAAATCCTGTCGGCATCCTCAGAATGGGAACACCTTCCTCCATTTTCCCAAAAACATTCTTTTGGCAGCCGTTGGCATCTTCTACAGTTAACCCATATTCTCCTGAAGGAATATCAATGATAACCTGAGCGGTACTGTTTTCCCAATCCCAAAGAAACAAAAACGGTGCAACTCCACCTTGGGGAATGGCCAAAAGTGACCCGTTTGCCAATCCTGAACAAGCAAACTTTTGAATCTGAAAGTCAACCGAAATAGCCGGAGGAGAATCGATGGTCACCTCCAAAATAAATTCACAACCAATAACATCTTTAACCACCAAGCGGTGTTCCCCTCTTGGAAGTCCAAAAACCTCCAATTGATTTTCAGTGGCTACAAAATCAAATCCTTCTACCCTGTATGGCTTTGTTCCCCCTTGAAGCTCAAAATCCACTTTTCCATCTGCCAAGTCAAAACAACTCGCATTTGTGATAGTAGGAGTTTCGATCAATTCAAATGCTTCGGAAGATGAAATTTCAAGGTTCTCAAAGAAAATTTCGCAACCACCCGAGTCTTTTACCAAAACAGAATATGTACCTATTCCCAATCCTTCTGCCAAACGTCCATTCAGTAAGGGGTCATGTGACCATTCGAATTTAAAGTCCCCTGTTCCCCCAACTGCAAGGATTTCAATTCTGCCTAAATTGGAACCTGCACAAATTTCTTCAGTGAAAGCAATCAAATTGGCTTCCATCGGCGGATTAACTTTGACTTTGAGTCTTTTGGATTCCCCGCCACAGGAAGTATTGATTTCACTGTATTCCTCAAACCAGATCTCTCCCTGCGAGCCAACTCCCTGCCATTCTACTGTAACTTCGGTAGCATTTTCACCTGAAATGATGGTGCCACCGGTGACAAACCATTGGTATTTTCGGTCAGGAATCAGGTTTTTTACTTTGTACTTGAAATTCTCGCTTTCACCAAAACAAACCTGACTTCTTCCCTCAGGAAGCTCAGGTTCAATGGCAGGATTGATTAAAATCCCCATTTCAACAGGTTTGCCAAGACATCCCTGATCTGTCAGAGGAATTGCAATCACCTTTGCATTCGGATCAAATTCACCCCATCGGATTTTTGCAGAATAATTATCCGAGTCGATAATTTCACCACCTGTGACTTCCCAAATTACCTTTCCAGTATTTTGGAAATTCACAAATTCATAAACCGCTTCATCGATCAAAGGACATACGTTGTCGGCACCTGATATATCCCCGGACGATTCGACCACTTCTACGTCAAAAAATGCCTCTTCAATCTGGTCACAGGCACGGTCACCGGTAAAGGCTAATATTTTGATTTGATAAATACCCGGTTCTTCAAACAAATGATCGACTTCCTGCCCTTCCTGCATGTCTGTTCCGTCTCCAAAGGTCCATTCAAAAATCTCGAATTTTGGGTTTGTAGGAATGATTTTCCATATACCTGTTTCACCCAAACAGGCAACCTTATCCCCTTCTACCTCAAAATCATATTTCACCTCAGTTTCGAAATTCAGGTTGGAAAGGCTTGCACCTGCGGAATAGCCATAAGATTCTATAAATCCCGAGCCGTAGACATAAGCGATCACGCCGTCCGGATTGGTCATGGTGTGCACTCCTTCCGATATCTCTACTTGGGCAAAGACATATCCTACATTTCCCGGTACGGGTGAAAACTGATTTCCGACATTTACTCCATCCAAAACCGTCCCGCCTTCGGTACCTGTTTTTGCAATGATGTTTACATAATGGTTGATGATACCTACCACTTTCACTGCAGAAAATGCCACACTTTTGATCAACTGCGGATTGGGGCTAAGTGTAATCATCGTCGGGTCGCCGTTGCTTGCAAGTGGTCCGTTTTGGATATTGCACCATTGACTTTTTGAAAAAACGGTGACAGCAATTGGTTTTGTGGCAGTAATGTTTGCCAATTCCTCGGGTCCAAAAACAAAAGTGGAGAACTTCCCGGAATTCAGACTGCCTTTAGAAACACCGTTTACAAAAATCTGGGTGTTGTTTTCTGATGCCAATACCTTGACCATTTCGCCTGAGGTTCTGCCCTTCAGGGGAACATGGATATATTCTTTTCCCCAAGAAAAAATCGGATAAGCTTGCTGGTATAAATGGTCACCCGTAGTCCCTGCACAATCAGTGCCGACAGAGGTCATTTTATTTCCTCCAAAGACTGCGATATTCTTACAATCATCCTCCTGACTTCCAATGACCCTCACCCTCGTTCCTGTCAAATCACCGATGGCTTTGATTTGGTAACTCTCTCCTTTTTTGAGTTTGATATTGATGGGGGCTCCTGCAGGAATCGTATTGACTGTGGCTGTGGTGGTAGTGATTTCGACGTTGGTATCGTCTTCCACAGCGACAACCAAAAGCGTACTTTCATAATTGATATTGCTTCCTCCTGTTACACCCTCAGCAAATTTTTCGGCATGTGCCGTTACCATGTAATCTTTTCCCAAAGAAGAAAGCGGCAGCACCACAGTTCCGTCAGCACTTCTTTGCCGAAAATTGAAAGCATGCACGGCAATATTTCCATTTGCACTGATATATACACCCAGGTTTTCTATTTTTCCTGAGGTCCGGTGGATAATGTCCAAACCCTCTTGGGGAAAATCATACACAAACTGTTCCCCGGATTTTATGGAAAATGGAATAGAATTGTTGACAAATTGGATGATACCACTTGCGTCTTCACTTGCAGAAATTATGATTGAGGCCTGGTCTATTCTATTGGGAACAATACGGTTGTTCTCCATGAAACCTAAAAAAAACTCTCTTCCAATGGTGGATGATTGTCCATACAAAGGATTGAAACCGCTGAAAAACAGCATCAAACCCAAAATACACATGGAAACTTTACCTTGGAACCGCATTCTCAATTAGAATACATTATACGATGTCGAATTTATCAATAATATTTTGTGTATAGTCACAAAACATATTTATGGAAGTGTTTTTTAAAGCAATTTGTTGTAAACAGGTTCAAAAAATATTTTTACCAACTTAAAAAAATGAAAATTCCTGCTTACTCTAATTCTCCTCGGAGACTGCTCCTAAATCTGTTACAACTTTCGAACCGTCACAAATCGATATTGAATTACCTCAATAAAGCGAAAACCCCCTTGTCTTCATTAATGGTTATTTTGCCATTTACACTTACTTCAAAGATCACAAGGTAGGAATATGACCCTATTGGGGCATCTTCACCATTTACTTTTCCGTCCCATCCGGAGTCGCCGGTATACACCAAACTGCCCCATCTGTTGAATACCTTTAAAAGAAACGGTAGCTCACAATTTGCAACCGGACCATAAAGACCGTCTCTAGGAATAAAACCTGTAGGCATTCTGAAAACAGGCATTTCCTCAACCACCTCTCCTTTTCCTTCGCTGATGCAGCCATTACTATCCCTGATACTTACTTCATAGATACCCCTTGGAATCCCCTCCAAACTAGAGCCTTGGGAATTATTATATTCCCATGTATAGGTAAAAGGCCCGAGGCCTTTGGTCTCACTGACATAAAGCTCACCATTTGATTGCCCCGGACAGCTTGCTTTTTGTATCCTTACATCGGCTATTGCAGCAATAGGAGAATTTATAGTAAAGGTTACAGGGATAGTGCACCCATTAGCATCTTTCACGATATATGATTGGAGTTGGCCTTCGAGTCCATCGAGGCTAATCAAACCTCCATTGATAATAGCCGACTGATAATCAATGGAATATGGACCAACACCTCCACGAACTTGAAAGTTGGCTTTTCCGTCAGGTCTTCCATAGCATGTCGTCCCTTCAGTAGATACATTTAGGATTTCAAGGATTTCAGGCTGCCTGATTTCCAGGTTTTCGATCAATATAGAACAGCCAAAAGAGTCTGTGACCTTCACTGAATAGATTCCGGCAGTTAAATTGATGGCTGTAGGAGAATTTAGAGTGGAGGAGTGACTCCATTGATATGTATAGGGTGGCCTCCCTCCGTTGACGACAAGTGGGATTTGACCATTGGATTCTCCAAAACAAAGTACATCGGTTTTTTGAAGAGCAGCAGCAACCAATAAAGGATTGACTACCACCTCTAGTTTGGGTGAGGTACCCTCGCAAAAATCATCCAATAGACTGTATTCTCTATACCAAATTTTTCCGGTTATTCCAGGGTTCACCCACTTTACCTGTACTTTACCTCCTTCATTACCATTTACAAATTCGCCTCCTTCAATAAACCATTCGTACCCTCTATTCGAATACTCTGATTCCACCACATATTCATCCACCCGATCGGGACCAAAACAGATTTCAGCCAAGCCTTCAGGGGCACCTGCATCGATTAATGGATTGATTACAACCCCAAAAATAACTTCTTCGCCTGGACATCCCTGGGAAGTAAATGGCAAAGCTGTAATCTTGGCATTGGGATTTGCAGCGCCCCAACGGATCGTCACTTGGAGGTTTTCTTCATCTATATCGATGATTTCCCCACCTTCTACTTTCCAGTCTACTTTGGAAAAATCCATTCCGGATTTGATCCCATAAGTAATCTCCTCTACCAATGGACAAGCTTTTGCAATTCCTTTGATTTCAGCTACGGTCTTGATGACTGACACATTGAATTTGACCTCCTGTTGTTCATCACAGGAATTTTCACTGATGGCGGCTATGATTTTGATTTCATAATCACCGGTCTCAGTGTAGGTATGCGGAACTTCCTTGCCTACAACGGGATCTGAACCATCGCCAAAATCCCAAATGAAATAAGTAAAAAGTTCATTCTCCGGGTTGATTTCCCACAAACTTTCATGGTTATAGCAGGCTACTTTATCTCCCAATACCTCAAAATCATATTTGTTTTTTGTTTCAAAATTTAAATTATCCAGACTGGCCCCCACTGCAAATCCGTACGATTCTATAAATCCAAATCCATAAACATAACCGATCAGGCCCTGAGGATTACTCAAGGAATGTGCACCTTGAAAGATTGAAATCCTGGCATAAGAATATTCGCTGCTTCCCGGAATCGGCGCAAACTGATTTCCGACATTGCTTCCATCTAATCTTGTTTGGTCTTTGGAGGCTGTTTTTACTATGATATTGACATAATGGCTAGTAATAGAAGGCAGCTGAAGGGCATTAAAAGTGATGGTTTTCAACAATTGCTGATTGGGGCTGTAGGTGATCATAAACGGATCCCCTTCATTGAAAAGCGGCAGTGTGGAATCATTGCAAGCTTGACTTTTTGCAAAAACAGTCACTGAGGAAGGTTTATCTGTGCGGATGCTTGCCAATTGGTTGGCTTTGAAATCAAGGGTAATAAACTTTCCGGCATTGATATTTCCTCTAAGTACGCCATCAATGAAAACCGAAGTATTATCTTCTGAGGCCAAAACTTTTACCAATTCACCTGAAGTTCTTCCTGCCAATGGAATATGGAAAAATTCGGTTCCCCAGGTATTGACAGGATACGCTTGCTGGAAAAGGTTGTCATTTGCCTGACCGCAATCCCCGACACTGGTCCATTTGTTTCCGCCAAAGACCGCCAAGTTTTTACATTCTTCAACATTTTCACCAATTACTCTTACCCTGGTGCCGGTGAGGTCTCCTCTTGCTTTGATTTGGTAGCTTTGACCCCTGTTGAGTGTAATGGTAAAGGGAACCAAAGGGGCATTTCCGGTTAAAGTGAATACGGAGGGGGTAATTTCGATCTTGGTATTTTCCTCTACACCGACCACCAAAAGGGTACTTTCATTGTTGATGTTTGCATTGTAATTGACTATTGCGGTCATTACTTCATAGTGAGAAGTGATATAATAATCTTTTCCCAAAGTGGTAATGGGTAAAATCACGGTCCCATCGGCGGATCTAAATCTTTCATTAAAAGCATATACAGAAACATTTCCTGTCGAAAGGATATACACTCCCTTTGACTCAATCATTCCCGAAGTCCTGTGAAGGATATCAAAATCATTAATCCGATGGAAAAACTGCTGACCTGTGGTTAAAGAAAACGGGTATGACCTTCCTGCATATTCCAAAACCCCTTCTGCAGGTTCACTGGCAGTAATCACCACAATACCCTGATCCGGGGCTTCGGGGGGGATTCCGTTGTTCTCCATAAACCCAAACCAAAATTCTTTGCCTAGGGTAGTTACTTGAGAGTGAGCATCAAAAATTCCAGTCAATAGCATCACTGCTAGCATCAAAAAAAAGACTGAATATTTTTTTACTCGCATGACTCGGAAATTCAGGTCAAAATATAAAATAATCTTTCGGGGATTAAAACAAATTTTGAATGAAATGCAATTTTCTTTTTATAACATGTCAAAATTCTTAAATAAAACTCAACTTTTCCCATTTCAGGAATCAAACATTTATTGATAAGGTTGGGATAAAGTAAAAAAATTCGGTCCAATTCTAAAAAAGACTTGAGGAATTTGAAATGTTGAAATGATCCTAAAAAAACCTGTTAGAGGTGGTTCAAATCTATGGAGGAAAAAAAATCCAACAAGTTTCGCATGGATTGTTTGTGGCAATTAATAAATTAATTAGTTTGGTAAAATAAACCTACAAACAACTATGGAAAATTTTAGCGAAATGGAGTCTTTGCTCAAGGTCTTTTGGTATTTGGCCATTCCGTCTACTTTGGTCTTTTTGGTACAGACCGTTATGACATTTATTGGAGCAGATGCTACAGATGGACTTGAAGCTGATTTCGATAGTAATTTAGAAGGCGCTCAAGGGCCTTTTCAGTTTTTTTCTTTCCGTAACCTGATCCACTTTTTGTTAGGATTTGCTTGGACAGGGATTTCATTTTATTCCATCATAGAGAATAAAACTTTATTGGTTGGTGTTTCCCTCCTTGTAGGTTTGGCATTTGTCAGTGTGTTTTTTCTGATCATTTCTCAGATCAAGAAGCTTGCTGAAGACAATACCTTTCAAATAAAAGAAGCCTTGGGCAAAACAGGTGAAGTTTATCTGACCATTCCGGCCAAAAAATCCGGAGTCGGAAAAGTTCAGATTAGCATCAAGGGTTCATTCAAAGAACTTCGAGCCATCACGGAATCTGAAACTCTCAAATCCGGGACTTTGGTTAAAATCAAATCCATCGATTCGGATAATATTTTGGTAGTAGAAAAACTTTAACACCCAATTCAAATATGGAAACGATTTACATTCTCATTGCAGCAGTAGCAGTATTTTTTGTCTCAATCACGGCATTGGTTTCAAGGTACAAAAGGTGTCCCTCCGACAAGATCCTGGTGGTCTATGGACGTACAGGAGGAACATCAGCCAAGTGTATTCACGGAGGTGGAGCCTTCATTTGGCCTGTAATCCAGGATTTCGCATACCTTGACCTCAAGCCGATTTCTATTGAAGCCAATCTTACCAATGCCCTTAGCCGCCAAAATATCAGGGTGGATGTTCCCTGCCGTTTTACAATTGCCATATCTACAGAAACAGACAGCATGGGCAATGCCGCAGAAAGGTTGTTGGGCCTCACCCCTGACCAGATACAGGAATTATCAAAAGATATCCTCTTTGGTCAATTGAGATTGGTAATTGCGACCATGACCATTGAAGAAATCAATTCAGACAGAGACAAGTTTTTAGATAATATTTCGAAAAACGTTGATACGGAATTAAAGAAAATCGGTCTCAAACTGATCAACGTCAACGTGACTGACATCAAAGACGAATCAGGATATATCGAGGCTTTGGGTAAGGAAGCTGCTGCAAAAGCGATAAACGAAGCCAAAATCTCAGTCGCAGAGCAGGAAAAAATAGGTGAAACCGGTAAAGCTATGGCAGACAGAGAGCGAGATGTGCAGATCGCTGAAACCCACAGAGATCGGGATGTCAAGATAGCCATCACCCACAAATCCAGAGAAGTAAGTATCGCCGAAGCCTTCAAAGACGAGTCCATCGGTAAGGCAGAAGCGGAAAGAGATACAAGGGTCAAAACTTCTGAGGCCAATGCTTTGGCTGTCAAAGGAGAAAACGAAGCGAAAATCTCCATTGCCCAATCTGACGCTGTCAGGAGAGAAAGAGAAGCCGAAGCATCAAGAACAGCCCTTGCTGCAGAAAAAGTACAGCAAGCGCGCGCCTTGGAAGAATCATACCTAGCAGAGCAAAAAGCCGAGACCGCCAGATCTGAAAGAGAGAGATCAACACAGATTGCCAACGTGGTAATTCCTTCTGAAATAGCCAAACAAAAAGCCATTATTGAAGCCCAAGCTGAAGCCGAGAGAATAAGGGAACAGGCAAAGGGTGAGGCCGATGCAATTTTTGCCAAGATGGACGCAGAAGCAAGAGGACTTTATGAAATATTGACCAAACAGGCGGAAGGATATAGGCAGGTAGTCGCCGCAGCCGGCGGAGATCCCAACAAGGCATTCCAACTGCTTTTGATTGAAAAACTTCCTGAACTTGTCAAAACTCAGGTAGAGGCAGTGAAGAATATCAAAATAGACAAAGTCACTGTTTGGGATTCCGGGGCAAACGGTGATGGAGGAAACGGCTCGACAGCAAATTTTGTCTCTGGCCTGATGAAAAGTGTTCCGCCTTTGAATGACTTATTCAACATGGCCGGTTTGAATCTACCCAGCTACCTAAAAGGCGCTGAGGATGCCAAAGAGGTGGTAGAAGAAAAGGAAACAAAGAAAAAAGGAACAGATTCTGAAAAATAATTTCACAATTGCTTCCGGAAACTACCTTAAAAAGTTTCCGGAAGCCATTTATAAGCCCTTGAGATGAACCGCCGCTACTGCTTAACCTTAGATTTAAAAAATGACCCTCAACTCATTGAGGAATACGAAGGTTATCACAAATCAGTAAGGCCTGAAATCCTCCAAAGTTTCACTGATGCCGGCATACTTTCGATGGAATTATACCGTTGGGAAAGTAGGTTATGCATGATAATTGAGGTGGATCAGAGTTTTTCATTTGAAAGAAAATCTGAATTGGATGCAAATAACCCCATAGTACAGGAATGGGAAAATCTCATGTCCACCTATCAGCAACAATTGCCTGGTTCCATGGAAAATGGAAAGTGGCAATTGATGAAAAAAATATTTGAGACTTGAAAATTAATTATTTTTCATATTTTTGGTTAAAGTAATGCTTTAAAGCCCGTGCCGTACAAAGAAAAAGAAATCGAAAAAAAATACTACTCAATTGGAGAAGTAGCAAGCATGTTCAAAGTGGCACCTTCCCTTATTCGCTATTGGGAAGGAGAATTTGACATCATCAAACCCAAAAAAGACAAAAAAGGTAACCGAAGGTTTACTAAGGATGATATCGAAAAAATCAGATATATCTATCAATTGGTGAAAATCAAAGGATATACCCTTCAAGGTGCACAGGAAGTCATTAAAGGCGATCATCAAACTGTTTTTGACAAAGCAGCCATGGTGGACAGACTCCATCAGATCAAGCGTTTTTTGATAGAAATCAGAGACACCATGCATGTCGAATCCAAATAGTGAAGATTTGATTTTTGAGCTGACGCTTAATCTAATCCCTAAAATCGGTCCTTCATTATATAGAAATATCCTGGCGTATACAGGCTCGGCTAGGGATTTTTTTGACCTTCCCCTGGGAAAAATTTCAAAAATCCCCCGTCTCAGTGCGAAGCTTGCCGAAATCAGGAAAGAAAAGGACGTTTACCTGAAGGAAGCGGCAGAACTCATTTCCAACTGTGAAAAAAAAGGGATTCGAATACTTACTTTTTCAGATCCTGACTTTCCCACACGGCTCAAGGTGATGGACGATTGTCCCATGGTATTATATACAAAAGGACAAGTCAATCTCAATCCAAACAGGTCGGTTGCGATAGTGGGAACAAGAAATGCCACTGAATACGGTAAAAACATCACCAAAAAAATCATTGAGGACCTCAGTCCTTACCATGCTACTATCATCAGTGGGCTTGCTTATGGAGTAGATATTGAAGCCCATAAAACCGCCTTATCCAATAACCTACCTACATTGGGAATATTGGGATCTTCTGTGGATCAGATTTATCCTGCCCTTCATAAAAGCACAGCTGAGCAAATGATGGAAAACGGAGGGGGATTAATCAGCGAATATCCTCCCGGTACAGTGATGCATCCAAGCAACTTTCCAAGAAGAAACCGGATCATCTCCGGGCTTTCGGATGCTGTCATTGTCGTGGAAGCTGCCCAAAAAGGCGGAGCCTTGATCACCGCGGAAATTGCATTCAGCTACAACAAAGAAGTTTTTGCGGTTCCGGGAAACCTTCTTTCCCCCTATAGTGAGGGTTGCAATAACCTGATCAGGTCCATGAAAGCCACAATTTACACAGGTCCAAAAGACCTCGAGGAAGCCTTATCATGGTCCAAAGAAAACCTATCAGCCACCAATACGAAGACGAAAATGCTTGATCTCTCCAAGTACAATGAGGAGGAAAAATCCATTTTACAGTTATTGATGGAAAAGAAAGAATTGGAAATCGATCAAATTGCCATTTTGTTAAATTTTTCCATTTCTAGTTTAGCATCTAATCTTTTAAATCTTGAATTTGAGGGGCTTATAAAGTCTCTTCCCGGAAAAAAATATAAGTTAATTTAGCATTTTCTTTTAAATATTACTTAGCAAGTTAACATTGACATATAAGTAGATTACTACTTTTGGGGTATTTGATGCAGGGTGTCTTTTTTAGAAATTTGATTAAACCAAATTTTAGAAAACATGAAAAAGATCATGACAATTGCTATTTTGATATTTGTATTTCATTCACACAAATCTTTTGGACAGTTTGGCATTCAAGCAGGTCCCGTAGGTGTTTTTGGAGAAGCTTTTCCAACGGCGGATGGGCTCGATAAATTAGGAGGGGCATTAGGTTTTACTTTTGGTGCCATGTACCACGTTCCACTAGGAGATCAATTTGTAATTCAACCGGCAATGAACTTCCTGAATAAAAAGTGGTCAGACGAGCTTGAGAACTTAAATACCGGTGATATTGAAATGACCAAAATGAGTATTAACTATTTAGAAATCCCTGTTCAATTTGTTTTTACCGGTGGAAAAGAAAAAGGATTTTTTGCAGGTCTGGGACCTTCATTCAATATGGGACTTTCTGGAAAAAGAACAGTGGAAAGTAATGGAAATTCCACAACAACTGATTATAATTTTGGAAGTGGGTCAAACGAGGAAGCTCCCTTTACTATCGCTGTTAATGCCATGGTAGGATATTCTTTTGGGGCTATTCAGGTGGGATTAAACTACAGTCAGGGATTAACAAATCAACCTGCTGCTGGTGCAGACCAAGGAAATGTTAACCATCTTGCCCTGAGAATAGGATATGTTTTAAGGTAAGCCAAATCTAAATTACCTTTTGAGAAAAAAAATAAAACTCCAAATCACTTAAAGATTTGGAGTTTTTCTTGCTATCGCCTGCCCATCTTTGGCATCAATCCTCCGAGGGCTTTTTGGGCACCGCCCATCTTATTCATTTGCTTCATCATTTTCCTCATATCAGCGAATTGCTTCATCAAGTTATTGACTTCAGTGATTGTTCGACCGCTTCCGTTTGCGATTCTTTTTCTCCTGTTGCCATCGATGATATCCGGGTCTTCCCTTTCCTTAGGTGTCATACTTCGGATGATGGCTTCAATAGGCTTGAATGAATCATCGTCAATATCCATTCCGTTCATGGCTTTGCCCATTCCGGGAATCATTCCCATTAAGTCTTTGATATTTCCCATCTTTTTGATCTGTTCCAATTGGGAAAGGAAGTCATCGAAGTTAAATTGGTTTTTCCTGATCTTAGCATTGATCCGCTTGGCTTCATCTTCATCAAATGATTGTTGTGCACGTTCAACCAAGGAAATAACATCCCCCATACCCAAAATCCTTTGGGCCATACGGTCAGGGTGGAAGACATCAATGTTTTCCATTTTCTCCCCCGTGGAGATAAATTTGATGGGTTTGTTGACTACATGTCTGATCGAAATGGCAGCACCGCCACGGGTATCACCATCCAATTTTGTCAAAACCACACCGTCAAAATTCAACCTTTCATCAAAAGTCTTGGCTGTGTTTACCGCGTCCTGACCTGTCATTGAATCGACCACAAACAATGTTTCTGAAGGATTGAGTGCTTTTTTCAAAGCCTCGATTTCTTTCATCATCACATCATCCACTGCTAAACGGCCCGCAGTATCGACTATGACTATTTTCTTTCCATTCTTCTTTGCGTATTCAATTGCCCTGCTTGCAATCTCAAGGGCATTTTTATTTTCAGGTTCAGCATAGACCTCTACTCCTATCTGCTCTCCCAATACTTTCAATTGGTCGATCGCAGCGGGCCTGTAAATATCACAGGCGACCAATAATACCTGTCTGCCTTGCTTTTTGAGCATACTGGCAAATTTGCCTGAAAAGGTAGTCTTACCTGAACCTTGAAGACCTGAGATCAAAATCACTGCCGGATCACCTTTGATGTTGATGTCCACTTTGGAGCCACCCATCAATTTGGTCAGTTCTTCTTGGGTAATTTTGATCAACAACTGACCCGGAGAAACAGCAATCAATACATCACGGCCAAGGGCCTGTTCTTTGATGGTATCAGTTACTTCTTTGGCTACTTTATAATTGACATCGGCATCGATCAAGGCCCTACGGATTTCCTTTACCGTAGTGGCAACGTTGATTTCGGTAATTTTGCCGGTACCCTTGAGGGTCTTAAAAGCTCTATCTAACTTGGAACTAAGATTATCAAACATGCTTACTTATCTATTTGAGGCAAAAATAGGAATTTTATTTGTGAAAGGGAGAAAGGAATCGATGTTAAGGGAAAAGGAACTGAAAAAAAGCTTTAAGAAAACTCTTCCTTGTCGAATTCTGGATTGGTAGGAAATAAACATGATCATCAATTTCACCTGATTTTAGGCTTTGAAAAATCTCACTTAAAATTTTTTATGAGTATCCGCAATGTTGCACGTTGGGATTGAGGAGACTTTATCGGTTGCGGATACTTGTCCACGGACGACAGTCCACTGTCCACAGAACCGCTGATCGTTCCCCTACCATTATTTAATTGGCTACGTGCAATAAAGCGGATACAAACAAAATTTCTGAACATTTTTTATTAAATATGACCTTTCAATTTGAATAAAAGTTACATTCTAATATTTACAAAAGTTAAATTCCCATCTCAATCCCATCATAGCCCCACCACCCTCTCCATGAAAAAGAAAATCCTTTATTCCTTCCTTTTGATCCTCCTTGCAGGATTAGGATACGGAATCAATTATGCCTGGAAATCATTTCCGTTGATCAGTTCCTACGGTTCAAAGATCATGTGCAGTTGTATATTCCTTGCAGAAAGGGACGAAAACTCAGTGAAGAGCCAGGAATTGCGGGCCTTCCCGATCAGCCTTGGAAATTTTGAAGTGGACAAGGAAGGTCTAAAAGTAACCGGAAGTGTATTTGGTTTGGCCCAAAGGGTAGCTATCTACCGAGAGGGTCAGGGATGCACATTATTGTCCGGAATGGATGAAGAAGTAGTCAGAAATCAAGTTTATTATGAAGTACCAAAACCCAATTGGAGTCAAGACACGGTGAGTTGGCCAAACGGCAACAGGCTCAACGATTCAATCTTAAACCTGCCCCAATACCGCAAGATCCAAGATTTGATTGACATTGAATTTGAAGATTCTGTCAAGAAGACCCACCTCACCCACATGATTGTCGTCCTGCACAAAGGACAATTGGTGGCAGAAGGTTACGGCAATGACCATGATATCAATACCAAACATACAAGTTGGTCGATGGGAAAGAGCATCATCAGCATCTTGGTGGGATTACAGGTTGACAGGGGTGTCTTAAGTTTGGATCAAAACGGTTTGTTGTCAGATTGGTCTGATGAAAGAAAAACCATAAACCTCAAAAACATGCTTCAGGCAACCAACGGACTGGATTGGGTAGAAGATTATGGAGGAGTATCTGATGCGACCAAAATGCTCTTTCTAAATCCCGATGCCGCAGCCATCGCTGCCTCCAAACCGCTCAAATACGAACCTGGAACATACTTTTACTATTCCAGCGGCACCACCAACATTGTTTCAAAGATCCTGCGCAACCAACTTGGCGAAGAAAATTATCAGCGTTTACCTTATGAAGGATTGTTTTATAAAATAGGCATGCACAATACCGTCATGGAAAAAGACGCTTCCGGCACCTTCGTGGGTTCTTCTTTTGTCTTTGCACCGGCAAGGGATTTTGCAAGATTGGGATTGCTGATGTTGGGTAAAGGGAACTGGCTTAGCGAACAGGTCCTTTCGGAAGATTGGGTGGAATTTGCCACCACTCCGGCTATTGCCGCACCTATGGGAGAATATGGCGCACAGTGGTGGCTCAATGCCGGAAATCCAAGCCGCCCTGATAAGAAGAAATTTCCAAGTCTACCCAATGATGCTTTTTATGCAGGAGGATTTGAAGGACAATGGATTTTGGTCATTCCATCAAAAGATTTGGTAATTGTCCGGCTTGGCTTTACTCCAAAAGGAGAATTCAGCATGGATGATTTTGCCTCAAGTGTCATTGAAATACTTCCTTGAAAAGAGAATAAAACAACTTGTTAGCGATTCTGAGTCTGCGCATTCTGCGATATCTGCGGGAGTGCTTTTTAACCACAATAGGAACAAAGAAAACAGAAGAACCTCCTATTAGCACCCTTTGCGAAACCTTGGCGACCATTGTGGTATAAACGTCCAGCTTCTGGAGAAGCAGGAAAACGGACAAGCTCTGTTTCCCCTTCTGCGTCAATCTGCGGTATCTGTGGGAGAATTTTTTAACCACAAAAGATACAAAGAAAACAAAAGGCTACACTCTTTGCCCCCATAGCAAAACCCTAGCGACCATTGCGGTATAAACATCCGGCTTTCTGGAGAAGCAGGATAACGGACAAGCTCCGTTTCCTCTTCTGCGTCAATCTGCGAAATCTGCGGGAGTGCTTTTTAACCACGATAGCAACAAAGAAAACAGAAGAACCTATTTGCACCCTTTGCGAAATCTTGGCGACCATTGCGGTATAAACATCCGGCTTCTGGAGAAGCAGGAAAACGGACAAGCTCCGTTTTCTTTTCAGCGTCAGTCTGCGGTATCTGCGGGAGAATTTTTTACCCCAAAAGAAACAAAGAAAACAAAAGGCTGCACTCTTTGCGACCATTGCGAAACCTTGGCAACCATTGCGGTATAAACATCCTGCTTCTGGAGAAGCAGGATAACGGACAAGCTCTGTTACCTCTTCTGCGTCAATCTGCGGTATCTGCGGGGGAATTTTTTACCCAAAAAGATACAAAGAAAACAAAAGGCTGCCCTCTTGGCGACCATTGCGAAACCTTGGCAACCATTGCGGTAAAAAAAAAGGCTATCCCCTTTGCCCCCTTTGCAAAACCTTCGCATCCATTGCGGTAAAAACAGATTAGAATATATGAATAATGAAGAAATCCAGTTAGGCCGAATTAGGGTGAGATATGGTTTTGGTAGGTGACTTTTTACGTAAAAAACGTGAAATAGGGAAACTTTTTCCCCAAATTCCTTAAATTCCCATATGTTTCTAAAACTTGACCTGGCCAACATCATTTATTTTACATCTGTTATCGTTGGCACAATCACAGGTATCATTATTTTCATTTATTCCTCGACAAGGAATAAATTAAATATTCCATTAGCCTTATCTTTTTTAAGTCTTTCAGCCGCTATTTTTTTAGTATTGCTTATCAATTCCGGGTTAATGGTCCATTTTCCAAAATTGTACCGAACCGGAAATATTTTTGGTTGGATTTTTGTCCCAATGCCCTTCCTATATGTTCAGTGCGTCACCCAAAACCGGTCTCTGAAATGGTATGACGCACTTCATTTCATTCCCCTGCTGATTTACAGCATTGATTTTGCCCCCGTCCTATTTTTGGAAAATGAAGAAAAAATCAAGCTGATTCTTGATGATATAAAAGACCCAAACCAGTTTACAGGATTTAACCAAAGCCGGTTTTTTCCTAAGGGATTTCACCAATTTTTCAGAACTGCCTTTATCAATGTCTATTGGATAGTACAAATAGTGATTTTGGTCAGGTGGCAAAAAAGCCTGAAAAGAGATCAAACCAAGTTTGAAAAAGACTGGAAAGTATGGATTGCTTCTTTTATGTTGCTTCAATTTTTCTTGTTTTTCCCATATTACCTTACTTTTTTTTGGTTGGATAGCAGTTTGGCTTTTACGCTCGTCCATTCATCGGCTGCCATCTTACTGTTTTTCAGTGCCGTTCTGCTCTATTTCTATCCAAAACTACTTTATGGTATCAATGAAGTGAAATACGTATCAGACCAAATACCCCGCTCCATTGAATCACAAAAAGCAGACAAACCTGACCATTATCAAGAGGCAAAAATGCGGGAATTGGGAAGCCTTATCATCAAGTGGATAGATGAAAAACAGGTATACCTCAACCATGGCTATTCCATACAGGATTTTGCAAGGGATACACAAGTCCCCTATTATCAGATTTCAGCCTGCATCACCCGGTCTTTGGATTCGACTTTTTCAGATCTGCTGAACAAAAAAAGGGTCGAATATTGCCTTGAGCTCATCCAAAAAGGGGAATATTCAAATTACACCTTAGAGGGTTTATCACATAAATGCGGCTTCAACAACAGGAATTCCTTCTCCTCTGCTTTCAAAAAATTCACAGGAATAACTCCTTCTGAATATACCCGAAGTTTGAAAATTTAATTTCTTCCTGTTTTTCACTTTTCCCTTTTTCACTCTCCAATTCCATATTTGGCGAAATTTTGATAATGTTTGCCAATATTCGATGAGTTTTTGCAAGAATTTCTGATTCCAAATGCTTGTCCAAGTGAGTTAAACTTAAATTTGGAAATTATTTGCAGTCCCAAAACTTGCCGATAATATTTATCTATCATTTCATTTTAGATCCAAAAAAATTGAAAAACGGGGATTTTATGGGGATCAAGGTGCGCAAAAGCGACATCATTGATACGATAACAATTATGGAGACAACCGCTCTGGCGGGAATGGAGGTTGATCTAGGTTCCATTCTTGCTGAAAAAAACATGGCTCCCCGGACCTACTACTATGCCTTCAAAAAGGTAACAGGTGAAAGTCCTAAGCGGTATATCAAAAATTTCAAAATCAAGAAAGTACGTGACCTCCTGATTTCCTCCTCTCCCAAGGAAATGACAATACAAGAAATTGCCTCAAAATATGGATTCACCCATATGGGGCAATTTGGAGTGGATTACAAAATGCTTTTTGGCGAATTACCCTCTGAAACATTACATAAAATTAAGTAGATTACATTTTTACTAACCAAAATCCAAATATGAAAAAAACAATCTTCAGTGTGCTGCTACTGGCACTAAGTATCAGTATGGCATGGTCTCAACAAAAAAAGCCCAATATCCTGGTAATATGGGGTGATGATATCGGTACCTGGAACATCAGCCACAACAACCGGGGCATGATGGGATACAAAACACCCAACATTGACCGCATTGCAAAAGATGGAATTGGGTTTACAGATTATTATGCCCAACAAAGCTGTACCGCAGGTAGAGCAGCTTTTATTGGTGGGACTGTTCCAGTAAGAACAGGAATGACTAAAGTTGGGATGCCCGGTGCCAAAGAAGGATGGCAAAAGACTGACATCACTATTGCCACAGTGATGAAAAACCTTGGCTATGCAACTGGTCAATTTGGAAAAAACCACCAAGGGGACAGGGACGAACACCTGCCCACTATGCATGGATTTGATGAGTTTTTTGGAAACCTCTACCACCTCAATGCAGAAGAGGAGCCTGAAAATGAAGATTATCCCACTGATATGGTTTTGGCTAATGGAAAAACATTTAAAGAAACTTATGGCCCGAGAGGCGTTATCCATTCATGGGCAGATGGAAAAGGTGGTCAAAGACTTGAAGATACAGGTCCTCTTACCAAGAAAAGGATGGAGACCATTGACGACGAGTCAATTGCAGCTACCAAAGCATTTATCAAAAAGCAGGTTGCCGCAGGAAAACCTTTCTTCACTTGGTGGAATGGAACTAGGATGCACTTCAGGACTCATGTCAAGGAAGAGCATAAGGGAATCAGTGGTCAAGATGAATATGGAGATGGAATGGTTGAACATGACCTTCATGTAGGGGAATTGTTAGATCTCTTGGATGAGTTGGGAATAGCTGATAATACCGTGGTCATGTATTCTACAGACAATGGTCCACACTATAACACTTGGCCTGATGCAGGAACAACACCATTTCATGGTGAAAAAAACAGCAGCTGGGAAGGTGCTTACAGAGTGCCTGCATTTATTAAATGGCCAGGAAAATTCGTGGGTGGTACTACTCTAAACGGTATTGTTTCGCATGAAGATTGGTTACCGACTTTTGCAGCCATAGGCGGAGACCCTAATGTGGTTGACAAAATTAAAAAAGGAGTCACAATGAACGGCAAAACTTTCAAAAACCACATAGATGGAGTCAACCAACTTGACTACCTGACAGGGAAGGTCAAGGAATCTCCAAGGGCTGGATTTATTTATGTAAATGATGCCGGGGAAATTGCAGCTTTGAGATATGGCGACTGGAAAGCGATGTTTTTGGAAAACAGAGCAGATAAATTACAAATATGGTTAGAGCCTTTTGTGGAACTTAGAGCTCCTTATTTGATCAATCTTCGAAGAGATCCTTTTGAAAAGGCAATCGAAGGCTCCAATACTTATTATGATTGGTATATAGATCGTGCATATATTCTGATTGCCATTCAGGGCTATGCATTTAATTTCCTTTCAACCTTTAAGGATTATCCTCCAAGTCAAACTGCAGGAGACTGGAGTTTGGGAAAAGTCCAGAAACAGATTGAAGGAATGGCAAATAAAAATAATCAATGAGAAATGAAAGGCCGGTCAGATAAAGACTGGCTTTTCATTTTATGCCAAAACAATTATGAAATTCAGATCAAAATTAATTCTAGAGGTTTTTTTGGGACTAGTGCTCCTTGAAGTTGGTTGTACAGGTCCACGACCAAAATCTACCACAGAGGTTGTCGTAGCACCTGATCCTCTTCCCTCTTGGAATGAAAGCGGTACCAAGCAGCAAATAATTGATTTTGTTACCAAAACAACCACAACAGGAAGTCCTGATTTTATTCCTGAAGAAGACCGTATAGCAGTTTTTGACAATGACGGGACCCTTTGGAGTGAGCAGCCGATGTATTTTCAGATGGCTTACGGTATTGATTACATCAAAAAAGAAGCTCCCAACCATCCTGATTGGAAATCCAAAGAACCTTTTAAAAGTATTGTTTCCGGTGATTTGGAAGCTGTGATGAAAGGAGGCGAGAAGGCTTTGGTTGAAATGATTATGGCGTCACATGCGGGCATGACTACCTCAGAATTTGAGAAATCTGTATCCGCTTGGCTTGAAACCGATAAACATCCTAAAACCGGTCAGGCATTTGACCAAATGATCTTTCAACCTATGGTAGAACTTTTGGAATACCTTCGTGCCAATGGCTATAAAACTTTTATAGTGTCAGGTGGAGGAATTGATTTTATGAGGGTGTGGGCGGAGAAAGCCTATGGAATTCCGCCTTATCAAGTCATTGGAAGTTCGATAAAGGCCAAATATGAATCAGTAGATGGTGTACCTGTCATCAACAAACTTCCTGAAATCAATTTCATTGATGACAAAGAAGGCAAGCCTGTGGGTATCCACCAACACATCGGTAAAAGGCCAGTCTTTGCGGCCGGTAATTCCGATGGGGATTACGCTATGTTGGAATATACTTCCAAAGGAGATGGGCCAAGATTAGGAATGATTATCCACCACACTGATTCGGTGAGGGAATATGCTTACGACAAAGATTCTCCAATCGGCCATCTTTCCAAAGCTTTGGATGACGCCCCCAAAAACAAATGGGTTATTGTGAATATGCAAACAGATTGGAAGGTAATATTTCCTTTTGAGGTAAATATGCCATAAGGTAAATCACGGTGTTAATATGCTTTTGGTATTCAAAAAAGACTTTCCTCTTTGATTTTTCCTTGTGTTCATTTTTCTTATATTACTGAAGCTATAAAATAGGTTTATAAATCTAGGCTTGAGCAGAATTCCAAAATGTCAGAAAATGGTTTTTTAAGAAATTAATAACAATCACTTACTCCAATTGAAAATGAAAAACAAAAGGAAAGTAGAACTGCTGATAACTTCTTTGCTTATTCTAGGATTTTCCCACATATCTTTTTGCCAGGATATGGTGGAGGAGGATATAAAAGCACTTCTCCGGCATAGAGTCTCTTTGATGATGGGCCATACACATATCCCTTCCGGAGAATCCGAAGGGGAAAAGAAATTTATGGCAGTGCCTTCTTGGGGATTGGATTATAATTTTCAGATAAGCAGAAAGTGGGCTGTGGGAATCCATTCGGATATCATCACCGAATCATTTACTGTGATTGATTTTGAAGGAAACGAAGAATTCGAAAGGGAAAGACCACTTACCATGACCTTAGTGGGAGTATTCAAACCCCATGAAAGATGGTCCTTTTTGGCAGGTGCAGGATATGAATTCGCTGCTGAGGAAAATTTGTCACTTCTCCGGTTAGGAATAGAAAGAGGCTGGGAAATGCAAAAAGATTGGGAGGTTTTTGTTACCGCCCAATATGACCTCAGGCTCAGCGTCTATGACACATTCATGCTTGGAGTGGGATTTAGCAAGGGTTTTTGACAACAAAAACAAAAAGCTCTCAGACCTATACACCTGAGAGCTTTGAGTTAAATGAGTAAAAGTATTCTATTATTTTTTGGGTGAATTGCCACTTGCGTGGAGGGCAGATTCTCTGAGTTCACTTACCAATTTCCTCATTTTTGACTGCCATTCTTCAAATTTGTCCAATAAAGGGTTGGTTGGTATTTGGCTGATTTGTTCTACCAGATTGGAAGTTTCTTCCTTGGCTTTGCCTTTTGTTTTTTTGGCTTTTTTGTCTGACAGCGGTAAGTGGGGATTGAAAGATTTTAACTCTGCAAGCCAGTTCTTTTTGCCATAAAGCTTTTTGATTTTCCATGCTTCTTTGATTGGCTTTTTGGAATCAGATTTGGCGTTTTTCAGTTTTTCCAGACTGAGGTTCTTTTCCTGTATGCCAAGGCTATAAACTTCGTTCAATTCCGCAAAAAAAGCGTCAACCACACCGTTCAAATGAAAAAGGAAAGATTGCTGATGGGCTTTCTCAGCGTCGGAACCTGCTATTTTTGGGTTTTTGAGCTCATCAAGATAAAGTTGTGAGTATCTCAATTTAGCATCTGTGAGCTCCTTGAGAGGTAAATATTTTTTCTTTTTCATAAGTTATATGGTCTATTCCAAAGTTAGCCAGAATCATGAAACCAAAATTTATTGTGAAGTAATTTTATGGAAATAATTTGAAGAATCCCCTTCAATATAAAGTATTTGCGTTATGGTTTTGTTAAAAATCTTGCGAGTCAAATTCCAAAAAGACCACTATTTGATAATGGTTAAAAAAGATGACGGATTCGAATTTAAGTTACTTTTGATCATCTTATTCAAAGGTACTTTTAGGCTTCACGGACAAGAGGCACTGCTTATGGCAGTGCTTTTTTTATGACCATATCTGAAAATGCAAGGGAACATATCAATCCAAAAAAGGGATTGAATAGAAAGGATTCAATCAAATGAAGCGGAGAAAGCTAAAGGAGTTCCCTTTTCAAACTGCTTATTTCAATTGACCTTGAATCGGTTGAAGTATCCGGTAGGCTAGACATTGATGGTTAAAAATGGAATTTCTCTTTCGTCTAAAATATCCCGTTTTTTTCAGTATTCATTTGCTGTGACAAAGGAAGAGTTGATTGATTCGGTCAATTCGGCCGTTACCCGATATATCAAGTCCTCCAACTCCTTCACCAATGCCGGTATTCGGTAGTGCTTGGATTCTACGTCAGAGAAGTTTTGGATATCCAAAGCTATCGCCGTGTACTCCGGATCAATCCCCACGATAGAAAATGAAGGAATGATCTTATGTGCACTCTGATGGACTCCTTTCCAGTCTTTGTTTTTTAAATTATGAGTGATCGCTTCGATGTATTTTGGGGTTTCTTCCAAATACATCATGATCACTTCCCGCATCAATTCCTGGTCAGAAGAGGTAATTCTATCCAGATATTCAAAATGAGTCAGGCGGCCATTCTTGTCATTCAATCTGAAAATCCGTGTTTTCCTACCAGTCAGTTGTTCCCTTTTTGGACTTTGGTCAGTCAATTTTCTGATTTTATTAAACAAATCCTTTTCATCAAAAGGTTTGGCGAGGTAATCGTCCATCCCTAAAACCGCGCATTTACCCCTGTCCATCGTGGTAACATCAGCTGTTAAGGCGATTATCGGAATGGTTGATTTCATGACAGACCTGATATGTTTTGTGGCTTCATATCCATCCATCACAGGCATCTGCAGGTCCATCAGGATGATATCAAAAGGTTGGGCTTCAAGTTTTTCAATGGCGATTTTCCCATTAGCGGCAATTTCCCATTCAAATCCGAACCCCTCTAGCAGCGTCCTGATCAGTAGTTGGTTCAAAACAACATCTTCGGCTACCAATACCCTGATTTTTTTTGTATCCAAATCAATTTCCTGAAAGTGTTCCTCTTTTTGGATAGCAAGGTCGGTTTTTGGAAATGTAAGTCTAAAAGAAAAAGTGGAACCTTTTCCAAGTTTGCTTGTCACTTTTATACTTCCTCCCTGACCTTCTACGAGCTGTTTGGCAATGGTCAGCCCAAGGCCGGAGCCTCCATAAAGTTTGGTAATGTCACTGGTAGCCTGCTGAAAACTTTCGAAAACATTATTAACCCTGTCTTCTGATATGCCTATTCCTGTATCTTTGACTGCTATTTCAATACAGACTGAAGCATTGTTCTGTTTGATTGATTTTAAGGACAGTTTGATTTTTCCCTTATCTGTAAATTTGATCGCATTTCCCATCAGGTTTACGATGATCTGGATAAGCCTCAAGGGATCTCCTAGCAAAATTTCAGGTATTTTTGGGTCAAAATCCAATTCAAAACGGAGGCCTTTTCCCAGGATCTTTTCTTCAAAGAGCAGGGAAACATCTCCCAAAGTTTTTGCTAGCTTGAAAGGAGATTTATCAAATTTCATTTGGCCTGCATTGACTTTGGCAAGGTCAAGAATATCGTTGATCAAAAGCAATAGGGTATTCCCACTTGTTTTGATAGCAGACATATATTTGTCCTGCTTTTCAGAAAGTTCTGTTTTGAGCAATAAATCAGTAAAACCAATGATGGCATTCAAAGGCGTCCGGATTTCATGACTCATGTTGGACAGGAACTGCTCCTTGGATTTGACGGCTTCTTCTGCTTTTATTTTCGCAGCTTCAGCGGATTTTCTTTCTGACTCCGCAGTCTCTTTTGCAATGAGCAATTCATTTTGAATCCTTTTTTGCTCAGTAACCACTCTAGCCACCACCACAGCGCCAAGGACCTTGCCCGCCGGATCTTTGTAAGTAGCACCGTTGAATAAGACATCCACCAATTCTCCATCTATAAGGACGAGAGGGAAATTTTTGATAAAGCCTTTTTTAAAGACTTCCCTATAAATCTGCCTTGCTTTTTTTGGTTCAGTAAAGTAGCCCTCAAAATCTGTGTTGTACAGCAGCTCCCGGCTTTTGCCCGTGATGGTGGTCAACGCCTCGTTCATGTCGGTGATTTTCCCTTTTGTACTGATGGTAATCAATGGATCAAGGCTCGCTTCTATCAGGCTCCTTGCATAATCGGACTCCAATTTCTCTTTGGTATCCGTTAATTCAAGGTTAAGTGATTTTAGTTCTTTGATTGTTTTGTCAAGCTTCTTGGTGCGGCGTTTTATGACTTTCTCCAGTTGTTCATTTTCTTCCTTTTGGTCTTGGATAACTGTTGTAATGAAAATCCATTGGATTATCATACCACCTTTATCCCGGATCGGCCTTGCCCTACTCATATGCCAATAGTACTCCCCCATTTGGTCACGGACACGGAATTCCATTTCAAACAGATTTCCCGTTTTGACTGCCTCTATCCATCCGATTTCCGTTTCCTCTACATCCTCAGGATGAATCCACTTGCTCCAACCCTCCTGCACCAATTCATCCTTACTTTCTCCCGTAAAGTCTACCCAACTTTGGTTAAAGTAAAATACCTTTCCGTCAGCATCAGCTTTGGTGACTTTTTCAGGCATCAGATTGATCAGGTGCAAATATTGTTCTTGCTCCGTAGGCTTATCGGGAAGTTGTTCAACTGATTTTGTATTCGATGTCATGATTAATCTTTGTTTTCTTTGACTTTTCCTGATTGGCATCAGATTTCATCGCTATGGAAGTCCTTTGACCGTAAGTCAAAACAGGGTTGCGTTTATGCTATTTTTCCGGATTCTGAAATATTTAAATCAACTTAGAAATGAAGATGATTTGAAGAACTTTCCTAGATTTCTTTAGGCTTCAATTAACCCTAGAGATACCGAAAGGAATCCCAAAATATTGAGTTTACCCCAACCAAAGGTCTCCAGTATAGTTTTGGGATATCTTATACAATTGATTGTTTAAGTTGTATAAATCTGATTTTGTTGAAATTATTCGATTGGTGGAAGGATGAAATTATAATCAAGAAAAAAATCTCTTTTCGGCAGCAATTGCAGTTGCTCAAATATGGAAAGGCTAGAAAGTAATGATTTCCGTTTTTAACAAAAAAGAAATGCCAGGTAAAACCTGACATTCTTTCCCATTTTTAGTCCCAATAAAAATTTACAGATCAGGGTTTTTTCGTCCCTTTATCCCTAAAGTCAGTAATAGCAGTCTCCAAGGCATCCATTTCTTTGTTAAATTCGATTTTGACATTTTCCCAAGTACCACTTCTGATTGCCGACGTATCATTTGCAATCTTTAAGAGTTCCTTGTTTCTTTTATCCAAATCTGACAATTCCTGCTCAAGGATAGGCGTCAAAAAAGCCCTGTCTGACTTTAACTCCCTCTTGATTTCCTCAAGGTTTTTGGTGTTTGCCTCCAGCCTCTGTTTGGTTACCACCAGGTATTCCTCTACCTGGCCGACAGAATCAGCGGCTACATCATATAGTTCTCCTTTGGCTTCTATGACCTCTGATTGCTTTTCCTGAACTTTTGTTTCCGCATCATCGAGTTTCTCCTCAATAGGCTTGGTGCAATAGCTCAGAAAAAGTACAAAGGCTGAACCCATCAGAACTTTGCTTAATACAGGTATGATTTTCATTTTTTTGTTATTTCGTAAACGGTGAAAAGGGACATTCCCAAGTTTTTGCCCGTGGCTCAAACATTAGACATGTTGTCCAAAACCTTCCTGGAGGATCCAAGCTTGTCCTTTGCTTGGTTCTTAAGGGATTTGCCTTCTTCCTTCAGTTTTTTCATGAAGAACTTACTTGCCTGTGAGGCTTTCTTTTGGTTTCTTTTCTTGGAAAAGAAGTTGATGATGGCTCCCGCTCCGATCACCATCAGTATGCTGCTGACGATTATTCCGGTCGGGTTTGAATTTGATAGTTTCATAGTTTGTTTAAGTTTTAACGGTTAGGAGTAGGAATAAAAACTGTCAGGTTTAGAATTTTATCTTTGGACAAAATGCAGTTCGAGTGTTCCGCCATCTTCTTTCAACCACATGTCATTGGTTTCTAGCTTTAGGATTTCGTACACACCGTCAGCCTGGTCATTGGCAAAGTCAAAGGAGATTTTCTTCTCATCGCTGACAAATGCCCAAGTGCCATTAGTCACAAAATCATAGGCTATTCCTAACAAAGTATATTGTGCTGTAAGCGTAGCGGCACCGCCCGGTGTAAGGTCAAGTTCGTACCTGGAGTAATCTGCTGTCACATTGGCACCGTTGTCCAGAGCCTCTCCCACTTTCCAATCGTTGCCTACCCTATCTGCTTTTGGGATTAAACTCACTGATGGTCCCTCAGGGTAATCCTGGCAACCAAAAACAAGCAATCCTGACACTATAATCAACGCGGTAATCGATGTAATTCTTCTCATAATCTTGTTGTTAAATATTTCGTTGGTTTAATAATCAAAGGTATGCTTAAGCCATTTTTAAAAATTATAGAATATAACTTAAAGCTTGTAGATATTACATATCCGGATTAGTGAGGGCATTTTGACGACTTTCAAAAATCAGTAAAAAAAAGAAAGGCAGGTTATACCTGCCGATTCTTGCCATTTATAAGCCCTAGTAAATTGTTATTTACTGTTACAAAGGTATGGCAGGTGTTGTATTTGGAATTATAGAATATAACTTAAAGATTACAGAAATCACACACAGGGCAGGATTATGACTTATTTTTCAGAACTGGGTAAAAAAAGAAAGGCAGGTTAAATACCTGCCGATTCTTGCCGTTCATAAGCCCTACTAATTGTTGTATTATAATTTCAAAGATACGGCGGGTTAAGTCTGTTCAATTATAGTTTAATACTTTATAATTATAGATATCACTTATGGGCAAATGGGTACTTTTTGTCAATGGGGCTTTAAACTTTTTTTCTGATTTCCTTATCCAATGATACTTGAAAACTTCCGGCGGCAGCGATATTTTGAATCTGCTTCCAAACCATCATAAATTTTGAAAAGTCAGGGTTTGATGACAGTCGCTTAGAAAATAAGATTGCTCAGAACCAGGATGTCTATAAAAAAAGAAAGGCAGGTTTTACCTGCCGATTCTTGCCATTTATAAGCCCTACTAATTGTCATTTTATATTACAAAGATATCGCAATGTGTTTATTTTTTGTTATAAAAAAACTCCATAAACTTATATAATTTACTTATTTTAGTTTATTTCCGACCACTTCGCGGAGAGGTAAAAAAAATGAGATTATCTATTGTTTTGTCAGTGTCGGTTTCATTTAATTCACCCAAACAAATTTCCACCGGAGAAAAATAATTGCTTGACCTGTTTTATTTTTTAAGAAATAAAGACTTGTCAGAGCTCAATCTAACTTGCAGATAGATAATCCTAAAAATCATTTAGAATTAATTAAAAAGTCAATCCTCGTAATCACTTTTGATAACCGTTGACAGTGTATGAGACTGTCTGGATTTTTCCTTTTTTGTTGATACAAATCTCCACAAAATAGAGGGGTTTCAGTTTATAGAATCCACCCTTAATGTTATATAAATCATACTTTTTTGTAAATAAAGTGAATTATGTCCGATTGGTGCTTTAAGATTCTTGTCTCTTTTTGCGAACATTAACTCGGTGACAATAAATGATTTATACTTTCTGAGAAACCTAAGGGATTCAGGTATATCCTATGGTTTGCAATTGCCCTTTTCTGATAATGTTTACTACCTCATCATGTCTTATGTTCAACCGGAACTCCATTCTTTGGATAAGTTCATCTTCTTTCCCTTCTTCAAATTCCAGATCATCATCCGTCAATTCCGGATATTGTTCGATGAGAAGCGATGATTGCCTGCCCCAATCGCCGGTCACTTTATAAGATTCGGGTTTGATTTGTTTTTTGGTTTGCATGGTGCGGTTGATTAAGGTATGGAAAAGAAAAAGTGAAATCTCTAGGTCCAAATCCCATTTGTTAAAATGAGGGTTTAGAAAGCAGATTTCACTTTTAAGGTTTAGATTAGGTGAAGATGTCAAATGGCCCTGCCGCCTTGGATTACCCTAAGCAAAACTACCACGATAGCGATCACCAACAAGATGTGGATGATGCCACCACTGCCGTATCCCAGAAAGCCCACCGCCCATATGATTACCAATATGACTGCGATGATGTAAAGAAGATTTCCCATTGTTTTGATTGTTTTGGAGTGAAATGAAAATTTGATGTAATGCCAGTATGTATTGGAGTATTGTATATTTGAATCGCCTAATTCGATGCAGGTCAGTTGTTTCGTAATTCCTTAGATCATAGCAAAAGGATCAAAAGGACAATGACCAATAGAAGTGCGAATACCGAGAGATAAACCCCTCCCCCATTTCTTTTTATTTCTTCATTGATTTCCCTCACTTCAGCCTTCAATTCTTTCTTTTCTGCCTTATCCATCATTGACCGGTCCATAGCCTTGATCTCCTCAAGTCTATCAACAAGAATTTTCATTTCTGACTCAGGCATTTTTGGCTTTGATTCTCCTTTGTTATTTCCTAAAGCTTGTACAGAACCGATGGAGAAAAAAGCAAAAGTCATGGCTGCCAATAATAATATGTTAATCTTTTTCATTTATATTTTTATTTACGATGCAATTTTGCAGGATAATTTTCCTCAACCATTATAAAATACTTATTCAAAATGTCATAATTTACAGATTTTAAGAACCGGCGATCATAACCTGCCAGTATTAGGTTTTTACTACCTCCCCTTTCGACTTTGACATAATGGGGCAATGGGTGAAAAAGACTAAAAATCACCCCCAAATCCTACATAAAAAGTACGGAAAGAACGCTCGGGATATCCCAAGACCATGGAAGCTTGATGGAGAAGAAGGTCGGAATAGTTACAAAAAGATGAAAAGTATTGATTAGCCTCCGGAGTTGGCTTTCACCGGTGTTGGTCCAATAAAATCAGATTCCCATCAGGATCCCTGAGCATCAGACTGGCAGGTCCCGAGGAAGATTCATCGGCTTCGCTTAACAAAGGGATACTTTTTGATTTCAATTGCTTTTGGATAGACCTGATATCTTCGAAAGAATCAAGTTCAGCTGCATTTTCGTCCCAACCGGGATTGAAGGTCAGGATATTGCCTTCAAACATCCCCTGAAACAATCCTATCAGTGTTTTCTCATTTTTCATAATCAGGTAGTTTTGTTCCATTGACCCTCCAAACTGCCTAAACCCAAGATTCTCATAAAAAGCTTTGGAAGCCTGAAGGTCTTTCACACTCAGACTGACTGAAAATACGCCTAATTTCATGGCTTCCATTTTTGTATTGGAACCAGAAACAGCAGGGCCAGCAGCCATAGGTGGCTTTACCAAAAAACCAAAACAGAATGCCGCAGCAAGCCCAAGAATAATGAAAGTGGCCTTTTTCATGATAGACGAATAGTAAGTGACAAAATAAAGATAAAGAAAAAAGAGGTGCTAAAAGCCTGTTTAAATGGTATGGAGACGGGACAAAATACCCGCTAAGCCTTAGTCACCCCACGTTTATCACCACGTTACCGGTCTTTTCGCCGGTTTCGACGTATTTGGTGGCCTCAATAATGTCAGATAAGGGATAGCGTCGGTCGATTACGGCCCGGTATTTTCCCGATTCGATGAGTTTTTTGAAAAACAGGATGTCTCCCTTTTTGTCTGTAGCAATTGGGAATTTGACTCTTTTTCCTCCAAAAATCGGAGTCAACAAGGTCAGGAATAGATTTTGGGCTAAGTATCCAAATTCAGTGGAAACATATACTCCCCTGGGCTTGAGGAGTTTCCGGCATTTGAAAAATGAGCTTTTTCCTACAGCATCAAATACATAATCAAAATCATTGCCGGCAAGTGTAAAGTCTGTCTTTGTGTAGTCAATGACTTCATCCGCTCCCAAAGACCGGACAAGCTCCACGTTTTTGGTATTACAGACAGCGGTTACCTTTGCCCCAAGGTATTTCGCATACTGCACTCCGGCTGTCCCTATTGACCCTGAGGCACCATAGATAAGGATTTTTTGAGGTTGGGAATAATCGAGTTCTTTGAGGTATCCATTGGCAAGCATCAATCCATCACAGACCGCTGCAGCCTCCTCCAAAGAAAAATTATCGGGTTTGATGGCAATAGAACCTGATTCCGAAACACAGATATACTCGGCATGTGCACCGAATTTGCCTGTACTTAACCCAAAGACCTCGTCACCGACTTTGAAGGTGCTGACCTTTGAACCGATAGTTTCCACTGTTCCGGCAAATTCTGATCCGAGGATTTTTACTTTAGGTTCAAAAAAGCCATTGAACAGGCGGATAATAAAATAATCCGGTTTCCTAAATCCACAATCTGTCCTATTGAGTGTGGTGGCATGGACTTTTACCAAGACTTCATTGTCTTTGGGAATTGGTTTGGGAACTTCCATCTGTTGAAGGACATCCGGTGACCCATACTTGGAGTAAACAATGGCTTTCATTTCTAAAAAGGGAATAGTGATGTGAAAGAAAAAACGACTATTTCAACAAAAGGTTGATGATGACATTTCCGGTTTTCTGACCTGTTTCGACATAGGCGTAGGCTTTTGCTATGTCTGCCAATGAATATTCCCTGTCGATAAGAGGCTCAAATTTCCCTTCCTCCATCATCTTCTTTATCAATGAAAGGCTTTCTTTGATATCATAAGGAAAAGGAAATTTGACCTGCTTTCCTCCTGTCAAAGGGGTAACAAGGGCGAGTAGAGGATTTTGGTTTTTTGGTCCAAGTTCTGAGGAAATGTAGGTTCCGGTCGGTTTGAGCAAAATTTTACATGCTCCAAAAGTACTTTTTCCCACGGCATCAAATACATAATCAAATGTCTCCCCTATGGCTCTGAAATCTTCTTTTTCATAATCGATGATATGATCCACACCTAATGAAGCCACCAAACCCATATTTTTGTGACTGCAGGTAGCAGTGACATGTAGCCCATGGTATTTTAAAAATTGCACCATAGCCGACCCGATGGCACCGCTTGCACCGTGGACAAAAGCCCGCTGATCTTTTTCTAATTTGACTTTATTGATAAAATTGATGGCATAATGGGCACCCTCAGCACTTGCAGCAGCTTGTCGGAAACTTGCGCTTTTTGGCATGTGACTGATGAATTTGAAATTTCCACAAACCATATATTCGGCCTGAGAACCCATTCCCTGATCATTGAGCCCAAAAACCTGATCCCCGACTCTGAATGCCGTCACAGAGCGGCCAACTTCTTCCACTACTCCCGCGAAATCTGTTCCTAAAATCGGATTGCTTGGCTTGGTCAATCCTGTGAAAAATCTCATGATAAAAGGATGTGCACGGAGTAGGGCACAATCTGTTCTGTTCACTGTCGTGGCATGAATCCTTACAAGTACCTCATCATCTTTGGGAACAGGTTTGGGAATTTCCTTTAAATGAATCAGTTCAGGAGGACCATATTCGTAATAAACAGCTGCTTTCATGGAGTCATTTTGGGATAATCATTTTGTATTTACCTGCTTAAGCTGTAAAAACCACATCGAGCTGACGCCCTTCTTTTGCGGCTTTATTGTCCAAAGAGGTTCCAACCGCAACGCCCATTCCCATTCCTATAGGAAACCCTAATCCCAATAAACCCAGATTACCTATGGAGATGCCAAAAGCAACTCCGATAGGAATCCCAAATGCTGACATCCCCAATACCAACCACAGGTTCCGGTAGTGGTTTTTCACTACAAGCTTGGATTCCTTTTCAATCACCTTCAATATATTGGCTTGGGATTTGGCCAAAGTTTTCATGAAATCTTTTTCAGGACCGGAGGAGGCATTGATATTTTTGATTTCATTGTTGATCGTTTCTACCTCCTTTTCAGAAAGCGGCCTTTTTCTCAATTCGTTGATAAGGTTAGTAAAACCGGTGATTTTTTTGTTTACCTTTTCTTTTGAGGCAAATTCAGGCCTCTCGGTGATTTCAATTAATTCCATGTGGTCTAAGGTTAGTATTTAAAAACCTCAATATAAGGACTCAAAAAGGAAAATTAGAAGACAAATACAAAAAACAAATTTGGTATCTTTCGGAATCTGATATTTTCAACGTTTGTTTTTTGATAATGAATTTAGGCCGGTGTTTTACAGGAAAATATCGGGGTAAATGAGGCGATCAATTTGATCCAAAAAGTGCTTTTTAATCTTTTTGAATACTGATTGATATGATTATCCGCAATGATACCTGTATATTCATTCCAAGCTTTGTTTATCATCGATATCTGTCAACAGATCGCAGCCGACTACAGGCCAACAGGTAAATTATACTTTGGACAATAAACTCACTGATGCGAGCTTTATTGGTGGATTTGCACACTGAATGATATTAATTTTTAAGTCAGGGAATAATTTTTCAATATAATATTTTGAAATGAATCAGAAACTTTAAATCTTTTCCCAAACAATCTAAAAACAACTTTATACACAAAATATCTATCTCTATGCAAAAATCAATACTAATTATCGGAATGGGTCAAGGTCTTAGCCTTGCCATCGCCGAAAAATTTGGAAAAGAAGGTTATCAGGTGGGAATGATCAGCCGTAGTGCCGACAAATTATTGGGTTTTCAGCTGCATCTTGACAAAATGGGAATTGTATCCAATTATGAAAAAGCAGACCTGTCAGACACCGGGCAAATGCTGGAAGCCATCGAAAAACTCAAGATCAAGCTCCCTGTATTTGGAATCCTTCACTACAACGCCGTCGACGCAAGAATGACTCCCCTGATGGAGGAAACTGCCGATTCTTTGACAACAGGATTTAGGATCAGTGTCGGAAATGTCCTTGAGGCGGTCAAAGCCCTAATGGATGATTTGTTGGAAAGCAAGGGTTCGGTGCTGCTTACCGGTGGTGGTTCTGCCAATTATCCTAATGCGAGTATTGCCTCGATTTCTTTGGGAAAAGCAGGGATTCAAAGCCTTGCTTATATGCTCAGTGATTCTCTAAAAGCCAAAGGTATCTATGTCGGAACCCTTACTGTTTCAGGCTGGATCAATCCTGAAAGCAAGACCCACTCCCCTGCCATTCTCGCCGAAAAGTTTTGGAAAATGAACAAGGACCGCAAGGTGGTAGAGGTAACTTATTAAAATCTTAATCCTCTTTTGAAAAAATTCAAAATAAAGCCCCAAACTGCAAACTTGTTGGGGTTTTCCTTGTTTCAAGGTTTGAATAAGGTATTTTTATAAAAAGCCCTGAATATATAACCATGAATAAAAAACTTGCAGCCGGTTTTCTGATTGTCTTTTTTATGGGTCTTGTTCCGATCTCTTGTGTCGAACAGTGCGACGGTCCTTGCGGATGTAACCCCGTATTTGAAGCAGAAGATTTTTCAATTACCACCTTTTCTATTGAAACACTTTTCAGGGCGGACAAGAATTTCGCCTTTGATCCAAACCGGTTTTATTTTCATCAGACCCTGTATAAGGCATTTTGGGTGTCAGGATTGAAACCAGTGACAGAAGCAAAACCACAAGAAAAGGGTTCATTCTTTTTGAATACGGCGTATGCCTGCAGCCCGCCGGAATCTTTTTCAATCGAAACACTGAGATCCATCAGGATCATCAACAAAAAAACTGTCACCATAAATGCCAATGAAACACTGCAGGAAGGAGACATCATCAATGAGAAATTTGTCCTCACGCAAAATTTCCAACAAGAATATAACCTGACCAATTTTATAAGTAACAGGCACCGATTTCTCAAGAATGAGCGGCTCTATCTCAAATTTATCAGTGCACCGTCAAGTAATATAGAGTTGACTTTTGATCTGGAGATAGAATTAGACAATGGTGTCACATACAGATTTGACAATGAAAAGATGAAAATGAACGGTGGCTGAGACCATTGAGCGACAGCCAAATCATAAGACTTGGCTGAATATTTTTTCTGTTACCAAGTTGGCAGCCCTCACCGCCCCGTCCATATAGCCTCCATAGGTTTTGGCAGTCTCAGCTCCACACAAAAACAGCTTGCTTCCCATAAAAGACCCATTGAAAATCGGATGGCCGTTGTTCTGATGGGGAAGCAAAAACCCGTCTTGGGGAGACTTGATGTATTTGTCGTCCCAGATTTTATCGGTGTAGCTGAGGAATTCTGCTGCTTCCGATCCGTAGTAATGTACAAGTTGTTGGATTACTCTTGTCTTTCTCTCTTCCAAACTAAAATGGGATGCGCTGCCGTTCAGGAATCCTTTTAGCGCAAATTTTGACTCCTCAAAATCAGTGTGGTCATACATTTCGGTCGCCAATCCAGATTGGCTGTAAACATTGCCTGAAAATCCCTTTGCCCTCCAAAAGGGAACGGCATATTCCACTGCAAATTTTACCGAGCCACTCATCCATGTCTGCACATTTTGAAGAATTTCGGATGCTTCCTTGGGCAATTCAGGATGGACCTTGATGCTGTGTGCAAAGATTCTCGGGGGCATCGCCACCACAAGATGATGACAAAGGTATTCATTGCCGTTTTGGTCCCGCAACCTGAGCTGGTCATTTTCTCGGCTTATTTCAAGAATGTGCGTGTTGAGCTTGATGTTTTCCTCCCTTACAAACTTTGTCAAAGCGGAGATCACAGAAGAAGTCCCACCCTGAACCCGGTAAGAGGAAGACTCAGAAGGTGGGATGTAATATCGATGAGGAGGTTCAAAAGACATGGTCTCAAACAAGGCTATTCCATCTTCCTTTTGCTTGAAATGGCCGATTTCCAATTCCTGAAGCAGTTTCAAAAGATGTACATGGACATCTCCAAACCAAGTCGCCCCCATTTCCATGGGAGTGCCTGCCTTCCCGAATACAGTTTGGATCCTTCCGCCCATCCTGTCTTGGGCCTCAATAACCTTACAAAAAATCCCTCTTTTCCGAAGGTTATATGCAACAGTAAGCCCACTCAGTCCGGCTCCGATAACGATGATTTCACGCATTTTCTGATATTTTTATAAAGATAATCCAAAGCATAAAGAACAAACAGAGAAAAGGATTTAAGGTTTGGGTATTTCAGCAGGTATTACTCTTTGACTTTTTTTCAAAGCCCGAAGGTTTAAAATCCCGGGGCTATTTAAGGTTGGACCCAGTTGGGGTCTTTTCTCCTCCTGACCATTTCCTCTGTGTGCTCAGCGTCCTCTGAGGTAAAAAATCAATACCCTTTGCCCCCTTTGCGAAACCTTGGCGTGCATTGCGGTTAAAGATTGTGGAATGTTTGTGGAGACACAAACATTGGCGACGGAAGCAGGATAACAATCCCTCCTCCTACTGACCATTTCCTCTGCGCGCTCAGCGTCCTTTGAGGTAAAAAATCAATATCCTTTGCCACCCTTTGCGAAACCTTGGCGTGCATTGCGGTTAAAGATTATGGAATGTTTGTGGAGACACAAACATTGGCGACGGAAGCAGGATAACAATCCCTCCTCCTCCTGACCATTTCCCTACTTCTCCCAATTTTCTTATATTTACTAATATCCAAAATACAGCCTATGTTGACGATACTGATATTTCTTTTTCTCCAAATCCCTCAAGTTGGTTTGCAACCGACATTTGAAGCGCAGACGATCGACGATAAGGTTGCGATCGGATATGGCCTTGCCATCGGGGATGTTGACGGAGATGGCAAGCCGGATATCTTATTGGCTGACAAAAAACAATTTGTCTGGTACAGAAACGGAGACTGGAAAAGGTTTGTGATGATCGAAAACCTGACTGAATATGACAATGTCTGTATTGCCGCACGTGATATCAATGGGGACGGAAAAGTAGAAGTCGCAGTTGGTGCGCAATGGAATCCATCGGAAACCACCGATTCTGAGAAATCCGGGTCGGTCCATTACCTGATCCGGCCTGAGGATCCTACCCAAAAATGGACTGCTGTCAAACTTCACCATGAACCGACAACACACAGGATGCGCTGGGCAAAAACCAATGACAACAATTACCAACTTATCGTCCTCCCCCTTCATGGCCGTGGCAATAGGATGGGTCAAGGTGCAGGCGTGAAGGTTATGGCCTACCAACCACCGAAAGACCCTAACGAAGCCTGGACCACCGAAACCATTGACGCTTCTCTGCACCTGACTCACAATATGGACATTGCAGACTTGGGAGATGGATCAGGAGAATCCATTTTGGTAGGCGGAAGAGAGGGAGTCAAAGTCTTTTCATTTAAGGAGGGAAAATGGACAAGCCATTCCCAAGTTGAACGCTTGATCAAAGACCACGCAGTCGGTGAGGTCAGGTTTCAACATTTACCAAATGGAAAAAAAGCCTTGGCAACAGTCGAACCCATGCATGGAAACATGGTGGTCGCTTATGAGATGAATGATTTTATCGCCGAAAACCATACTAGAACAGCTTTGGACAGCACTTTGGCGGAAGGTCATGCTTTGGGTTGGGGCGATTTCCTTGGAAATGGAAGCCATCAGATTGTGGGCGGTTGGAGGATTCCAAACAAAGAAGGCGATTTTGGAATCAGGATTTATATTCCGCAATCCGGTTCCTTTGAAAAATTCGCTGTCCATTGGATCGATAAAAACGGTATGGCAACCGAAGACCTACAAGTCGCAGACCTTGACGGTGATGGCAAGCCCGAGATTATCGCATCCGGTAGGTCCACCAATAATTTAAAGATTTATTGGAATAGGAATAGGTGAAATTGAAATGATATATGGTAGATCTGAAATTGAAATATTCTTAAAATAGATATTAATGGATATTGGATATTGATGGATATTAATTTCCGAAATAGCCGTGATGGTGGAAAATTATATCGCCGAAGGCATTATATCCATCTATATCGCGCAGCATATATCAACTTTATTTCGCGAAGCATATTTCAATTTTATATCGCGCAGCATATTTCAAATTACATCGCGAAGCATATATCTACTTTATATCGCGCAGCATATTTCATTTCCAATATCGCCGCAGGCATTATATCCATTTATATCGCGAAGCATATATCGTTTTCAATATTTCGCGAAGCATATATCAACCATATTTCCCGAAGTATATATCATTTTACTACTCCGCCTTAAGTGAATCCGCCGGGTTATCTGAAGCTGCTCTCCATGATTGGATAGCGATAGTCAGCCAAGCAATCAGGATTGCAACAGCAGCCGTGAGTACAAAAAACCCAATCTGCATCTGTACCTTATTTGCAAACTGTTCCAGCCAAGTACCCATGATATAATACCCAATCGGTAAAGCCAAAACAATGGCGACAATGACCGGCTTTAGGAAATCTTTGGTCAATTGGTGGACAATGGAAAGAGGACTCGCACCCATTACTTTTCGGATTCCGATTTCCTTTCGTCTTCCCTCCGCCATAAAGATGGACAAGCCAAGCAAACCCAAACTTGAAATCAACAACGTCAACAATGCGAAAAGTCCCAACAAGTTGCTCAGCCTTTTTTCCCTGTCGTATTGCCTGACAAGACTATCTTCCAAAAGCGAATACTCAAAGGGAATTGAAGGATTGATTTCTTTCCATTTGGAAGACAAGGCTGCTGTGGCTTGTGGGATATCCTCGCTGTTGATTTTGACCAAAAGATGCGAACTGTTATCAGAAATCCCGTTTTGAACAGGCGCGTAAATGGTTGGCTGTATCGCAAACCGCAAGTCAGAGGTTTGATAATCTTTGACCACACCGACCACATTTCCACGAAAATCCATAAAACGTTCTCCGTTTTCTTCTGTAAATACTTCTATCGGTTTTCCCAGACTTTGTTCAGGAGAAAGGCCCATCGTCTTGGCAAGTGATTCATTGATGATAAAACCACCATTTCGGATCGCAGGAAAAATTTCCCTCATTTTGAAAGCATCCCCTTTGTCGTTGAATTCAGGAGAAAATTCCCTTCCCGCAACCATCTCCACACCTATGGTCTCAAAATAATTGAAGTCTATATACTGTTGGTTGATCCAATTCTGGCCATTCGGATTTTGACCTTCATAGGAAATTTGGGGACCCCAACCTGCATCTACTCCCGGCCGGGCGCTTGATCCAAGGACATTTTCGACAAATGAAAACTGCTTGTAAGCGTTGGTGAGACTTTCCCTATTTGATCGTGATACTTCCCCCATTGATATTGAAATGATGTTTTCCCTATCAAAACCCAAATCAGCTTTGCGCATATAAGATTGTTGAAAATAGGCCACTGTGGCGCAAAACACCAAGATTCCTGACATCACAAACTGCAGCACGACCAAGCTTTGTCTCAAGGCACTCTTATTGGACTGAAAAGTAGTTCCCTTCAAAATCAGATTTGGCTTCAATCCTGAAAGGTACAATGCCGGAAAAAATCCCGACAAAAAGGTCGAAACCGCCAAAGTGATCAAAAGAAACATCCAAACTTGACGATCTTCTAAAAGGTTGAAAGGAATCTCCTGCTGGAGCAATCCGGAGAACACCGGCAACAATATCTCAACCAGAACCAGTGCCAAAACCATTGCGAACACATTGACAAGAAATGATTCCGTAAAGAACTGCAGGACCAATTGTGATTTTTTGGCACCTGTCACTTTCCGTATTCCGATTTCCTTCATCCGTTTGATGGCCCGGGCAGTAGAGAGATTGATAAAGTTGATGCACGCCAAAATCAATATAAAAATTCCGATGCTTAAGAAAATATAAACAGTTGACTTGGGTGTACTTGGACTCAGTTCACTTTGATAGGAATTGTCCAAATGGATGTCCGTGATAGGTTGTAAAAATGAAATGTACTTTTTGGCTTCCTCCTCTGATCTTGCTTTTTTGGAAGCTTCCATGGTGCCGCTGTTGACAAAATGGACATCGGAAGGGTCTTTCAACTTGACATAAGTATAGCAAAATGGCCACCAGAAACTCCCGAATTCAGCAGTCAGCGGATAGCTTTCTGTGGCTTTGAAAGAATTAAGAGAAGTGATAAAATCAAAGTCCAGGTGTGTATTTGAGGGCAAATCTTTCAAAACCCCTTTCACCACAAATTCAAAATCACCTGTCGAGATCAAACTTTTTCCAATCGGATCCTCCTTACCAAAGTATTTTTTGGCCATGGATTCAGTCAACAAAATCTGAAACGGATCATCCAAAACGCCGGTTGTAGTCCCATTTTGCAAAGGGAAATCAAAAACCTCAAAAAAACCTTCATCCGCAAAAGTGAATTTTTCTTCCCTAAAACTCTCTCCCTGATTTGGCCCATCGGCAGGTCTGAGGTAGGTACTGGTACGGTGGATCCTGACTGCACTTTCAACCTGGTCAAATTCTTTTACCATCATTGGGGCAACTGCGCCACCGGTCCATGCCCAATTTTGGTTTCCTTCCACCTTTTGGGCGACTCTGAATATCCTGTCAGAATTGGTGTGAAAATGATCATAACTCAATTCCTGCCTCACAAATGCCAATAAAATCAGACAACAAGCCAAACCTATCGCCAAACCAAAAATGTTGATGGCAGAAAAAGATTTTTGCCTTTTGATATTTCTCCAGGCGGTTATAAAGTAGTTTTTAATCATGATTGATTGGTTTGTGGTTAGTGGAAATATGGTTATTGGTTATTTGGTTATTGTTCAATGATATATGGTAGAAATACATAGAAATAAATGGAAATATTTTGTTTCATTGCTATCAGTGAGATATTCATAGATATTGGATATTGATGGATATTATATTCTAAAATAACCGTGATTGTAGAAATTATATCGCCGAAGGATTATAACCATTTATATCGCGCAGCATATATCAACCCTATTTCGCGAAGCATATTTCAATTGTCTTCTATTTCAACCTTGAATGCCTCTTTTCCACAAATGTTATCGGGACAAACTGTTCAGTGGGAGCTCCGATGTAATACAGCATCCAATTCGGATCGTGCTTGGAGAGCATTTCTGAAATGCAATCCGCACGATGACCACGCGGATTCTGACAATCTTCCCAATAAAACAATTCAACTTTGTAATGAAGGGATTGCTTTTGGTTGTTGATAGTCACCTCAATGATGATGTCCTGCTTTCCAGAACCTGTGGGAATGGGTATAGCGATGTGGGTCATATCTTTTTGGTTAATGGTTTATTGGAAATTGGTTAATGGAAATATGGTAGAAACACAGAGAAATAAATGGAAATATTCTTGAAATGTATATTGATGGATATTTGATATTGATGGATATTAATTCCCAAAATAGCCATGGTTGTTGGAAATTATTTCGCCGTAGGCATTATATCTATTTATGTCGCGAAGCATATTTCAATGTATATCGCGAAGCATATATCTACATATTTCACAAAGCATATTTCAACCGTATTTCGCGAAGCATATATCTACTATATTTCACAAAGTATATTTCAATGTATATCGCGAAACATATATACCCTAACTATTGATATGCCAATCCAAAACCTCTAAAATTCAATGAATAAGGGCTGTTTGGCTAAAAAGAACTCTGAATGCCGAACAATTTTGTCCATGGGCGGACGAAATTTTAAAAATGGGTATTTCAAAATCTTTGAGTAAAACCTGATCGTCGAGAGACCGAAAAAAAGACTGAAATTTCACTTCCATTTTTGTTACCGATAAAAAAAACTGATATCCATCGACCTCGGTTTTCATTTTTCTAAAAAGGCAATATGGCTGTAGTTTCTAGGATTAGCTTTCATTTTAGATATTGAACATTAGGAGTTCTCCTTATTCACTTTTCAATATTCTAATGGGATTGGTCCCAATGCTTTTATAAGATTGTAAAGCCACAGTCACAATTGCCAAAACAAAACATCCCAAATTGGCAATTGCAAAAACCCAAAGTTCGAAAGAAATCTTATAGGCAAAATCATCCAACCAGCCGGATACCAGGAAATAGGCTGAAGGCACTGCGATGAGACATGAAATACTGATGAGCTTGACGTAGTTTGAAGACAAAAGCAGAAATATTTCAGATTCACCTGCCCCAAAGACTTTCCTGATCCCGATTTCCTTTGCGCGCTGCTGCACTGAATAAGCAGTCAACCCAAACAATCCCAAGAATGCAATGAAAATGGACATGATTGTCAGTGCATTCATCAGCTTGCCCATCTGCATTTCTGATTGATAAATCGCCTGAAAGTCCGCATCTAGGAAAGAATAATTCATTGGAACTCGCGGTTCAAACTGCTTCCAAGTTGTCTGCAGTTCTGCAATCGCCGCTTCGAAATCCCCGGGATTTAAGCGGACAGAGATAAAATCCCGCAAAAAATAATCATCCATATATTCGATCACCAATGGCTTGATCTCTTGTCGGAGTGATTCAAAATTAAAATCCTTCAAAATTCCGACCACTTCCAATTCCGCTTCATCTTCATCTCCACGGTTTTTGATGATCTTTTGTCCAATTGCTTTTCCACTGATTCCCAATTCCTTAGCCGCACGCTCATTGATCAAAATTTTATGTTTATCAGCTCCAGAAATATCAGTGAAGTTTCTCCCTTCCTTGATTTCCAGCTTCAGCGTAGAAACGAATTCATGATCCGCCTCATACCAATTCATGCCATTGTCAGAAATGACTTCGGGAAGGTTGAAATTTCTCATTTGGAAATTTCCGGGTAGCGGAATACTGGTCGAAAAACTCAGTGACTGGATCGATGAACTTGAAGCAAACCTCCTTTTGAAATCTTCCCTTTCCTCATTTTTAATTTCGCCGTCATTGTGGATGATGAGCAGCTGCTCTTTGTCAAATCCCACATTGGAATTTTGGATAAAATGCAGCTGCCGCTGTACCACCAAGGCACAGATTATCAAAATCAGGGATATACTGAACTGGAAAACCACAAGGCCACTCCTCAACCCGACAGTATTTTTGCCCTGCGTCTGAACACCCTTGATTACCTTGAGCGGCTTGAAAGAGGAAAGGTAAAATGCCGGGTAAAAACCGGCCATCATTGTCAGCAAAAGGATAAGGATCGGAACAACTGCCCAAATCCATGACAATTGAAAAATATTAAACTGGATCTGCTTGCCGCTAATCTGGTTGAATGTTCCATTTAATAACTCGACCAAAATCAAAGACAAGGCCGTACTGATCACCACAAGGAAAAACGCTTCAGTCAAAAATTGACCCACCAACTGGTATTTTTTTGATCCCATCACTTTTCTCACTCCCACTTCCATGGATCTTTTGGCACCTTTGGCAGTAGACAGATTCATAAAGTTGATACTTGCCAAAAGCAAGACTATGACAGCAACAGCAGAAAAAATGTTTACATAGCTTTGGTAGCTATTGGCTTCATGTTCTCTAAGTAAATGAGAATTGAGGTGGATATCTTTGACAGGCTGGAGGCCAAAGAAGAAATCAATTGAAGATTGTTCACCTGATAGTCTCGGGACTATTTGATCTGTCACCACTTGCTTCAGTTTTCCTTCAGCTGTAGGTACATCTTCTTTTTTGATTTTGACATAAGTATGAAGAATAGACCACATCCAGTTGTCCATCAGAAAAATCTCTCGATGCATGTCAATGTTATGCACCAACATATCAAAATGAAAATGGGATTGGGAAGGAATATCTTTGATCACAGCGCTGACCATCATCAAGTCAGTGGAACCACTTCCTATCAGTAAATTTTTTCCAACAACTTCATCTGTCGGAATTTCTCCAAAATATCTTTTTGCTGTGGTTTCGGTAATGATCACACTTTTCCCTCCTTCAAGAGCGTTGGGATTTCCTGCCAGGATTTCAAAGTCAAAAACTTCAAAGAAATTTGGCTCAGCATAAAACACCGAAGCTTCTCTAAAAATCTGATCAGCATTGGGACCCGTTTCTGGCTGAACTGTGAAATCATTCCATTTCAATAGCCTCGTGAATGCTTCTACTTCAGAAATATCTTTTAAACTTTGGCCTAATGGCGGAGGTGCAGTGGCATATTGAGAACCCTCATTCGTTCCCCAATGGGATGTGATCCGGTAGATATTTTCAGAATTCGAATAAAATCGGTCATAGCTTTTCTCATCTACGATATAAAAAAGTATCATCAAAAAACCTGAGATGCCGATTGTCAATCCCGAAATATTCAAGATGGAATACATCCTGTTCTTATTCAGGACCCTCCAAGCGATTTTAAAGTGGTTCCTTATCATAGGAATATCATTCGGATGACAGAGAATTTACCGGATTTGCAGCTGCTGCTTTGAAAGCCTGAAAACTGACCGTAACCATAGCAATGACCAAGAGTCCGATTGCCGATGCGCCAAAAATCCACCAACTCAGGTTGGTTTTGTAAGCATATCCCGCAAGCCAGGCATTGGAAAGGTACCAACCCAAAGGAACCATAATCAATATGGCTACCACCACCAAAAGCATGAAATCCTTGACAATCATACCTAGAATTTGACTGATGGATGCGCCTAACACTTTCCGTACCCCTATTTCTTTTTTGCGGTTTTCTACCGTAAAAGCTGCTAGACCAAACAATCCCAAACAAGAAAGAAAAATAGCAACAAATCCAAAATACCTGGCTAGTTTGGAAATCCGCTGCTCCTGAAGGTATAAGGACTGAAAATCTTCATCCATAAAGCTGTAATCCATCTTTTGGGCATTCAGATTTTCAAACAATCCTGAAACTGAGGCAATGGTTTCCAGTTGATTTTCGGGATTGATTCTGATGATGATTTTTTGGGCAAAGGCTTTGTCATATTTAAGAAAGGCAGGTTTCACCTTTTCTTTCAGGGATTCAAAATGAAAATCTTCCAAAACTCCAATTACTTCCATGTCATTCCCCCAAAGATTGACCGTGGCACCGACGGGTTCGTCCAGGCCGATTACCTTCACCGCTTCTTCATTGAGGATGATCTTGGAACTTTCATCGCCAAAATCCCTCGAGAAAGGCCTTCCTTCCAAGATTTCAAAATCCATGGTCTCGATCAAATCCATGTTGACCGTAATGTTTTCAAATTTGACCTGCTCCTTGGGGTCTTTGCCTTCCCAACTCAGCCCAATAGTAGAGCTCATCAATCCTACGAGGGGATGGGATAAGCTTGAGGCATTTTCGACCCCGGGAACTCCTTTAACCTGATTCAAAAACGATTCAAGTTGTGTATCTGAAAGGGAGGAGGAATTAATCTGAAGCAGGTGGGATTGGTTGTAGCCAAGATTTTGGTTTTGGATATAAGCCATTTGACGTCCTATCACCGATATCCCGATAATCAAAAGCAGCGAAATTGAAAACTGGAAGACAACCAGTCCTTTTCTTGCCAAAAGCTCCCCAAAACTCCCTTTGAGGTTACTTTTGAGGATTTGGATAGGTCTGAACTTTGATAAATACACAGAAGGATATATCCCTGCCAACAATCCTGTAAAAGCCCAGATCAATACCAACATCAGAATTTCAGAAATCGACAAATCGAGGCTCAGTTCTTTGAGAGTAACCTGATTGAAAAACGGCTGTAACACCGCAGCCAAAACCAAGGCAAGAACCATAGCAAAGAAGGTAAGCAGCATCGATTCGACCATAAATTGGCTGAACAAACCGCCACGGCTGGCACCCATCGACTTTTTGACTCCTATTTCTTTGATTCTATTCATGGACCAGGCAGTAGTCAGATTCATAAAATTGATACAGGCAATCAAGAGAATGAAAAATGCAATTGCCGAAAAAATCCAGACATAATTGATCCTTCCTCCTACTACTTTTCCATCTTCAAATGACCCATAGAGGTAATTGTCTTCAAAAGCCTGGACAAAAGGAGTCACATTGCTTTCTGTATTCCTATCCTTTAAGAAATTGGCAATTTGGGCATTAAAGGAATCAATATCCGTTCCTTCCCTCAGTAACAAAAAGGTTCCTGCATTGAAATTGTCCCAATGAGCTCCATCTCCAAGCATTTTTTTGAAGTAAGGAAAAGACAACAAGAATTCAGGTTTGTCGATATCCAACGAACCAAAATCCCTATAAACTCCTCTTACTATGACGTCGTTCCCGAACTCAAACACGGACCATTTTAAACTTTTTCCGATGGCATTTTTTGACAATCCGAAAATTCTGATAGCTGTTGATTCTGACAAAACCACCGAATTAACGTCTGAAAGAGCCTTCGATTTATCTCCTTCCAAAAAATCGATACTGAACATTTCCAAGTATTCCTGATCGACAAAAAACCCATCTGCGACCTGCACATCTTTTCCATCGTCAAAAGAAACTCCTGTGATATAGGGTGAAATCGCCGCCGCCATTTCCACTTGAGAAAGTTCAGCTTCCATGGCTTCGGCCATTTCTGCAGGAGTGATTTCAATAGTATTTACACCTGTGGAATTGTCGTGGTTGGTAAACACAGTGTAAATTCTATCTCCAAGCGCATGGTACCTGTTGATACTCACTTCATCTTTGACCCACATCATGATCAAAATCACCGTGGTCAAGCCCAAAGTAAGCCCAAACAGATTTATTAAAAATGTCAATCTGTGCTTTTTGAAGCTCCTTAATGCGATTTTGAGATAGTTAGTGAGCATAGTGGTTGGAGGATGGTTAATTAAATAAAAAATTAAGTTGTAAAAAGACCGATGACCGATGACGGATGCCAACATCGGTCACCCGTCATCAGACATCCGTCAAGTTTTTCAAATATGGAACTGCTCCCGAATATTTTCAGTCACAACTTTCCCATCAAATAGGTTGATAATACGGTGGGCATAGTTCGCATCGTGTGGGGAGTGTGTCACCATCACGATGGTAGTACCTTCATTATTCAATTCTTCCAAAAGACGCATTACTTCTTCGCCGTTGGCAGAATCCAGGTTTCCTGTTGGTTCATCGGCAAGGATTACAGAAGGTTTGGCTACAATTGCCCGGGCTATGGCTACCCTTTGCTGCTGACCGCCGGAAAGCTGTTGCGGAAAATGGTCTTTTCGGTGCATGATGTTCATCCGGCCGAGGACTTCTTCCACCCTTCGCTTTCTTTCGTCAGAAGGGGTTTTGAGGTATAGAAGCGGAAGCTCTACATTTTCGAATACAGTCAGTTCATCGATGAGGTTGAAGCTCTGGAACACGAAGCCGATATTTCCTTTTCTCAGTTGGGAACGCTGACGTTCAGAGAATTTGGCCACTTCATTTTCGATGAAATAGTATTGGCCTGAATCCGGGTTGTCCAGAAGTCCGATGATGTTAAGCAAAGTAGATTTGCCACATCCGGATGGACCCATAATGGCGACGAATTCGCCTTTCTTGATTTCGATCTGGATATCATCCAGTGCGGTGGTTTCTACTTCCTCTGTGGTGTAGAGTTTTCTGAGGTTGACGGTTTTGATGATGTTTTGCATGGGGGGTAGGGTGTGTTCTTATTTGTTAGATAGTTTCTTATTTAAATTTTGACCGATGACCGATGACCGATGATTTGCATCAATTTTGACATTAAAGCTTTCTATTCTCTATAGAATTTTTGATTTAAATGAGTTTAACATATTCATTAAATAGAATGCCTTGTCATATAATTCTTGAAAATCTTGTTCATTGATGTACTTTCTTCTTTTTGCTTTTTCCAAACATGTTACTACCTCAGCAAGTGATCTGATTGAATATCCCAAGAATTTTTTAAACTCAGGATTTGATTGTCCAATTGATCCTTCAGCGATATTAAGAGCGATTGAATCGGAAGCTCTTTTGATTTGTGAAGAAAGATTAAAGATTTCTTCCTTTGGAAAACCTAAACTGATTTTGAAAATTTCTTCTCCAAAATCCATGGCGTTTTGCCAAATGATTAACTTTTCAAATTTGAATTTCATAGGTGCCAGAATAATTAGATTTAAGGATATGAGTAAAGATTTCAATTTACTATTATTCCCATGTTCTTAATATTAGCACACTTAACTTAAACGTTTATGTTATTTACCAATCAGTATTCAATACTTCTTGCCTATTCTCCTTCCATTTGGACAAACCAACATCGGTCATCGGTCATCGGACAGTTAAGCCCAATTCCCCCTACTTCAAATTCAACACCTCATTCTTTCCAAAATTCTCATACCCACTGACGATGACGCGGTCGCCGGGTTGGAGGCCTTCAATGACTTCATAGTGCTCAGGATTTTTGCGGTTGAGTCGGATGTTTCTTTTCTCTGCCCGGCCAGTAGCTTCGTCCACTACAAAGACCCAATTTCCTCCTGTATCCTTATAGAATCCACCGGTTGGCAGAAGGATGGCCTGCTTGCTTTCGCCCAGTTCTAATCCAATCCTGACGGTCTGTCCCCTTCGGATTCCTGTTGGCGCTTCACCGGTAAATACCATATCCACTTCAAATCTTCCTCCAGTTACATTGGGATAAATTTTATCGATTTCGATTTCATAACTGCTTCCCGAAAATGTAAATGTTCCCTTCAGTCCGGTGCTGATTCTTGGCAGGTACAATTCATCTATTTGGACTTTTACCTTGAATTTGTCCAAGATATCGATCTGTCCATACCGCTCACCCGCATTGATGGATTGCCCGACTTCGATCTGTTGTGTGGTAAGCTGCCCTTTGATAGGAGCTCTGACGACTAGGTTATCCAAAATATGGCCTACTCCATCGAGTGACTGCATCATTCTTGATTCGGAATCCCTCAATTGTCTTTTTTGGATAGATCTGGCAACTGAATCGTTCCTGTAGGATTCATATGTCAATCTTTTCCTTTTTACATTGTATTCATACTGCTCTTTTACCTCCTCCAATTCCCTATCGGAAATCAATTTTTTACTATGCAATTCCTTGAACCTTTCATATTGTGGTTTGAGGAGGTTGATCTGATAATCAATTTCTGCCAACTGACCCTGTTGGCTGAGGTCGTTTTGGTCAAGAAGCAATCTCGTCTGTCGGAGATTGTTGATCTGAAAATAAAGGTCAGTTTCACGCTGCATGACATCCAATTGCAGATTGGAGTTGGTCAGTATGAGAATAGTATCGCCTACATCCACCAAGGCGCCTGATTCCCTTACAATCTGTTGGATATTTCCCCTTTCGATGGCATCAAGAAAAAACACTTCTCCCGGTTCAATAGTGCCACTGACAGGAATGTAATCTGTATATTCCCCTTCAATAACCGTGGCAATAGTGATTCTATCCTTATTGACATTCATTGAAGACCTGGAATCAGCGAATATTAATTGGTACAGAACAAATCCCACTAATAAAGCTCCTCCAGCAATTATTCCGATAAACTTAGGCGTCCAGGTCTTTTTCTCAATCTTCCTATCCATTGTAAATTTTCTGTTATTCTTTTGGTATGTGTTTGCCAATTAACATGCCATCAACAAAACCCCTCAAAAACATTCAAAAAGGGCATATCCGTTTTTGACCGGGAGGTTTATCGAACAAAAACGTCCGCAAGCGACCAAAAAATGAAATGACTAGAGTAGAATTATTAAAAAATTACCCTTACTTCTTTTGATAAAAACTGCTTAAATTCCATCCATTGACCGATTTTGAAATCACTTTGTCCGTTTGTATCATTTCGGTACAAGTTTTGGAAGATACTAGGAGAATTGGAAGATTGAAAAATTGGAAAGTTGGAAAATTAATGTTGGAAGGTTGAAAAGTTTGGAGGATTAAAAAGTTGCATACTGTTGAGATTCTGTATCAAGAGTTGGAATTTCAGTATTCTAAATCCCCTCCGTAAGATGGCGAATTGGTTGAAAAATCTTACTACCATCTTTCTCAAATCCAAAGTCTCATGTCTCAAATCTCAAATCTCACGTCTCAAATCTCACGTCTTAAAATATGAAAGAAAACAAACCAGGAAAAATCCTCATAGTAGATGACAACGAGGACCTTTTGAAAGCCGCCAAAATATTTTTGAAAAGGCATTTTGGACAAGTAGATACAGAAACAAATCCAGGCCTTCTTCCTGTCCTTATCATCAATGAGCAATATGACGTGATCCTGTTGGACATGAATTTTACAAAAGATGTGAGCAGTGGACAGGAAGGTTTCTATTGGTTGGACAGGATTTTGGAGTTGGATTCTTCTGCGGTGGTGGTATTGATTACTGCATATGGAGATGTCAATACAGCGGTCAAAGCCATCAAGGAAGGAGCTACTGACTTTGTATTGAAACCTTGGGAGAATGAAAAACTGTTGGCGACTTTGAATTCAGCCCTTCAACTGCGTCAATCCAAATTGGAGATTTCCCAGCTCAAAAACCAACAACAACAGCTATATCAGGATATTGACAGCAAATTCAAAGATATCATCGGTCAAAGTGCTTCAATGGTGAAGGTATTTGAAACCATCGAAAGGGTTGCCGGTACAGACGCGAATGTGTTGATTTTGGGAGAAAACGGAACAGGAAAGGAATTGATTGCCCGTGCCATTCACCGGCATTCCAAAAGATACAGGGAAGCATTTGTAGGTGTGGACTTGGGATCGATCACTTCCACATTATTTGAAAGTGAGCTTTTCGGGCACAAAAGAGGCTCCTTTACCGACGCCAAAGAAGACAGGGCCGGCAGATTTGAGCAGGCCAACAAAGGGACTTTGTTTTTGGATGAAATCGGAAACCTTCCCCTCCCACTCCAATCCAAGCTTTTGGCGGCATTGCAAAACAGAGAAGTGACAAGGGTAGGTGCCAATAAAGCAACGCCTGTCAATATCAGGCTAATATCCGCTACCAATATGCCGATCCACAGCATGGTGTATGAAAATACCTTCCGACAGGATCTACTCTATAGGATCAATACCATCGAAATTACCTTGCCGCCATTGCGTGAGAGATTGGAAGACATTCCACATTTGGCCAACCATTTCATCGAAGTTTATTCCAAAAAATACAACAAAGAAATCCGCAAAGCCGGTGAAGCCCTGATCAAACGCATGCAAAAATACCATTGGCCCGGAAATATCCGGGAGCTTCAACACAGCATCGAGCGGGCGGTGATTATGACATCCCACGGGGTTCTGCAGCCTGAGGATTTATTTATGCAAAAACAGCTTTCTCCAGAGAAACAAGAGGAATTGGTAAGTCTTGATCATTTGAACATTGAGGATGTTGAAAAAATCCTGATCAGAAAAGCCCTCCAAAAACACAATGGCCACATTACCAGAGCGGCAGAGGAGTTGGGGCTGACCAGGTCATCACTGTACAGAAGACTGGAAAGATATGGGCTTTAAATCATTTGCCATTGGCATTTTGGTCAGGGTTTTGCTCATAGTAGGTTTTGCCTATCTGAGCCTTTTCTTTTTTTTCAAAGACCAGTCTATGGTCCAGGCAATCCTATTTGCAGTGATTGTTTTGTTTTTGGCCCTCAACCTGATTTCATTTGGAAATACTACAAATAAGAAAATTACCAGATTTTTGGAGTCCATAAGGTATTCAGATTTTTCATCTTCATTTACCAAAGACAGTAAACTTGGAAATTCCTTCAGAGAAATGAATATGTCTTTCAATGAGGTAATCGAAGCTTTTAAAAAGACAAGAGCTGAAAAAGAGGAGCAGATGCTCTTTCTCCAGATCATGATCCAACATATCAATACAGGGATTTTGTCTTTTGATAGCCAAGGTCGCATCGGAGTGATCAACGGAGAAGCAAAACAATTGCTTCAGATCCCTCAGTTCAAAGACATCAATGACTTGGGGAAACTATCTGTAGATTTATTGAAAAGTGTTCTTTCTCTCAAACCGGGTGGTTCATTTTCCATCAAAATAAATAACGAGATCCATCTCAACGTGCAATCCGCTTCCTTCAAAATGGAGGGAAACAGTTGGACCCTTCTTTCTTTTCAGAATATCCGTTCAGAATTGCAAAAAAACGAACTGCAGGCCTGGCAAAATCTGACGAAAGTTCTCCGTCATGAGATCATGAACTCCATGACCCCAATAGCAAGTTTGGCAAATTCGTTAGGAACCATCTTGGAGGAAGACATCCATGAGGAAGATACCGGCGAATTGGTCCTCGAAAAAGACTCCTATGTCGATCTCTGTGAGGGTTTGGAAACCATCTCCAAGCGCAGTACCGGTCTTGTAGATTTTGTAAATGCTTACCGGGATTATACCAATATTCCCCAACCAATATTGAAGCGTTTTGCAGTTCAGCAGTTGTTTGAAAATATCTGTGTTCTCCTGAAGGAAGAATTGGCAAAATCCGGAATCCAGCTCCAAACGGATTTGAACCCAAAAGAACTTGAATTGATGGCTGACCAGGACCTAATCCAAATGATCCTGATCAACCTGATCAAAAATGCCAAAGAAGCAATGGAAAAAGCCACCACACGAACTATCCTTCTAAAATCAGGGATCAACAGTCAGTCCTTTCCCTATATCCAAGTGATAGACCACGGAGAGGGAATTGTCCCTGAGGCGTTGGAACGCATATTTGTACCATTTTTTACCACCAAGAAAACCGGAAGCGGAATCGGGTTGGCCATTTCAAGGCAAATAATGAACCTGCATAAGGGAAACCTTGAAGTAGAGTCTGCACCGGGAATAACGACAGTATTTACGATGAAGTTTGGGTGAAAAAAAAAGTCTCAACCGATGAGATTGAGACTTTGAAACTTATTGCTGTCGGGGTGACAGGATTTGAACCTGCGACCACACGCCCCCCAGACGTGTACGCTACCGGACTGCGCCACACCCCGATTCGGGTTCGAAAATACTATTTTCCTGAATATTTGAAAAACTACTTCAGAAATTGTTCTTTCAACGGAGAATAATTATCGAAATATGCCCCAAAAGGCCATTTTTTATTCAGTGGCAACCAAAATCAATTTTGAACATGACTTTCATCAGGTTTTGGTTTTTCCCTTAATTGTAGCTTCGGATAATAATAAAAATTAATCCAAATGACCATGAAAAAGCGGGAACCAGTAAAGGAAATAATGACCAAAGAGGTATTCACTGTACAGGAAAATGAAAAACTGTCTACAGTGGTGGAAATGTTCAGAAGACACAAAATCAGGCATATTCCGGTATTAGAAGGAAAAAAAATCACCGGAATCATCAGCCGTACAGATATCAACAGGCTGACTTTTGGCGCATTGTTCGATAATCAAGATGGTGCTGATGAAGCTGTATTAGAAATCCTATCACTTAGTCAGGTGATGACTTCAAAGCCAAAAGTGGTGTCTGAGGAAGATTCCATTAAGGAAATAGCGGAAATTTTTGCAACCGAAGAATTCCATGCCTTGCCGGTAGTTGCAAATGGGGAACTTAAAGGAATTGTGACCACAACAGATGTCATCAAATACCTTTTAGACCAGTATTAAGGATTGGGATGGATTGGTTCAGTATCGTTGAAATGTGAAAATCTTGGAACCATAGACACATTTTGGCATGCCTCACAAATAACCAATTTTGAATGGGAAACCCTAGCTAGGTTCATCGCCTCATGCCCATTGTTGAATGGACCCAAATACAATCGTTTCTGAATAGAAGGTATTTTTGAACATTCGCGGTGATGGATTTCGTAATCTCCTTCATTATTGGGATCTGTGGACAAGTAATAGAATTTCATCAATTAGATTTTTATTTCATTCAAATCTAAACACTTGAACCATCCCAAAAAATAACCTGATCAGGGTATTTTTTAATTGATTTTAGAAATTGTGGTGTTTGCTTTCAAAAAAGTTTGGTAAAAAAAATCATTTCTAGTTAATCTTTCTAATTTCAGATTGCCTCATTGGCATAGAGTCGATGGTCTTGAAAATAAAGTCCCAATCGGGTTCACCCATCTTGGTCTCTTTAACACCACCATCAAGTCCAATCAATAACCAATTACCTTGGCCTTTTTCAGTGGAATATTTTTCCTGAAGGACCTGGAGATAATCCCGGGTGAAAACAAGTTTAGAATTTGTGGTGAAGACATCACCTATTGATAAAAAAATGATTTTCCTTTCATTTAATTTTTCTTCGATAGCATCGAATTCAAACTTTGGATTTTGATCAGGTGATGGAAAATAAAGAACAATCCTATTTTTCCATCTCAAATCATCAAGGGTTACATTTTCCTTTCCTTCAAAAGAAATAGCCATTATAAGTGAAATAAACCAGATCATGATGTAAAAACCCCAAAAACTATACTTTGTTCATCATTGGGTCTTCTAATTTTTGGCTGAAGCCAAATGGATAGAATCGGGCTTTTTACCCTTCTTCAACTCAATAACTGTAATTTCCGGCCATATCCCCACTCTTCCTGCAAATGCGTGGAAACCAAAACCCCTATTGACATATAAATAACTTCCGGCTTCTTCTGCCAAGCCAGCCCAATTTGGATATCGGTATTGGACAGGACTCCATTTGACCAATTGGGTTTCAATACCAAACTGCATACCGTGGGTATGTCCTGAAAGTGTCAGATGAACAGGGTTGGGATTGTTCTTGACTTGGGCATCCCAATGGGATGGATCGTGGGAAAGCAAAATTTTGAAATCCCCGGTTTCAGTTCCTTTCAATGCTTTTTGCAAATCGCCTTTTTCTTTGAATCCAACTCCCCAATTTTCAACCCCGGCAAGTATAATGGATTGCCCGTCTTTTTCTATCCTGATATTTTCATCCAACATCAGATCAAAACCAAGTTTTGCATGCTGTCCCTTCAGTTTTTCAAAGTTTTCTTTTTTTGCTTCAGGGCTAGGCCATGAAGAATAATCCCCGTAGTCGTGGTTTCCCAAAATTGAAAACTGACCATATTTTGCCTTTATTTTTGAAAATTCTTTAATCAACGGTTCAATCTCATCTGCCCTATGGTTGACAAGATCACCTGTAAAAACAAAAAGATCAGATTTTTGATCCAATACCATCTGAACCCCACTTGCCACAGCTTTGTGGTCCTTTAAGCTTCCGGAATGGATGTCAGAAATCTGTGTAATAGTAAAGCCGTCAAAGGCTTCAGGCAAATCCTCAAAGTATAAGACTTCCCGGTGAACTTTGAAATTGTATTTACCATACTTGATCCCATAAACAAAGCTAAACAGGGGCACAGAGGCGACTGTCAAGGCCAAAACACTCACCCAAACTGTTCTAGATGGAAAGGAATATCCTTTTGCACCATTCATCGCAAAAACCGATATGGCTTGGATATTTCTAATGATATCTTCTCCTAAGAGGACAAAAACAATGACCAACTGGGTCACAATTAAAGTAAGAAATACACTTGATAAGGTCTGGGCTGAAGATGCAAACTCTCCTGTTGAAAAAACTTGAACAGATTTAAATACTAGCCAAGTCAATAAGCTCAACATAAATGCCCAATAGGACCATTTAATCATTTGTTGGATGCGAATAAGGTCGATTCCCATGCTGACGGTTCTGATCGCCTGAAATACATACCAACTCAGAAAGAGAATAAATAAAAAAAGGATGGAGAGAAATATAATTGGACCGGATTGATTCATTGTTGTGATGATTTACAATGGTTTATACATAATCCATTCCGTTTTTGTTCATTCTGGTAAAAATAAAGGAAATGGAGGATTGATTATGGAGTTATTGGATTGCGTCTTGAAAGTCCGGGGTATAAGAAAATATAAAAGTCAAAAGGCTCAAAAAATATAATAACCTACCGATCGATTTTCAGAAAAAATCAAACAACCTCAATCACCACATCAGTGGTCAAATGAGACTGAGAGGCGCCGCCGTAATTCCCCACAACCGGCGATGCAAACTTTGGGTCATAGCTGATTGCCAAAGGAATATATCGGCTATCTGCCAATAACCCCAAACTTGGATCCAAACCGATCCATGACGCTCCGGGGAGAAATACTTCAACCCAGGCATGAAGTTCATGTCCAGCGTCCAATTCAGGGTTGAAAGCATAACCGCTTACAAACCTGCACGCCAATCCGATACTTCTCAGCATAGACATCAGCATCCAAGACAAATCACGGCAAGAACCCATTTTACTGTCAAAAACTTCCCCCAAAGGCATAATTCCCTCCTCATGACGGATGACATGCTCCCATTTGGAATGAATTTTTGCTAGAAGCAGTACCAAAAACCCTACAAGACCATCTGATTCTTTCATCACACTTTTGACGAAATCATCCAAACTGGGCAGTTTTTCTCCCTCAATATATATCCTTAAATAGTCTCTGACTTCCTCAGGATAAGAAAAAATCTCAAATGGAAAAACGGGTTGCGGTTGGATGATAAATCCGTAGGGATTAAACTCCCCCACTTCTATTTCAAAATCACTCTTGATTTCCAAAAAATCCGATTCACCTGTAAACCAAGCTTGAAAGTAAGGATTGTTTTCAAAATTGATCCTTTCGTGAAATCCTAAAGGGGTTGGGAAAACGGTCCAGTTTGAATTTAAAACCTTGAAGTAAAAACGCTGTAATGGAATCAGATAAAATTCATGGATATTAAGCTGTACTTTCTGATCGTAAGTATATCTTGTTGAATGTCTGATTCTTAATTTCATTTTTTTAAATTCATACTATTTCAAACTCCCGAAAAGCTTTTTGCAAAACTTCCGCCGGTAATACCTTAATCGCTTCCTTTAACCGGTTATTCCAAAAAGCAGAAATATGTTCAAGTTCTTTTTGCTCAAACCTTTTTTCAATAGTATGATAGGTGTCATTTTCCAAAATCACAGTATCAATCGGGTAATCTACATCATTGGCAGAAATCCTTGTGGCATCAAATGCCAGGAAAGCACATTTCAAAGCATAGTCTAGAGATTCCTCGTAACTCAATGAACGCCTCAGAACCGGGTTACCTGCACCCGTATTTCCAATGATGACAAAAGGCGTGCCCCTTCTGATTTCTATCCAATTTCCCTGCGGATAAAGCAGATAGAGCTTTGGAACTTTATCATGCTCCAATTGGCCTCCAATAATTGAAAATAAATTAAATTTGAGTCCTGATTCTTCTAGGTACTCTTTATCTTCTCTTGCAACAATTTTCACCTGATTGCCAAATTCATTGACTGCTTTATAGAGTTTAGTGAAATTTGCATCTTGGTCCTCAATGACTTCTGTAAAATAGGTTATTGCCTTGTCCCTGACGGACCGCAAACCTGAAGTCATGATAAAAAAAGAATGCTTTTCCCTGTTGACCGTAAATACTTTTTTAGAAGTAGTAGTCTCATTTCCTGAGGTGATGCGGGTGTCAGAAAGGCCAATTAGGCCGTTTTTTGTTTTTATTCCGAGGCAAAAGGTCATTCCTGAATCTGAGTTTGATTGATAAAGTTATCCTTAATTTGGAAGAAGTTGGTATTTATTTTATTCGACACATCATTAATTTTAACCTGAAGTTGGTCAAGGTATTCGTGAAGACCCATGTTTATGATTTCTTCCACATCGGTAAATTCCAGGTTTGACCTCAATTCCCCGATGGCTTTTTCTGCAGAATTCTTGTAACCGCTATCCGCCAGACCGGAAATTTTGTGGAGACAACTTTCAGCTTCCCTGATGCAATAAAATACAGACCTTGGGAAGTATTTATTCAGGATCAAAAACTCCACCACTTTTGCTGGTTCAATATTCCCATACAATCTCCTGTAGGTGTTGAAGGCAGTGACAGACTTCAACAGCGCCGTCCAATGCAAAAAATCCAAAGGACTTCCCACCAAACTCGGGGCGGGAAGCAGGATGTGGTATTTGACATCAACGATCCTACTCGTCTTGTCTGCACGCTCCAAAAACAGCCCCAATTGCCTAAAATACCAGCCTTCTGTCCTTGCCACAGTACTGTCAGCAAGTCCATAAAGCAGAAGAACTTGATTCTTTACACTTTCAAAAAAAGCCCTAGGGTCTTCTTTGTTCCAATCTTTTTTATCTGCCCTTTTCAAAACAAAATGATACAATTCATTCAGGTTTTCCCAAGTTTCCTTAGTCAGATTTTCACGTATTACCCTTGCATTTTCTCTTGCATACGAGATCGAAGAGATGATCGAGTTTGGATTATCTGTATCAAATGTCAAAAAATGGATGACATCCTTTCTTTCAAAATTTTTATGCTTGGTCTTGTAGATTTCATTGTCGCCTGTGGTGATGACCAAGGGTTCCCACTGCTCTTTCAAGTCAGGTGGAAGGTCAAGCATCAGGTTGAAATTCACATCAATAAACCTGGAATAATTTTCGGCCCTTTCGAGGTATCTCCCCAGCCAATATATCGAACTTGCAACTCTACTTAGCATAGTATTTTAATTATATAAAACCCAAGTATCTTTACTTCCCCCGCCTTGGGAGCTGTTGACGACCAATGACCCTTTTTTTAATGCCACCCTCGTCAGCGCTCCGGGTATCACTTCGATTTCTTGTCCGTACAGAATATAAGGCCTCAAATCCACATGCCTTCCTTCCAACCCATTGTCAGTCAAAGTTGGTACTGTTGACAAGGATAAAGTTGGCTGCGCGATATAATTGGTCGGATTGTTTTTGACAAGGTCACGGAATTTGGCATGTTCTTCTTTGGTGGCTTTGGGACCTATCAGCATCCCATAGCCACCTGCTGCATTGGTTTCCTTCACGACAAGGTCTTCAATATTGTCCAAAACATATTTTCTATCCTGTTCTTCTCTGCAGAGATAAGTAGGCACATTTTCCAAAATCGGATCTTCACCAAGGTAATATTTGATCAATCTCGGAACATAAGCATAAACAGCCTTATCATCCGCCACCCCTGTCCCAGGCGCATTGGCGAGCGCAATATTTCCTGCCTTATAGGCTTCAAATATCCCCGGTATGCCCAACATAGAATGTGGATTGAAAGTCAATGGATCCAAGAAAGTGTCATCGATCCTTCTGTACAAAACATCAATCTGCTCCAATCCCTTTGTAGTCTGCATAAAGACTTTCTTGCCTTTAGTAATCAAATCCACACCCGAAACCAGCTCCACTCCCATCTGCAAAGCAAGATAGGAATGCTCAAAATACGCAGAGTTATAAATCCCCGGAGTCAAAACCCCAACTACCGGCTTTTCTTTATTGGAAATGAATTGTAGCATTTTCAAAAGCTTGACCGGATAATCCGAAACTGGCATCACACCCAATTTATTGAATAGGTCGGGATAAGCGCGCTTGATGATTTCACGGCTTTCGAGCATGTAGGACACACCCGACGGACAGCGGAGATTATCCTCAAGGATATAATAGTTTCCGTCATTGTTTCGGACCAAGTCTGTTCCCGTGATGTGGCACCAAATCCCTTTGGGAGGTGTAAGTCCCTCACAGGGTTTGAGGTAATCCTTGCTACCAAGAATCAGGTCTTCCGGTACAATTTTGTCCTTCAGTACTTTTCTGTCATTATAAATATCCTGCAAAAAAAGGTTGAGCGTATGGATTCGCTGCTTCAGTCCTGCCTCTATTTTCTTCCACTCCTGATGCGCGATGATCCTTGGAATAATATCTAGATGAAGGATTTTTTCCATCCCCTGATTATCATGGTAGACATTAAAAGTCATCCCCATCGCTACCTGTGTCTTATTGGCAGAGTATTGAAGATGGGACATCCTTTTTGAAGTGGTTTTTCCCAAAAGTTTGAGAAATTCTTCATAATGCGGTCTCACCTGACCCTCTTTGGCAAACATTTCATCAAAATTATCCCCAACTTGGTATTGATTCGTCTCCATATGGCCTATTTTTTGGATTTAAAAATGATATGGCTTGAATATAGTGGATTTTGAAAAACAAACAAAAACTTGAACTCCGATTCATCAAATTGATAAAAAGAATATCTGATCATTAAGAAATTATTAAAAAAATAAAAAAGCCTTGAACTGACTTTCAATTCAAGGCCTTCCATTCGGTGTATCCAATATCAGGAAATCGTCGATCCTTCAGATGTTGAAGTATTGGGTTGGAGAAGCCTCAGGCTGCCGTCCCGGTCTTCGGCCATCAAGATCATCCCTTCAGAGTCTATCCCCATCATCTTTCTTGGCGCAAGGTTGATCAGCATCGTAACCTGCTTTCCAATCAGATCCTCAGGTTTGAAATGCTCGGCCACGCCACTCAATACTGTTTTCACTCCCAAACCCGTATCCACCGTCAATCTGAGCAGCTTTTTGGATTTTGGCATTGGTTCAGCAGTCAGGACTTTTACCACCCTCATGTCAAGTTTGGCAAAATCTTCATAAGAAATAATGTCCTTCATAGGTTCTGCTACAGCATTTGCGATTTCATTTTGTTTTTTGGTATCCAAAAGTTTTTGGATTTGAGCTTCTACGGTGGCATCCTCGATTTTGTCAAATAATAGAGCCGCCTCAAAGATCTGCTGGCCGGTCTGCAACAATTCGTGGCTTCCGGCATCTTCCCACTTCAATCCCTGTAGACCAAACATCCCAAAGATTTTGGCCGAGGTGAAAGGCAAAAACGGTTCAGCAACAATGGCAAGGTTTGCAGCAAAATTGAGTGCAATATTGAGGATTGTCCCTGTTCTTTCCTTGTCCTCTTTGATGGTTTTCCAAGGTTCTGTTTCTGCGAGGTATTTGTTTCCTGTACGTGCGAAATCCATTACAAATGAAAGTGCTTCTCTAAATCGGTACCTTTCGATAGAAGCCGCAATTTTTTCAGGGAAGGATCTCAATGCTTCCAAAGCATCTTTGTCCAAGTCATACAATGTCCCCAAACCGGGAACATTCCCATCAAAAAACTTATGTGTCAATACCACCGCCCTGTTCACAAAATTGCCATAAATGGCCACAAGTTCTGAGTTGTTTCGGGATTGAAAATCCTTCCAGGTAAAATCATTGTCCTTGGTTTCAGGTGCGTTTGCAGTCAAGACATAGCGCAACACATCCTGTTTTTCCGGAAATTGCTCAAGGTATTCGTGCAGCCAAACCGCCCAATTTCGTGAAGTTGATATTTTGTCTCCTTCGAGATTCAGGAATTCATTTGCGGGTACATTATCAGGAAGGACATATCCTCCGTGGGTTTTGAGAATAGCGGGGAAAACAATACAATGGAAAACGATATTATCCTTACCGATGAAATGGACCAATTTGGTGTCTTCTGACTTCCAATAAGGCTCCCAATCAAATCCCTTTTCGGCAGCCCATTCTTTGGTACTGGAGATATAGCCTATCGGTGCATCAAACCAAACATAGAGGACCTTTCCTTCCGCTCCTTCGACCGGTACAGGAATTCCCCAATCCATATCTCTTGTCATTGACCTCGCCTGCAAACCGTCGCCAGCTTCCAACCAAGAGCGACACTGTCCAAGGACGTTGTTTTTCCAGTCATGGCCATGCTCCACCAAAATCCAGTTTTTGAGGAAATCAGTATATTTGGCCAAGTCGAGAAACCAATGCTTGGTTTCCTTCAAAACAGGAGTATTTCCTGATAGCTTGGATTTGGGATTGATCAGTTCTGTGGGACTGAGCGAAGATCCGCATTTTTCGCATTGGTCTCCATAAGCGTTTTCATTGCCGCACTTTGGGCAGGTACCTTCTATATATCTGTCAGCCAAAAACTGTCCGGCTTCAACATCAAAATACTGTTCAGTAGTCTGTTCCAAAAATTCCCCTTTGTCATAAAGGTCCCGAAAGAATCCCGATGCAGTTTCATGATGGATTTTGGCAGAGGTCCTTGAATAATGGTCAAAACTTATCCCAAACTTCTGAAAGCTTTTTTTCATCAGCTCATGATACCTGTCCACAACCTCTTGGGGGCTGATTCCTTCTTTACGGGCCTTGATAGTGATGGCCACACCGTGCTCATCGGATCCCCCGACAAAAGCCACATCCCGACCTTGGGAGCGGAGGTATCTCACATAAATGTCAGCAGGAATATAACAACCTGCCAAGTGACCGATATGTAATGGACCGTTGGCATAAGGCAATGCAGCCGTGACTGTATATCTTTTGAATTCGCTTGGTTTCATAAGCCGCAAAGGTAGAAATTAGAATGGAAAGTGGGAATGGAAAAAGGGTTTCAAATTTGGCTTAGTTCTCTTCTGGCATCATCGGTGAGTATGCCGGTGTAGATAATCTGAATGGCCTGATCGTAGATTTCGGCAGGACTGAGTTTGAAACTCGCCCGCATTTCTTCAGGAAACTGACTTAAAAATTTGTGGTCGATCAGGTTTTGGATCGCAGAGGTATAGATGAATACGATGAAAGAAACATTGACTGTGGGGAGAACATACCCTTTTTCAATCCCTTCCTGTATCAGTTTTTGGAATCGCAGATATCCGGATTCTCTGATGTATGCCAATAAATCCGCCCAAATAGAAGGTGCATGGTCTCGGAGTTCATCCAATATCTTGGGATTGATGGTCGAAACATCCGAAGCAACGGTGCTCAAAAGAGACTTGAGCTTGACCGTATATGGGATTAACTTATTGTCCAACAATGCGCTTACCTTTATAGAAAGTCTTGTCTTAAGGATATCAAAAGTAGCGGCAAGAAGTTCAAGCTTTCCCGGGAAATACTTGTAAAGTGTCTTCTTGCTCATTCCCAATTCTTGGGCAATTTCATCCATGGTGGTATTCTTGTAGCCTTGCTTGATAAAGTATTGGTAGGCTACTTCAAGGATTTTGGTTTCGATATCTGATTTTTTGCTCATTAATTGAAATAGAGAGTCAAATATAGGCATTCCACTTAATTAATGTCCACTTAAGCGAAATCTCAATTCCCTCAAAAGAATCCTTGGTGTTTCTTCCTACAAAAGTTAATTTTGGATTATTACCTTTTAATTTCCATCCCAAAACCGTCATGAACCCAACTGAGGCCAAAACTCGGATTGCTGAACTCACCAAGCAAATCAATCACCACAATCATCTATATTATCAGGAAGACAGGACGGAAATAACTGATTTTGAGTTTGACAGGTTGTTGGAAGAGTTGGTCAAACTGGAAAAACAATATCCAGAATTCCTTGAAAGTGACAGCCCAAGCCAAAGGGTCGGTGGTACCATCACCAAGGAGTTTGAAACTGCCGAACATGGCTACCGCATGCTTTCTTTGGGAAATACTTATTCGGAAGAAGACCTTTTGGCTTTTGACGAAAGGGTTGCCAAAGGACTCGGACACCGCAACTTTGAGTATTTCTGCGAATTGAAATTTGACGGTGTGGCCATCAGTTTAGTCTATGAAAACGGTCAGCTCGTCCGTGCTGTAACACGCGGAGATGGAACACGCGGAGATGTGGTCACCGAAAACATCAAAACCATCCGAAATATTCCTTTGTCAATCCAAGGAGACAACGTTCCTGATCGGTTTGAAGTGAGAGGAGAGGTTTTTTTGCCCAAAAAAGAATTTGACAAAATCAATATTGAAAGGGAAGCAGCAGGCGAAGCGACTTTAGCAAACCCTAGAAATGCGGCTTCGGGCACAGTCAAAATGCAGGACAGCACCGTAGTCGCCAAAAGAAGGCTCAACTGCTACTTCTACCAATTATTGGGAGATGATATCGGAGTCAACAAACATGACGAAGCCATTGCCTTGATAGAAAAATGGGGGTTCAATGTCTCCCCTACGCATTTCAAATCCGCCGATATCCAAGGCGTTTTGACTTTCATTGAGTCATGGAAGGAAAAGCGCTTTGCGCTTCCTTTGGATACCGATGGCGTGGTTTTGAAAATCAACGATTATGACCAAAGGGAGGAATTGGGATTCACTGCAAAGATTCCTCGTTGGGCAATTGCCTATAAATACCAAGCCGAAAGTAGTGCAACCAGGTTACTTTCTATCTCTTACCAGGTAGGCAGGACGGGCGCAATTACTCCTGTTGCCAATCTTGCCCCTGTGCACCTTGCAGGGACGACTGTCAAGAGAGCCTCACTTCACAATGCCAATGAAATCCTCCGCCTTGGACTTCACGAAGGTGATATGGTACAGGTAGAAAAAGGCGGCGAAATCATCCCCAAGATCACCGAGGTTGTTTTGGACAAAAGAATCCCTAATTCCGAACCCATTGAATACATAGACCATTGCCCTGAATGCGGTACCAAACTTGAAAGAAAGGAAAGCGAAGCCAAGCATTTCTGTCCCAATACCAAAGGTTGTGCGCCGCAGATTCTAGGGAGAATCGAGCATTTTGTCCATAAAAGGGCTATGGACATCGACTCATTGGGAACCGAGCGGATCAGGACATTGATCGATCAGGGATTTATCAAAAATCCGGCAGATATTTACGAGTTGGAAACTGTTCAGGAGAATCTTTTGGGACTGGAAATGAGTCAGGACCAATACCAGAAGACCGACGATGGCTTACTTTATATATCCTTGCCCAAAACATTTTTTGCACTGACAGAAGGAATTTCATTGACAGCTATCCAGAGTTTTTGTGAAAGTCAATCTGAAAAACCATTGCTCAGCGTTCTGCAAAATTTTCAGGCATTTATTCGTAATAGCAAAAAGAAAACGGCACAGAATGTAGGGACAATACAACTGCTTGAAAACCTCCTAATGACCTCCTCCTATCCAATATTGGAGGATTATGTGCCTGTTGCTTTGGTATTGAGCCTTTTGATAGGCAATAGGTCGACCCTGCGGGAAATTTCAGATGCAGCTTACCATGAAAATACAGTTCATGGAATCCTGATGAAAATGAAGTTGGAACTTACCGCCGAGCAGGAAGACCGGATCAAAAAACTCAAAGCCAATACTTTTCAGGAAGGTGTCATCAGCAATATGATCGAAGGGATTTCGGTTTCAAAAAACCAGTCTTTTGAAAAAGTTTTGTTTGCCTTGGGAATTCGGAATATTGGGGAGAATACGGCACAGATTCTTGCACGGCATTTCAAAAATATCGAGGCACTGCAGGCCTCAAATTCTGAACAGCTTTTGGAAATCAATGGCGTGGGAGAAACGCTCGTCATCAGTTTACAGGATTACTTCCGAGATCCTGAAAACCTGATTTTGATCCAAAGGTTGAAATCAAAAGGGCTGAAGTTTGAAGTCGAGGAAAGTACCATTGTTTTGCAAAGCAATAAATTGGAAGGGATGAAAATCCTTGCTTCCGGCCGACTCAACCATTTCAAGAGAGATGAAATCATTGATTTTATTGAAGCCAATGGAGGTCAATATCTGAAAGCTGTTTCTAAGGGTCTTGACTTTATCATCGAAGGGGAAGAAATGGGCCCAAGTAAAAAAGAAAAGGCAGAGAAGTTGGGGATCAAATTGATCTCTGAAGAAGAATTCCTGAAAATGGTAGAAAAACCGATAGCGCCATGAAGTGGATCAAAGACCGAATGATCGTCTATCAATTGGAGAAAGCATTCAAAAAAAATGGAAAAACCGAAGTTTCCTTTCCTAGTAACCCTAGGCGGGTGGCTATTTTGGCATCGAACAAGGAGGAGTTTTTGGAGTCAAAAGAGATGCTAAGGAAAATATGGGGATTTAATATTAGGATCATTGGTGGATATTTTTCTGAAGAAAACACGGATGCAGAAGCCATTTGCCCGATTTATTTTTCAGTGTGGGGTTTGCCCACCGATTACTTCAATGAGTTTATGGAGGAAAAACTGGATTTTATTTTAGTTCCTACTTTACACCTTAGCCCATATTTGCGTTATTTGCTGCTCGTTAATAAAAGCGGGTTCAAAATGGGCTTTTACTCCGCAGAAAACAGCCCATTGCTGGATTTTATGATTAAAACTGAGGGTGAAAACCTCAAGCCCAACTTAGACAAGCTGATGGCTTATTTCAAGAAAATAAAAGAAAAATGTTGAAATTACACGGTACAGGGGTCGCCTTAATCACTCCCTTTTCAGAAGACGGATCTATAGATTTTGCAGGATTGCAAAACGTAATCAACCACGTCATTGACGGTGGTGTGGATTATTTGGTAGTATGTGGAACTACAGGCGAAAGCGCTACTTTATCCAAATCCGAAAAGAAACAGGTTTTGAAAGCGGCTTTGGAATACAATTCAGGTCGGATTCCTGTAGTATATGGCATTGGAGGAAATAATACTGCAGGAGTATTGGAGGAAATCAAAGAAACAGATTTTACAGGTATTGACGCCATTCTTTCCGTCAGTCCTTATTATAACAAACCCACCCAAGCGGGAATCATCGCTCATTACACAGCCATAGCGGATGCTTGTCCTGTTCCGGTAATTCTTTATAATGTACCGGGCCGTACCATGTCCAATGTGGCTTTTCAGACTACAGTACACCTATCACAACATCCCAATATCATCGGAATGAAGGAGGCAAGCGGCGATCTTTCCCAATGTATGAGGATCGCAGCGAGGATGCCAAAGGATTTTCTTCTGATTTCGGGAGATGATATTCTGACTCCTTCTATGAGGGTCATCGGTGGACAAGGTGTTATTTCTGTTTTGGCCAACGCCTATCCTAGCATATTCAAAACCATTTGTCATGGAAATTTAGAAGAGGCAAAAGAGGCAGCCTTCAAGCTTTTGGATATCAACCCGATGATGTATGAGGAAGCAAATCCTGTGGGATTGAAGTTTCTGATGAGTCACTTGGGAATTTGCGGAGAAACGGTTCGTCTTCCATTGGTAAAGGCTACAGAAAGTCTAAAAGAGAGGATTTTGAAGAATCTCGTTTAAATTAAACTCTTTCATAATGACCTTTGAGGGATAAAACATTAATGGTTTTATCCCTTTCGTTTTCTAATACCTCATAGATTATTCAATGTTCTCTATTGATTCTCCTAGACCACATTCCTGAGAGTTGATGCTTTAGTGGCTCGGGTTTCCCAAGACCTGAAAAGGGAGAAACAGCAATTGATTTTAAAAGTTCTTGTATTTTCTTCATCGCTGATTTATCCCCAGATTTTTTCCAAAAAGTCAAATCTTTTATAGCCTTAGGCGAAAAAATTATTTCCATAAATTTTCAATGTCAATTTTTACTCCTTTTCCTGATTTGACATCTTCTTTGGCATCTAATATTTCTTTTACAAAATTAGTATCGTATTCCAACTCAGCTTTCTCCTCAATCTCCACCTCAAGAATTTTTGCTAATTCTTGAATAAGCGGCAAATGCTGGGCTTTGACTTTTTTTAAAACAAGTTCCATTTTAAAATTTCTCTTTTAATTTTTATTCTGTTATGGATTAGGACTTTACTTATTCCTTGTCTAAAGTTAATCTATAAAATGAATAACGTCAAAAATTTTAATTTACAAAGCATTTGTCCCCTACCCTATTTTTTGACTAATTTCAGACATGCAGCAAGCTATTTCCCTTTTAGCGCTTAACCAACTGATCCGTGAAACCCTAGATGTTCATCTGGAACCTTCCTATTGGGTGGTGGCTGAAATCGGTGAACTCAAACAGGCCGGCCAGGGCCATGCTTATCTCGATCTGGTAGAGAAACAAGGGAATCAGATTGCTGCCAAAATGCGCGCCAATATCTGGGCTTATTCTTACAGGACCATTGCCGGGAGGTTTCAGGCTACCACGGGACAATCACTCCGTTCAGGAATGAAAATATTGGCACAAGTGACCGTAACCTTCCACGAACTTTACGGCATCAGCCTCAATATCAAGGACATTGACCCCAACTTCACCTTGGGAGAAAGGGCACGAATCCGGCAAGAAATCATTGATCGGCTTTCTCGGGAAGGGATGATGGACCTGAATAAACGCTTCCCACTTCCCACAGTTCCCCAAAAAATCGCTGTCATCAGTTCGGCCTCTGCCGCAGGATATGGTGATTTTGTCAATCAGATTGAGCATAACAGGTTTGGATACAAGGTTGTCCATAAACTTTACCAAGCCACTTTACAGGGAACTGATGCTGCTGCGACCATGATTGGTGCATTTCAAAAAATAGAAATTGATCAGGAAAAAGAGTTTTTCGATGTCACCATCCTGATCCGTGGCGGTGGTGCGCAGTTGGATTTGGACTGTTTTGATGATTATGGTCTCGCTTTGGCTATTGCAAAATCCTCCATTCCCGTCCTGACGGGAATAGGTCACGAACGGGATGAAACCATTGCCGATCTGGTTTCTCATACCAAAATGAAAACCCCAACCGCTGTGGCTGAATTTATCCTTTCAGGCTTTAGGGATTTTGAAAACAGGCTTAATCTTTGGACAAAAAATCTGAGCAGGTTTGCAGGCCAGATGCTCCTACAAGAAGAAAGGAAAACGACTGATCTGGAAAACAGGTTGAAAAATCTAGTCAGATTCAATCTTGGGAAAAATGGGGAGAAGCTGGTTTTTTTCCAAAATAGAATTCAGTATTCCTACCAAAACCAAATTAGGATCAGTAACTTATCGCTATCCAACTTAAGTCAAAATTTAAGAAAAGGATGGAAAGTATATCTGGAAAAAGAAAACAGAAAACTTGAATTATTGGAAAAGGACCTGACCAAATCTGACCCAAATTCTTTTTTTGAAAAAGGGTACACCCGATCTGAAATAGATGGAATCCCGATTCACAAGACAGTGCCCGAGAAGGGTCACGAATTAAATACTTTTTCAAAAAACAGTGTAATATCAAGTACAATCAACGAAATCAAAGACTATGGAAAATAATGCGATGAGTTATGATCAGGCCATAAGCCGGATTGAGGAAATTGTCTCGATCCTCGAAAGTGGAGAAAAAGGAATGGACGAATTGTCTGTGTTGGTGAAGGAAGCGGCAGCCCTTGTCAAAGACTGCAAGAGGAAATTGAAATCCACGGAATCCGAAATCTCGAAAGCCTTAGAGGATGATGAAGCATAATTGTTACCATATCAAATGGATATACACTTCTTCACCAGTAACCCAATAATCTACTTTAGTCGGGACAGAGGTCGGAAGACCGATGCACCGGACATGTTAGTCCTTATCGTTGAATTCTTTTGAGTTACTCTTTCACTGGCAATATTGCGTACATGCACATAATATTTTATACATTTATTTCGCTAATTCTTGGTTGAACCACCACCAATCACCTACTTCTATTCCGGTTCGACAAGCTAAATTTATCCAATATGATTAAGAAAGGATTCTTTTCTGCCGTTCTGATTTACCTTTTTCTATTTTCTACCCAAGTGGAAACACTTGGACAAAGCCTCTACAGAGACAAATACGAAAGGAAAAATTCAATTGCCATAGGTGCAGGTCCCTCATTTATGTACGCTGACAATGGAGGTATTTATAATTCCTTGGATTTCAAATGGAATCCGGCTTTTTCCTTGGCCTATCTCCGGAAATTGGGAAACAGATTTGCATTGCAAGCTACAGCAGGAATACAGATAGTAGAAAGCGGAGGAACTGAGCGGGATTATGCTACTGAAACTTGGGAAGATTCCGGCGGTGCCTTCAGATTTAGGGGACAGGCTTATTTCCTAGACCTGATGCCTGTCATCTACCTGATTCCTTATAATTCCCATTTGAATAGAGGAAGATTCAACGCCTATCTTGGAACTGGAGTGGGATTTATTCAAGTAAGAAGAAAAGAGGCTTTTTCCTTTGATGACAATGCTGCTGAATTTCAAAAGTCTTCCAATTCCTTTTATATTCCCGGCATGGTCGGATTCAGTTACAGCATCAGCCCCTTATCAGATTTATCCCTTGAATTCAAAGGGATGTTTTCATTCTCCGATAATCTCGACGGGAATTTGGGGTACAACCAATTCAATGACCACTTTGTCCAGACTCAATTGGTCTACAGGAGATTTTTGAGAAACTAGAACAAATAATGGCGGTTTGCCACTGCAAGGACTTTTCCAGAAAAAGCAATATTTGATCAGACAACCTTCAAGTATTTCCTTTCGATATTTACTAACAAGTTTTGGTTGATTCCCGGAATCCTGATGATAAAGTAATCTTTGTTGCCTTTATTGACGCATTCCCCTTTCATGTTCTGAAGCGGGCCTCCCAAAATTTCCACTTGCTCACCGGCTGAGATGTCAGAACCATCCGTCTCGACGGCTACTCCGGTATCCAATATCCTCTTGATCGTCGCAATTTCTTCGTCTCTGACAGTGGCATGTTCCCCAGAAAAATTCACAAACTTCACAGCTCCAGGTACCTGAAGTGATTCCCACAATTTGGGTTTGGAAGTCTTGACGAAAACATATCCATTGAATAGTGCCTTTTGTACTTTTTTCTTTCTGTCGCTCCATTGTCTCAATTCTTCCACAATGGGTAAAAAGACCTCAACACCCATTTCTTCCAGTCTTTTGGCTACTTTTTTCTCTGACCTTGAGGTAGTATAAAGGACAAACCACTTTAATTCTGACATATAAAAATTTATTTTACGCCTGCAAAAATAAGGATTTTCAGTTCTTGACACCCATTACTTTTTTCCTAAAAATAAAAACCCCCGGAATATTACTCCGAGGGTTTTGACATTTAAAAACCACCAACCTTTATTTAATCATGTTATTTCAATCTACGAATCAACATGTTTAATTTATCTGCCAATAAATACATGACAGGTACGACTACTAACGTCAGGAAGGTCGCAAAGGTTAGACCAAATATTACTGTCCAAGCCATCGGTCCCCAAAACGCTGCGTTGTCTCCCCCGACATAAAACTGCGGGTCAAATGAACTGAATAAGGTCGCGAAATTGATGTTCATTCCGATAGCCAAAGGAATCAAACCAAGCACAGTGGTGATCGCTGTCAGCAATACCGGCCTTAATCTTGTTTTTCCCGCGAGGATTATACTTCCAAGCAATTCATTGAATGGCAGGAATTCCCCTTCAGGAGTATTCAACTCTTCTCTTTTTCTTTGTCTTACAAGATTGGTGTAATCAATCAATACAATGGCATTGTTGACGACAACCCCTGCTAGAGAAATGATCCCGATACCGGTCATGATCACTACAAAGTCCATATTGAAGATCACCAATCCCAAGAATACACCAATGGTACTCAGGACAACAGACGCCATGATGATCAATGGCGTAGTCACTGAGTTGAATTGGGCTACAATGATCAGGAATATCACTGAAATGGCAATAAACAAGGCATTCATCAAGAACGCGGTAGATTTCGCCTGTTCTTCCTGCTCTCCTGTAAACTTCACAATAACGCCATCCGGCACTTCATATTGTGCAACCAACTCTTTCAATTGGTTATTGATCTCTGTTGGGTTATAGCCGTCAGTCACATTGGAGAAAATGGTGATCACTTTATTCAAGTCTTTTCTTTTGACTGAACCGTAAGTCGAACCGTACTGCAAATCAGCAACTGCTGAAATCGGAACCTCTTTTTTATTTCCAAATTTGTCTCTGAAGTTGATCTTTTTATTGATCAGGGTAGAGATATCATACCGATATTCATCACTTAACCTGAGTTGGATCGGATAATCTTCCTCTCCCTCCTTGTATTTGGATACTTCAAATCCAAACAAAGCAGTTCTCAATTCATTGGCTATCGTGGAAGTAGAAAGTCCAAATCGTCTGGCGTTTTCTCGGTCAATATTGAGAATTACCTCCGGGCTACCCAATTCAAGGTCGGATTTCAATTCCTCAATTCCCGGTACATTGGCAGAAGCTAGGTCTTCCCTGAACTGTCCAACGAAACCGATCAATTGCTCGAAATTTTCACCGCTTACCTCGATATTCACAGGCTTACCCACAGGTGGTCCATTGGTTTGCTTATTTACAGTAACCAAAACACCAGGATAAACCTCGACCATTTCACGGATTTCATCCATGATTTTATTGGTATTCACTCCTTGTCTAAATTGATATTCCACAAAGCTGATGGTGATTTTCGCTTTGTGCGGTGTGTTGGCAATACTTGGACCCATAGTCTGATCGCCTGTACCTTCACCTACTTGGGTGATCACAGATTCGATGATCGCACCGTAAGGATCAAGCAATTTTAACAAATCTCCTTCCATCCTATCCACCATAAATGAATTGGTCGCTTCCGTATCAGTTCCAATGGGATTTTCGATAAAGATATTGACCAAAGCAGGTTGGTTGTCAGGGAAGAAAAGAACCTTTGGGGCTCTGATACCAAGTAAGACGACAGAGAATATCAAAAGCAAGAATGTACCAAAAAAGATGAAATATGGATTTCTGCCTCTTAAAGCAAAGGCCAAAGTCTTTTCGTAAGTATTTTCAAGATTGACAAGAAGTACATTTTGGAACCAACGGATAGCATCACGCAAGACAAAAACATTGAAAACCGTAAAGATGGCTGCAAGCATTAAAATGTTTGCAAAAGCAATCCAACCGGCAATGTATCCAATGATGGCCATCACAGTAAGCACAAATGCAATAACCAAAGGCCTCTTTTTTGACTTGACGATGTCCAAGTTCTCCACTTTCATATACACTGAAGCCAAAGCAGGATTGACAACCAAGGCCACAAACAATGAGGAAGACAATACAATAATAAGCGTGATGGGAAGGTATTTCATAAATTCCCCAATGATATCATCCCAAAAAGCCAGTGGCAGAAACGCAGCCAAAGTGGTAGCTGTAGAGGTTATGATTGGCCAGGCGACTTCTCCAACTCCTTCTTTTGCTGCCCGGACAGGTGACAATCCCTCACTCATGAGTCTGTAAATATTTTCCACGACTACGATTCCATTATCTACCAACATCCCCAAAGCAAGGATCAAGGCAAACAGGACCATCAGGTTGAGTGATATTCCCAACGAACTCAAAATCAAGAAAGAAATAAACATGGAAAGCGGGATCGCAATACCCACGAAGAGCGCATTTCTGAAACCCAAGAAAAACATCAAAACCAATACCACCAAAATGACACCGAAGATGATACTGTTTTCCAGATCGGCCACCTGCGCCCTTGTTGTTTTGGATTGGTCATTGGTAATGCTGATTTCCAAATCCTGGGGAAATCTTTGAGCTTTGGCTTCCTGTATGATTTCTTTGATCTTATCAGCAGCATCCAAGAGGTTTTCTCCACTCCTTTTGATCACATTGACAGTGACCACAGGAAGTTCGTTGCTACGGGCATAACTTATTCTTTCTTTATATGTGTCGGTGACAGTAGCTACATCCCGGATATAGACGATTTTACTCTCCTCTGTTTTGATGATAATGTCATTCAATTCATCAGGCGATTTGAATTCTCCTGTAACCCTCAATGATCTTCTAAAATCCCCTGAGAGAATATTCCCTCCGGAGATGGTCACGTTTTCCTGTGAAATCGCATCTGAAATATCACTGAATGAAACCCCTAAAGCCTCCATTTTATAGATATCCGCGTCTACCCGGATTTCTCTTTCTATGGTTCCACGAAGCTCGGCTTTGGAAATTTCAGCCAATTTCTCTATCTCGTCCTCCAAAAATTCCCCATATTTCTTCAACTCTTCTTCTGAATAGTTTCCCGAAATATTGACATTCATAATCGGAAAGTCGGAGGTGTTGATTTCCAAAACATCAGGTTCTTGGTCAAGATCCGTGGGGAGTTCGCTCTTGGATTTGTCCACGGCATCTTTCACGTCTTGAATTGCTTTGGCAATCTCCACTCCCGGATTAAATTCTACCACCACGGATGAAAAATCTTGAACAGAAGTAGAAGTGATATTTTTGACGTTATTGAGAGATTTAAGCTCCTTTTCAATCGGTCTTGTAATCAAATTCTCCATATCCACCGGAGAGTTTCCCGGATAGGCTGTACCCACATAGACGGTCGGAATGATGATTTCAGGGAAACTTTCCTTGGGCATCGACCTGTAAGCCCCAAAACCCAATATTGTGATAATGATCACAAGTATGAGTACGGATATCTGATTGTCTACGGAAAAGGAACTGATTCCAAACTCCCGTATTACTCCTTTTTTCTTTTCTTCTAGCTCTGCCATAACAATTTTACTTGGCAATGTTTACAACAAAATTATCTCCTACTTCTCTGAATCCTTTGTCGATAAGAACTTCTGAACCTGTCAAGCCTTCCAAAATTTCAGTTACCTCTTTATATGTTTTTCCTCGTTTGACATACCTTTTCTTACTCAGGCTTTCATCCACAGTAAATACATAATCGCCTTTATTGTCCTGTAGGATCAAATAATTGGGTACTGTCACTGCTGTTAGGTTTTCATAATCCTTGATCTTGATCACGGAAATCATGTTTGGCTTCAAAAATTCCAAAGAAGGAACTGCGATTTCAACTTTAAAAGTCCTGTTATTAGGATTAATGATGGCTCCAACCGATGTAATCCTTGCACTCAATTCCTTTTCAACTGAAGGAAAACTAACCTCAACAGAATCACCTCTTTGGATCAAACCAACATATTTTTCAGAAACATCGGCTTCAATAAACAAGTCGCTGTCACCCACAAACTGAAACATGGGCACTCCTGGCTGAACCAATTCACCCAATCTAACTTGAACATTTTCCACCGTTCCGTTGAAAGGCGCCCTTACCAAAGTTTTTGATTGCTGTGACTTCAAAGTCGCCAAATTGGTTTCCAAAGATTCCTTTCTATTCTTAGATTCCAAATATTGGATTTCAGTACCTATTTGCTGCTTCCATAACCTGTCCTGCTTATCAAAAAGGATAGTCGCCAATTCTAATTGCTTTTCAACTTCGTCAATGTTTCTGAGGATAGTTTCTGCATCTATTTTGGCCAAAATCTGACCTTTGCTTACCCTCATTCCTTCTACAGCTGTGATTTCTTGGATTCTGCCCAGTACTTCACCCGAGATGCTGACATTTTTCTTGGACAATACCGATCCCGTAACTTCGACAAAATGCTCAAAATGCTTTTTTTCAACATTTGTTGTTGAAATCAAGATTGATTTCCTGTTTTCTTTTGCAAACTCAGGATCCAATACCGCAATTTCTTTTTCCAAGGTTTCTATCGATGTTCTGAGACTGGCAGCCTCAGACTTCATTTTAGCCAATTCTTCTTTTTTGACGGTAATCTCATCTTTGGGGCCGCATGATGCAACCAAAACCAAAATGATGATTAAAAAGGGAAAATTTGTTTTCATATTTTCTGTATGTTTTTTCTTTTGATAAGTTATAATAAACCCAATGCTTTTTCCAGATCCACTTTGGCTATCAAAGCATCATAAAGTGCTGAGAAATAATTTGTTTCAGAATCCTTTAATGCGGAATCCGCTTCTACCACTTCAAGGTTGGAACCGACACCTTCCTCGTACTTGATTTTGGCCATTCGGAATACTTCCAAAGCAAGTTCCCGGTTTTCCTGCTGTACCTTTAGTGCCTGTAGGTTATTTTCAAGGTTGGTCCTAGCCTGAAATTTCTCTACCTCAATGTTGCTTTCTAAGAATAATTTTTGGTTCTCCAATTGACTTAACTGTGCTCTCTTTTGCTGGATCTGAGAGCTTTTTAGCAAACCGTCAAAAATTGGAATGCTCAGTCTCAACCCGATAAAAGCTCCAGTCACCCATCTGTCTCTTTCCCAAATTAAGCCTGTGGACTGTGCAGCGGCATTTCTCTGGTATGTCCCAAAAAGGTCAAGGTTGGGGATATATTGTGAATGCGAAAATTTGATATCCAAGTCAACCAGATCAATGTTGGTATTGATCTGATCCACTTCCACCCTTCTCGTTCCTTGGAAAGCAAACAGTTCATTGATTTCTGCCGGACTATTCAAATCCTGCAGGCTTTCGCTTAGTATGATATCGTAATCCATGGGTAGCCCCATTTGCAGTTTCAACAGTTGAAGGCTAATGTCGCGTGCTGCTTTTACCCTATCCATTTCTGTTTTAAGGTTATTGCGCTGAACCTTTATCCTAGAAACATCGATTTTCTCTGAAAATCCTGCCTCAAATAAAGCCTGAGTTTCTTTGAGTAAAGTATCTAATCTGCCAAGATTAGCTCCGATCAATAGACTTCTCTGTTCATTTACCAATACAGAAAAATATGCTTTCTTGATCGTTTCCTTGACATCAATTTCACTCTTTTCCTTGTCAAAATCAGTCAACATCTTGTAAGTCCGCGCAGCTTTTAGCCCCACAAAATACGATCCGTCAAAAATCATTTGATTGAGTTGGAACACCAATGCTGAACTGTAATTGACACCCAGTCTCAAAGGAAGTACATCTGAATCAATATCAGGCTGTTGAAACGCACCTTCATTGGGAACAAAGACAACCGGAATCGCGGCATTATGGGTAACATCGTAGCTACCGGTCACCTGAGGTAATCCTGCGGAGCGACGTTCCACTATCTGTGCTTTAGCAATCAAGGTCTCCAACTGGGCGTTTTTAGCATCCACATTGTTTTCCAAGGCATACCGCAAACTTTCTTCAAGTGTCAATTGCAGGACCTTCTCCGATTGGGCATGTCCTTCCATCAACATTGCAAAAAGGAATATCCCTATTCCCAAGAGCTTTTTGGCTGTGGTTTTCATTGGTTTTCGTTTTTCTGTTTTAAGTATGCTTCTCTTCCTTTTTCTGTAAAAATTCCGTAAAGAAAGTGTTCGAAAATTTCTATCTGTAAATCGACCATGTTGTATTTTGAGGGGGGAAATTTGATGGGATCAAAAGTGATCATCATCTGTTCCATTCTTAGCAATGCAATGATTTCGTTGTTGATCTCGGGTCTAAAAAAACCTTCCTCTTTACCTTTCTCTAGTACAGTAATTACTTCTCTGACAATATGAGTTTGCTTGAAATCTTCAAATAATTGCCAACATTGGGGAAAGTAACGCTGCAATTCATTCATGACGAGAGGATTCATATCCGCAAAACGTTTTCTCATGTAAGTGGAAACCCCCACCAGATGCTCAATGATGCCATCAGTCAATTTCGGGAAAGTTTCCATCATGCATTTATCCTGGTCCAAAGAGGCTGCAAATGTTTCGAACACCAAATGATTTTTATCTGTAAATTCTTGATAAATGGTCTTTTTCGATATGCCTGCCTGACGCGCTATATCATCCATTGTCACGGACCTTATACCAAACCGCATAAACTGCTCGGTAGCTGTTTCAATAATTTTATTTCTTGTCTCCAAATTTTCTATAATTAGATGACAAAACTCAGGAAACTATTTGAAAGTTCAAAGTTTCTAAAGTTTTTTTTTAAAATAATATTTTGATAAATTGATTAATGTTAACTTAATAATATATTTAATTTTGATATTACATTATTTTCAATATATTATATCAATAAAGCCTAATTTCGAAAATTAATAATTTACAAAAGTTACCTTTGTTTATATTTTGTTTTAATTAAAAAATGGAGTTTCTTGAGACCAATTTTGGTCATTTGGCGTACAAAAAGCATGGCAGTGGTGAAAACATCCACTTACTTTTCCATGGTTTCGGTCAAAACATGAAAGCTTACGATTCATTTTTACCCTTGAAACAAGAAAATGACTGCTATTTGGTATTTGACATGTTTTATCATGGACAAAGCAGCTGGAAATCGGTAAAACAAAAATTGACTAAAGAAATCTGGAGAGAAATCATGGTTTTGTTGATGGAAAAGGAAAAATTTGAAAAATTCCATCTTGTAGGTTACAGCATGGGCGGAAAATTTTGTCTGATCACGTATGAGTTGTTTCCAAATTTCGTCAAATCACTCCTTCTGATGGCGCCTGATGGTATCAAAACAGGCTTTTGGTACAACATGGCCACATTTCCCGGCATCCTAAACCGATTGTTCAGGCATGTTGTATTTCACCCGGAAAGGTTTTTTAGGACAATGGATTTTTTTCATCGGCTCGGACTTCTGCAAAGTAGCCTAATCAAATTTGTCAAATCTCAAATGGGCACCAGGACAATGAGAGCTCAGGTATATTTTACTTGGAATGTATTCAAGCCGTTGCGGCCCGATTTGGGGCAAATCATCAAGATGATCAGGATGAACCATACTCCCATTTCATTGTTCACGGGTGAATATGATAAAATGGTCACAACTGAAAACTTAAGCCGATTCAATTCCAAAATCCCACATATTTCCCTATATGTATTGAAATCAGGTCATAATAATTTGGTTGATGAAACTGCCAATTTCCTTGCCTCTAAAACATCCAGGTAGAAGCTGGATGTTTAAACCCAAGAAAAAGCAATCGGAAAAAAAAAGATAATAAACCAACCCTTCTTAAATGACAAAAGCGGCCAAATTGCCGCTTTTATTGTTTATCAACTATAGAAACTTTTGAAGATTAATACATCGGAAACTCCTTCATCAAACCCTCAAATGCATCGATCATTTCCCATTTTGGTTGGAAAGAAGTATCCCTCATTCTAGCACTCACACTACCGTTTTGGATAAATTCCAAAGCAGCCTTCAACCTCATTTCTTCCCTATCATCCCAATTTCTGGCCGGATCATCTCCTACGGCAAAATTGACAGGAAATCCGTCAAAGTATTCTGCCCTACCCTCTGAATTGGCAATAGCAAAGGTAATCGGAACCAACTCCACGTTATTGCTGCTCAAAATTCGATTGAAACTTGACAAAGGAAAAGCTCCAACGGGTTTTCCATAGGTATTATCACCTATCAAAACCAAGTCCATGTAAGGTTCTAGGCAATTAACCAATAACTCTGAAGCAGATGCTGAGCCTCTTGAGGTTATAAAAACAATCCTATCAAGTTCAAGATTTCCTTTTTTGGCAAAATTTACTGTACGGTTATTTGAAAATTTATTACCATTGTATCTGTTGGTGTACATCACCCTGCCATTTATTCTGGCAGGAGCGAGGTAATTCAAAATCTGCTCTGTGACATTCACTGATCCCCCTCCATTATACCTAAGGTCAATAATCAATTCATTGATACCTTCGGCAATAAAGTAGTTGAACAAATCCTCTACTTCCTGACTTCTTGTCGGGCTGAGTCCTGCTGTTGCTTTAAAACTTTGATATACCCAATGTCCTACTTTTTTTGACCCAACCTCATATACATTTTTGTATAGTACAGAATTGGTCTGAAAAGCGGCTTTTTGGATAGTACGGGTAGTTTCAGTGCCATCAGGCAACCTGAATTTGAAGGTGTTGGTCACTCCTATCTGATTGGCTCCAAGATTAAATGAATAACTTCCTGTACTGGTTTTGTAGTCAGCAATAGGTTTACTGTTGATTTCCACAATCTGCCAACCTCTTTTCCAACCGTCTTTGCCCGCAGGACCTTCGTCGTAAACGAAAGCAACGAATAATTTTTCGTCTTTATCGAAAGCAAAACTGAATCCATGTACCCCTGAGACTTGACCTGTAAATGCCGCATCAAACTCAGCCTTGGTAGTCAGGTAAGACCACCTGTCTAATGGTTCGAACATCAACTCGTCCAGAACCGCTTGGTTGGAAGCGAATTTTGTCACATCCAAAGTCTGCGGCAACTCGCCTTCCCAATAATACCATTCCTTCATGGCATCGAAAATTGCTTTCTTGACAGTGTCTTCAACTACAACGGGGACTTGTTCTTCCTCAGGGTTACAGGAAAGGAACAAGATGGCTGAGGTCATCAGCATGCCCAAAACGGATAATCTTAACTTTAACATACGCTTGATTAAGGTGATTTCTTCGATATACGTAATTTAGGACCAAAATGGTTTAAATCACAAAGTCATAAACCTTTACGCTGGCCCACTTGTTTGAGTTTTTTTCAATAAAAGCAAGGTGCATGGGATCTGTTTGGTAATAATCCTGATCCTCTATGCTCTTAAAAAATAATGTGCAAGCTACCGAATAACTGTGGTCTACTACAGATCTTGCTTCTGTTGGTGCCGGAACACCCATATAGAAACTATCTACTGTTTTGCACTTCCCTAGTACTGAGGCTTCTTTCATAAAATCTTTGGTATCGACGCCTTCTTTTAACCAGAAAAATACCTGGTGGATCATTTTTTGTTTTTCTGCTTGTTCTGCCATGAGTGAAATTGGTAAAGTTGCTGCCGCACCGGCAACGGTTAAGGTTTGGAGAAATTTTCTTCTGGAATTCATAATGGTAATTTAAAGGTTTAAAGATAAAAATTTAAATTGCTTCCTGAAATTGACTGCCAAAATAAACAAATCAAGATGAATTATAGAAAACTTGGGAAAACTGGTTGGTCCGTATCGGAAATTTCCTTGGGCACTTGGCAAGTCGGAGGAGGCTGGGGAAAACCCTTTGATGACAAATTAGCGAATAGAATTATCCACGCCGCGATCGACCGGGGAATCAACTTCATAGATACAGCGGATGTCTATGATGGCGGATTAAGCGAAGCTGCGGTAGGAAAAGCCCTAAGAGAAAGTACCGAGAGAATATATATTGCCACCAAATGCGGAAGGCAAATTCAACCTCATGTCAATGAGGGATATACCCCCGAAAAACTGAGGGCATTTGTAGAAGCGTCGCTTCGCAATACAGGTTTGGAAACGATTGACCTGATCCAACTTCACTGTCCACCAACTCCCGTATACAGGAGGGATGAAATTTTTGGACTTTTTGAAAAATTGAAGGAAGAAGGAAAAATCCATGCCATGGGCGTCAGCCTGGAAACAGTCGATGAAGCCTTGGCTGCTATGAAATATGAAATAGTATCCTCCATTCAGGTTATTTTCAATATGTTCAGGCTGAAACCTTCGGAAACATTATTCTCCCATCCTGATATTGATAAGTTTGGAATTATTGCCCGCGTCCCATTGGCGAGCGGTCTCCTGACAGGAAAACTGACTGCTGACACCATTTTTTCAAAGGAAGATCACCGCCTGTTCAATAGGCAGGGAGAAGCTTTTGATAAAGGAGAAACTTTTTCCGGCGTAGATTATGAAAAAGGTCTAATTGCAGTTCAAAAATTAAAGGAAATTTTCCATGGCAAGGAATCTTTGGCAGCATGGGCTATCCGATGGGTATTGATGTTTCCCGAAGTAAGTACAGTAATTCCCGGAGCATCCAAAATTGATCAGGTGATTTCCAATGTCAACGCTTCAGGATTACCCGAAATTTCCTCCAAGGATATGGATGCTGTCAGAAAAATCTATGACAAATATTTCAAAGCGGACATTCATCAATTATGGTAAAAATGGGAAGAAGGGTTAAAAATTATCCATGGAACCTGTTTTCCAAAATTCTCCAAACTGTTCACTATAAACTGAACACTGTCAACTGTACAAATGTCTAAGCGGGTTCTGATCATCACTTATTATTGGCCGCCCTCTGCCGGTTCGGGCGTACAGCGATGGTTGAAGTTTGCCAAATACTTACCGGAATCTGGTTGGGAGCCTGTCATTTTTACTCCCGAAAATCCGGATTTTGAACTTAAGGATGAAAGTCTGATGAAAGAAATCAGTCCGTCCTTAGAGGTGTTGAAATTTCCGATTTGGGAACCTTATGGGATATTTCGGAAATTAAAGAAAGAAACCCTCACCGATACAGCCAAAGTCCTTGAAAAAAAGAAAAAGTCCATCACTGATAAGGCCGGGATTTGGCTCAGGGCAAATGCTTTGATCCCAGATCCAAGAAAATTCTGGGTAAAACCTTCCGTGGAGTTTTTGACTGATTTGATTGAAAAAGGACAGTTTGAAGCCATCATTACCACAGGCCCACCCCATAGTATACATTTGATTGGGTTGGAACTCAAAAGAAAAACCGGCATTACTTGGCTAGCTGACTTTAGAGATCCTTGGTCTAGATGGGAGTTTTTGGATACTCTTCCCATGCTTGATTGGGTGCGTCGGCGGCACGAATCATTGGAAAAAGATGTACTACACAAGGCTGATGCCATCATCACCATCAGTCCCACTTTTCAAAAAGACTTTGAAGTCCTTTCAGGTAGACAAATCCATTTGTTGACAAACGGTTTTGACACAGCTGATTTGCCGGAAAATTGGTCAGCTCTCAAGCCCTCAGAGGAAAGTATAGAAATCCTTTACACCGGTGTCATTGATGCGATCCGAAATCCTATTCCTTTTTTAAATGCATTGAAAGAAGTGTTTGAAAATGCTTCTAAAAAAGTCACTTTACGTTTCGTCGGTAAGGTTTCTGAAAATGTAAAAACCCTGATCGAATCAGATTCCTGGTTTCAAAGTCATGTAAAACTAGAGGGATATGTCCCGCATGAAGCCGTATTTTCTTATTACCAAAAAGCACATTTGCTCTTACTGATATTGACGGACACCAAAAATGCGCAGGGCAATATTCCCGGAAAATTGTTTGAATATATTGCCACAGGGCGACCAATTATTGCCTTGGGAGATCCTCAAGGTGACAGTGCCCGAATTTTGGATGACTCGGGTTCAGGACAGGTATATTCGCATACCGATCTCCAGGGAATCAAAAATTTCCTTCACAATTTCAATCCCAAATCTGACTTTGGTCCCTCTGATTCCATCGATAAATATTCGAGAAAAAACCTCACACTTCAACTTTCCAATCTCTTAGATGAATGTACCGATCCCCTTTCTTGACTTGAGTTTGGCAGACCAGGAATTAAAAACAGCATTGGAGCGGAAGTTTTCCGAAATGCTTTCCAAGGGGATTTTTTCCGGAGGAGAAGAGGTAGAATTATTTGCCAAGAACTTTGGGAATTTTTTGGGTACAGAGGCACTTGTTAGCCCTTGTTCAAACGGAACCGATGCCTTAGAAATCGCCCTCAGGGCTTTAGAAATCGGAAATGGCGATGAGGTGATCGTACCGGCCTTGACATGGGTTTCTACAGCAGAGGCAGTAAAATTAGTGGGTGCTAAGCCTGTTTTTATAGATACAGATCCTTCAGGATTAATGGATTTGAATCTTTTGGATAAAGTTAGTCCAAATACAAAAGCTGTAATTCCTGTCCACCTCTATGGGAAAATGGTGGAAATGAAGCATCTTATCGATTGGGCTAGACCCAAAGGGATTAAGGTTATCGAAGACAATGCACAAGGGTTTGGCGCAATTCAAGATGGAAAAAGCGCAGGTTGTTGGGGCGATGTTGGATGTTTTAGTTTTTATCCAACCAAAAATCTTGGGGCATTGGGAGAGGCAGGTGCCTTGTCCACTTCTGATAAAGACCTTTCTATAAAAATCAATATGTTGATCAACCATGGTCAGCCGGTCAGAGACCAACATGAAATCGTTGGAAGGAATGCAAGAATAGACAGCATTCAGGCAGGTTTTTTGAACATCAAGCTAGAATATTTCAAAAAATGGCAGGAAAAAAGAAAATACCTAGCAGCCATTTACCTCGATCATCTTTCCGAAACCGGCGATTTGATTTTACCATATTCCATTTTGGATTCAGATCATAACGCCCATCTTTTTGTAATTCAAACCGCTTTCCGGTCCGAATTGAAACATCATTTACAACAAAAAGGAATCCAAACCTCAATTCATTACCCTACCATCCTACCAAAAATGGTTCCTTATCATTCAAATGACCGTTTTCCAAATGCTGAAAAACTAGCATCCTCCATCCTTTCCCTTCCTTTAAATCCATTTATGACAAAAAATGAAGTGTTAAAAGTCATTTATGAAGTGAAGTTATTTTACGGTAAGACTTCATAAGTCAAAACAGACTTTTCCCTGTTCTTCAAATCGAACGAACCGACTTTTTCAAAGTGAAATGAATTTTTTGCAGCTTCATAACAAGATTCGCTGACCAAAATCTGTCCCCTGTTTGCTGCGGCCTGAAGTCTAGCTGCCACATTTACTGTATCACCAATAACAGTATAATCCAGCCGTTTGAGTGTGGCCGAACCAATATTACCCCAAACCATGTCTCCCGTATTGATTCCAATGGAAACATCAGGCTTATAGGTCCCCGACTCTATTCCAATTTTGGCTTCATGGATTTTTGCCCTGATCGACGAACATGCCCGAAGAGCTCTTTCAAGGTGCTTTTCGCCTTTAAAAGTCGCCAAAACTGCATCTCCCATAAATTTGTCAACCACACCGTTTTCACTGATGATTTCTTGCACCATGATGTCAAAATAGGCATTTAACATATTGACAACCAAGTCGGCAGGTTCGTTTTCACTGATTGCTGTGAATCCGCAGATGTCGATAAATGCAACTGTCCCGTCTACGATTTCATTGTCAAAGAAGGAAGATTCCATCTCTTTGCCCACCATAAAATTGAGGACCGTTTCATCCACATACATTTTGAGAATGTTGTTTTCCTTGATTGCTTTTAAGGTTTCTTTGATGCCTTTGACATGCTTGATGGTTTTGTCTATGGTGATTTCAAGGTCTGTAAAATTCACCGGTTTTGTCACAAAATCAAAAGCTCCACGGTTCATGGCAATCCTGATGTTGTCCATATCGCCATAGGCGGACACTATCACGGACTTCAAAAGAGAGTTGTTTTCATTCAATCTTGTAAGCAAAGTCAATCCGTCCATTTCAGGCATATTGATATCGCTCAGCACCATGTCCACGTCCTTGTGCTCGATAAGTTGCTCGAGGGCATGCCTTCCGTTCATTGCAAAAACAAATTCATATTCATTTTCACGGATTTTTTGCCTGAACTTCTGCCTTATCAATATCTCCAAATCGGCCTCATCATCTACTACTAAAATCTTTGCCATAATCACTCAATCAAAATGTTACGTGTTAATCAAATCCAAAATCTCTTTGCGCAGGGAATCAAAATCAATCGGTTTGGTGAAAAATTCCTTCGCTCCTGATTTGATAGCCTTATTATAGTTGTCACTGTCACCATAAGCTGAAATCATACTCACGCTAATCTGAGGAAATTTCTTTTTTACCTGATCAAGAAGCTCCAATCCTGTCATGCCCGGCATGTTGATATCCGAGAAAACGTAGACCACACTTGGCGGATCAGATTCACCCAAGATAGTCAAGGCCTCTGCACCCGAAAAGGCAAAAATCAATTCAAGGTTGCCTGACCTGGTTTCTTTTCGGAATTTTTGGCGAAAAAGCATCTCCACATCTTTTTCATCGTCGACAATCAGTATTTTCATAAAAACAATATTTACAGGGTCTTAGGTATTAATAGTATAAATCTGGTGTAATCTCCCACGATAGAGTCTATTTCCAAAACACCTTCGTGGTCCTTGATAATATCATGCGTAATACTGAGTCCAAGGCCGGTTCCTTCCGTCCCTTTTTTGGTGGTAAAGAAAGGCATCAACAATTTATCCCTGATGTCTTCCGGTACTCCTGGGCCATTGTCCTCTACGACAACCATCACACTGTCTTCCAGGTTTTTGGTATTGACAGAAAGTTTGGGGAGGTAATCTTTTCCAAGCAGTTCTGTTTTGTCACGCATGGCATCAAAGGCGTTTTTACACAAGTTCAAAATCACCCTACTGAAATCCTCAGGATTGAGCATGACTTTGGGAAGCTCTTCCTCCAACTGGACTTTGATGTCTACGTTGATTGGATTCTTGCTTGCCCGCATACCATGAAAAGCCAAATTCACATATTCCTTGATCAACTCATTCAGATCGGTCGGTTCTTTAATGCCCTTCCCCCCACGGGAATGCATCAACATGGACCTGACTATGCCGTCAGCCCTTGAACCATGTTGGAAGATTTTTGCCAGGTTGCCCCTGACATCACCCAATAGGGATTTTATGTCCGAAGTGGTTTCGTTCTGATCTAATTTTTCAACGGATTCGTAGATCTCATCCACGTACTCCATGCTTAGCTCTGAGAAATTGTTTACGAAATTCAGTGGGTTTTTGATCTCGTGGGCTATGCCTGCAGTCAACTGTCCCAAGCTCGCCAGCTTCTCCTGTTGGATCAACTGTTCCTGTGCTGCTTTCAGGTTTTCCATAATAGCCTTTATTTCATTTTCCAAAGTCAGTTGTTGCAAACGCCACACTTCCTTTTCTTTGGCTATGGATTTCTTAATTTGAACCTTATAAATAATATACCCTACAACAAAAAATACAATGAGAATAAATGTAAAAATCCACCAGTATAAACTTAGGGTTGAGTTTACGGAACTATCATTCGACTGGGCAACCCCATGTTTAGGAATTAAAACCAGATAAATTATGAAAGAAACAAAAATGACTTGAATTTTTTTTATTCCTTTATTGGGTATGGTTGGTTTTTCCATGAATTGAAACCTATATCAATATAAATTGTAAAATACGTATTCTATTTGATATTTGGAAAGTTGATAATTTTTAGATCAAAATTGAGTTTGTTGGTACTCCATTGTTGATCACCACAGTTTTTCTGAAGATGCCTGAAAATCAAGGGCTAAATAGGCAATTCGATGATAAACTCAGTTCCCTTTCCCTTTTCGGATTTAATTTTAATTTCACCTCCATGGGCTTTGATGATATCATAGCTCAATGATAGTCCCAATCCTGTTCCTTGGCCGGTGGGTTTGGTGGTAAAGAATGGTTGGAATATTTTTTCTCTTATATCCTCAGGTATGCCGGGGCCATTATCTGAGACAGTGATTTGTACTTTTGAACCAAGTTTTTTGGTAGAAACAGTTACCATAGGTTTTAAATCTGAATGGTGTTTTCTGTATTCTGAATTTCCACAGGCGTAGAATGCGTTGTTTATTAGGTTAAGGAAGACCCGACCAATATCCTGAGGAACGATGTTCACTTTTGGCAAAGCCGGATCAAAATCCATTTTAAAACCAGCATTGAAGGTTTTGTCTTTTGCCCGCAATCCATGGTAGGACAACCTTAAGAATTCATCTGCCAATTCATTGATATCAGTCGGTTCCTTTTGCCCGGATCCTGTCCTGCTGTGCTGCAGCATCCCTTTGACAATGCCGTCAGCTCTCTTGCCGTGGTGATGGATTTTTTTGAGGTTTTCGATGACATCCTGAGAAATGGCTTTGGCTTCTTCAAGATCTCCTTTGTCCAACTCCTCCTGAAGTTCCTGAAGCAGCTCTTCACTGACTTCGGAAAAGTTATTGACAAAATTCAGCGGGTTTTGGATCTCATGGGCGATTCCTGCAGTCAGTTCTCCCAATGAAGCCATTTTCTCAGCGTGGATCAGCTGACTTTGGGTGGACTTCAGTTCAGTTAAAGTTTTTTCAAGTTCTTCTTTTTGCCGGGTAAGTTCGGCAGTACGTGCGGTGACTTGAATTTCCAATTCAGCCTTAAGTTTTTGAGAAATCTCATACTCTCTTTCCTTTTCTAAGGCTTTGAGCCGTTCTATCTCCAGTGCTTTTTTCTGTTTTCTTCCGCTCCACCAAATGGATAAGGCCCAAAGTATGGCAAAGAATTCAGCTGCTTCAAAGTAATTTTCGATCTTTTCAAAAAAATCAGTACCCACAATTTCAATCAATTGACCAGCAAAAGAAATGGTCATGTATGGCAGAATGGCATAGACCAAAGATTTTCCTTTAGAAAAACCCGGTACCCTGTAGGAAAGGTAAGTGACCCCACCAAACAAAATGATTGTTAAGATTACCAGCAAGGAATTGGGTAACAAGTGGGTAACTTCAAAAAAACATAGCGCCGCACCTACCCCTATTCCTATCTTGAGCAACTTCTCCCATTTAGAAAAATCAACAGTTAATTCTCTGTTTTTGCGGAGATAGTTTATGATGAAAATCGAAATGATATTTTCTAAAATCATAATCCTATTTTATTTCTTATTCAGTGGTCATTAGGAATTTTTTATCCAGAATTTCTCCTCTAGCGGCAGTTTTTCCAGATAGGATATCGTTTGATCATTTCCTTTTTTGACCACTCTTTTCCAATTGGCATCATCCAACAGGCTTACTGCCCTCAAGTTGATTTCAAAATAGAGTGATACTTTTGATTTGTTGATTTCCTCACGCTGTCTTGGATTGAAGGTCATTGAGTTTAACATTACAGTTGTTGCAACAGGGTTGTCCTGCCGTGATTTCTTCATAAACTTTCCTTTGATTTGATCCCATACAGAAGGAAGATTGTTTAAATCAATTTTTTCCGGTTCTGAACCTGTCAGGGAAACCGCAATGATATGTTTTACAGGATACCGATACATGGGGTCTATTGGAATATTTTCAGATAACCCACCATCTACGTAAATCTGATTTTCGACCACCACAGGAGGAAAGATTCCGGGAGATGAAAAACTTTCCTGAATCTGTTGCCAGACTAATCCGGTATTATGGATTTTGACTTCATTTTTGGACATATCTGTAGAAACACAGTATGAAGTGATCCAAAGGTCTTCCAAGTTTGTCTCTTTGAAGATTTTTCGTGAAAATTCACCGATTTTTTTCCCACTGTTTTTGGAAAGAAAGGTTAGGAAAAAGTCATTTATTCCAAATTCTTCAGAAGTTGATTTTTCACAGATGTCATTGATTTTATCAAAATCAAAACCAGAATATGCCATACTGATTCCATACAGAGCTCCGGCACTTGAACCTCCGAGAAAATCAAATTCAACACCTGCTTTTAAAAGGGCCTTCACTGCCCCTGTATGGGCGTAACCTTTTGAGCCGCTACCCCCGAGGACCAAACCCACAGCCTGATTCGTGATTATCCTGCAAATCCTCCTCATATCCATGATGTTGTTTTTCCTTGCATGAATATGTAAATGGATATTTCTGTTTTTGAACCACCGGGCAGTATTTTCAGGGACAGGGCTATTTTCAGGGTGCAATAGCAACAAGTATTTTTTCCTGTTTAGTATGTTATTTTCATAAAGCTTATGATTCTTTTCTATATCATAGAGATTAGCCTCTGCATAAAAATCCGAGGCCAGAATGATCAAATCCGCATATAGCAGGCATTGTTTCGTCCATTCTGAATCTTTGCCGCTACACACCAATAAATTGACTCCATTATGGGATTCCATAAGTTCCAAGGCAGGTGAGGAACCATCATTTTTCTTAAAAGCCCTATCCAGTACCTGTGCCTGAATAGAAAGGGCTTCCAGGTTAATTTTTATTTCATCTATCCATGGGCTAAGATCAAACTCTTCCTGGAGTTGAATGAAAACAATATTTTTTGGAATGGCTTCAACCTTTTGTTCCAGTACATTTCTGCGCATTCTGTTGATCACAAACTTTGTCAATGCCGAAGCAAAGTGAGGGTTTTTGGCAACTACAGCATGATATTCTGCTTTGCTGATTTTCAATACCACTGATTTTCGGATCGCCAGTACAGCCGCCATTCTAGGCTCATCTGTAAAAAGAGCAAGTTCACCCACAGGTTCACCTTCGCCAATATCGCCTAAAATCGTAATACCGGACTTTTCCTCGTTGATTGCCCTTAATCTGCCCGATAAAACAACATATAGATCATTTTCGCAATCTCCCTGCCTGAACAAATACTCGCCTGCGTCAAGCTCTGTTTTTATGCCTCCTTCAAAAATTTGCCTAAGGCTCTTTTCTTCCATCTCCCCAAAAAGATTGCTAAGGAGTTCTCGGTAATGATCATCAAAATTATTTTTCATTGCCATCGATTTTATTTTTTTTAATTTATGTGGATTTTTGCTAAAAAAGTAAATTATTTGGAAAAACTGTTTCACATATTGTGTGTTTTCTCCGTTTGGCCATAGTAAAGAAGGTTTTTTGACAGAATATGGAGATGAATCTTTTTTTTGTATGAGGAGATGCGATAAATAGGTCCAAAAGCAAGTAGTGTAAATTATAAAAGAATTAGAAGGTAAAACTTAAAATCTGTATGTCTTTCCATTTACATCATAGAATTCATATCCAAAATCAAAATGATTTATTTACCTGTCCTATTTTGATTTCTTTGCAACAAATTCACAAGGGAAAGGCGAAATTTAATTTGCATCAAACCAGCCTATCTAATGTTTTTTTTAGGTATTAGAAAAACAATATCGCCAATTTTTACTTACCAAAATTTCTTTTCGTCAGGAAAATTATCCAATGCGTCTTTCATCTGATCATGACCCTTTTTGACAATTTCCTTCCACTTGGTATCGTCCAGCATCCCAATTCCTTTGAGTTCCATTTCGAGATAAATTGCCACGCCGGATTTTGTCATTTCCTGTTTTTGCCTGCTATTTAAAGTAAGGGAATTGACCAGAATAGAGCTAATGCCCGGAATTCGGTATTTTTTCTTTCCGGTGATTTTATTCCAAATGAGCTTTGACGCTGTGGGGGTTTCATCAAAATCCACCTCTTGGGTTCTCAGTTGGCTGAGGGAAATCGCAATGATATGCTGGACAGGATATTTGTACATAGTCTCGATGGGAAGATTGTCTACAACCCCACCGTCCACGTGGAGTTGATTGTCAATGACCACAGGGGGGTAAATTCCCGGAATCGCGATACTCGCTTCAATTTGTTTTCGTGCGAGTCCTCTTTCATGAATTTTGATAGTGGAATTGGAATAGTTTGTTGAAACGCAATAACTCCCCACCCAAAAATCCTCCAAATAAGTGTCACCCATCATTTTCTTCACGTAGTTGCTCATTTTTTTTCCTGACATGATGGATAATAAAGGAATGGTGAAATCATTGGAGGTAAGTTTGCTTTCAGCAGATTCCCTGCTATAATGGTTTATTTTGTCCTTGTCAAAATCCGAAAATGAAGCCGTGAGTCCATAAAGGGCTCCTGCACTGGTACCGCCCAAAAAGTCGATTTCCAATCCTTCTTCATAAAGTGCAAGAATAGCACCCAAATGCGCAAATCCTTTTGCTCCACCACCTCCAAGAACCAGTCCAATGGCTTTGTTTGCAAGAATCCTTGCAAAACGCCTGATATCCGGTCCGTGATTTTTACGGTAGTGGATGTGTAGGTCTATTTTTCTGTTTTCAAACCATCTTCTGGTGTTTTGAGGAAATTTAGCATCTTCGGGATGAAGGAGTAAAAGATAGATTTTCTTATTGAGGATATTATTCGAATATAAATCCAATTGCCTTTCAATTTCCTGCAAGCTGCTATCTGCATAAAAGTCTGCTGCCATGACAATCAAATCAGCGTAGATGATGCATTGGCGGGACCAAGCCAAATCCTCATCTGTACTCACTAAAAAATTCAATCCCTCATGTTGCTCCAAGGTATCATACATGGTCTGCAATTCCAGATTGGCATGTGAATCATGGTCCAAAATCTGAATGCTCACATTCAGTGACTCAAACTGCACCTTGATCGCTTCAGTATATTCTGAGATATCATTTTCTGATTGAAGATTGATGACGGCAATATTCTTGGCAGATGTCTCAAGATGCTTTTGTAAACTGTTTCTTCGGAGCCTATTGACTACAAATCGGGTTAGCTTGGTAGAGAAAGCCGGGTGGTTAGCTACTATTTTAAGGTATTCATTTTCCTTCAGTTCCAATGCGATGGACTTTCGGATGGCGACTACGGATGCAGATCTGGGTTCTGCCATAAAAAGCGCAAATTCACCTATCGGTTCCCCCTCTCCTATATCCCCAAGTGCATGCAAAGTCCCGTCACTCTGCTCGGCAAGTGCCCGGAATCTGCCCGACAATACTATGTAAAGTGAATTGTCCTTATCCCCTTGATGGAAAAGAAATGACCCTGTGTCCAGTTCCAGGACTTTGCCTTTTTCAAGTATTTGTGTCAACAATTCGTCATCCAGTTCACCAAATAGGCGGAGTAGAATGGCACGGTTATGTGGATTGTGGCTTAAATTTGGGTCCAATATTTTAGAGTTTAAATTTTGCTTTGTTAAGGCGGCTTAAAGTATATGTAAATAGGAAAGCACCAAAACCTTATTTTTTTAAGTGGTTGGTTTTCCATGTTTTTCCATGAATCGATTTTTTTTGAATAAATATTTGGACAAGATCCATAAACTTGAGACAGGATTAGGGTATTACCTGAAGCTCTTTGTCCAACATATTTCAAAAATGAACGCATAAGAAAAAGGGAAATAAACTTTCCTTGTCAAATCAATGGGTTGATAAGCAACGCTTAAAAGGAATACAATATCGAGATGATCATTTCAGGTTAGGGGCAAGGTGATAATAAACGAAGTGCCTCCCTGTTCTTCAGATTGCCCAACTCCACCTTTGGATTCCACGGTTATTTCTCCACCATGCGCTTTTACAATATCATAGCTCAAAGACAACCCCAATCCTGTCCCCTGTCCCGTAGGCTTGGTGGTGAAGAAAGGCTGGAAGATTTTGTCTTTGATATCAGCAGGGATACCTGAACCATTGTCAGAGATGGTTAACTCGACCACTTTGTCAAGTTTTTTGGTCTGTACAACCACCACAGGTTTATAATCAGGAATTCCTGATTTCGATTTTTTGTCGACCGCATAAAATGCATTATTGATGATGTTGAGAAATACCCTTCCCATGTCCTGAGGTACCACCGGGATTTTAGGCAAATCAGGATCAAAATCCATTTTAAAATCTGCGTTGAAGCTTTTATCCTTCGCCCTTAAGCCATGATAAGAAAGTCTAAGAAATTCATCTGCAAGGGTATTGATATCGGTAGGAACAGCCTCTCCTGAGCTTGTTCTGCTGTGCTGAAGCATTCCTTTTACAATAGAATCAGCCCGCTTACCATGGTGCTTGATTTTGATGAGGTTTTGCTTGATATCGCCAAGGATTTCGCTGACCAATGTTTCGTCCCTTGATTCAGGGCTTTTTGCTCTTTCTTCTTCTATCTCTTCAATCAGTTCATTGCTGACTTCTGAAAAATTATTCACAAAATTCAGCGGATTTTGGATCTCATGGGCAATGCCTGCGGTGAGTTCTCCTAGGGAAGCCATCTTCTCGGATTGGACAAGTTGCTTCTGCGTTTCCTGAAGCGTATTTATTGTTGTATTCAGTTTATGGAAAGATTCCGCATTGTCCAAGGCTATTGCTGAATACAAAGCAATCGTGCGCAGCATATAAAGATGGTAATCTGTAAACGTATTTTGTTTGAAACTTTGCACGGTGACCACTCCAAACATTTTTCCTTTCACTTTTAAGGGAATATAGATCAGGGATACTGGAACCTTACCTTCTGAAGCTGTGGGCATTTTTTGGAGGTATTTGCCATACTCTTCGTTCAGATCATTGATGATTATTTCATTTCCACTGTTAAAGCATAGTGCCGCAAGTTTATTAGGGTCTTGAATGGAGTTGGTATATGGGGGCAAAGCTTCCCCATTTTCATAAGTCGATGGAAAATCCAAGGTTTTGGTTTCGTCATGGAAAATCCCTATGCCAAATATGGAAGCATCCATTAGCCCATTTACATTGTTGTAAACAGTACCAATGATCTTGTCTACCGATAATGAAGCAGTGATCTGTCTACCTATCTCACCGAGTAACTCGACATTGTTATATGATTTTTCGAGACTGTCTTTTTGAATGGCAAGCTGCCTTGCCTTTTCATCAATTTCCAGTTTTTGTTTTTGAAGGAGACGGTTGGCTTTTTGTTTTTGACGGATATTCCGTACCAGAAGAAAGGCTGTAATCAAAATAAGTCCCAATACAATCAAGGCACTGATCAAAAAGTTTTGCTGCAATTTCCGCTGTTCATTGAGCAATGCAATTTCATCTTCTTTTAATTGCATTTCGAAATTATGTTCCAACAAAGTTGATCTGTTTCTGATTTCATCACTTTGCATGCTATCCCTGTAGCTGATGTATAGGTTCCTGTAGGTGTATGCGTTCTTATAGTCATTGTTAAGCAAAAATGCTTCTGATAATGCTTTAGCATTTTCCCGCAAATCTTCCATATACCTTGTTTTGACTGCCAAACCATAGCCCTTTTCAGCATAATATAAAGCACTGTCAGCCCTGTTTTCCTTAAAATGTGCACGGGAAAGAATGCCATAGATCCATGATTCCAAATCAGTCGCACCCAATTCTTTGGCAATAGGCAATGCCTGATAGGCATTATCAAATGCAAGCTGCAAACTGTCCAAGTGGATGTACACGTCAGCCATGTTTCCTTTAAAAAGCAACTTATTAAGGGCAATGGTTGTAATGGAAAGGGCCCGCTTATAGTAACTAAGGGCCTCAGGGTATTTTTGTGTAAGCCTGTAATTTTCCCCTAAACCATTATAAAGAGTACTGAGTTGGTCGTTTCCTAATCCAAGCTTTTTGATCAGATCAGGTAGTTTTTGAAAATATTCATTTGATTTTCCATGATCTCCTATCTGTGCATACAGGTTACCCAAATTTAAATATGCGGAATATAAAAAATACTCATTAGCTTGTTCTTGGACCCTTTTTAAAGCCTGCATACCATAGTCCATTGCTTTCCCAAAATCACCAAGGCTTGCGTATATATTGGAGAGAAAATTCTGTGAACGAAGTATGTATTCTTTATTATTAAGTTCTTCTGCTAGACTTTCTCCTTTCAGTCCCCAGGAAAGTGCCTCCCTTAAATCCCCACTTGATTCATTAGTATTCCCTTTTATTATAAATACCTGCCACTGCAGTGATTGATCTTCGGTAAATTTTGCCAAGGAATCGGCTAGCTCAATTGATTTTATGGCTGCTTCTGGCTTGCCCTTGAGAAGATTAGCCCTTGACATATTTACTTGTGCATAGCCTTCACCAACTAAATATTTTAAATCCCGCGAAAGGTTGAGTGCTTCTAAAGCAAATTGCTCCATTTCATCTCCGGAAACTAATGGAGGGGTTATGCAAATTCTATTCAACATGTTTACCCTAACCGTATCCTGTTTGGTATACTCTTGGATCTGTTTTCTTAGTTTTTCAATTTCCAATGACTGTGCTTGGCAAAAAATGGAAAAGGCAATAAGTACGAAACATAAAAAGACTTTTTTCATACAGTGACGAATTTTTGCTTGGTGATTTTGATATTCTGAAATATAAATAAAAAGTTGGTATTTGAAAAAAGCACTACCATCAAGTCTCCTTCAAATTTTAGGATAATTACTTTGATTAGAAAAGCAGGGTCAAAGTATCATCCTATCTACGAAAGGCCCCACCCTTTTATGAAGGCAAAGTGATGGTAAATGCAGTTCCTGTCAGGCCTTCACCACTTTTTGATTCCACTCTGATCTCTCCTCCATGGGCCTTCACGATATCATAACTCAAACTCAAACCCAAACCCGTTCCCTGCCCTGTCGGCTTGGTGGTGAAAAACGGTTGGAAGATCTTGTCCCTGATGGCATCGGGGATACCGGGACCATTGTCTTTTATGGTTATCTCTATTCTATTGCCTAGATTCTTTGTAGAAACAGTTACTGTTGGTTTTATTTCAGCATTCCGAATTCTATCCTTATAGCTTTGTGAATCAGTATTGCCAAAAGCCTGGAAAGCGTTATTCATCATATTTAGCAGCACCCTACCGATATTTTGGGGAATGATATTGACTTTGGGTAAGCTGGAATCGAATTCAGTCGCTATTGCTATTGGGAATAATTCTCCATTGAATGACTTGTCTTTTGCCTGAATGCCGTGGGAAGAAAGTCTCAGATATTCCTCGCACAATGCATTGATATCTGTTGGTTCCTTTTCTCCTGTACTTGGACGGCTGTGGGCTAGCATTCCTTTTACAATGGCATCTGCCCGCTTGCCATGGTGCGCGATTTTTTCAAGATTCGATTTGACATCTTTCAAAATTTCGCTCACCAATGTTTCGCTCCTTTTCTCCTGACTTTTGGCTCGTTCAAGTTCTATTTCATCTATCAATTCACTGCTGACTTCTGAGAAATTGTTTACAAAATTCAGTGGGTTTTGTATTTCGTGTGCCACCCCCGCGGTCAATTCCCCTAGTGAGGCCATTTTCTCGGATTGGATAAGTTGGGCTTGGGCAGATTTCAATTGGTCAAAGGCAGATTCCACTTTTTCCCTTTGGGCATGGATTTCTTCCTTCTGAACCTGCAGTAAGCGATTGGCTTTTTGCTTGCTGAGGTTATTGCGGAAAAGCGAAATGCTGATAATCACAAACATCAATAATCCTCCCAAAGAAGCAAAAATGATAATCCTCTGATTGAAAACTGCGGCATTTTTTAATTCTGTATTTTTTTGAAGGAGTTCTATCTGGGCTTCTTTTTTGTCCAGTTCAGATTCAAATCGAAGTTGTTGAATCATCTTCTCTGTACTTGTTTTCGCAATTTCTTCCCTTACAGTTTTAGCATTTATTTCATTTTCATAAGCGGCTTTATAATCCCCGATAGAAGCCTGTATTTCGGATAAATTCAAATACACTTCCACCAATTCATCTTTGGCATCAATCTCTTTTGCAATTAACTTAGCTCTTTCCAAAGTAATGATCGCAGCCTCAAAATCCTCCTGCTTTCTTTGAGTTTTGGCCAAGCCAATGAGAACTTGAGTCAGTTCAAATTTGGCATCCAATTTTTCCGCGACATCCAAAGCCCGTCTGTGAAAACCAAAAGCTTTTTGGAAATTGCCTAAAGAGGCATAAATCTCTCCCAGCTGTGTAAGGGGAAACGCCGCGTCAAGGGTGCCATCACTAAGCTCTAAAGCCAATTGATGAAAATAAATGGCTGAATCATACTTTGATTCTATAAAATAAATCTCCCCAATATTCATGGAAGCGGTAGCCATTCCTTGTACCATATTTATTCCCTTAAATACTTCCAGAGATTTCTTGAAAAAAGTCAGCGCTTCATTCATTGTGCTTCTGTTCTTCTGGTATACTGTTCCGATATTATTGAAGGAAGTTCCTATTCTTAGCTTGTTGTCTAATTGCTCAGAAATTTTGAGGGATTCAAAATGCAGTTCCAGTGCTTTGGTACTGTTTCCCATCATAAAGTAAATGGAACCAAGGTTACTTAGGATATTTGCTTCGCCTGTCTTGTCATTGATATCATGAAAATGTTTCAATGCTTCTTGAAAGTGTAAAATCCCTTCCGGAAAATTCCCTTGAGTGGCTGAAGCTCTTCCTTTAGAATTATAGGCATTTCCAAGACCTTTTTTGTAATTTATTTTAGTCCCCAATTCGATGGCTTCATCTAGGTAAAAAATGGCTCGTTTTACATCCGAACCAAGCAACTCCCGACCCAATTCTACATACTGATTTACTTTTAGACTATCGTCACCCAGTTTTTCAAGCCCAATTAACAAACTATCTACTTTACTGGTTTGCGCCAAACTTCCGCTTGCAGATGAAAAAACTGAAAGTGAAAAAAGCAGTAAAAATTTAAAAATAAATATGTAACGGTTCATGGACCTAATAAAATGTTAGTAGTGGGATATGTTCAATTGAATATTTTTATTATCCGCAATCTCTTGCACTTAAAAATGTACTTTTTTTGGCTAAAAACCAAACTTACCTTATCCCAATTGATTTCCTGTTTTATATTCGGTGGCACCCAAGCATTGGATTTGAATAGAACCTATCAAACACGAGGTGGTGCAGAGGGCCAAATAACCAAATCTACCATATTGCATTCAATATCCTGATGAAAAATTTACCAACAGAAAGTCAGAGACTTTCCTGCCAATTAGCCTGAATAGGAGCAATTTGAATTATCATTCAGTTGGGAGAAAAAACAAAAAAGAATGGAAGTGACTTCCATTCTTTTTTACTATTCCAAGTTTTTTACTATTACTGATTATGTTTGATCACCCGGATGGATTTGACACCTTCCAAGGTATTGATATTGATGATATAAAAACCAACATGCATTTGGGAAAAGTCCAATTCCAGACGGCTTTCATTTTCAAACCAAACTTTTGGCAATTGGTGACTTCTTCCCATGGCATCCAATATCACCAAAGAAGATGAATTAGGTTCTTCTTCCACAAGACCTCTCAGGCTCAGACTCATTCTGTCTTTTACCGGATTAGGATAAGCTATCAACTCTCCTGATGGTCCATCCTGCTGAAGTGTTGAAATTCCTTCAGAAATTGCCAATTCGGAGATTGTTTCAGTTGAAAGAGGTTGAGTTCTTGCAGATTGAAGGTTGGTTACAAGAGGTCGGATGGCAATTGCCTGGGCAACCCAATGCTCGCTCAGTGATGCAGTTGCTCTAAAATCTCCGGTTCTGCCCGGTTCACTTTGGATATAATAAGCCATCATATTGGAAGTTAATCCTTGTTGGTTATTTGGATCATCATAAACCTCGATGGTTCCTGCCGGAGGAGTCCATGTTGCATTTTTCTTATTGGTGTAGAATAGCATAACCATGGTATTGCAATCCATTGTTGTCAGAGATGGCGCAGTTGCAATCAAAGACTGGGCACCTGACAAGCCACTTGAAACAACAATTGGGCCATCAGGATGATTAATGTCAGCCCCACTCACTCTTGATATACCCATTGTCCATTTCGGACTTTGACTGATTCTGAATCTATAGGTCAAGGGCTCATTGTTGCTGGTAATCACTTTGTAATAAGTCACCATAGCCACTTGATTAAGTTGATTGACACGGCGAATAAGTATCCAAGTGTTATCCGGAGGGGTTATAGACGGAGCTTGACCTTTTTCAAACATCAAACCTACAATCAATAAGTCTCCAGTTTTGGTATTGGCTGGTCTGCTTATGGTGGCTGAATTACTTGTATTGCCACTTCCTTTTGCAGTGTTGAATTCACCCATAACCGGAGCTTTGTTGATACAACCAATGATTATCAGAGAAGCATAAGCTGAACTTGCAGGTTTATAATTCGCATTGCCAGCAAAATTCGCTATGACTTGGTAAGTGCCGGGGAGAACAGGAGCCGAAACAGTCGGACCATAAATAGTACTACCGGTTCCTTCATACAGTATAGTAATTAAAGACAAATCAAGGAAATCCTGCATTCCCCCTATGCCATAGGCAAATGCAGTAGCCTCAATGGGCTCCCCATCAAACTCAAACAAACCTCCCGTCACAGAAACCGTTGGAGTTGCTTTGTCTACTGTAAGTCCACCCCGAGTGACTGTACCAAGGGTATAATTAGAAGGTTGAATAAGGCTTATGATTGGATCAATCTCGTAAATACCGGCCCCAATTAATCCACTGCTTGGGAAAGTCGCGTTTTCTTTCAATAAAGAATATCCAACAGGCTCATCAATTACAGATTCTTCATCGTCTTCCACAGTCACCGGAGCTCCATTAGGATCAAGGAAACTGCTTTTGACTTCAAATCCCTCAAATTCAGTTGAATATTGTGGGGCAGGATCACCAAACTCAATCATATCAGGATTGGCACTTGTAGTTGCCGTAAGGGTAGCCGGAGTAATAGTAAGGTCTGCCGTCTCATAGGAAACAGAAAAGTTTCTGGATATAAATGTTCCTGGAATGATAAATTGTTCTCCCACATCTATTCCTGACACCATGCTGACGGAGAAGAATTGAAGGTTGAAATCGTCTTGTTCACTGTCAGGGTTATCTTCACCAAAATCATAAACATCTTCATCATTCAATAGAGTAGCACCTTCAAGGTCTTTTTCTCCAAAAATCACCAAGGTGTTGTTCTCCTCATCTTCTTCACTACCGGTGCTATTGATTATGGTCTGTGAGTTGAAGATGACGCGTCCATTTAGTATTGTTCTTGCATTGACAATTGTCCGACTATTGATTATGGTTTGTCCATTGATGATGGACTTGGAATTAATTATGGTCTGTCCATTGACTATTGTCTTGGCATTAAATATAGTGCGGGAATTAATCATGGATTTCCCATTGATGGTCACAGGAATTAATGCCTGATCTTCCTGATCATTATTGAAATAATCCACGAAAGACTCAGCAGGGACATCAAATGCGGAATTGGTGATAAGAGTACGTGCATTGGTGATAAGAGTACGTCCATTGGTGAAAAGAGTACGTCCATTGAGCATGGTTTTGGCACTCACCATAAAACTTTTGTTCGTAAAAATGGCTTTGTCAAGTATAGTCCTACCATTAAAAATACCCAATGGAAGGCTATTGTCACCAGGTTGTTTTGCCAATGCAAGATCTTGGAAATACTGCGAAAGAATGGCGTCTTTGAGGCTTTGTACATCTGCTATTTTTGTTTTTTCCTCAAATTCAATCAACTCTTGAGGTATGATCACATCAAATTTTAAGGCTTCGCTGATGGATTCCCCATACTTTAATGCTGAGTCACCTGTCAGGTCTATTGGTTTGATGGTAATTGGCAAGGCCTCCACTGTGATGATGCCGGGACCATATGGCCCGAAGTCATTGCTTGTTCCGTCATAGAAGATATTTCCATCCTGTTGTTCCACGCCGACGTAATTGTAAAAATCAGAGAAAGCAAAACCAGTCTGAGGATGTGAAGCAGTAATAATATAAGTACCCACTTCAGCCAAGTCACCACTGATGGTACTTGTAATAGTTAATGGTTTCAATGAAGTGTCCACATTTGCCGGATTTAAGGTAACCCCAACATCTTCAAGTGTCAATTCACTTAGCACCCACTCATCGTTAACTCTTTCGTAGACACTAGCTGTAAAGGGCTCTCGAATCTGAGCGTACTTTTTGGTCATATCATCTGCACGGATGGCTATGGTTTTTTTGACGACATCAAAGAAAAAAACAGGGCCTGCTGTTCCACCGTCCAATCTTTCACCATCCGAATTTTCTTCCGAAATGCCATTGTTAACGACACCAATGGATGGATTGCCTTGGAACACAGGAATGGTTACCTCAAGGTATGACGAATCAGGGTTAAAGACTGATGGAATCACTTCGTCACGGAATAAAACTTCAGAATCTTCGTAAAATCCTGATCCGCGAATAATCAGCGTAAAGCTAACGTCTCCTACAAACCCACCCTTTGCCGCTGCATTTGTTGTATCCAATCGTATTATAGTAGGATTTGGTGCAGCCAAGGTGAGTAATGCCCTGTCAGCTCGCACAAGACCCGACCCGGATTTTATATCCTCGCCGGTATCATGCATGTCTTGGGCAGTAGTTTTTAACACTCTCCTGATATCGGTAGGCAAATTAACTTTTCCCCCAATCCAACCTGTCGGAATGGTTTCAGGATAATATTTGAGTCGGGCCTGCTTCACCAATGCAGCCACTGCGGCCACATGTGGTGCTGCAGCGGAAGTGCCAAAGAAGTTTGGAAATTGATCACCCTCTATATTGGGAGCACCAAAACTGACGGTGGTATTCCCTCCATTTGGTCCTGTAAAATCCGGTTTGTTGCGAATCACGCCATTGGTGGTTGTGCCTCCTCTTGAAGAGAAATTGGCAACAGTAAATGGCAATGTTCCATTTGGCACTAGTGCCGGGTTAAATCCAAAAACAGATGTATTGGCATAAAGTACCGCCCCTACTGACATGGCACCCTCAGCGTTGGCGTGACCAACAATGGTAGAAGCCTTTATGTTATTCGGATCTTCCGGGTCAAGTTCGCCTCTGAAAACCACATATTTGAATTTGATGCCTTTATTGGTATCAAGGTCGGCACCACAACTCTCGCATTCACGAGCGATCAAAAGATCTACAGTGGTTGGTTCTTTAATGGTGAACGAAAGGATTTCAAAAGGATCTCCGTTGGCATTATTACGGTTGAAACCAAATAAAGGAGTTCCGAAATCCTTAAGATAAATATCCAAGTCATATAAGCTACCATTTCCGTCAACAGAATAGAGTGGATCATCCCATTGAAGTACAATCATATAAACAGCAGGGCCATTTTGTCCGGGGAAGACTTTGATGGATTGTGTTGTATTCCCATTTCCGAATTGGTGAATACGGCCTCCGTTGGTCCATTCGCCTTCCTTCAGCGGTAAACTTATAGTAGGATCTATGACAGGATTAAACACTCCTTCAAAAGATTTAGTCCCAAAATTTCCCGCAGAAGTGAAATAGGAAACTCCTTTGGCAGTAACTTCATTCACCGCCTTTGCCACTTTTCCATCACTAAAGAAAGGTTCAGTTACATAGGTGATATCATCCACAATAATATCACTTCCCGCATCAGCCAAATCGCGAATACCTTGTGCAAAATCTCCCGCTGTAATCACGCCGGTCCGGAAGCCAAGCTTGGCACCTGGTGCTACATCATGTATAATCTGCAGCATGGCACGGCCTTCATCTGTACCAATACCAAATCTGCTTGGTAAATCCCTGTAGAAATAAAGACTGTCAGTGGCCGGTAGGTCTCCATTTCTTATATCAGTGTCTAAAGTATTGACGCCGGCATCATTCCGTGTTGCATAGCTATCCGAAAGCACACCGATTTTTATTCCTGTACCATCGATAGCTTGGTCACCCTCCTTGTGGACATAGCCCGCCCTCACGAGATTGGACCGCATCACCCTGTCGCCTTGTGTAGTAGTAGCACCTTTATTAGGAACACCTGGGATTGCCGGACGTACGGAGTTAATAGCTAAAGGAAAAAGGTTTAAATCCAACAATTTTCCAATTGGAATAAATCCTGCAAGGATCACCGAATTCGGATCTTGCTTAAGTTCTTCCTCCGTTGGGGTCACAAAACCCAAGCTATCCAAAATTGTTTTTGCTCTGGCAAACTTATCTTTCACATAGATGACTTCGACGAGAACTTCGTTTTTATCGATATAAAAAATTTCGTTGGATTCAACAGTTTGGCCTTGCTTGAAAATCTCAAAAAGGGCTTTTAATTCAGATCCAACCGGTTCATACACCTTGCCTTGGGAACAGATACCGAAAATCTGACGGTCATTAACAGTTACTTTAAATGTTTTGGTGATTCCACAACCACCTACTGCGGTAACCTCAATCAAATCGCCATCTGTAACTGTGATGGCTTCAGGAGTTTGAATCGTACTTCCGTTTCGTTTGAAAATCAGGTTGCCAAAACTGACCTTAACGTATTCTGTTAAATTTCCAACAGCAGTGTCACCACCATTCTCAGTACTACAAAGAACAGCATCTTCCACGGTAAGGGTCGGAGGTGTTTTCAATACTACATCTAGGCTACAAGTAGTGGGAGCACATGAGCCTTGGTTACTTACATTTACTGAGACAGAACCAGATCCGGTCCAGTTGACAGAAATGGAGTTTGTTCCCTGCCCTGTGGCAATTGTGCCTCCTGACACTGACCAATTATAATTGCTGGCGCCTGCAGGGACAGAATAGGTAGCTGAAGATCCTGCGCAAACCTCTGCGTCACCGGTTATTTCACAGTTAGGATCTAGGTCAATGGAGGTGGATGCAGCCTGTACGGACCTATCTTGACTGCCAACAGATTTACCATTCAACGAAACCAGTCTTGTATGATATGGGGAACCACTAATACTTGATGCTGAGTTGCCATCACCCCAATCTTTGGCATCAGCAATATGACCTCCCCAAGCAATGACCACTGTATTTCTATTTGCAGTAAAATTAATTCTTATTCGGGTTATAGCGGAGTTAGAAGTAGGGCTTTGCTGAACCACATAACTGACTGTACCAAACTGGCCACCATGAATTGCCAATCTTCTCTCTGATGCAGGCACTTGGTTAAAGCTGGCTGCGGGCATTCCGCTTACGGCACCAGGCACCGGTATTGAAGCATATTGATATGCGTTGCTCCCATAGGGAAGACCCGGGACCGGTTCTACCACTTCGCAGATCCTATCAAACCCGGTGATGTAATCAATGGCACTTTTTCCATTGGACCGGGTATCCCATTCTATTTCAATAACACCTTTGAAGCCACTCCGGATTTTAGAAATGGTGACACGGTAAGGAATGGATTGCCCTTCAAAAAAGTGGCTGTTTGAATTGTTGGAATTTCCTGTGGCCCAGTTTACCGGACTTACGGGGGCTTGATTAATCCCCCCGTTTTGTCCTTGCTCCAGTTTAACAGTTTGGGCGAAAGAAAAATTTGCCGCAAAAAGCAATAGTAGCATCAGCAAGTTGCGAAATGTGTAAAGTTTACGCATTGGAAAGTTATTTTAAGTTTGAAGAGTTATAATAGTTTTTAAAACTTAATGGTTTAGATGAAATAAAAAATAGATTCACCCAATTCAATAATTGTCATTTTTTAAATACAAAGTACAATTTACTTTTAATAAAAAGGACTTTCTAATATATGAAATAATTTTTGAAAATAATCTTAAATAAAATTTATAGGTTCTATTGAAAATTGTCATTGTTCTTCAAACGGAATAAAAAATAAAATAAAACGGCTAAAAATTGTAACTATTTTATTTATTTATTACTTACATAATAAAAAATACATTTATTTTTAAGTTTTTTTGACCATAATCCTAAATTTAATAACCTATCTATCGGTCATTTTTTTTGACTTAAACAACACTGATACCATGTATTTATGATCGTCAAAAACGGTTGCGATTGAATCAACACATTTAAAAACTAGATTTTTTTGTCAATATTTCGACGGCAGTTTTTTTTCTTAGTCTAAATTTTTGAAAGAATGCGCTTTTTGATTTCTTCAAATTACTTTGACGACTATTTAAAAATGGAAAAAAAAGAATGGGATCTATCTAAAAAATCAGCTTCCTTTAGAGAAGAAGTTTTATTCCTCACTTAAAAAATCTGATAAGAAACCAAGACCTTTGGAGGTGACATATATGTAGGAAATTTTTCTAAAGAATCAGGGAACCCATTCAAAAAAAGGATTTGAAAATATTTTTAGATCCATAGGTTTTTCCAAAATCATCACCCAGACAGCCGGATATTTCCAAACTCATTTTGAAAGAATGAACCCCGTAAAGTTTCCTTTGAGATTATGGTTTTGAGGGAAATTCTGTAAAAAACTCACTGCCCTTCGGATGTCCTTGCTTTCAACTCCCCGGCACGGGTCTTCACTAAAACTCAATCTCATTCCCATTATACCTTCCACTTATGGAATGGTGGTGGAGAAAAGTTGGAAGATTTTACCCAAATCTTTTGAGCGAGCCATTGCCGAAATTTAATTATGAACTAAACATCTTGTCTTTTAAGAACGTTGGCCACAAAATCATACCCCAGGTTTTCCTTGTATTCAAAAACGTAGTCTACACCAATCGACCTGTACTTTTCTGCATGGTCTGAGTACCTGCTCATTGCAAAAATTTTGAAAGGTCGGTCATTTATTCGGCCAATTTCTTTAATGGTTTGAATGTTTGCATTGAAATCTGCAACCGTCATAAAAACTGCTTTGATGTTTTTACAATCCACATTATCCCACAGTTCGCTGTCAGTGACATCCGCCCAAAGAACATTGTGTCCACCCTGCTGAACTGCCTCCACCAAATCAGGGTTAAAATCAAGACCCAATACCTTTTCACCGTGAATCTGCTGCAGTGAATGGAAGGTTGGCATTCCGACACTCCCGAGTCCAACCACCAGAATCTCTGCTTTCCCGAAGCTAAGCGGTTCGCAATCCATGCTTTGCTTTTTCCTGTTGAGTTTCAAAATAACACCCTTAAACCGGTCAAAGATGGCATGAGAGTGTACATTGAGAGGGGCTGCCAAAACAAATGACAAAGACATCAATATCGCCATTGCCACGATCCATTCATTGGTGAGTAAACCAATCTGTAGCCCTACTATGCCCACGATAAGCCCAAACTCACTGAAATTGGTCAGGCCCAAAGCACTGAGAAATGCGGTACGTGGCTGAAGTGAAAACCTGGATAGGATAAACAAAAAAAGCACCCCTTTGAGTAAGGCAAAAGGCAAAAGAATCATGGCCACACCGAATGTGGAAAAACTCGGCAAACCCACCATTCCAACATTTATAAAAAACGCGATGAGAAAAAAATCTTTGTACTCAGTCATCCGGCTATACAATTCATCCACCCTTGGATGGTTGACAAGCAACATTCCTATTACCAAAGCTCCCAGATCGGCCTTCAAGCCTACCAGGTTAAAACTCAACGCTCCTGCTACAAAAATGGAGAAGAACCCAAAGAATGAAAACAATTCCCCATGTTCCATTTGATGAAGCAGCCGACTTAGTATTTTCTGGAGAAGCCATAAAACTATGGGCAGCGCCAAAATCCAAGGTGATGGGATTTTCTTATCAGAGAAAGCAATGAAGAGAACGGCGAAAATATCCTGTATCACCAGAATTCCAATGGCAATCTTACCATGGTAAGAAGCCATCTCCCCGCGGGCTTCGAGGGTTTTTACCACGAAGACTGTACTGGAAAAGCTCAAGGCAAAACTCAACATCAGCGTACTTTCCAGACTCAGGTCTGAGAAAATACTGAGCCCGAAGTACATCAATAGCGTGAGAACACCCGACATAGCCAATATGATGAGCACCATGTGCAAGGTAGCCGAGACCCAGATTTCAGGCCTGAAGAGCTCTTTGAGCTTTAGCTTCAGGCCAATAGTGAAGAGCAAAATCATCACTCCTATATCTGCCAGTGCATCGATGTTGCTATTGATGTTTCCTTCCTGAAGACCTGAAAAATTGATCAGAAAACCTGCGATTAAGAACCCTACCAAAGGCGGAAGGCCGATACGCTTGGCGAGCACTCCACAAATAAAGGCTGCGGAGAGCCAGAAAGCAACCTGGTAAAAGGGATAGATATCCATAGGGATTGGATTTTTGTACAATTAAAAACTTTCCCGCCATCAAACCAAATGCTCTTACTAAGAGGGGTGTTCAATTTGGGAGGAACAGCGTTTTTAGCCAATAAAGCAAAAATGGAGGCAATAATGGATATTCTGTAGAACTCTATATCAGCAGTTACCTACCTATTTGAAATGGATTTCCGGTGGCTATGCTTGCTTTAAAAATGAAAGATAACCTGAATGCAGTAAAGAGAACCTCTAACTACCCCCCACCTCAAACACGGTGAATACACGGTATAAACACGGTCAAAATATAAGGGGAGGTGTACGGAGGATGGAAGGAAGGTGAACTTTAATATAACGGAACTACGGCTAGGCTTACAAGTTGGACTAGGTTGTAGGCACGTTTGGGGGCATTGGCGCAGTCCTCTCGAATCAGCCTCTCCCCTCTCAAGTTTACAGAAAGCACGATTAGAACTCTCCCATACTCCTCAGTCGTGTAGGTAGTAACAAGGAACCTTCCTATTTGCTCGAATATGGGCTAGGTATGAAGAATTGAAGAGGTTCCGACCCAAAAAACAAGCAACAAAAACCCAAGGAAATATCTTGGGGGATTCTTTAGGTAAAGATTAGTGAATGGGTAAAAGTAAAATAAAAGTTGTTCCCTTCCCCTCTTCCGATTGCACCTTGATCTCTCCCCCATGCGCCTTTACAATATCATAACTTAATGACAAGCCCAATCCAGTTCCCTGCCCGGTTGGCTTGGTAGTGAAGAAGGGTTGGAAGATTTTGTCTTTGATAGAGTCGGGGATGCCGGGGCCGTTGTCGGAAACTCTTATTTCTAGATTGTCTCCATTCTTCATCGTTGAGACCTTCACTAGAGGCTTTAATTCTGAATTATGATCCCGATAGCTATCGGGAAAGAATTCTGAATTGGTAAACGCTTGAAAAGCATTGTTGATGATATTCAACAGCACCCTTCCGATTTCCTGTGGGACCACATTGATTTTGGGAAGATTTGGATCGAAGTCGGTTACAAAGTCAGCGTTGAATGACTTATCCTTTGCACGCATGCCATGGTAGGACAGTCTCAAATATTCGTCCGCCAAGGCATTGATATCAGTGGGCACTTTCTCTCCCGAACTTGTTCTGCTGTGCTCGAGCATCCCCTTCACTATCGCATCCGCCCTTTTCCCGTGGTGGTTGATTTTTTCGAGATTTTGCTTGATATCTCCTAGAATTTCATCTTCTAACTCCAAGTCAATCTTGTCTCGATTCTTGCTTCTCGCCTCTCGGATCTCTTCAACCAACTCGGCGCTGACTTCCGAAAAATTATTGACAAAATTCAATGGATTCTGAATCTCATGGGCAATCCCGGCAGTCAGTTCACCGAGCGAAGCCATCTTTTCTGATTGGATGAGTTGGGCTTGGGTGGATTTTAAAGTTTGATGGGACTCTTCAAGACCTTTATGTGCATTCTCTAGCTGGTGGTAGGCCATCTCAATTTCTTTAGCCTGTGCCAGTTCTTTGTCTTTGTTTTTTTCTCTTTCTATCCTTATGGTTTTTGCTTTTTGAACCAAATGAATTTGCCAAACTGCGGTTAGCAATAAGATACTATAGATACTATATGCCCACCAAGTGCGGTACCAAGGTGCTAATACTGTAAAAGTATATGTAACAGGTTCCGTCCACATTCCATTGGCTCCCTGTGCTTTAACCTTAAAAGTATAAGAACCTTCATGAATATTTCCAAAAGAGGCATTTGACCTGTTGGTGACAGGGCTCCAGTTATCATCATACCCTTCCAAAAGATATTGGTACCTTACCATCTGTGGCCTTGAAGTCTCAATGGCAACAAATTCAAAAGAAACCTGATTGAGCTTATAGGGTAATACTAGATTTTGTGGAAGATGATAAAAAGGTGTTATACCATCAAACTCAAGATTTTTAAAGCGTTGTGTCATACTATCCCTTTCTGCTAATGTCAATTCCCTCCCGAAAAGGCTTACTTCGTCTGTGATGTAGGCAGGAACGGAAATACTGTCTAGCGGATTAACTTTTTCATCAATAAAATTGGATTTCCTGTTTTCATCACCAAACTCGATTAGAGTATGCCAGCTCACAGGTTCATCCTTCACTTTAACCGATTCAATTACAAGCATCGGAAGATCTTCATTCTTATTTAAGGCCTCATAATCAAATCGAACCAACCCTGATGATTCGGAGCCAGTGCCCGCCCAGATAATGCCTTTACTATCCAAAAGCATAGTGCCTTGTCCTCCATTCACATCTTTTACAGGATATCCTGTAGAAGTGTTGAAAATTTCCATATCGGTAAGGTTAGAAAGATCATCTGAAATATTAAAAATTGAAATCCCTAAATTAGTTCCTACGGCCATTTTTCCATTTGGCATTTGAAGGACTTGTGTTATATTATTATCAGGCAAACCTTCTGCGGTTCCAAAACTTCTAAATAAAGTAGCTGGAATACTATCTTGGTTCGAATGTTCTATATAGGATTCTAAATCCAAAAAACTTAAGCCTCCTACAGTTCCGAACCATAGATTACCTGATTTATCCTCTACAATACTCATAATATAATTATTGGCAAGACCATGAGCCGTTGTTAAATTGGTAAAAGTTTCGCCATCATAATAACTCAATCCACCTCCGTTAGTCCCAAACCAAAGGTTACCTGAACTATCTTCCATGCTACAGGAAATATCATCATGTGTCAGACCCTGGACGGTGGAAAAGTTAGTTATTGATTTGCCATCATACCGGCTCAGTCCTTTTCCATCTACTGTTCCAAACCAAAGATTTCCGGCCCTATCCTCGGTAATATTCCTAATTCCAGAATACACCAATCCTTGATCAGTGGTATAATTTGTAAAAGAATTACCATCATATCTGAAAACACCGAAAGCTGGGGTGCTCATCCATATGCTTCCATTTCTATCTTCTATGATGCTTGTAATTCCATTATCAAATTGCCCCAAGGCAAGATTAAAATCGGTAAATGATTTTCCATCATAATAACTTAGACCTCCTTCGTCAGTACTGAACCAAAGGTTTCCACCTTTATCTTCAGTGATGCTCACTACAAAAGAACTCGGCAAACCATGGGCTTTGGAAAATGTTGTGAATGATGGACCATCATAGCGACTGACGCCTCCTC
>NZ_JAKZAL010000060.1 GCF_022538115.1 Cognataquiflexum rubidum | reverse complement strand
TCCACCATTTTCTTGACAGCAAAACCGTCCATTGCAGCCTGCAAAGCACAGATCGGGTCGATTTCCGTGACGATAACCCTTGCACCTGCACCTTTCAATGAAGCTGCGGATCCTTTTCCAACATCACCATAACCTGCTACTACGGCGACTTTTCCTGCCATCATGATGTCAGTTGCCCTTCTGATAGCATCTACCAAGGATTCCTTGCAGCCATATTTGTTGTCAAATTTTGACTTGGTCACAGAATCATTGACGTTGATTGCCGGCATGGGAAGGGTACCGTTTTTCATTCTTTCATAAAGTCTGTGAACACCTGTGGTGGTTTCTTCAGAAAGTCCTTTGATACCGGCTACCAATTCAGGATAGTTGTCCAATACCATGTTGGTAAGGTCACCACCATCATCCAGGATCATGTTCAATGGATTTTTATCTTCGCCGAAGAAAATCGTCTGCTCAATGCACCAATCAAATTCCTCAGCAGTCATGCCTTTCCAGGCATATACAGAAATCCCCGCAGCGGCGATTGCAGCAGCGGCATGGTCCTGTGTCGAAAAAATATTGCAGGAAGACCAAGTAACCTCAGCGCCCAAGGCGGTCAAAGTCTCGATCAAAACCGCTGTCTGAATAGTCATGTGAAGACAGCCTGCGATTCTAGCACCTTTCAAAGGCTGAGAAGGGCCATATTCTTCTCTGATGGCCATCAGGCCAGGCATTTCGGCTTCCGCCAATTTAATTTCTTTCCTTCCCCATTCGGCAAGGGAAATGTCTTTCACCTTGTATTGGACAAATTTTTCTGATTTGATTTCAGACAT
>NZ_JAKZAL010000007.1 GCF_022538115.1 Cognataquiflexum rubidum | reverse complement strand
TATTTCGGTCAAAAGCTTTTTGACAGACTCATCATTGCTTCAATTTATCCTTACTGGAATGATTGCGGATAATCATAAAAAGAAATTATGCGTTTTTATTCCAAGTTTTTCCTTATAGTAAAAATCAATAAAACCTTTTGAGGTTACCACTATCAGGGATGCACTTTTTGTAACATATGACTCAATAGTCCTTAAAAACTTTCCTAATATTGAATTTGATACCTGAATAGGTCTAATATCCGCAACATCTATGATCAATCTACTTTTAAGACCTGATGAAGCAAAAAAAGAAAAAATTGCTAAATCAGCCCCTATACAATACACAAAGTCGTTCTTTTTTACTAAAGCTCTTAAATTGCGAATTGACTTAAGGAACACATTTATTCTCTTGAAATAATTCCCATTTGAAATCTTACCTAATTTATAAAAACTATCTGCTTCAGGTTTTCTTGATAAAAATTGGTCTCTCTCAAAATAAGCTACATTGACTTCAAATCCGGATTCCTTCAACATTTTGATCCTTTTACTATCTTTTGTGTCTCCAAATGTTGGAAGTAAAACCAAAATCCGATTGTTATTCATTAAGCCATTAATTGTTAAATGGAAACAAATTTTGAATTTTTAAAGCCTATAAATGCGTAAACTAATATTTAACTTATTCATTATTTCTAATCATTTGAATTATTTTTTTTGATTGGAATACATTGTTTTTGTGGGTTATTGTAAAATCCTTACAAAGCAAACCGAAATGATGTAATTCTTCATCACTCTTTTCTAACAGCAATTTTAATGTTTTAAAAATCCCTGAATCAGACTCATCTTCAATTAGGTAAATGAATGGGAAATGATCCTCTGGAATACCTGAAAGCTTGGTAGTAACTAAAGGAGTGCCAACTGACATATATTCAATGTTTTTTGAAGGAAATGAAAATTTAGTATAATTTTCAAACGATGGTCTTGGATTAATGAGTAAAGTTGCCTTCATCAAAACATTAATTAATTCACAATTAGGAATTACACCTTTGTACTCTATTCTAGAATCAATCTTAGAGTATTTATTTATTTCATCTATAAATGAACCTACTCCATAAAACCACAGTCTCAAGTTAGGATCCTTCATTAAACTAAATCCTTTAATTAAATTATTTATTCCATACTTTTCGAACAATCCTCCGGCATAAACAAGAACTCTTTCTTTGTATTTCTCAGAAATTAAATTCTTTTTATTCTCAAACTTTATGTTAGCAAATCCCTCAATTACAACGTAGGGCTTATTTTTTTTATTTACCATTTTATTTAAATCTTTAGTGAGGCAAACGTAAAAATCATACGATAATAAAAAAATAAACATGTTCCTCACTTTAGTTTTAAAGTTATTTTGTAAAATCCCTTCCCCGGGTAGATCTGTTACAACTACCAATGTTTTAATTTTTCTTAGTTTACAAATCAATACAATTGGTAGACTGATGGAAAACCTCAAGAAATCAAGAATAACAATATCTCTGGAATCTGGAGATTTCTTTTTAAACAAAATTCTAAAAAAAATATATAAACTACTTATTAAATTATTTAAAATCGGAAGATTGATTAAAGGAATGTAAAAAAAATGAATATCATCTTCAATCTCTTTTGGCAAATTCCAAAAAATCTTTTTTTGATCTGAATAATTTACAGGAATAACCGAATTAACAAAAACACTTGTATTAGAATTCTTCTTCAGACCTTCAGCTAACAAGCCAAAAAAATTCTGGGCAGCATTTCCAGATGTAACATTATGATTTTTAAATAGGAAGTCATGAGTCTTTTTTGAGCAAAGAGTATTATAAAAATGTAAATTTAACTTAATTTCTTTCATAATTAATTTGACTTTTATCTCAATTAGTTTTTAAAACATTTAAGTATTTCTTGATTTAATTTTAAATACAACTAAATTAAATATATAAAATTCATTTTAATTATTCCATTTTAACTGGGTTTTGAAGAATATTTGCCATTATTCAAATGATAAATGGTAAATAACTATAAAACTATTTTTGCATAAAAATTAAGATAAGGACAAATCATTCAAAGATTGATAAAAAATTTGTCCAAGTGTAGGGTTGGCATTTTAAAAATTTGCTAAAATTAGATTTATTAATAATTTTATTTATCATAAATTAAAACTTACATTTCCGTTCTTCCCCAAACAACTCTTCTAATATAATCAACATAGGAAATTATAATTCTGACCATTTTGTCAGAAACATTCGGCATACTGTAATCAGCAACCCTCCTAAAATTCCTTTCCTCCCCTATTTTTTGACGCTCAAGTTGGACTATTGCTTGGATAATCCTTTCAGTATTCATTCCCACCATCATCACAGCCGCTTCCTCCATGGCTTCAGGTCTTTCGTGGGCATCACGAATATTCAACGCTCTAAAGTTAAGTATTGAAGATTCCTCTGAGATAGTACCACTGTCAGACAAAACAGCAAAGGAATTCATCTGTAATCCATTGTAATCAATAAAACCAAGTGGTTTTAACAATTGTATTAAGGGATGAATTTGAACACCTTTAGATTCAATCATTTTCCTAGTCCTTGGATGCGTACTTACTATTATGGGATATTGGTATTTTTCAGCCAAAAAATTAAGACTCTCAATCAACCCAGTAAAGTTTTTTTCACTGCTGATATTCTCTTCTCTATGGGAGGAAACCACAAAAAATTTCCCTTGTTCAAGATTTAGTCTTTTCAGGACATCTGAGTTTTTGATCCTTTCCAAATGAAAATTTAAAACCTCGTACATCGGAGATCCCGTCTTGATTATTCTGTCTGCCGAAAGGCCTTCTCTTAGAAGGTACTCCCTTGCGATGTCACTATATGTAAGGTTAATATCGGAAATATGATCTACAATTTTCCTGTTGGTTTCTTCAGGTACCCTTTGGTCAAAACACCTGTTGCCTGCCTCCATATGGAAAATTGGAATATGTCGTTTTTTTGCAGGAATAGCACATAAACAGCTATTGGTATCTCCCAAAACCAGAAATGCATCGGGTTTTAAGGATTCTAATAAGGGATCAATTTTTATCAATATCTGTCCTACGGTTTCAGTAGCTGTGGCACCTGCCGCATCGAGAAAGTAATCCGGTTTTCTGATCTGTAAATCCTCAAAGAATATCTGGTTCAATTCATAATCATAATTCTGACCGGTATGGACCAAAATATGATCAATCGCTGCAGATTCATCCAAGGCTGTCAGTACCCTGGAAAGCCGGATAATTTCCGGTCGGGTTCCTACCACAGTCATCACTTTTAATTTTTTCATCCGTTGATTTGTCAGTAAATATAAGTTTCAATTACAATTAGACATTTTCAAAAAAAGTATCGGGATCTTTAGGGTCATAGTGTTCATTGATCCAAAAGATAGTCAGCAATTCTTCCTCTCCTATATTTTTTATATTGTGGGTGTACCAAATCGGCATATCTACATAGGAAGGTTCGGCCTCATCAAGAAAGAACTCAAATACTTTATCAGTTCCAATTTTTCTTAATTGAATCAATGCTTTCCCTTTAATCAATGCAAATCTTTCAATTTTTCTGGTGTGGAAATGATTACCTCTCGTGAAACCGGACACCGTAGTGGAGTAAGATACCTGCCCGCCTATTCCCAACCGGATCACTTCCACAAAAGCACCTCTTTGGTCCTTGTGTTGGGTGAATTTACGTGGAAAGTAATTTTCAACATCCATGTAGCACCTAAAAGTATTGAACAAATTATGTTCAAACCTATTCCTTAATTGGGGAATTTCCCCCTGGTCTTGGTATTGGGATTTGAATTTTTGGAGCAATTGTAATATTTCTGAAACTTTCGCTTCAGAAGTATGTCTAATTTCAAGAAAAGGACTATTTTTTTGTAACTGTATCGATTCTAGGATTGACTCTACCAATTCCCCCACATAGATCAAATTCAGATTTCCATCAACTTCTATTTTTGGCGTTTCATTTCTACTTACCTGATGAGCAAAAGTTGCTACAACAGAATTGTAAAATGGATGTCCAAATGGTCCAAAAACATTAGGAATGATCAAACCTGTGAATACAGCATTGTTCTTTTTTGCCCAATCGGCCAAAAGTTCCCTTCCGGCTTTTTTTGATTTTCCGTAAAGATTGTCTTTTTCCTCTTGAGTGGAAGATGAAATCAAAACATGTGGCTTGCATCCCGTTTTTTCAAAAGAGCTTATGAGCTTTTCAACAAGATTAATATTGGTTGAAAAAATTACCTCAGGATCATTGTGCCTGTTAAGTGCAGCTAAATGAACGATTACATCGCATTTTTGTATAAATGAATCAAGGAGACCTTCATCCAAAAAAAATTCCCGATTAAATTCAATCCTTTCAAATTCCTCAGGGAACAACCCTAGAGTATTGTAAAGGTGAGATCCGACAAACCCATTTTGACCGGTTATTCCAATTTTCAAAGCCATGCCTCTATCAATCAGGATATTGTTCAACGTTGGTTTCTCCCAAAATCTCTTTTCGGATGATCGGAAGTTTGAAAAGTAATTTTTTCATTCCCTCGATATCCAATCTCCCTGTATTATGGGAATGATATTCTTCAAAGTTGGAAACGTTAGGTTCCCCTTCTGAAAAAAACTGGGCGTAATTGAGATCTCTCGTATCCGCAGGGATTCTGAAATACTCTCCCATATCTTGGGCTTTGACCATATCTTCCCTATTCACTAAAGTTTCATATAGTTTTTCACCATGTCTGGTTCCAATAACATTAATTTCATTTGAGGCACCGTACAACTCCAAAAGTGCTTTGGCCAACACTTCAATAGTAGCAGCTGGGGCTTTTTGAACAAACAAATCTCCCTGTTTGCTATTTTCAAATGCGAACCAAACTAAGTCAACCGCATCTTCCAAGGTCATCATAAACCTTGTCATATTGGGATCTGTGATAGTTAATGGCTTTCCGGACTTGATCTGTTCGATAAATAACGGTATAACTGATCCCCTTGAAGCCATTACATTTCCATACCTCGTTCCACAAAATATTGACTTCGAATCATCAAGGTTCCTTGATTTTGCTACCATCACCTTTTCCATCATAGCTTTGGACATTCCCATAGCATTGATTGGATAAGCTGCTTTGTCTGTACTTAGTACCACAACCCGATTCACCTCAAATTTCTCTGCCGCAGACAGCACATTGTCAGTACCAAGAATATTTGTTTTTACAGCTTCTAGTGGAAAAAACTCACAGGAAGGGACTTGCTTCAAAGCTGCTGCATGGAAAATGTAATCCACTCCATTCACAGCAGCTTCTATACTCCTTATATCTCTTACATCTCCGATATAAAATTTGACTTTTGGATTATTTATCCTTTTACGAAGGTCATCCTGTTTTTTTTCATCCCTACTGAAAATCCTGATTTCAGAAAACTTATCTGTTTCTACAAATCTATTGAGCACAGCATTTCCAAAAGAACCTGTTCCGCCAGTAATTAAAAGATTATTGTTTTTTGTCATTATATCATAGGTATTATTAAATTGAGATCAATTTTTCAGAAGAAAATTATTCACTATTAAATTTTTACTCGCAAACACAGAATACACATAATAAAATGCAAAAAGTCTAAAAAAACCTGAAGGATTAAATAAAGCGTCCCCTTTTATATTTGCTACAATTATTGTGAGAAAAAATAAAATTGGTAAGAGCTTGTTTGGGTTAATTTTAAGACATCTTCTAAATAAGAAAAATAAGAAAAACATCATTATTGATAAATAAACTAATCCTCCTCTGAAAATTTGAATTACATACCCTACATCAGACTGTCTAATACTGGATGCGAAAACTTTTTGGCCATTTCCAAAAAATAGTCCAGAAAAATTAGTAGGTAAAAATAACATTTCAGTAAATAAAATATTATATCCAGCATTGCTTTCTTTTCCTTGAATAAAATCATTGGCATCATTAAAAATACTAAGTCCCCAAATTAATGAAGTTTCATTTTGCTCTGAAAATGAAGAAAATAAAAAAATATTATAGCCAATTAAAATAATTATTGATACTAAAAAAATACTTTTTAAACTTAACTGCCCGCTCAATATGAGAAGCATGATTGATATTGCGACAGGTGCAATTCCTACTCTTGCATTGAATATAATGGAAATAAATAAAAAAAGGATTGGGATTAAAAACATTAAATTCTTTTTGATGGATAAAATGCAAATTGCTAAGATTAAACCTTGAATAATTCCATATCCATAAGATGAACTTTCCGCTATTGTAAAACCTCTAAAATCCCAATTGTCACTAGATATAGAATCTAAAGAATCAATAATTATTGAATTTCTAACAAATAGGTTTGTTACAGGATTCAAGATCAAAAAAATTGTTATGAGTGCAGCTAATAATCCAACATGAACTATAATTGTTTCCCATGAAAGCCAACTAAATGTACTCCTAAATAAAAACAGGAAAAAGGTAGGAATTAAAAAACATTCTAAATACCAAATAATATGAACATAGGGAATAGAAAAGGAATTCTCACCGATAAGGACTATTGCAATGGAATAACTCACTAACAATAGAGTCATTAAAACTTCTATTTCAAATAACTTTAAAAATCGAGGTAAAAATCCAGAAAAAATGATGTAGAACACGGAAATTATCAATAAAACCTTAATAAGCCCAAATCCTAGAAATTGAAAAATTGGATTATACAAATAAATATAAATAAAAAGAATTAATATTATGTATTTAAAGAAATGCATTTTATTCTAAGGTGTTGGTGTTTTCTTTTTAAAAAAGACTAAACTTTCCAAAAAATGAATAATTTTATGAGAGCAAAAACAAATCTTCTTTTGTACCATAATGGTAATGCAAAATATATATTTTTGAGTGCTTTGATTTTTAATTTTTTGTACCCTGAAAAAGTATCGAATCTCCGCAAAAATACCATTGCTTTTGCTTTTGTGTAATGCCTATGTTCCTTAAACGATTCAATTGACTTCAAATGAGAGTCTGAGATTTTATCAAATCTTTTCAATTTAATTACGGAATCATCATATCGATAATAACCAAGAAACTCGTCAATATAGCCAATACTGTATTTATGTGAAATCCTTAAATTCATTTCATAATCTTCTGCTGCCAGTGACTCGTTATAAACTCCAATTTCTTTAAAAATATCAGCTCTAAACATATAGGTTACAGGAAGATGAATTTTAAATAAAAAGATTTCACTAAACAAATCCCCTTTTTTAAATATTTTTTCAATTGGTTCTTGGTAATCTATTATGTTCGAATTTTTATCTATAAAATAATTTTTACCATAACACATAGGATAAAACTGATTCTGCTCTAGAAATGCAACTTGTTTTTCTAATTTATCAGTAGTCCAAAAATCATCGGAAGCACAAAAAGTAATATATTTTCCTTTTGAATACTTAACAATACCCAAATTCAAGGTTGCAGATATACCTTGGTTTTTTTTGAAACAACTTATAAAACCATATTTTTTTTGTAAGGCTTCTATGATTTCTTTGCTTGAATCACTAGATCCATCATCTATTACAATCAATTCCCAGTTTTTGTAAGATTGACCTACTATACTTTCAATACATTGAGTTATATACTTATCATGATTGTATGATGGTACAATAATAGAAACTTTAGGTTCATGATTTAATGTTACTTCCATATGGTTGTTTTCTACCTCTTCCATAGATTTTTGAAAATCTTTTCCAATATGTATTATATCTTCTGCTTCTTCCAATATTTTTTACAGTCATTCTTTATGATACTTTCCACAATTTTGGCACAGTAATATTACACTTAAGTAGTATTTCTTTATATTTAGTTGATTTACTAAGGACTATTTATTTATTTATTAAAAAATTAAAGTCTTTGAAGTAAATCCCTTAAATCATCAAGTTTAATTTTATAAGATGTATGAAGATTATTTATTTTATCAGGAATAGCCTCAATAAATTCCATATTTAAATCGAAATTAGAGGCAATTGATGAAAAAGCTGAGAAACTTCTTATATTAGATGGTAGCCAACTAATTAAATTACAATTTGAATTGCAAAATATCAGATTAGTCCAAGAAGCACCTGATGGCCCAACAATTATTTTAGCATTATTAAAAATAAAAATTTGCTCTTTAAGCAAATAATTTTCCAAATAAATAGTTTTAAAATTAAATTCAGTTTCTAACATTTTTTTAACTTCACTTTGATTGTAAGATCTCGCAGATCCTTCAATTCGTCCCAAAAATACTTTATCAATTGAATCCAAGTTTATTTTATCATTCTTCAAATTTTGAAGCAATGATTTCACATACGATAAACTTTGCTTATTGTAAAAACAAAATGATAAATCAGACAATATGTTTTTTGAATTAAAAAGTATATCTGAAGGTTTATTAATAATTAACAAATTTTTTATTCTAAAATAAAGTTTTGGATTGATATAAATAATATTAAAATTATAATGTTTGCATGAAAGTTCAAGTGAGATTTGAAAAGAATCTACTTTTTTAACACCTTCAGAAACAATAATATTTTTTGAAAATTCAATTCCTTTATTTGTTGCAATAAATTCCATTTTGGGTAGGATTTCAGTCATCCAATGATAGTAATTAAAACTGCCGTTACCTCCTAAAAAATAGGCCTCATTAATTTCTAAATCTTTGATTGATTTTGGTAATTTAACTAACCCATTGACATGATTGTGATATTTTATAAGACCTGTCGCATAATTAGCAATATCTATGTTGATTCTAGGAATTCTTTCTACGATCAATTTGTCGTCAGTTAAAAAATTTGAAGATTCAATGGAAAAAATAGAGTTTTTTAAAACAAATAAACTGATGTCAGGAGAATAAATTGATTTGATCTTTGGATTGTATCCGTAGTAGTATGGTTCACTTATTTTACTTTTACAACCTTTTTTAAATTCAAATAATGATTCTTCTTCATCGAGAAAATGTAATCTTTTTCTAGTAAACCTAATTATATTTGCTAATTCATATCGATCAAATTTTAACAAGGTTTTATAAAAAAAAATCAATGAATAATTAATTTTATTTTTGACAGATTTAGTGCCTCCATCTCCTAAATTTCTTTTAATAATAGACTTTAATAATCTCAAAGACATATCAATAGGAAAATTACTAATTTTAGACTGAATAAAATATAACTTAGGAATATTGACCTAGTTTAAAATCAATTTAAGTTTAATTTTAAGTAAGCGAAATCAAAGTTATCCTAAGTTTGTTATTGTCTTTAAATTGTCTATCTAAATAGGTGCCAATCATATTTATAGTCACTTTCGTTACTTTGATTAACAAAATCGTAATCAATGACGTCAAAATCGGGTTCATTACTTTATTTTTGGAAATGAATATGATAGTATTGGTATATAGCAACTGCTTAAATACATTTAAAACACTTTGCTTTTTCACTTTAAACTAAATATTTTAGTCTACCTCATCTTTAATTGCAAATTGATTAGTTCTATTAACTCACCAATCAAGATATGGCGTGCTGTGTTTTCTGGCATTTCACATTCTTTGATCGTAGTGATTGCCAAATTATAATTTAATCTCAATAAAAAAATCTTCTTTGCTGTCCCAAACATTAAGTAATAGAAAGTTATTATAAACTAAATTCAATATTGTAATTCAAATATCTCTAAACCAGTTAATATCAGTTTTAACTACTTTCGCTGGTATTCCAGCAATCATGCAATGTGGAAGGAAGACACTATTTATAACTTTACTATTGCTAGCTACTATACAGTTATCTCCAATAAGAGAACCTTTTAAAATATTAGTATTATTGGCAATCCAAACATGATCTCCTATAACTACATCTTTTTGATGATACTGATGTTCAATTCTATGCCAATTACTATCAGAAATAAATACACCCCAAGCGCAAACAAAATCTCTGCCTATAGTTATATTTTTATATACCATAATGGTTGAGTCTGCTGTAATTCCAGAATCGGATTCAGCAAATTTACCTCCAATTGATAAAGTTGCACCTTTGCTTAATGATAAGCATACACCATTTCCAATGGTGAAATCACCTTTTAAATGAAAAATTGAATTTTCTTCCAATAATATTCTTATTGGACTTACGCCATATAGAGAGGAAACTATTCGCAAATTTCCATCTAAGATGAATTTTGAATTTTTTTTCTTTTTAATTACTATAGGAACCGAAAAAGTATATAACAATATCTTACCAGCTCCATCATCAACATATTTTGCTAATTTCCACGAATAAAATTTTCTTAGAAAATGATTTTTTATCAATCCTGATAAATTTATAATTTTTTGGATCATAGCTTAAACTTAGAGTCAATTAATTGTTGAATATCTTCTATACAAACCAAAAGCGGAAATTATAATAGAAGTAAAAACAATAATTACCATTATTAAGGTATTTATAAAACCCAAAGGTTGTTGAATAATTATGAAGCCAAACATTGCTAAGCAAAACTGACTTAAAAACAATTTAAAAAAAATCTTACCATGAATAAATTTATACTTAAAATATGAAATTAAATAAACTTGAATATAAACTAATATATAAGAAATTAAAAAAGCAATACCCAAACCTGCCAAACCGAAGAATTTATAACCCAATATGTTAAACACTAGAAAATAAAAATTGAAAAATAGTTCACTTTTAAAAAAAGTTCCAGTAGCTCCTTTAGCTAAAAAAATAAACCCTAAAGGCCAACTAGCTGCTTTAAAAAACATACCTAAAGCCGACCATCTCATCATATCATCTATCTCAAGAAAATTCTCCGAGTATAATAAAATTATAACCCAATTTATCAGTAAAATAAAGAACAGTAGAATAGGTCCTAAAACAAGAATAGTAATTTCAGATTGTTGATTTACCAAAGAATTAACTTTATTTTCATCTAGAGCAATTGCTGACAGTTTAGGGAAGAAATCAGTTCCCATTGCAGTGAAGACCAAACCTACATATGTTCCAATTATCTGAAAACCGGCCGAATAGAAACCCACATCATCAAGTCCTCCAGTGTTGCTTATGTAAATCCTTACGACATATGCAACAATTGACGTTATAATCCCACTTAAACTAAGTACAAACCCGAGCTTAAGCATGGAGTTGCCTTCTTTTACAACTTCGGACTTAGTCAAAAGGATTTTACGGATTTTTAATTTATTGCCAAAATATTGCGCAACTAAAAATGTAACAAACCCCATTATAACTAAAGCTGGAACAATTCCATCCATGCCTAGGAAATAATATAATGGAAGGGTGATTATCAAAGACAATAAAGACCCGACCATATTAGCAGTGGCGAGGAATTTTAAATTCCTCGTCCCCTGTAATATTACATTTTGGCCATTAGTGAGTTGTCCTAATAAAACGGTTATTGCTATAAGAACAAAACTCCAAGTGTAGTTTTTGTTTCCAAAAGTCAATTCTGACAATAAAGGTGAAAAAACAATCGTCAAAACAGTGCCTAGTATACCTGTTAGCCATACTAATTTTTTAAAAACAGTCGTTGTTTTGGCTAATTGAGCATCATTTTCCGAGCTATGAGCTGAGGCTATATCCTTAACAGCACTAGTTCCTAAACCAAAATTGGTGAGCGAAGAAATCATCCCCGTGGTAGAAGTCAAAAGACCCGCAACACCAATTCCTGTTGGCCCAAGCAAAATAGCAATAGCCTTGGAACGAATGAGAGCTATAATAATATTAAATACCTGAACACCTCCAAATATTGAGGTCGCTTTCATGATCTGTCTATAAGAAGCCCTTTCTTCAGACATGACCAAAATATTCCTTGATCGAATATGCAATATAGGTTATTTCATTCGATGTAATTCCAGGCCAAATAGGTAAACTCAAACATGTTTCCGCAATTTCTTCTGCTATTGGAAAGTCACCTTTGCTGAAACCTAAATGTTCATAAGCTTTTTGAAGATGTGGTGGTATAGGATAATGTATCAATGTCCCAATTCCTTTTCCAATCAAATATTTTTGAAGATCATCTCTATATTTTGTTCTGATCACATATAAGTGATAAACATGTGTTGCATCATCATGAACATGTGGGAGAATGATTTCAGGTATATATGCTAATTCTTCATTGTACCATGATGCTATTTCTTGTCTCATATTGGTCCAATCTTCAAGGTGTAACAACTTGACACTTAAAAAAGAAGCCTGAAGCTCATCAAGTCGCATGTTGTGACCGATAATTTCATGCTTATACTTTTCTTTGCTTCCATAGTTCCTGAGCATCATAGCTTTCTCGGCCAACTTAGCGTCATCCGTAGTGATACCTCCTGCATCACCCAAAGCCCCCAAATTTTTCCCAGGGTAAAAACTTGTCGCATTGATATGCCCGAAAGTTCCAGTCAATTTTCCTTTAAAGGCAGCACCGTGAGCTTGTGCATTATCTTCAATCACTTTTAACCCAAACTCTTCCGCTATTCTCATGATTTTATCCATTTCACAGGCCTGACCATAAAGGTGGACTGGTATTATAGCTTTGGTTTTTGAAGTAATAACTTTTTTTATCAAATCAGGATTAATCAGGTAAGTATTTTCATTTGGTTCAACAAAAATCGGTACAGCACCTGTATATGAAACTGCTAAAACTGTTGCAATAAAAGTATTTGAAGGCATGATAACCTCATCTCCATCACTTATCCCTATGGCCTTAAGCGAAATATAAAGTGCATCAAGGCCGTTGCTAACGCCAATGGCAAATTTTATTTGATTGAAATGAGCGTACTCGTTTTCAAAATTTTTAAGATGCTGTCCGGTTATATACCAATTGCTATCATATACCGATAAAAAAGCTTGCACCATTTCCTTTTTAATAGGTGCATGGAAAGGCTCAAAGTTAAGAAAAGGAATATTCATTTTTTCTGAAGTTGATTATGCAAAACTATCCATTCACGACCTTGATTGTCGACAAAGTTTTCTTCTATTTTTTTCATTTTAGTACCATCCTCGTTCATCCACCCTACAATTTTGGCAGGTGCACCCACCACCAAAGCTCTGTCAGGGACATTTTTTGTCACTACTGCCCCAGCTCCAATCATTGAGTATTCTCCGATCTTGATTCCGCAAAGAATTGTTGCATTAGCTCCTATACTAGAATACTTTCCAATATAAGTTTCTAACAATTGAAATTTTGAATTTTTTGATTTTGGCCATTTATCATTTGTAAAAGTTGCATTAGGGCCTACCATTACCCCATCATCTAATTTCACACCGTCCCAAACAAAAACACCAGGTTTAATAGTAACCCTATTTCCAATAACAGCTTTTGATTCAATTAAAGTATGGCAGTTGATGTTACATTCATTTCCAATAATGGCACCTTCTAAAACTATAGCGAATTGCCAAATTTTTGTCCCAATACCAATTTGCTTACTATACACTTCTGCCTTCGGATGAATCATATTTATATAATCGAAATTGCTCGTAATCCCTAATATAATCTACTTCTGTATAAATTTGTGAAGCGAGTACCAGGCAAATAGCTCCTGAAGAAAAATTATCTAACTCTCTCCATAATCCAGGTGGCAATAATACTCCTTGATAAGGACGATTTAAATGAAATGTTCTTTTTACATTTCCATCGTTTATGATTAAATCAAAACTTCCACTTGCAGCAATAATGAGTTGTTGAAGGTCCTTATGTGCATGCCCACCTCTTGATTCTCCACCGGGAACATCATACAAAAAATAAACTCTATTTATCTCAAATGGAACTTCTTTTAAATTGTTTACGGCTGTAATGTTACCCTTTATATTATGATTTTTAGGTAATTCTAAAAGGGAGCAATCAAAAACAGTTGAAGCTTTCATTTTACAAACTTTTGAAAATTTCAAAGTCTCTGATATACTCATGCTCTTGAAAAGTAGAACTTGATAGATGTAAACCAACTGAATTAGTAGAAAAGTTTTCCATATGTCTCCAAGTTAAGGCGGGTAAATAAAGGCCAAAGTAGGATCTATTCATTTGAAATTTTTCCAGTGATCCATCGATGTCTGTAATTACTATTTCGAAACTGCCACTCAAAGCAATAATTATCTCTTCTTGATTGTGATAAGCATGACCTCCTCTCATTTCTCCACCAGGAACATCATACGTCCAAAATATTCTTTGGATTTTAAATGGGACTTGATGGAAATTCTGTAAAAAAGTAAGATTCCCCCTTGGGTCTATGATTTTTGGTAATTCAATTAATTTACAATTCACAATAATTATTTTTCTTTAAATGATATTTCAAGAACTTGATGTATTAGGTTTTAAAATTTTAAAAGCAAAAATAATTAAGCCGATTATTTTTTTACTGGTTTGAAAAAAAAAAGAATTTTCTTTAAATTATATTCATTATTTTAATTATTCAGGGCAATTCACAAATGATATTCCGACTAAATTAATTCTTACATAAAACCTTTGGAAAGACCCTTGTTCAATTGGTTACCAAAAATAATGATTATGAGGGAAAAAAAATATCTTAAGATAATTGAATTCAAATTGGTAAAGAAATCAAAAAGGACTATCATAAATTTCCCCAATACCAATTAGTCGCTTCAATCAATCCCCTGTTGATATCAAATTTCGGTTCGTAACCCAAAATTTCATTGGCCTTTTCAACAGAGGCCAAGGAATGAGGGATATCCCCTCCCCTATTTGGACCATATAAAATTTTGACATCATAAATTCGGGGATCGAATTTTGACAAGGTCCCTTTCAATATCTCAACCAATTCCTTTAAAGTGGTCCTTTCTCCAAATGCTACATTGAAAACTTCGGAAATCGTACTCTCGTGGTTACAAGTTTTTCCTATTCCTTCTGAATAATCTTTTAACTTCTCTTTAAAATCAGCGGTAGGTGTAATTGCTGCCAATTGATTAGCCTGAATCACATTATCGATATAAGTAAAATCTCTGGAGTAGCTGCCATCCCCATTGATCACAGGACTATTAAGCGCCATTAATTCTGAAACGAATTTTGGAATCACGGCCGCATAGGCGCCATTTGGATCCTGTCTTCTTCCAAAAACGTTAAAGTACCTGAGCCCCACTGTTTCTATCCCATAAATATCAGAAAAGTTCTTTGCAAACAGCTCATCAACATATTTTGTGATCGCATAGGGAGATAAGGCATTTCCGATGATGTGTTCTACTTTAGGCAATGCGGCATGATCTCCATAAGTGGAGGAACTTGCGGCATAAACAAATCTTTTGACACCAGCTTCCTTGGCTGCAAAAAGCATTTTGACAAATCCACCAATATTGACATCTGTGGTGGTCATTGGGTCTGCAATTGATCTTGGAACAGATCCCAATGCAGCTTGGTGTAAGACATAATCACAACCTTGAACGGCAGTAGTACAATCCTCAAAATTCCTAATGTCCCCTTCGATCAATTTGAATTTTTCATTTTGCAGAGCTATTTGAAGGTTCTCTCTTTTTCCAGTTGCAAAATTATCTAAGCATACAACTTCATTTCCTTGTTCCAATAAAACATCAATAAGGTTGGAGCCTATAAACCCGGCTCCACCTGTTACAAGAACCTTTTTTTCACTAATTATTTTGGATTCTGACATAAACCTTGGTTTTATAATCTTGAATCTACTTTTGATTTATCCAATATTCCTTTTACATCAAAAACAACTTGATTTTTTGTCTTTTGGATGGATAAAGGTCTGAATTCTTTATGTGCTACGGCCAGAATGATAGCTGAATATTTTTCAAGATTTGGTTCATCTCCTTTTGAAGAAATATGGATTCCATATTCGTGTTGAACTTCCTTGGCATCTGCCCAAGGATCATAGACATCTACATCCATATCAAAAGACTTCAACTCATTATAAATATCAATCACCCTTGTATTTCTTACATCCGGACAATCTTCCTTGAAAGTGAAACCTAGAATCAGAACTTTAGAATCAATGACTTTGAGATTTTTTCTCATCATCAATTTGATTACTTCAGTAGCTACATGCTTTCCCATTGAATCGTTTAATCTCCTACCTGCAAGGATAATCTCAGGATGATAGCCAACTTCCTGAGCCTTTTGGGCGAGATAAAAAGGATCTACACCGATACAATGCCCACCTACCAATCCTGGTTTGAATGGCAAAAAATTCCATTTCGTACCTGCAGCTGCCAATACCTCATGGGTATCTATCCCCAATAAATTGAAAATTTTGGACAACTCATTGACAAAGGCAATATTGATATCCCTTTGGGAATTCTCGATTACTTTTGCGGCTTCTGCTACTTTAATGGAAGACGCCTTATGGGTTCCTGCGATAATGACAGCTTGATAAAGCTGATCAACATATTCGGCCACCTCCTCATTGCTTCCTGATGTTACCTTAAGTATCTTGGTGACTGTGTGTTCTTTATCACCAGGATTGATACGTTCAGGGGAATAGCCTGCAAAAAAATCCACATTGAATTTTAATCCAGAAAATTTTTCAAGAACTGGTACACATTCGTCCTCTGTCACTCCGGGATAAACAGTGGATTCATAAATAACGACATCGCCCTTTTTTAATACCTTACCAATTGTCTCGGAAGCTTTAAGCATGGGAGTCAGGACAGGTTTATTGTGTTTATCAGTCGGTGTTGGAACTGTTACAATGAATATATTACATGATGAAATAGGCATTACTGCATCTGTTACAAGCAAGCCTTTTCCTTTTTCCTCAAGCGCTACAGGGTTTTTTACTAAGACTTTCTGAAGGTCCTTGTCTTCAACTTCTAAAGTCCTATCGAATCCTTTTTGCAATTCATCAACTCTTTTTGGATCGATATCAAAACCAATGGCTTGAAATTTTTCAGCAAATGCAACTGCCAAAGGTAAGCCCACATATCCAAGCCCTATAACGGCAATTTTTGAATCTTTTAATGATTTTAACATGATTAGGTATCTAATAAAATATTAAGAATAAAATATTGAATTTTTTGAAAAAATATGGAGTGCAAGGATTTTAGGACAATTCAAGCACCCCAATTACCTTTAAATACCAATGCCGTAATGTGTAAATCCAAGTTCGGATAGGTATTCTTTTTCATAGATATTTCTTCCATCAAAGACCACTTTGTTATGAAGCAGTTTACCCACAGCAGACCAGCTTGGAATCCTAAATTCAGACCATTCTGTGACTAGAAGAAGAGCATCTGCATCCACCAGAGCATCATAAGCATCTTTAGCGTAAGTAATTTTGTCCCCGATATAAATATGCTGCGCTTCTTTCATTGCGATTGGATCGTACGCCTTCACTTTTGCACCTGCTGCAATCAATTCGTCAATGATCACAATAGAAGGAGATTCCCTCATATCATCTGTATTAGGTTTGAAACTTAAGCCCCACATGGCAAAAGTTTTACCACTCAGGTCATCACCGAAATGTTTCTTTATTTTTTTGACCAAAACATACTTCTGATCATCGTTAACGTCTTCTACAGATTGTAAAACCCTTAGGTCATAACCATATTTTTTTCCGGTTTTAATAATGGCTTTCACATCTTTTGGAAAGCAAGAACCACCATAACCTACTCCCGGATAAATAAACCTAGTACCAATTCTTGGATCAGACCCAATTCCTTTTCTAACCATATTTGCATTGGCCCCTACGAGTTCGCAGAGATTAGCAATATCATTCATAAAAGAAATTTTTGTTGCAAGCATAGCATTGGCAGCATATTTGGTCATCTCTGCAGAAGGGATGTCCATATAAATGATTCTGTCACCATTGAGCTGAAAGGGCTTATACAGTCTTTTCATAATTTCCTCAGCCCTTTCGTCATCTACGCCGATGACAATCCTGTCTGGTTTCATAAAATCATCAACTGCGGCGCCTTCTTTGAGGAACTCAGGATTAGATGCCACTGCAAAAGGAAGATCAGAACCTCTTTTTTCCAAAGCTGCTTTGATTGCCGCCCTTACTTTTTCTCCTGTAGTGACCGGCACTGTGCTTTTGGTTGCTACAACGATATAATCTGTCATGGTACGGCCAATTTCATCAGCCACTGCCAATACATATTTAAGATCCGCAGAACCATCTTCCCCGGGAGGTGTTCCAACTGCGATAAATGCGACTTTGGAATCCTTAATGGCTTCACCAAGGTTAGTGGAAAATTGGAGCCTTCCACTTGCAAAATTTCTTTTCACTATTTCCTCTAAACCAGGCTCATAAATGGGCATGATGCCGTTTTTGAGGTTTTCAATCTTTTTTTGGTCAATGTCAACGCAGACGACTTCAATGCCTACTTCAGAAAAACATGCCCCGGATACCAAACCGACGTATCCTGTACCTACTACTGTAATTTTCATTTGTTAAAAATTTTATGGTTAATAAATTGTTGAATTATTCTTTTAGCCTTTGGGTTTAGTGGCAGATAATTCTACCGAGATAGATTTGTTGATAATTTATTCAAAAAAAGAATTTGATGTTTGTAATCATTTAATCAATTCAAATATTTTTTTAATGCGATACAAATAAAATAAATTATAAATACAAAAAAAAGTAATTCAAATATTTTTTTTTGTATTTTAAAATATTAAATTTTTTATCATATTTTAAATATTGAGTTTCTAAAATCCTTTCGTCATTTAGAGTCCCAATCTATTTTTAGAGATTCGAAATATTGTTTTCCAAAAATATAGCCAAATGAAACAATCATACCCAAAATTGCAAAAACCAAAACAACTAGCGGCCTTTTGGGGGCTGACTTTTCAATTGGAATAGAAACAGGTTGAATAACGGAAAAAACGGGAGTGTCCTGACTAACCTGAAGTTTTGATTGTTCCAACTGCTTTGCCAATTCACTGTATACATTAAATGCAAAATTATAGTCGGCTTCCAGTTTTTCTAATTGATTTAAAACCATAGCAGAAGAGAGATTCTGGTTTCTGTCTCTAAAATTGGCTAGCCTGTTTTGAATTTTTTCAAATTCAATTTTCTTTTCCTCAAATCTTGCTTCAGTAAATTTCAATTGCTCTCTAGCATTTTGAATTTTGTATTCAATTACTTCCTTTTGAAGTAATTCCTCTGCATACTTAGCCATTTGCGCCGCCATAAGAGGTTCAGGCATAGTAAAACTCAATGATACAAAACCTTCTTTTTGATTATACTGGATGGCAATCTGAGCATTTATCCTTTTAAAATGTCCAAATTCTGATTGGGAAACATTCACCAATTCCAATTGATTTTGGCCAGAATCAGGGGTGGAATTGCCTCTAATTTTACTCAAGATGATCCCGGGCAATCCAATAGTATATTTCCCCACCTTTGATAATAATCCGGGATCAAAAACACTATCATAATAATATTGATAAGTGACAGGCAAAACTGTTCCAATTGGATTAACTTTTGCCTTTAGCAATTCCTTTTGAAAAGTTACCGAGCCAACTATTTTAGGATACAGGGATGGTGGAATTTCACTTCTGGCCCCCATCCCTCCTAAGTTTATTCCTGCTAGGGAAGCCAAGCCCCCAAGACTCCCTCCCATTTTGCCAGGTTCCGAAGTCTGAGGAACAAAAGTAGAGCCAGCTGTAAATTCTTTATTTAATACAAGCGCTACAAAAACACCGGCTATTATTGAACCTAATACTATATAAAAAACTAATTTTCGTTTAATCCAGACAGTTTTGACCAATTCGAGTAAGTCAATTTCATCATTTAGGGAAGGAGTATTTTGATTGCTTTTTTCCATTAATTTATTGGGAAATAGTAGTTCTATTTTAACCCTATTGATTCAATTGGTTTATCACAAGCACCAAGGTAGTCAACGTGGTCGTAATGGCTAGCCACCCTTGTATCGACAATGGTTCTTTGTCTTTCTTAGAAGGAATAATTATTTCTGAACCCGGCTCAATCTTAGGATATACTTTAAAGAAAAGAAATCCAGAAGTTCTTCTAACATCACCATTTGCATATACTACATATGACCGCTTCTTTCTGGATTTATCTGTAAACCCTCCTGCTCTAGAAATATAGGATTTAAAACCGTTTGATTCTTCGTAACGTGCCGTCGTTGGAAAGAGAACTTCACCTCTCATTCTGACTGTTTGCAGCAGTTTAGGGATGCTCAAAACGTCACCTTCCTGAATTATTAAATCAAAAGGACTTCCTGGATTATTAATAATTGAAACTAAGTCAATCCCAATCATATCTTGGGTTTTAACCACCTCCTGGGGCAAACTGTCATTATCGGAAACCAAATCCTCAATTGTTTCCTTTTTAAAATCATCTATCAAAAGGCCTCCGGACTTGTTTGAAATGCCTCCACCCTTTTCTTCTATTTTTTGATCTATCCTGTTCAACAAAATTTTCTCAGCTTCTGTTGTATCCCTTTTTATCCTTTGTAGGTTTCTTTTTACTTCTGTCAAATTGGTTGATTTGATTTCCTCTTCACTCGGACCTTCAAAAAACTCATTTCTCCTAATCAATGTGGCACCTTTTGGGTAAGCAAATTGGTTTAATCCCCCTGCTCTTCTTAATAAGTCAGAAATTCTCTCATTGGCATGCGCAATGGCAAATTCGCCTGGAAAAAGCACTTCCCCTTCAACACTAACAAAACGACTTCTTTGAAATCCTGAACTTCTACGGACAATAACATTATCGAATGGCATCAAAACAAAATTTTTGTCTTCGCCTAAAATCTTAAGGTCTTTATCAATATCAATGTGGATGATTTCAGCTAACTTCCCAGAAACGTCATCTTTTACCCTTCTTGCTATTTCAATCTGGGATGATGTTGCAGATTCTTTTAACCCTCCAGCTCTGAACACTAAATCAGAAACACTCATTTGTTCGGCAAAAGCATATGACCCCGGTCTATTTATTTCACCGCCTATTATTACATAGAATTCTTCTCTAAGATCATAAATACTAGGAATATACAAGACATCTTCTCTTTTTAGAGAAATATCTTCTTCATTTCCCATTACAATTTCACTGATATTTACAGTAACCATTTCCAAGGAAAAATCTTCTCTTGTCCGGTAAAGTGCGGCTCTATTCATAAAAGCGTCAGCTCGCAATCCCCCTGCTTTTTGAATTAAATCTTTGACCCCCATCCCTTCCTCCAAGGCGTAAGTTCCAGACCTCAACAATGCTCCAGAAACCTGTACCCTGTTTTCAAATCGATCTAAAAGCTCTCCAAAAATAAACTTGTCACCATCTTTTGGAACGAAGTTCTCAAAATTTTGACTTTCAATATTCTCAACTTTAAATTCATTGTCCGTTGTTCTAAAAACAGTTCCCGAATTAGAATAAGCTTTGCTGGAGAATCCTCCGGAAAATTTGATGAGGTCTTTAAGATTTTCATCGTTCTTCATTTCAAAAAATCCTTCTCTCCGCACCGGTCCTGTGATTTCTACCCTCTTTTCAACAGGCGGAATCAAAATAACATCATTGTATTCAAGTCTGACGTTTGAAGACTGATTTCCATTTACCAAAAAATCATAGATGTCTAACTCTGCAATCATCTTACTATTTCTGTAAACCCTTATGTTTCTAAAAGATCCATCCGGCTTGATACCACCTGCAGCATATAGGGCATTGAAGACAGATGCAAAGGAAGAAAGCGTGTAACTGCCGGGAGAGAACACCTCACCCACCAAAGAAACTTGGATGGATCTGATATTCCCTACTCTAAGTTTCATAAAGGTATTTGGAGAAGAACCACCCAACCCGGAGTATATCGAACCCAAAGATCGTGAAAGTCTTGAAGTTGCGGCCTCCACTGTCAGTCCGGATAAATTCACTGGGCCAACATTAGGAATAAAAACCAACCCATCACTATTGATATTCAAGTCATATTCAAATTGGGAAGCTCCGTATATATCAATCAACAGTTGATCACCGGCACCTAAAATATAATTTTGGGGAGTTGGAATATTTAGGTTTGGAGTAAAATTCAGGTTTTTGTTTCTGAATAATTTAAAACCAAATATTTTTTCTTCCTCCTCAGTAAACTCAATTTCTTCTTCCGCAAATTCTTCTTCGGATTGAATCCATTCCCTCCCTTCGACTTCCTTTGAGGTTGATGTATTACTCTGCGTATCTTTTCCTGTTCTCCTTAATTTATTGATTCTTTGTCTCAGTTTAGCAACTTCCGTTGCGGGCATCCCTCTTTCTCTTGCCATTGCCTCAAGCTGTTGTTCGGTCATTCCTGAGGATTCAGCTCGCTTAATCAGCTGCTCCAGCTGGGCATCCGACAACTCATCCACTTTAATATTTTGGATATCAGCGACAGATTGGCCATAGGAAGATATTGCCAAAATGACTAAAAATAACCCGGTAAAAAAGAGCCTTAAAACTGAAATATGATTGTTGTTTTTTTTGTTCATTTTGAAAATATTAGCCCATGTTCGGAAAAACAAAGGATTGGTTATCTCTATTCGTGAATTCAATATTTTTTATTGTTGTATAATCGGCCCGAAAAATAATTCAAACTATTCAAATTTTTAGTAAAACCCTGACTTAAACTCATGTTGGTTGACACAGCTTCGCCCTTTCAGTCACATTTTTTAATGTGCTTAGAAACAAAAAGTATCATTTGAGCTACTTTCGAGGTGAAAACTACCTCTTATACAGCGTCAGGGAGTCTTTAGGGTTGATTTCCTTATTGAGACAGAATATTACTTTTCTGTCTATCAATTCCTCAATCCTTCCTGTCAAGTGCTCAAGGTAACTTTCATTCAATGAGTCACCATTAATCAAAACTTCTATAGTACCCGAATCTATCCCCTGAGCATAATCACCCGTCAAAATAACCTCATTTACTTCCCCCATTCTTTCTAATACTGCCTCCAACAAGCGATCAAACCCGAGGTAATTCCTAATAATATCCTGCAGATTAGAAAACAAAGGATGGTGCGTATTGGCTTGATATTCAATCCTGTTTTTATCGGCAACTTTCACTAAAAAACCTGCTTCTGACAAATGATTTAGCTCTTTCCTTATTGAGTTGGTTGATTCTCCAAATTCATCTGCAAGACCTCTCAAATGCCCCTGATTTTGGGCATTGCTGAAAAACTTAACCAAAAGTTTTAGGCGAGTCTTAGACGTAATAAGGTAATCTAACATAAAAGTATCCTGCACAAAACGAGCAACAAAAGTACTCGTATTGAAAGTAAAAGCAAAATTATTTCATTCTTTTTGACCTCGATTTTATAAAAAAGAGATATCACGATTTGAGAAACAAATATTCTATTTTTAAAGTGAATCAGAATTTTACGATAATGCTGATTTGGAGTTTTTTCTTTGGAAAAGGCTCCTGAAAATAGCCCCTGTCAATCCGCTGAAAGAACCCACTATAAATCCTAAAACTCCTGTCCCAATCAAAATCAAACTTTCATTTTCCAATCCCATCAATTTCGACATTCTTTGTGGAAGTTCTGAATCTGTTATAATCGAAATATACAAACTCAGTACCAGCCAAGTCAATCCAAAAGATAGGCCACAACTAAGAAAGGAGGAGAAATTTCCTGAGCCGATTAAAAAAGAAGCCAAGGCAACCCCTATCATCAAAACCCAATATGGGACATAAGGACCCACAAGAACCACTAGAAGAGAAACCAGAATAAATAATCCCAAGAATTTTTTCATAAATCAATTGTTAAAAATGGTAGTAAATAAGGGATTGGAAATTCCAGACTCCGATTGAATAGAAACATCAACGTACTCTCCATTTGCCCACTTTTTGAGCAGGTTATCGTAGTATTTACTCCCCGGATTCCCTGATTGTCCACCCGGATAAATACCAAATGCTTCTCCTCCCTCTCCCATTTCTACTATCATTCTCCAACTTGCTCCATTTCGCTCGCTCGTTGCATTCAAAATCCCCGCGCCTCCACCTGTATAAACATTGATGTGGCTGAATGATTTGAAATTGGGAACAAGATGCAAAATGGAAGTTTTCTTATAATTTGCCCATGTGTAATCTTTGTCTGTTTTTTCAATTTCTCCTATTTTTTCCACCATTTCGGAGAAGGAGTTCTTAATTAGTGATTTAGCAGTTTCTTTTTCACTCGTAGCAGGATTGTCAAAAATCTCACTTTCAGGCTCATTCAACAATAATTTGGTTGTTTGATATTTGTTGGGCAATACAATTGGCTTGCCTTCGGTTTTCCACTTCGACCAGACTCCATCATGCAATTTTTCCCACCAAACATGAAACAGTGTAGGCTCCTCTTGATTCGGAAATGCATAAAAATTCCACTTCTTCAATTGACTCAGGTACTTAATCCCCATTTCATCTAATTGATTGATTTCTGTAGAGTCCATCAAGCTAAGCATGACAGGAAGTGCCTCAGCAGCATGAAGGTGAAAATTGTCAAACTGAAGCGCCATCATATCCTGGGCTGTCATCTGATTCATTTCTTGAAGTCGATCATTCAATCTCCTGTTCCGATAATGCTCAAAACTGTGGTCAAACATATAGTATGGATAAGAGGGATCGACTGAATGTTGGTTGGCAGAGGAAACAAACTCACGAACCGGATTCAGCGTCGATGGATTATGCTCATTTGGAATAAATCCCTTCCATTCAAAATCCGGGTTTTTCCCATCCATCAAAAACTTTCCTTGACCTTCCCATTTCAGCGGAAATCTGCCCTGAACTTTCATGGCGATATCACCATCTTTTGAGGCAAATACAAAGTTTTGGGCAGGGGAAGTATAATGGTTCAATGCATTGATGTAGTCATCATGATTCTTTCCTTTATTGAGCAAAAGGAAGGTTTTTTGTTCGTTTGACTCCAAATGGGCTGTCCATTTCAGAGAAAAATTAACATCCTTGCGGTCAGGCCTGAAGGTTTTATCATAAACTACAGGTCCATGATGCGTATATACTACAGTATCCAAATAGGTGCTTTGTCCTTTGACTTTAATCTCTTCAATTCGAAAAGTGCTTTTTACCCAAACATCATCATACAGGTACTCTGTCCTGCTTTCGTCTTTAAACTGAATGGCGTACCAATCTCTTGTATCCCGCGTGGCATTGGTAACTCCCCAAGCTATATCCTGATTGAACCCGGATATAATTCCCAAGGCTCCGGGTAACGTCGCCCCTTTGACGCTATGGGTCGAAGTAGAAAGTTGCATCACATACCAAAGCGAAGGTAAGTTCAAACTCAAGTGGGGATCATTGGCCAAGATGGGATTGCCACTTTTTGTTTTTGTTCCTGATACCGCCCAATTGTTAGACCCTATTCCTTCCACAGGTTGTGGCATGGTGTTTACAAAAATATCTGCATCAGGATAGCCGGTACTGTCAGGTTTTGAAACTTCCAAAGGCACAAAATCCCAAATTCTCTCGGCCTCAATAACGGGATCATTTTCCTCAGGAAAATCAGGATATAGCTTATCCAACATCTCCTGGCCAATCTGATTCCTGAGATTGGTATATTCCAAATCCCTGTCTCCTACTAACATGTCAGCCATGTATTTCAGCAATAACAGTGATTTGTAAGCGCTCCATGTTTCCGGTTTGTAATCAAGAATTTTATATTCAATGGGTAACTCAGCGGCATTCAAACTTTCTATGTATTGATTTACCCCATCAGCATAGGCCTCGACCAATTCATAAGTATCAGGGTGTTCTTTTTGGATATATTGGAGGGAAGTCTCAGCCGCAAAAGCCAATCCTTTTCTTCGTGTCATCCGGTCCAACTCTATGGCCATCGGACCAATAATTTCTGAAATCCTTCCTGCAGCAGCCATCGTTTGGAATTCCATTTGCCAGAGTCTGTGTTTGGCCGTGATGTAACCTTGAACCCTATACAAATCTTTCTCATTGTCAGCAAAAATATGGGGTATAAGATTCTCATCATAAATCACCTTAACCTTGTTTCTAAGATTTTTGAGATCAAGCTCTTCCTCAAAATCCATGTCCTCGCTGTATGAATTTTGCCAGAATCCATGATTGGGATCCATCAACTTCCCGATCGGTGGAATAGAACCAAACTGGATTGAAAGTGCAATACCCAATCCAAGAGTGATCAGGAAAACAAGGGAAAACCCAAAGTATTTCATACAATTAAAATTGAAAAGGCATTGTTTGTTTAACCAATTGAGTGCGATTTGAAAAAAAAATGTACAAAAAAGACCCCGTCAAAAATTCAACAGGGTCTTTTTAGGGAAACCAAAAATTACTGAATAGCTATAGGAAGTTTTAGCTTTTCCCATCTCACCACTATTCCCGGAGATTCAATTGCTAAAGAAAGTTGTTCTTGGCTTTCCTCTACCCATTCAGGCGTAGATTCTACGCGAAGCACATCATTTTCTTCCTTATATTGAAAATGACCATGCTCCAGATTCCATTCAGAATTGAAAATGACTGTCCATGCCCCGGAAGCCTTTGGTATGGTAAACAAAGAATATCTTCCTGCTTTCAAAGGTTGTCCTTCTACTGTAACATCCGTGCTGAAATCCACATAAGTAGCCTCATTGGCTCCTGTTCTCCATACTTCATTGTAGGGTACCAAATCGCCCCATACGACTCTGCCTTTAATGGAAGGTGCACCGTATTGAACCATTAATTTTGAAGCCCCAACGTTTCCCTCCAAAGTTCTCAATGGACTGGGTCTTTCTTCAGAAGCAGTTTTTTCTTCAGCGGCGACTTCTTCTGTTACGGTGGTCTCTGCGCTTTTTTCTGCTCCGCAACCTGCAAAAAACAAGGTTGTTGCAGAGAAAACAGCTAAGGTGAACAAGTTTGATTTTTTCATAAAGTTGTAGTTTTACGGTTCGAAGATAATTATTTTTTTTTCAACAAAACCAAATCAAAGCCTATATCCTAATTAAGCTGACCCTTTTCATATTGTCAATCAGGACCAAACCATTGAAAAAAACCGGATTGCCATAAATAAAATCCAAAGAATTAAAAAAGGCTTTTTATTTTCTTCATGTGTGACTAATTTCCAGACCTTTTACCAAATCCCAATTCAAAATCATGTCAAACAATATTAGAAATTTCATTTCCCCGTATTTAGCAATCATCATTTTGTTTTTTCTGATTTCTTGCCAACCTGAATCACCTAAGACAGAAACTTTTGAAAATCCATTTTCAGGACCTAGCCCATGGCCTGAAATCCGGAAAGAAAGAATCCAAAAATTATTACCCGAGGCAATGAAAACCGCCGGTACTGATGCTTGGATTATTCTTTGCAGAGAAAATAACAATGACCCGATCGCCCATCACATCGGGGGAGAAAATGCCGGAGGACAGGCTTTATTTTTATTTTATCTCGATGGAGAAAATGTCAAATCAGTGGTTTTTTGCCCCATAGGGGAAGCTACTGCCCTGGCAGATCTCAAAATACATGACGAAGTGATCCCGGTCCAAAGAGGCAATTCGGCAATCGCCGATGCTTCAGAATATATCAAAGCAAGGCAATTTCAGAAAATAGCCATAAACAGTTCCTTTGAAAATGAATTGGCTGATGGATTGAGTTTTACCCAAAGAAAAACTTTGGAAGAGGCTATGGGTCCGGAAGCAGGAAAATTGGTAAGCGCTGATGACCTGATCTATGAATGGCTTTCTGTCAAACTCCCTGCAGAAGTCGAAATAATGACCAAAGCAGCCATACTGACTTCCAAATGGCAATATGAAGCCTACGCCAGCGTCATTCCCGGAAAAAGCACTGATGCGGATATTGCGAGATTTTTGAAGAAAAAAATGGAAGAGTATGGTGTCAAAGATGGTTGGTCACCTGACCAAAATCCAAACGTCAATTCAGGACCAGACCGTGGCCACTCCCACTCTACCGACAAAGTCATCATGCCGGGTGATGTCATTCAGACGGATTTTGGTATCAGAGTATATGATATGTGGGTATCGGACATCCAACGGTTTGCATATGTACTGAGGGAAGGGGAAACAAAAGCACCGGATTCTGTTCAGTTTTATTTTGAATCTTCAATCGGAGGAAATAGGATTGCACTTGAAGCCATGAGGCCTGGTGTCTTGGGATATCAAGTGGATAAAGCACAAAGAGACTGGATGGCGGAGCGTGGTTCAGAGCCGGTCATGTGGAGCACCGGACATCCCGTGGGCTATGTTGCACACGACATCGGACCAAATCTCGGAGGAGGACTTCTTCCTGACCCTTCTGTCAGGCCTGCTGCTATGAAACCCTTGAAAGAAGGCATGCTTTTCGCATTTGATGGTTTCCACGCCTGGAAATTGCCTGAAACCGGAACAAAAACCATGTCTGTAGAAGAAACCGCCGTAGTCACCAAAGATGGGGCGAGGTATTTGATGGAACCACAAAGTGAACTTATCCTGATAAAGTAAAAGATTGGGGGTATCAAATTAATCGGTTTACTTACATGGCTGTTACTTTGGTTACCCCCAATATCTATTTGGAATAGGATCGAATTCCTTATATTTTCGCCAAAAATTATTCTAGCCAATGATAAGATTTCTTACTTCCTTCTTTTTTTTGGTTTCATTGGCTTTGTTTTTTAGTGTTTACATTTCTCCTGAATATTTTCCCTACGTAGGTTTAGCGACACTCACCATACCTCTTTTACTTGTCATCAACGGGGTTTTGTTTATTGCTTTGGTTTTTGCAAAAAGAAAACTGGCGCTGTTGCCTTTGGTGGCTCTGGTAATTGGATGGAAGTTTGTCGGGGTGACTATCCAGTTAAGGACAGAACCGGAAGTTGAAAAAGGCCTATCCGTTTTGAGCTACAATGTCCACATGTTTAGCTATAACAAAAACGGAGATGGTAAAAGCAGCATCTCCAAAAACCTGATCCAATGGCTCAAAGAAAATCCATCTGACGTCAAGTGTTTTCAGGAATTTTATCATGATCCGACAACACCTTCCAGAAACACCCTCAAACAGCTCGGAAAAGAAACCGGATACAACCACTTTTATCAGGTGATTCAGGGAAATCCCAAATCAAGCACTTTTGGAATGGCTATATTCAGTAGGTATCCGATTGTTAATGAAGGTGTTGTTTTGGATTCGAGGAGCACCAACGGGATAATTTTTGCTGATATCAAGGTGGAAAAAGACACTTTCAGGATCTACAATGTCCATTTGGAGTCAATGAACATCCCTTCTGATGGTCTTAGTGATTTCGAAGGAATAAAAGAAAATTACCGGCAAACTTTAAGGAAATTAAAGAGAGGTCAGGTGGCAAGGGCTTCCCAATTGGAAATTTTGATGGAACATATGGAAAACAGTCCCTATCCAAATATTCTGGTTGGAGATTTCAACGATGTTCCTTACAGTTACACTTATTTTACCCTTCGTAATATCATGGACAATGGTTTTGAAAAAGCTGGAAAGGGATTTGGTTTTACTTACAATAAGGTACTTTTCTTTCTAAGGATAGATAATATTTTTTATGATCAGGATTTGGGCATTTTAGATTTCAAAACCCATTCAGAGGTAGACTATTCAGATCATTATCCGGTTTCAGCTATTTTTTCGTTGGATAAACCGAACATTAAACCTCTCTCCACCGAAGAATAAAAAATTTCAATGAATCTTCTTTTTTAATGTAACCAATAAAACCGGAAGCAAAATCAAATCGGCAAGCAAAGCAAAAACCAATGCTGTGCTAATCAATAACCCCGAATAAAAAGTAACTCCAAACTCACTCAGAGTCAATATGGAGAATCCAAAAACCAAAACAAGGGTAGTGAGTATGATTGCCTTGCCAGTTTCCAAATAGGTTCTTTTGATAGCATAAAGCCAAGATCTCCCTTTATTCAATTCCCCATTCAACTTTGTCAAAAAATGAATGGTATCATCTACCGCGATACCAAAAGCAACTGTAAAAATGATTGCCGTGGTAAGTTTGAGTTCAATTCCAAAAAGGTACATGATTCCACAAACCCAAATTAGCGGAATAATATTGGGTACTAACGCCACAATGGCCATTTTCCAAGACCTAAACAAAAACCCAACTATCAAAGCCACAATGACAAAGGCAAATCCAAGCCCCTTTGCCATTTGCGAGGTGACGCTTTCGTGGCTGATATCGATCAGATGAGAAGTACCTGTGATCCTGACCTTCAAGAGTTCGGAGTTGATTTCTGTTTCCAAAAACTGCGCAAGTTTGGTTTTCATCCTTCCTGATTCGAGACTTCCCATGTCTTCTGTTCGGGTTGAAATCCGGCCGGATTTAAGATCAGAAGAAAGAATCTGAACCGGTATGGTTTCAATGGCCTTTTCGAGATAAGGCAAAATTCGCTTAAGCTGCCCTTTGGAGGGGATGGTATAAGCCTTTTCATTACCTCCGTTGGTGGCTTTGTTCAAGCTTTTAGCCAAAGCCAAAGGTGAGACCATGGTAGAAGTGGCAAAAGTCTCTTTTACAAAATTCTCCAGTTTTTCCTGTTCTTTCAACACCTCAAATTGCATCAAATCAGAAGCTTCAGGCCCTTTTTCCAAAGAAATTTCCAATGGCTTGGATCCTCCAAACTCCTTATCAAAAAATTCAAATTCCCCTTTCAGCGAATTATTTTCGGGCAAATCATCCAAAATATATCCATTTACTTGGAGCTGGGACAGCCCAAAGCCTGACACCATCGTGACGAACAGAAAAACCCAAAAAATTGATTTTGAATGAGCTATAGTCCAAAGAAAAGCTTTTCCCATTCCTTTTCTCCACATAATGGAAAAAGAATCATTTTCGGTCACTTTGAACGGGGTAAGCAAATACAACATCCCGGGGGCTATCAATATCACCGCAAAAAACATCAGCATTACCCCGATTCCTGTAAATAGTCCGAAAGACTTTAAACTCGGAATATTGGTAAAATAAAGCGAAACGAAACCCAAAGCCGTGGTGAAGCTTGTTAGAAATACAGCCAGACTCAGCTCAGAAAATGATTTTTGGATCGCCTCATCTTTTTGGCGTCCATTTCTGATTTGTGTCAAATAATGGTTAAAAAAATGGATAAGAGCCGCCAAGCCAACCACCGCCAAAATTGTGGGCTGCATTACAGACATCACGTCAAGCGGTTTTCCGAAATACAGTGACAGTGCTATTGTCCAAACAATCCCAAAAACCAAAACCACCAAAGGAACCAAAACTCCCCACCAAGTCCTGAAGATAGCGATCAGTAACAAAACGATCAGCAAAACTGATATTCCCAAAAAGAAAGCAAACTCCTTCTGCATCAGTTGGACAAATTCTCCCTGAGCCCTGATTTTTCCGGCAATATGATACTCACTGAGTCCTGAATTCCCTACCAGTTTTTTAATTTCTAAGTACAACAAATCGCCGTCCTCTTTACTGATTCGCTGTTGGTTTTTCAGAATGATCAAAAGGTGATTGCCCCTTTCATTTACAAGATTACCTTTCCATTGGCTTGAGCTGCCAAGGATTGTCCCCTTTGAAACATTTAAAGATTCCTGATTATCCCAATCCAAAATTTTCCGATAACGGATGCCGAATGGGTTTACTACAGGTTCCTCCAAATCCAAAAGAGAAACAGTCTTTTCCACCTTATCCAGCCTTTTGAGGTTTTCATTAAACGAATTTGCGGCAGCTAAAAAAGCAGAATCAAAGATATCCGGATTGCGGCCCAATGCTATCAGCAGGTAATCATTGTCATTTTCAAACCTGCTTCTGAAATCCTGATAAAAGGCAAGTTCTTGATCTTCTTGGGGAAAAAAACTTTCAAAATCATAGTCAAAAAGGACAGTTGGCCTAAACAGCGCGATGATCAAGGTCATCAACATTGCCAAACCCAAAAACAAAAATGAATTCTTTTTTGTAAACATAATATCGGGGAAAGATACAGTATACCCGTGATTTTGAATACAACTTCATAAAAAAGTAATGGTTTGATAATGGCTCTTCGCCAAAAAGTACCAACTCGGCTTAGTGCAAAAATGGAGTCCGCAGGATTAAAATTCAGATTCGACAATTAAAAGCAAAATCCTCCTTTCCTATTTTTACTTATCTTCCTATCTTGCCGACAATAAAAATCCCCCTTTTGTTATGAAGCAATACCATGATTTGATGCAGCACATTTTGGACAATGGTGTAAAAAAAACAGACCGGACCGGTACCGGAACGATCAGCGTTTTTGGGTATCAGATGCGCTTCAATCTTGCAGATGGTTTTCCTGTGGTGACTACCAAAAAGCTCCACCTCCGATCCATTATCATCGAGTTGCTTTGGTTTCTCAAAGGTGATAGCAACATCAAATACCTCAATGAAAACAAAGTCAGTATATGGGATGAATGGGCGGATGAAAATGGTGACTTGGGGCCCGTCTATGGATATCAGTGGAGACATTGGCCGGATGGAAAAGGCGGAGAAATCGATCAGATCAAAAACCTGATCCATCAGATCAAAACCAAGCCTGACAGCCGTAGGCACATCGTCAGTGCTTGGAACGTGGCAGATGTGGACCACATGGCACTTCCTCCCTGCCATACTTTGTTCCAATTCTACGTGGCAGACGGCAAGCTTTCCTGCCAACTATACCAAAGAAGTGCTGATGTGTTTTTAGGAGTACCCTTCAATATTGCCTCTTATGCATTATTTACCATGATGGTAGCCCAGGTTTGTGACCTCGAGCCAGGTGATTTTGTCCATACTTTTGGAGATGCCCACCTTTACAGCAACCATATAGAACAAACCCATTTGCAACTTAGCAGAGAATTGCGACCGCTCCCGATAATGAAGATAAACCCTCTCGTAAAGGATATTTTTGCCTTTGAATATGAGGATTTTGAATTGCTCAATTACGATCCACATCCACATATCAAGGCGGCAGTTGCCATTTGAGTAGTTAAAAAAATCCGGATTAATTAAGTTCAAAGATTGAATCCAAACCTTTTTCTCGATGGGTATCAAGGTTTTTGTTTTCAAGTGATTGGAGATAGCTGATACCCGTCACGTTGCTAGTCAATATTTGATCGGCCTTTAACAAATCTTCCATTTTAAACAGACCTTCTGAAAAAGGAATGTTGTTTTCTCCCAGGTAATCAAGAATCTTACTTCTACCTACACCCGCAATACAACCCGTCTCCAAAGACGGTGTGAAATAATGGCCGCTCCTTACCCAAAATAAATTAGAGGCTCCTGCTTCGCTGATAAACCCATCAGGTGTAGTCAATATGACTTCGTCTAATCCTTTGGACTTCCTTTCCTGATTGGCCATGACATAGGGCAAGGCACTCAATGTCTTACAATGGCTCCAAGGAGTTTTTTGGATATGGATATTTTGACTGAAACAGGCTTTTTCTTTTAGCTTTGGAGCAGGTTGGAAAGAATGGATTTGTAGACTTTCGATGACTGTATTGGTTTCAGGTGTGTATTTTCCCAAACCAGCCCTGTAAACATTCCATCTTACACGCAGGCTTTTTTTATCCCCCCATATTTCATTGAGGAGAACTTCTATTTCACTTAATTCCGAAAGCCCATTTTCCTCCAAATACAAAGTCCTCATACCAGAAACAAGCCTGTCATTATGGTGATTAGCAAACCTGATTCTACCTTTTACAAAAACCATTGTCTCAAAAAGTCCATCTCCAAATAAAAATCCCCGATTGTGAAATTCATCCGCTCCATCAGCCCAAATTCCGTCCGGGTGTTTATAAAGAGAAATTGTATCAAATCCGACCATAGGACTGTTCATTATTGAACAAAATAGATTTTTGTTATTATTAAGAAGCGTTAAAAATAATTAAATAATGATGATTTAATCCTTAATAGAGGCAAACTTCCTGAAAATTTCTTTTTCAAATTAAAATCCTTCTTACTTTAGCATGCTAATTGAAACTTGATTTTTCCATGGGAACAAAAAGTGGTATTTTTGATATGATAGGTCCGGTAATGATAGGTCCATCCTCTTCCCATACTGCCGGAGTAGTCCGAATAGCACGGGCAGCCATAAGAGTACTCGGGGGAATTCCGGATTTTGCAACCATCACTTTTTACAATTCATTTGCGAGGACTTACGAGGGCCACGGAAGTGACAAAGCCATCATAGGAGGGCTTTTGGATTTCAAAACAGATGATGCCAATATCAAGGTATCATTTGATCTAGCCGCAGAGAAAGGTTTGGAATTTAGCTTTAAGTCCATTGGCAATGCCTCTGTCTACCATCCCAATACCATCAAACTGAACCTTAACAAAGGAGATAGGAAAGTGGAGGTCATAGGTGAAAGTTTGGGAGGCGGAGTGATCAATATTGCTGAAATTGATGGTTTTAATGCCAATTTCTCAGCCCAATCCCATACTTTGATCATCAAAGCAGAGGACGTGTCGGGGGCAATCGCTTTCATTTCCAGTGTTATCGCCCAAGAAAAAACCAATATTGCGACGATGTCTGTTTCGAGAAAAGGAAAAAATGACATTGCCTGCCATGTGATTGAAATGGACAGCGGAATCAGACCAACGACCATAGCTTACTTAAATAGCCTTACCTGGATCAAAGAATTAATTTACATACCTGATATTGATTAACCCACGATGAAAAAACATTACCTAACAGCAGTTGCTTTTTTGCTGCTTACATTTTCCTCCACCTATGCCCAAGATGTGGATTTCAGTAGATTAGATCTGGAAACCTGTATTGAAATCGCACTGGAAAACAACCTGGCCCTTCAGCGCAGCCAGACAAATCTTGGAATTACAGAAGCAAACCTGATTGAAAATAAAGGACAGCGTATTCCTACCTGGAATACAGGCGCAAGTTCCGGATACAGATGGGGTCGTTCTATTAACCCTGTTACCAACTTGTTTGAAAACAACCGAATAGGAAATATAAACTTATTCTCAAGCTCCAATTTTACTATTTTTGCCGGTCAACAAATCACCAACTCTATCCAGCAAAATAAAATCGACATTGAAGCGGCACAGTACAATGTTTTGGCCACTGAAAACACCATTACACTAAATGTTGTCAATTTCTTCATAAATGTTGTTTTCAATTCAGAACAATTGAAAATCGCCCAAAATCAATTGGCAAGCACTAAAGAACAACTTGCAAATACCACCAAATTGGTAGATGCTGGATCGCTTCCTTTGGCCAACAAGTTGGACATACAGGCACAAAATGCTACCAATGAATTGGAAGTAATCAATGCCACCAACAATCTGCGGATTGCAAAGCTGAACCTTTCACAGGCCATGCAGATTCCTTTCAATGATAATTTTGATATTGTCATTCCTGAACTGGAAGCAGAGGAATATTCTATGGCGGACAAGGAAGTAGATGAAGTCTTTGAAAGTGCACTTGCATTGATGCCTGAAATCAAAGCTGCAGAACTTGGTGTTGAAAGCGCTGAAGTTGGAATTAGGCTAGCACAGGGCGGGTTTTTCCCTACCCTTGGCATTGGGGGAAGTGCCTTTTCGAACTATATTGATCAACCAAATTTTTTCGGTGTAAGAGATGGTTTTGCTACGCAAATAGGAAACAATTTTTCCTACTCCGGAAATTTGCAATTGAACATTCCCATATTTTCCAATTTGAGAAACAGGGCAAATGTCCAAAGGGCAAAATTGCAAAAAAGACTGAGTCAAATCCAGGAAGTGGAGACAGTGAACCAACTCAGACAGGACATAGAAAGTGCTTATACAAGTGCCTATGCAGCCAGGCAATCATACCAAGCCTCATTGATTAGAGTATCTTCTTTGGAAGAAGCATTCAGGATTTCACAGCAGCGCTTTGATGCAGGTGCGATCAATTTTGCTGATTTCCAATTGGCACAAAATAATTTCTTCAATGCACAGGCAGACTTGGTTACTGCCAAGTACACGTATATATTCAGAGTAAAAGTCTTGGATTTTTACCTAGGAAACCCACTCAAACTTTAATAAAATACCAAAATCAAAATGGCAAAGAAAAAGTCAAATAAGCTTATTTATATCCTTTTAGGAGTTCTGGCAGTAGTCATCATATTCGCGATCATCGGACGGTCCGCAGGATGGATCGGTGGCGAAAAGGAAACGAGTGTAGAAACATCAACGGCTAAGAAAGTTTCTATCATCGAAAAAGTGAGTGCCTCAGGCGTAATCGAACCTGAAACGGAAGTAAAACTCAGTCCTGATGTAGCCGGGGAAATCATTGAACTCAATGTTTTGGAAGGTGATTCTGTTAAAATCGGGGATCTTTTGGTCAAAATCCGTCCAGACAATTTTATCTCCGCACTTGATAGGTCCAAGGCAAATCTCAACCAAAATATGGCCAACCTTGCCCAATCCAAAGCAAACCTCAAAAGATCAGAGGCACAATATGTAAGGGCCGATCTGGAGTTCAAAAGAAATGAAAAGCTCCATAAAGACAAGGTGATTTCAGATTCTGATTGGGAACAGATCCAATCCACTTTCCTCACTGCCCAAAATGATTTAGATGCCGCCAAACAACAAGTAATCGCAGCGGAATACATTGTAAAAAGCTCTCAAGCTACAGTAAATGAGGCCTCTGAAAACCTCAGGTTGACCAATGTTTATTCTCCATTCAGCGGTGTTGTTTCTCAGCTTTTGGTTGAAAAAGGCGAAAGAGTAGTAGGTACTGCGCAAATGGCAGGAACTGAAATGTTGAGATTGGCAGATTTGAACAAAATGGAAGTCCGTGTCAATGTCAACGAAAATGACATTGTCAGGATCAGCAAAGGAGATACCACCATCATCGATGTGGATTCTTATTCTTTTGCAGGAAAGAAATTCAAAGGCGTGGTAACTTCCATTGCCAACTCAGCAAACACCAAAGCAAGTGTAGATGCAGTGACGGAGTTTGAGGTCAAAATCAGAATCTTGAATGAATCATATGCTGACCTGATCACCGAGAAAATGAAATATCCTTTCCGTCCCGGAATGACAGCAAGTGTGGATATCATTACCCAAAAGAAGGACAATGTACTCGCTGTCCCTTTGGCTGCGGTGACTACAAGAGAAGATTCTACTGCGAAAAATCCTGAAGGAACAAAAGCTAAAGAGTTGGTCTTTATCATCGAAAACAACCGAGCAAAACAGACTGAAATCAAGACCGGTATCTCTGACTTTGACAATATTGAAGTTTTGGAAGGACTAAAAGAAGGTCAGGAAATCATCTCAGGTCCATACTTTGTTGTTTCCAAACAACTCAAAGACAATGATCCCATCAAAAAAGTTGATAAGGCGGATTTGACTCCTGTTAAAAAATAATTACTTCATTTTCCATAACTACCAAACTCCCGCAGATATCATTTGTGGGAGTTTTTTTTTACCACTTTTTCAACACATTGTACACGAGGTGTATAGGTAATCCCATGACAGTAAAATAGGAGCCTTCCATTTTTTCAACCCCGACAAATCCTATCCATTCCTGAATACCATAAGCCCCAGCTTTATCAAATGGCTTAAAATTGGAAATATAATAGTCAATTTCTTGTTCGGATAATTCTTTAAAATGAACCTTTGCTGTATCTGAAAGGGTGATTTTTTTATCTGTGGATAAAAATGTGATCGCAGTCGTGACCAAATGTGTTTTGCCTGATAATCGGGAGAGCATTTCAAAAGCTTCCTGCTTATCCACAGGTTTTCCCAAAATCTTACCATCAAGAATCACCACCGTGTCCGAAGTAAGTACAAGATCCTCAGGTCCGATTTCTTGGGCAAAAGCTGTTGCTTTTTTTTCAGACAGGAAACCCGCAACTTCAGAAGGATCAAGGTCCTCGGGAAAATCCTCGTTGGTATTTTTTGTCCTGACTTCAAAATCAATCCCCAATCCCTTAAGCAATTCTTTCCTTCTTGGGGATTGGGAAGCGAGAATGAGCTTTTTTGCACCTAAGTCTATCATGGCCGAAATGCTTGGTATGGAAATTTGAATTCCTGTTCATCAACAGAAGCAAACAATAAACCCGATACTGTTTTTGGATAGAAATAGGTAGATTTTTGGGGCATCATAAATCCTGTTTTACAAACTTCCAACACTTGGGTCATCGAGACTTCTTTGGTTATCACTGCAAAATCCGCTGAACCCTCTCCCACCCTTCCTACACATCTTCGCAGGTTGCGCTCATACTCAATGTTGTCTGAAAACCTTTGGGTTTCCATATCTATCCCCAATACTTTCTGAATGAAAAAGTAATGTAACACCATCAGATCTACCGACTTGACCACTTCGGGAAGGTCCAAATCAAATTCCTCGAATTTTTCAGGTTTAAGCCTGATTTTGTAAGCGCTATCTTTGAACACCAAGCCAAATGCCCACTGCTTATGCAGGATCAATTCAGAAATCTCATCCGAGTCAAATACTTTTTTAATAGTAAACCACTCATCTGCTTTTTTGAGAATTTCATTTTCTGAGGATAAATTTCCTGTGAATAGGCGGTGAGTAGGAAGGATTCTTAAGTCCTTGGAATGTGCATTGGTAAAATACATCAAATGGTAATTGTATGCTTCATCTCCTTGATGATCAGGATTTGAAGCAATCATATCATTTCTGTATTTAATCGCCGCCTCATACCTATGATGCCCATCTGCAAGAATAATGGATTTTGACTCGATCAATTCTAAGAAAACCCTGATGGTGGGGAGGTCATGAATCACAGACAAAACCTCCCTTACTCCTTGGTAATCTTCCACATCATAGATTGGATCTTGAATCGCTTCATCCAAGAAAGGTTCGAGCAGATGCATCGGGTCTTCATATAATCCATGGGTAGGACTGGGCTGAAACTGCGTGGATTTTAACATTTCCACCCGGTCATTGACAGATTTGGGAATGGTGTTTTCATGGCGCAGCACCACACCTTCATGCCAGTCGTACGCTTTGATCTGGGCGATAAAACCTTTTCTACAGGATTCTTTTTCTTCCCCGGGCAACTTGAAATATTGGTAATAAACATAGATTCCGGGTATCTGATCCTGGAAAATCACTCCTTTCTGTTTCCATTTTTCAAGTATCACTTTGGCCGAAAGGGCCGGATGGTCACCCAAAGGAACAGAAAGGTGAATACTGTTGAAAGGGTTTTCATATAGAGCCTGCCTTTGCTTTTTGGAAACAACATCAAACAATGGAGAGATCAAATCTTCCATCCTGTCTTTGAAACTTTCTTGGTAACGCCAGGCCTTAATCGGTAGAATTTCAGCCATCAGATCAACCTGTTTTTCCAGTTTGTTTTGCTTCCTGCCAATTGGCTGCTTTGGGAATCTTTAAGGCTGGACTTATTTTTTTCAAAAATTTCTATTGCCAAGCCTGCCAATAAAATCAGTTCCTCATCATCCCATTGGATGTCTAACTTGTCCGGTGAAAAATATTTCTCAACAAACTTGGTGTCAAAACCGCCTGATTTGAAAGCATGATGCTCCAATACAAACCGGCAAAATCCCAAAGTAGTCTCAATACCCGTAATCTGATAGTCATCTATCGCCCTGATCATTCTCTGAATGGCTTTTTCCCTGCTCTCGTCATGGACAATCAGTTTGGATATCATCGGGTCATAATAAATAGGAATATCCATGCCTTCTTCGAATCCATCGTCGACACGTATGCCGGGGCCTTGTGGCCTGATATAAGTTTGAAGTTTGCCGATATCCGGGAGAAAATTATTCCTTGGATCTTCAGCATAGACCCTAATCTCAAGAGAGTGACCATTGATTTTCAAATCTTCCTGTTTGAAAGAAAGGGGTCTTCCCTCAGCCACCCAGATTTGTTCTTGTACCAGGTCTTTCCCCGTAATCATTTCTGTCACAGGATGCTCGACCTGAAGTCTCGTATTCATTTCAAGGAAATAAAAATCGAGGTTTTCGTCTACTATAAATTCTACTGTGCCCGCACCATAATAATCACATGCTTTGGCCACCATGACGGCCGCTTCTCCCATGGCCTTTCTCATCTCAGGAGAAACAACTGCCGATGGCGCTTCTTCGATTACCTTTTGATGTCTTCTTTGGATAGAACACTCTCTTTCAAACAAATAAACAACATCGCCGTGTTGGTCTCCCAAAACCTGTATTTCTATATGTCGGGGTGAGGTAATATACTTTTCTATAAAAACAGCCCCATCCCCAAAAGAGGATTGGGCTTCAGAAATAGCGCGGAGCATCTGTTCTTCAAATTCCGATTCCTCTTCTACGATCCGCATGCCCTTGCCACCACCTCCCGCGCTTGCTTTGATCAAAATGGGGTAGCCTACTTCTTTGGCTTTTTGTTTTGCCGCAGGAATGTCACTGATGGCATGGTCAGTACCCGGTACCATTGGTATTCCGTATTTCAAAACTGCATTTTTGGCTGCAAGTTTGCTACCCATCACCTCTATCGATTCGGGGGATGGCCCGACAAAAATGATCCTAGCATCTGTCACTTTTTTGGCAAAAGCCGCATTCTCAGACAAAAAGCCATAGCCGGGATGGATTGCATCCACTCCCATCTCTTTGCTCACTTCGATGATTTTGTCCCCCAAAAGATACGATTGTTTAGACGGCGGAGGTCCGAGGCAGACTGCTTCATCTGCAAATTTGACGTGGGGAGAATTACGGTCAGCTTCGCTATACACAGCAACCGTTTTTATACCCATTTCTTTGGCTGTTCGCATGATCCGAAGGCTTATTTCTCCACGGTTAGCTACCAAAAGCTTCTTGATTTTATGCATAATTGGGTTTATTTCTTTTAAAAAACTTGTCCTGCGAAGTAAGTAAATTAATGTGAGTTAGTAAAAGAATATTTGTTTTGGAATTGGATTTTTGCAAGGATGGACTATTTGTGTTAGTTTTGCCCGATTTAATGGATGTCATATCCATACACAAATTTGTAAAACCTAAAAGAATTTAGCCTTGGATTTATTCGCAAAATTACAAACCAACCTTGGCCCTTTGGGCAAGCACTCTGAGCTAGCAGAAGGCTATTTCGCATTTCCAAAATTAGAAGGAGAAATCGCCCCGAGGATGAGATTTAAGGGAAAAGAAGTCTTGACCTGGAGTCTAAACAACTACTTGGGTCTCGCCAACCATCCCGAAGTGAGAAAAGCTGATGCAGATGCTGCTGCGAAGTGGGGAGCAGCTTATCCTATGGGCGCTAGAATGATGTCGGGACAAACAGACCTTCACGAGCTGTTGGAAAGAGAACTTGCGGCTTTTGTTGGCAAAGAAAGCGCTTACCTGCTCAATTACGGATACCAAGGTATCATGTCCGTCATCGATTCTATTTTGGATAGAAAAGATGTAGTCGTATATGACAGCGAATGCCATGCCTGCATCATCGATGCGTTGAGAATGCATTTAGGTAAAAGATATGTGTTTCCACACAATGATATAGAAAGCTGCGAGAAACAATTGCAGCGGGCTACCAAGCTCGCTGAAGAAACCGGAGGCGGGGTACTTGTAATTACAGAAGGTGTATTTGGCATGACCGGTGATCAGGGCAGACTTGCTGATATCGTGGCATTGAAGGAAAAATATGAATTCAGATTATTGGTAGACGATGCACATGGATTCGGAACTTTGGGTAAAACAGGCGCAGGTGCCGGTGAAGAGCAAGGAGTACAGGATCAGATAGATTTATATTTCTCCACTTTTGCTAAGTCAATGGCATCTATCGGAGCATTTATTGCGGGAGAAAAACATGTCATCCAATTCCTCAAATACAATATGAGGTCACAGATTTTTGCAAAATCATTGCCGATGCTTTTGGTAGAAGGAGCTTTGAAGAGATTGGATTTGATCAGAACCAAACCCGAATTGAAAGAAAACCTTTGGAAAATCGTCCATGCTTTGAGAAACGGATTGAAAGAAAAAGGATTCAGCACAGGAAAATCAAACTCCCCTGTTACTCCGGTAGTCCTTAACGGAACCGTCGGTGAAGCGGCAACTTTGACAAGAGACTTGAGAGAAAATTATAACATTTTCTGCTCAGTGGTCATTTATCCTGTAATTCCAAAAGGCATGATCATCCTCAGATTGATCCCTACGGCTGTACATACCATCGATGACGTAAATGAAACAATTGCAGCCTTCGAAGCCGTAAAAGACAAACTAACAAGCGGTTATTACAGAAATACTGAAATGGCGATGTCTTTTGGTGAATAATTAAAGGCAAAAAAGGGCTTTGTTGTGTTGTTTTATAAACAATTTAGCTATATTGACCGCACAAATAAACTTATCATCAACCTTAAAAACTGACTTTTAATATGAGCAGATTTAGCGAACTAAAAGATCTCGTCCTTGGACTTGAAGGAGATTTTGAAAAATTCTATGACAAAGGCAATCAAGCTGCTGGTACCCGTGTAAGAAAGGGTATGCAGGATCTTAAAAACTTGGCACAGGAAATCCGTACCGAAGTTCAAGAGAAGAAAAACGCAGAATAATTCAAAAATAAAAAAAGGTGCCAAACAGCACCTTTTTTTATGGATTATTATCAATAAAAAAGCCTTCAAAAGTTGATTCTTTTGAAGGCTTTTTTGTTATTTCTTTTCTATTAAAGTACTGACATCCAATTTATTATTCGCCCTGTTGACATCAGCCAACCTCAGGCTTGGATCTATTTCCACAGATTTGATAGAAGAAATCGGTCTGTCAAGCTGAACCTCCTGGGAATAATTTGTCCATGGCCATCTTACGGTCATTGCCCTTGCCGGCATTCCCTTTTCTTCAGGTTTGTTTCCTCTTTGGATCACCAAAGGCAGATAAATCATTTCCTGCGATCCGTCGGTATAAGTGACGACAACGTCCAAAGGCATTGGCATTAAACCCACCCTTTCCAAAGTTATTTTGGTTTGGTTGTCCACTCCTTCCACAGATTTGACTCCATAATCAATGGTCTTGGTCGAAGCGATGAAGTAATCATAATACCAATCCAACTCCAATCCGCTTGTTTTTTCCATCACCCTGATGACGTCATGGCCATTAGGGTGCATATATTTCCAGTCATTCCATAGCCGCAGCATGGCTTTATCAAAATTTTCCTTTCCGATAACATATGCCAACTGCTCCACGAAAACTGCTCCTTTATTATAAGTACCAGGTCCATAAGCAGAATTGAGGTTATAGTGATCACCATGTGTGGTCAAGGGCTCTTCATATCCGGCTTTGGCTAACCTGAAGTAGGAAGTATATGCCCCATTCTGAACAAATTTATCTTCCTTTTTAAAAACAGCATCCATCACCACACTTGTACCCCAAGTGGTAAATCCTTCATCCAACCAAGGTTCTGAAGATTCATTAAAACCAAGAACACCGTAATACCAGCTGTGAATGAGCTCGTGCACTGTTACCCCAACTAGACTTTGAAGCCCTCTATGCCCGGTGATCAAAGTCGACATCGGGTATTCCATACCTCCGTCGCCTCCCTGCACCACCGAGAATTGCTCATAAGGATACTTCCCAAAATTATCGCTCATATATTGGATGGCATCCATGGTGTATCCTTGGAGTTTGGCCCAATTTTCTTTGGTTTTATCATTTTTAACATATAGAAAATGAACCATTGGACCATCATCCATTTTTACTTTTTCGTGGGTATAATTCGGATCAGCCGCCCACATAAAATCATGGACATTGGGTGCTGTGAAATGCCAAGTAAGGTTTTTTCCTTTTGCAACAGGAACAGTCACTCCTTCGTCTTCATAGCCGTGACCGATCTGATTGGCATTTTGAAGGTAGCCGGTACCTCCTAGAATGTAGGTTTTGTCAATGGTGATTTTCACATCAAAATCTCCAAAGTTGCCATAGAATTCTCTTCCGACATAGGGATTGGCATGCCATCCTCTCCTATCATAAGCCGCCATTTTGGGGTACCATTGGGACATGGAATAGCGGATTCCCTCGGCATTGTCCCTGCCTGCCCTTCTTACCTGTAGGGGAACCTGCCCCTCAAACTCCATATCAAAAACAACCGTCTGTCCCGGAAGGATTGGTTTGGTTAAATTCACTTCCAATATGGTCTCCACATGCTCAAAGTCCACCTTTTTTCCATCCATAGTTAGACTATTTACTTTTAGCATCCCGATTTCTGCAGGAGATAGCTTTTGGATTCTGTCCATTACCCTTCTATCCGGGTCAGAAATGGTACGTGAACGGACATCCATCATGCTGTTTGGCTGAAAAGCGTTGAAATAGAGATGGTAAAATGCCCTTGTCAGGGTATCGGGCGAATTGTTGGTATAATGTAATTTTTGTGTTCCCTTATAGATATTCTTCTCTACATCCATAGTGACATCCATGATGTATTTGACTTTTTGCTGCCACCGGTCCGTTTGGGCCTGAACTGCAGCAAAAGCACCCAAGAAAGCCATTACTAAAACTGCTAAACTGAATTTATTAATCATAATTGAATTGTTTTGGTTCTAAAATAAGTCAAAATACATTTCCCTTACAAACCAATGATATAATTAGTGTTTGCGGCTGTTAAGGGAATATTTGGTATATTCAAAACTCAAATAGCGTATGATATGAAATCCCTTTTAACTTCAATTTTGTTGGTCCTGATTTTCGTTTTTCAATCATCTAAGGTATTTAGCCAGGACGATTCATCCTCTGACAAAAAGAAAATATATGTTTTTAAAATTGATGACAATATTGATCCGAGGATGAACCGTAAGGTAAAACTTGCGCTTGAGGAGGCAAAAAAACAATCCGCTGCTATGATAATCATTGAAATGGATACCTACGGAGGTGCTGTCAATGATGCTGATGATATCCGGACCATGATTCTCGAGTCAGAAATCCCTATTCACGTATGGATCAATAAAGATGCAGCGTCAGCAGGGGCATTGATTTCCATCGCCTGCGACAGCATTTATATGGCTCCCGGAGCAAGCATCGGGGCAGCTACTGTGGTCATGGGCGGCGGCGGTGAAGCTGCACCGGACAAATACCAATCCTATATGCGCTCCATGATGCGAAGTACTGCCGAAGCAAAAGGAAGAGATCCCAAAATCGCCGAAGCAATGGTAGATGAGGAAATCGAAATTGAAGGAATCAGTGAAAAAGGCTCGGTCATCACATTTGCTGTTTCTGAAGCAATTGAAAACGGATTTTGTGAAGGTGAAGTCGATTCTATCGAAGAGGTCATCGCCAAGCAGGGCGTTTCTGATTATGAGATCATCGAGCAAACGACTTCCACAGTCGAATCAATAATTTCTGTCTTTTTAAATCCTGCCGTAAGCGGATTTTTGATCCTCATTATCTTTGCGGGGATATATTTCGAATTGCAGACCCCCGGAGTTGGATTTCCTTTGGCAGCCTCTATTACTGCCATCATTCTTTACTTTATCCCTTATTACCTCAGCGGATTGGCTGAAAACTGGGAAATCGCTGTTTTCATCGTTGGAGTTATTCTTCTGTTGATAGAGATATTTGTGATTCCCGGATTTGGCATTTTTGGAATCCTGGGGATACTCGGCATCCTTACCGGGCTGACCCTTGGTATGATTCCAAATGATGCTTTTGATTTTTCATTTGTTCCGGCAGGTGATTTGTTTGTGGCGTTGCTGACAGTGATACTGGCAGCTATCGCTGCTTTGACGTTGATTTTCTTTTTGGCACCCAAGGTAAATAAATGGGGTGCATTCAGGACCATTGCTTTAGCCACGACCCAACAGCGGACAGAGGGCTACACTTCTTCGGTGTATGAAAACAGTCTTTTGGGCAAAGAAGGGATTACAAACACCCGGTTGATGCCAAGCGGCAAAATCATCATCGACGATGAAGTCTATGATGCTTATTCCAGAGGAGAATTCATCGATCAGGGAGAAAAGATCAAAGTGATCAGTACTGAAGGAACTTCTTTGAAGGTGAAGAAAATATAGAATCGGTTATTGGTTATTGGTTATTACGACTCCGCTCAGTACAAGTATTTGGTTATTGGTTAATTGGTTATTAGGTTAATTGGTTATTAAGTTACATAGAAAATGAAAATTCTTGTTTTGAACTCAGGCAGCAGTTCGCTAAAGTACCAGCTTTTTGACATGCCTAATGAATCCCCGATATGTAGTGGCTTGGTTGACAGGATTGGGCTGGAAAATGCCACTTTGACCCACAAATTATATATCCATGGCTCCGAGGAAGTATTCAAATTCCAACAAGAAATCAAAGACCATGAGGCAGGCCTTTTGGCAGTGACTGCCCTTTTGATAGACCCCGAAAAAGGGGTTTTGTCCGACATGTCGGAAGTCAAGGCTATCGGTCACCGCGTAGTCCATGGCGGCGAGCAGTTTGCCGCTACCACTTTGATTACCGGTGAAGTCAAAAAAATTATTGAAGAATTGTTTGCCTTGGCGCCTTTACACAATCCACCGAACCTTCTTGGAATCACGGTTGCCGAAAGGGTATTTCCCTTAGCCAAACAAGTAGCTGTGTTTGATACCGCTTTCCACCAAACCATGCCTCCCAGGGCTTATCGCTTTGCCATTCCAAAGGAAATGTACACCAAATTAGGTATCCGTGCCTATGGATTCCATGGTAGCAGCCATCAGTATGTATCCCGCAAAACCAATGAATACCTGAATATTTCCGAACCAAAAATCATCACCATCCACCTCGGCAACGGCAGCAGCATGACCGCTATTAAGAACGGCAAATCCATAGACCATTCCATGGGTCTTGGTCCGATGGGCGGGCTTGTGATGGGAACACGCTGCGGGGATATCGATCCTTCCATTATTTTCCACCTGATCCATGAGCGAGGATATACTTCCAAAGAAGTCAATGACATCCTGAATAAAAAAAGCGGGTTGTTGGGACTTTGCGGATACAGCGACATGCGGGATGTAAAACAAGCCATATTGGATGGAAACGAGGACGCCAAGCTTGCCTATGAACTTTATGCTTACCGGATCCAAAAGTACATCGGCACTTTTTCCGCTGCGCTGAATGGCTTGGATGCCATTGTCTTTACGGCAGGCATTGGAGAAAATGATGCAGAAATGCGCGCCGCAGTCTGTCAGGATATGGAGTTTTTTGGAATCTATCTGGATCAGGAAAAAAATACCAAGAGAAGTTCAGACATCCGGGAAATCAACATTTCAGGATCCAAAGTCAAAATTCTGGTGGTCCCCACCAATGAGGAATTGGAGATAGGAAAGCAGACTTTTGAATTGGTGAGTGGCTGATGGTTATTGAGTTGTTGGTTATTGGTGAAAAGTAAGAGGTAAGAGGTGAAAGGTAAGTTTGGAAGTGGGAAGTATGGAAGTTGGAAGTAAAGACCGATGTCGGATGACGGATGTTTGGTGTAGTGGAAAGTGGAGAACTTGAATTGTTAAAAGTGAAAGGTAAGAGGTGGAAGCTGATTAAGTGAAAATTGTTTTTGGGAAGTAATGATGTCCTGATTAAGAGAATGGTGATTGTAATATCAAAATAAGATTTTTATGGAAATGAGCAATGCAGACAGGTTTTTGGAAGCCTTCAATGCCATCGAGAATTTTCTAAGGAGAAATTTAGAGGCGAGGAACTTTGTGAGTTACTTCAACTTGATCGATGACATGAGCGAGACCAACCTCATCATCAGGCAATATAGAGATCAGCTAAGGTTGTTTGGGAATCTCCGCAATGCCATTATTCATTCCGAAAGAAAGCAGGGAAAGCCTGTAGCGGATCCGAGGGAAGATGTAGTCGTGGAAATCGAAAAAATATCAGCCATCCTCATGAATCCCCCTTTGGTATCCCAACATTTTTTGACAACTGTTTATTCTGTTTCCCCTGAGGACAGTCTGGTAACCGTCCTTCAGACCCTTGTAGAAAAAGATTTTTGTCAGGCACCTATCATTCAGGACGGGTTTATTTTAGGTTTGATCAACTTTGAAGCCATTGCAAGGTGGATGGCTGAATTGACCAAAACTTCAGAACCGCTGAAGCTATTCAAAGATTCATACGTCAAAGACATCATCACCCGTACCCTCAAACTCAAAAATTACAGAATCATCAAGAAGGATACGGATTTTGTAACGGCCCGGGAATATTTTGTTGAAAGCCTTGGCAACCCCCATCCGGCAGAAGCGCTACTCATTACCGAATCGGGCCGAAGAGATGAACCGGTGATCGGGATCATTACCATCAGCGAGGATTTGGAGAAAATCATTGAGGTATTGAGGAGATGAGGAATTAAGATTGAGTTAATGGATAATGGTTATTGGTTATTGGTTATTGTGTTAATGGATGTACAAAAGAAAGAAGTGGCTTAAACCTGAAAATAATAAATCAGAAAATCAGGAGATTAGCATTTAACAAAGGCTTTTTGGAATGGTGGGGTTTGCAAATTCAAAGTTAAGGCATACATTTGCAATCCGTAAACGACCAATCCGTTTTACACACAAATAGAGGAGTGGCAGAGTGCTTCCCGATAGCTATCAGGACGGCGGTCTTAAAAACCACAAATTAAAGAAAATAATAGAGGAGTGGCAGAGTGGTCGATCGCGGCGGTCTTGAAAACCGTTGTACCGTGAGGTACCGGGGGTTCGAATCCCTCCTCCTCTGCACTTAAAAGCCTGGCTGATGCCGGGCTTTTTGCGTTTGAGACTTTGGGGAAGGTTGACTGATCAATTCAATTTGAACTTCTTTATAATCCTTTTTGCCCAAAATTTTTTTTTTTTAGCAAAACTCCGATCAACTTATTGATTTTAAACTAAATCCATTAATTTGGAATATGCATCCTATTCTAAAATCTTACTTTCGGGACTTAACTCAAATCGACGAAGAAAAACTCGAAGCTTTGTCTCCTTACTTTAAGGAGAAAACAGTCAAAAAAAATGAATTTTTACTCCGCGAGGGAGAGGTTTGCAGGTTCAATTATTTTGTCCTCTCGGGATGCCTGCGCTTATTTTCGGTAAACAAGGAAGGACTGGAAAATACAAGATATATTGCCTTTGAAGGAAAATTCGGCACTTCCTTTACAAGTTTGATCACCGGAGATCCCTCTATCGAATACATCCAAAGCCTGGAAAAGTCCGTTGTGCTTACGATAACCAAAGATGACTTTTTCTACTTGGTAGAAAATGAACCGGCTGTCAACAAAATCTACCGAAATATCCTTGAATCGGCCTATATCACGACCCAAAAAAGAATTTATGACTTGCAGGGAAGCGATAGCTTGGGACGCTTGAAATGGCTACTGAAACAGCAGCCGCGTATTTTCAATAGGCTATCCAATAAAGTAATCGCAAGCTACCTGGGAATTACCCAATATACTTTGAGCCGACTGAAAGCCAATCTCTAAAAGTCAAAACGTTGACATAGAGCAACTTTTTCCTGTTTCTGTTTGCGGAGCTTTGCATAAAAATTAATTGAAAATTATGCGAAGTTTGAAAAATAGACCCGGCTACCACTTATCCTGTGTTTTCATTGCTCTCCTTTGGGCAGGAATGTCCCATTCTGCAATGTCCCAGGAATTTCCTCCCAAAGTTCCCACCCCTGTGGAATTTATGGTTGGAAACAACAGGATGTTTTTTCAAATGGTGGTCAAGAGAAAGTTTTCAGCTGAGAGTAAATTTGGTTTTTTGAGTGTGTCCTCATTTTCGGCAAGCTATGACAATAACAAAGAGGACTTGGACTTGGCAATGCCTGTATTGATCAACTATAATATTTACAAAGGATTTGGACTAGTCGGAGGAACTTCAATCAATAATGCTGTCGGTTTTGCTCCTCTATTGGGCGCTCAGCATTCCTTTGCCAATAAAGAATGGGTGGCGGTGACGGTTGCTTCGGTTTTCCTTCATTCAAAAAGGAACGTAGAACTTTTTGGAATCTATGAATACAAGCCTTCCTTAAGTCCCAAAACCAATTTATATACCAGGGTTCAGTTCCTGTATATCCACAGCACGCGGGACAACCTCCATGCAAGGAGTTTTCTCCAGCTAAGGGCCGGATTGAAAATGAATGCACTCAATTTTGGTTTGGGAGCCAATTTGGACCAATACGGTCCCGAAAAGAATTTTAAACCAAATTATGGGGTATTTGTGGGTTGGGCCTTTCAATAAAGAATGAAAAAAGGGTCAGAAAAAACCTGATTCCCGGGCTTTCTCAAACCAACTTCGACAAACAGTCCGCCGCGGCGGAGCGAAATTATACTAGCCCCGTGCAAGGTGCTTCACTGAATTTTATTCTCACACCTCACTCCATGCACCGCAGCTTTGGGTAAGGAAAATAGAAGTTTTTGGTTTTTGGGAGCATAAAGGCAAAGTAAGGAATTGGGTTTACACCAAAAACAGGGAAGGTTGAAATGTTAATTCAATTTGAATTTTCCTCTTTCTCTTTTTCAATTACTTCGCCACATTTTGATGATCTTTTCTCTTGTCACTTTTTGTCATGATACAAAAAGTAACCAAAAAAATCTAGCGCAATAATCCTTCCCCACACAAGGCCACCGCCGGCCCGGAATTGCGCTTCCTCCCCACAGATGTTCCAATAGAAGATCTTCCTAAAGCATAAGATTTCTGAATAGAAAACCATTGCAAATTCTATTCATGGGTCGCATTCCACCAAAAGCCCCGAAGCGGGCGAAATAATAATAGCCCCGTGCAAGGTGCTACAATGATTTTTCTATTTAAACAAATCTCCATGCACCGCCGCTCGGGGTAAGGAAAAAAGAAGTTTTTGGTTTTTGGGAGCATAAAGGCAAAGTAAGGAATTGGGTTTACACCAAAAACAGGAAAGGTTGAGAACTCACAGCAAATTTAAATTTCCTTGTTTCCATAAATCCAATGTAGTTTTTGCTGACAACCCTGTAATAGAGGTTGAATTTGATAAATTCTTCAATGCTTTTTCCGCTGTATCTGGAAAAACTTTAAGTGAAAAAGTAGCTGCCCAAAGCCTAACATTTTCATCGGATTCACCTAACAACTCGCTAAATAAGTCCACCTGATTACATTCCCTTGCTTTAATGTATAAGGCCTGAATCTTTTTATGAAGCTTATTTGCCTTTTTGAAGTCTCCTTTGGTTAATGCCATCCCATGTTCAAAAGCTACACTTAAAAAAAAATCCTTTATTTCATCCCTTGTCATCATGCAGTCCATCCGTATCATTTTAATTCTTCAATACCATTTTAATATTGCTTCTAAAAACCCTTTCTTGGGGTAGTCAAACGCCTAATCCTACTACTGGGTCAAATTTGTGATTCCACACCAACTAGGTGTAGTTTAGCGATGGATACTTCGCCCGAGTGAATTTGTAATTCCACCCTTTTATCTTTCCCATCCACGACAATTGTCGGGATGCAATTGGCTTTCTAACCAATCCCCCTAATCGAAAGATAATCCCCGGCAATTTGAATTACAAACTCTACTAAATAAAAAGGTGTTTGATCCAATTGAATTTTTCCTGATCCCAAATTTGTAGCAGCGGTCCCTTCTCTTGTGATATTTTTTAGTATTATAGTAACTCTATACAACGCAAACCTTCCTTTTCCACCATGAACCAAATAAAGTCAAGTCTCCCAATTTTCATAATCCTCCTTATCCTCGTGATTGGATGCAGCCAAAAACCCAATCCTGATGATTTGCCGCGGATCGGCATTGCCGGAATCGCCATTGAGTCAAGTACATTTTCACCGGCTGTCAGCGAAATCGATGCTTTCAAGGTCAGTCGGGGCGAGGAAATTTTCAATTTGTACCCATTTTTCTCCCCTGATTCAGCCAACCGCAAACGTGCTGTTTGGCTACCGGCACTTTATGCGAGGGCTTTACCGGGAGGAGCAGTCACACGCGAAACATATGAATCATTGGTCACCGAGATGTTGGATTCCTTGCGGAAAAATGCTCCTTATGACGGACTATTTTTTGATATCCACGGCGCCATGAGTGTGGTGGGTTTGGATGATCCTGAAGGCGATCTTATCATGAGGATCAGGGAAGTAATTGGCACCGAAACGGTGATTTCCACTTCTATGGACCTTCATGGAAGCGTCTCATCAAGGTTGGCAAAGCATACAGATCTGATTACCTGCTACCGATTGGCACCACATGAGGATGCCATGGAATCAAAAAAAAGGACTGTGGATAATCTTCTGGAGCGCTTAGAAAAAGGATTGGGAAAACCTACCTACAAGGCTTGGGTGGCTGTACCGATTTTGTTGCCTGGTGAAAAAACGAGTACGAGGATCGACCCTGCCAAGAGTCTTTATGCTAAAGTAGCCCCTGCGGCAGATCAGGAAGGAGTCACAGATGCGGGAATTTGGATTGGCTATGCTTGGGCGGATGAACCGAGGAATCAAGCTTACGTCATGGTGACCGGTGATGATGGGGAATTGGTAAAGCAAACAGCAGGCGATCTTGCCAAGAGCTTTTGGGATGTCCGGCATGAGTTTGATTTTATTGCCCCGACAGCTACTTTGAAAGAAAGCCTTGACAAAGCGGTAAGCAGCGATAAGCGACCCTACATCATCAGCGATATGGGAGATAATCCCACAGCAGGAGGTGCCGGTGATGTCACTTGGACCTTGAATGAAATCTTGATGCGGCCTGAATTCAAATCCGAGGATGGACCTTCTCTCATCTATGCCTCCATTCCCGGGCCGGAGTTTATTGACAAAGCAGTAGCTGCCGGAGTTGGTGGCAAGGTAGAAGGATATGCCGGTGCCAAGGTGGATGCCCGTTTTTCCCCACCGGTTTTTCTTTCTGGCAAGGTGACTTCCATTGTCCATGGTGATCAGCATGCCATCTCTGAAGCGGTCGTCAAAGTCGGGAGTGTCTCTGTGATAGTGACCAAAAAGCGAAAGCCCTATCATTTGGAATCAGACTTTACCAGGCTTGGTTTGGACCCAAGGCAAACTGATGTGGTGGTGGTGAAAATTGGCTATTTGGTTCCCGAACTTTATGACATGAGGGGAGATTGGATCATGGCACTTACTCCGGGAGGTGTAGACCAGGATTTGGAAAGGATGGAATTTAAGCGGATCAATAGGCCGATGTTCCCTTTTGACAGGGAGATGCCAGATCCTGACCTCAGCCCAAAACTGATTCCCTTATCCCACGAAAAGTGAGGTTAGGATTTAAAATCAGGATCTTTCACACTTTCAAATGCAAACAGGATAATTTCAAAGCTTATTGGTAAAAGAAAAAATTTGTAAACAGATTATTTACAATATGTTACAAAAGGGCTTCTGATAAAGATAAAATAAAGAAATTGGATCAAAATTGTAATTGGTTATTTGTTGTTGACATTGATCAAATAAAATTTTGTTAGAGCTATTCATCAAATAAGGCAGGCCTGATAGACCTGCCTTATTCATTTTTATCTAGTATCAAAAGCGAAACCTTCGGCAAAATTCAGAGGGCAATTTATAACAGGATTCAGAAGACATGGCTAAAAAAACCGGGGATTCCTGAAGTTTAATCCTTCAAAAATCCCCAGACCAGAATGCTGAACATTTAACCTTTACTTAAAACAAATGAACCACCAAGGGTCATTACCAAAAAAACCAAAAATCTGTACTGTTACTAAATCCAATTTCTTTTAATTACAAAAAAGTACAGTTAGACTGACACTTTCTTGTTTTTCACGCTGTAAGACCTCCAATAATACCAAACAAAACCAAGTTGGGGGGCAAACAACAAAAATGCGTTGGGAAGAATGGAGGAAACAGAATTTCCGATTTCTATTCCTACCATATCATAGAATGTCAGGATTGACAACACAGCAAACAATGCATAGATGTTTGCTTTAATAAATTTTGTTCTGTTTTTCATAACAAATTGGGTGGGGATTAAACAATATTTCAATTACAAAACCGAAAAGAAACCATTGTTCATTGGGTGATCAAGTCTCTAATTCGAATCTAATATGGGACAAAAAAATCTAAATACAAACTCCTGCAGTGACCTGATTTCCTGAAAAATAGCCTAAAAATTGACACCCTGACTTCGGGATTTTTACGTCAACCTATTATTGTAAATCAGTCAGAGGAATATGCATTTTATGCCTAAATACAGGTTGATTTTTTCTCTCTCCAGCCAAAAAAATATTTTATATTTTTTTTTAAAAACTCCAATGATTACACCTGACTATCTAATACTTGTTACCCAGAATATTCTTCCTGCCTATCCGCGTCTTTCTCTTTCTACGGATTTGACGTAAAATTCTTCTACTTTTTTTCTTGCCCAATCTGTCTTTCGCAAAAATTTAAGGCTTGAATTGACAGAGGGGTCATGGGTAAAACACCTGAAACTGAACCTGTCACCAAGGTATTCCCAACCATGTTTTTTTACCAGATAATCCAGGATATCGGCAAGGCGAACACCATGAAGTGGGTTATTGATTTGTTTATCGGGAGCATTGAGACTGTCTTCGTTTTCCATAGAGCAAAGTTATGGTTTATTGGCTTGAAGGCAAATTTGGGAAAACAATATGCGTTTGAATGTATTGTAACTGTCCAAAGTGAGGTTTGCAGAAAAAGCTACTTCATCTTATCGAAACACCGTCATTTCCCGATTTCACCAAAACTTAAAACCAAAATCTGTTGGGTTTCGGAAAAAGTCGTCGCCTCCAAATACACGTTTTTCTCTTTGTCAACCGTCCCGATGTAGACCATTTTATGGGCAGCCAACATCATTTTGAGCACATTCAAATCCCCGAGAAGATTAGCCGGAATGTGATTGCCCACTTCGAGGAGGTTGAACTCCACTCCTTCTGCAAAGGCAAGCTCTGTGAATAACCTATCGAGGTTTTTTTGGAAGGAAATCTGGGCAATATACCTAGCTGCAAGTTTATGGGAAAGTACTGTGTTACTTTTTAAAACATTTGTGTGGAGCAATTGTTCGGTAACAGGATCTCCTAAAATGGTGACAATCTTGGTCATGAACAGACTGTCATTTCGATTTTTGGAAACCAACAACATTGTCAATCTAAAACCCTGTTCGTCATCCAGGTTAATAATGATATTATCATAGTCCACTTCATGGAGACTTTTAAGAAAAGTAGGATTAAAATATTCCGAAGTTTCCTCAAACACAAAATGGGACTCCTTTAACGAGGCCAAACTTGACACGTCCATAAAATCATCAATATTACCCAAAGGCCATTCATTGCCTACCACACATATTTTTTTACTTGCTGCTTCTTTTGGAGGGATGATCGCTTCATTTTTGACCAAATTAAGAGGGGCGGAAAGTGGCTTGTAATGGAGATCTTTGATGTTTTTGGTAAGAAAAAGCAACCAATCAGAAGATTTGAGTGATTTCCCAAAAGGGCATAGATTCATCTCAAAACCACCGTCCTTATTGATCCCGGAAAAGCCCAATAAAGTCCCTCCTTCAAAACTGAACAGCAATTGCTCGAATAAAACACCACCCAAGTCACCTTTATCCAAAAATCTTTTTGGGTCGATAAAATGGATGGTAGACCCATCAAAAGACAAAATTTCAAAGAAAGCTTTATAGTAGACCACATCGACTTTTGCCCTTGCCAGAATACTGCCTATAACGTCGCCGGGTGTGATAACCGCAAACAGGGCTCCCGCGCCAAGAGAGGTAAGTTCTAATGCGATATCTCTACTATCCTTATTGTTGGACAATTCAATAGAGCACTTTACAGGATGTCTTGAACCCTGCCTGTCGGACAAATGCTGAAAAAACGCATGGTTATTTGTCAGGGTAGTGAGTATTTTCAAGTTGAAATTATCAGCAGCAAAGAGATCGTCCTCCTTGTCAGGTAGAAGGATTACAATTCCGGTAGCATTTGAAATCGACAGCCTATCATATGTTTTGAAAGCCAATACATCCCCCTGCCTAATAAAAATATCCAGGTTGTTCCATCTTTCTTTATCCAAAAGGGACCGGAAAGAATTTACCACATCGCTATCAGAAAAGAGGAGCACCACATTCTCCATGGTTCCTTTGTCCTTGGCTCTCAGATTAAACTGATCAAGGATCAGTGGTAATTTTATATTATAGTTAATAAATATAGTATGCCCGGTACCTTTATAGGGCAATGATCCACTCTTGATATTATCAATCAATTTGATCAAGGCAGCTGACAAAACGGAAATGATGAATGAAAATAAAATCATTCCCAACAATACCTGGATCAGCCCTGCTACCATTTGTATAGGACCTGTGGTTTCATAAAAATAAGCCGGGTCTGCAAAAATTTTATAGCTCAACTGAAGACTTCCTAAAAAGGGAGAAAGGGCTATGATAATGAAGGCACTTGTAAGGAAAATAGCGATCAGCTGCACCCAGACAGAAGCCAAAGCAAACCGCTCGGGCGTAAGTATCCGGCGGGAGTTTCTCAAAAAAAACTTAAGTCGTTCGAGTTTGGGCAAGGTATATGTCAGGTTTAGCTTTAAATATAATAAGCCTCTACCACTTTACCACAAAAATTTAAGCAGCCTTTTCACAAGAGCCTGACTATTGTTCCCTTAGCAGGACAGACGAAGGATGTGTGGGAAATAACGTACTTAAAACTTAACTATTAATCCAATACTCAATAAGGACGGTTTAATCCCAAAACAAAGGAAATCCCTACCAAAACCACGAAAACAAATACTTTTAGGATTTTTAGAAAATTGGGCTGCAGACTAAGATTTGATTTGGACCTGTCCAAAAGATGGGAGACAAAACCCGAAAGCCCACCTGCAAAAGGAATCATGACCAAAGGTAAGATTATCTGATGCTCAGGACCATGATCCGGAATTGCTCCAAACAGACAAAAAATCATTAGGATTAGCCATGAAAGGATTACTGATTTGAAGACCTTCTGTAGCATTCGGAAAGCTTTTTTTATTTGGCGATGCAAATTTAATTAAATATTCCACCAATAGGTAAATTTCAGGACAACCGATCTGTCTTTGGCGAAGAACGGCGCAGGAAGGTAATTATCGGTAAATACGAGAAATATATCCGAGGCTGGCTTGAATCTCCATTGGACCCTTGTGTTCAGGTTGATGTTGTCCACCTGTTCATTGTATTGAACAAAGGCCGTGATGAAGAACTTGTTGGTGAGCGTCAGGTCAAATCTCGGACCCACGAGCCAAAAAGAAGTGATTCCCCATGGTTCTATGAGATGGATTTCGTTGTAATTGGCATTCATCGTCAGACTGAAATAAGGCTGGAACCTGTATCCCAATTCTCCACTGATATTGTACCTGTTTCCCTCAGCATAGTACCCTCCTACCCTCGTGGCTAAGGCATAGGTAAATATACTTTGGGGCTTGGAAGTGAATTCCGTCCCCCAAGCAAACCATCGGTGCTCCGATCCCGCGGCCAAAGTATCTCCGGAAGAGTTTGTCGGATCAAAAGGCTTCAGAAGCTTGATATAATCATGCGCAAACCATGTGGTAAAGACGCTTTGAGTCCTGAACCTCACTTTGTAGGACACATAGGTTTCATTGTCGGTCTGGTTCATTTTGGTGTCAAAAAATGATTTGGTACTGAATTCAGGACCATGGCTGAGGATTTTTTTACTTTCCGGAAAAAACAGGTATCCGACCAGTGGATTTATTTTGTAGAAGCCTGTTCTTGGAACATAACCCACCTCAGCGGTATAATTTTCAGAGACATATTCATGCTGCACATTCCAATAAAGGTTTCCGCTGGTGTATCGGAGATTGGCTGCATAGACGAGTCCGTTGCCAGGTTTCAATGGGTTGAATGATTTCAATACGAAGGCCTTTCCCGTCCATAAATTGTTGGAAGAGGCATAATTGAATTCTAATCCTACATTCCGGTCGAATTCAGACGTTGAAACAGAATCTTCCGGCAATGGAGGAGTAAACATACCTGCTTGCCGTGTCACCACAATGGCGCTCAAGTTGGACCGTGCAAGCACTCTTCTCTGTAAAGTAAGGACCGAAAAATTCTGAGCATCAAGGTTTTCCTCCTCCACTTGACCTGTCTGCATGGTCATCGCGCCTATCCTCCAATCCTTGTTTAATTTCCCGCTGAGTCTTGCACCTGCTTGGATAGGAGCTTTCAGACCTATTCTTCTGGAGAAAAAAGGCCGGATGGTCTCATATCCGAAGTTGGCAAAAAGGTCTCCATTTTCGAGAAAAAACTGCCTCCTTTCCGGGAAAAAGAGTTCGAATCTATCCAGATTGGTCACTTGCTTATCCACCTCCACTTGGGAAAAATCCGGATTGACGGTCAAGTCAAGATTGAGGGCCGAACCCAGACCGATTTTGGCATCCATTCCAAAAGAACTCCTATAAACCGGATCCTCTCCTTCCTTTCGGTTTTGGGAAAGACCTCCCAACCCATATGGAATCACAGAAATATTAGGGCCGGCTGCAGGCGGTGGATTGTCCCAAACAAGAATGCCCGTGTAGGCCAAAGAAGCTGAAGGAAACTGACGTGGGACTGGTGCCCAACCCGATTTTTCGGTGGTCTTCAGGTCAAGACGGCTGAAATTGATGCCCCATTCCTTGATTCCTGATTTGTATCGGATGGATTTGAAAGGAATAGAAGCTTCAAAAACCCATCTGTCATCATAATTTGTGACTTTTGACTCCCACTTATTGTCCCAACTCAGGTCGACCTTACCGCCATCGTACATGATGCCGTCCCATTGTGCCCCGGCGGCATTGGCACCAAAAGAAAACCCGTTGATCTGATCATCAAAGGGATCCATAAAGAGCAGGAAGTTGTCATTTTTACCAAAACTGAAATCCCTTCTGAGGGATTCTACCATGTATGGGCCCTCGAGCGCATGGTAATTCACCACAATCAAATAGAGATGCTTGTCGTCATAGGCCATCCTGACATCCGTCCGGACTTCAGCGAAGCTTGTGTCCATAGGTGTAATCATAAAAAAATCTGTTGCCACTTCCGCATCTGTCCATGATTGCTCATCCAATTTCCCGTCAATCACTATCGGATCGACGGTTTTGTGGATATTCAGCCGGTATGCATCATTGATTTTTTGGGAAAAAGAAACAGAGGCGATACCGAAGCAAATAAAGACCATCAGGATGGCTTTCTTCATGGAATTTTGGGGGAATAGAGCGAGTTGGTACGAAAGTATCCCAACCCCCATTGAAGTTAAACATTTCTTTTTCCAATGTCTGTGTAACTGTTAAGGGAGGAAAATTATTGGTTTGAAAAAATGAAAAAATCCCTCTTAGATATTGGCGATAATTGGGACAAGTCAATAAAATATTGAAAAAACGACAGGTGAATGTTCCCTATTTTGGATTTTTGGAAAGTAAATCAAAGCGTATGTCCGCTCAGAATCATCCCGTCTGCCATGGCTTTGAGGTAAGTGACGACTTTTCCGTCTTCCCCGACCTCACATACTCTATAACCCGGAAATGGTGAACCCCAACTTCCTCCAAAATGTCCCGACCAAAGATAGGGCTTCTTTCTGTTCAGCATGATTCCGTCCACGTCGTGGTCATGTCCATGGAAGATGGCTTTGACATTGGGATAAGCCCCTATCAATTCCAAAACCTCCTCGCAGGAAACACCATGCCTAGTCCAGTCATTTTGGGAAATATGGATAAAGATAAATACGTGGGAAAGAGATTTGAATTCCTCCAGTTTTGATTTCAAAAATTCTGTATCCACACAAAGGTATTCCCCTGCCTGATTGGAACTATTGGCCAAAATAATCCCGAAATTCTCTTTGGTTGTAAATGCAAAATCAGCGGGAATTCCCCAAATCACTTCCCAATCTTTCTCTGAAATCCGATCATGATTTCCTTTGACTGGGAAATATGGAACGTTCAATTTGTCATAGACTGCTTTTACTTTGGGCATCAAAGCAGGTTCATCGTGTATCAAATCTCCATTGAAAACCACGAAATCCACCTCTTTCTCGCTGTTGACCGCCTCGATCAATTGCTTATGGAATCCCTCAAAATCTGTTTTGGGCTGTCCATAATGTCCGTCGGATGCAATGATAAATTTGAGTTTGCTACTTTTAGGAAAATGCATTTTTCCAAAGGTCATAAAAGGCAATGCCGTTACCCCTGAAGTAACCAAAGTTAATTTTTTAAGAAAGGGCCGTCGGTTCATAGTCAGAAGGTTTTTATAAGGTACAAGGTAGCCAAGGCTGTCAAAATTGCCATACCAAAGCTCATCAATGTTCCTATCAGGATATATTCAGTCAATTTTCGGTCTTTGGATTCCTTAAGATCCCCAAACCTGAAGACGGATTTGGCGGTGATCAAAAATCCGACTCCCTCCCAATGGTCTGTTAGGATGAAAACAAACACGAAAAGTCTTTCCAAAATCCCGATGTATTTTCCGGCATTGGACAGTGAGTCATTTGCTTTATCAAAGATTTTTAATGACCAAGGTTCAAGCAAAACATTCATAATCACCGATACACCAAAACTCAGAAAACAAACCGCTGCGAGTATAGTCCAAAAACCGACGGATTCAAAAATCCAAAACCATGATGTGTCCGGATAAAACCAAACCAAGGATACGCCAACCAAAACCAGAATATGGAGCAGTTGGTCTACGATAAACCAGGATGTCTTGGTGCTTTTATTTTGAAAGGAAAGTTTGGCGAGGTCAATCAGAAAATGGGTAACCGTCACTGTCAGCGCCAAAGCCCAATACTGGAAATCCCATACCAACAAAAGTATAAGGACCCCATGGATCAAAACGTGGAGATACAGCTTTGGAGAGGCCCATTTTTTGGCTTCCTTTTCAGTAACCCATGATTTTGGCTGAAGCAAAAAATCACCTAGGATATGCGCAAGCAGTATTTTTATAAATATGATCATGGCAACAACCTTTCTAGCTTTTCTTTATATAAATCATTGAGTTCCAGCATTTCGGAATAATACGCTCTTTGGAATCGTGCACTTACCGAGTTCTGTTCGATTCCCAGAATCTCCCCTATTTCAGCCTGTTTCAAATGCGGCTTTTCCAAAGCAATTTTCATAATTTCACCCGAATTTCCTGACCAATTGTCCATGACGATCAGCGCCAGTTTGAGCATCAGGTTCATTTCCTTGTCAAAGTCCAACCATGGGCTTTTTACCATCAGGTTTTGGTTTTTGCTCCGCAAGAGTTCAAAAGCCTCTCCTGAATTGAGATAGGCAGAACCCATTCTTGTTCCGATGCTGTCAGAATCCTGTTCCTTTTCACCTATACCGATGGACATCCTTACATCAATTGGAGCGTTCCTTTTCTTCTGATCTGGGGATTTGATAGATTTCAAGGTGGCTTTGATGAGGATCGATTTATGGAGGGCGTCCAAAGGGTCAGCAACTTCAACTTGAAAGCTGTCCCCTCTAAAAATCTCCCAAGTGTCATTCTTTTGACCCCATGAGTTGAGCAAAGATTCCAACGGAAGCAGCCAATCCTGTTGATTAGCCACCTTTCTTGAATCAATGATATCTCCAGTAATTATTGCAAGCATGTCTAAATATCGATTAAATAATCGATAAATCAAAATATCATCTAATAAGATGATAAATTATAATATCCATTAATAAGTAGATAAGTTAAAAAATCGATTATTCTCTCAATGATCAAATTATCCATTCAAAGAGATATTCCTCCTTATATTCAATTTGAAATTTCTTGAGAAAGGCAACATACTCATCCCGAAACGTCTGGGTTTTGTGACGTTCTTTTTGATTCATAATGTATTGGATCACATTGTCCAAAGACCGTTGACCATGTGAAAAAGCGCCATATCCATCTTGCCATTCAAATTTCTGCCTGGTAAATTTTCTTTCTTTAATGAAATTATTAGAGGATTTTTTCACTTCTCTCACCAAATCTGAAAGACAACAATTGGGCTTCATTCCTATTAAAATATGAATATGGTCAGGCATTCCATTGATTGCCAAGAGTTTTTGATCTTTGTTCTGAATAATTCCTGTAACGTATTTGTATAACTCATCCTCCCAGTTTGAAAGAATAAGACTTTTTCTCCCCCTAACAGCAAAGACAACATGGATATATAATTGCGAAAAGGTACCCGGCATGGTGAAGGTTATTGAGTAAAATGATCAGAAGGATTAAGTTCTCCAAAAGGGAAATGATTTCAAAATTTGAAGACGATATTAAACGTTTAAATAATTGAAATTCCCATCTAAAAGGGATGGAGAAATGATTCATACCAAAATCATTCGACCGGTTCCAGGTCGGGCAACATTTGATTCAATGATTTTCTATAAATATGTGATTCGTTCCGGGTCGAAATAGGAGCCCATAAAAAAGCTTTATCGGGGTATACGGGCGTCTCTCCCATCCCAAAGGGATGAAATATTTATAATTGGAAAAAAACCGGTCGGAACCCCCGACCCTGAAGGGGTCGAATAAAAATATTCGTATCGAAAATCATTCGACCGGTTCCCGGTCGGGCAACATTTTATCCAATGATTTTCTATAAATATGTGACCCTTTCTGGGTCTTTATAATGTTCTCAAAACAATAGAACCCCAAATAATTACCATGGGGTTCTACCAAAAACTTTAATTCTTGCCTCTCGACATGATCACTCCAATAATCAACAGGGCTACGCTGATAATCACAGGAGTCCAATTGGCGGTACTTACTGCGATATCCATCCCAAACAACTTGAAACTCTCTGAATCCTGCATTGCCTGTATTCCAAACATAAGAGTTCCAATTGCTCCGATAATTGCTAAAATTATTCCTAATGCTTTCATGTTTTGGTTAGTTAGAATTGTTCAATTTAAAGAATTTCAGAATGGAAAACATTACACATTCTTTGGATTTGAAGTGAAAAAGGAATCCCATCTTTCAAACTTTATCCAAATGCTAGACCAAAGATTCCCAGAACACAAAAATCCCGCAGAAAGTAGAAAACCATGAGAAAGTAAATTCTCCATCGTTTAAAACTTCTGCGGGATTCAATTCAAGATGTATTATAGCTATCTCATCCTGTCCCAATTGATGATGGCATTCCACACCATCGGGGCATCGGCATGGTTGAGGTACCGGTGGAGCGGATCGAAAGTAAAGGCAAGTACGTTTCCTTTTCCGACGGGAACATTAAAGACAGCACCGTGACCGATGATTTTATCTTCATTTCTGACCATACCGGCAACCACATAAGGAGCATCTTTCCCTTCGGGCTTGGCAGGTTTCTCCACTTTGGGCTTATCAGGCATCCCCATAATCGGACCTTCAAATTCCAGTTCATCTTTCAATGGTTTACCTCCGTATTGCACGAGCATCAGGTTACGGTTATACTTATCAGTTTGTAGCAAAGGCCCATTTCCACGAAAAATGGAGAATGTTTCAGGATACCCATACATTACCGGATGGCCTGTATTCCTTGCTTTGGCATTGACGATAGAACCGGGATGGAATAACGCACCCTGATCGGCAGGAGTCAAATCGGAAATGATACCAAGCTCTGACATGATGGTGCTCGTATTGTCCAGAGTGATAAGCAATCCACCTTCTTCAGCAAACTTTTTCAAATTGTCTACTCCCAAAAATCCGGGGCCGCCGGTCATATCTGTCGTCGCATCAGGAAAGCCGTGGGATGGAAACTCTGCAGTTTTGGTAAAGGGCATCGGTCCAAATTTCTTATCCACTCCATGCATAAAACGTTTGGCATTTCCATTTACCCTTGGTACCAAAATGACGTCAAAACGGGTTTTCAGATTGCCGGCTTTCAAATCGTCTTTGTCAATAGAAGTGTAAGGAATACCTCTTTCTTCGAAAGTGTACCTCGACCAACCTTCATCTTGGGTATTGTACCAAGTATGATAGATGGCCACTTTCGGCAATTTGACAGCCTGCTGATCCGCCGCAGAGACATTGGCACCTCCTGCTTTCAGGTCCAATCCAAAATCCGAAGCTAATTTTTTGGCTAGGTCTGCATTGATTTTTTTGATCAAAATGGCTCCTGCCGAAATGGTATCTCCATTAACAACAGTCTGCTTGGGCAGAATGTTGATTTCAGCATTTTTATTGGCAGCTTTGACGGCATACAAGGCCGGAAGCACGGTATTTTGTGCCTTGTATTCCAATAAATAGCTACTTCCCTGACCATCGACTTTACCTATATATTTTGGATTTTCTGCAAGCAGCTTGAGTGAAGAAATATCAAAATCAATGCTGTCTTTGGATACTACCTTTACGCCATAGAGGTAAGGCAAAGTCCAAGCGATCGCATCATAAGGAGGATATTTGGCGTCTTTGGGATATGCCTGCGGGGTCAAAAGAGACACTGCAAGATTTCTATACGGTTGTTCTGACAATACCACGTAATTACTATCTGACTCATGGACTTCGATACCCTGAAGCATCAGCTGCTTCGCAAGGTAAGCCACCATGGCAGGATCACGTTGGTCCTTGGCAATGGTGAAAGCTTTTGCACCTTCAGTTTTCCCCTTTTCGACACTGTTATATCCTTTTTTATAAAAATTCTGCAGCAGCATTTTACCATTATTGGCGGCATAGGACAGGGATGCGATGACCCCGGTCATGGTATAGTTGATATTATTTCTAAATGACCAATAAACCTTTCCTGTGGCAGGATCAGGACGGTACCATTCTTTGGACGTGACAAGATCTCCGGCAAATCTCGCATTGCTCAAATCTCTCAGGTAAGTATCTGCCCCGGCATTGCCATAAGTTTCATAAAAGCGGCCGTTGGAATTGTGGTTGTTCGCTACCCAAATGCCATAACCCGGCCACCAACCGTCATAAAATGCCCAGGTAAACGCACCAGGCAATCCTTCAGAGGCTACTTTTGCCACATCATGGTTAGCCATGATCTGCCACTCGCTGACAGTAATTGGATCCACAAAATCGTTGTAAGGACCTGTTCCTGTAGAAATGTATAGCAAGGGAACCGACTCATGCAAGTCAAGCATCACTGTAGGATGGAACTCAAAAAAGCCCTTGAAGATGGATTTGGTGATTTCCTGTGAAACCTGCAAACCGTCCCTGTTATTGTCATGGAAGACATATTTGGCCCAATAAGGAGAAGATCTTGGGAACCCATCATCAAATTCTTTTCTGCCTTTGGAATAGCGATAATACCAATCGACCTGCTTATCCAAGCCATCAGGTTCAGAAATGGGGTTGATGACAGTGATCACGTTGTCACGGATATCTTTGATATCGGAAGATTGGGAAGTTGCCAATCTGTACGCGAGTTCCATCAGTGCTTCGGGTGAACCCATCTCGGTGGCATGCATGCCGCCACTGACATAATACACAGGCTTGCTGTCCAAAATGATGGTCTCTGCCTGTTCAGGGCTTGTTTTTCGGGGATCCGCTAATTTTGCCAACTGGATTTTGTAATGGTCAAGGCGCTTGATTGCATCCTCATTGCCGATGACGATCAGGTAAAAAGGCCTGCCTTCCTCGGTTTTTCCCATCTCCTGCATATGCACAAGCGGGGAGGTATCAGCGAGTTTTTGGTAATAACCGTAGATCTCGGCCGAGCGGTGAACATGACCTTCGGCACCGATGATATGACCAAAATGCTTGAGTGGAGATGGAATCGTAGGATGATCGACTACGTCCAAAAGGAATTCGGGAAGAAAACGTTTATCTGTAGTAAATTCCCTGATTTTTTGGTTGTAAACTTCATCGATTTTTTGTGCCTTCAGGGGAAGTATTGCTATAAAAAAAAGCAATACCCCAAGGCGATAAAATCTATTCATGGTGGATGGTTTTAAATGGAATTTCAAGCTACAAAAAATAAGGATAATCAAAGACAGGAATTTATTTCAGTGGCTGAAACAGGAATTTCCTTATAGATTTTGATTTAATTCTAAAAAATGAAAATCGAAATACAACTTTGAGTTTGAATATTATGCTGATTGTCACCCATGCCATCCCTTCTTCAATTTTCAGATAAGGTTTTTCGGTAACAATCCTTATATTAAAGACTTGAAATTCATCCTATTGCAAATGCAGGATTTTCCTTCGAAATCAATAAAGATTACCCAACATGAAAACCCAATCCATCCAAAATTTACTTGCAATCATTATTTTACTTTTTTCTATCAGCTGCAAAAAAAATGCTACTGAAACTTCCAATCCATCAGAATCTACCGAACCAACGACATTGAGGTTGGAGGAAGATCTTGAAAAAGGAACCATTTCTATTTTCCGACAGGAAGAAAACGAACCGATTTTGGTTCAAAATGCGAAAGATGATTTCAGACCATTTATCCATCCGATCGTAGCACCTGACGGCAAAGGTCTCCTTACCGAATACAGTCCCGGTCACCACAAACATCAAACTGGATTGTATTGGGGATTTACAAGAGTCAACGACCGGGATTATTTCCACAATCCGCAGGAAGATTATTGGAAAAAAGTGGCTTCCAACATTGTCGAAAAGGAAGGTACCGAAGTGAAATGGCAGACCGTTTACCACCTATTGGATGAAGCTGGAGAAACAGTTATGGAAGAAACCCAAAACTGGAGTATGAGAGAAGAGGGTGGAAAATACTTTTTGGATCTGGAGTGGAAAGGAGAAGCGATCAAAGATATCGTGATCGGTAAATACGATTATGGAAGTTTATTCTTGAGAATGCCTTGGAAAGAAGGCATCAAAGGTGAAATAGTGAATGCTGCACGCCAGAAAAATGAAAGTGCTGAAGGCCAACCATCGATGTGGGTCAATGTGGCCATGCAGGTCGAAGGCCGTGAGGACATGGCCAATGTTGCGATTTTTGACCATCCTGAAAACAGAGGATACCCTAACAAATGGCGGGTAGATGGTCAGTTGGGATTGGGGCCTGCATTTACTCGAGATGGAGATTGGACGATTCCCAAGGGGAAAATTGAAACGCTCAAGCACCAGCTCGTCGTCTATACCGGCGAACTCAATGATGTGAAAATGACTGAAACTTGGGGGCAATTCTCAGGAAAAGAAGGCATGTACAATACCACTGAGCTTTGGGCCTTGGCACAAAGGGAAGGAAGAGAAGCAAAATTTCTCAGCCCGCAAGAGGCAGTGGAAGCGATGACTGTCAAAGCTGGATTTAAGGTGAATGTATGGGCATCCGAACCGATGATGACCCAACCAATGGCGTTTTGCTGGGATGATCGGGGTAGGCTTTGGATTGCAGAAAACAAAGATTATGAATCCCGGGGATATGGTTTTTCCAGTTCAGGAGACAGCCGCATTCTGATTTTGGAAGATACAGATGGCGATGGTGTCGCGGACAGCAAAAAGGTTTTTATTGAAGGATTGGCCTTTCCTGCAGCCATTGCTGTGGGATTTGACGGCGTTTATGTAGGTGCTCCGCCCAACTTGCTATTTATCCCTGACAAAAATGGAGATGACAAAGCCGATACGGACAAAATTGAAATCCTGCTCACAGGTTGGGGAATACTCGATAGACACGAAACACTCAACAGCCTGCATTGGGGACCGGATGGATGGTTGTATGGTTTGCAGGGATTTGCCACTCCTTCCAAAATCCGCAAACCTAACGGTGATGCAAAACTCTACTACCACAATGATGCCTTTCCTGAAGGCTTATTGGAAAAAGAAGGCGTTGACATCAACGGTGGTGTGTGGCGTTACCATCCTGTCAAAGACCGATTCGAGGTCGTGGCACATGGATTTAGCAATCCTTGGGGCATAGACTACGATGCCAAAGGGCAGCTTTTAATGACCGCCTGCGTGATTCCTCACCTGTGGCATGTGATTCCCGGAGGGATTTACCACCGACAGGGAGGACAGCATTTCAATCCTTATGTCTATGAAGACATCAAAACCATCGCTGACCACAGCCATCGTTCTGCACATGGCGGAGCGCGGGTCTATCAGTCCGATGCCTTCCCAAAAGAAGAGCAGGGAAAGATTTTTATGGCCAATATCCATGAACATGCGGTACTGTCGGACATTTTGGTTCCAAAAGGTTCAGGCTATCAGGGAAAGCACGGTGATGAGTTTATGATTGCAAACAATGCCCAATGGGTTGGATTCAGTATGGAAATCGGACCGGACGGAGCGCTTTATGCCTTGGACTGGCATGATGCGGACATTTGTGGAAAGGAAGTTTTGAATGAAGAGACTGGCAGGATATTCAGGATTGCACCAGAAAAATCTCTTGCGAAAGACTTCGAAGGCAGGTATTCTGACTTGAATAAAATGAGCGATAAGCAATTGGTCAGCCTCCAAACCAATCCAAGTGATTGGCATGCGAGGCGTGCAAGGGGAATCCTTCACAAAAGGAAAGTAAACGGAAAGCTCCAAGCCACTACCATTACGGAATTGAAAGCCATTTTCGAAAAAGACAAAAACCCCGATTGGAGATTACGGGCAATGTGGTCTCTGCACCTGACAGGGGGATTTACCGAACAGCAACTGATCCAAGCGCTCTCAGACAAAGACCCACATGTCAGGGCTTGGGCCATCCAATTACTCTGCGAGGACATGAAGCCGTCTGCAGCGGCGGTTTCTAAATTTAGGGTAATGGCTAAAGAAGACCCCTCCCCTGTTGTCCGTTTGTACCTCGCATCTGCTATCCAAAGGATGTCAACAGCGGATAAATGGGAAATCGCTGGTAATCTTGTCCTACATGGGGAAGACGCCAATGACCACAACCTGCCCAAACTCATTTGGTACAGCATTGAACCCCTAATGGCGGAGAATCCTGACAGATTTCTAGCGCTATCCAATTCCTCAATAATCCCCTTGGTCACCCAATACATTGCCCGAAGGGCTGTGGATGAGGACGAATTGGAAAAATTGGTAACACTGATAGGGAAAGGCGGGTCAAACACAGAGCATCTTTTGACAGGCATGTTCGCAGGAATGGAAGGACGTACAGACTTGAAAATCCCACAAAACTGGAAAACCGTATCGGACAAACTCCAACAATCCAGTGGAAAATCGAAGATACTAGCTCAGGAAATATCCGGTCTATTTGGGGATACGGAGGCCACACAAAGGGCTTTTGCTTTGCTCAAAAACAAAAATGCTCCCATCGATCAAAGGAAAAAAGCCCTTCAAACGCTGACCGCCCAGCAACAAAAAGAGCTTCAGGCCGAGTTGCCAAAACTATTGCAGGAACCAGCGATGAAACTTGAAGCAATCAAATCCATTGCTGCTTTTGACAATGAAGCATTGGGTAAATTATTGATCGACAATTTCTCCAAATTCAATCCAGAGGAAAAACTCGCGGCCATGCAGACGTTATCTTCCAGGCAACGTTATGGCGGCATGTTGACCAAAGAAATCAAGGAAAAAAGGATTGCCAAAAGTGAAGTTCCGGCAGGTGTGGCGAGGCAATTGCTCCGTGTAGTGGGAAGTGGTTTTATTGAAGTTTGGGGTCCGATAGAGCAGGTTGCAAGTGATGAAGCAGCTTATAAAAAATACAGGGCGATGATTAATCCATCCTCTCTTTCTTCGGCTGATTTGAAAGCCGGAAAGAAAATTTTCCAGAATACCTGTGGAAGTTGTCACAAGATGTTTGGTGAAGGAAGTGTGATTGGACCGGATTTGACGGGTTCAAACCGCGCCGACACAGAATATATCCTGCTGAATGTCTTGGAACCAAGTGCTGAGATCCAGGATGATTACAAAATGGTCGTGATCAATACCCGTGATGGAAGGACGTACTCCGGCAATGTGATCAATGAAACCCAAAGGCAATTGACGCTGCGGGTGGTAGGTCAGGAACCTGTCATCATCAACAAATCCAGTATCCAGTCCAAAGATGTGACACCTGTTTCTTTGATGCCTCCGGGCTTATTTTCCAACCTCACCGAAAAAGAAATCGTCGACCTAATGGCGTATCTGAAGACGAGTAAGAGGGTGGATTGAGGGGTTGGTTATTTGGTTATTGGGTTAGAGGTTATTTGGTTAGAAAAAAATAAGGGGATTAATCTAGAGTTTTTGAATGGAACCCGGGCAAGCAACCATAGGATCTTGCCAGGCTCTTGCTCTAATCTCTTGCTCTAATCTCTTGCTTCTCGTCTCTTGCTTCTCGTCTCTCGTATCTCGTATCTCGCTTCTTTAATTCGGTTTCACCACCTCAAACCCGTTTCTTCTCCAATCTACTATTCCGCCACTGAGGTTGTAAACTTTAGTAAAGCCGTTGTTCAATAGGACATCAGCTGCTTGACGGCTTCTGCCTCCCACTGCGCAATAGACATATACTTCCTTGTCTTTGGGCAAGCTTTGGAGTTTTTCTTCAAATCCACTTTGGTAGATATCGATCACGTAAGCATCAGGAATGATTCCCTGTGCCACTTCCTCAGGAGTTCTCACATCCAAAACAATCCCATTTCCAGAAGCCAAGAGGTTTTTGAAAGTAACCGCATCTACTTCTTCCACTTTACCTGAAACCTCGGAGTTCTCAGAAGTTTTTGAATTGCAGCTGCCCAAAAAAGTAAGGGCGAAAAGGAAAATGGCAAAGTATTTCATGGTGCTTGGGGTTTTGGGAAACAAAGATACTTCAAAAGCTATTTTTACTTTGCGGACAAAAGTCACAAAGACAGTTTCTCTTTAATCAAAACAAGGAATTTATTTTAACCAAACCTAAACCTCCCTCAAAGTCCTTATCAGCACGGCAATATCCTCTTCTGTATTGTACAAATGGGCAGAAAAGCGAATGGCTTTGCCCCGGACTGAGACGTAGATTTTGTTTTCCTGCAGCTTTTGGAGCAGGATTTCCTGAGAGATATTTGGAGGCAGCAGAAACCCAAACAAGTGTTTTGCACGGAATTCGTCTTCTTCTACCCAAAATCCATTTTCCTTCAAATAGGAGATCAAAGGTTTGGTGAGCACGTCGCAGTAAGATTGGATATTGTCTGTTTTCCATTCCAAAATCTGCTCAATGGCCGCGTTCATCATCGGCAGCAGGATAAAGTTGCCGTATTCGCCGACATTGTATCGCCCTGCACCTGGTGCATAATCATCCACGTAATTGGTCAAGCCGGAAAAATTTTGGGCATTGCTTCGGTTGACCCAAGTTTCCTCCAATGGAATCCCATTATTAAAATACTCCGAATAATACGCCAAACCGATAGAATATGGCCCCATCAGCCATTTGTACCCCGCGCAGATCAGCGCATCAATTTGACATGCTTCTACATCGATCGGCAAAGCGCCAACAGACTGAGTTCCGTCCAGGATGAAGAAGGCGTCGTTTTCTTTGCACTTCCGGCCTATTTCGGCAAGGTCAAAAAGTGTCCCATCTGTCCAATGGATCGTCGACATGAGAACTACAGCGGTTTCTTTATTGATGGCTTCGAGGATTGCAGCATTCCATCTTTCCCCTCTTTTCTCTAAGGTTTCCGGCGCTTTGATGGTTTGGAGGGATTTATGGTTGTCTCTGCACCATTTCTCAATCGCATAATAACCACTCGGAAATTCCTCAGACACCACCAATGCGGTATTTCCGTTGTCTTTTGGAAGGTTGTTGACGGCTGTACTCAATCCATAGGAAGCAGCGGGGATGATGGCGACTTGCTTTGCCGGACAGTTTACCAACTTCCCAAAATTGCTTTTGAGGATCTCGGCATTTTCAAAAAAGTCCTTGGGTTGGATGGAAGTGGGGTTTCTTTTTCGGATCAAGGCTTTAATGCCGATTTCTTCCACTGATCTGAGCAAAGGTGACATGTAAGCGCCATTTAGGTAATGGATGTCCTCAGGGAGCTGGAAAAGGTGTTTTTGATTTTTCATATTTTAAAGATCACGCAAAGACGCAGTGACGCAAAGTAAGAAAGTATATAAACCCCACAAAGACACGGAGGCACAAAGAAAAAATAAAAATATCTCTCGCAAAGACGCAAAGGCACAAAAGGACAAAAAGCCCACAAAGACACAGAGGCACAAAGAAAAAAAAATTATCTCACGCAAAGACGCTAAGACGCAAAAGGAAAAAACAAGAAAAATTACTAAGGAAGGTTTCCCGCTATCCTGCTTCTCCAGAAGCTGGATTTTATTCTCACGCAAAGACGCAAGGGCGCAAAAGGAAAAAACAAGAAAAATTACTAAGGAAGGTTTCCCGCTATCCTGCTTCTCCAGAAGCTGGATTATTGGACTCGTGAAAAGAGCCAAAGAACCTAAGGAACTATGGACTGTCGACTATGGTCTATTAACTTCTCTTTTTTTTCCGCTATCCTGCTTCTCCAGAAGCTGGATTTTATTCTCACGCTAAAGCGCAAAGACCCTGACTAACTATGGACTATCGACTATGGTCTATTCACTTATCATTTTTCCCCAAATTCATTTCCACAAAATCCATGTAACTCTTCCAATCTTCCAGAGTGAGATCATGTTCGCCTTCACGGATATGGTAACCTGCGAATGGTTGAATAACAGGCTCTTTCAACTCCTCAAAGTCCAAAGGAAAACTTACCTTTTTTCCATAAATAAAAGGAAATACCCTACTTCCCAATTTCATCGAAAGGTACTCTCCTTTGGGATCTGCCCAGCGGTCTTCCCTTGCACTGGAAAAATAAATCGCCCGTGGCGCGACCAAGGAAACCAGCATGTGTTGGTCGAGCGGCAACAGTTCTTCTTTACCATTGAATGCCTTGAAATTATCATTGAACCAATGGGGAAATGCCGTATTGATGACTTGGACTGTTTCCCCAAATTTTCTCTTGGACAAAGCCGCTCCGCCGCATCCGGATTCGTTGGGGATCGTCACCGCCCATCGGGTATCATTGGCACTTGCCCAAAGGGCTGCCTTTCCGGATCTTGAATGGCCAACCAAAACCGCGCGGTTTGCATCGATCAAGGATTCTTTTTCGAAGTAGTCCATCGCCCGCATCGCTCCCCAACCCCAAGCACCCAATGCCCTCATGCCATCTTTTTGGCCCAATTGTTCCGGATACAGCCTTTCAATTACCCCTTTAGAAAATCTATTTTTATCATCAGGTGCCACCGTCTCCACATGAAAGGAAGCGGTCGCGTATCCCTTTTCCACCAATTCCTTAACCGCCCAAAAACCTTCCTCCACCAATTTTCCATCCGCGTATGGAGCTTGGTAATTGATCAATAAAAAAACAGGAAAAGGACCTTTGCCATTTTTGGGGATAAACACATTCAAGCGCATGGTGTGGGTTTTTCCTCCACGAGAAACTTTTATATCAACCTCCTTGAGAATGGCTGTATTTGGATATGGGTTTTGGCTTTTTGTCATCTCAGAAAATGAAATATCATCAAAATCGGTTGGGATCTGTCCATATACATTTTCTTCAAAAAGAACCAAAATCTCAGGTCTACGAATATTTTCCCAATCCTCGACGGTCAGTATCGGATTTCCCTTAAGGCTGACAAATGGATCAGGCAAGATCAGGTCAGGGACTTTGCTTTCGTCATAATTAGCGGGGATCTGTGCCATAAGGTTCACTGTTAAAGAGAGAAGCAAAAGGAGAAAACTGATTTTCGATTTCATGTTGGCTTATTTAAAATGGCTGATTTCAGAGGTTTTGTATCCGATTCTAACTGCCCTTGCGGCAATGTTTTTGGCTTCAGGAATAGGCTCGTGGTACAACCTCCACCGCTTCCCTCCTATTTCATTATCTATCTGATAGGCGATACTTGCTCCTTCGGTGGTAGATGTCAAGGTAATTTTTCCTCCTGACTTTTCAAATTCAACCTTTGCTGTCTCAGGTTGCACCATGCCCGGCCACATCATATTGATCAAGTCGGATTCGGGAACAAATCCCAAATCCTTTACCTCCAATTGCCACTTGCTCAAGGCAGTCCTCATTTCCATCAACTTTTCCTTGTATTCAGGCAATTGGGCAAGGTTGTGGATTTCGTAGGGATCTTTGGCCAAATCATACAATTCTTCCTGTGGCTTGGTCTTCATGAAAATATAAGCCGCACCTCCTGTCAACGTCCCTTCTTGATCCATTTCAATCAAAGCTTTGGTCATGTCAATCTGCTCTCGGTAGGCATTCCGGTAAATCAGTGGCAATTCAGGTCTGAAGTTTCTGATATATACAAACCTGCCATCAATCACCGAGCGGCTCATGTCCACCGCTTCATCAAATCGGTCCGCTGAACCGAAGGCATATTCGTGTGGGTTTTTGCTTTTGTATTTTCCCAAAAAAGCCTTCCCATGCATGTACTCCGGCGGTTCAATTCCTGCCAATGACATCACCGTGGGTCCCAAGTCCATCAGTGAAACGATGTCTTCTACTTTTGTTCCGCCCATTTGCCCATTTGGCATGCGGACAATCAACGGGACACGCAGTCCCGAATTCCCTACTGCGCGCTTTTGCCTTAGCAAAGGACCGCCATGATCCGACCAAAAAAAGATGATGGTCTTTTCCAATAATCCTGCATCCTCGAGTTCCTTCAGCAATGTCCCGACCTGCTGATCAAGTTCCATGATATTGGAATAAACACGCCCGACGTCCTGTCTCACTACAGGCAAATCAGGGAAATAGGCAGGGATTTTTACCTGTTGGATATTGGAAAGCATGGGATCGGCTTTCTTTCCAAAAACCCGCGACTCGTGGGTGATTTCATGATTAAAAACTGCGAAGAATGGCTGACCGGGAGCCCGGTTTTTGTAATGTGCCTCCCTTCCGATTTCATCCCAAGCAGTCATCGGAGAGTTGAATTGGTAATCGGTCTTGGCGGCATTGGTGGTAAAATAGCCTGCGGCTCGCAGGTATTCTGTAAAAACTTTGACAAATGGCGGGAGAACAGCAGCGTATTCAGGGACGTTCTTTCCATTGATGTCTTTTTGGCTGTAGTAGGTTTTGTAAACTTCCGCTTCAGGTTCCCGGTAAGCATAATGTGGCCCAGTCCGCATGTTGTGTGTACCGATGCTGACCGGATACATTCCCGTGATAATGCTGCTACGGCTTGGCGCGCAGACTCCCGCCGTGGCAAAGGCATTGGTAAAAACAATCCCTTCCTTGGCCAATCGGCTTATATTGGGTGTCTTGATGCTGTTGTCACCATACACATCCAACAGCGGACTGATATCCTCCACCGAAATCCAAAGGATATTGGGTTTATCGGAAGATTGGGAAAATGATGATATTGAAAAAAGGAAAAATAGGATTAATAAAAAAAGACGGACTTTCATGGTTTTTTGGGTTTGGTTTCTTAGAATTTATTGTTGCCTTCTTCGATGCCAATAACCCTATTTCCTGATTCAGACAGGACGGAAGACGGAAGACACCTGCCTCCCATAAGGTAGGGAAATGTTGGCAGCATTTTTAATATTCATGATCTAACCTGTATTTATAAAACTGTTGGTCATCCTTAAGTTTTTCAAATAATGGTGGAAATGAAGTTAAAATAAATTTTTCAAAGTTGTTATAATCCATCATATCATCAGCAAAACTCTGAAGGGGGTAAAAAGTGTAAAATTCGAATTTTTTCTGCACCCCATTCATCTTTATTTCAATGAAGTAATTAGTTTGGGGGTGTGCCATGGGAGATGGATCGACTTCTTCATTAAAGATTCGATTTTTCATCTTAGAAAGATTCAGTAGGTCAAGAGAGTTGAAAAAGTTTTCCCATCCTTGTGATGGACAAGTTTCAATCTGTTCATATTTTCCAACCATCTCCTTTCCAATTATCCTTTTCCTAAATACTAGCCCCATTCGAACAAACTCAGCATAGTTACCAGAATCGTCCCATATAATTGTTAATACATCTGTTAGAGAACTACTATTATCTATCCACACTCTTAGTACATTTTTATGAGGTAGAATTTCAATTGGTTTCAGTGCTATATTGTCAAAAAAGTATTTTGATTCTAAACTTGATTTACAAATTGGCTCTTGAACAGATTTACAAGAAACAATACTAAATAATATCAATACTATTATTGTGGATTTCATAATTGTACCTGTGTACTGAAACTGCGACTGAATACTGCAAACTGATCACTGAAAACTAAATACTGCCACCTACTCCTTCCAATCCACCTTAGCCTTCTTCACATCCCGTGAATTTCCTCCAACCATGATTTCAAATTCACCCGGTTCCCAGACAAAGTTCAGGTCAGAATTATAGAACTTGAGGTCTTCAGGTGTTATTTCGAAAGTTATGGTTTTGGTTTCACCGGATTTCAACAGCACTTTTTGAAAACCTTTCAATTCCTTGACAGGTCTGGTCACTGAACCCACGATATCCCTGATGTACAATTGGACTACTTCCTTACCATCATACTTACCGGAATTGGTGAGTTCCACACTTAAAGTCAATGTTTGGTCACCTTGGAGAGCAGTTCCGCTTAATTTGATTTCACCATAATTGAAATCGGTGTAGCTCAGCCCAAATCCAAAAGGATAAAGCGGTTCATTGGAAACATCAAGGTAATTGGACCGGAATTTTGAGAACCACTGACCTTCAGCAAGTGGTCGGCCGGTATTCTTATGGTTGTAATAAATTGGAATCTGACCGACATTTTGGGGAAAAGTTGCACTGAGTTTACCGGATGGATTGACATCTCCAAACAACACATCAGCGATAGCATCCCCCGCCTCACTTCCCGCAAACCATACATTCAGGATCGCAGGCACATTTTCTTCTTCCCAAGTCAAAGCCAAAGGCCTTCCCGTAAACAAGACCATGACTACTGGCTTGCCCGTTTTGAGCAATGCCTTCAATAAATCCCTTTGATTTTCGGGAAGTTGGATATCCGTCCTGCTGGATGATTCGCCCGACATCTCAGCTGATTCACCCAAAGCCGCCACGATGACATCTGCATTTTTTGCAGCAGCCAAAGCTTCCTGTATGAGCACCTCGGCAGGGCGGTTGTCCCGGTAAGTTGGTTTTCCAAAAATGCTGACCCTGGATTCCAATAAAGAATCGGCCACCACATTGGCACCTTTGGCATAAATGACATTGGCTTTGTCTCCGACAGCTTTCCTCAATCCTTCAGACAAAGAAACAGCTTGGTCAAATCTTCCTGCCACACTCCAGGTTCCGGCCATATTCTCCTTGTTGTCGGCAAGCGGTCCGATGAGGGCGATGGTTCCTTTCTTTTGGATAGGTAAAATATTGTCTTGGTTTTTGAGCAAAACAAAAGATTGGGCGGCAATTTCTCTTGCAACTTGACGGTGTTCCGTATTAAAAATTTCCTTCTTTGCCCGCTCAAGATCAGCGTATCTATATGGATCATCGAATAAGCCAAGCTTGTATTTGGCAATCAGTATCCTCCGGCAGGCATCCTCAATCTGTTTCTCTGTGATTTTCCCCTCATCCAAAGACTGTTTTAGCGTGGTCAAAAAACCTTCTCCCACCATGTCCATGTCTACACCTGCCTTGAGTGAAAGTTCTGATACTTTTTGCAGGTCACCTATTCCATGTTCAACCATTTCATTGATAGAAGTGTAGTCAGTCACCACAAAACCATTGAAACCCCATTGGTCTCTCAAGACATCCGTCATAAGCCATTTATTGGCTGAGGCAGGTACGCCTTCGATTTCATTGAAAGAGGTCATCACCGATCCAACTCCGGCATCCACTGCAGCCTTATAAGGCAAAAAATATTCATTATACATCCTGATGCGGCTCATATCCACGGTATTGTAATCCCTTCCTGCTTCCGGTGCACCGTACAAGGCAAAGTGCTTGACACAGGCCATAATCGTATTGTTCAGGCTGAGGTCATCTCCCTGATAGCCTTTGACCATGGCTTTGGCAATCTGTGCGCCAAGGTATGGATCCTCACCACTACCCTCAGACACCCTTCCCCATCTTGGGTCACGGGAAATATCCGTCATAGGCGAAAAAGTCCAGTTGATCCCATCTGCACTAGCTTCGATGGCAGCGATACGTGCCGATTTCTCTACCAATTCCATATCCCAAATACTTGACATTCCGATTGGAATCGGGAAAAGGGTTTCGTATCCGTGGATGACATCCATCCCAAATATTAATGGGATTTTCAGACGGCTTTCTTCGACCGCAATTTTCTGAACAGCCCTTATTTTTTCTGCTGTTTTGATATTGAACAATCCACCTACACTTCCTGCTTTGATCTTTTCTGCGATATTAGAGCTCGAAGCCAAACCTGTGGTAAAATCACCTGAGGCAGGAAGATTCAGCTGTCCGATTTTTTCCTCCAAAGTCATGATGGAAATGATGGAATCGGATTTATGGGTATACATTTCCTCCAAAGACATGTCGTCTTTCGATGGATTACAAGCCAGTACCAAAGTGAATGCCGCCGGATAAATCAAAAGCTTAAGAAATCTTTTCATCTTGATGGTTATTTTAAGGTGTGCTAAACAATATCTTACTACATAGAATACCAATCTAATATCGGGATTTATCGAGGCATTTCCTTTATCAAATTTTTGAAATGCTGAAGATCCATTAATAAGTAAACCCAAGCTTATCCAATCCAGCACGAACTTCCTGATCCTTCATAAACAAATCCCATAATAAACCAGATCGGTGGTTTTCTATCATGATGATAATCGGACCTTGGTCTATGGCCAAATACGAATCGGCGTACCACTGTTCGGTGATGTTGAATGCATCATAAAATCCGTATTGTCCCCAAAGCTTTTCTCCCATTTTGAAATAGAAAAATTGAAGCGCCTTCATGGATTCGACCGGGGTGTAAGGAAAAGAGGACAAAGCTGCCGTGGGCGAAATCACCCCCAAGTCATTGGTCGGAGAATGGGCATTATATCCGAGATGGTTATCACTTGCCGTCAATCCCCAACTTGACTCCGAGTATCCTGCAAAACCAAGCGGATTGCTGATGGTATGGGCTTGGTTGATTCGGGAATGGTTTACATTCTGGATCCAATAATTGGCATATTGGTCAGAAAGGTTTCTGGGATCCAATCCAAGAAACGAATAATGGGCAAAAAAGAGAGGCCCACCAAAATCATATCCCAATGGCAAAGGAATCTGATAAAACATTTTTCCATTTCTCATGGCCCCGTTGTTTGCCCAGCCTTTTTCATACACTGCCAAATCAATGGGATGCGTCGGTGAAGCTGCTCCCAAAACATAGACAATGAGTGATTCATTGTATCCACGGATGGGTAGGTTCATGTCCCAACCAAATTCCGGTGACCAATGCCAATACAAAATATCCTGACCGCCGCGGGTATACCAATCCCACTCTACACCCCGCCAAAGGACATCTATTTTTTCGGCCAAGGAATTTTCCGAAGGATTACCTGGATTCAAATAGGCCTTGACAGTCAATAATCCCTGTACCAACAATCCGGTCTCCACCAAATCCCCTCCGTTGTCTTTGGCACTGAAAGGGATTACTTTTCCGGTATTCCCATCCATCCAATGCGCCCACGCTCCATGAAAGCGGTCTGCCTGTCCGAGGAAATCTATGATTTTGACAAACCTTTCAATTCCCTGTTGGCGGGTGATGAATCCTCTTTCAATCCCTACCAAAATGGCCATCAAACCAAATCCTGTTCCTCCGGAAGTCACAAGATTTCCTGAGGTGTTCCTTTCCCTTGCCATGCCGCTGTTGGGATGTCCAAAATCCCAAAAGTACCTGAAGGTCTGTTCCTGAACTTTGGTGAGCAGTTCCTCCTCGGAAATCGCCGGAAAAGCATTGTCTGAGCGAAAGGTGGTGAAGAATTCTTTTTTTACTCCCGCAAAACTTTGACCTTCCACCCCTTTCAAGGCATTGGAAATCTCAATCGAATATTTAGTAAGATCTATTAATGGTGATGATGCTACAACTTTGACTTTTTGGTCATTATCGGAAAAAGCGAATTGGAGAGTGGGTACTGATACCCCGGCAATTTTGGTGGCTGAAATTAGAGATTGTCGGCTGACCGGGCCGGAAAAATCTATAGTCAAAGAAAAATCCAGGGGAACATTGACTGTCCTGCCTGTTTTGGTTTGTTCAGAATTCTCAAAAGTCAGCGAAATGATTTTTAAATCTCCTGCAGTTGTTTTGAACTTGATGTTCTTTCCTGAAAATATGCTTTGATTGGCTCCTTTGAGTCCATCAGTAATGGAAACGGTATATTCTGTGTTGGTTTTCAAAAGCCCCACAGGGAAAATCACCAGGTTTTTATTACCCGAATTCAAGCTGGTAGTAATGTCTACCGCTTGGTCTTTTTCATAAAGCGAAATCGAATTGGCGGTAGAAGAAGGGTCTAATGGTCCTGAAAAACCCAAAGTGATGGGACGGTCCACCGGCAAATTCTCTGAAACCTCCCCTGTCAGGTTGATCGGGATATCACCGATTTCTACTTTTTCGAGATTTAATGCCGTTACCTCGGTTTCATTTTCATTGCAACTGATAAAAAATAATGCCGAAACAAAAAGAAGGAGCTTTTTCATAGAAATGGATATAAAAATGAGGATCCCAAAAATCCGGAATCCTCATTTATTTGAACAGGAAAGGTATTCTGCCTATGGCTTTTCGGCATTGATAATCGTTTGGATTTGAGATTGGGTGAGCGCTTTGTTGAATATGCGCAGCTCATCAAACAAACTGCCGTCAGACAGGTGGCCCCATTCAGTGAATCTCGGGGCTCCGGATGCAATGGTAAGGATGTTACATCCTGCCCAACTCACACCTGAAAAATTTCCCTGACTCGCTACCTGACCATTGATATATACCGCACATTGAGTGCCTGAAATGGTAAATGCAACATGTGCCCATGTCCCGGCTGCAGGATCGATATCGGCCGCAGGACCTCCATCAAACCAATTGTCTCCTGAACCGTTGCCTACATTCAGTTTTACCCTCTGCTTGCCTCCGGCATTTTCCCGGAACAACCTGAAGCCTCCAGACCTGTTGTTCATATTATTGGGATTGTTGGTGTCCGGCGGACCCATGACCATGATACCTGCACGGTCAGGAGCTCCGTTTACTTTGTACCAAAACACCGCACTGAATTCAGGGTTGGTCAAATTGGTCGTAGGAAAGGCAATATTGGCATTGTTAGCTCCCAAATAGGCCAAGCCTTTTACACCACCTGCAAAACCCGGAATACCGTTTACGGTTGGATTGGTGATTGTCACCAATTCTGTATAATCCCCGTCGAAAGGCAAGTAAAAAACCTCCCCCTCATACACCGGGGTATAAGGTTCTACTTTCTCAAAATTGACTGTTTTGGTGGTTGATTTCCCGGAAGTATCTTTCCCGGTAATGGTCAAGACATGAGTACCATTGGCAAGATTGGGATAGGTGTGGGTTTTGACAAACCTCCTGAAATCCAAGAACTCATCAAAAGAAGCAATTTGTGTCCCATCCAAACTTACCTGTATCGATTCGATTTCGATGTCGTCAATTACTTCAAAATTGATGTTGATAGGTGTGACATCCTCCACAACCCTAATCAAAGTGCCTTCGAGAGGGAAACTGATATTCACCTCAGGTGCCGACACGTCCGGGCCCGGTTCGACCCTTACGATTTCATCGATGTAACTTTCGGTGCAGCCCATGCTGACCAAAAACATTCCTATAAATAATAATTTTATATTCTTCATTTTTTGAGATTTTTGGTTGACAAAATTTTATCCCTGATTTGATGCTCCTTTGATCTGAGGCAAAATATCCTGCTGTTCAAGAGGATAAGGCAAGTATCTGTGGATATTCAACTGAAAGTTTCTGCCTTCATAATTCAATTCTGTAGTTCGTCCATGTCTTACCAAATCATAAAATCTGATACCCCATTCTGTACCGAATTCGGCATATTTCTCATCCAAAACCACATCCAAGTTTGCTCCTGAGATTGGATTCAATCCAACCCTTGCCCTTACTTGGTTGACCGCCGCGTCCGCTGACAGCGCAGAACTGCTTGCTCCGCTGACCAAGGCCTCTGCGTGCATCAACAAAATCTCTGAATACCTGATTACAGGAAGGTTTTTGTTTTCTCCATAAGTGAATCTACCCGGTGTCAGCTGAGTGGAAGGCAGATAGAACTTACCACTAAGGAAAAGGTACCTTGGGTGACTGTTGAACACATCACCGTCAGGTGTCACATTGGAAACCCAGCTTGGCAAAGTCGCATACTCCGGATCGGTCTTCAAAGCCGCGATTCCTGCAGGAGTAAATAGCACAGTTGTCTCAAGTCTTTCACGCTCGCCTCTATCCAACATAAACTTGATGTATTTCTGACTAGGTTCCCAAAAACCCCATCCGCCACCTGCACCTGACCTTGACGGTGTCCAGCTTGCCGGTCCAAAGAAATCCCATAAGTATCTGGTAGAAGTTCCTGTCGGAGTTCCAAAATCCGAATACTGAAGCTCAAGCACATTTTCCCTGTTTAGCTTTCCGGGAATTTTGAAAAGCTGGTAGTAATCAGGCTCGAGTGCAAATAAACCGCTGCTGATGATCTGCCCGGTAGCATCTGCCGCTTTTTGGAATTCTTTCAACTCCAAGTTGGCCATGGCTTTGACAGCAAGGGCTGTAAATCTGGTGACACCACCACGCACATCGGAACGCTGATTGGGATGCACTGCCGGCAAAAGCGGGATAGCCTCATCCATTTGATCAGAAATATGCTGCATCACTTCCTGAAAGGTAGAAAGCTCTACATTGAAAAGGTCACTTGGCTGAGAGGATCTAGGAATGAGGATATTGCCCCAAAGTCTGGACAATTGCAACAATTCAAAAGCGCGCATTACCTTGATCTCGGCGATGTATTGCTGGGAAGTAGTGGCACTGGCACCGGCCTCCTCAAACTTTTTGATTTCCTCCATCGCCCCATGCCAATAAAGCAAGTCGGTATAGAGGTTGAGCCAAGTAGAATTATACATCCAAAAATTCCTGTCATATCTGAAGGCATCTGTCTCCGTCAATGGAAACTGGTCTCCCGCAGCGTTGACATCGTCACCCCTTACGGCAATGATCGGTAAAGACTCCCACTGAAGTGAATTCAATTCTGCATAGGAGCCATAGAGCATCAGGATCATATTTTCAGAACGGGTGTAATCCGTGTTCTCAGCAATGATCTGGTTTTCGAGGGGTTCATCCAACAGGTCTGTACATGAAAAGGTGAACATGGACACCATTAGCAAGGACAGGATATATTTTATATGTTTTAAAGTTCTCATGATGTTTTCGGTTAGAGTTTGATATTCAGACCCAAAGTATAAATCGCCGGAATTGGATAAACCTGACGGTCGATTCCGTTTGCCACCTCTGGATTAAACCCGTTGTAATTGAAAATCGTCAGCGGTCTTTCGGCAGTAAATGTGATCCTGGTATTGGGCATCAAGAAACCAAAAAGCTCTTTTTCCAAAATGGAATAGGACAACCTGACGTTTTGGATCCTGAAATAAGAACCGTCTTCTACGAAGTAATCACTCATATTCTGGTTCCATCCTTTTCTCAAGCCTGCTGCAGACGGGTACTTATTTGAAGTTCCTTCGCCTCTCCACAGGTTTTCGATCAATTCAGCATCTAGGTTGGTGTCATTGGTAAAGATGAGTTCTCCCCTTTTCCTGTTCAGAATGTCATATCCTGACTGTCCCTGGATCAACGCCGCAAAATCAAAGTTTTTAAAGCTGAAACCCATATTGAAACCATAAGTCAGTTTTGGCAAAAAGGAACCCAATACGACTCTATCTTGGTCATTGATGATACCGTCTCCATTTTGATCCTTGAAGTTGAAGTCACCGGGCACCAAGTTGGTGGAAGCGATGAACTCAGGCGTGTAGCCGCTGCTGTTGATCTGCTCCTGATTTTGGAAGACACCATTGACCTGATAGCCATAGAAAGCATTGAAGGGTTGGCCTATGATCGATCTCTGACGGAATTCGGCAGAACCGGCGTCGAGACCCTCCGCACCACCAAGTCCCCTAACCTCATTTTTCAAAGTGGCAAAATTACCGCCTATGAAATAGGAGAAGTTTTGGTTTACTCTTGTTTCCCAATTAAGGGTTACTTCTATACCTTGATTTCTGATTTCACCCACCGACCTTCTTTCAGTAGCTCTGAAAACAGGCGGAATGATACTGACGGCAAGGTTTCTGGTATCACGGATAAAGTAATCCATTTCTAGGGAAAGTCTGTTTTCCAAGAACCTTGAACTCAATCCAAAATTCTGTTCGACGGTAGTTTCCCATTGATTGATCAAATCAAAAGTCGGGTTTAGGTTTCTACCGATTGTCAAGACATCATTGATTGCAGTATTGGTCTCACCTAGAGTGGGCGCACCTACAGAAGGCCTGATGCCGTCATTACCAAGCTGTCCCCAAGAAGCCCTCAGCTTCAGGAAGTCAATACCTTTGACATCAAAAAATTCTTCAGACGATACTACCCAACCTGCACCGATGGTGGCAAAATTTCCCCATTTGTTTTGGAATTTATTGTTTCCATCTCTTCTAAAAGTACCATACACCAAGTACCGGTCATCAAAGTTGTAAGCCAACCTGGCAAAATAGGACATGAAGAACAACCGTGAGTTGATGGTATTATCGCCGCCATCCCCCACATCATTGATATCGATGTTGGTGGCATTGTCAAGGTACCAAAAATGCTCTCTGCTCCTATCAGGAATCGGCGTGATGCCTGTCCCCCGCGCAAAGAGGACTTCGCTGTATTCACTTCGGAATGATTGCCCTAAAACAGCCGTAATACTGTGTTTGTCAAAATTATCGGTGTAGGTAAAGAAGTTATCCCAAATCTGGTCAAATCTCGAGAAATTCTGTCTTCTTAGAGAAGATTGAAAAGCAGTTACACCGTCATTGAAATCAAAGCCGACATTTCGTGTATTGATTACTTCAAGGCTGTAGTTGTAAGCAGACTTGAAGGATAATTTGCTTGGGATGATCTCTATGTTTCCATAAATATTTCCCAAAACCTTTCCGACTTGGTTTCTATTGTCTGAATACAACAAGCTATAGTAAGGGTTTTGATTGCCTCTATATCCTATTTGTTGGGCATTTGAAAGCTGGAATGGAGAGGCGTTGGCATTGAGCGGGTCATATACCGGAATAATCGGAACCGCAAAATAAGATCGGAACCATGCCCCGTCGTCTCCATTGAACTGCTGTGCTACACTGAAGTTGAAATTGGTGCCCACAGAAAGCCATTCATTGACATCCGAATCAATTTTAGTCCTGAAGTTGATTCTCTTAAACTCATTTCTGGTTTCATTCAGTAGGCCTTTTTGGTCAAAATAACTTGCTCCTATCGAATACCTGGTTTTTTCACTTCCTCCATTGAATGAAAGGTTGTGGTTTTGGATCGCAGCTGGACTCATAATCTCTGAATACCAATCAGTATTGACATCCGGAAGACTCGGATCGAGCCTGCTCCTGCCATAACGTTGCATGGCATTGTTGACGAATGCAATGTCTGCAGGTGCTCCGGTTTCATTCACATATTGGACAAACTGCTGGGTATTGGCCATTTTCAATACGTTCTGAGGAACCTGCATCCCATAGTAGCCATCGTAGACGATTTCGGTTTTTTGGTTGTATCCGCCGGATTTTGTTTCAATCAACACTACCCCGTTGGAAGCCCTTACCCCATAAATGGCCGATGCAGAAGCATCTTTCAATATAGAGATGGTTTCAATGTCATTTGGATTGAGGAAATCGATATTCTCAAAAAACATCCCGTCCACCACATAAAGCGGTGCGGCATTTCCTTCAAATGAACCTACACCCCGCACCCTTACGGTGGGACTTGCCCCCGGAGCACCGTTGCTTACAATCTGCACACCGGCCACACGTCCCTGAAGGGATTGCATCGCATTGGCTGCCGGCGTCTTGACGATCACGTCAGATTTGATGGTCGTGATGGCTGAGGTAAGGTCTTTTTCCCGGAGGGCACCATAACCTATGATCACAAACTCATCCAAAGAATCGGTGTCTTGGACAAGGTTGATATTGATGATGTTGGCATTACCGACTACTACTGTTTGTTTGACAAATCCCAGAAAAGAGAAAATCAAGACATCGCCTTCCTCTGCGATGATGGTATATTTGCCGTCGATATCTGTGACCGCACCGGTCCCTTTTCCTTCCAATAGAATGGTAACTCCCGGCAATGGCAATCCAAGATCGTCATAGACAGTCCCGGTAATAGTCAGCTCCTCCCTCGCGGCGGTCACCAATGGCTGGGGAGTTTTCTCCTTTCTGACATCGATGTTGTTGTTGATCTGACGAAATGAAAGAGAAGTCTGTACAGCAGCCTGCTTTAAGAACTCCTCCACTGTACCCTCTTTTTGTGAAAGGACGATCGGTGTAGCAGCATCAACATCCCTTTTGTCAAAAGAAAACTTAAATGAAGTCTGACTTTCAATTTGTTTAAAAAACTGACCGAGACTGTAGGATTGCTTTTGGAGGTTTATGCTTACTTCATCTATGCTCTTATATTGTCCATTGGCACTGGTTGCAAAACAAAAATTAAAAACCAGCAACTGGACAATAAACCCGTATAGGAAGAATTTGGATAACATATATATTATCTTCTGTAGATTATTTTTCATATAATTGAAAGGTTTATTGAATTGAACTATTCACTAAGCTTGGTGATTTGATGGTTCCATTCCCCAATGTTTTTCATCAAAAAACCAATTCGGGCCGATAGATTTCCCAATCTGTCGGCTTTTTTTATGAGCTGTTTTTTTTCACCATAGATTTTTAAAATGTCAGTTCTATATTTTTACCATTTATTTTATAATTGAATTTTTCGATGAATGACATACTGTTGAGCACGTTGTCCAATATCTGGTTTTGGTATTCTCCCGAAAATTTCCACTTTACATTTTCAGCATTCACCAAGTTGATTTCTACCCCATACCAATCTTCCAAAGTCATGACCACCTCAGGCAAACTTGCATTTTCGAAGATGATTCTCCCTTCTTTCCATGCGAGGACTTTATCAGGATTGAATTTTCTGACCGTCTTTTTTCCTGACTTTAGGTCGTCAATAAACTCCAAGCCGGGTTCTAATAAATACTCTTCTATCGAATTTTCCCCTTCGACTTTTACTATACCCGTGACCAATGATACCTTTAGACCGGAAGTTTTATTGGTTTTGACATTAAAAGAAGTTCCCAAAGCCGTGGTTACAAACCCACCTGAAACCACCTTAAATGGCCTTAGGCTATCCTTTTCGATTTCAAAAAATCCTTCTCCTTCCATTTTAATTACTCTTTGGTCAAAATCGAATTTTTCAGGGTAAGAAATCGTTGAGCCCGAATTGAGCCAAACCCTGGTGCCGTCCGGAAGTGTAAAACTTAACTTCTCTCCTTTGGCAATATTTTTATTCAGGGTCTGAATGACTTCCACTTGGGCTTCATTTGACTTATCTGAACTTGAGATCAAATAGTACAGAGGAATCGAAAGGGAGATAAATAAAATGGCTGCAATCCGTGGCAGTTGCCCAAGCTTGTCCCAAATGCCTTTATTTTGCCCGCTTCCTTTACTTTTTAGCGTCTTCTGTTCCTTGTTTGCAATCTCATTGTCCTTTAATATTCTGGCTAAAACATCTTCCTTGTCTCCGGCCTCAGGTTTCAATTCCTCAAATTGTATGGAACTGACGATTTCTTTGGCTGCCAAAATATCCGGAAACGCCTCAGGATTGGCCTCCATCCATCTTTCCCAATACTCATCCAGTTCCTTGTCAGATTCCTTGACCCATCTGACAAACTCAGGATTGGTCAAGAAAAACTCAATTTTATTCATATAGATAATCTCTACTTTTAATCAGAAGGAATAAAAGGCTGAAATGACACCTCTTTTTTTAAAGAATTTTTAGATAAAAATCTTCTTCGTTGGATTGCACGCTTTGTCAGGAGAAAAGATCATCTGTATAAAAATACAGAAACCAATCGGGCAAGGGGTTATACATAAAAAGGGAATTCTTACAGATTTGGCAGATTCAGAAATCAAAACCAAGCGAAATAAAGTAACGTGGCTTATTTCAAAACCTCTCTCAAAAAATCAAGTGCCTTGTAAATCAGGTTTCTTGCCGATTTGATATTTTCCAAACCCATGATTTCCTGAATCTGTTGGTAACTCAATCCTTCATAAAAAAAGTAATAGATGACTTCCTTTTTTCTGGGACTGAGTTTTTTGACAGCAGCGTCCAGACTCAAAATCTGTTCCTCGTCGATCTGCCTGTTGATCAAGTGATGTTCATGGGAAATATTGAATGAGAAAAAATACCCGTCATTGATGTCTTCCAAGTTGGAATACCATTTCCCGGACTCCTTGATAATCTTTCTTTTGAGGCATTTGAAAAGGTAAAACTTGATGTTATCGGTGTTTCCAAGATTATTTCTCCCTTTTCTCAACTCAATAAAAAGATCCTGAATGGCATCCTTTACCAATTCCCTGTCCTTTGTAATCCGGAGTCCATAGGAAAACAACCGGTCAAAATTGATCTCATATATTTTGATAAATGCGGATTCATTCCCGGATTTAAACAGTTGCCAAATTGCAGCATCATCAGCACTCGAATCAATATCCTTGGCTAGAGGGACATGATTTTCAAAATCTTTACTATTTTGAAGTTCTTGCATTTTGGGTCATATTCTAAAAGAATACTTAAAGTTAATGTTAAACATACGTATTAAAAAATTCAAGTTTACCTTAATCTTTCCGCTAACACCATAACCTGTCCGTCAGCTTTCAGTTTTTTGTTCAACTTACTATATTCCACCTCCTGCACTGCAATATTTTCGTCAATCGCCATGACAGCCGCTGTGGCTGCAGATTGGCCCAAGATCATAAATACAGGTTCCATTCTGATCGATCCAAAGGCTGTGTGGGAGCTTGAAACACAGACAGGAACCAAGAGGTTTTCGCATTCCTGCTTTTTGGGTACAATGGTTCCATAAGATATGCTGTAGGGATTTTCTGGATGTACGCCGATGTCTCCTTCATTTTGGACATATCCCTCTTCTGTCACAAACCGCTGCACATTGTGCGAATCCAAAGAATAAGAGCCCATTCCAATGGATTGTGGCACTTCCCTTTTGCCCAAAACCTCATGTTCTGTCATCACGTAATCCCCGATCATGCGTCGTGCCTCGCGGACATATATCTGATGCGGCCAATTGCCGTTGTCGGTAAATTCATCTTTTGCCAATCCCCATTTGGACATTTCGGCTTGGACGGAATCCGGGACTCTTGGATCATTGGCCAAAAAATACATCAGCCCTTTTTGGTAATCCTCGTGCTCTCGGATCATGGTTTTCCTCTCTTCATAGCTAGCCTCAGGATAGGCATAATTCTTACCTATATAATCTGTGCTGAAAGGTCCGTGGTTGTTGGTGTCTGTTTTGAGATTGGGGATATCGTCAAACTTGTCAAAAGTCTCATTCCAACCTGTCGCAAAAACCCGTGCAAGGAGTTCATACCTGTTTGGATCGTAATTTTCGGGTTTTGGAAACGGAACCCTGTTGTCGGGATGCTGACTGAGTGCCATCCTGAAGTTATAAGCCTGAAGTCTCTGATCGCCTTCCCCATTTTTGCCGGGAGGCAAATCAGATATTTCCGGAAGCAGCCCGCTAGTGGAATCTCCGGGAATAATATAGGGACTCACCGGTTGTAGGAAATAATGCCTGTGCTGAAAAACTCCTACTTGGACACCATTCCAAGTTTCATTGTAAGTGGCATTGGATTCTCTGCCAACATGATAACTGACACCTGCTGAAGCCAACAAATCCCCTTCGTAAGTCGCGTCAATGAATACCTTTCCTTTGAAGGTTTTTCCTGAAAGGGTTTTGAGGGAAATGATTTTACCTTTTTCTTTTTGAACTCCTGATTCCCTGTCAAGCCACTCATCCCGCAGAACCTGTATCTCGTTTTCCCTAACAAAATCCTCGAAGATCATTTCAGCTACATGAGGTTCAAAAATCCACATCGTCCGTGCACCGCCGTCTATCGCGGGAGTTCCTTGACCCTTGTTTCCATATTCTTCCCTTTTCTGCCATTTCCACGCGGAGTCGTTTTGGTAGTGCATATACACCCTGTGGTAAAATTCCCTTGCCAAGCCTCCGATCACAGATTTGTCTCCGGTATCTGTAAATCCCAATCCTCCCGAGGACAGTCCTCCCAAATGGATATCAGGGGAAACGACAATCAATGATTTGCCCATCTTTTTAGCCTGAACAGCAGCGGTAATTCCTGCCGAGGTGCCGCCATAGATGATGATGTCGGCTTCAAAATCGGATTTATTTTCTGGTTTACAGCCCAGGCAAGCAATAAGAAGAATGGCTATTAGGAAGTTGAAGGATTTAGACATTGGAGGTTGGGTTAATGGTTATTGGTTATTGGTTATGGTTACTTCGTCTGCGGTAAGTACAAGTATTTGGTTATTGGATAATGGGTTAACCTAATTTGTCAAATTTTGATAGAAGTTATCAATTTAAGTTTCGATTCAATAATCCTACTGATTGAAAGAAAGAAAAAATAGATATCATATGGTCAAATTTCCTGTCCCTTTAGGGACAATATATGGGTAGGACGAGCTTGATTTTAGCTCATTCCCGTGCCTTTAGGTACGGAATATAGGTTGTACCTAAAGGCACAAAAGCCATTCGATTGATTAATTTTTTACCCAGATTATGTCCCTAAAGGGACTTTGTCCATTTGCAGAATTTAGAATAGAGGAATTCTAAAACAAAATTCCTAAACCTGACAAATCATATTTAATCCAGTTTTTTGATTTTGATTTCCTTAAACTCAACTCCTTGACCTTCTGCCTGTAGTCCTATATAGCCGGATTTCAGTGGCCTATCCTCCTCGAATAAGTCCTTGGGAAACCTATTGACAACACCACCGGAAAGTTTTTGATGTGGCTTGGTATAGCTGAGAACTGTATCCCCATTGACGAGATGCATGACCAAAGAGTCTCCATACACAATAAGTTCTGCTTTGACCCACTCTTCCCAAGGATAAGTTTTAGATGTAGAATTGATACAGTGCCTGGGATCAGAAACTCCTTCAAAATACACTTGAGTTCCCGGAGAGCACATGTTGCCTGTAGGTCGTGGATTTCCGTCTCCCGCGTCTGCCAACATCTGATACTCTACCGAAACTGGCCAATCTTGTTCTTTGAGAATGGTATTTGGGTCTTGGGAATGAAACATGACACCGCTGTTTCGGAAAGTAAAATCAGGGGCATCTGACATCCATTGGTCCGTAAACCGGTATTCCCATTTAAGGTGAAAAGAAGAAAATGGCTCTTTGTAGAATAAATGACCATACTTTTCTTCAAAAACTTCATATTGATCATAGTTGACCTGAATAGCACCATCCACCACCCTGAAGGTATTTCCAAAATTGTCCCCTACCTCATACTTATGGATTTTAGGAATCCATCCCTCTAGGCTTTTGCCATCAAATAGGGTCTGCCATGATTCAGACTCACTTACATTATTTTGGCTTTTCCCACATGAGGAAACAATCAAAATCATAATGGAACAAGCCAAGGTTTTTATCAGTCGGATCATTTTTTTTGGGTTTTGGAAGAAATATAAAAATTTAATTTTGAAGGATCTTAGGCTGATTCATTAAATCCACCAATGACATTCAAAAATCAATCAAACCGACTTCTCAAGATCAAAAAATAAAAACCTACACTCATAAGGATCAGGAATGAGATTTATTCATATCCGAACTTATATATTTTCCCATCAAATCCACAGATGTACAACTCGTTTTGTTGGTCCACTCCGAAGGAAGCTATTGGAAAAGAGGCTTTCATCAATTCGGTATTGATAGGATTATTGATATTGGCGTGGTTCAAAGTCCAGATCCTGCCGGAAACAAAATCCCCATAAATATATAATCCCTTTAGTTCGTCCAAGGTAGTTCCGCGATAGACAAATCCTCCTGTCACAGAAACATCCCCATTGGAACGGCCATATTCTACGATAGGCATTTGCAATCCGGTTTGGTTACAATTATTTGCGGGATTGTAGCACTCAAACCCTTCCATTGTCCGCCATCCATAATTACCTCCGTTGGTGACAATGTCTATTTCCTCCGCCCGGTTTTGGCCTACATCACCTACCCATAACCTTCCGTTTTGTGTATCAAAACTGAAGCGCCAAGGATTCCTTAAACCATACGCATAGATCTCTGCTCGGATACCTGAAGCATTATTAATAACAAATGGATTATCTAATGGGATGGAATAATTTAGAGATCCCGATGGGCTGTCTACATCTATTCTGAGGATTGTTCCTAACAATGTTTTAGGATTCTGCCCATGATTTTGGGGATCGCCGCCAGACCCTCCATCACCTACAGCGATATACAGAAAGCCATCAGGACCAAAAGCAACCTGACCTCCATTATGGTTGGAAAAAGGTTGGGCAATTTCCATCAATACCAATTCACTTGCCGGATTGGCTTGGTTGATATTGGAAGCAGAAACCTGAAACCTGGAAATAACAGTTCGGTTGGGATTGGCGGCGGTGTAATTGACATAGAAAAAGCCATTGGTCTCATAATTGGGATGAAATGCCAAACCCAAAAGTCCCTCCTCATTTCCTTGGTCTTTCACTTTGGATTCGATATTCAAAAACACCTGTTTGGTAGTGACTGTAGGATCATTTGGGAAAACGGAAATCACGCCCCTTTGCTCCACGATAAAAGTCCTATTTGAATTGTCCCCGGCATTTTGAAAATCAACGGGCCTTTCAAAAGTCAAATTGGGATAGGCCACTTTGACCACAATGGGTCCCTTTTCTGTCTGATCGACATCGCCATTTTCCTGAATGCAGGAAACATTAAAAAAAAACAGGGGTATCAAAACGCAAAAATGGAGGATGGGATTTTTCATGATTTTATCTCTTGTTCAAAAATTTAACGTTTTGCAGCTCATTTTATTGAATGGGGTAAGCTAGAATTCAGTACCTTAAGTATAACTGATTTTATTTCGAGTTCTCCATTTTTCTTGCCTTTGGCTCGTAGGGTAAGTTTCACTTTTCCCTGTTGAAACCTTCCCTTTCCCAAATATACCAAAGGCCATTTTTTCTCATAAACCTCCCCTCTTGGAACTCTGTCTGGACTAGGAATTTGCTCAGCAACATTGGCTTCTGAGATCGTGGCATTCCATTCCTCACCATTCAAATCAATCATAATTGTAAGCGGTGAGATATTGGACAATTGGGCATACAACTCAAACTCGCAGCTCTGTACTGCTTCCAAGTCCCAATATACCCGATCAGATTCGGAGGTGAATCCCACAAACCAATCATTGGCCCATCCCATTTTTCCCTTGAAACTGACCCCTCCTGTCATTTTCCCATCAGGTGCCGGAAGTTCTATTCGGGGAACATGGGCATGTCCCACTTGGATCAATGGAGGCTCTAAGCCATTTTTAGTCACATTTTGAAACCAAGCCAAATATTCCCGCTCCATCATTTCCACCAATTGGGGATTTTCAGCGATAATATTTTGGGTTTGGGAATAATCGTTTTCCAGGTCATAGAGCTCTTTGTTATTGTTTTGCAGGGTCAAAAGATACTTCTGATTTCGGATCGCTCCGGGAATCGTATCAAAATTCCGGTTGACATGGTGGGTGAAAAAGTACCTGTCTTCCCATTGCGGATTACCCTTGATCAAAGGCAAAAGGCTTTTGCCATGGACTTCAATTTCTTTAGGAATCTCAATTCCCAAAATATCCATCAAAGTCGGAAGGACATCTATATGTGCCGCCCAAGGTTTGATCACTTGAGTATCTTGACCGGGAATCCGCATAAAAAAAGGAACCCTCACCCCTCCTTCATCCAAATGGGCTTTGGTCCCTTTCATGCCGCCGTTGAACCGGACTCCATTGGGACCATTGTCTGTCATAAAGATGACTATGGTATTGTCAAGTTTCCCGCTTTGTTTGAGAAAAGACGTCAGCCTTCCTACATTGTCATCAATGTTTTGGACCATGCCGTAAACCGAGGCGTCCTTGTCGTTAAGCCCTTTGGCTTTGTATTTGTCAAAATAACTGTCAGGAACCTGAAAAGGACTATGGGGAGTATTGAAGGAAAGCATCGCAAAAAAAGGAGCTTCTCCTTTCATAAAATCCATCGTTTTGTCAGTCAGGAAATCAGGCAAATAACCTTCAAAAGTAACTTCCTCAAAATTATGCGTGAGTTTGCTGTCAAAGTAATTGTTAAGGTGACCTTCTGTAAATCCCAAAAACTCCTCAAAGCCCTGCCCCACCGGATCATGGGGAAACTGTTTTCCCTGATGCCATTTTCCAAACAATCCTGTCCGATAACCCGCAGGCTTGAGTATCTCCGCAATCGTCATTTCGTCCTCCCGCATGACTTCCATCCTATGCGTCACCCAAGTGGTGCCTGTCGCAAGATGATAGCGCCCCGTGAGTAGGCTGGCCCGGGTGGGTGCACAGACCGGAGAAACATAAAACCTGTCAAAAACTATGGATCGGGAAGCCAAGGAATCAATATTGGGGGTTTCGATCAGCTCATTTCCATGGAATGACAAATCTCCCCAACCTTGGTCATCCGTGATGATGAGTAGAACATTTGGTTTTTTTGGGATTGCTTCACTCTCACAGGAACTGAAAAAAAACCAGGAAGAAAAAAATATCAAACACAGTGAATAAGGAAATTTCATGGTCATTCAGGTTTGGGATCTTCCAATCAAGATACCTGAAATAATTGGAAATCATCAAGAAATATCAAGGGTTATCCCTATTTTTAAGGAACAAAAAACCTATAACCTATGAAAAAACACTTTGTAAAAACATTTACGACAGCAACTGTAATATCCTTTTTGGGATTATCTTGTTCACCCAAAACTGAGGAAAAAGTCGTCGTGGCGCCAGAACCATCCAAATATCTCAATGCTCCCTTGGTAACGGAAATATTTACAGCAGATCCCTCAGCCCATGTATTTGATGGGAAAATATACATTTATCCTTCACATGATGTCGAATCCGAAGTGGTGGAAGATGATATGGGTGCCCATTTTAATATGATGGACTACCATGTTTTTTCCATGGACAAGCCCGGTGGCCAAATTACTGACCACGGCAAAGCATTGGATGTGGCAGATGTGCCTTGGGCCAAAAGACAAATGTGGGCACCTGATGCGGCTGAAAAGGACGGTAAATACTACCTCTATTTCCCCGCAAAGGATAAGGATGATATTTTCAGAATTGGGGTTGCGGTAGCGGATAATCCTGCCGGACCATTTAAAGCCGAACCCGAAGCTATCAAAGGAAGCTACAGCATGGATCCTACTGTGTTCAAAGATGAAGATGGCAGTTATTACCTTTACTTTGGAGGAATTTGGGGAGGACAGTTGCAACAATATAGAGACAACAAATACAAGCCTGTTGGTAAAGGCCCTACTGATGGAATCCCTGCAAAAAACGAACCTTCCTTGATGCCGAAAATGGCAAAATTGAGTTCAGATATGTTGCAAATGGCTGAAGCCCCAAAGGATGTAAATATCCTGGATTCATTGGGCAATCCAATCTTGGCAGGAGACAGTGTGAGAAGGTTTTTTGAAGCGGCCTGGATGCACAAGTACAATGGGAAATATTACTTTTCTTATTCTACCGGAGATACCCACAATATTGCGTATGCCATCGGGGACAATCCCTATGGACCATTTACCTACCAGGGAGTAGTTCTGAATCCTGTTCAGGGATGGACCAACCACCATTCCATAGTGGAGTTTGAAGGCAAGTGGTACATTTTCTACCACGATACCGAATTGACCAACAAAACCCACCTCCGCAATATCAAAATGACCGAATTGGTCCACAATGAAGATGGAACGATACAGACTATTGAGCCTTTGAGGAAGTAATGGAGATCTGAGACGTGAGATTTGAGAATTGAGACAAAAAAACACCTTCAAGTGATTCTTGACGGTGTTTTTAATTTATGATTGCACTTTTCTACAGTCAAATGGGAGGGAAATATTCCGATTTTGGCGCCTTCGACCAACAGCCCCGAAGCGGGCTGAATAATATTAGCCCGTGCAAGGTTCTTCTCTGATTTTTATATCCAAACCAATTTCCTTGCACCGCAGCTCGGGGTTATAGAAAATGGATGTCGTTAGTTTTTGGGAGCAAAAAGGGAAAGTCAGGAATTGTCTTGACACCAAAAACAGGAAAGGTTATGAAGTTAATCCATTTGGAAGGTCGCCTTTCTCTTTTTCAAATATTTGACCAAATCTCGACGATCTTTTCTCGTGTCACTTTTTGTCTTGAAACAAAAAGTAACCAAAAAGTTCAAGAAATTTTAATCCTCCCCTGCGCAGTGCCACCGCCGGCCCGGTCCGCCGCGGCGGATCTTCCTTCTCGCTATTGTTCCATAGTAGGTTTACTTTTAAGTAGGAAATTCCAGTTTCCTAAACCTTACCTGAATTCAAATCCCCAAACAGCTTGGCAAAAGCCCCATCGGGGCGAAATATTTGTAGCCATGGGTAAGGTGCTAAACCTAGTTTTATATTTTCTCAAATCTCCATGCACCGCAGCCCATGGATAGAATAGCGGTTTTTTCGGTATTTCGGTCACGGGTCTCATAAGTTGGAGAATCTCAATTACCGAAATCTTAAGTGAAATCTCCTGATTTTGGCTCCTTCGACAAACAGCCCCGAAGCGGGATAAGCCTAGCTCCAAACAAAAAAACCGTCTAGTTCACACCAGACGGTTTTTTCATGTATGATGGGTTAAATCCTAAATGAATTCATTTAGGATATTTTCGTACAATTCCTGCTTGCCGCTTGTTTGTTTTGGTTCGCCGTTGGCAACTGCCAGGCTTCTCAAATCCTCCAAAGTCAGCTTTCCTTCTTCGAATTCTTTTCCTTTTCCGGCATCAAAAGAAGCGTAGCGCTGCTTTCTCAGATCAAGGTAAGCTGAGTTTTCCAAGATGTCATTGGCGATCAACATGCCTCTTGCGAAAGCATCCATGGAGCCAATATGTGCCAAGAACAAATCTTCAAGGTCTGTGGAATTCCTTCTCACCTTGGCATCAAAATTCACTCCTCCACCTTTTAATCCTCCGCCTTGAAGGATCACCAACATGGCCTCAGTCAGTTCCTGAAGGTTGATGGCAAATTGGTCGGTATCCCATCCGTTTTGCGCATCTCCTCTGTTGGCATCGATGGACCCCAACATCCCTGCATCAGCTGCTACCTGAAGTTCATGTTGGAAAGTATGGCCCGCCAATGTCGCATGGTTGACTTCGATATTCAATTTGAAATCCTTATCCAATCCAAAATGTCTCAAGAAACCGATTACTGTCGCCGAATCATAATCATATTGGTGTTTGGTAGGTTCCATCGGCTTTGGCTCAATAAAGAATGTTCCTTTGAATCCGTTCTTTCTTGCATAATCCCTAGCCATGGTCAAAAACCTTCCGAGGTGTTCGGTTTCGCGTTTCATGTCGGTATTCAACAGGGACATGTAACCTTCTCTTCCTCCCCAGAACACATAATTTTCTCCGCCTAATTTGATGGTGGCATCGATGGCATTCTTCACCTGAGTTCCTGCCCAAGTCACGACATTGAAGTCGGGATTAGTAGAAGCACCGTTCATATAGCGTGGATTGGAGAATACATTGGCTGTTCCCCAAAGCAACTTCACCCCGGTTTCTGCCTGCTTTTGCTTGGCATAATCCGTGATGATCTGCATCCTGTTTTCGTATTCGGAAAGAGAATTTCCTTCGTCAATGAGGTCAATGTCATGGAAGCAATAATACGGAGCACCGATTTTGGTGATAAATTCAAAAGCCGCATCCATCTTGTCTTTGGCTCTTTGGACTGCATCTGCATTGGCATCCCAAGGTCTTTCCATGGTTCCCGGTCCAAATGGATCAGCACCGGTGGCACAGAAGGTATGCCAATAGGCAATTGAAAACTTGAAGTGTTCTTTGAGGGTCTTTCCTCCTACAATTTTATTTTCATCATAATATTTGAAAGCAAATGGATTTTTGGAGCCTTTTCCTTCAAACTTGATTTTGTCGATGTTTGGAAAATAGGTTTTTGACATGGTATTTATAGGTTATTTTTAGATTTGAGATTTGAGACGTGAGACGTGAGATTTGAGATTTGAGATTTTGGAAACGTATTTCTCAACTCCTTGATGTGGCTGACAACTACGACTGAAACAGCCCACTGAGACTGAAAACTGATCACTGCACTTTTTTCAATGCATCCAACCAACTTTCGTAAACTTCCTTATAGGCACTGACCAAAGAAGGATTTGGATCTATCGAAGCAAGCTTGTCGAGCCCCTGAAATGCTTCTTTTGGAGAGTCATAAATTCCGGCACCGATCCCTGCTCCCCGTGCTGCTCCCTGAGAGCCATCAGTATCATACAATTCAAGAGTGACACCGTTCATGTTCACAAAAGCCTCCCTGAACAATGGACTCAAAAACATATTAGCTCTTCCTGCTTTGACAGTGTTGAGATTTAGGCCCATGTCTTTCATGATGCTAAATCCATAAGTCAATGAAGCCACTATCCCTTCCTGCCCTGCCCGGAGAACATGTCTCCTGTCATGCTTAAGAAGATTGATGCCTGAAAGATGCGCATCCACAGATTTATTTTCCATGATTCTTTCCACACCGTTTCCAAATGGGATGAACTTAAGCCCTTCAGAACCTATCGGAACCTGGGCTGCCAAGTCATTCATTTCAGGATAGGAAATGCTTTCACCTCCCAGGAGTTTTTTGAGCCAGGAATTCAAAATCCCCGTCCCGTTGACACAAAGCAAAACACCATATTTTGGATCTTCCTGCTTGTGGTTGACATGGACAAAGGTATTTACTCTTGATTTCGGGTCATATACCGCTCGTGTACTTACTCCATAAACTGTCCCACTTGTACCTGCAGTCGTTGCCAATTCACCTTCTTCCAATACATTGAGGGAAAAAGCATTGTTGGGTTGGTCGCCGGCACGGTAGGTAATCGGCACACCGGCTTCTATTCCCAAAATTTCTGAAGCTTCGGCGTTCACATTTCCCTGAAAGGAGAAAGAAGGCACTATGTCTGCGATCAGGGATTCATCGATCCCGTAGTATTCCAATAGCTTTTTGGACAATCCATTTGACTTAAAATCCCAGAAAATCCCCTCTGAAAGACCTGTCTCAGAAGTTTTGATTTCACCGGAAAGCTTCATGGCGATATAATCACCGGGAAGCATAATTTTATGGATGCGCGCATAAAGCTCAGGCTCGTTTTCCTTGACCCACTTTAGCTTGGATGCCGTAAAGTTTCCCGGAGAATTCAGCAAATGGGGAAGGCAATATTCTTCTCCCAATTCCTGAAAAGCTTTGTTCCCTATCCCAACAGCCCGGCTGTCACACCAAATGATGGAAGGACGGATAACTTTGCCGCTTTTATCCACACAAACCAAACCGTGCATCTGATAGGAAATCCCTATGGCTTTTAATTCGCCTTTTTGAATATTTCCTGTTTTGACAATTGCATGGGTGGTATCTATGATATACTTCCACCACATATCAGGATCCTGTTCCGCCCAGTCTTTTTGCGGGGCAGAAATCGTCATTTCCACTTTTGGCAAGCCTTCAGAAGCCACTACTTTGCCGGTATCAGCATCCAAAAGGGTAGCTTTTACCGAAGAACTCCCGATATCATATCCAATCAATAATCTTCTCATGCTTGATAAATTCTACCAGAATATAATGTAAAGTGCTGCTGTAATACCTGAAATAAGGATAGCTCCGATTTTGAAGGTAGTGCTTGTTTTAAAGAGTTCCCTGTTGATATCAATGCCGTTTGGATGGTCTTTTCCTTTGCCTTCATACAAACTGATGGCAATAATCAAGGCAGAAATAACCAAGAACACGACACCCATCCTATCAAGGAATGGCAGGTTTGGCAAACTGAATTTCAAAATAGTGGACAATGGAATTGTCAAAATGGCTGCCGTCAAAGCAGCATTGGAAGTTGTTTTTTTCCAGAATACCCCAAAGAAGAAAATCGCAAACACACCCGGAGAAACAAAACCGGTGTATTCCTGAATAAACTGGAATGCCTGATCCAAAGAACCCAATGCCGGAGCTACAATCGCAGCGACAACAAAAGCCACCAAAGCTGCCAACCTACCTACTCTTACCTGTTTGGTCTCAGATGCATTTTTGTCGATGTACTGCTTATAGATATCCATCGTAAAGATCGTAGAAGTACTGTTGGCCATAGATGCCAAGGAAGATACAATCGCTGCAGTCAAGGCTGCAAATGCCAGTCCTTTTAGTCCTACCGGCAGAATCTGAAGCAATGTCGGATAAGCCCTATCTGATTTGATCAATCCTGTAATCGGATCATTCATCGATGCGATAAAACTCGGATCAATGTTATTCTTTACAATCACGTAAGCGGCAATTCCCGGAATAACGACTATCAAAGGCATCAGCAATTTCAAAAATCCTGCGAAGATCATCCCCTTTTGGGCCTCATCAAGGTTCTTGGCGGCAAGTGCCCTTTGGGTAATGTATTGGTTGAATCCCCAATAACTCAGGTTGGTAATCCACATCCCTCCTACCAATACACTGATACCGGGAAGGTCCAAATAAGCATCCCTTGTACCGCCTTTACCATCAGGAATCATCATTTCACCTTTGGAAAGGATCATAGAAAAGTGACCGGGAACTTCTTTTCTCAAAAGACCCAAACCATCCCAAGCATCCCCGCTTCCCACAATCTGAAGTGCGATGTAAGTCGTGGCCAAACCTCCTGCAATCAGGAAGACTACCTGTACCACATCCGTCCAAGCAACTGCCTTAAGACCCCCATAGATGGAGTAGACCATGGCAAATAGTGCCAAGCCTATGATCCCGTATGTCATTGGGACATTTAGAATTGTATTCAAACTCAATGCTCCTAGATAAAGGACTGAAGTCAGGTTAACGAAAACGTATAATAATAACCAAAATATGGCCATTGTGGTCCTTACCCTTGTATCATACCTGTCCAACAGGAATCCGGGCATGGTGTAGATGCCTTTCTTCAAATACACCGGCAGAAAAAATATGGCTACCACCAAAAGTGTGGCAGCTGCCATCCATTCGTAGGTGGAAATGGCCAATCCCATAGCAAAACCTGAACCCGACATGCCGATAAATTGCTCGGCAGAGATATTTGATGCTATCAGCGATGCACCTACAGCCCACCATGGCAAAGCTTTGGAAGCCAAAAAATAATCTTTGGAGTCTTTGATATGGCCTTTCTTTTCCCGGGAAACGAAAAGGCCCATGCCCACAATCAGTAAGCAATACCCGATAAATACGGCGAGGTCTAAGGGTTCTAATAACATAGGTTATGGTTTATTGTAAATGATTTCGATTCGGAATCGATTGCAAAAGATAATTTCTTTTTTTGACCGAATTATTTTCAAATATAATGTTTTCAGGTAATCTGACTACTGTTTTTACATTTAAATCAAAAGGGGTCAAAAAGCAGAAAAAGAAATGAGTTACGATAAACTTGCTTTGGTAAAAAATGTAAAAACCACAAAGACCAAAAAGGAAAAATTCTCGCATGCTCCCAAAATCAAATTGGCACGCTGTATGCTTAAAAATCAAAATGGATTCATTTACTATCAGGTCGGATTTTTAAAATCCAAATTTGAAATTAAAAAAATGAATCCGTTTTAAATGGCGATAAATACTTAGTTTTACTTTATTGGTTTAATCAGAAGAACCAAAAGTTCACTGTTTTATTGACCCTCAGCCTCACTTAGTAAATGGTAAATTATAAAAAATCATATCAAATATTGGTAATTGAGGATAATCACGGTGATTTCATTCTGATAGAAGAATATCTGGAAGATATGATTTCCGGACCTGTCCTCATCAGGATGGAAGATTTTAGGGAAGCCAAAGAAATTCTTACAAAAAAAAAGAATAAAATTTGATGTCATACTTTTAGACTTGTCGCTACCTGACAAAAGCGGTTTAGAATTAGTCAGGGAAATGATAACTATTGCAGAAAATGTCCCAATAATCGTTCTCACCGGTTATGTGGATGCCAACTTCGCCATCAAATCTCTCTCGATGGGAATTTCGGATTACCTTCTCAAAGATGATTTGAGTCCCACTATTCTCTTCAAAAGTATAATCTACAATATTGAGAGGAATAAGAATTTTGTACGGTTACAGGAATCCGAACAAAGATATGCAGACCTCTTTCAGCTTAGCCCTCAACCTATGTGGGTCTTTGATGTGGAGACTCTTGAATTTCTGAATGTAAATCAAGCTGCGATCGGGCATTATGGATACAGCCAAGTGGAATTTATGCGCATGACAATCAGGGATATCCGGCCAAAAGAGGAATTAGAATATTTGGAAAATCTTATGGATTCTGTCCGCAAAGAAAATCCAAAACACCTCAGGGTAATTGTAAATCATCTCAAAAAGGACGGGACTTTGATAAGGGTCGAAACCCATTCTAATGCAATCGAATTTCAGGGAAGAAGCTGCCGACTTGTATTGGCCCACGACATCACCGCCAAACTGAAGTACCTTGAAGCCATTGAAGAACAAAATGAGAAGCTCCGGGACATCGCTTGGATACAGTCTCATATACTCAGAGCACCTCTTTCAAGACTGATGGGAATCGTTGACCTGATTCAAAGAGAGGATATGGAAATGGATGAAACCAAAGATTTTTTGAAGCATTTGACCAATTCTGCCCACGAGTTGGATGAAATCATAAAAGATGTAGTCGAAAAAGCCCAACAAATCCCCGGACAGAATTACTATTCTCCAGGATAAAATATCTGATTTTTAGGATTTTCTTCCATAAAGCAGATTCTCAATATTCATTCTTTTGGACGTAAGCATTCTTGACACAAAGCATAAAAACCCGGATAGAAAATCCAGTGTAGTGGATTGTACACCGTGGACTATGGACGGATTGACCATGCCTGACTTTTTTCAATTAGCATTAGGTCAAAAGATATAATTCCAAAATAATTTTAACTCATACGTATTCGGATTATCTTTATAAGCTCCTCTACCACAACTTTTTATTCGATCAAACCCAAAATAGCATGCGAGAATTAAAGAAAATCAACATTATTGGTGGTGGTGTCGCCGGACTTGCCGCAGGAATTTACGGAAGGCTCAACGGATTTGATGTCACTATTTTTGAAATGGGAAAGAGGACAGGTGGAGCCTGCACTTCTTGGGAAAAAGCAGGTTACAATGTCAACGGTTCCATACATTGGCTGGTCGGTTCTGCATCGGGCATAGATTTTCACAAGATGTGGTCTGATCTTGGTGTTTTACAAAACCTCGATTTCCATTACCATGACAGTTTTTTGGAGTGCAAAAATATCAAAGGAAAAGATGTCCATTTTTATAGCGACCCAAACAAACTTCAGCAACATTTATTGACAATATCTCCGGTTGATGCAAGACTGATTCAAGAATTGGTCCATAATATCAGGGTGCTTTCAGATGCAAACTTTACCATGGACCGGGCTTTTGGTTTGCTACAGGCTTGGGATTGGAGCAAAATCTTCATGGACAATATGCCCGCTGTGGCTGCCTTGGGAAAATATAACGAAATGACTGTCAAGGAATTTGCAAAAAAATTCCAGTCGAAAATTCTGAAAAAGGCTTTTGAAAATTTATGGTCACCGGACATGTCCATGAGTTTTATGCTTTTGCAATTGAGTTATGCGGCAAATAAAATAGCAGGTTATCCTATCGGAGGGTCAGGGAAATTTACCGAGATGCTGACCAAAAGGTATACGGACCTTGGTGGCAAATTGGAGTTGGGTCAAAAAGTCGCTAAAATCATCATTGAAAACAATAAGGCAGTTGGAATCCAAACTGAAGATTCAGTATCCCACTTTTCTGATTATGTGGTTTCTGCCTGTGATGGTTATACGGTATTGTTCAAGTTACTGGAACCGGGTTATGTGGATGAAAGTACACTGGATGCCTACAGGACTTTAAAAACTTTTCCCTCTCTCCTGTATTTTTCTGCCGGTTTCAACCGCACATTTGAAAAAGTCACTTCTTCCATCATCGGGCTCAATATTCCCATGGACAAAAAGCTGAGGGTCGGTGCATATCTTCACGACAGGGTATCCTTTCAAATCTACAACTTTGATCCCACCGTTGCTCCAAAAGGAAAAACCCTGGTCACAGCCATGATTGACACGGATTTTGAATTTTGGCAAAAACTTTATCAAAAAGGAGATGGAGCTTATCTCGAAGAAAAATCAAGGATCAAAAAGGAATTGCTCAAAAATCTGGAGAGAGAATTTCCCGGAATTTCCGATCAGGTTGATTTCATGGATATCAGTACGCCTATCACCTTTGAAAACTGGACGGGAAATCACAACGGGAGCTTTAAAGGCTGGCTGCCCACTCCGAGGTCTACCAAGACCAAAATCTCAAGCCATTTTGACCAACTGAAGGGATTTTATATGGCAGGTCATTGGGTGGCCACAGGAGGAGGATTGCCACCGGCAGCCTTTTCGGGCAGAGATGCCATCCAACAAATCTGTAAATTGGAAGAAAAAGCTTTTGAAACTGGCTCTTAGAGATAACAAAACCTATTTTTCTGAACTTCCTGCACCGTTTGAACTCCGCTTATCAAGAATGCAGGATTCTTTCACTCGAAATTATTTAGCTTGACCATTGATCAGTAATCAGACCTATATAATCCACAATGAAAATCAAAAAAGCAGCAATTTTCCTTTTGCTTGTGGCATGCGTAAATGCCTCTTTTGCCAATGACGGGTATAAACTTTGGCTCCAATATCTACCCTTTGAAAACAAGGCAGTTGGCGATTATTACCGTGACTATCTCGAACACATCACCATAGCTGGAGCATCTGCTACCCAAAAGGTCATTCAAAAAGAATTTAAAATCGCCTCGGAAGGTTTTTTCGGCCAATACATTTCTCCTGTTTTTTCAAAAACTACCGGATCAAATTTGACCTGGGTGCTCAAAACCGATGACTTACCGGCTGACACCAAAGGCAAACTGGGGCCGAAGCTAGATGAAATCAAAGAAGAAGGGTATTGGCTGAAATCTTTTCAGGGAAAAATCATCATCACCGCAAAAACAGATATTGGCCTGTTGTATGGCACTTTTGCTTTTTTGAAAGCCATACAGACAAGGGAAAAACTGGAAAACCTTGACCTTCTGGAAAATCCCAAAATCCAAAAAAGGCTTCTCAACCATTGGGATAACCTCAACAGGACAGTAGAAAGAGGATATGCCGGCTTCAGTATTTGGAATTGGCACCGGCTTCCGATGCATATCGATCAGCAATACATCGACTATGCCCGGGCCAATGCTTCGATCGGGATCAATGGAACCTCGATCACCAATGTCAATGCCAATGCCTTGGTCCTGACTCCTGAATATCTGGAAAAATCAGCCGCCATCGCTGATGCATTCAGACCTTATGGCATTAAAATTTACCTCACGGCAAGGTTCAATGCCCCAATGATATTGGACAGTCTGCCGACTGCCGACCCCTTGGATCCGGCTGTGCAGGCTTGGTGGAAAAAGAAAACCGAAGAGATATATTCCTACATACCCGATTTTGGAGGCTTTTTGGTCAAGGCCGATTCCGAAGGACAACCCGGTCCGCACAATTATGGACGAACACAAGCCGACGGGGCGAATATGCTTGCGGATGCTGTCAAGCCTTTTGGCGGGATTGTGATGTGGCGGGCATTTGTCTACAATGAAAAGACACCAACCGACAGAATCAAGCAGGCTTATGATGAATTCAAACCTTTGGATGGGAAGTTCAGGGACAATGTGATCGTGCAGGTCAAAAACGGACCGCTTGACTTTCAGCCTAGGGAACCATTTCATCCGCTTTTTGGCGCCATGCCACAAACCCCTTTGATGATGGAATTCCAGATTACAAAGGAATATCTAGGCCAAGAAACACATTGGGTAAATCTAGCCACCATGTGGAAAGAGGTGCTACAGTCTGATACCTATGCCAAAGGAAAAGGGAGTACTGTCAGCAAAGTTATAGACGGAAGCCTTCACGGCTACCCCCTTACGGGTATAGCCGGTGTGGCCAATATTGGAACAGACAGAAACTGGACCGGCCATCCAACAGCCCAAGCTGATTGGTATGCGTTTGGAAAATTAGCTTGGAATCCGGATAGCAATATTGACGATATTGCCAAGGATTGGCTGAAAATGACATATACCAACGATGCCGAATTCGTGAAAACCTCCTCAGAGATCATGCTCCAATCCCATGAAATTTTGGTCAATTATATGACCCCATTGGGATTGCACCATATCATGGCTAGAAGCCATCATTGGGGACCCGGGCCTTGGGTGACAGGTGGCGGTAGGGAAGATTGGACAGCTACTTACTATCACAAAGCATCGGTAGACGGCATTGGGTTTGACCGCACAGATAAAGGAAGTAATGCCTTGGCGCAATACCATCCTGAATGGAAAAAGATTTGGGGAAATGCAGACAAGATCCCATTGGAGCATTTGCTTTGGTTTCATAGAGTCCCATGGGACAAAAAACTGAATACAGGAAATACATTATGGACAGAAATGGCTTTGCGCTACCAAAAGGGGGTTGAAGGAGCAAGATGGATGCAATCCCAATGGTCCGGCCTGGAGGGAAAAATAGACAGAGAGAGATTTGAACACATCAGCTCTTTTTTAAAAATCCAGGTAGCTGAAGCCGAATGGTGGCGGGACTCCTGCCTGCTGTACTTTCAGCAATTTTCCAAAATGCCGCTTCCTGTCGGGGTTGAAAAACCTAAATATGATTTGAATTACTATGTAAACTTTAAAAGAAATTTTGTTCCAGGCATTTAATACACATACCCATGAAACCTATACTCCTATTTTCAATCTGTCTATTTCTCCTCTCGCTTTCATCTCAAGCCCAAGTGGGAATGAAAGATGCTTTTGAAGATTCCTTCAAAATCGGAGCTGCTTTGAACAACCGGCAAGTCAACGGTCAGGAACCTAAAGCCATTGCTGTCTTAGAAAAGCATTTCAACAGCATCACAGGGGAAAACCTGATGAAATGGGGACCGATTCATCCCGAGCCCGATAAGTATAATTTTGACCCGGTAGACAAGTTTGTGGCATTAGGCGAAAAATTAGACGCTTTCATAGTGGGCCACACCTTGGTTTGGCACAACCAAACCCCTAATTGGGTTTTTGAAGATGCCGATAAAAACCTCCTAGGAAAAGATGCATTACTAAAAAGAATGGAAGACCATATTGAAGCGGTGGTGGGTCGGTACAAAGGAAAAGTGCATGGTTGGGATGTGGTCAATGAGGCCATTTTTGATGATGGCAAAATGAGAACTTCCAAATGGTACAATGCGGCGGGAAAGGACTTTATCAAAAGGGCTTTTATTAAAGCCAACCAAATGGATCCTGATGCAGAATTGTATTACAATGACTACAACATGTGGAAACCTGAAAAAAGGAACACTGCTATATTATTGGCAAAAGAGCTCCGCGCCGAGGGAATCAGAATAGACGGTATTGGGATGCAGGGACATTATGGACTTGTGTCTCCTTCTATCGAACAGATTGAAGCTTCCATTGTAGCCATATCTGAAGCAGGTTTTAAGGTGATGTTCACCGAATTGGACATCGATGTACTTCCAAACCCTGTCAACAGACACGGAGCGGACATAGATGCCACCTTTGAGTCGGATGAAAAATTCAATCCCTACAAAGAAGGTCTTCCTATTGAAATCCAAGAAAAATTAGCAAAACGATATGGGGAATTGTTTGCGCTTTTTTTCAAGCATAGAGACAAAATCACAAGGATTACCTTTTGGGGAATCCATGATGGAGGAAGTTGGTTGAACAACTGGCCAATGAGAGGAAGAACCGCCTTTCCATTACCATTTGATAGAAATTATGATGAAAAAACTGATGTGATCAAGGAAATCCTAGAAAGTAGGTCAGTTCGCTGATAGCCTGTTACCAATTCTCCTATTGGAGGAATCCAGATTAGGTACAAATTTTTAGAAGGGGATTGGCAAAACAAATTTTGCTAATCCCCTTTTTTATATAATCTATTGAAGATTAAACAAAACAATACCTTTTTAAATACTAGGAATAATCAAATTTTATTCTGATTTTTTCAGTAAAGTAACTCTTTACAATAAGGAACTTTAACTCTGATTCGAATAGCATAGCCAACTATTCAGAATTATGAACTCAAGCAATAATTCCAATCAGTTCAAAAAAATGAAAGATTCTATATAGTCTTTCATCGAAAAAGCTTCAATCGGTTTTTTTTCACCAAACTTTTCTATTAAAAATTTATGGAAGAAAATGACTCAAAATTAGGTTCAATCATCGAAACCTTTCAGTCAGGAACACAACTCGTCACAGGCGGAGAAAGTGCTGAGCCCAAAAAAATGACTTTTATGAACGCCTTTTCGGCGATTTTTAATGGGCTTGGGATCGGGCTTTTGTTGGGGATATTATTGTCTACCACCTTGTCCCCGGTAGTCAGCGGGGTTATCGCTACCGTTTCATCCCTGCTGGCTGTTTTGATAGGATTAAACGAGAAATATTTAGACCCTGTCAAAAGTCTCAGGATTGGTTCTTTTGGACTTTTCACGGTAGTTGGGATTATTGCCGGACTTTACCTGCGGGCCAACAACCCCTTTGCCCCTACCCTCAAGGACAAAATGGAAGAGTACAAATCCATTGGGTTTTCAGATGAGGAAGCTAGAAATCTGATCATGGGTTTTATCAAATCTGATACTTCCAAGGCCCAAAGAGAGGCGAGTTTGTTGTATTCCACCGTTGTCAATTCATCAGATTGTGATGTTTTGTACTACATGACTGCCGAAACCCCTGTGTCCGAAATGGTCAATACCTTCAAGTCTACAGAAGGTATTTGGAGAAAATTTGCTGACACATTCCAAAGCGACCTTCCGGAAGAACTCACAAGAAAGTCTCTTTTGATGGTACGGGACAGCTTCTGTAATTCATCCTCCTCAGAGCCGTACAAAATTGCAAACACGGAACAGATCAAAGCCATCGACCCGAACAGTTCTATTGGGGAAATTGAAAACCAGATTTCGGCTTCGGGCGAAAACTGGAAAAGTCTTGTTTCGAATGCCCAAAGCCAGTTTTCAGAAGCTGAAAGAGCAATAATCTACGGAGCCATTATTAATGTTTTTAAATGATGAAAAGAACAGTCCTTATTTTCCTATTTGTTTTGTCGGCCATCTTTTATTCACAAGGCCAACAACTCGATCCTGATCAGATCAAAAATTCCCTCGTAAGGGTCGTAGTCACTATTAATGCAAGAGAATCTAAGGTATTGACAGGATTTGTCTGGAAAACACCTAACCAAGTTGTAACCTCTTTGCATGGAATGAGCAAGACTGGGACGATCAAAGTATTATTTATGAACCAAGCTTGGAGAAATGTCAAAATTAAAAAAGTGCTCCAAAAAGCTGACTTGGTTTTGCTCGAAGTACTTCCCGGTCAAGACCCTGTTCCGATAGGGGTTGCTCCAATCAACAATTTTCATGTTGGGCCAATAAAGTTAGGGTCTGATGTCTTTGCATTCGGATTTAACAGTGGCGCACCAGGAAGTTCTTCAAGGATACTTCGAAAAGGAGATGTCAAACCAGAAACTTTGATCAGTCTACTTCCTAACAAAGATAAAGTGGCTTTAGAAAGGATTGGTTTTCCTGCTTTGGATCTCAATATCCTTTACCTTGAGGGGAGCTTGTTACCCGGTTTTTCGGGAGCTCCGGTTTTTGACCCGCAGGGAAGGCTTATCGGTGTCGGGGATGGAGGTCTGGAAAAAGGTGCCAGCAATGTGAGCTGGATCATTCCCGCAAAATATATTACCGAACTTGAAAGTTCTAGTGTGACTACCCTACCTGCAAATTTCGAGACTTTGTCACAGCTCTTCTCTGCCGATGTAAGGATTGAAACAACGGCTGACAACACCGAAAATGTAGAAGAGCAACTGATAAAGCAAACATATGCAGATCCTGTGGAGACAGATGAATTTGAATTTTATCCTACCAAAAACAGGTCATTGATGGAAATGGTTGAAACCTCTGATGACCCTGAAAACCTGATGAAATTTGCTGATGAATTGGAAGGGGATATAAAAATAACCCTCGACTATGAAGGCATGCGGTTCAATATTTTTGAAGACATCAACAACGGAGTGGTATTGGCCGTACCTGTTGAGCAGGAATTGATTTACAGCAATGAAGAAGAAGCTTTTCAGGTGGTTTCTGATATAGATGACGGCATGAATATCTACCATATCGGAATTAAAAATGATTTTTCAGAAACTGATTTTGATGAATTGCTTGTAACCGTAGGAGAGCTAATCAACACCAATTTTGCGGAAAGGTATGGTCTAAGCGGATTCACAATAGATGAAGAATACTCCTATACCTTGGATTTTGGTCCTGACCGGAAAATCGCCTGGGTGCTTTCTGCTGCCAATGAGGGAATTACCGGGCAGGATGGTCTTACCTATGTGGTCTATGTATATATGACTGTGTTAATGTCAAGTGAAAAAACATTTATGTCTGTGTCTACGATTCCGATTCCTGCAGAATTTATCGTTCTCACTGCCACTTTGGGAGGTCTTGACTGCAACAATCCCGGCATATATGCGCAACAATGTGAATATATGGCCAAAGTTTTCAAGACATTTTCAGCCACCCACTTGACGACTTTTGCTTATTGATCATGAAATTAAGATTGATCCAGATAGCCTGAAAGCGCCCTGATTTTCTAGCATTTTCAGGTTATCTGCCGTCAATTGTAAGAAACCACCACCATTTCTTTTTGTCCGTTCCTGGTGACATTGATCCAAAAGCCTTTTCTGATATCCATGATTGCGTTTGCGCTAGGGAAATCTTTAAATTCATGGGTCAAAATCGCCTCAAGTGCGCGCTGAAGATAATTTTCAGGAAAATATTCTTCCAACTCCCCGTTTGGATTCATTAAGACATACTTCATAAAATACGGGATTTCGGCGATATCCCCGTTTTGATACGCTGCACTGATTGTCTGTATTTTCTTCCTTGAAGTGATGAATTTATCGTAAAAATGATCATGGGTTGTCAATGTCAGTCTATATTGTTCAGGTTTTAGAAATTTCTTTTTTTCCACTCCCCTTACCTCATACAGCGCAAAATCTTTGGGCGAATAATTGCTAAGAATGGATATATCTTCCTTCTTATCATCAACAATGACTTCAATATTTTTTGATTTCAGCCAATTAGTCCAAACGTCTTCAGATATGGACATTTTTTTTGGAGGGCTCGAAAAGTTAATTCTGACTTTGATTCTGTCTTTTGCCTTTTGAAGTTCCACTAAGTATGACAAAGCCTCATCTTCCAAGATTGGAAACTCCGTAAATTTTGACTTTTCATCGGCCGTCAATTTCATATAGGCTGCCTTTGCACCTCCGATGTCCAATTTTTCCAATTCTATTATAAAATCAGACTCCTCACTTAAAGCTTCATTGATATATGTTTCAAAATCCTTGACCAAGAAATCCTGCAAAATTGACTTCTTGCTTTGGTTTGCTGTGGATTGGCTAAATGCCGCTCCCATCAGTACCATTACCGGTATCATTCCCATTTTGAGCAACAAGGACCGACGTTTTGAAGTTGTTTTTTTCATCATAATCAGCCTGTTTTTTGTTACCGAATAATTGATCGGGCTACTGAGATTGAATACAAACTCCTCTCCTATGACCTTCGAAATCAATAATTTCTGGTATTGAATTATATCATTCGAACCTGCAATAACTTCTCGGTCTGCCAAAAACTCATGGTTGAGCTGAATGGCCTTTTTATATAATAGGAATATCGGATTAAACCAAAAGACAGATTTCAAAAGCTCTATTAAAAGGATATCTATGCTGTGTTTTTCTTTAATATGGGTTAATTCATGTTGAAGAATCCCCAGTTCAAGTCCCGGTCCACAATAGGTTTTTTGATTTACAAAAAGATAATTCAGAAAAGTGAAAGGCATGATTTCCTGATCAAGGAGAACCAATTTATACTTCTCCTTTTGGATGACCACACCATTTTTGATCAATTTTGCCAAGCCAAGGATTTGAAACATGAACCTTACCAACAAAAACAATAATCCTATCATATAAACCAAACCCAAAACCTCAGACCAGCCAATAGCACTGAAGACATCTTTGGTCAAAGGATTTTGAGGGTCCCCAACAGAAATTTTCTCATTTGGGGACTGAATATCATCTGTAAAAAAGATTTGTTGAATTTCAACAGTTGCATTTTGCCCTGAAGAAATGATAGGAGGAAAAAAAGAGGGCAAGGAAATAAATGGAACAAGCAGAGAAAAAGCCAAACTTACCAAGAGAAAATACCTGTTGAAGGCAAACATATTCTCCTTTCTCAATACCAAATGGTAAAAAAGAAACATCACAGAAAGGCAAATACCGGAATTGAGAAGATAAGAAATCATAACGATTTGGTTTTAATTTGATCCTCAATGATTTTTTTCAAAGACTCCAACTCCTTTTGAGACATATCAGTCTCCTTTGTAAAAAAGGATGCAAACTGGGAAGGTGAGTCGTTAAAAAAATTCTTCACCAACTCATTTACTTTTGATGAAAAATAGGTTTTCTTTTGAATCAGGGGGAAATATTCTCTTGAATTACCATAAACAATATAACCAATTGCTCCTTTATCTGACAGTCTTTTGAGAAGAGTGGCCACGGTAGTTACGGCAGGTTTTGGCTCGGGGAAGCCTTCTAAAAGGTCCTTCATAAATACTTTTCCCTTCTGCCAAATTATATTCATCAATTGTTCTTCACCATTGGATAAGTTCATATTCTATATGTATAGAGGTTACTCTACAAATATAGAATAAAAAAGAAAAATTCTTAATTATTTCAAAAAAATACAGCTACAATTTTCTTTTGTCCCAGCTTGAATTCTGATTCGAATTCACATTTACAACAATCTTTCAAGGCTTTTTGGAGCAAAATCAAAATCATCAATAAAAATCCTCATTCATCAGTAAAATCAAAAGATCAAAAAAAACAAAACACTTGAATTTTATATTTTTATACCTTTATTTTTGAGAAAAAAACTCACTTAAATTTCTAAAATATCACATCTATATGAAAAAGTTAATACTAATTCTTGCATTATTATGCTTTTCTATCGTTTCTCATGCCCAAACTGTAGAAGAGATTATTGATCAGTATTTGGAAAACACCGGTGGAGCCGCAGAGTGGGCGAAATTATCTTCCGTCAAAATGGAAGGAAACATAAGCGTTCAGGGAATGGAAATTCCTATCGAGATTGTCCAAACCAAAGAGGGGAAAATGTATATGAAATTTCAGCTCCAAGGCCAGGAAATTGTTCAGCAGGCCTTTGATGGGACTGAGGCCTGGGGGGTTAATTTCATGACTATGAAAGCCGAAAAAAGTGACGGTGAAACCACCGAAAACATGAAACGTGAGATGGGTGATTTCCCTGACCCATTTTTGAATTTGAAAAGCAAAGGCTATAAAGCTGAATTGCTTGGCAAAGAAACTGTAGAAGGAACCGAATGTTACAAAGTCAAATTGACAAAAAAACCTTTATTGGTTGATGGCGCCGAAGAAGAGAATATTTCCTTTTACTTTTTTGACTCAGAAAACTTCGTTCCCATCATGGTAGAAAAAGAAATGAAAGTCGGTCCTGCCAAAGGAATGACCAGTCAGACTTTAATGAGTGATTATCAGGAAGTCAATGGGCTATATTTCCCTTTCGCCATCATGGAAAAAGCAAAAGGCGCTCCTCAGGGCCAAGCAATAAGCATAACCGAGGTGATATTGAACCCAACATTGGATCCTGCTGCATTTGTTTACAAGGATTGATTCCTAAAACTTTCTGGATAATTTAATCATGTCAAAGAAATTTAATTTCAGTTTCTTAGTGGTACTTTTTTTCCTGATCGCAGGCAGTTCTTTTGCCCAGGAAAATATCACTTTAAAAGGGAACGAACTCTTCGGATCGTTGTCAGCAAGGCAAATTGGACCCGCTGTGATGAGCGGACGTATCAGTGACATTGCCGGGCACCCTACCAATAACAGAATCATCTATGCAGGTACAGCGGGTGGCGGTGTCTGGAAATCAACCAATGGTGGTACCACCTTCAAATCCATTTTCGATAATTACAATCAATCTATTGGTATCATCGAAGTTGATCCTTCCAATCCGGATAATGTGGTATGGGTTGGAACAGGTGAAACATGGGTAAGAAACAGTGTTTCTTTTGGTGATGGTCTTTATAAGACCGTCGACGGAGGAAATACCTGGAACAAAATCGGATTAGAAAACTCAGATAGAATCAGTGGTATTGCCATCAATCCCAATAATTCAAATGAGGTATATGTAGGAGTTTTGGGAGCTTTATGGGGCGATAGTGATGAACGCGGTGTCTACAAAACCACCGATGGAGGTCAGACTTGGACCAATGTCCTTGCAGGAATGAAGGATACCGGTTGTTCGGACTTGTTTATGGATCCAAAAGACCCTAACACTTTATATGCAGCTTTCTGGCAGGTTAGAAGGACTGCTTATTCATTCAGTTCAGGAGGACCTCACAGTGCCTTGTACAAGACAACAGATGGAGGCAAAAACTGGAACAAGATCCATAATGGTTTTCCAACTGGGGATTTGGGAAGAATTGCTATTGCAGTAGCACCTTCTGAGCCCACTATTCTATATTCTGTGATTGAATCCAAAGATAAAAAAGGCCTTTACCGTTCAGAAGACGCAGGCAATTCCTGGACTTTTATGAACGGGGATTTCGAACTTACAGTAAGACCATTCTATTTTTCAAGGATAGTGGTCGACCCAAAAAACCCTGATGTGCTGGTGAAAGCGGGATTGGCAGGAAGTATCAGTCGAGATGGAGGAAAAACCTTCAGAAATCTCGGTGCCATGCATGCTGACATTCATGATATCTGGTTTGACATCAACGATTCCGATAGATTTTATGTAGCTACCGACGGTGGATTATATAGAACCTGGGATGGAGGGACCACCATGGAAATGGTTGAAAGCTTACCTGTTTCACAGTTTTACCACGTCAGTGTGGATAATGATGAACCTTACAGAATTTATGGAGGACTTCAGGACAATGGTTCTTGGTTTGGCCCATCATCAAGTCCCGGAGGCATAGAACCCGGAGATTGGACATCAGTCGGTGCAGGAGATGGATTCAGGGTGTACAGACATCCAACCAAGAAAATTGTTTATTCAGAAATGCAGGGTGCCGATAATATCTGGCGCTATGATGTAGAAAAGAATTTCATCAAAAACATACGTCCATTTCCCGGTAAGGATGAACAGAAGTACCGCTTCAACTGGAATACCCCAATACAGATAAGTCCCCACCATCCGGATCGGATTTATGTAGGCAGTCAGTTTTTGTTGCGGTCCAATGATATGGGCAACAATTGGGAAAGAATCTCACCTGACCTGACAACCAATGATCCCGCAAAACAAAATCAAACCTCCTCAGGAGGCATATCTACTGATAATTCAGGCGCAGAGAATCATACAACGATCTTTACCATAGCGGAATCTCCTTTGGATGAAAATATCATTTGGGTAGGTACAGACGATGGTAATGTGCAGGTTACTCAAGATGGTGGCAAGACTTGGACAAATGTAGTTGCCAATGTTCCGGATTTGCCAAAAAACACATGGACTTATCATATTCAGCCCGGAAATTTCGGTAAAGGGACTGCCTACGCAGTATTCGATGGACACACCCAAAATGATTTTAAGCCATATGCCTATAAAACTACTGATTTTGGACAAACTTGGACTTCTGTCATCAGTCAAGATGTACATGGGTTTGCAAGACATATCTTTGAAGATCTGGAAAATGAAAATCTCCTTTTCTTAGGAACTGAATTGGGACTATTTGTAAGTATCGATGGAGGAAAAAATTGGTCGAAATTCACCAACAATATGCCTGCTGCATCAGTGCACTACATGGCTATGCATCCAAAAACCAACGATTTGGTCATTGCCACACACGGAAGAGGTATCATCATTATAGATGATATCAGCCCACTAAGACAGATCAAGCCCGAAATGTTGAATGAGGAAGTTTATTTTCTTAAATCCCCACCAATTGTCATGTGGGAAGAAAGTAATTTCGGTGGATCAAGTCAGGCAATCACCTTTGTGGGACCAAACCCTGACAAGTCCGGAAAAATCATTTATTATCTCAAGAAGCGGCATACATTCGGTGCCATGACGCTTGAAATTTTTGATGAAAACGATAATAAGGTCAATAGTCTGGACCCCGGTAAACAAAAAGGTATAAACGTCGTCAGGTGGAATTTTACAGGAAAAGCCCCCAAGGTAGCCAAAGGAAAAACCTTTTCTTTTGGGGGATTTGGAGCTCCAAGAGTCCCTGCAGGTTCCTACAAGGTGGTGATGAAAAAAGGGAAAGAACAATTTGAAACCACCATAGAACTCGTTTATGACGAAAGGTCAGGGATTTCTGTGGAAAGCAGAAAAGCCCAAGAAAAAATGGCGAAGGAATTGTTTGGCATGACACAGGATCTGGCTTATTTGGTATATCAGGTAGACAAGTATTTGGATTATGCAGAAAAAATCAAAGCTTCAGATCCAAAATCAAACAAATCAATGACGGCATTTATCAATGAACTTAATAAGCTCAAAGAAAGATTGGTCATTACCACCGGTGACAATTATGTAGATACGGCAGAACCTGAATTAAGGGAAAAAATATCCCAATTGTATGGTGTGGTGATCTCAAACTTTGACAGACCATCCGTTGTTCAGGAGGAGAACAAAAATATCCTGAACGAAAAACTGAAAGAGTCCCAAAATAAATTCACTTCCATCATTTCTAAACACGAAAAAAATCTCCTTAGATATGCCAAAAGTGCAAGCATCGAAAATCTGATTTTGGATGATTTTGCAACTTTTATTGAAAAATAGCTTTCTGAAATATCCATCCGATTTTAGAAAAAAGTCTCTGAAAAAAAATTGTTCAGAGACTTTTTTTATTCATCGATTTTATAGCCCATTCTCAAGCTCCTTATCCGAAAATCACTATTTTAGCCTTAACTAAGAAAATTTAATTTTCAAAAGTTCGGAAAAAAATCAAGCTATCAGTAAACATAAAAATAGTCTTAGAATTTTGAATCTGCTTAAAACCCAAATTACTCCAAAAAGAGAATAATGATGACCAAATCCGACCTTGAAATTGCCCACGCATCCAAGATGCGTCCGATTTCCCAGATTGCCGCCAAGCTTGGCATCCAAGAAGACGATCTTCGCCCCTATGGGAAATATGTGGCAAAACTCCCACTCCGACTGATCGATGAATCAAAGATTAAAGGAAAAAAACTGATCCTTGTAACCGCCATAACGCCTACTCTGGCCGGCGAGGGCAAAACTACGGCAAGCATCGGATTGGCAGAAGGTCTCAATAAGATCGGAGTGAAAACAGCGGTGGTTCTCAGAGAACCATCTTTAGGTCCTGTATTTGGGATGAAAGGCGGGGCTGCTGGCGGGGGCTATGCCCAGGTTTTGCCGATGGAATACATCAACCTACACTTCACCGGAGACTTTGCCGCCATAGAAAAAGCCCATAATCTATTGTCTGCTTTGGTAGATAACCATATCCACAATCAAAAAAACTCGCTCAACATTGATCCCCGAAAGATCATCTGGAAAAGGGTTATGGACATGAATGAACGTGCCCTAAGAGACATTGTGATCGGACTTGGCGGGTCGGCACAGGGGATACCAAGAGAATCAGGCTTTGATATTACCGCCGCCTCAGAGGTAATGGCTGCTATGTGTCTTTCCAATGGACTGATGGACCTAAAAGAAAAACTGGGAAATATCATCATCGGATATACGTATGACGATGAACCTGTCCGGGCACATCAGCTCAAAGCACAGGGCGCAATGACGGCTTTGATGAAGCATGCCATTATGCCAAATCTTGTCCAGACTATTGAAGGCAATCCTGCCATCATCCATGGAGGTCCATTTGCCAATATTGCACAAGGATCGAATTCTATCATTGCCACCAAAATGGGGCTTTCTCTTGCGGACTATGTCGTTACCGAAGCTGGATTTGCCTCCGATCTGGGTGGGGAAAAGTTTCTTGATCTCAAATGCCAATACGGAAACCTCAAACCTGATGCTGTGGTCATAGTGGCTACAATCAGGGCTTTAAAGAGCCATTCGGGAATACCATTTCCTGATTTGAAAATCCCAAACAAAGAAGCTGTCGCCTTTGGCCTGCCTAACCTCGAAAAACACATCGAAAACATGCGTCATTTCATGCTGGTGCCGGTGGTGGCAATCAATAAGTTTGCAACTGATTCTGAAGAAGAAATACAGGTAGTTATTGACCGCTGTGAAAAATTAGGAGTAAAAGTCGCCCTTTGCGAAGCATGGGAAAAAGGAGGAGAAGGTGCGACCGAACTTGCTATGGCTGTCAAAGAAGCCGCTGAATCAGGAAAAAGCAACTTCACACCGCTTTACCGTTTTGAATGGAGTATCGAGCAAAAAATAGAGATTATTGCCAGAAAAATCTATGGAGCTGCAGAAGTGGAATACAGTGTCAAAGCCAAACAGCAAATCAAGCTATTCAAAAAGATTGGCCTGGACAAGTTGCCGGTTTGCATTGCCAAAACACAATATTCACTTTCAGATGATCCCAAGCTTACCAACAGGCCTTCAGGGTTTACTATAAAAATACGGGAATTTGACATTGCGGCGGGTGCTGGTTTTATCATTCCAATTGCTGGAACCATCATGAGAATGCCCGGACTTCCTTCCAAACCTGCCGCAGAAAGTATTGATATTGACGCAGAAGGCAACATTACCGGTTTGTTTTAAACTTGGTTTTTTGGAAATTTATAAGCAAATAAAATGGATATACACTTTTTTGCCAGTAACCCTCGATTCTTCTTCATTCGGGACGGAAGACCGAAGTCGGAAGACCGATGTATCGGACAATTAAGTCCTTGGACAAGAATTAAAATTGGATATCCTATCTACTGGCATCATTGCTTACATACACTTCAAACAATATCATGTTTTATGAAAAAGCTTTTGGTTATGTTTTCTGCCGCCATCTTTATGGCAACTTCGATTTCCTGCAGTTCAGAAAAATCCTTAGAACAGGGAGACTCAGTTGAAATCTCATCTTCTTCTGTTGCAATTGGTGACAACAGTCAAAACAGCCTGGATTGGAAAGGTGTCTATAAAGGGGTTTTACCTTGTGCTGATTGCGAAGGAATAGAAACAACCATTAACCTAAAATCAGACGGCAAGTTCACAAGAACCTTAAAATACCTTGGTAAAGAAGATGGTTTTTTCTCAGACGAGGGGACATTTCAGTGGAATGAAAGTGGATCCAAAATTACCATATCCAGTGAGCATGGAGAAAGTCAGATGTACCTCGTAGGAGAAAATGCATTGTTTCATCTGGACAAAGAAGGAAACAGGATTACAGGTGGCTTGGCAGCAAAATATACACTTCCCAAAAACCCGACAGATCCACGACTGGAAGATAAAAAATGGGTCTTAAAAGAACTCCGAGGAAAACCTGTCGAGAAGAAAGATGGATTGAAAGAGGCATTTATTCAATTTGATATGGAAACAGCGACATTCCATGGCAATGGATCATGCAACAACATCTTTGGCCCATATGAGCTAAAGGAAGAAAGTCGGATATCCTTTGGTAACACCGCCTCTACGATGATGGCCTGCCCTGATATGGAACTGGAAATGGCGTTTTTGGAGATTTTAAGACAGGTGGACAATTACAGCGTGACAGACAGCACGCTTTCATTCCAAAAAGCCAAGATGGCACCCTTTGCGATATTTTCTCTTGAAAAAACAGACTAAAACATCCAAATCCGCTCAATATGAACGCTTTGCTGTGTTTTTTTTGAAATTTTAAAAAAGTGTTTTTTTGCATTTCAGAAAAACTCTTTTGCAAGTTAATCCGTAATTCCAATTTGGACACCGTGCCATAAAATTACCCTTAGACAAGTCCTTTGGATTATGAAATCCAAATCTTGTATATTCGTGGTCGCAATCAACCTTAAGTAATTTATGCTTAGAATTCTTTTTACTCTTTTATTAAACGTTTCTTTTATAGGACTTCTCAGTGCCCAAGGCTCAAGAGACCATATTTCAGGCGGATTTGGTTGGGGAATGATTTACGCCGAAAACGCAGGAATCTATAAGTTCATGGAGTTCAAAATGGAACCGGCATTTACGGTTGCGTACAGCAAGGAGATTTCAGACAAGTTCGATATTAAAGCTTCAGTTGGTGGTCAGGTTTTGAATAGCGGGGAATTTAGGCCACTAAACAATCCTATCATCATCAAGTGGGGAGACAACGGACAGGCTTATTATTTCAAAGGGATGAGTTATTTTCTGGATGTAATGCCGGTATTATACCTAAACCCAAATACTTCGGGAGTCGGTGAACCTGTTAATTTCTATGTGGGGCTTGGTCTTGGGGCCATGTATTCAGAGAGGGCCCAAAGAGTCATGCGTGAGGGCGTTCTCGAAAACGGGATTTATATTCAGGGATTTGTGGAAAGATCAAATCAATCAACGGCAGTCGGCTATGTTCCGGTAAAATTTGGCATGGTTTCTAATTTTGAATACGAATGGGATATCGGACTGGAATTATCGGCCATGTTTCTCATGAGTTCTGAAATAGACGGCAACAACATGCAAAACAAGCTAATCTATCCTGATGTCATGGGCAATTTTCAATTCTTCATAAGAAGGTATATCAATAGGTAGTCCTGAAAAGTCTAAAACAATAACATGGATATACGCTTCTTTGCCTGTAACCCTATATTCTTCTTCATGGGGACGGAAGACGGAAGTCTGAAGACCCCCGCCTGTCATCTGGCAGGGATGTATCGGATATTTCAGTCTGCAGACAAAAATTTAAATGGATATCCAATCTACTGGCATAATTGTGTACATACATTAATAATAAAAGCCATTGGGAATTTCCACCCAATGGCTTTTTTAATTTATTTCATCACTCAATTTCCTGAAAGCTCATACTTGAGGGTTTTCCCTTTTTCGACAGCAGGCAAACCTTCTGTCATCCAAAGAGGTGCCGGGGCTCCTTTGAGATAGTAATCAAAGAATTGGGCCATACGGATGGAAAGGTCTTTCCTGTTTTTTCTCAACCTGAGGTTATGGTCTTCCCCGTTGTATTGAAGCAACCAAGCCGGCTTATTCAGTCTTTTCAATGCCATGAACATCTCAATTCCCTGATACCAAGGAACTGAACCGTCGTCATCGTTGTGCATAATCAGGACGGGCGTATTTACCCTATCCATCGTAAAGAGTGGAGAATTCTCAATATAATACAGTGGCTTGTCCCAAAGTGTCCCTCCTATTCTTGATTGCGTTTGCTCATATTGAAACATCCTGCTCATTCCGGTACCCCACCTGATGCCACCATAAGCCGAAGTCATATTCACGACAGGAGCTCCCGCGCCGGCAGCTTTGAACATATTGGTCCTTGTGATCAAATAGGCAACTTGGTAACCTCCCCAAGATTGGCCTTGTATAGCCATATTCGAGGCATCCACGAATCCTCTTGATACCAAAGCCTGAACGCCCGGTATGATGCAATTATAAGCGCTTGGTCCCGGTAAGCCCAAGTCATACTTGATATCCGGCACAAAAACCAAGTAATCATTACTCACAAAATAAGGGATGTTGATCGTCGACGCACTTGGAGCGGGGGCTCTATAGGAGTGCAATCCGTCAGAATTCCTTTCATAGAAATAAACCAACATGGGGTATTTCTTTTTTGGATCAAAATTATCCGGTTTGAATAGGAGGCCTTGAAGCGGCACACCATCATTTGCAAGGTAATTGACCAATTCTACCGATCCCCACTTTACCTGACTTTGCTGTGGATTTGCATGGGACACCTGTTCCATCGACTTGAGGTTCAAATCCGTAGCGTAGATGTCAGAATATTCCTGAAATGTAGATCTTCTAACAAGCATTTTGTCTGAATTCTCTGCCTTGGTCAAGCTTGAATACCGGTGGTCTGTAAAAACAATGGATTGTGGAATAGTTGCACCTGAAATATCCCCTTTGAAAAACCCGTTTTTCTTATTCAATTCATTAAAAGCATTCAATATCAAGGGCTGTGATGGGTCTATGCTTTCTTCTTCATTGTCCAGCTTTTCCCTCCTAAATACAATTTGCTGTTTCTTCCCTTCGCCTTTTGTCACATTCACCGGAGCTGACTTTCCTGTGGGATCTATTTTCCAGATATCATACCTGTCATATACCAAAAAGGCCAAATCCCCTTTGGTCCATCCTGCGGCACCATTGCTTGAAGGAAGGGCAGGTGAATCATGCAGCTCATCATAAAAAATGCTCTCAATATCCTGTGTCAGGTTCTTGAAGGTTTTTGATTTAATATCATAGGAAACCCAAGAACTGTCGCGCTCGTCATACCAAAAGACATATTTACCTTCAGGAGATAATTGTGGATTGTCAGGGACATCTTTTCGAATGAGGCTTTTTGAACCCGTCGTCAAGTCTACCAAATACAAATCTCTTCCTATCTGAATATCCCAACTGTAATTTCTACGGTAAGGACTTGCGTCAAAACCAAGCCCGAACTGATTTTTGACTTTTTTGTCCACATCGATCTGGGATACTGATTCATCTCCAATCTGGGTGATGATCTTGGATTTCAAATTGAAAACAGTGAGAAAAGATTTATTCTCTTCCCTGCTTTTGTTCTTCAATTGCATAGGCTGAATCTCTGCATCCTGCCATCCCCAAATATCAAGACTTACCCTTTCCTCATCCAAAATGGTCGAATCGTCTTCATATTGGTATGCGATATAATCCGGAGAAGTCCCAAAAAACAACCGGTTTTCGTCATTTGAAAAAAACAATCGGCCATTTTTACTTACCATGCCATTGATCCCTGCAGTGCCTTTGGAGGCTATCTTCTGGTTTTTTTCTTTGTTGATATCAAATAGGAAAAGGTCAAAATAGGGCTTTTTGGATTTGGTAGAATCCTCTGTGGCCAAAAAAGCCAAAAGCTTATTCTCAGGAGAAAAAACCATAGAAATATAGTCTGTTTTTCCTTCATCAATGGTTTTTGATTCCCCTGTTTTGAGATTAAAAAGGAAAATACCCGCGTTCTTCAAAGTGTCTTCGGATGCTTTTGTATAATACAAAAAGTCTCCCTTCTCAGAAAAGCCAAATGATTTTACCCTATCAAATTCATAAATTTGGGTTCCTGCCAAGTCTTTGACCATGAGCTTCGACCCATCGGTCTTCTTGGGTTTTTCAGGTTTTGGCCCGTTGACTTTTGTGGTATCACCGTTTTCTTTTTTCTCTGCTTTTTTAGGCAAATCCTTCTCAAAATGAATTGCCATCCAATTTCCTTCTTTTGCCGGAATAGAATAAGACTTCACCCTCGCTAATTTCTCCAATTCTCCGGTAGTCAGGTTCATGACAAACACACTGTCCTTTGGCATATCATCCGCCTTTTTCTTTTTCAATTTGAGATTCTTGACAGTATCTGCCTGCGGATAGATTTTCCCAATTGCAAATTGACTGTTATGGCAAAATGTCCATTGATTGACTCGGGGAAGAAGAAATCGCTGATCCTGATTTTGATGGGAGACAATTTCCAATCTGCCATCTCCATCTTGAGGATTGACTGTATAACCTATCCATTGACCTGATTTGGAAATTTTCTCTGAAGAAACCGTTTCCCATCCATCATAATCCTGATGGGTCAAAGCTCTTTTTTCTTGGGCTATCGCAAATGTCGATGACCAAAAAAGAAGGATAAAGAGATGAAATTTGATTTGGGTTTTCATTTTAATCGGGATTTTGATATGGTTCAAATAAAAGAAAGAACAAGTAATGATTCTTTAAGTTTTATTTCAATGGATTTTTGATGTTATAAAAAATGCCACAAACCATAGGAGATAGCAAAAGATAATCCTTTGACATCTATGTTTTGTGGCATTTATTTTCCTTTTAGGACTACCCTTTAGTTTCCTAAGGTAATTTCCCTTTCGATATAACCTCCTCTTGTTGAAAGCAATTTTAGCTTTCCTTTGACAGGTTCTTTCTGGTTCACTTTCACTTTGAATATTGCTTCCTTGGTCTCTCCGACTTCGGTATAACCTGCGTAAATGGTTTTTTCATACAATTCCGGAGTAGTGATCTGTACTTTTGAATTTTCAAAACCTTTTGTCAGTTCCTTGTCAAAATCCAGCATCAACCTGTCTTCCTGTACGATTTTCACCCTTTTGGCCTGATCCAATGCCACAGGAAGTTTGCCTGAGTTAGTCCAGGTTACTTTAATCTCATATACATCTCCGGATTTAGTGATATTGACATTTTTGATCTCAATCTGCGGCAAGTCCTTTGCCATTGCAAGGTTGAAGAGGGATTGTTTTTTGATCCAGGTTTCTAACTGCCAAGGAGGCCCGTTTTGGCTAAAGAATTTTGGATGCGATCCACCAATTTCGACTTCACCAAGCTGCGGATGGGTGAATTTTTCCCAATTCTTAAAACCTTTTGAACCATTCTCTTCATCATCCCATCTCATACCATCGTAATCATCCCGCTGACCATCACCGTCATAATCCTTCATGGCACCGTTGTTCCATAGCTCATCACCATACCAAACCGCTCCATAATAGAAATATCCAAAGTCAGGTCCATGTCCAAATAATGGGCTTGGCTTCAAAGGATCTCCGGTCAGCCTGTTTACTTTTCCTCTCGTACTGTAGGTCTCATAGACATCACCTGCCCAAGGATAACCGGTAATTGTCATTCCGAGGCTGTCATAGTATTCGTAGATCAACCTGTCTTTCAAAAACATGGACTCTGCACTTGACGAAGTGGAAGGTGGCCTCAAGTGCATGGGAACACGGGTATCCAATGAATTGACAACCGAAATATTGGGATGCGAAAGCAACCAAAGTACTGTTGAGCGGGTTTCGATTTCGCTCAATGGGTACTCGCCCGCGCCAAATTGGGTATACCCTCTCCCTGTTTCATCTCCACCTGTATCAGGTCTCCAGTTTTCGGGGTAGTTTCTATGAAGGTCCAATCCACCGATTCCATCTTCATTGTATTTGCCGTCGCCATCATTATCTATGCCTTCCGAATACATGATATAATCACCTTTGCCTTCAAAAACTCTTTTCATCAAGCGTCCTTTTGGATCCTTAGGATCGATAACGTAATTCGCTTCTTCCTTTTCTTTCTCGGTAACCGCTTTTTTACGCATCATTCGAATGATTCCGTCTCCGTCAAGATCCTCACTTGGATCTTCATCGAGTAACCCATCTCTATCCGTATCGTGCGGGCGGACAGTACTTCGATTTTGCTGCTCCGTAAAAAGGTACATGTTTGTCCCGTCAGGATTGTTTTGTGGCCTGACATAGACTGTTTTGGTGTCAATCAGTTTGGTGATTTCAGGATCTTTGCCATAGTTTTCCAATAAATGCTGGGTCAACCAAAAAACAGCTTCACTTGCTGTTACTTCTCCGCCGTGCCTTCCACCTTCAAAGTAAGCGGCGGGTTTGTCCGTATGTTTCCCGGTTTTTTTGTTTGTGATGGTCATTTGGAGAATAGGGCGTCCCTCATAGGATTTTGCCACCTCATATAGCTCAGTGATATCCGGATACTTTTCTGCCCATAATTTGTACCAATGATACATCACGTCCGGGGTGTGGTAAATGTCAAAAGTCAGTTTTTCTCCGGGTGTGTACTGTACCTCAGGGAACTCATACTTCTTAAAAAAAGACTGTCCGTGTCTTTCCCCGGAAACTGTATAAAATTTTGACTTTTTATCTTGCTCAGGCCATTTCTTATCCGGAGACAGAGATACTTCCTGTGCTATGGCAAAGCTTGTGAAAGCAAGCAGGCCAATAGCTACCATGAGTATGTTTTTTTTCATTTCTGTTTGAGTTGATGATTAGGTTAAAATTAGGATATGACGTATCCCATTCCTAACCGCTCAAAAAAAATCCCTGCCAAAAAATTGGCAGGGAAAATCAAACCGAAGAGTTAATCTGAACAAATATCAATAAGCCATGATCAATTCGAAATCCATGGATTCATAAGTACTGAATCCAGGGACAGGTGTAGCATCAGGCATTTTTCTTATCACATGGGCAAGTCTTTCCCTTAAACCTTTGTCGGGTGATTCATTCAGGATTTTATAACCTATCACTTTTCCGAATTCATTTATTGAAATCACAACCCTCAATTCATCTATAGCAGCAGCACTTTTCTTTGTCCTAAAAATGAACGGAGCATATCCATCAAGCATCGCGAAGGTCTCTTCTGACCAAAACCACGGTGCATAATCTGAACCAAATCCATCTACCGGATCAAGAACATCGATTATCAAATCACTCGTTAATCCTGAATTTTGATCTCCTGAAGAAACGCCTACAAAAGGTTTCAAAGAGACTAGCGCCTTTTCATTCTCTTTTGTAGCGTTTTTAATCTCTTTTTCATTTTCTGTTTCAGAAAAAAACGATTTGGCCTGAACATGTGGTCCAACAAGTGAAACACTTACGAATAATGCGAGGATGAAAGAAAGTCTGTACATATGCGAGATATTTTTTTCAAATATACAGATAAATATTTTTCATATGCAAATTTTTGCATTTGAAATTTTTTTAAGGGCACAAAAAAGTCTTGCCATTAGCAAGACCCTTTTCAGAATATAAACCCAAATATAACTTTAGAGATTAAAAGTTTCCATTTATAAAATGCCTGAAACAAAGTAAAACTTAAATTTTCAAACATTTATTTGACCAAAGGAAGTAAATACCAAATATTATATAACTTCAAGTCGAACGCACCAAAGTAACTTCATTTTACCGAATTTTACAAATTGAAAAATTTATTTTGCAATTTTTTAACTATTTCATAATTTGTGGGCACATATATTAACATAGCCTCAAATTAACCCAAAAAAAATGGACAAAATTTTAGATATTGACAATGTTGATCTTAAGATTATTTCATTGTTGAATGATGATGCCAAGACCCCATATACAGAAATTGCCAAAAAAGTTTATGTTTCTTCCGGTACTGTACACGTAAGGATGAGAAAACTCGAAGACATGGGGATCGTGAAAAGTGCCACACTCAATATTGATTTTTCGAAACTCGGCTACGACATCTCTGCCTTTCTTGGAATTTACCTTGAAAAAAGTTCTCTCTACGATACTGTCATCGGAAGATTAAAGGAAATTTCAGAAGTAATCAATGCTTATTATACCACGGGGAATTATAGCATTTTTGCCAAAATCATCTGTAAAGACACCAATCACCTCCGAACTGTCTTGGACAAAATCCAAAAAGTAGATGGAATAGACCGGACCGAAACACTGATTGTATTGGAAGAAAGTATCAACAGACCCATCCAGTTTTTTGAAAAATAAGCATAAAACATAGGTCATTGAATGATCTTGATCATAGTTATTCGTTATTTAGATTAAATCCATTTTAATAAAAATTATAATTATTCAACTTTATTATTTAACTTTTACAACAAAGCTGAGAGAACTGCTCTCAGCTTTTCTTTTCTCTAAATGATTGATTTTCTTTTAAATAAGGTCATTGTTGAGCATGTTTGATAGATTTTTACAACGGATTTGAACATTATAATTTGGTTAAATGTTGTATCTTCGCCTCACAAACTATAATTAGTCTAAATTACTCAAACAAATGAGCAAGGACAATAAGATATTAGAAGAATTAACCTCCAAAGATTACGAACATGGCTGGTCAGTTGATTTAGAAACTGACGAAGCTCCGATAGGCTTAAATGAGGGTATTATTCGCTGGATTTCTGCAAAAAAAGAGGAACCCGGATGGTTGTTGGAATGGAGATTAAAAGCATTCAACAATTGGCTTACCATGACTGAACCGGTATGGGCCAATGTTCATTACCCCAAAATTGATCTTCAGGGACTCAGATATTATTCTGCACCTAAGAAAAGTAACAAACCAAAAAGCCTGGATGAAATTGATCCTGAACTGCTTCAGATTTATGAAAGGCTCGGAATCAATCTCAACGAACAAAAAAGACTTCAGGGAATTGCCGTTGATGCGGTACTTGATTCCGTTTCGGTGGGAACGACTTTTAAAGAAACGCTCTCCAAATTGGGAATTATTTTTTGTTCATTCAGTGAGGCCGTTCACGAACATCCAGAACTGGTCAAAAAATATTTGGGATCAGTAGTCCCAATGACTGATAACTATTACGCAGCACTCAATTCCGCAGTTTTTTCTGATGGCTCTTTCTGCTACATTCCTACAGGTGTCAGATGTCCTATGGAGCTTTCCACTTATTTTAGAATCAATGCTGCAAATACCGGTCAATTTGAAAGAACTTTGATTATTGCAGATGAAGGCTCCTATGTTTCCTATTTAGAAGGATGTACTGCTCCACAAAGAGATGAAAACCAGTTGCATGCCGCAGTTGTTGAAATCTACGCTGCCAAAAATTCAGAAGTGAAATATTCGACTGTCCAAAACTGGTATCCCGGAGACAAATCAGGAAAAGGTGGTATCTACAATTTCGTAACCAAAAGAGGAATCTGCGCAGGTGACCATTCTAAAATATCCTGGACACAGGTAGAAACAGGGTCCGCAGTCACTTGGAAATATCCTTCCTGTATCTTAAAAGGTGATTATTCAATCGGCGAATTCTATTCTGTAGCTGTCACCAACAATTACCAACAGGCTGATACAGGTACAAAAATGATCCATATCGGTAAAAACACAAGATCAAGGATTGTTTCAAAAGGTATTTCTGCAGGAAGATCACAAAATTCTTACAGAGGTCAGGTTCAGGTAATGAAAAGGGCTTCCAATGCAAGGAATTTTTCACAGTGTGATTCTCTATTGATGGGTGACCGTTGTGGCGCACACACTTTCCCCTATATAGACATCCAAAACCCTACAGCCAAAGTCGAGCACGAAGCCACTACTTCCAAAATCGGTGAGGATCAGTTGTTCTATTGCAACCAAAGGGGTATCAGTACCGAAGATGCAGTTGCCCTTATTGTCAACGGTTATGCAAAAGAGGTGCTGAACCAACTACCGATGGAATTTGCGGTGGAAGCACAAAAACTTTTGGCCCTGACCCTTGAGGGCAGCGTAGGGTAAAAGATTTCGGATTTCAAATTTCTAATATCAAATCAATTATGTTATCAATCAAGAATTTACATGCCTCCATTGAAGGCACTCCTATATTAAGAGGTATCAACCTTGAAGTCAAAGCAGGTGAGGTTCACGCTATCATGGGTCCAAATGGATCAGGAAAATCAACTTTGGCCTCCGTATTGGCAGGCAGAGAAGAATATGAGGTGACTGAAGGTGAAGTGGTATTTCAGGGAAAAGACCTTTTGGAATTGGCTCCTGAAGACAGGGCTAGAGAAGGTGTTTTCTTGGCTTTCCAATATCCTGTAGAAATTCCCGGCGTGAGCACAACAAATTTTTTGAGAACTGCTGTCAATCAGGTTCGCGAATATAGAGGCCTGCCTGCCTTGGACGCCGTCAAGTTTCTTTCTGTGATGAAAGAAAAAATGAAATTGGTGGAAATAGATCAAAAGCTTTTGAGCCGTTCATTGAATGAGGGATTTTCAGGCGGAGAAAAAAAGAGAAACGAAATTTTCCAAATGGCGATGTTGGAACCAACGCTTTCCATTTTGGATGAGACGGATTCCGGACTTGATATCGATGCCTTAAGAATTGTTTCCCATGGGGTTAATACATTGAAATCTGACAAAACAGCTACTATTGTGGTCACCCACTACCAGAGACTGTTGGATTACATAGTCCCCGATTATGTCCATGTCCTTTACAACGGAAGAATCGTGAAATCAGGGACCAAGGAATTGGCTATGGAATTAGAAGAAAAAGGGTACGATTGGATCAAAGAAGAAGTGAATGCCGCTTCTGTATAATTCCGGTTTTTACCAAAAATCTTTTAAAATCAATGACGACAACTACCAAAATTAATATACTTGACTCCTTGTTAAGTCAGGTTCCAAGCGGATCTTCTTTCTCAAATCTGAGAAAATCAAGTAGGGCTATTCTTGAAAAAACCGGACTTCCGGCAATAAAAGAAGAAGAATACAAATTTACCGCCATCACCAAAAAACTGGAGAACTCAATTTCTGATTTTTCTTTCGCCAAAAAAGCAAGTTTAAATAATGAAATCATCCAATCCCATGTTTTCGGGGAATTTGAGGGTGACCTGTTGGTTTTTAACAACGGCTTTTTTGAAAAAGAATTATCCACTATATCAAACAATGGGTATATACTTTCTTTGATAAGCGATGCCAAACCTGAGCTTTTGGGAAAAATCGCAAAAACAGAAAAGGACCCCTTTGTGGCCCTAAACAATATTTCTTTTGAGGACGGGGTTTATCTAAAAGTACCAAAAAACCAAAAAGTTGAAAAACCGATCCTTTTCCTTTTCCTTAATCAATCAAATGACGGACAAGTCATCCATTCTAGGATTTTGATTGAAGTTGAGGATAATGCTGAGGTGACATTCTTGGAGGACAGTGTCTCTTTGGATGACAAGACCTATTTCAGCAACATGGTGACAGAAATCAAAGTCGGACAAAACTCCCAAGTTCACTACAACAGGCTTCAAAACGAAAGTAAAAACGCCATTACAGTCAATAACACCGAAACAGACATCCATAGAGATTCCGTCTTCACCTCTGTAGTGGTATCTCTTTCGGGAGATATGGTAAGGAATAACCTGAGCTTGAATCTTCTTGATTCGGGTTGCGAAGGAAATATGTATGGTTTATACCTTTTGAATGGGAAAACCCACGTCGACAACCACACCAATGTGGACCATACCAAGCCACATGCCCAATCCAATGAATTATATAAAGGATTGTTGGCTGATAGTTCAAGAGGGGTTTTCAATGGCAAAATTTTCGTAAGGCAAGATGCCCAAAAGACAAATGCCTTCCAGCAAAACAACAATATCCTATTGTCCGAAGACGCGATTGTCAATACCAAGCCGCAATTGGAAATCTGGGCGGATGATGTCAAATGTTCCCATGGTTGTACTACGGGGCAATTGGATGAAGAAGCCTTATTCTATTTGAGGGCAAGAGGTTTGGGCAAAGAACAGGCTAGAGGAATGTTGTTATATGCTTTTACGGGCGAGGTCATGGACCACATCTCCGATGAGGCTTTTCAAAACCATATTGTAAATATTGTCCAAAATCGTTTGGGAAGTAATTTTTAAGAAAAAGTCATGCCATTGAATATAGAAGAAATCAGAACAATGTTTCCCGTCCTCCATCAGGAGGTCAACGGGAAGCCTTTGATCTATTTTGACAATGCTGCGACTACCCAAAAACCCCAATCGGTGCTTGACGCGCTAACTGCGTATTACGAACATGATAACTCCAATATTCATAGAGGTGCGCATACTCTTGCGGACCGCGCGACAAGATATTATGAAGAGACAAGAGATGGAGTAAAGAATTTTATCAATGCCAATGAAAGTGCGGAAGTGATTTTTACAAAAGGCACTACAGAAAGCATCAACTTAGTAGCTTCTTCTTTTGGTAGAAAATTTATCACCAAAGGTGATGAAATCATCATTTCTACCCTCGAGCATCACTCCAACATCGTGCCTTGGCAAATGCTCTGCGAGGAAAAAGAGGCTATTTTAAAGATTATCCCAATCAATGACAAGGGTGAAATTCTTTTGGAGGAGTTTGAAAACCTGCTTTCTGATAAGACGAAATTTGTAAGTATCGTTCATGTTTCCAATGCATTGGGCACAATAAATCCCGTAAAAGAAATCATCAAAAAAGCCCATCAAGTTGGCGCAAAAGTACTTTTGGACGGTGCCCAATCGACCAATCACCTGGATATAGATGTTCAGGACTTGGATTGTGATTTCTTGGCCTTTTCAGCGCACAAGTTATATGGACCGACGGGTTTGGGGATTTTATATGGAAAAAGAAGCCTGCTGGAAATCATGCCTCCTTATCAAGGTGGCGGTGAGATGATTAAAGAGGTCACTTTTGCCAAAACAACCTACAATGAAATCCCTTTCAAATTCGAGGCAGGAACGCCAAATATTGCCGATGTAATTGCCTTTCAGAAGGCTCTTGATTTTATTTCCTTTATAGGGAAATCAAATATCAAAAAACATGAAGATGAGTTGCTTGACCATGCAAACGAAACTTTTGGACAGATTAAAGGATTTGTTCCTGTTGGTACAGCCTCAGAGAAAGTAAGTGTCGTATCATTTAATATCAACGGAATGCACCCTTTTGATGTGGGTGTGATGCTTGATGCAAACGGAATCGCAGTAAGGACAGGTCATCATTGTACGCAGCCTCTTATGCAACGTTTAGGCCTCGAAGGAACTGTAAGGGCCTCATTTTCTGTTTACAATACCAAATCAGAAATTGACCAAATGGCGGTAAGCTTAGCCAAAATAGCCAAAATCAAAAATAAATGAGTAGCATCCAGGACATACAGAACGAAATCATCGAGGAATTCGAGATTCTTGGAGACGACAAAGAATCTACCATCTATTATATAATGGAATTGGGTAGTCAATTACCAAAATTTCCCGAGGAGGAAAGAGTAGACGAAAACATCATCAAAGGCTGTCAATCTAAAGTGTGGCTCACAACCAGAGGGGATGGAGACAGGATTCAGTACTTGGCAGATTCCAACACAGATATTACCAAAGGTCTTATCAGCTTATTGATCCGGGTGCTTTCAGGTAGAACGCCTCAGGAAATCCTCAAAGCCGATCTTGACTTTATAGATAAAATCGGAATGGGAAATATCATCGGATCCCAAAGATCAAATGGGCTTTCCGCCATGATCAAGCAAATGAAATTATACGCTTTGGCTTACCAGGCCAAGCAAAATGTATAAACGATATGTCAGAAACCACAGAAGAAATAAAGGAAATACCTTCGCAAGAACTTAAGGAAAAAGTAATCAATGCCATCAAGCAAGTGTATGATCCTGAGATTCCTGTTGACGTGTATGATTTGGGTTTGATTTATGAAATCAGCATCTATCCTGTCAACAATGTATACATCATGATGACACTTACTTCACCCAATTGCCCTTCTGCGGAATTTATCCCCTCAGAGGTAAAAAACAAAATCCAGCAGATCCAAGGTATCAACCACGTGGAATTGGAATTGACATTTGACCCACCATATTCACAGGACATGATGTCCGAAGCTGCCAAACTTGAATTAGGTTTTCTTTAAAAATAAAAAATTAAAAAAATATGTACCCAGAGGAATTAATTGCTCCCATGCGTTCTGAACTGACCAATGCAGGTTTTCAGGAATTCAGAACAGCCGAAGAAGTGGATAACCATTTGAAAGACCACAAAGGAACCACTTTCATTGTCATCAACTCTGTATGTGGCTGCGCAGCCGGCGCTGCAAGACCCGGAGTTAGGTTGGCTTTGGATCAAAGTGACATCAAGCCGGATGTATTGGCTACTGTTTTTGCAGGAAATGATGCAGCTGCTGTCGCAAAAGTGCGTCAACACCATTTGCCATATCCTCCCTCCTCACCTGCCATGGCATTGTTCAAAGACGGTGAATTGGTGCACTTCATTGAAAGGCATCACATCGAAGGAAGAAATGCCAAAATGATCGGCGAACACCTCGTTGAGGTTTTTGAACACTTCTGTAAATAAAATTAGCCCTTCGGGGCTTTTTTTTTTGCAAAAAAACCAGAAGCTTCTTTAGCTTAGAAAAAAATATTAATTTGGAAATACGATATTTGAACAATAATAATTACGTATTTGGATAAAATAAACCAAGAATCATTTTTGATTTTTGATTTTCATTATAGAAACAATAAAATAATTTCATAATCTTTAATCCGCTACTGATGTAATTAAACATGTAAAAAATACACGTTTTTACTAACTTAAGCGCAGCTAAAGAAGTTAAACACTTTGATACGATAAACAGAAAAAATAAAAACAATACTTATGTCCGAAACCGTTAAGTTTTCATATGGAGGAAAAGATTTTGAACTCCCAATTATTGAAGGAACTGAGAATGAAAAAGCTATAGACATAGCCAAACTGAGGGCTCAGACCGGATTGATTACAATAGACCCAGGATTCAAAAACACAGGTTCAACCACAAGTTCAATCACCTTTTTGGACGGTGAACTTGGTGTCCTAAGGTATAGAGGATATAATATTGAAGAACTTGCTGAAAAATCAACCTTCCTGGAAGTAGCCTACCTATTGATATATGGCGATCTTCCTACACAAAGCCAATACGAAAAGTTTACAAGGGAGATTACTACCCACACTTTGGTTCATGAGGACATCAAGAAAATCCTAGATGGATTCCCGTCCAACTCTCACCCAATGGGCGTTCTTTCTTCTTTGATCTGCTCTTTGACGGCATTCTATCCGGAATCCTTGGATCCAACTAGAAACGAAGATGCAGTAAATCTGAGTATCATTAGGTTATTGGCCAAAATGCCAACCTTTGCAGCTTGGGCTTTTAAAAATGAAGTCGGACATCCGGTAAACTATCCTGATAACAGCTTAGATTATTGCTCCAACTTCTTGAAGATGATGTTTGCATTGCCGGCTGAGAAATATGATGTTGATCCTATAGTTGCGAAAGCTTTGGATCAGCTACTGATACTCCACGCTGACCACGAGCAAAACTGCTCTACATCTACTGTCAGAATTGTTGGTTCTTCACAGGCTAGTATCTATGCTTCCATCTCTGCAGGTATCAATGCACTTTGGGGTCCGCTTCATGGTGGTGCCAATCAAGCTGTAATTGAAATGCTCGAAGCAATCAAAGCAGATGGAGGAGACACCAAAAAATTCCTTGATAAGGCAAAAGATAAAAATGATCCTTTCAGATTGATGGGATTTGGTCACAGGGTTTATAAAAACTTTGATCCAAGAGCAAAAATCATCAAAAAAGCAGCAGATGACGTCCTTGCAAAATTAGGAGTTAAAGATCCTGTTTTAGAAATCGCCAAAGAACTTGAATATGCAGCTCTTAACGATCAATATTTCGTAGAAAGAAACCTGTATCCAAATGTGGATTTTTACTCAGGCATTATATACAGAGCATTGGGTATCCCTACAGATATGTTTACAGTGCTGTTTGCCATGGGACGTCTGCCAGGATGGATCGCACAATGGAAAGAAATGAGACACAACGGTGAACCAATCGGAAGACCACGCCAAATCTACACCGGTGAGGTGGATAGGCATTATGTTTCTATGAACAAAAGAGGCTAAGCAAAATTTATACAATATTTAAAGCTCCAACTTCAAGTTTAGAAACTTGGTTTTGGAGCTTTCTCTTTATAAAAATTTCAGATTTTTAATTGGATTGAAATCCAAAACCAAAAACCAATCACCATTCTTTTATATATTTGGAAACTGAAAATTGAAATCAAGTTTACAAATGGAAGCAAACACCTTAGAATCTGCTGTCGCTTTGACAAAAAAATTTACTAGCAAGCCTTCAAATGAAGAGTTATTAAAACTTTACAGCCTTTATAAGCAAGCAACGGAAGGTGATAATAATGAAGAAAGACCCGGTGGATTTGATTTCGTTGCAGCTGCAAAGTATAATTCTTGGTTGGCAATGAAAGGAAAATCTAAAGAAGATGCTTCCTCTGAGTATGTAAATTTGGTCAACAACCTTGCAACAAAATATATGTAATGGGTATCAAAATGACCAAAAACAGAATAAAAAACTAAAAACAACCCATTTTTTTTGAAGATGTTCTAATTATTTTTAAATGATCCTTGCAGTTCAATTTTTTTTACATTACCTTTGCACCCGAATTAATAATATAATATTTTTCTAACCGTGGGTTTCCTTACTGTCGCTTGACTTGGGTTGCTTCAAAGAAAAACATGGTCTAGAAGAAGTAAGGAAACATTTCATGGAAAAAGAATTAACATTCTCAGACCTGGGGATTTCAGAAGAAATCCTCAAGGCGGTGGAAGACATGGGTTATACCCAACCTTCTACCATTCAATCACAATCTATCCCTTTCTTATTAGAAGGAAAAGACGTCATCGGACAGGCCCAGACGGGAACCGGTAAGACTGCATCTTTTGGTATTCCAATAATCGACAAGGTTGATGCGGGCATTAAAAAACCACAAGCTTTGATCCTTTGCCCTACCCGTGAACTTGCTGTTCAGGTTGAAGGCGAAATCGTAAAACTTGCCAAGTACAAAAGAGGTATTTCCTCTACCTGTATATATGGCGGTGATTCGATGGACAGACAGGTAAGAGACCTCAAAAGAGGTGTTCAAATCGTGGTCGGTACTCCGGGTAGAATCATGGACCATATGGACCGTGGTACATTAAAATTAGAAAACGTCGGTATCATCGTATTGGATGAGGCTGATGAGATGCTTGACATGGGCTTCAGAGATGATATCGAAAACATCCTGAGCGAATGTCCTGAGGAAAGACAAACCGTCTTCTTCTCTGCGACTATGCCTAAGCCAATCATGGACTTGACAAGAAAATATCAGAAAAATCCTGAGATTGTCAAGGTCCTTAGAAAAGAACTCACTGTAGAGAATGTGTCTCAGGTATATTACGAAGTAAAGCCTGCACTTAAAATTGAATTGATGACCAGGCTGATCAGCTTGAATCAATTTACCTTGGGTATTGTGTTCTGTAATACCAAAAGAGTAACCGACGAAGTTACCGAAGAACTTTTGGCCAGAGGCATCGCCGCTGAAGCCCTTCACGGTGACCTTTCTCAGGGTCAGAGGACTAAGGTGATGAACAAATTCAGAAAAGGACAGGTAGCCATCTTGGTGGCAACTGACGTCGCTGCAAGAGGAATTGATGTTGACGATGTTGAAGTTGTCTTCAACTTTGACCTTCCTTTGGATGAGGACAATTATGTCCACAGAATCGGAAGAACAGGCCGTGCCGGTAAATCAGGTGCAGCTATAAGTTTCGTAACAGGAAGAAAAGACATGTTTAGGGTGAAGGATTTGGAAAAATTCATCAAGACCTCTATCACTAAAATGGCTCCTCCTTCTGTAGCTGATTTGGTTGAATTGAAGAAAACTCAATTGATCAAGGATGTCTATAGACAACTGAACAAAACTGAGGACAACAGCTTCTACGAAGATACTATCGGACAGATGCTTACTGAAGGTTTGACCATGGAGCAGATTGTTCTAGGTCTTGCAAAAATCCAAATGGCTGATGCGGTCCACGAAATGGAAGACCAAAACTTTGATCTTGACCTTGGAAGAGGTGGAGAAAGAAGCGGAGACAGAGGCGCAAGAAGATCTGAAGGAAGGGATTTTGGAAGAGGAAGAGAGAGAGACAGAGATTCAGGACGTAGCGGAAGCAGGGAGCGTGGTGGAAGATTCGAAAGAAGCGACAGAGGGGACAGACCTGAAAGAGCAGAAAGAGGAGACAGACCTGAGAGATCAGAAAGAGGAGACAGACCTGACAGAGGCGAAAGAAGCGAAAGATCTTCTGACCGTGGTCCTGCAAGGGAAAAAGGAGTCAGAGAGCCAGGAATGGCCCGTCTTTTCCTCAACCTTGGCAAGAAAGACAGAATCAGACCAAACGACATCGTTGGAGCCATTGCAGGTGAAACCGGAGTACCGGGAAGAAGCATTGGCGGCATCGATATCTTTGACAACTTCTCTTTCGTAGATGTACCTTCCAAAGATGCAGAACATGTAATCAAAGTGATGAAAAACAATACCATCAAAGGAATTACAGTAAACATGGAAATTTCAAAGGCTTAATTGTCACAAAACAAAAAGTCAATTATTAAAAGCGCAGTCTCCCAGAGATTGCGCTTTTTTTTTCATCCTGACACAGTCTCCAAAATGAATATGTATTTTTACAAATAATTATCCAGAACAATGCAGCTTTTCTTCCACGACAACATACCTGAAGTTCTTTTCCATTTAGATCCTGATGAATCTAAACACCTGATTAAGGTTTTGAGAAAAAGCCAGGGCGATAAAGTAGATTTTACCGACGGTCAGGGTTATTTGTACCAGTGTGTAATTCTAGATCCAAATCCAAAAAAGGCAGGTTTAAAAGTGGAAAAGAAGTCTTATGAACCTGAGGAAGACTTTTATATCCACCTTGCCATTTGCCCTACCAAAAATCCAGAGCGCATGGAGTGGATGATTGAAAAAATCTCTGAAATTGGTGTTCACGAAATTACCCTGATGGAATCGGTCCATTCTGAAAGGTCTTTTCTGAAACTTGAAAGGTTAGAAAAGAAAATAATATCAGCCTGCAAGCAAAGTATAAAGACCCGTTTTCCGAAATTAAATCCGATTTGTAAAATGGAGGATTTGGTGATAAACAAAAAGTTCGATACATACCAAAGATTTATCGCCTATGTCGATCAAAACAATACCCGACATCTTTTTGAAAAAGCAAAACCAAATAGGGAATACCTTATCCTAATCGGACCTGAGGGGGATTTTTCTCCCCAAGAGCTTGATCTTGCATTCAAGAATTTTTTCCTGCCATGTTCTTTGGGCAAAAGTAGACTCAGGACAGAGACTGCAGGACTTGCCGCTGTCCATACGCTACAGTTGGTCAATAGCTTGATAGGAGAAGTATGAAACCATTTGATGGAATTTTTTTTGAAAAAATTATGTCATCCTCACAAAGAATTGAACAAAAATTTGAAAATTGTTCAATAATTGCCCCAACGATATGACCTAATTTTACTCATAAGGAATTGTTATTTACAAATTGGAAACAACACGAATGGAATGTGATGAAAATACGATAGTGAGTCAGGAGGAAGTCAAAAACGTTGAAGATGGACTGACTATACTACTTTCAACCGATCAAGACGATGATCGCCCTGTATATTTGTCAGGAAATTTTAACCAATGGATTACCCAGGACAAAAAATACCTGATGCACAAAATTGCATCGGGAAATTACTCCTTCTCTTTCCCTCCTGAATTTGTATACCCCGCAGAACTGATTTACAAATTTACCAAAGGTGACTGGTCAGAAGTAGAAATTGACAAGTTCGAGAATAAAACCCCAAACAGATTTTGCAAGAAAAAAACAGGTGTTCAAAAAGAACATGTACCGAAATGGCGTCAAAATTGGCTTCCTTACAGACCAAGTCAACTGCCTCAGGTCCACCTGATTTCAGAAGAATTTGAGATTCCCCAACTCAACAAAACCCGAAAAGTGTGGGCATTGCTGCCCCATGACTACAATACTTCCGAAGAGTTCTATCCTGTTCTTTATCTACAGGATGCTCAAAATCTTTTCAATGAAAAATCGCCCTTTGGCAACTGGCAAATAGATAAAAAACTCGCTGTCATGTCAGATTATGGGATCGGTAAAATTATCATCATCGCCATAGAACATGCTGAAAAAGAAAGGGTTTTGGAATATAATGTAGGAAAGACCTTGCTTGGAAAAGGGCAGGGCAAACAGTATATCCGTTTTCTTACCGATACTTTGAAGCCATTTATAGATAAAAATTTCCGCACCAAACCTGAAAGGGAATTTACCGGTATCGGAGGGAGTTCTATGGGGGGACTCGTAAGTTTGTTTAGTGGCCTGATCTATCCGGAAGTTTATGGCAAATTGATGATCTTCTCCCCTTCTCTTTGGGTGATTCCAAAGATCAAATTTTCTTTTTTGGACTTTTTCGATCCCTTGGACACCAAAATATATCTGTATGCAGGAGGAAAAGAAAGTGCAACAATGGTCAGCCATATCAAGAAATTCAAGAAAAGACTTCTCAAAAGAGATACCCTCAAGGAAAAAATGGAAATACAACTCAGCATCAACGAGCAGGGCAAACACAATGAGACCTATTGGAGTGATGAATTTCCAAAAGCAATCGAATGGCTTTTCTTCAGTAACCGGAAAGGTGACTTGTAGGGTGAAATCAAAAAAAATAGCAGAGACTCAAGGGCTACGACTTCAAAGAATTGTCCTTTATCTTTTGAAAATTCAAAATTCAATTTATCTTGTTGTTATAGTTGGAATTTGTTCCCGCCTCCGGCTATCAAAATAATTTTCACCTCTTTATTATAACGATTGTCCCAAAATAAAAATGAAAATATCCCCCATAAAATCTTCTGACAGTTTCAAAGGTTTGGTCATCATACCTTTTTTTGAAACGGATGAAAGCAGTCAAGCCATTTACTTTGAATCATTTACTATTTCCAAAAATCTATTTTCGGGGAAAAAGGACAGTCAATTTATTGTTGAAGACAAAGGCTCCGAAAGGATTTTTATTTTGGTTGGATTAGGGAAGGAACCTTCCTACAAAACGACCAAGACAGCCTTCAGAAGATTGACCTCCAAACAAGAAAATCTTTTTGAAAAAAAGGTTTTGGTCATTTTGGAGGATAAGATGGACACCGATTTTCTTGAAGCTGCTGTTTCGGGATTGGTTCTTGGCACTTATCGGCTTGGCCATTACAAGCAATCCGAAAAAGGTCCAAAAAATTGGTCAAAAGTCAATATTTCAATTTTATCAGCAATACCTGAACCAAAGAAAATAATCGAAAAAGGGCTGAAAATTGCTGATGCACAAATCGAAACATTCCATTTGGTGGATTTGCCTCCAAATAAAATCACTCCGAAATATTTGGCGGATTGGGCTGCCAATGCCGGGAAAAAATTCGGTTTTGACGTCAAGGTTCTCGATAAAAAGAAAGCAGAAAAAGAAAACCTAAAGGCATTTTTGGCGGTTGGTCAGGGAAGTCACCGGGAACCTCAATTCATCATCATGAAATACCGGTCCAAATCGGCTTCCAGGCATATAGGACTTGTTGGCAAAGGTGTGACCTTTGATACAGGAGGACTGAATATCAAAACCCAGGGAATGGTCCACATGAAATGTGACATGGGAGGTGCCGCCGCAGTTCTCGGCGCCATGCAGCTTATCGCTGACCTCCAACTCAATGTGAACGTATCAGCTGTGGTGCCATGTGTTGAAAATGCAATTGACAGCCATGCATTTTTACCCTCAGATGTAATCGGAAGCTACAGTGGCAAAACCATTGAAATAATCGATACCGATGCGGAAGGAAGATTGATTTTGGCAGATGGACTGTCTTACCTGATCCAAAATTACAAACCTGATACAGTCATTGATTTTGCGACTCTGACAGGAAGTGCGGTGGGTACCTTTGGTTATGAATGTGCCGCTCTGTTTTCCAAAAACGAAGAATTATCCAATAACCTCAAGCAATCCGGAGAAAAAATAGGCGAAAGGTTGTGGTCATTGCCCATGTGGGATCAATACAAAACCGAGATGGATTCGGAAATTGCCGACATCAAAAACTTTCACGGTAAACCTTACGCCGGTGCCATCACAGCTGCAAAATTTTTGGAGTTCTTTACAGAAAACCATACCTCATGGGCTCATATTGACATTGCCGGTACAGCTTTCGGTGATTCTGAATTTGCAAAAACAAAGCACGCCACTGCGTATGGAGTACATTTATTGATTAAATTGTTAGAAAATCTTTAGACCATGGAAGATAGCCCTAAGACATTTTTATGCATATCCAATTATTTCAAAGGAAGTGCATTTTTGATTGCCTTGAAAAAAGCCGGCAACAAAGTTTATCTGATCACCTCAGAAAAACTACGCGAAAACAATTGGCCAAGAGAATATATCGATGAGATTTTCTATATGCCCGGACAGGATTTGGACTGGGATCTTGAAACTTTGTTGACAGGAGTGGCCGGATTGATGAAAGGGGTAAAAATCGACGCCATTGCGGCTTTGGACGATTATGATGTGGAGAAAGCTACTTTCTTACGGGAAAATCTCCGAATCCCCGGTATGGGTCAGACCACGGGAAGGTATTTCAGGGACAAACTCGCCATGAGGATGAGGGCCCAAGAAGCAGGGGTTTTGGTACCTGCTTTTTCGGCCTTATTCAATGATGCAGAAATCAACCATTTCGCAGACAATGTACCGCCACCTTGGGTCTTGAAACCAAGGTCTGAAGCATCTGCCCATGGTATCATCAAAGTCCATGACAAACATAGCCTATGGCAAAACATCCATGAAATGGGTGATAACCGCTTGAGGTATCTGGTGGAGCAATTTAGGCCCGGTGATGTCTACCATGCTGATGGACTCAACCTAGATGGGAAAAATATTTTTTGCACAGTTTCCAAATACCTGGCGACACCGATGGAAATCTCACAAGGCGGCGGAATATTCCGAAGTGCCAATGTCACCTACGGTTCGGAGGATGACAAATCCATGCGAAAAGCCAACGAGCAGGTAATGAAAGCTTTTGGGATGAAAAACGGTGCAAGTCACACAGAATTTATCAAAGGAAAAGATGATGGCCAGGTCTACTTTTTGGAGACATCATCCAGAGTCGGAGGTGCACATCTAGCCGAAATGGTGGAAGGCGCTACAGATATCAATCTTTGGACTGAATGGGCGAAAATCGAAGATTCTGTAGTCAAAGGTAAAAAATACACCCTTCCAAAAGTGAAGAAGGGCTATGCCGGAATCGTTCTTACCCTGTCAAAATTCCAAGACCCTGACCTGTCTTCGTTCGATGATCCAGAGGTTTGTTTCCGGGTGCCCTTGGATTACCATGCAGGACTTATCGTCAAGTCTGACAAGCAAGCCAGAATAAGGGAATTGTTAGATGATTATGCAGAAAGATTGAGTCAGACTGTTTCTTCCGTAGGCGAACAGGAAAAAGTCAAAAAATTTCACTAAGAATTTATTTAAAGCGTCAGAAATGCCAGAAACATTTCTGACGTATTTTTTTGACCCTCTTAAATCTTACAGGGTGCTTGTCAGATTAAATCTATTTGATTATCCGCTTTCATACCAATAGCCAAATATCATTTTTCTCCACCTCGGCAAGCTCGGTGAACGGATATCGTGAGATCAGAGGGGGGTGGTAGAAATGCGGCAAAGCCGCATTTCTACCACCCCCCTTCAATATCAATAAATTCCGGTGGTCGAGCCTGCCGAGACCATTCTGTAAGTAATCATATACTGGTAAGAAGGCGGATATACATATAAATCTATTTGATTTGGTTTTTTACCAAGGTACTTTTCAAAAATCCTATCATTTATATGCTCAAAAAACTTCCTTTTGAAAATTATAGATTGAAGGTCAAAAGGCAATGTTGGGGGAAATCAAATATGATTCCCCCTTCACTGACTAAACAGTGGTGGGACTGGTCGATAGGATGAAACAAAATGGGATTTCCTTGATCATAGATTGTGGGGTAGATGACTTTTTAATTGAAACAAACAGACAACTCCATCAACTGCTTCTTCAAAACCAAACTCCCCACGAATATACCGAAAGACCGGGTTCCCATACCTGGCAGTATCGGACAGAGGCCCTCCCATTCCACTTGCTTTACATTAATCGGGTGTTGATTAAGCAACCATAGCTACTTCTTCCAATTCTTTTTCGATAAAAATCTGCTGCAATATCTGAGGTATTTTATCGAAATCATTCACTTTGTCAATGACATAGTCAAAACCCTGTTGCAGGTATAACTGCTTCAAAAGTGGTCCAATGTGGGATTTACCAAGGATAATAGTAGCTGAGGGATTTAAGGTTTTGATTCGTTCAATGACTTGGACGGGAGCAAATTTGCCGGATGTCATCTTGTAGCAAACATTTACAAAGACCAGGTTTGCCTTTTGGTCAATTATTTTATCTACCATGGAATCTATGGAATAGACTGCTCCCAGATTTTCAACAAAGGGTAAGTCGTTGAATATTTCAAAAATTTTCACCGTATTGCTTGGAGCTAAATCATATACGATGGCTTTGATGCGAGATTCTTTGGCGTAAAACATAGAAGGGTAAATTGTTTCTCCAAAATTACCTCCTATCACACCCGCAGGCTTTAGTCAAAAAAGCGATTTTGCTGTCGTTGTTTGTACTACAAAATCAAGCCATTCCATTTTCAAAAACATACCTCAATATCTCAGCATTGTTGTGAAGATGAAGTTTTTCCAAAATTCTGAGCCGGTAAGTACTTACTGTACTCACACTTAAACTCAGTTCTGCCGCTATATCAGACACGGTTTTCCCAGAAGCGATTTGCATCATGACCTCCATTTCTCTGTCGGATAATTTCTCGTGGATAATTTCTGGTTCTTCCCCCAGGTTTTCAGCAAGAATTTCCGTCACCTTTGGGCTGATATATTTTTTGCCTTTCATAACCTTTTCCACTGCCTTTACCAGTTCATCTCCTGCGCTTTCTTTGCTGACATACCCCGATGCCCCGGCCTTCAATGTCCTCAGTGCGTAATGTTCCTCTGCCTGCATACTCAGAATCAGGATTGGGGTTTTTATTCCCGAATTGCGGGCTTGTTTCAGTACATCAATGCCATTCCTGCCGGGCATAGAAATATCCAGGATGATAAGGTCCCATTTTTCATGGTTGATTCTTTTGACTGCTTCTATCCCCGAACTGACTTCTTCGGTCAACATTTCCGGAAACGCATCTTTCAACAATTGAATTATTCCTTTTCTGACTATAGGGTGATCATCCGCGATTAAGGCTTTCATTGATTTGATTTTAATAAGGCATGGTCAAAATGGTTTTTGTCCCATCTCCCGGGCTACTTTGAATGTCGAAACTCCCACCAAAACTCTCTGCCCGCTCTTTCATTCCCAATATACCAAGTGATTTGGTGTTATTTAAGATTTTGGTATCAAATCCCGATCCATTGTCCACAATCATAAGTTTCAAGGCCATAGGTCCAAAATCAATTTCTACTTTGACATGACTGCATTGGGAATGTCGCATGATATTGGTCAGGCACTCCTGAAAAACCCTAAATATGGCAGTAGCTTTTTGATTTTCAATTGGTTTTTCCTTACCACCATATTGAAAAAATACGGGGATTTGCACCGTTTTTTTAAACTCCTCCGCCTGCCATTCCAAGGCTGCCAAAAGACCAAAATCATCCAAAATACCAGGTCTCAGACTTCGGGAGATATTCCTTATCGTGCTCACAGTCCGTTCTATCTGCTTGAGAACGCCCTGAAGTTTTTCTTTCGCAAAGTCATCCAGGTTTGAACTTTTTTTCAAAATAAAATCAACTTCCATCTTCATCCCTGTCAACCTTTGGCCCAATTGATCGTGAATTTCCCTGGACAGGAGTGTCCGCTCTTCTTCCTTGATTTTTTGGGAATGGGAATTCAGGAATCTGATGGACTCATAAGCCATTTTATACTTTTCTTCGCCTTCCTTTCTTGCAGAGATATCTCTAAAACACACGATCACATATTCATCCTTACCATAAATCTTCAATTCAATCCAGGATTGCTTTTCTCCTTCACCCACGTGAATTTCTATAGAGGAGGTGGATTTATCTGATTTGTAATTGTGGACCAAACCTGAAATTTGTGGATCAATGGCCAGTTTTAAAAATTCCTGATCCAAGGCTTTTTCTTGATCGATTCCAAGGAAAAACGCTGCTACCTTATTGAGGTAAAGAATTTTAACCTGATTGTCCAAAATCAGGATCCCATCAGACACAATGTCCAAAAGCTTGAATACCTCCATTGCAACCTTTTCGCGTGTTACCATCAATCCGATTGATTTCTTTAAGTCAAAGACCCATTTCTTTGACAACTACTTTCTATTAAAGATTCTCCTAAAACTCCTCATTTTCGAACTTTTTGAAGAAACAAAAAGTCTATTATTTCCTAAATAAATCTGATTTAACTCTGTATTACTTAAAATTTAATCAATATAAACCATTTTAACAACAGATGAAGGAGTACAACAATGATGTTTTTGGCCACTTCAATAAAATATTGTTGAATAAAACGGTCAAATCCCTATTTTAGCTTTACTTAAAACCAAACCCAATTATGCTAAAAAGAGTACTTCTGCTCATCTCCCTTCTCGGGTTGAATTTTTATTCATTCGCTCAAAGTGAAATCTCAAAATGGCAACTAAGGGCCCAAAATACTGAAATCATCAGAGATCAATGGGGCATTCCGCATGTCTATGGCAAGACAGATGCCGATGCAGTATTTGGAATGGTCTATGCCCAATGTGAGGACGATTTCAACCGCGTAGAAGTCAACTTTATCAATGCCATGGGGAGAATGGCGGAAGTGGAAGGCATCAACCTGCTCTACACCGATTTGAGAATGAAGCTGTATATCGATGAGGAGGTGGTCAAAAGCGAATACCAAAACTCCCCTGACTGGCTCAAAGAATTGATGAACGCTTGGGCCGACGGGATCAATTATTACCTGCATACCCATCCTGAGGTCAAACCCAAGTTACTCACCAAATTCGAACCTTGGATGGCTTTGACTTTCAGCGAAGGAAGCATCGGCGGAGATATTGAAACCATTTCCACCAACGGACTCAAGTCATTTTATGGGAAAGAAATGCTTTCCGACCTTGTGTTGGAGGAAAGGGATTGGGATACTGAACCAAGAGGCAGCAATGGTTTTGCCATCGCACCAAAACTTTCGAAAAGCGGAAATTCGCTGTTTTTAATCAATCCACACACTTCCTTTTATTTCCGTCCTGAAGTACATATGGTCAGCGAAGAAGGACTCAATGCCTACGGCGCGGTGACGTGGGGACAGTTTTTTATCTACCAGGGATTCAATGAATACAACGGTTGGATGCATACTTCCAGCAAAGCCGATGCGATCGACCATTATGCACTGACTGTAGAAAATAGAAAAGGAAAATACCATTATCAGTTTGGGGAAAAGTGGTTGCCACTGACTGAGAAAGAGATCAAACTCAAATACAAAGAGGGAGATCAGGTCAAAGAGCACTCGATAACAGCCTATTACAGCCATCACGGCCCGGTAATCAAGGAAGAAAACGGAAAATGGATCGCCATCGCCCTGATGGCAGAAAGGCAAAAAGCACTGATTCAATCATTTTCAAGAACAAAAACCAAAAACCACCAGGAGTTCAAAGCCACCATGGCACTCAAAACCAACTCCTCCAACAACACCGTCTATGCCGACAAGGATGGAAATATCGTCTACTACCACGGCAATTTTGTCCCAAAAAGAGACCCGAAATTTGATTGGAGAAATACCGTTGACGGCAGCAATCCGGCCACAGATTGGAAAGGGCTGCATGAAGTCGAGGAAATGCTTTTGATCGAAAATCCTGAAAACGGATGGATCCAAAACTGTAATTCAGATCCTTTTACCGCGGCCGGATCCTTTTCTCCGAAGAGGGAAAGCTTTCCTGCCTACATGGCATGGGATGTGGAAAATGCACGGGGACTGAATGCAGTGAGAGTTTTGACCGGCAAAAAAGATTTCACTTTGGAATCATTGATCGCGACTGCCTATGACCCCAAGCTCATGGCATTTGAACCTTTGATCCCTTCATTGGAACAGGCTTATAGGAATCTGCCCGAAACAGATCCACGAAAGGGAAAGCTAAAAAAGCCTATGGAAGTCCTTTCCGATTGGGATAGAAATACCGGAGTGAGTTCTGTGGGAACGTCCTTGGCGGTATTTTGGGGAAACCAACTCCTGAGGGAAGCCCGAGATATGGACAGACCTTGGGATGCTTATATCTTTGATCTGCTTGCCAAAGAAGCACCTGATAGTATGAAGATCACCGCTTTTGAAAAAGCCGTGGACAAATTGGTGGAAGATTTTGGAACATGGAATACGCCTTGGGGAGAGATCAACAGGTTTCAGCGGGTTACCAATGACATCCAGGGAAGGTATGATGACCATCTCCCAAGCTTACCCATCGGCTATAATTCTTCACTTTGGGGTTCATTGGCGGCGTATGGCAGCAGGGCATATCCCAATACCAAGAAATGGTACGGCAATGTGGGCAACAGCTTTGTGGCCGTGGTGGAGTTTGGAGATAAAGTCAAAGCAAAAAGCCTCATTGCCGGCGGTCAAAGCGGCAATCCCTTTTCTCCACACTTTGTCGATCAGGCTGAAAGATACAGCAAAGGGGAATTCAAAGACGTAAGTTTTTATAGAGAGGATGTGCTTAAAAATGCGAGAAGGAAATATAAGCCGGGAATAAAATAGTTGTCAAGGTTCAACCCTTCCAGGGTTGTTGTCAACTATCTTGTTTCTTTTTACCCCCGGTTGCACCGGGGGCTATTGAGAAGTTGGACGGCTTTGCCGTCACTCCCTTGCTTTGAAGCATTAATCCTTAATTTTAAAAAGACCCCAAAGGGGTCAAACATTTCAATAGCCATGGGTGAAACCCATGGAAAAAAGGATATCGATTTGATTGTCTACGACCCTTAAGGTGTCGAATTTTTTAACTCCTCTTTGGAAGTTTCATAGTATTCATTCTCACTCGAATACCCACACGGTTATCTAAATTAGCTTGTTTATTGTATCAAAATATTTTAAAACTATTAGCTTGTTTTTCTTAGTGATAGATGTATCATTGCATCATGAAACTAAAACTACTATTTATTATTGTTGCTTCAGGAGTATTTTCCTCTTTAGAAGCCCAAACCAGCAAAGGAGATTGGATGTTAGGTGGGTCACTTAACTATTATATCAACCATGATATCAGGTCAAACCCACCATCCACAGATAAAAACATTTATAAAAACCAAGGATTTGACATTTCTCCTCAGGTAGGGAAGTTTGTAAAAAAGAATTTGGTGGTGGGAATGAATCTATCGTACCGGAGAAGTTATTGGACAAATAATCTTGAAAGCACAGACGAACTTATTTTCCGCCAAAAATCTACGACTGCTAGTATTGGGGCTTTTACGAGAAAATATTTTTCGATTTCCGAACAGGTTTTCCTTTTTGCCCAGGCTGACATCGGATACTTTAACAGAATCAATAGCGATGTTTCAAGCCCGAATACTGAGGAAAGAGAATTGAGAACAAATGGTTTACAGCTAAAAGGATATGGTGGAATTGCTTATTTCCCAAAAAAATGGTTGGCAATAGAAGCTTTGATTTCCCCTATAGGTTACAGCTACAGCGTCCAAAAGGAAAATGAGCCCAACGTTGAATCAAGGACAAATATCCATGATTTGAATATTGGGATAAACACAACATCAATTTTCTTAGGTGTCAACTTTTTTATTAACAAACAATGAAAATAAGGTCAATTTTAATATTTGTACTTATTTCATTTTCCCACAACAGTTGGGCACAAATGGAAAAGGGATCATGGATTATAAGGGGAAATGTAGGTGTAGAGCTAGGTTTTACTAATTCCTCTTATGAAAACACTTCTAACCCAACTTCGGCTTCATCAAATAATATATCCCATACTTATACATTTTCTCCAGGTCTGGCCTACATGCTTAATGACAAGTGGATGGCGGGTGTAGAAGGATTATTCAATAGACGTCACTTTGGACAAGATTACATCTATAATGAATTTAATGAAGGTTGGGGTGATCAGTATTTGAACACCTCAGGTATTGGGGTTTTTGCAAGAAAGTTTTTTGAATTAGACGAAAACCTTCAACTATTTGGAGAAACAGGTATAGGAGTTAGTGGCTATTCAGAAAAGCATATTAACAGCATTAACAGTATAACAAACGGTGAATTACAAACAATCCAAAGTTATCGGAATTATGGAATGGATTTATCCATTGGTCTTCACTATCGCTTTCTTAACAATCTCTCGATAGAAATGAACATGCCTCTTATGGGATATGGAATAACGGAAAGCAAGAGCATTCAAAATGATCTAGGCAAACTTCTACCTGTTTCCTCAGGACAGTCATTTATGATCATGTTCGGCAGAAATTACCAAGTTGGTATTAATTTCATTTTTTGATCAAATTCTTGAAACTCTTTTAGAATCAGAGTTTTCTTAAAAAATAAAAAAGGTGCAAATTGAATTTGCACCTTTTTTATTTTTAGATTTTTCATAAATCCATTTCCATTTTAAAGAGTACTTCCCAAGTGGAGAGGGGTACTTCCCAAGTACCTCCCCCCACTACATAGGCGAACTCACTCCCCTTTTTACCTACACAGTTCACCTTTTTTCACAACTTACTGACCTCGGAGGTGAACTTACTGAGCTTGGAGGTGAACTTACTGAGCATTTTACACAACTCACTGTGCTCGGAGGTGAACTCACTGAGCATTTTACACAACTCACTGTGCTCGGAGGTGAATTCACTGAGCTTTTTGCACAACTCACTGTGCTCGGAGGTGAACTCACTGAGCTTTTTGCTAAACTGATGCAGTTCGGAGGTGAACTGTCGGTGATCAGAAGTGGACAAGGTGTTGGTTTAGGAAACTTGAATGGTTTTTTCTCAATTATCGTCCACAAAAAAACCGGACCCTTTCAGGTCCGGTGCAGTCTAAGTTCAAATCAAGGGTTTATTTTTTTAATTTACACGGTAGGCTTTGGTTTTTTGCCTTGCCCTTCAAACCTTTTTCTCAGGTCTTCATAGATGGCTTTTGCATCCGGAGCATTCATTTTTGCGGCTTGCTTCACCGAATTATAATAACTCAACGCACCTTTGTAGGCTTCCGATCCTGCTAGCATGGCAGTATCGCTCATGGTGTCATGGATCTGATCTACCATCCTCAATAATGGCATCAAACCCGAAGTAGCATTCCAGTCTTTTTCAAGTTCTCCTAGACTGACAAATGCCGGTAGAAATTCTGAATTGTTGACGGCATAGTCCATCACTTTGTCTACAAATGGACCGGATCCGTCACTCATTTTGGGGATGGATTTGCGCTGCTCGGGTGTAAGCGCAATGACATACGGTGCCAACAAGCTTTGTACTTGCTGGAGGGCTGCTTTTACAGCTTGGAGATCCGCTGCTGGGATCTCGATGGAGATTCTGTTTTCCATTGATTTGAACGTTTAAATGAAAGAATTTAACTGTAAGCACATAGTACTTAGAACAAAATGTAGTTAATGATTTAAAAATAAACAAGGGTTTAGGTAAAAATATTTAAGAAACTTAGTTTGAAACAAAAAATTTGACTTTTAGGATGATAATTCATTCACCTCTACCAAAGCCCTAAATCCAGTATCTCCAAAAAGTAGCTTTATCCATTTGCCTGAAAAATTTAACATCAGAATATTTCTATCTAGGGACCAATACTTCTATATTTAGAACCAAATCAGACTTTTATGAACCAAAATTTCACCTCCACCACCCTGACGGAGTCTGCGGCATTTGACACCGCCACGGTCACCCGCGTGATTCCGACTTATGTCTATGCGACCGTTTTTGCTTCCCTGTGCATCGCGGTGGGATTGCAATGGGACATTTCATGGCACATGAGTGTGGGCCGGGATGGCTTGTTTTCTCCGCCCCACATCCTGATTTATTTGGGTGCAGTGATCGCGGGGGTGTTTTCGGGGATCAAAGTGTTGAAAACCAGCTTTTGGGGTTCCAAAGAAGAAAAGTCGCAAAGCATCAGATTTTGGGGGATTTTCCATGGATCCTTGGGAGCGATGTTTTGCGTGTGGGGGGCATTTGCGATGTTGACCTCCGCTCCTTTTGACGATTGGTGGCACAATACCTATGGTCTTGATGTAAAAATCCTCTCTCCACCCCATGCTTTGTTGGGGCTCGGGATGATGATGATCCAATTCGGCGCCATGATTTCAGTGATTGCAGCCCAAAACAAATTGGGAGAAAAAATGGATGCCCGCACCAAATCCCACCTGCAATGGATGTACGCCTTGTCCGCAGGGTTTTTGTTGGTGATGGTCTATACCTTGGTGTCTGAGTATTTCTTTTTGAATATGCTTCATGGGGTTTTGCCGTATCAGATCGCCGCTTTGATGTTTCCGCTTTTTTTGATTTCCATATCATTTGCTTCCCCTTATCGATTTGCCGCGACCAAAATGGCTTTGATATATACCTTTGTCATGGCAGCAATGGTGTGGATTATGCCTTTGTTTCCTGCCGAACCCAAACTCAGCCCGGTCTTCAATTACATCACACGGTTCCAGCCTTTTCATTTCCCCATTCTCCTGATTGTGCCGGCGATAGCCATTGACTATGCCATCGAAAAATGGAGAAATTCCAACAAGTGGCTTTTGGCAGTCCTGCTTTCCCTGATCTTCGTTGTCTGTTTTACCCCGGTACAATGGTACTTTTCTGAAGTTTTGATTTCTGAAATCGGCAGGGGTTGGTTCTTTGGGAGGTTCTCCTGGCCCTATTTTGCCAATCCAAGCTACGAATTCAGGTATCAGTTCAACCCCAATTTCTCTACCTATGGTTGGGATCTGATCAAAGGTCTGGCAATAGCTTTGGGTATTGGAATTCTGACTTCAAGAGTCGGGCTTTCTTGGGGCAATTGGATGAAGCAGGTGAAGAGATAGATTATGAAAAGAAAATCAGTATTGCCTATTCTTATTTTGCTTTGGTATTTGTCGAGCAGCCATATCGGAAGTCCCGGAGTCATTTATGAGGGTCTTCTCGGACCTTACCGCATCCTCGCCAATATCCAACCGGCTGAAGTTGTCCCCGGAATCGCGAGGGTGACCATCATCATTCCCGAAAATCCTGAAAATATTACCCTTGAGGTTCGTCCTGTTTATTGGTCTGCGGGTCTGAAAGGAACTCCTAAAGCCGACCCCATGGTGGCGGTGCTCGGAGAACCGGGAAAATATGAGGGCGAATTGTGGTTTATGAATTCGGGAACTTCGAGTGTTCAGGTGATGATGCAGGCCAATGGGCAAACTTTTGAAGCGATCGTTCCGGTAATGGCTTGGCCCACAGCCAAGAATTCCATGACCTCCGAATTGGGCATTCCGCTGACAATTCTGGGGATATTTTTGGTAATCCTGATGGTGACCATCATCTCCTCAGCGATGAGTGACAGCATCCGGGATCCGGGAAAAGAAAGGAACCCTGCTGTGGACAAAAGAAGAAAATATGGAATTGCCATCGGGTCAGTCATCATGCTCTTGGTGCTTTGGGGAGGAAAAACCTGGTGGGATTCAGAATCTGAAAAATACAACGACTACCTTTTCAAACCCATCGAAGCCAATTCGCGAATTGAATCGGCAGCCGGGGAACATTACCTTCACCTCGCAATAGACACCGCTACCCTCAAGCAAGGCAAAACCTCACGAAAGCTCAGTCTGATAGTCCCCGACCACGGCAAGCTGATGCATTTGTTTTTGATCAGAAAGGGAGATTTGGATGTGTTTGCGCACCTTCACCCTGAGCGGTTGGATTCCTTGAATTTCAAGGTAAAGCTACCTCCCATCCCGGCAGGCGATTACCATGTATATGCGGATATTACCCGGTTTACAGGGTTTTCAGAGACCATCATTTCGGATTTTACCATTCCTGAAAATTCAAATTTCCAGCTCATATCCAATACAGATGTCATATTGGGACGGGACGACACTTATACCTTTTCCAATCCTGTTTCGGGTAAAAAGACTTCCTTGGATGGAGATATCATGATCTGTGGCAAACCCGGGATCAAAACCGATTTGCCGGGAGGATACTCGGCAGTCTGGGAAACTGATGGAGAAAATTTTGAAACTGGCACCCTATACAACCTTGATTTTGCGCTTTTTGATCCGGAAGGAAATGCTGCCAAGCTTGAACCCTATCTCGGCATGATGGGTCATGCGGTAGTCCTGAAACACGACGGGTCTGTGTACATCCACCTCCACCCTACAGGCAATTATTCCATGGGTTCGCAACAGATGTTGCTCGAAAGATTTGAATCAGGCAAAATAGGCATGCAAAATTTGCCGTCAGGGCTGAGCTTTCCGGACAGCATCGATGGTGTGATCAAAGTTTTGCACCAAATGCCAGAAAAGGAACGTGACAGTCTCCTGATGGGAAATATGGTCCACCTCGACCCAACCGATCCCGATCACATCGAACACAGTATGGTCAGCTTCCCTTATGCCTTTCCCCAACCCGGCAATTACAGGATCTGGGTGCAGGTAAAAATCGATGGAAAAATCGTCAACGGGGCTTTTGATGTGGAAGTGGAGTGAGAAAAAATCTAAGAATTACCATCAAGGGTTCAACCCTTTCAGGGTTGTTGCCATCTAACTTTTGTCCTTTTTACCCCCGGTTGCACCGGGGGCTATTGAAAAGTTCGACCACTTCATGGTCGGGAATTATTAAAGTTGTCCAAAAACAATGACACCAAATGGGTCAATTCTTTCATTGCAATGGGCTAATTCCTTTGGAAGTATTAAATCCTGCTAATTCTTAACGACCCTAAAGGGGTCAAACCTTTCAATAGCCATGGGTGAAACCCATGGAAAAAAGGGCATTAATTCTTTTTCAACGACCCTAAAGGGGTCGAATTCTTTAAAACTTAATTGAAAATTTTTACATTCAACTATTCATCACATTTAAAACCAAATTCGTCTATGAGCACCTACACCCAAATTATTTTTCATATTGTTTTTTCCACCAAACATCGGAAACCGGTACTACTTCAAACTGAAAAGAAAAGACTTTTTGCCTATATCCATCAGTTACTTACCAATAAGAATTGCCACCTGTATAGGGTCAATGGAATGGAAGAACATATTCATATTCTAACACATATTCACCCTACATTGTCTGTTGCTGCTCTAATAAAAGACATCAAACTCGCCTCAAGCGATTTTATAAACAGGGAAGGTATTTTCCCAAATTTTAATGGATGGCAGGATGGATACAGCGCATTTTCAGAGAGCATCAAAGCAAAAGACAGGTTAATGAATTACATTAAGACCCAAGAGGAACATCATAAAAAGGTTTCATTTTTAGAAGAATATCAAGCATTTTTGGAAGAATACGAAATCAAGTTTGACCCAAAATACCTGTTGTAGATTGAGTGAATTTTTAATTATGATTTTGTAAAAAGTTCAACCCTTTCAGGGTTGTTGCCATCTAACTTTTGTCCTTTTTACCCCTGGTTGCTCCGGGGGCTCCGCAACGGCGGACACAGTATTGAGAAGTTGGACCACTACGTGGTCGGAAAAAAAATTTCAATCCTCAATAAAACATGATTCAGAATTGGATCAAATCTCTCAATAGCCATGGGTGAAACCAATGGAAAAAAATGGTTTTTATTACCCACGACCCCAACGGGATCAAACAATTTTCCACCAAGAGGGATTAACTTGGATTCTTGGAAAAACACCTCTTAAAATTGACTCTAAATCTCCTACCCTATCAAAACCTGTTTGTCTAATGCAAACTTCACCAATTTACTTCCAAAGAAAATCAACACCAATCCTACTACGATATTGAGTTTGGCCATCAGCTTAGGGGTGACAAATCCCGAAAGCTGCTTGGCGATAAATGCCTTGAGCAGGTCAATGCAGAATACTGTCAGCAGGATCCCTGTATAATACAGCCAAATGTCTATCCTTTGGTACTCCTGTTTGAGGTTGACCAATCCCGCGATGGAGATCCAAAAAAGCAATACAAATGGGTTGACCCCGTTGATCCCAAATCCCTTCATAAACCCGGTTCTTTTTTTGGTTTTGGGCAAAGGTATCCCACCGGAATTAGGTCTGTTCCTGTTTTTTTTGAGAATGGTAGAAATCCCAAAACCAATCAATACAATCCCACCAATGTACCCAAGGATGATCTCAAAATAAGGATTCCGGGCAAAAAGTGAAACACTGAAGTACGTGATTAAGACATAGATGAGGTCGGAAAGCAAAATCCCCAAGGCCAAAACCGCAGCATACCGAAATCCATGTTCAAGGCTGTTTTGGATCAATGCGAAAAATACCGGTCCGATCATCGCCGACAGTACCAGCCCCATACTTATTCCTTCCCAAAGCGCCTGATTCATATTTTTATGCCGTTTTCTTTTAAGAATCCGAGCCACTGCTCCGCCTTCTCCCCTTTCAATACTCTTGGAAATTTGTTCTGTCCTCCTTCTTTTCCTTTGGATCTGAGCCAATCGTAAAAAACGGAAGGCGACAGCACCGTCAGCTTCACTTCTTTCAGGGCATGCTTCCGCTCCACGACATAGTCGTCATTGAGTTGCTTCAGTTTCTCATCAATCTGCCTTAGCAGTGCGGCCTGATCTACTTCGTCATCAGAACCGACAAACCAATGGTGCATAAACAAGGATCCGTGAGGCAAACCGAGAACGGTAAATTCCCTGATATTGAGGTTCATTTCTTCAGAAACCAATTCCACGGCTTTGTTCATATTGTCCATAGAAAGGTGCTCGCCACAAAGGCTCAAAAAATGCTTGGTCCTACCTGTGATATAAATCTCGCTTTCTTCTTTGGAAGAAAACCGGATAACGTCCCCGATCAGGTACCGCCATGCCCCGGCACAGGTACTGATCAGCAGGGCATAATCTGTTTCTTCTTCTACTTCATCGATCTTAAGAGATTTGGCAGAAGGAAGAATTTCGCCCTCACTGTCAAAGTTCTCTTCATTGAAAGGGATGAATTCATGAAAAATCCCATTGTTCAGAACAAGGCGCATAGACCTGCTGTCCGGAATCGCCTGAAATGCCAAAAATCCCTCCGATGCGAGGTAGGTTTCCATGTAAATCAGGGGCTTTTCAAGTAAACGTTCAAAACCCTGCTTGTAAGGCTCAAAGGAAACCCCACCATGGACAAAAATCTGAAGGTTTGGCCATATGTCATGGATGGTTTTGAGGTTATACCGCTCAATGATTTTTTCCAACAAAATCTGAAGCCATGCCGGAACACCGACGATGATGCCAATATCCCAATCCGGGGCTTTCTCTACAATTTGATCAAGCTTTTCTCCCCAGTTTTTGTTTTTGGAGATTTTTTTTCCCGGCTTATAGAACCGCTGAAACCATATCGGTAATCTTCCGGTGGTGATTCCGCTTAAGTCCCCCGAAAAATACGTCCCATTAAATTCCAGGTCCGTACTTCCCCCAAGCATCAAAATCCCTTTGGTAAATAATTTATCAGGAAGGTCATATTTGGATAAGGTCAAAATCTGACGGACTCCGGTTTTTCGGATGGCTTTGACCATATCCTTGGTAATGGGAATATACTTGGAAGCAGCACCTGAGGTCCCGGAAGTCAAGGCAAAATGCCGGATTGCTCCCGGCCAAGTGATGTCTTCTTCTCCACCCTTGAGCCTATACCACCATTCATTGTAGATCGAATCGTAATTATAAATTGGGATTTGACTTGAAAAAGCCGTGTAAAAATCACTTTCTCCCTGCTTGAATTTCTTCAAAATCAAATCAAATTGATATTTTTTGGCAAATTCAGTATCCTTTGCTTTGATCAGTAGTTTTTTGAGTTCCTCTTTTTGAAGGTCCAATGGAGAACTGTATTCCTGAACCAAAGAATCCCTTAATCTGATACCTTTTTTTAGCAATGTACCCAATATCGCCATATCTTTGTTTGCATTGATTTTGCCAAATTTACAGAATGGGTATCAAAGAAAACCTCCTATCATTAAAAAATACATTTGTAAATCCTCGCTGTCTATTGGTGGCTGTCAGTAAGACCCATCCGGCAGAGTTCATCCGGCAGGCCTACGACCTAGGTCTCAGGGATTTTGGCGAAAACAAAGTACAGGAATTGGAGGAAAAACAGGCTGCGCTTCCAAAGGATATACGTTGGCATTTTATCGGACACTTACAGACCAACAAAGTAAAGTATATCGCACCCTTCATTTATCTGATCCATGGCGTGGATTCTCTGAAGCTCCTCACAGAAATCAACAAACAAGCCGAAAAAGCAGGCAGGGTTATCAATTGTTTACTACAGGTGTACATCGCCAAAGAAGAAAGTAAATTTGGTCTCGACGAAAAAGAATTGGAGGAACTTGTCCAAAGTGAGGCTATAAAATCTCTTTCCCACGTGAAGATTGTGGGTTTGATGGGCATGGCAACTTTTACCGACAAGGAGGATGTCGTAAGGCAGGAATTCAGAAATTTGAAGTCAATATTCGACAAATTAAAAACCAAAAAACTTCCGTCAAACTTTGACCTGGGAGAGATTTCTATGGGAATGAGTGGGGATTATATCATTGCGCAGGAAGAAGGGAGTACAATGGTCAGGATCGGAACTGCCATTTTTGGCGAAAGAGAATACAAATAATATGAAAGCTAATTTTATTCAGATAGCTGCTATAGTTGGCGCCACCGCTGTTGGCATTGGGGCATTTGGGGCACATGGTTTGGAGCCGATTTTGGAATCCAATGGAAGGTCGGACACCTTTGAAACGGCCGTCAAATATCATTTTTACCACGCCTTGGCCATGTTGGTAGTAGCTGTTTGGTATCATTTTCAGCCCGAAAGAAAAATATTAGTGAAAGCCATGTGGTCCTTTCTGATAGGAATCCTTATTTTTTCAGGTTCGCTGTATGTCCTTTCACTGACCGGAATCACTTGGCTTGGCGCCATTACGCCTTTGGGCGGAGTTGCATTTATTGTGGGTTGGTTGTTTTTGTTTTGGGCAGGAAAAAAACAAGGAATCTGATTTCAATGGATATTAAAAAAACCATCCTCCCCTTATTCCTCGCATTATTCTTCCTTTCCCCTCTTTGGGGACAGGAAGCTGATTTCAGGGCTAAATATGAAGGCTTGGATAGTCTTCTCAATGAGAAATCATTTTTTGGCAACCACCTGACAGGATTCATTCTTTTCGAACCGGACAGCCAAAGGGTCATTTTTGAAAAAAACAGCCACATGAATTTCATCCCTGCTTCCACCACGAAACTCCTGACTTTCTATGGAAGCATCATGATGCTGACTGACAGCCTACCTGCATTTCGCTATGTAGAAAACGGAAAGCAAATTTCAATTTGGGGAACAGGCTATCCCGGATGGAAATACAGTAAACTCCCACAACCTGATATCGATGGATTTCTTCAAAAATATGAAACCATCCAATTCTCTGACAAAAACTGGAAAGACGAAGCTTTTGGCTACGGTTGGCAGTGGGACGATTATTATTATTCCTATTCTACCGAGAAATCCCCATTTCCCATCTATGGGAATTTTGTCACCTTCACCAACCAAAAGAGGGTTCCCAAAGCCAATATCCCCTATTTTGGGAAAGTCTCTATCAACCCGGACAAAACAAACAAAGGCGTAGAAAGGCAATTGCATGCCAATGCCTTTTATTTCAATCCCGACACTTATACAGAAACCAAGTCTGAAATCCCTTTTATCACTTCGGCTGAGACATTTGCATTTTTAGCTGGGGAAGAATTGAAAAAAAGCATCTCGGTTGTAGGTGAAAGTATACCAGCAAAACATAAGGTTTTTTATGGAGGAGCACTTCAGCCACTTTGGATAGAAATGCTTCAGGAAAGTGACAATTTCATTGCCGAACAGCTCCTCTTGATGATGTCTGACAAACAGTTTTTGGAACTCAATTCGGAAAGAATTATTGAATATATTCTAAAAACTTATTTGTCGGATCTTGCTGACCGGCCAAAATGGGTAGATGGTTCGGGACTTTCCCGGCATAACCTGATTACGCCTAGGTCGATGGTTTCCCTTTTGGTCAAAATAGAAAAAGAGATACCCCGGAATCAGGTCATGCAACTCCTCCCACAGGGTGGCATCAGCGGCACACTGAAAAACAATTACAAAGCACGAACTCCTTACATCTTTGCAAAAACAGGTACCGTGGCCAACAACCATGGCCTTGTGGGCTATATCAAAGTTGACTCGGGAAAGGTTTATGCATTTGCCTTTATGAATAACAACTACCTCAACAAAGCCCCGGAAGTAAGGAGAGAGATGGAAAAGGTCATGTTGTATATCAAGGAGAATTTCTAAAACAGGCTCCATCCATTTCTATTCAGGGATTTACCTTTTCTTGGAAAAAAAGCCACTATTCCTTAGCTTAGAATAAAGAGATTTGGTCTCTAATGTTTTCAAAATGAAAAATCAAGAATCCGGCAAGCTCAATTACTCCAATCCCGAAGAGAAAGAAGCAAGAAGGATTGAAGAAATTAAGTCACTTTCATACCTGGAGTGGTTAGAGCGGTTGATGGCGATCTTGGAAACTTCATTTTTACTAAAAAGTGGTTCAAAGATGAAAAATAATAATTCGGCAGGTAGTTAAAATTTGGAAGGAGTTAATTAGGTAAGAAAAAAATGTATAGTTTTTAACCATCCTTTATTTTTTTTATTGAGGATACATGCTTCTCTTTTTTTTCCAAAAAAATCCAATTAATGAAAAAAGGATTAAAGATAAACCAATCCAAACGAGGTGATATGGAAAGTGGTTTTCTTCAATTTCAAATTGATAGGCACTGCCGATAAGAACCATCCCACCCCAATAATATGGAATCATATTTTCTTTATCATATAAGTTTAAATAATCTAACTTTGCTTTTTGAAGTGCTATATCGGAAAAATAGCCTTCATTTAAATATTTGTAAAAAAGTTCAGTTATTTTGTAAGTTGCAATATCATCAACCTCCCATAAACTAGTAATACTTGAGGGAATTCCAATAGAGGCAAAACCTCTAGCCAAACTCATCACACCTTCCCCTTTAATCGATTTACCCACACCTGTATTGCATGCAGTCAATATAATCAGTTCTGTCTGCAAGTCCTTTAAAAAAGGAATCTCTGATAGTTTTATATTGTCATCATACATATAAATTCGAGGTTCCACCTCTAAACCATCCGCTTCCGCATGAGAATAAACTTGGACAACTGAGTACTTGTAAAATTCTTTTAAAAAATTACTTTTGGATGCATTTTGATCAATAAGGATTTTAGGTTTTGGAAAAAAACCTGCCAATTTCTTTAATGAAACATCAGATCCATGGAGCACTCCTTTTTGTACTGTTGAGGAATAATTAACTGGAGCTATTCCAAGCCAATGCAATTTATCATTTTTAATGTTTTCTCTACTTTTAGTCAAAAACTTAGCAGAATAAGTGAAACTTAAAGAATGATTTTTGATTAAAAATGAACTGGGATTTCCAGGATTTGTGATTAAAATTTCAAATGGGAGAAGCTTATCTTCCATAGAAACAATAATCCTTTCATTGTTCAAACCCAAGGGATAAACTAAATCTTTATAAACTTCATGGGAAAGATCCAAGAATTGTGAATAGTTGTTGTTTAGCTTCACTTTATCAACAACCATTTGGTTTAACTTGTCAATTTTTTCCGGAATTTTTCCAATTGGTATCATATCGAAATAAGTATCTTCCTTTCCTATTTTAAGGATAAACATATTATCACTTCCAATAAAATAACTCACATAAACCTGATCTTCTGAAATTATTTTATTCCTCACATCTTCAATTGATAGAACCATGGTGTCATACTTGTATTGATAGTATGCAGGATATTTGACCTCAAGACTTTTAACAAACTTCTCGTATTCTTGCTTTTCATCATGAAAATCTTTGATTAAGATTTGATTTTGTAATTTATCAAAAAAATTACTTCCTATTTCCCTTTGAAAATTCTCAATTGATATCCTTAAAGAATTCTCTTTTTTGGCATCTATTTCCGATAAAAGTTGGGTTGCACCTAGTTCCTTAAGTCTATCATTCAACAAAACTGCCCGACTTTTTTCTAGAAAATAAAAGGCATGTTCAGTATTCTTTGCCAAAAAGGATGTTTCAAGAGCTTTTTCATAAAGGCTTTTTGTTTTACCTCTCCAAAATTCTTTTGAAACTTGGGTTTTTTGGTTCCACCTCATTTGGTTCACCAATTCATCCGCCAAAAAATGTGTCTTGATGGATGCGTCAAGGTAAATATTTTCATTTGGATCTTTTTTAAAAAGCTCAGTAAGGCTCTCGCCTTTATTTTTTAATAAGATAACCCCTATTTGGTCATTAGAACAGAATTTTAAATCCGAAACTGTCGGGTTTGAAAAAATGTTTTGGTTTTTAAACCCGATCCCAAGATTAATTATACCCAATTGAAAATACTTCAAGGCCTCTAGATGAGAGTTCATATTTTGATAAGTCACACCTATCCCATTGTTAACTATTGACCTATATTTTTCAGTGTCATTTTCCGAAATGAAACTCAATGCTTCCTGAAAATAAACTAATGAAGCTTTTGAATTTGTTTCTGAAAGTAAAGAACCCATTTTATAAAGCGTATTGGCTACAGCATCTTTAAAGCCTAAAGCCTTTCGGATGGTAAGGCATTTTTCCAAGTAGGTAAGTGCTTCAGAAATTCTACCTGAATTTTCCAAGAATTGGGAATAAAGTGAAAATGCAGTAGCCTTACTATCCAGATCTACTCCTTCAGTATCGTAATCCTTTATAATTTTTTCAAATATCTTTTCAGATTGATCTAATTCATTGATTTGAAGTAGCGAATAGGCTTTTTGTAAGAGAAGCATATTCTCATCCATTGTATTACCTATATTAGGGATGGTAACTATAGCATAATCAATTATATTGATCGCATTTTGATAATCTCCTAACCCAAAATAATGAGACGCTCTGTTATCTTGAATTATAACTGCAACAAAACTTTTCTCCTCAGGATACTTTCTAAATATCTGGAGACTTTTTTCAAAATAATCTTCCGCTATTTCAAAGTCAATGTCTAAATAAGTCAACCCTAAATTACAATAGGTTTCACATAGGTATTTATATTCGGCGTTTTTCTGATCACTAGAATTGATCTTGATCGCTTCTTGAAAAAATTGGATGGCTTTATCATTATCCTTCTTTATCCTGTAGAAATCCCCAAGCCGGTGAACCATGCGGGCATAGATACTGTCTTTTCCGTAACCATGTTTCAGATAGCTTTTTACAAGCTGATGTAAATCGACTATTTTATTATCTATGGAAATTTGCTGTGAACGGATTTCATTTAATCGATCTAACCATTCCAAAGGATCCGAACTCCTTTTTTGAATGGCAAAAAGAGTAAAATATGGCAACCAAAATGCTGATATAAAAAAAAATGAAAATACAGTAAACCTTCCAAATCTATTCATCAATTCTTCGAAAATTTTTTCCTTTGTGGATATATGGAATTAAATCAGTGCTGTTTGATTGAATATCCGGATTTAGTATTGCGTCCAACCATTCTGATTTAGGAGATTTCGCAACTATTAAATAATTGCTGGGATTAAATTTAGCAGAAATTTTACCTGTCAAAATGGCATTGGCAAAAGAAGAACCAGAAACCGATGGTCGATTTTGGTCTCCAATCTGTGTGAAAGGCAAATAAAAACTGTACCATTCTCCTACTTCCTTATCTGCCACTACTCCTACATCTACATGTCGAGAAGAGTAATTTTGTCTTTGGCTTGGCTCGTTAGAACTACGGTTAACGGTTGTCGCAGTTATTATGCTATTTGGCATTCCATTATCTGTCTCGCTTAGAACAGCGGGATAAAATCGATTTTGTGTCAAGTCCCGTTGACTTACTAATTCTGATGGCACCTGACTGACATCCTTATTTCCTGAAGCTGTTACCAAAATTATACCATTTGGAAGAAGATGCTCTTTATACATCATGAATAATATAGGGTTTTTTCCATCAGTCATATCAAAATATTTGTCATTATCATAAAAACCCATACTAGTGTTAATGATTTTTGCGCCTTTTTCTTTCGCATAATACAAGCTACATAATAGACCGAAAACACTTCCACTATTATTTCTATTCAATGCTTTGACATTCAACAGCCTAGGTATATTTACTTTTTCTTTTAAAAATTGCTCTAAAATGTAGTAATTAACTAAAGTGCCGTGCTTACTAGTTGTGCTATCTGTGATATCTCCAGATGGATCAACAAACCCATAACCGTACTTTCCATTCGGGTAGCATTCATCCATTCCAAAATCAGTAAAAAGAAATTGAAGTGGAAAATTTTCCTGATCTATCCCGGAGTCCACTACTGCAACAGGCACTTCCTTTCCTGAAAAATGTTTCACATCTATTCCAGAAATTTTATGCATGGAACTAGAATCGGAATCGAATACTGAGGTTAAAAAATTTAAGCTTACCACAACACTTGTATCACCTGTTGCACCTGATGTCTTTCTGTCACTGCTTCGTATAAGATCACCATGGCCATCCAAAACCATTTCCAATAAGGCATCCAAGCCTGCTCCCGTTAATTTCTCTGTCAGGTCTAAACATTTTGAACAACTCTCTCTAGTTATTGTCATTTTAGGATTGAGCTTTTGAAAATTAGCCACAATTCTTTCTGAATGTTCTTTTTTTGCTTCTAAATCTTTATACCAAATTATTATCTCATTTCTAATGTGTGCTGGAATGAACGTATTTTTTTCATTATCAGGGATTTCTGGTGGTTTTTGGTTTTTTAAGGGATTACATCCTAAAAAGAGTATGGATATAAGAAATATAATTACTAAATAATTTTTCATAACAAAGGTGGTTTGTCTAAACAATTATAAAATATTCTAAAATCAGAAATCATAGAGAATCAAATAATCCCCAAAGTATTAAAAGCCAAAAACAATTTACTCTTGGACCTAAATTATGAAAAATATTGTTGAATTTAAAGGATAAGTGCAAGAATTACTATTTAAAAAACAAAATTTTATTTTGGACCAAGATTAGAACTATTTCTATATGCATCAAGACTTCGGTTTGCTTCTTCCAATTCTTGTTTGGCTCTGGAAAGTTCATCTTTTAAGCTTTCTATATCCTGCAGCTCTTCGTGCAAATTGATTAGCTTTTTATTTAGTACGGTATAATCATACATAAAATTGAATATGTCCTTATTTATAACCCCATACAATTCTCCTCCTTCTTGTAAATCCATATTTCTTAGATTTTCCGTAAGATTCCTCTCGATAAGTGGATGTACGTGTCCCAATATCTGCAAAGAATCATTTAAAGCTTTTGATTCAACCATCGCTTCAACAAATTTTTGCTGGATAAATACCTGATTTTCATAATCTCCAATCCTTTCTCTCAGGTGTGCATTTTCAGCATTTGGAATTAAGGAGTTGAAATAAACTGCAGTTACAATGATTGCAACTGTAATTACAAAGGACAATAAATAAATTACAAAGGCATTATTCCTCTCTTTTGAATTAAGAATATTTTTCATGATTTCTATGATTAAGTATATAAATGATTATTCAACAAAAAAACTCTTTCTTTTCCGAGCGATTGGTTCCTCTTCCGCTGATTGGTAGTCTCCGGTAGGAGAAGAAGGTTCTTTCGAATGTTGATGTTCCTTGACAAATATCCCTGCATCTTTCCTTTTACCTATATATTCAAGTTTCAACATATTGGCGAACAATTTGTCTATATACTTAGAAAAGAAAGTGATTTTTTCAACACTAAAGGAAATATCCTGATGATTGTAATTTAAATTGGAAATTAAAGATAATTGGGCTTCAAGTTCTCCTTTTCTAACATCACAAGATTCATTCAAATAATTCAAAAGTTCTTCTTTCCCACATCCCTCGAATATATCCAAGTTGTTTTTGATAAGCCTGGATAAAGCAATAAAGCTTTCAATCAAAAAAACAGGAGGTTGGAATAGTTTAGATATTCCAAATGAACCCGCATGTATGGCTGTGAAACTAGACAGCTGTTCGCAAACTTTTTGCACTATAAAAGCCATATCGTTCTGTTGCTTTTTAAGAATTATTTTCCTAAGTATTTGAATGGATGCTATTTCCAACTTTCCTAGGAGCTTTTCCATATCTGCGTGTAATTCCAACAAACTTGAATGACTGCTTACTGCTGAACAAGGAGGAATATAATTGTCATCAATAGAATAGTTTCCATCAAGGTATTGTAACCTTCCTATAGGAAGGTCTGCATTTCCCACTACCCATGGTTTTCCCTCTGACTGAGGCAATAAATGAAGCGAATAAGTGGGCAAACTAGAAGGTAATCTCGGGGGTAATTCTTCAATATCAGTATTCCCAAATCCAGTCCTTTCAAATGGATTGACTCTAAGTATAAGCCAAAAATTTGACTCCGCTTTTCTTTCAATCTTCGGAAGAACTAGAGAGAGATAACCACCGATTATTGTTTCATAATCCAATTCAATCAGATAACCACCCCTCGTGATTGCATTAAAAGAAGAAATTCTAACTTTTGCTTCATTCTGATTATCTGTTGTAATGGTTATCTTTATATCCTGATTCTTACCCCAATTGGGTAATATTCCATAATTATAAGGATGTAGTTGGGATGCCACCGATTTTGAGAGAGAATCCATTTGCGCAAGATTTTCCTTGATAAAATGATTCTTGTTCAATTTCATTCCATCAACCCAGTTGACAGGCAGGTATTTTTGAGAATTTTCCATGTTATTCATTTAAGACTCTAATATTCTTTTACAGATAATAATATTATTCTCTTTTACAAAGTTATTGAAAACGGTTTTTTCAGCATCCAAATAATCTTTTTTAATAGTGTAGATTTCGGGCTTTTTATAAAAAATCCAGCCGTATGGTTCACCACTTTTGTCCAAAAATTCAATCTTCTCCTGGGAATTCCTTTCATTGTAGTCATTGATGAAGTAATAAAATAATTCCCCAAATTCCATATCCAAAGGAGCTTTTGCTCTAAAATGGGTTTGCATTTTGTCCCCCATTTTTTTTTGAATCAGGAAACTGACCAACACCAAGTTTTTTAATTTACTTTCATCTGGTTCCTCAATATCTTTACCCACATGATAATACCATAGCTTGAATATCTTATCAGGTATTTCAAGAGCATTGTAAAAACTCCTATTGACAAACCATGGCACAATAAACCAAATTATACTTCCTGCCATATGGATCTCAAGTCCATTATCTCCAAAGACCCTAAGGACTAATACAAATCCAATACTGCCTGCTAAAGCGATAAGTATAGAAAAAATCAATTCCAATGGAAGTGATTTTTCCTTCCCTGCCCATTTTAAAAATGTATCCATCCAATTGACATGTGCAATGCCGAGTAATAAAAAGTAAAATTGAAAGGTTACTAAAAATACCTGTTGGTCTTTTAAATGGCTCCAATAAGCCAAACCTGCAATGATAGAACATAACAAAAAACCTATCAATAAATAAATCAATGTAGCTTTCATAAATGGCTTAAATCCACCAAAAATCTTCGATACGAACTTTAAAAAAACCAAAAATGCTCCTAATACTCCCATACCTAAAATCAGTATGGTCTTAGTCACTTCATCTATTACCATCTTTTCCATGTCATCCTTATTAATTAATTTAAATTATAAAATATTATTATTTAGAACAATTTTTACCTAGTTGGTAAAAGCACTGGTATATCCTAATATAGGACCTCCATCAGTTTCTAAAACCATATTCATGCAATTTTCTTTTACTCTTAATTTAGTTTCCATTTCGACATCCATGGGCATGAAAAATCCATAAAAAATATCCAAAACCCTCTTTTTTATGCCTCCCTCAAAATAATCCTGAATGTCATTCTTCCCAATTGGTCCTACCTTTACCTCAATTTTTTGATCACTTGATTGAATCCAATCTCCCAAAATCGTTTCTGTACCCAATTTTCCAAAATCTCCAAAGTTTATATTCCTTTCATATTTAATGTTTGGAATATTTGAATCTTGAATAAATCTAAATTCAACAGGATGTTTTATTATCATTGATAGGACATTTTCCGCCAATTTGTAATCCCCTGAAACCAAATGTTTATGTGGCATGATTCTTAAGAATCCTTGGATAAACTCTTTGGGAAGATCCAATGGAAGCCCATAAAATCCCATTAAATCAAAATCCATTTCTCCGAAATCCAGCCCTTTGATTAAAGAATATTCCTCAGATTCAATATTTAGTTTTTGAGCAAAAATGGAATTCTCCAGAGGTGCAAAAAACTTTCTACATTCTGCCTCTATTTTTTTATTTTTTCTTACCTGCAACGCCATCTCATGAGTTCCAATTACACCCCTCTTTAGATCAGTAGAATGGTGGAAAATCCCCTCCGGAAGTAAATCATAGATCCCCTCCCTATTTAATTTTATATTGATGTATTCTTTATGTGTTTTATCTTCTTCAAGAGAAATTTCAAGGATATCCTTTTGAAATGTCCTTTTAAAAGCTCCTGAGTTTGATACCACGAATTGGTCGTTAATCAAACATTCATTTCCAGCAATCGCCAGATAAGCCTCTGCTTTAATATCCAATTCGGAATTTTTTATTCCTTGGATGAGTTGAAACAATTTATCTTTAGTTTCCATCCTGATTTTATTTAATTTTTATTACGTAGTAACAAGACTTTAATGGGAAACCAAGTCAAGGTTTTAGTAGCCAGTTGTATTGCTAAATTCTTTTCCCAATATTCTATGGTTTGCTCTCCATTAATTCCTTCCAAAGCACCTTCAATTAATCCAATTTGGATCTCAATGACTTTTTCGAAAGAAATATTGGGATCAGGATTTATCTTCATTACTTTTTTTATATCCACTTTATTTACAATTTCACCCAACTCACTCATGACAAATGCTTTAATATCTGCCTCAGAATGGATTCGATTTTGAGATAACAATGCACTTCTAAAAGCTAGAATCGATTGATTTACATTCAACTTTTCCCTTCCCCCTATACAAATTGTCACCAATTCATTATTCTGACAGACAAAAGAATGGCTATTATATGCATGAAGAATTGTACCAGGTTTTATGTAGTTTGCTTTTGATCCAAGTGTACTACTGTATGTTATCCAAATATTTCTATCCTGATAAGATTCATGCTGGTTTACCAACAAAAAAGGTGAAGAGAATTTTGAATCATATTTCTCATTCAATACGAATTCTATTTTATTAAAAATCTGTTGCAATTTTTTTACTTCTGAATAAATAAAGTCATTATTAAACTTTGAAAATGAGGCACTTTCTTGCCTTAAAACGTCAATCAAGTTATCCAATAACCCTTTGGCATCTCTTTCATCAAATCTTCCAATTGATCCGTTTCTTTGCAATACTATGGGTAACTTATTCTCATTTGGAAAAAGCAAATCAGCCGAATCAGTGTCCCCATCTTTTAATTGAATTTTTTCTAAATCCAAAAAGCTATCTTCACTATTTAGGGGAATAATATTGACTAATTCCTTCACAGCATAATTGATGTTATGAATCTGTCTATTTATAACCGGGAAACAATTTGTCCGACAAATCAGGTTCTCAAAATTAAATCCAGCAAAATGCTCTGGAAATTGAATTTCAATCCATCTCACATCTGAATTGATAAATGTTTCAGCAATACTGCTATCAAATTGTTTTAAAAGTCTTTCCAAGACTCCAGCATGCTGTAAATCTTGGGTAATTCCTTTTTTGTCATTGACCGTTATAAAATTGCGACTGTAAAATGAGTCTACATTTTTTATGACCTGATGTAATATGTTTGAGCTTTTGCTTTGACGAAACTTCAGTATCGATTCTATATTTCTGTTTTCTGAAAGTTCCAATCCAATTTGGGTTTCAAGAAAGGTTCCATTATAAAACCATCGGGTTTTATTCAAAAGGTTAGAAAAGAAACTTTTATCTTCTGATAAGACAGTGTCAAAATAAATTCTCAAACCATCAAGATTGAGATTTGCCCCACTAATACCGAGCCATACAGTTGAACCAAAAGAACCTTTAGATTGACCAAGCAACTCTTTATGAGAACCTTTTAATTTATAAAATTTGTTTCCTGCAACAAGATATTTGATATCTAATTTTTTTAGTTGAAAGTTACAAATGGGAGAAAAAAACACATCCAAAGTTTGACGTGATTTCAGTTCTGCACTTTTATTTTCCTTAATCTGGGTGAAAAATTGCATAGATTCATCCACAAAACTTATATCCTCTATGGGTTCTGCCGACATCAATCCATGTGCCGGCAGTGCCCCTGTTAATGTTTCCGGACAAAGTACCTGGACCAGGCGCTCCATAACCCTCGCCCGTGAAGCATATATATCTGAGGATAATTTTTCCAATTCTGCTGCACAACCTTCAAATAGTAATGCTACCAAAGGATCAAAACTATTTTCCATCTGGGTATCAGAATAACCCCATAATCTTGATGCATCTTTCAGCATTCTTGATTTGATATGTTGTTTGGTTTCTTGCATACTATTTTAGGCATTTTGGTAATCATACGGCCCCATCAAGAAACTGTCTTCATAGACAAAGCTTTCATTGGTAGCTATCAGTATTCCTGTGATTTTAATAGTAACTTTCTTTTTGACCCTAGAACCGCTGCCTTTTACACTAAATTCATCCTGACTGATCAAAAGGTCAATTTTTACCTGGTGAAGTCTAGATTCATACCTTTCCACAGATTCCTGTAACGAATCCCTGATGAGCTCTTTGATTTTATGGGAACTGGTGAGATTGTCAAAATCATGTTCCCAAATACCACAACCAAACTCCTCATCTGTTACCATTTCTCCATAAGAAGTAGTAATGATCAAATGAAGATGCTGCGCTACTGATTGTTTGAGGTTGCAAACCGGATGTTCACCTTTTGTTGTCAAATCCCCCAGTCTCAGCGGTAGGGTTAAGTATTGTCCTTTCATCTTAAATAATTTTATAAGTTTATATCAAAGGATCTTCCAAATTGTTACCCCTATCATTTAAGATAATTAGGGATCCATTTTAATTGAATTGGTCAACAATTCAAGAATTTATGAATACTAGTTAAGGAATTGTTACCCAATTGGTCTCACTTTTAAATTGAACAAGAATTGATTTTTATCCTCCTACTAAAATGGAAAAGCCTCCAAAAAGTATAGCGGTTCCTATCTTACCACTGCTCAAAAAATAACCCAAGAAAACATTACCCTCCAAATTTAGAATCACAAGACAATTTTGGTACTCCTTTTATCACGTTTACCGTTGTATTTCTGCGTCTAATTTGGAATCAAAAATTTTCTTCAAAAGGATCTTTTTTCTTTGATTAATCATTTATTTCAATAGCTACTTTTTTTCAACCAATTCTTTTGGCTCCATTTCTATCAAATATGGTTTTTTGTCGTATTTCCAAAGTGCACCTGTCACTGCATCTATGCCCCAGCCAAAAATATTGATTAGATTGGCGATCGATATCAAATTCATTTTGGTCTCAGGCTGAAATATTTTGGTCTCATATCCATAGTTAACCAATGAAATCACCTGCCCATCTTTACCTTTTTTCAGTTTTATTGCTGCGGGTGTTACTCCCATGTCCTCTCCGTTTACTTGGATCCTTGCACCTTGGATGTTAGAGTTTATTTGAACAGTTTGTTTGCTTCCTGTAAATACGGTGGCACAACTTGAAGCAAGCAATAGAAATGAAATGATGGTAAATCTTCCTATAGTTTTCATAATCTTATGTTGATTGGTTAAAATTTCATACTTTTTTCCTATATCCACTTTTTTATGAAGATGTTACCTCTGCTATCAAAAATATTTCAATATGTATATCCGCCTTCTTACCAGTATAGGATTACTTACAGAATGGTCTCGGCAGGCTCGACCACCGGAATTTATTGATATTGAAGGGGGGGTGGTAGAAATGCGGATAATCATATATTTCAATTTTATGTTTTAATAAAACAAAAAAAACCGCCAAAAATCTTGGCGGTTTAACTAAAACTGATGAAATAAATCCCTTTCGGTGCCTATAATTAATCTTTAAATCCATAATATTCTGCCACTGCATTATAATCCTCGAGATCAATGTCAGGCAATTGTATTCTTCCATTTACGGTGGAATTGGCCACAATTTTAAATACACGGATGCTATTATATAATTCCCCGGGACCAGTAATCTTATTTATACCTAATGTAAATGGGCCTGTTACAGATATGAAGCTTCTATATTCAGATGCATTACCTACACCCGGACCAGGAACCTGATAAGAAAACACTGTTGAAATCAAAAATGGCAACAGCAAAACTCGTTCTCGAACTTCTCCTGGCAAAAGTGGGATTGTGAGGCTCCTGTTTAAAACTGATCTAAAATCGACTTGATCATATATTAATAAGGTAACATTGCCGTTACCGGTTGGACCGGCAGGGCCAGCAGGACCAGCAGGGCCAACAGGACCGGCAGGGCCAGCGGGACCAACAGGGCCAGCGGGGCCGGCAGGACCAGCGGGGCCTATGGGGCCGACAGGGCCAACCGGGCCGGCAGGACCAGCCGTACCTGTAAGTCCAATGGGGCCAGCAGCACCTGTTTCACCCTGCAGCCCGGGTATCCCCTGAGGACCTTGGATACCTATTGGACCTTGAGGACCGGTCTGCCCTACTTCTCCCGGAATCCCTTGATCTCCTTTAAACGAATCACATGATGACGTAAAGGCAATCATACAGATTACCCAAAATAGTGACAATAATTTTTCTGAAATTAAATTTCGCTTTTTCATTTTTTTTAAAAGTTTAATGGTGTTTTAAAAGATTTATCATTTGACCTTATATCCAGATCGGAAAAATTTTGTTACCCTTTTTGGATAGTTTTTAGAATATTTAGATCAGAATATTTTAAAGCATAATAAAATAATGGCTTCCTCAATTCATATTTTAAAGTCTATCCGCCATTTACAGCTAACAAAAAAAGATAGGGGATCAAGGTACAATTAAGAAAGCTGCGAAAAGTGGACTGTCTTTGGATGATGTTAACAGCAATAAATAAAGCTTAGTATTAGTAAAAATGGCTTTCCTGCTGACAATAACATTGTACTTTATTCAAATATCATGGGTATACATAATTCTGTCTGTGCTAAACAAAATTGTAACTATCCATATCCATCAGTAGTATTCAAAAAATTCGTAGGTTTTTATGTAATGTATCTATTTTCACCACTCGTTGAGTCAAATTCATCTACTGATGGAGGAAAGTACCTTAGTCAACGACCATCTTCCCCCCCTTTGTTCAATGATTTAGCTACATGAATTAATTCGGTTATCCCTGAAAATTATTTCTACTTCCTAAATGATATATCAATTCCTTTCCCACATTTCTTTTACACCGTCTGCACCGACAAGATGCAAATACCCATTACTGAAACTAAACTCCATAACAAAGATTTCAACAGGAGGATTTCCATACATCGTATACAATCTGTTATCTCTTGTGTGGACCTTTACAACAGTTTCTATTTGAGGGTCGGATGAAGGACCGATACGGGTACCGCCCCCGCTTGCATAAGATACGGTTTCGTAAATGATCATAGTACCTTCAGAATCCATCGAAAATCTTTGAATGCTGACATAAGAAAATCCACCGGAACTGTAATATTTTGTTTTGGACCAAAACCCAACCAACCTATGATCCACAGAGGTGTTTTCCTGCCGGAAAGCAATTTCTAGTCCTTTAGCAACCTGATTGTTAACTCTATTATAAAAATGATTTCCTACTAAAGTCTGTACTATTTTTGAAGTATCATTTTTGACTTTTAGTCCTTTGAAGAAAACAATTCCTGCCAACATGCATATCCAAGGCAACGCGGCAACAGCAAATATTACAAATGACTTTTTCATGACAGCTATTTTTAATTGTGAATAATAAGACACCTTACATATATTTTTCTCAATGGTGCGATTCATCTTTTTGGTTAATGACTGTAATTCTTTCCGGCTTTTTCACCGAATTTGATAGATCCATAAAACAAGAAAATCCATCTTTTTTGCATGATATTATGGGAATTGGATTCCCATCATTGAATTCAAGCGCAATCAAATTTCGCATCAACCTTTTACCTTGCAGACCAGAATTAACCTGGACTTTAATTTGGCTGTTTTCTCTTGACAATACCTCCGCTATGCTTTCCGGGGTAAACATCATGTAAACCACAAAAAACATTTGCAGAAATTTTCCGATAATTGATTGTTGCGTTTTCATTATTAATCCTTTTAATAAAACTTGGAGTTTACAATAAATTTTTCCCTGTTTGTCTAACCCACATTTCCTTGACGCCATCTTCAGAGATGGTCTGGAGGTAGTTCCCATTAATTTGGTATTTACTTAAAAACATCAGATTCCCTTTCTCGGGATGTATCAAATAGATAATATCGTCTTTGGCGAATATTTCAAATGTTGCAATCACCTTAATACTAGAGTCCTGATTTTTGTAAAGGTCATAGGAGTTAGTTTCATAAATATTAAATTTTCCATCATGGGAAAATCCAATCATAATTGAACTATCATTTGAATAATCTCCGGAATTATTTCTTTGATTTTGTTTCCAGATTCCTACCAGCCGGGAATCCAATGTGGCAATTTGGTGTACAAAAGTTTCCGGAATACAAGGTATAATCGCTATGGAACTGCCAATCCTTGGTATCCCTGTGATTTTCAATTCTAGTGAACTAAGGTGATATGCTAACCCAGAAACCGATTTTAAATCATTTGGAGTATTGCTGCCATAAGCCATTTGCATTGCGGCTATCAAAATTAAAATAGTCTTCTTCATCGGAGTAAAAATTTAATTAATAAAATACGCTAAAACTGATTTGGAGAAAATCAAATTACCTTGTCATTTTAACTATTGAACAGAAATCCTCTTCTTATTCTTTTGAATATATATCAATCATAAAATCAATATGTTACCTAATTTTTGAAAGGAATTTTATAAGAGATTTGATGATGAATGATTTCTCAAAGAAGAATTTTTCAACTTCAAAAAATTTACTTCCAAATTATTTAGACCAAAATTTTAGATACAAAAAAATAAAAAAGTTGTAGGTAAAATCTACACCGATACGTATGACCCAGTCCTAAAAGTATTAATCCTTGAGACCGATGTAATTTGCCAAAGTATAGTAATTATCTAATTCGATGTCCGGTAATTTGAGCTGATACCGGGAACAGTTTTAACGGCAATTGCGCGTATATTCCTTATTACTTGGTCTTGTATTTCATTCCTTAATTCAATAGCTATAGAAGCATAGCTCATTGCAATTTGGTAAATATGTCATATCCAAAAACCGAATTCAAAATCTATTTCAAATATTCAATTAGATCATAGACAATAGATTCTTCCTTATCTCCTCCAGGTGATCATCTCCCCATTTTCGTCCATCCATACCATTGAATTTTCCTCCACACTGTACTTGCATATAAATTCTTTCTTTTGGGTTTGGTAATGGTCAATGTATATGTTTCCTACCCTTGTATATATTTTAAATTCGGCCAAAATTTTAGAGGATGTATCAGAAATTACTTCCATGGAAGATCCAACATCAAAATTCTCCGGTTCGTAGAGGATTACATTCCCAAGTGAATCAATATTTAATTTAACACACTTTGGCTTGGACAATCCGCTTGAATTATAATAATCAGTAGTATAATAGCTACCCGCCAAACGGCTATCAAAAGGATAATCCTCTTGAAAGTCAACGGATCGGAATAAATTTAAAGAGTCAGGAGAATGGTTAGCAAGCAAGGTATTCCAGAAATCTGCTGATGGTTCCTTCAATTGAATTTCAGGTTGGACCATTTCTGACATGGTATCCCCGAAATCAAATGTGGAAACCGGAGCTAACAAATAGCAAAAGAATAGTAAGGTTTTCATAGGTATAATTGGTTAATGTTGAAAAATCTATGACCTGATTTTTGAAATAAAGGATTTATCCTTGTCGGCTATGTCACAATAATCTCCATTAAGACTTGTTGTGCAGCTTTCCTTTTGGTAATCCAGAATGGCTCAAGATTCAATGCGATCCATTCAAATAGGATACATTGTTGATAAATGTTCACTCTATCTGCTATCAACCCTTGGACTATTTCTAAGTCAAAAGCTCACATGTGTCCATATAGATATCCGGATCGGACAGAATTGTTACCTAGGACAACTCAATATTTTTTGAGAGTTGAAACATCACAGTTTTGTTTCCAGAAAAATCAAGAATATAATTGATTAGGATTTACAAATGCCTTTGCCTGGTTTCTATTTAAGATATCAAGAATAAAAAAATCACCCTGTTTCTGACAGACTGAGGTTATAGATTTTGGAAAACCTAATCGCTTTTCAAGGCTTCCACCCCGTTTAGCTTCCGGTAAAAACTTTGATAAACTGGAATTACAAATTCCTAGGATAAAAAGGTGTAGATTGTATCTAAACCTAGAGGGGAAATCTTTTTCCTACTCCTTTATACTACTTTTCGGGACAGTGTCAGACATTATGAAAAAATAAACATTTCATCATTTCAATTCAGAATTTTTCTTTATCCATTCCACCACCTTACTCATATCTTTATTGATAAAATCTTTAGGGGAAATACCGTGATGATTTTTCTTATTTAAACTTGCACCATTTTCTAGTAAAGAAATAATAATATTCTCATCGACTTCATTAAAAATCGCATCCGCAAGTGGTGTGTTTCCGTTTTCGTCAACAATATCTACTTGTGATTCTTTCTTTAACAATGTCGTTACAACCTTTAAATCATTCTCTTGTACAGCAAAATGCAATGCTGACCAATCATTTTTATCTTGTTTATTTATATTTAATTCCTTAAACTCATTTATTAATTTTATAGCAAAATTAGATTTGTGCTCGATAATAAAATTAATTAACAAATTTCTGCCATCTCTGTCAACAGAATTAATACCATATTTTTCTACAAAAACTTCTACTTTTGAAAAATCGGTTTGATCGAAGAGGTCAAACATTTCATCTTCATTTAATCTTTCTGATTTTTTATTCATGTTTTTATATTTAAATGGATCTATTTACTATAACTAGTTTTTCTTTTCTTCTCATGCCGATGAGATTGATTTTCTTTAGGATCTTCCACTTGAAACCATTGTGGATTTTTATTTATCCATGCATTAAATTTTGTTTGACTGTATCCACGTTTTTCTGCTATCTTGACTAGTCGCCAATGCTCATGTCCTTTTTTATGTCCTATATCATACATCCCTTTAGCTCTTGAATAATCTCTTCTTTGTCCTCCAGGAATAGGTTTTCGGGTATTAGCATCAATAAATCTCCCATTTTTTACCTTGCCTTTTTTCTCTATTTTTTCTCTTGTTGCTTTTCGAATAAATGGTCTCTCTAATAAACCTAGTTCATCAATCCATATGCAAGGGTCATGAACATATATGTATAAATGAACTCCTCCCTCAATTCCTAATGGATCCTGGCTCAAATATCTCCCCTCCTCTACAGCATAATACCTGAACCTATTGTAACAAAGCCCCGTTTCTATATCCTGATACTGACCTTGGTAGCGAAATGGACAAAATCCCATCTCTCCTTTCCCCATCCTAACTTTACCATAACTGTCCAGCTCAGATTCCCAAAATAAAGTACCATCTTCTTTATACATCTGGCTGGGTGTTCCTAGGTGGTCGGAAATGATACTGAAAATTTTTTCCCCTTTTATCTTTCCCGCGGGCACGAAACTATCTGAGTCAAAGAGCCAGGTTATCAAACCATTTTCACCTACTTTGAGATTACTTAATTTCTGCCCACTTAGGGCATGTTCCTTCCACTCATGCAGGGGAACATTACCATCCCAGATAAATTTAGTGATTGTATTTTTAAATTGCTTGGTTAATCTTCTTCCCAATACATCGTAGCTAAAATAAACAGCCTCTTTATCAGGCCGGATTACCAGAACCAACATCCCGGCATCATTCCATTCATATTCCCATCGCTCTCCGCTGATGTGTTTTTTCTCTATCAGGTTCCCTTCCCCATCATAAGCATATTCCCAACCATTTGATTTTTTAAGTTGCCCCCCTCTTCCATATCTTCTGTCCCCGCGATCCACTGTCCTGAACAGATTCCCGACTGCATCAGGATTCCTCCACTGTACTTCCCCATCAGGATAAGTTGTTTTGGCAAGATTACTCCAACCGTCATGATCAAATTCGGTGATACCTTTATCATCTTTAATCTGTTTCAATCTGTCGTTTACCTCCCACAGGTATTCCCTCTTCTTTTTAAGATAGATTTCATCTCCTTGAAGGATACCAATACCCTGTTGTAAAGGCCTTCCAATCAGATCATGTTGCCATTGACTAATAATGCTACCCGGAAGTCTTCTTTCAACCTCCATTCCCATGGCATCATGTTTCAGCTGTGCTTTCCATCCTTTGGATTCCATCTGCAACAGGTCTCCATAGGTATTGAATTGATGGGAGATAGCCGCTCCCAGACTGCTTTGGATCGTAAGCCTGTTTCCCATAGCATCATATTCGGAAGCTACCCATTCACCATTGACTGATTCCTTGATGGTGTTACCCATAATATCTCTTTCAAAAGCTACATGGGCAGCATCGTTGACAGCAAGCAAAAGACTTCCATCGGGATGATAGGTATAATTTTCTTTCGTCCCATCACTGTAATTGACTTCAGTAATCCTTCCGCATGGATCATGGGTATTTAGGGTAAATTTATTATTTGGACGTTTGATTCGGGTCACCCATCCAGATGCATTCCTTTCAAAGTTCCTTGTAATGCCGTCAAATCCCACTTCTTCCAAGACATTTCCTACAGGATCGAGTGTAAATCTATAAGGGTGTCCATGTTCGTTGACCAGTTTTTGAAGACGCTCTTCGGTATCATAATTAAAAAAAAAGGTAGCACCTGACTCGGTTCTGCTTGTCAAATTCCAGAGACCTTTGTAGGTATAGTTGACTTCTTTTTGTTTGTCTTTATAGCGGATCACATTGTCCAGTCCATCATATTCCAAATGGATTACGTTGCCATCATAATCGTGGATTTTGGTTGCCCTGCCTTTTAGGTCAAACATTATGTTTTGTTTGGCTCCTTTGGGATTGGTCACTCCTATACAATTACCCAATCTGTCAAATTGGAAAAGTGTATTGGCGCCGTTTCCATCCAAAATACCGATCAGGTTTTGATGGTTATCATATTGAAATTCAGTCTCCGCACCCGATGCAGCCATAAACCGAACCATTAGCCCGTCATCATATTTATACCTGGATACAGCTTTGAGAGGGTTGGTCAGTTTGGTTACCCTTCCCTTTTCGTCATAATGCCAGTTCCAGATACCTCCTGATTTGTCCATTGCCTCAGTAGGCAACTGTCTAAAATCCGGATGGAAATACTCTGCATGGGTAAATCCTCCACATGGATCTGTGGTATTGCATACATTGCCCCACTTGTCATACGCTGTAGCATGCTGATTGCCCAAGGGATCGGTTTCCCATTCCAGTTCATGGTATTTATTGTATCTATATAGCCAATCATTTCCGTTCGCATCGGTTTTTTTATAGGGAAGTCCATCTTTGTGATAGTATTGGGTAAGATATCCCAGACTATCTTCCACTTCGGTCAGCCCTTCATAGTATTTGAGTTTATGGTGATAAAGATCATCCTCTCCCCACGTTTCTATACAACGGCTACCTGTGATGGGTTTTTCATAAACAAAATGCCATTCCTGACCGTCCCTCCAGGTTTCTTTTACCATCATGTGGTTGTTGTATTCGAACAACATCTGCTGGCCTAGCGCATCTGTTTGGACTATCATATCCCCTTCATCACTGTAGGTATATTGGGCGATAGGGAACAACTCCCCTTCCAGCTCGGGATGAGGGGCAAGGATCTTTGTAATTCTTCCTACCATGTCGTTTGAAACCAGAAGTTCCCTTCCTGCGCTATCTATAATGCGGATCAGGTTCCCAAGTCTGTTGTAAATAAATCTAATGGCATAGCCTGCACGATCCGAGATGCTTTGAAGCAGGTGTTCCTCATCGCTTTTGGTTTTTCCAAAAGCCTTTTCAGTAAATCGGTAATGTAATCCCTCACTGTCTACTATATAATAGGTTCCATTTTCATCTGCATGCAAAAAGAGTTTTTCTTCTCGGTTAAATGAGAATTTCCCTGGACTGGGATTGTCAAATACAGCCAATCTACCATCATTCAATCTCAAAATGGCCCTGTTGACTACATCTATCCTAAAACCCATATCATATTCATGATGCCATCCCCGGCCAAGAGGTCCATCATATTCACTGTCACTAAACCATGATCTTTCCCAAGAAATAGGTATTACCCCAGGAAGTGAAAAGTCCTCTTCATCTGTAAAGAACATGCCACTGACTACATCAACAGGGTGTCCGGTGACATGGCAAATGGCTTTATGGATTGCATTGTTTGATCGATTCCCCTTTACCATTTTATTGGTGGCACCATGAAGTACTTTGGCAAACCCTGCATTTAAAAGTTTGGTAACCGCGGCAACAGGATTAACCGGAGTCGGAACAGGATTGACAATGACATTGTGGGAAGGGATAGCCATTACAAACCCTGTAGGCATAAAAAAACTTCCCGGTTCAGGGGAGTATTGCTTCCTCTTCAACTGCATCAAGCCAATATCCCAACAATCGTTGTTGAGGTGCATCATCCCGGTAAAAGGATTGCTATCCGCATTCAAAAAAAGACTTCCAAACTGGGCATGTCCTGAATTTTTTTTCACAGGTAGGGGAGCAAAACTGGCTCCCATGGGAAAATGCGGTATGGTTTTATTTTTGACTCCACTGGTGGTCCTTGGGGTAAATCCGCCCAATTTTACTGTAGCATCCATTCCTGTCATGCCCAAAGCCATGGTACCAACATTAAATGCAAGACTGGCTGCGGCATCTGCATCCTCGTTTCCTGTAGGAACTGGGGCTGCCATAGCTGCCACTGTCATCACCGCACAGCTCAACCAATCTTTGGGATCCATAATCATTGCCAGATATGGATGTGGCATGGGAATAGGAGATGGAGATGGTGGAATCATGACAAGATGCACATCTATACCTGTCACAGGATCCATATGGGAACTTGCCGGTAGACAAGCAATACCTTGTATAAAACTCAATTGCTGCAGGACTGGAAGTAAAGCTTTTTCACTGAGGTTATTTGTGAATCCCATCACATCTCCGTAAGCGCCCAAGGCAGTGTTGGCGCCATCGATAATCTGGCCAACAGTTGACTTCTTTTCACCGCTTTCGGAATCCTCCCCCCTTTGCTCTTTGGCTCTTTGGGCAGCGATTGCTATTTTTTGATTTCTATTAATTACCTCAGGCATAACAAAAAATTTAGTTTTTTAGGAATTAGGTTAAAGCTGCCTCGGTTTCAGGAGCGTATTCTGGATTTTTCCAGTTTCTGATTTCTTTCATCCAATTTTTTCCAAAATATAAAAGTCCGATTTCTTCGACTTCCTGATCGCTCACACATTTTTGATCATTTGAATCCAAAAGAATTTCCAATACTCCGGCAAAAGTTGAAGCTTGAATTGTTTCTACAGAAAGATGTTTGGCTATTGCCAACGTGGGCGCCAGTTGTCTGCAAGCTGATGAGCGGTCTCCGTACTTTAGATAACAATAAGCAGTCATCCTATTTGCTTCAATACCTAGGATATGGTCTTGTGTATATTTGTAATAGCTTGCTGATTTAGCAAAATCATCAATGGCTTTGTCCCAAATCTTCTGTGTAGTAAACAAAGCTCCGCGGAGCATCAAAGATTGTCCTAAAAATTTCTTTTGGATATATTCATCCCCGATCAAATCTCCTGAGGCATTTGCTGCCTCCACTGCTTCCGAGGCATAAGCTATTGCTTTTTGAAAATTTTTATATCCAATCTGATCATTTGCCAAGGCAGAGTAAACTGCAATTACCTGACCTATCCAGTAGGGGTTTTTCTCTAGGTTGTCGATAGCGATATCGAGACAATCATTTGCATTTTTTAAGGCTTCTTTTTCCTCTCTTTTTGAAATAGCCTGCATGAGTTTGACAAAGGATTTTCGGTAATTCACGGCAGGATCGTTTGGTTTACCCATAGATGCCAACTGTTGCATGGCATTGTCCATATCCAATTCCGGAAAAATTGTGATAGTCTGGGAAGAATGTTTTTTGCAGAATGCCTCAAAAAGAGGTTCATCTACAGTATCATCAATCAAAAGCTTAACAGAAGGATCAATCTCACATTTCAAAATAAAACCAAGCCAATTGATGAATCCACTAAGATTAATTAGTGTGACCTTAAAAATGGCAACCAAATTTTTCCCTTTTCCTAATTTCAGAAACTTGGAGAGTCTGTTTAGGTTTTCTACAAAAATAAATGCAGGATTATTGGTGTCCCTTAATGAAAAGTCGACTGTCCATAAGATTGGAGGGGCTTCAAATGCAAGATTTTCTTTGTTAGAATTGTTCCAGGTGTTGATCAATTCATCAAGGTCTTTGAGCAACCCAATCGAATAAGAATCTTCATCCCTAAAAACTCTATCAAAAATAATAGGCACGTCTAGGTTTCCTGTGTCGGTACCTAAAAGGTAAGTATGGAATGCCTCTATCATACCATTTTCATTTTCTTCTGCATGGATTCTGACTATTGGTTTGTCCACGTTTTCAGCAGCCACTTCCCATTTTTCCAGAAGAAGGTCCATTCGTTGTTGAATAGGATTACTTACTTGAGTCCCCATAATGTTTTGTTCCTTTCTATTTAATTCAAGGCTACAATTGCACCTTGTACCGCCACTTTTCCCGAGGCACTCACTGTTGTTTTTGATCCACCACTGACATTGGTTTCCATGCTTCCGCTGATATTGGCATTCTTTCCTGACATATTTGCATCATTGGATCCACCGTCTGCTGAGAAAGAAGCCTGACCACTAAACATGGTGGCTTTTTTTCCTCCAGATGCATCCAAATTTTCAGTTGCTCCAAATTTCAGATTTTTACCGTTAATAGATACTGAGCCATCTTTTTTCAATTCCACATTAGATTCACCACAGGTAAGTTTAATACTCTCGGAAGAGGTTATATTAATATTCCCTTTCCCATCTATCATCAACATATTTCCTTTGGCATCCTCTATCAATACACTTTGGTCCTTATCGTTCAGAACTAGCTTATTGCCGCTATTGCTTTGTAAGGCTTTGACATCATTTCCTCCATTTGCAAAAGAACATTTGGCTTTGCCATTATAGACGCTGCCAATCACATAAGGCTTGGTTGGGCTATCTCCTTCAAAACCCACAATCACTTCCTCTCCTTTCTCAGGCATCAAAAACATGCCTTTGCCACTACCTGCATGGGGTGTAGTCACCCGAAGCCAGGGACTCTTTTCATTCCCCTCCATCCAATGGAACTTTACTCTCACCCTACCCAGGCCCTTTTCATCATTGTTGTCGGTCACCATTGCACTCTGTGCTTCACATACAGGTTCCTCTATTCTGTGGGTAGGGGGCATTTTCAGTGAAGATGGAATGGCGATAAATTCATTGCTGTAGTTTCCCTGTCCATCACAATGATGCATGATCGAAATCACTGTGTATTCCCCAAATGACTCATCTGAGAGATTGAATACATTTTTTCCACTGATATCGACAAGACCTCCAACTTCTAATCCCGGATGTCCACTCTGACCTTTCATTTGGACCATATGACTATTTTGCATAGCAGAACGCGTATGCACAAAATCATCCAGCTGCTTTTTATTGGTTAAATCATTGTTGTTCCAATATTTTGCGTCTTGGGGGTAAAATGACTCACTCTTTTGAAAGACAAATTTCCCCAAGTCATTAAGCCCAGAGAAAGAAGGCATATTTTTAGGGTTTGATTTATAGACCTCATTGTTGAGATAATCATATGCTACCATTTGAAAAGCAGAGGCTTTGACTTCAAGGGCCATTTTAAAATTGCTGAGGTTATTGCCAAACTGTAGTTTCACAGCTTTGCTCTTCTGAGACCCCAAAACCAGTTTTTTCCCATTGTAAAAAAGCCATTCTCCATGGATGCTACAGATTCTTCTCAAAAATTGCCATGAGGTTTCTTTGTACTGAACTGTATAGAGCAGTTTTTCTTTGAAAGCAGGTTCTAATTGAGCAGAAAGGATTTCTTTTGGAAATGCTACAGTAAGATCTGTAGCAATATCTTTGATGTTTTTTTCTTCCCAACTTTGACAGTGTGGCAAATGGTCAAGAAGTATCGTAGGACTAAAACCAGACAGGATAATCTCACCGGAATGACCGCTGAATTTGGAAGTCTCCACTTGGGTAACCAATCCCAAGAACTCCATTTGTCCCGCAGTACCCAAGGATTCCATCAGAACAGATATTGGAGAGCCAATGAGATTTTTTGATTGGTTAAAAATCACACCGGTTGTTCCATCTATAGCCTCAGTCGGACACACCAAGCTAAAGGAATGATGCTCATTGATTTTTTGGTCCAAAACAAATGAAGTAAATTGTTTGATGGGTTTGTTATCAATTTTTATTCCTGTGACGACTATTTGTGGCATAGCAAAGTTTGTTTTAGGTCAGTCTGGCCAATTGTTATAAAAAGTAGAATCATTTATTTTCAGCTCCCGCGCACTTAATTTCAGTTCAATCATCATAGGATTTTCTCCCAAATGGTCAAAAGTTTCTTTGTAGGCAATACAATGTGAGTCATTAAATTCCAGGTTTTTGAGCCGGCTCATTTCATCTCTCCGAAAAAATGTGATTGTTCCTGACTTCACGAGTGTCGGACTGATCATCCAATCATAAAAATTCGTTTTTCTATTGCTTTCTAGCTTGATATCCAAAATTCCGCCTAATGGAATGGAAATGGGTTTTCCTGTGGGGTCAATTTCTTTATGGAAAGCAAAGGAACAATACAAGATTTTGTACTCCTCTTCGTCTAATTTAAGTGTGGCTAAAAAGGACATGTCAAAACAGTTTTAATTGATCATTTATACTTAAATTTTTAAGGAGAAAAGGTGATGGTGTGCCCATCACCTTTAAATGGACTGTCAAACAGGCCATTCGTTTTTGTGCTCTCCATTCCCCAACTTAATGGTTTTGGCACTGATCGTAAATGTCTCCCTTACAGGTCGTGCACTATCACTGTCGAAGCTTTCAGAATAAGAAACCATGTAGGCCTCTGTAAATGACAGCTCTTTCATAGTGGCATCGGTATCCCGTTTGGTAAATACAATCGAACCATCTTTCCGCTCAAAACTGTTGCACATCCACTCAAAAAATGGTGTCTCACCCGTGGACTCAACAGTCAAAGTGATTTTACCTCCCCGTACATCTTCAGAAGGTCTGCCGGTAGCGTCCACATTTCTTTTCAATTCATAGGACGCGTCTAATACAGGGACATCTTTCCCTGCTACTTTTAATCTAGCTTTAAACGACATAGCTTTAAAATTTAGTAGATAATAATTAGTTAAAATATTATGTTTTATCATCCGGAAAAACCCGAAATCCTAGCATAATCACTGTTGTTGGTATTCTGAGTCCCAATCGTTGCCATCATCTCCTTTTTGACCGTCCAATTTGATCAGGAAGGATTTGGCAGGGAAGTAGGGTTTCATGTGGATGTCCAGGTAGATCCTGTCCTTTTGGACCGGATCCTGCTCAAACCTCTTGATGGAAAAATTCTCAATCAATTTGGTAGGTCCTGTGATGCTATCTAAAAATTTTACAATCTGTCCCATCAATTCTTTGCGACTGCTTGCAGTGAAGTTTTCAAATGCCCTCCTATTCAAAAAGTCCATCATCACTTTGGAAACATAATCAAAAACCCTAACTACCGAATAAGTCTGAAGTCCGAGATTGTCCCCGCTAAAAAGTGTTTTGGCAGAAAAAGCCATCACCTTACCATATTCTTTTACCATTGGGACCAACCCCAATTTTTCAATATTTGCTATTTCACTTTTCTTCAAATCAAACTTGACACCATCAACTTCATTAAGTCCACCATATTTCTTTCCTGCAGTCACTTGAGACATCAAGGTATTGTAAATTTTTCCGGCCAAAGCGGAAGATGGTGGCACAAAAAGTTCTTCCTCCTCGCCGATTTCACTGAACTTTTCCCGCCCTACTAGCCAATTGCAGGCCATAATAATATTGGATCGGTAAATATCTCCTCCTGTAAGATTTGCACCATCAAACATTTCCATGACATCATCCGGGTTGTCAAGGTTTTCAAAGTCAGTGACCAACAATACTTTATTCTCATACGCTATTTTGGCCCATTTTTCGACAACCTTATTGGATCCCAAATAACCGGGTAAAACCAATAAACTATAATTACTTGACAGATCTAACCTGTCAAAATTTTCTACCAACTCGTTTTGAATGGCATCGATGAATCTTGTATTCTCAAGGTCTTTCAGTTGTTCAGCATCTACGTTGATAATAGAAATATTCTTGATTTTCTGACTTTCCGTGTTTTTATAAAATAGAGCAACCGAACGGTAAGATTTCTCCATTTCTCTGGTTTGTTCTATGGCACTTTTTAGATTTTTCTTCAAAAGTGTTTCTGCATTATTGGAGGTCTGTTCACAGAACTGTACCATCTCAGAGATATCAGTAGAATTTTCTAGTACTTGTTTCCACCATTGTAAGGCTTTACGCAATTGGTTTCTGTCCGCCTTTCGGGATGGTTCTGCCAAAAAAATTGATTTTCTGGCTTTTCTTTCCGGATTTAAATTTTGCACTCCTTCAATCATAGTTTCTAAGATGTCAAAACCACCGAATTTCTCAAGGCTTTCGGTGGCCGTGGACAACATCTCGCCTGGCTTATAATTCAGTTCTTTTAGGTCATCAGAAACTGACTTGGTACTTTGATTTTGTTCCATATCTCTTTATTTTAGATGTATTTAATCGTCTATTATTTTGATGTTTCCAATTCTTGGATCAATGCATTCAAAGCCATGATTAAACTTTCTTTGGTTGTAGTGTCCGAAAGTGCTTGTTTCAAAAGTTTATTGGTTTTGAGCTGTTTATTGATCTTTTGGAATTGTTCCCTTTTCAAAGTGAGGTCGTTTAACATTGTGCTTTGTGGGGTAATTCCCTTAATCCCGAAGTCCCCTAAGCCTCTAAATCTCATAGTCTCTTTTTGCGAAGTGCCTTCCTCGGTTTCGAATTCAACCTCAACCTCCGGTTTAAAATGTCCAAACACTTCTTCTAGGTTAGTTAGGCCTCCTACTATTTCGGGTCTAACAGGAGCTCGGTTCGTTAATTTTTCAGCTAAAAGAACCCTGTTTTGAGGAATGTCTGCAAAAGCTTCAAAAGCTTCATTTTCGAGTACAGTTCCCCCAATGCTATATTTTTCTGTTGCCATGATTTTAGATATTTATTTAAAATGGTTTATATGATTATATCAAGTTCATTTGCAGGTTGTTACCTACTTTTATTTGTTTTTTTAAAAAAACTAGTCTGTTTGACTTCTACTTGATCTCCCAGTGGAAATTCCCTCCATTGGCAATGTTCAAGTCCAAACAATTTCCTGCTTTCAGTTCCCCCTTAATTATCATTTTGGATAAGGGTCTCCGCACCTCAGACCTTACGACTCCAGCCAAAGGTCTTGCTCCATAGACTGGATTAAAGCCCAATTCTGCAAGCTTTCCGTAAGCTTCCTGTGAAATATTAAGCGTAATACCTTCTTTACCTAAAAAGTTGAAAATATCCTTTAATTGATTTTTTAGGATTTTCTGGACCATCTCCATTTTCATAGGGGAAAAAGGTACAATCTCTGTCAAACGGCCTAAAAACTCAGGCCTAAAGTATCCTGACATTTTATCCAAAAGTTCAGATGTTTTGGGAATTTCACCTTCACTAAATTTTTGGACTACAAACTGGCTCCCTATATTGGATGTGAAAATGATCAGTGCATTCGAAAAATCACCTTCTTTACCCAATTTGTCATGTAATTTGCCTTCATCCAAAATCTGGAGGAAAATATCAAAGACAGATGAATGAGCTTTTTCAATTTCATCAAACAATACCACAGAGTATGGCTTTTGTCGGATTTTGTTGACCAACAATCCACCTTCCTCATAGCCGACATATCCAGGAGGGGCGCCGTAAAGCAAAGCTGCTGAATGTTCCTCTTTAAACTCTGACATGTCAAACCTTAAAATCGCTGACTCTTCCTGAAATAGAAATTCTGCCAAGGATTTCGCCAGTTCTGTCTTTCCTGTGCCTGTAGGTCCCAGAAAGAAAAAAGATCCAATGGGTTGACCAGGTTTCCCAAGTCCTGCTCGGGATTCTAATACAGCATCAGAAATTGAACTTATTGCATGGTCCTGACCAATTACCCTTTCTTTGAGCTTTTCTTCCATATTTAACAGTCTATCTTTTTCCTCAGTCTGGAGCTTACCTAATGGAATTCCAGTTTTTGCAGACATCAAAGCTTTCAGATTTGAAATTGACAAAGTGTGGGTTGGCAGGGAAACCGTTTTTTGAAGTTCATCCAAGTTTTCCCGAATTTTTTGAATTATTGAATCTTTATCATTCAAATTTTCATTTGGCTGAGTAGATAAAGCCGTACTCCATAAGATTGGGCTTATCTGTTGTTTGATTTGCTCTAAAAACCATTTCCAATCCTCAATACCAAAATCCAGGCTCTCATCAACTTTTTGAGTGTGTTTTAAAAATTGTTCATTAATGACATGAATAGTTTTTTCACCTGTTTCATTTATCATTTTGAGAGCAGCAAGAGACCGATCCAAAAGATCTATGGCTACATCAGGAAGTTTTCTTTCTTTAGTATATCTTTTTGCGAGGCTGATTGATTCTAAAATGCAATCGTCCGGTACTGTCAAACCATGATGCTTTTCATACCTTGGTATGATCGCCTTTATCATATGGAAGCATGATTCTTTGGAAGGTTCTTCTACTGTAAGCATTTCAAACCTTCTGTTAAATGCCTCATCGCATTCAATGAATTTTCTGTATTCTTCCGGAGTTGTAGCCCCTATAACTGTGAGTTCACCCCTTGCCAATTCGGGTTTTAAAAAATTAGCACTACCTGCTGCATTGCTCTGCCTGTCAAGTAAAACATGGATTTCATCTATAAACAAAATTGTTTTGTCATATTGCTTAATTTCACTTAAAATTTGCTTGAGTCTTTCCTCAATTTCACCTTTATAGGAGGCACCGGCCACCAACGATCCTAGATCAAGTTCAAAAACCTTGGAATTTTTAAGGATGCCGGGTGAATTTCCTGTTTCCAAGGATAAAACGAAGCCATCTATCAAAGCAGATTTTCCTACTCCGGGCTCACCTACCAGCATCACATTCGGTTTAGATCTACGGCAAATAATCTCAGATATAGTTCTAACTTCACTTTCCCTTCCCACAATCGATTCCAACTTTCCCTGTTTTGCCAATGAGGATTTATCGATACAATATTTTAACAATGCCTGACTGGATTTTACTTGATTTTCATTTTTGGGAGAATTGGTTTTTGGAGCAACAATTGAGTTGATTTCGACATTTTTCCTATATGAATCCATCAATACTTCCCTTTGAAGAGGGAGTGTTTTTAGTTGTTCAAATGAAAAAGCAACTCCAGGAGTGACCAATGCGATAAGTAAAATCATTGGGGTTATTTCCTCAAGTCCAAATTTTAATCTTAGGTCTTCTGCCTCCTGAAAAATTTCAGAATTGTTATTGGAGGATTCTATGATGTTTGGTATTGGAAATCCTTTTGGACAGTTTTCAATCCTTACATCCGCCCAATCCTCTAGATAAAAAATATCCTGGCCTAATTCATCCAACAGAAATCTCAACCCTGATTCTTTGTGTAAGGTAGCCTTCAGCAAATGTGGGGGGCCAAATGTTACATTCATGTTCTCTTTGGCCAAAGCTTGGGCTATCCGGATTATTCCTTTAATTTCATCAGACATTTTCCATTGAATTTCTATCGTTTCCATGATGTTTTTAGCTTTTTCTTAAATATTTCGTTACTTATCAAGAGTTATTTGAAGTACGTTGACACAATTGTTTTCACCGCTTCTATTTGTTTGTATTTTTAAATTTTGAATTTTACCACTCTTCATGACTTTTTTTAATTCTTTATCCAATTGAGCTTCTTTTATAGATTCATTTTTAAAAAAGAATTTAAGTTTTTTGGGATCGCAAAAATATTTAGAAAGACTGATTACACTTTGCCCTTGGGTTGCTAGCTGTTTCAAGAATTCATTTATCTCTTCATCATCTGCTGTTTTTGTAACACTGATAGTTTCAGGGGTTTTCTCAACGTCGCTTGGTTTTTCTATTTTGGCAACACTTGGATGCTCAATTTTTAAAGATGGTTTCTCACGAGCTACGGGTTCATTCTTTGGTTTTGGTTTTACAATTGCCTTTTCTGTAACTAGGATGATTTTCTCACCTGTAATATTTCCATTAACAGTCAGAATAATTTTTTTGGTACCAGCCTTCTTAAATGTATATTTTGGCTTTTGACTTGTAGCATCCACCTTGTTGGATTCACCAAACCTCCATTCCCATGTTGTGGCATTTTCGGTATGATCAATAAAATTGGCAGGCTTGCCTACTTCAATGGTTTCTGGTCCCGAGAAATTGGCTTGCAATTTTTCATTTACCACAGGGGGATGATTTTCGATTATTACTGTCGAAAACGCCATGCAATTATCAGATATTTTAACACTGATTTGATATCTGCCTGGGTTTTGATAGACATGACTTACTGCAGATCCAAGTTTTGTAATTGGAGAATTATCGCCAAAATCCCATTCTAAATTTGTTCCTTTTTCATTTTCCTGAGTTTTAAATTGTATTATATCTCCCGCATACAGCTTGTCTTTTTTAGTTGAAATAGTGGGGCCAATACATGGTTGGTATTGTTTAAATCGTAGGGAAAGAACAATTATGAAAAACATGGAAATTATACCCATAAATAAAAATACTCGGGTGTCCATTTTTAGGAAAAAAGGTCTCGTTGATTTCATAGCAATTTTCGATTATTGCTCATATATCAGAGATTTCAAAAAATGTTACCCTCTTTAAAACAAAAAAAGCGGCCATGCCGCTAATTATTTATCCAAATTAATTTCTTACAATTTCTCAAGCCATTCCTTTGCTTTTTTAGTTCCTTCCTGGTTTTGATCAATTACTATTTCTAGCAATAATTTGGCTTGATCATTATCCCTTATTTCATTTCTCAAAAGTAATGCTAAGGCCTGATAAAACAATCCGGGGTTAGCATACAAATTCTCTAATTGGCTTAATCTTTGAAATTGTTGGATAGCTTTATCGAATTCCTCCAAACCTAAATACGACAATCCGAGGTTTTTAATGGCTTCAGAGTTATCCGGGTCAGATTCAAGTATGCTTTCGAAAATTATAATTGCTTGAAAAAAATCCTTCTGGTTATATGAAACAATGCCTAATTGTAAAGAATCTTCAACGTTACCCATCGTTTGTCCGAGCTGACCTAATTCTGACTGAAAATAATTCTGAGCAATTCTTTGAGAATCATACTTATCCAAATAAAAATTCTCGTAAACAAAAAATATCAAAAGAAAAGAAGCTGCAACGGCAGAAACAAAACCAATAAACTTGATAACCCTGTTTTGTTTTTTAAATGAGGTTTTTATTGGTGCTTCTGAATATTGCTTTGAAAGTGATTCAAGCGTTTTTCTTAATTCGTTTTCTTTTGACTTATTCTTTATGTTATTTCCCAAATCCTGCTCTATAGCCTTATATATCAAAAAGGAATTTTCTAAATCCTTATCTAATTTAAGTTCCGCCTCAAAATTGCGGCGTTCTTGTTCATTGAGTTTATCATTTAAATATTCTTCAAATACTTCTATACATTTACTTTCAAATCTTTCTTTCCATTTACTTTCCATGAAATTACCATTTAAGAATATTATAATCGGGTGACTGTTTTATTTCAGAAATCAATTTTGCAACACATATAGACTTTTTTTTCCTTGCATAACCAAATGAATAGCCAAAATGATCTGCAACTTCTTGCATTGAAAATCCTTGCCAACTATATTCGAGCAACTGACGACAAGCATCTCCAAGCAAGGCTAATTTATCTGATAATAGCTTCAACCTTTCTTCTTGTAAAATAGTTTCTTCTGCTAATTGAAGACTATCTTCTTTAAAGTTATATCCCTCTTCGTCAATATTTGTTACCCTAAAGTTTTTATTTTTATTTAGAACATTAATCCACTTTTTCCTACAGATCAGCCAAAGGAACGCTTCAAATGGACAAGTTAACTCGAAATCAGTCTTTTTAGCTTTATTATAAATAGTAATCAATGCTTCTTGAAAAATATCCGAAGCATCATCTGAAGAACCATTATTTTTAATTATCATCCCCTTTATTTTGCTAAAAAAATTTTGATAAATCTTTTCGATTACGTTTTTATCATTAGCAAGTAGTCCATAAATGTATAATTGGTCAGGATGTCTCATTACATTTAAATCCAAGTGAAAAATATAATTGCATTAAAGGTCTACTTATTTAATTGTGTAAAATATTAAATTTTTTGTAAGTTTTATAGTCCAAAGTGAAATTATTTTTGGTTTTTTTGATATACCACACTAATGATTAAAAATAATAGAATATTTAAGTAAATGATTACCTCGAAAATTATGAACAAACGCGATTTTATAAAATCAGCCCTCCTTGGTGTCGGTACTTTACCTCTTGTTTCATTCCTACCCAAATCAGAAGACCCAAAAAAGAGACTTTTCCCTAATCCTTTTGAAAAAGGTGATATGGTTGGTTTGGTCAGTCCTTCTGCCGCTACCTCAGAGCGTATTCAGTTTGAATTTGCAAAAGAGTCTTTGGAAACTTTGGGCCTTCAGGTCAAACTGGGTGAAAACCTCAAAAACCGGAGAGGCCACCTTGCAGGTTCAGATCAGGAGCGCGCAGATGATCTCAACGGAATGTTTGCCGATCCTGAAGTCAAAGCCGTAATATGCATTCGGGGAGGTTCAGGTGCTGCGAGAATCCTGGATCTGATCGATTACAACGTGATCAAAAAGAACCCAAAACCCATTTTGGGTTATTCGGATATTACCGCTTTACACTGTGCCATCCATTCACAGACAGGTTTGATCACTTTCCACGGACCTAACGGTACGGGTAGCTGGAACAATTTCAATGTAAGCCAATTTCAAAAACTGTTCTTTGACAAAACATTGCCTGTATTTCAGAATGAACAAGTCAAAGGAGATGATTTGATAGTGAAGCAAAACCGGATCCAGACATTAATAGGTGGAAAAGCTTCAGGAAAGATCTTGGGAGGAAACCTGACCGTGTTGAGTTCCTTATCCGGGACACCTTATTATCCTGATTTCAAAGATGCAATCCTCTTTGTGGAAGATATCGGAGAAGATCCATATAAGATCGACAGGATGTTTAGCACATTGAAACTCAATGGGACATTGGCCAAGATCAAAGGATTTATTTTTGGGCAATGTACGGATTGCAATCCCGGTGGAGGTTATGGATCCTTGACTTTGGATGATATCATGGATGATTACATTCTTCCGCTGAATATCCCATCCTACCGGGGTGCGATGATCGGGCATGTTGCGAAGCAGTTTATTGTTCCCTGCGGCGCAAATGTAGAAATGGATGCTGATGAAGGGACTTTTACCTTGACAGAAAGTATTTTTAAATCTTAATAATCTTAACATGAAACCAGTTGTATTCATCATTTTGATGATTTCAGGCCTTTATCTAGGCTGCATAGAAAAAGAAAAAACAGACATAATGGAAGAAAAAACATACACCTATCTGGCTTTGGGGGATTCCTATACAATCGGTGAGGGAGTCGAAGAATCAGGAAGATACCCAAACCAAGCTGTAGAAATCCTGAAATCAAAAGGTATGATTTTTGAAAAACCAACTATCATAGCAAAAACCGGGTGGACGACCGACGAACTGGACCAAGGTATTGAGGCAGCAGGAATCCAAGGAAAAACCTATGATTTGGTCACGCTTTTGATCGGAGTCAACAACCAATACAGGGGGCGACCAGTCTCTGATTACGAGACTGAATTCAGGAAAATGCTGACCAAAGCAATTCGATTTGCCAAAGGAAACCCAAAGCATGTAGTGGTTATTTCCATTCCCGATTGGGGAGTTACTCCTTTTGCAACTGACAGGGGTACAGACAGGGGAAAAGTTGCCAAGGAAATTGATGCTTACAATATGGCCAAGGAACGAATTTCCAAAGAATTGGGCGTGTATTACATCGATATCACGGAAGAATACAGAAAAATCGGCGCTTTGCCCGAAATGGTCGTCGAAGACAAACTCCATCCAAGTGAATTGGTTTACAAATCCTGGGCAGAGAAACTGGCAAATGTGATTCTCACTGATATGACCTTCTAAGGAAAATCGCATTTAGGACTTTTTAACTTTCTGAAGGGTAAAATCTCCAATCAAAAGAGGGGTAACCTTCGTCTTGGATCAAGAACAAACCAAATAGCATAAAAATGAAACGTCTTCTGATCTTCTCTTTTGGAATATTTCTTATTACAATGTATTCCTGCAAATCAACTAAATTATCTGAAAACCAGAATATGGAAGAAAAAGTATTTTGGATAAACAGCACCAAACTTCCCTGTCAGGGAGTGGGTCCGGTGACTTGCCTTCAGATCCAGGAAGGTGCAGAAATCGAGGAAGGAAAATGGTTGAATTTTTTCAGTAATATCGAAGGATTTGATTACAAACCCGGAAACATTTACCGCATCAAAGTCAATGTGACTCAACTCCCTCCCCCGGTTCCTGCAGATGCTTCAAGCCTCAAATACAGTTTGCTTGAGGTAATTTCTCAAAAACCAGACTTGACCTTGCGGATAACGGATATTTGGAGGTTGGAAAGTATTGGTGAAATGAAAAATCCCACTGGAATGGACAAACCCTTGATTTTCGAATTCAATGCTGCAGAAAGAGGTATTTTTGGGTTTTCGGGTTGTAACACGGTAAGGGGACCCATCACAAAACTGACAGAAACAGAGATCGAATTTGGAAATCTGATGAGTACGATGATGGCCTGTCCCCAAGCTGAAATGATTTTGGAAAGGGGAGTGACGCAGGCTTTGAAAGAAATCAAAAAATACAAGATTGAAAACAACAGGCTTTATTTGGCCACACTTGACGGCACTCCGTTGATGATATTGCTCAAGATGGATTAAAAAAAAATGTAAAAAAAAAGCCGATAACACTGAATGCTATCGGCTTTATTATTTATTTTTTTCTTTACTGCCCTTTGGGCACCACATTTACTTTCAAAGATACTTTTTCGATCGGCTCAGAGGCGTTGGAATAAATCCTGATAATTGGGTTTTGGGTGCCCATTTTGCCTGCAGAGTTATACACTACTTTCAACTCTCCTGTTGCACCTGGAGCGATCGCATCTTTTGGCCAATTGGGAGCAGTACAACCACAAGTGACTGCCACGTTTTGGATTTTGAGCGGTGTATCACCCGTGTTTTTGAAAGTAAAGACGTGTTCTACTTTTTCACCTTGGGTAATGGTGCCAAAGTCTCTTTCTTTCACTTGGAACTCGATTACCGGTCCTTTTTGATCTTGCGAGTAAACGGTAAATGCCATCAGGACAGCTACCACGAATAAAAGGGTTTTTTTCATTTTTAATTGTATTTAGGTGTTAAACTTCTAAATCATTTCCTTTAAGGTAAAATTTGGGATGAAAGTTCACCATAAAGAGTTCTTTCTTTGCCCTGGTCATTGCGGTATAAAGCCATCGGATATAATCTTGGTTTACCATTTCGTCAGTCAGGTATCCCTGATCTACAAATACGGCGTCCCATTGTCCACCCTGAGCTTTATGACACGTCAATGCATACGCAAACTTGACCTGCAAAGCCGAAAGATAAGAATCTTTTTTTATCAATTCCATTCTTTCAGTCTTGTTTGCCACATCGGCATAATCTTCCGATACTTGTCGGTATAGATCCTTGTATTGTTCCGGACTCAATGCCGGAAAAGGACTGTAGAGTGTATCCAAGATTACTTTTGCTTCAAAATAAGGTTCATCGGGATAGTCGATCAGCCTGAGTTCCAAGGTTGCAAATCTCAGACCATACATTTCTTCAAATGACCTGATCTTGACCACTTCCGCAAAATCACCGTTTGCAAGAAAGTTTACTTTCTCTGACTCGGCCATATATACATAATTGTTTTTGACAATCATCAGCATATCCCCGGCTGAGATCTCATCTTCAAAGAAGTGGATTGTTCTTCTTATGTATTGGTTGTATTGGACAGCGGACTTATTTGATCTTGTGATGATTGTGGTATTTTCGATACCATATTTTTCATAGGCATAGCGCAGCCCATCTTCCAGTCTTTCCCCAGTCATTCTAAAAAAGTCCCGAAACCCGGAAGTCACCATCTCCACAGTCGGGGTTTCTTTGGTAAGTGTTTGTCTCAGTTGTGTGGCATTGTACAAAATGCCTGAAGCCAACTGCTGCCTCATCACTTCCTTCAATTCTACGCCATCTACCTCCAGTCTGAAATTCCGGATCAGGTAGTTCTTGTCCAATCCCGGACTGGATGAACTCCCTACAGGAGGCAATTGGGCCATATCACCCACCAAGATCAGTTGGTTGGTCGATTCCTGGAATACAAACTGGATCAAGTCCCTTAGTAAACTTCTACCAGATGTCGTATCATCAGAAAGCATCGAAGCTTCATCGACTATGAATAAAGTGTCTTTGAAATAGTTCTTTTGAAGTACGAAACCCTGACCCAAATCCCCAGCCTCCCCTTTTGGCTTATAAATGATTTTATGGATGGTAAAAGCAGCTTTATTGCTATAATTGCCCATGACTTTTGCTGCACGTCCTGTCGGTGCCAGTAGAAGGGATTTGAATTTAACCTTGGGCAGGGTTTTGACCAAGGCAGATATAAGGGATGTCTTGCCGGTACCGGCATAACCCCTGAGCAAAAAAGCCTTGCTTCCCGTTGATTTTTGGGTTAAAAATCCATCCATGTGCAAAAAAAAATCCATTTGACCCGAAGTAGGTTCAAAAGGGAAATTTCTTTTCAATAAGGCGGAAGGCTTTAAGCTGTCTTGACTATCTTTACCAATCATCTTGACGAAGCTAAGGCTAATATGACAATTTCGGAAAAGGAACTTCATGAGAAATTCGGAGGAAGGCTGAGGACAAGAGTAAATGGGGTTTTGATCCAGGATGAAAAAATCCTCATGATCAAGCACAACATGGGAAACGGCAAATACTTTTGGAATGTACCCGGTGGGGGAATGAAATACGGAAGCTCAAGTTCAGAAAACCTCAAGCGTGAGTTCATGGAAGAGACAGGATTAGAAATTGAGGTAGAAAAATTCCTCTGCAATTATGAATATTTGAATCCGCCTCTACATGCTGTTGAATTATACTTTGAGGTAAGGAAAATTGGAGGGAATATGACCATGGGACAGGATCCAGAATTGCCAGATGACAAACAGCTGATCACCGAAATACAGTTTCTCGACATCGATATATTGTCATCCATCAAAAATGAGGAGAAACACCGCCTTTTTTGGGGAATAAAATCCGTGAATGATGCGAGATTATGGAAAGGTTATTTTAATTTTGAAAATAATTCTATAAAATAGCATCTTGATTATACACCATCAACCTAATTAAAAGTTCTAATCAATCCAAAAAATGACACTATCCAGAATTTTATCGATTGTCTTCTTAATGTTCGCACTTGCCCTTGGGTATTTCCTCTACAAAAGTGTGGACGATGTAATGCAGCAAGAAAAACTGATCATAGCAACCGAAGCTAGGATTATTGAAAAACTCCAAATGCTGAGAGATGCTCAAAGTGCATATTTGGCTTCCAACGGGGTATACGCCGGCAATTGGAATGATTTAAAGAAATTTATCCAAGATGGAAAAATCTGGTTGGTTCAAAGAACAGAGACTACCAAACTTCTTGAATATGGCAAAGAAGAGATTTCGGTACAATACGATACACTCGGTTCCGTCAATGTGATTGATTCCCTGTTTAACGAAAGGAAGTATCCGAATTTTAATATTGACAACATGCACATTGTCCCAGGATCCGGTGGCAAGCAGTTTGAGTTTTTTGCTGACAAAGTCGAAAGAACCCAAAGAGAGATTCCTGTATTTGAAATCAGGGATCCGGAACCAATGAATCCAAAAAGAAGGGCGAATAACAACGAGAAAGCTCTTAGAGTTGGATCAAGAACCGATTCTTCGACTTCAGGTAACTGGGAGTAATTTTGGCTAGCCAGACAGAAAATAATACCCTACAAAAAATTCAATGCGATAAGTTTGACATCCACGCGGTGTCAAATTTATCGCTTTTCTTATTTGATGGTTTTTATTTTTATTATGCTAAAGACCAAAACGGGAAAATCTTAGCCATTCACAGCCAATCCTATGAAAGCCCAAGATTGTTGGCTTTCAAACTTAAGGATGAAAAACTTCTGAAACTCGATATCCCGATACGGGTTTTCAACCATGCTTCCCCATTTTCATTGGTTCCTGGTATGTTGTTTGAAAGTCCATTGTCCCCGATTTTTCTGTTTTTTGCAGAGAAACCAAAAGAAAACATGCATGTTTTCGACACAACATTAGCCAGTAACAACCTGCATTTGGTCGGCAGTATCAGAAAAGAACTCGCCGAATTATTGTCAGAAGATAAATCTGATATTACATTTCACCATGGTGGCTCCTCCTTTCTTTCTTTTGCCTTGAAAGAAAAATTCAATCTGCTGAATCAAGAGGTCATGGTTTTGATCCAAAAAGGCTTTTTCTATTTAATCGCATTTACCAATCAAGAATTGACTTTGTTCAATAAGTTTGAGATTGAAAACAAAGAAGATTTTTTGAAATATACCCTAGGTATGATCCATCAACTTAACTTCAACAGGATGTTTTGTAGGATTTCGGTATTTGGTGACACCTCTTTTTACCGTATCGAAGAAGAATGGGGAAATCTTTATTTTAAAAATTTCAGAATTTCAATTCCTTTTTCGAACATCCAATATCAAGAAGGTACTGAGGTATTTCAAAAACCCGAGATATTTGAATCCTTCTGGGTACTTCCCTAAAAATAACCAAGATGAAAAAAATTGCGCTGTTTCCGGGTTCTTTTGACCCTTTCACCAAAGGTCATCATGACATCGTACTACGAAGTCTAAAACTTTTTGATGAAGTGATAGTAGCTATTGGATATAATTCAGCAAAAAAAAACCGGTATTTCGAAATTGAAATGATGGTTGAAAAAATCAGCAGCCTTTATCTTGGGGATGACAGGGTCAAAGTTTTGGTATATAATGAATTGACCTCTTCTTTGGCAAAAACACAAGGGGCAAATTTTTTGGTCAGAGGATTGAGGAATATCATTGATTTCGAATACGAAAATACCATCAGTCAGATGAACCGTAACCTTAATCCTGATTTGGAGACGGTTTTCCTGATTACCTCATCCAAGTATGCGGCGGTGAGTTCGACCATCATCCGTGAAGTGCACCGGTACAACGGTGATGTATCAGAATACCTTCCGTATCAATTATGAATTTTAGGAATAATTTTTAAAAATTGCTTGTATAAATACCGCATCGAAGGATAGGAATTAACCAAGGCTGTTTTGGCTTCCTGATGTCCCATCCATCTGATATCCACGATTCCTTCTTCCTTTTGTGGCTTCATCCCGGCATCATTGGTGCTTTCCATGACATACCAATATGTCTTTTTGAGGATACTTTTTCTGTCTTGGGTATAAGTATGCCAGGTATTGGTGATTTTTGGTCCAATTTTGACTTTGATACCACACTCCTCCTCCACTTCCCTTAATGCACATTGGGCGGGGGATTCTCCCTTATCAAATTTCCCTTTAGGCAAATCCCATTTTCCCAACCTATATATAAAAAGTACCTTTTCATCTTTGACCACAATGCCACCGGCTGCTTTGATGACAGTAAACCTACTTTTAATAAAGGATTTAAGGTCAGTTTTTTCTTTGCATACAATACTTACGGAGTCAAGGTTTTTAAGCTTTCGGGTCCTTAGCAGATAGAGTAATTTGATGATCACATCCTTTGAAGGCTCGATGATCAGGACATCATCATGAAATTCACCGGTCGCCGGAATGTCTACGGGATGGTCATAGACCACTTCAAAAGTTCTGTCTTTCGGCAGTTCCTCGGGCGTAAAGAGCTCAAGAGGTTTGTCGTTGATAAAAATCTTCATTGGATGAAAATTCTATTCCGTGGTTTTGATAGTAAGATGGTCAAAAATGCATAAAATTTTTAAGCCTGCACAATCCCCGCTTGGATTTTATACCTTAATTTTAGACCATGGAAATATTCGACAAAAAAACTGCCTCTGAGGTGGCTGCAAAGCTTTTGGAAATTGAGGCGATCAGGCTTCAGCCCAACAATCCATTTACTTGGGCATCAGGCTGGAAATCCCCAATCTATTGTGACAACAGACTTTCCTTATCCTATCCCAAGGTTAGAAAATTCATCAAAAAGAAACTCATTGAGGCCATCCAAAATAACTTCCATGATGTGGAAGCAATAGCCGGAGTTGCTACCGCGGGCATTCCCCAAGGGGCACTTATCGCAGATCATATGGAATTGCCATTTATATATGTCAGGTCCAAAGCCAAAGGACATGGCATGGAAAATATGATCGAGGGAAAAGTCACTCCCGGCCAAAAAGTCGTAGTTATTGAAGATTTGGTATCCACCGGAGGAAGTTCCCTGAAGGCAGTGGCAGACCTTAGGGCATCAGGTTTCGAGGTGTTGGGAATGGTCGCTATTTTTACGTACGGTTTCGAGATTGCCAATCAAAACTTTGAAGAAGCCGGTGTCAAATTGATTTGTCTGAGTGATTATTCCTCCATGCTTCCACAGGCGCTTGCGCATGATTTCATTGACGATTATACCCTGGCCTCCCTTGTAGAATGGAGAAAAAATCCGGCAGAATGGCCGAAATAAGGATGTCTGTTAGGAGAAGTGATTTAAAACTTCTCCTCAACTCCTAACCCAAACAAAGCAAAATCATATTTGACAGGATCCACGGGATCAAATTCCCGTAGTCTTTGGGTCAGTTCCATAGCAGTACCCCAATCTGTCTGCTTCCTCGTGATCAATCCCAATTTTCTCGCAACCCTGTCCACATGCAGGTCACAGGGACATACCAGCTGAGAAGGCTTAATGGTCTCCCAAATACCGAAATCCACTCCTTTGGCATCTTTTCTCACCATCCATCTCAAAAACATATTCAACCGCTTACAGGCAGAATTTCGGTCAGGAGTGGCGACATGCTTTTTTGTCCTGTTTGGAGCAAAGGGGAATTGAAAAAAATAGTGGTGAAAATTTTTCAGGAGTGTAGCCATGATGTCTTCCTCCTCATTCCAACCAATAACAAATGCACTTTCTAAAGATTGATGTTCCCTGTAAAACGTGGAGAAAAACTGAATAAAATACAGCGTGTCAAGGTCATTGAAAGTTCGGTGTTTGAAATTCAAGAACGGTTTCAAATCAGATTCGGAATGGTGCAGCATGAATTGGTAGGGAGCATTATCCATCATTTCCAACAATTGCAGGCATTTGCTGATGATGGTTTTTCGTTGACCCCAAGCAAGGGTGGCCGCAAAAAAACCGGCAATTTCAATGTCCTGCTTGATAGAAAACCGATGGGGGATAGAAATAGGGTCCAGCGTTATAAAATCAGGCTGATTGAAGTGCGCTACTTTTTGATCCAAAAATTCTTTTAAATCCATCTCAAATGGCCACTTTGACCTCTCCGCCCTGAATGCCGTCAAACCATTTGAAAGACAGGTTTTTGTTCTCTTTTTCCGAAAGATGCCAATCAAAGCATTTAATATTGGTCAGAGAAGTAAGGCTGTCCGTGTCAGGATTATAAAGGCAAATATCAAAATCAGGCAATTCCTTTGAATCAGTACTGTTCCATTTTTCGAGCAAAATCCCCTCTTCGATAAACCTTACCTTGTTTCCAAAATAATGATCCTGAATCACCGAAGGCACACCGTCAGTCCTCCTCAGCTGAAAGCAGGAAGGACCAAACATGATCTGCTTATACATTTTGGCCTCCAACAACCCTTCTGTCTGTGGCAATGTCAGCCAATCTGAGTCTAGGATTACTTCGGCGGTTTTCCCTTTTCTTAAGCTTGCAAAAACCCTGGACAATAGAGAAAAGAGGTAAGTAATCCCAACGAACAACAATCCAAATGTCGCCAAGATCGGATATGTCAACACGAAGATGGAATTCCAGATAAATCTGAAAAAGTGATGAAATATCAGTTGGGCTTTATTCATTGGAAATCAATAAGAAATTTCTACGGGAAACCTTGGATTGACAGCCCTAAGTTGGTCATAGGCAGCTTTTGACAGCTTGACCACTAGCTTGCTGTTGTCCCCGGTATCCGGAAGTTTGCCTACCACACGGGCAAATATGGTAATGTCATTTTCTTCATTCCTTACCCTCATGATTGTCCCAACGGGGGCTTCTTTGTGAAGAACAAGGTATTTTTTGTGGTTTGATGTACCTTCGATTACCTCTGCCAGACCTGTTTCCTTGATGTTTTTGTAGGCAGTACTTGCATCGGTATCGCCCAACTCGGGTTTTGTAGTGCTTAAGGTTGCATTTGTTTTTTCGTTGTTGATGATGACAGGCACGGTGGAAGTAACCACAGGAACATTGGAGTTAGACTCCCGACCCACTTTAAGTTTCTGTCCTACGGAAATATTGTTTGATCCCAATCCATTCCAAGATTGGATGTCATTCACTTTTGCATTGTACTTTTGAGAAATAGAAAAAAGCGTCTCGCCTTGAGCTACAGTATGTGTGATCCAATCACCCGGAAGGTTTGAAGGTGTAGCAGTCTTTGCGGGACTTGCGGCTACAGGAGCGGGAGTTGAAGCTTTGGCAATTTCTTTTTTAGGTTCCGGAACAGTTTTCACAGTAGCAGGCGGGGTAATAATTGGTGCTGCTTTTTCCTCTTTAGGTTGGACGACAGGTTGAACCTCGGATTGAACGGGAGCAGCTTTTGGTTCTACACCTTTGATGATCAAGGATTGACCGACACTGATGTCAGTGCCTTCGAGGGTATTCCATCCCAAAATATCGCTTACTGTTACGCCATATTTTTTAGAAATGGAAAACATCGTTTCACCCGGAAGAACTTTATGGAGAGTTGACCCTGACGGTACAGCAGTTTTGGGTATAAAAGGGATTCTGATGCGCTGCCCGATTTTTATTCCCTCCGAAAGCAAAGGATTGTTTTCAATAATATCGCTGACCGCAACCTGATACCTTCTTGATATCCCAAAAAGTGTTTCCTTTTCATCAACTTGGTGGATGATGAAAGTCTTGTTACCCACTTTTTCTATCCCTACCGAATCCCTTGATACTAATTCTTTTGCATTGACCTGAAACCCAAAAGCCAGACAAAATCCTAAAATTGCAATCTTTTTCATGTATATGTAACCTACGTATTTGCGTACAAAGTTCAGATTTATTTTTTCATTTGCAAGGAAACTTACACTTGCCTAGGACAATCTTTCGCCCAAACTACCAACGGGTAAAAGTAGGTTTATTATAACGGTAAAGGCTTAAAAAAAAATAAGAAACAGGAATTTTATGGTCTCACTTTTCAAACTTTATACCTAATCCCTCTCACTAAAAGTATACTTCCTCTATATCCCGGTAGGTATATTTATCGGAAAAATTTCGGTTTTGAAAATGGAAAAACCAAATACTCCATCCATCAAATCATTAACCCCCTTATATCAAAAGAATATTTTACCCGACTAATTTGAATTTATTTGATATGTTAGAAACAAAATATGTCCTTATGAAAAAAAGAATACTTACCCAAATGAGCTTTCTCTGCTTGTTAATGCTGATAATGTTTGCCCCAACATCAGCATTGTTTGCACAGAAAGTTGACATGGAACAATTTAAATCCATGAAAGCAAGAAGTGTTGGACCTGCAGCCATGAGCGGAAGGATCACTGCAATAGATGCCATTCATGACAATCCTCAGATCATCTATGCAGGTTCTGCGTCCGGTGGCTTGTGGAAGTCAACCTCAGGAGGAATAACCTGGACCCCGATTTTTGATGAAGAAAAAGTACACTCAATCGGCGCAATATCCATTTATCAAAAAAATCCTAATATAATTTGGGTAGGTACAGGTGAAGGAAATCCTAGAAACTCGCTCAACATGGGTCTCGGTGTATATAGATCCATGGATGCAGGTCAGACTTGGCAATCAATGGGATTGGAAAAAACCAAGGCCATCCACAGGATAATTGTACACCCTGATGACCCCAATACAGTCTATGTCGGTGCCATCGGTTCTCCTTGGGGAGAGCAAGAGGACCGTGGCGTATACAAAACCACAGATGGTGGCAAAACCTGGAAAAAAATCCTTTACATCGATACCAAAACAGGCGTCGGTGAAATGATCATGGATCCCAATAATCCCAACAAGATTTTTGTCAACATGTGGGAACACAGAAGGTATCCTTGGTTTTTCAAATCAGGAGGTCCTTCTTCAGGACTTCATGTGACCATTGATGGGGGAGAAACCTGGAAAAAACTGGATGACAAAAACGGTTTGCCTAAAGGAGATCTTGGAAGGATGGGATTGGCCATGTCCAAAGCCAACAGTCAAAAGGTTTATGCTTTGATTGAGTCTTCCAAAAATGCATTATATGTATCTGAGGATGGTGGAAGCAACTTCAAGTTGGTCAACGACAAAGCCGAGATCGGAGACAGGCCTTTTTATTATTTTGAGATCTACGCCGATCCAAAAAATGCTGACCGTCTCTACACACTTTATTCAAGAGTTGGAATGAGTGAAGATGGCGGACGATCGTTTTCGCAGTTGCTATCCTATGAAGGCGTACACCCTGACCACCATGCTTGGTATATCAATCCTAATGATCCAAAATTAATGATTGACGGAAATGACGGAGGATTAAACATTACCCGTGATGGTGGAAAGACCTGGTATTTTGCCGAAAACATCCCTGTAGGACAATGGTACCATATCAATGTAGACAATGAAGTACCTTATAATATTTATGGAGGTCTTCAGGACAACGGTAGCTGGGTTGGTCCAGCATATGTTTGGAGACAAGATGGCGTCAGGAACACCTATTGGCAAGAAATCATGTTCGGTGATGGATTTGATGTAGTACCTGACCCTGCTGATTCCAGGTATGGCTATGCCATGTCTCAGGGAGGAAATGTCGCCAGATATGACAAAGAAACCGGACATAAAAGAATTGTCAGACCGACCCATCCTGATAAAGATGTCTTCCTAAGATTCAACTGGAATGCGGCAATTGCGCAAGATCCCCATAGCAAAACCACGATTTATTATGGAAGTCAGTTTTTGCATAAAAGTACGGACCGTGGTGAAACCTGGGAGGTAATTTCTCCCGATCTGACTTCCAATGACCCTGAAAAACAAAAGCAACAAGAAACAGGGGGCTTGACCTTTGATGTCACCGGTGCAGAAAATCATACTACCATTATCGCCATCGCACCGAGTCCCGTAGATCCCAATGTGATTTGGGTAGGTACAGATGACGGCAATGTCCAAATAACCAAAGACGGAGGAAAAACCTGGACCAATACCGCTGCTAAGCTGACCGGCCTTCCAAAAGCAAGTTGGATCCCACAAATCCAAGCATCCAAATATGATGCGGGTGAAGCTTGGATCATTGCGAATAACTACAGGAACAATGATTTCTCCGCATATGCCTATATAACCAAAAACTATGGTACGTCTTATGAAAGGATTGCTGATGACAGCAAAGTATGGGGTTATACATTATCCATTGTTCAGGACCCTGTAGAACCGAATCTGGTTTTCTTGGGTACGGAGTATGGCCTTTATGTGAGTTTTGACAATGCCAAAACATGGAATCAATGGAGACATGGCTATCCTAATGCTGTATCCACCTATGATATGGTCATACAAGAAAGAGAAGCTGACTTGGTAATTGGGACTTTTGGCCGGTCTATTTATGTCCTTGACGATATCAGGCCATTGAGAATCTTTGCTAAGAATGCAGGTAAAACGCCAATTGAAAAGTTAACAGCAGTTACTGCACCTGATGCTTATCAGGCAGAAATCCATCAGCCACATGGAGAAAGGTTTCCTGCAAGCGGTAAGTACGCAGCTGAAAACAGGGATTTTGGTGGAAGACTGAGTTTTATTCTCAATGATCCGGGAAAAGAAAAAATGGATTCTGTGGTAGTTTCTATCTTCAATGAACAAGGAGAACAGATAAGAACCATCAAGAGACTCCCTACTCAAGGTGTTAATAAATTTACTTGGAACCTTGACAGAAAATCTTCTGTGGAAACCCCATCATTTGGTGGTGGAGGTGGTGGCGGTGGCCAAGGTGCAAGAGCTAGAGGATTCTATGAAGCAAGCGGCGGTGATGCACTTCCGGGTAAATACAAGGTGGTACTCAAATATGGAGAAAACACTGCTGAAACTTCCATTATGGTTTATTCAGACCCGAGAATCAAAACAAATTTGACCGACCTGAAAGCCAGAGAAGAATTTATCAAACAGACTGAAGCCCTTTCAGGTGATGTCATGAAAGCAACCAGACAATTGGATGATGCCAAAAAGACAATAGACAAGCTATTGGCTTATGCCAAAGATGTGGACAATGAGGAAGTGAAAGCTTTGGTCAAATTAGCCAATGAGACCAAAAAGAAGGTGGATATAACGAGAGAGGCATTCTACGGGCCAACGAGAGAAGGTCAGGGAATTGTGCGAAACCTTTATCCAAGCACCATGACAAGGCTATTTGCACCTAGAAGCTATGCCAATTCTTCAAACTCCGCACCTGGACCAACTGAAATGAGGTTATTGCAGCATGCAAAAGAAAGTGCAGAATCTGCAATGAAAGTCTGGACTGATTTCTTCGAAAATGATTGGAAACAATTTGAGGAAAAAGCAAAAGCAACCCAAATTGATATCTTCAAGGAAATAGAAAAAGTAGAGGTAAAATAATTGCAACTTATCTATAAAACGAAAAACACCCGGCCATTTGGTCGGGTGTTTTTCGTTTATCGTCAAATGGGAAAATCATTTGCCATAATGGTCCTGATAATATTTTTGGTAATTCCCCGAAGTCACATTATCAAGCCAAGTTTCATTCTCCAAATACCAATCTATGGTTTTACTGATTCCTTCCTCAAACTGAAGACTTGGCTCCCACCCTAATTCTTTCTGGATTTTGGAAGCATCTATGGCATATCTCAGGTCATGTCCTGCCCGGTCTTTGACATAGGTGATCAATTTTTCAGATGTTCCTATTTCCCTTCCGAGCTTTTCATCCATCTTTTGACATAGCAGCTTCACAATGTCAATGTTCATCCACTCATTGAAACCGCCAATGTTGTATGTCTCTCCGCTTTTTCCTTTGTGAAACACCATGTCAATGGCCCTTGCGTGGTCCACGACATACAACCAATCCCTGATATTTTCTCCTTTTCCATACACAGGAAGCGGTCGGTTATTTTTGATATTGTTGATACAAAGCGGAATCAACTTTTCAGGAAATTGGTTTGGCCCGTAATTATTGGAACAGTTGGTAATGACGGTTTTTAATTTGTAAGTATTGCTGTAAGCCCTTACAAAATGATCGGAAGCCGCTTTTGAAGCAGAATAAGGAGATTGCGGATCGTAAGGTGTAGTTTCTGTAAAGAATCCTCCATGATCCAAGGATCCGTAAACCTCATCTGTTGATACATGGTAGAAAAGATGGTTTTCCAGATCTTTCCAATAAGACTTGGCGACATTCAGTAGATTGACGGTACCGATGATATTTGTTTTGACAAAAGCCAAAGGATCGGTAATAGACCTGTCCACGTGGGATTCTGCTGCCAAATGGATCACATCTGTGATTTGATGTTTTTCAAAAACAGAAGTCAAAGCTTCCACATCCAAAATATTCACTTTCTCAAAAGTGTAATTTTTGGCATTTTCAATCTCGCTGAGATTCTCAAGATTGCCTGCATAAGTCAGACAATCCAGATTGATAATATGGTAATGGGGATATTTCTGCACAAAAAGCTGTACGACGTGACAGCCTATGAATCCTGCGCCTCCTGTAATGAGGATGTTCTTTTTCATAATTGCGAATTAGAAAGATTGAGAAATTGGATGAATAAATTAAAATTCACCAAGTTCGTTTTTGGAATGAAATTTTGGTTCAGATTATTTTCCGTAGGATTCCTTATACCAAGCCACAAATTTGGCAACGCCCTCTTCCACTGAGGTTTGGGGTTGATAGCCGGTATCCCTTTTGAGGTCAGTCACATCGGCATAAGTGGAAGGTACATCTCCGGGCTGCAAAGGCAACATGTTTTTGATAGCTTCCTTACCCATCGCTTTTTCCAAAGCTGCGATGTAATCCATCAATTCCACAGGTTGGGAATTGCCAATATTATATACTTTAAAAGGGGCATAAGAAGATCCCGGATCAGGATCTTGGCCTGTCCATGCAGGATTTGGCTTGGCAGGTCTATCAGCTACTCTGATGATGCCTTCTACAATATCATCTATGTAGGTGAAGTCCCTTTTCATTTTCCCATGGTTAAAAACCTGAATGGGTTCGCCTTTTTCAATGGCTTGGATAAACAAAAACAAAGCCATATCAGGTCTGCCCCAAGGTCCATAAACCGTGAAGAACCTCAGTCCTGTAGTCGGAATATTGAACAAATGGCTATAGGTATGCGCCATCAATTCGTTTGATTTTTTGGTGGCGGCATACAGACTTACCGGATGGTCAATGTTGTCAGAAGTTGAAAAAGGCATTTTGGTATTGGCGCCATATACCGAACTGGAAGAAGCATAAACCAAATGTTTGACAGGATACGCCCTACAGGCTTCCAGAATATTCAAAAATGACTGAATGTTGGCTGTGATATAGGCATCAGGGTTTGTCAGTGAATACCTTACTCCTGCTTGGGCAGCAAGATTGATCACAACATCTATTTTTTCCTTCTCAAAAATTTCCATCAAAACAGCCTTGTTAGAAAGGTCCATCTTGTAAAAGGAATGATCGGGAAATTTCGTAGAAACCGATTTATTATTGTCTGAAATACTTTCACGGACTATGCCGCATTCAGCAAGCCTTTGATACTTAAGATTGACATCATAGTAATCATTGATATTGTCAACCCCTACTACAGATTCTCCCCTATTGAGAAGATACAATGCGACATGAAAGCCGATAAAACCTGCAGTACCTGTAACGAGATATTTCATTTTCTTTTTTTAATAATTTGCTAAAAAACGAATAAAATTTAAATTAATTTACCTAAACCCTCCTTATTTCTAAGAATTTTTACTTTGGGCAAATTTAATTTCCTTCAACTGAGCGTAAAGAGTTTTTATATTCCTCCAAAATCAATTGATGTATTTTTCCTCTTTGGTATTTTCCTTCCACTTCCTTATATAGATTATCTGCCAATTCTTGCATAAAATCCCTTTTGATATAAGCAAATTCCAAGGCATCTTTTAGAAACTCCTTGTTTTTAACAGGAAACACCAACCCAGTTTTTTTGTTGGTCACGATGTCTGTATTTCCGATGATGTCCGAACAAATAATCGGAACCTGCATAGCGCCTGCTTCCAAGAGCACATTGGGAAATCCTTCTCTGTGCGACGGGTGAACCAAAACATCGGCCAATGCGAGATAATGCGCGACATGATCCGTCCATTCGATTTGGACAATCCTTGGATGGTCTTTGATCTTTCGGACTATTTCCTCATCTATCGGATTTAGTTCCTGTTCAAAAGAACCGAGCAATACAAGCTTAGACCTATCGGAGATTTTGGATTCCAAAAACGCAGTTACGAGTTCCTCTATCCCTTTGTCTTTCACCAGCCTTCCAACGGCAAGGATAATGTAATCATTGTCTCCGGGCATGATTCTCATGGTGGCGGCCACAAGGTGGTTTTCTTTGAGAATCCCACGGTTAAATTTCTCCAAATCAATCCCATTAGAGGAACCAAAGCCAATTACCTTCAATTTTTCCTGTCCAACCAATTCTTCCTCGACAATGAATTTTTTCAAAGAAGGCGAATTGGGCCATACTTGGGTAGCCCATGAGTAGGTAAGCTTTTCGATATTGACCAGAAGGCTCTTTTTCTGCTTTTCGGCCACCATATAAGGTAGACCTGCCACAGTATGAATCCTTGTTTTGACCCCTGCCATTTTAGCTGCCAACATTCCCAACAACCCGGCTTTTGGAGTATGGGTATGGACGATATCAGGCTTTTCTCTTTTGATCAGGTTATATAGCTGCCACAAGCAGGTGAGGTCATGAAAGGGGGTGATTTTTCGGGTAAAAGGAATCATAACATGCTGGCATCCTTCCTTTTTGACTACCTCATTTATTTCTTTGCCATCAGCACTTACCATAATTACCTCCCACCCTGCATCCTTCATGAACTTCATTTGTCCTGAAAGTAAAAGCTTTAATGAAATAGGTACTGTGGTGATTCGGATGATTTTTGACATTCAGTTTTTTGCGTTTAAAATGCCAAAGATAACTTTTTATTGCTTTGGGACAGGAAAAAATCTCAAAAAAGTCAAAAGGATTGTTTCAAAATCAAAGTGTTTATTCTTTGACTTTCATTACCACCAACACATATTTTTCCTCCTTCAGTTTTTCTTTATTGTTCCTAAAAAAATCATGAATATCGCCTTTTTTTACTGTGACTTTCTTATCATTGAAGGTTTCGACGTAATCGTTATAAAACTGCTTAGAATCCAAGGCATAAACGATCTCATTTTCTGAATAGGCCCAAGACCACATTTTAAGCTTCATTCCATCAAAATCATTTTCAAGTTCATCGACATGGTAAATGATGTCAAAATTGTTATCCAAAAACAAAAAATGGGGTGTCTTGATCCCTTCATTAAACTTGACTAGAATTTTATTTTTAAATGGAAAAAAGGAACTGATAGATTGAACTATTCCATTATCAGAAATCCAAGTGTTCAATCCACGAGGATTTTCACGCATTTCCTTCCATTTATTGATGTGGAAATTTTTATTCCCAAAGTCAAATTCAATTGTTTGTTTCAAAAATCCTTTGCCATCAAATATTGGAATTTTATAATCAAGCATACTTGTGAGATAAAATGAATCGCGGTATGGATCATATTGAAATCCGTGGATATTATTAAAACTATAAAAATCCTCAAGATCCTTGCTTAGCGGTAAAAATCCCTGAATCTCACTTTCGTTTCCTTTTCTGATAATTGTAAATTTCTCAGTTCCGTAACCTTTTTGAATTTGGAAAAGGGAAAAGTCTTTTCCAAGAAAACTCCGGTCGGCAATTATATCCATTTTCCCTTCCTCGATCAATTTCCCCTTAAGACTGAAAATCATGTACTTTTTCAAATAAGTAGAATGGATCCGTAGGAGATGCCCTTCCAAAAACATGTCATCAATCAACCGGAACTGGCCTGGACCATCACCATAATCCCGGATTACATTTTGAAGATTCCCTTTCCTGTCAAAAAAAAAAACCGCAGCGGTTTCCCTGCTTTCGACCAAAATTCGATCATCGGTCAATATCATTTTATAGGGACCAACAATCGGAAGACTATCCGGATAGTCCAAAAGGATGTATTCAATGGATTCGAAATGATCTGATATTTTTCCCTTTTTAGCGGCATCCACATCCACCTTTATAATCTTAGCATCCCCTTTGGTTTTTGATTCACATGAAATCACGATCGGAATCAGCAGGAAGGTCAATAGGATAAAAATTATGGCTTTGTTTTCTTTCATAAAACTAAATTATAAAAATCACCTAAATCCACAATAGAAACATTCCCTTTTATTCGAAACACTAATACATAAGGAGAAAAGTTCCTATGCTATTTTCCGCACGCTGCAGACTTCTAACTGTGAACTGATCCTCAATCCCCTTCCTCCAATTCAAAAATCAATTCCAAAGGCGTCTGGAATACCCGGCCAATTTTGAGCGCAAGGACAGTTGAGGGGACATATTTCCCCGCTTCTATAGAATTGATCGTCTGCCGGGAGACTCCGATCTTATCCGCAAGGTCCTGTTGGGTCATGTCTTTCTTGGCACGTTCTACTTTGACTGTGTTTTTCATATTGCCAAGTTTAAATCAAAGTAAGGGTTTTCTGTTGTCTATACATCACCCATCTGAACCTGATGATAAACACCAGCTGCAGAGAAAATGTATTGTAACCCATAAACAGCAAATAATCAAAACTGTAAAAGACCAATGTCCCCAAAATGGAAATCAAGGAATACAAATAAAAAGCCAACAGAAGACTGTCAAGTCTGAGTTTTTGAATGTATTCATCTTCAATTTTCTCTTTTGAAAAAGCAATCAAAAACATAGACAAAAATGTCCCTATATACGCAAACTCGTAGGTAAAATTTTCATCTGAACCATAAAACAAATCACCTGTTTTTCTGAAACCATCCCAGGTCAACCATGATAATTCATATTCATAAACACCCGAAAGAATGAGCAAAAGCGTCATTGGAAGTAAAAGCGCCAAACCGATAAATTTTAAACGATAAGGCAAAAGTAATTTAGTCAGCATATAGTTTTGATTTACATTTTATTGATTTGATCTCCATTTTTGATATTCGAAGGCGGCAAATACATAGGCATTGAGTAGAAACAATACCAGGGGTGCGGAAAATATCTCCTGTCTGAATTCTCCAAACCGAAGGTAATTGACCACCATGATAGCGACCAAGCCACACATCAACCAAAAAAATCCGGTCTGAAATGCCTGCAACCGAAAGGTCTTGACCATCTCATCCTCTATTTTTTCTTTGCTAAGGTTCAACAGCGTAAAACCCACCGCCCAACTTCCATAGATAATTTCGGCTGCATTGTCAGGACTCAATCCCACTTGCAATAAAGCCAAGACAATCACGATAACCACCGGCAATGGAAAAAACAGAAACGACAAAGGCCTCCACTTCCTTTCCAACATCGGCACATACATTAAATCATCATTTTTCATAATTGTAAAGATATTTTTACCAAATGTAAGGTTTGTTTTACATATAGTCAAACAAATTTGATAAATATTTTTAAATGAAATTATTTAAACAAAAAAAAATCAAGTAGGCTATTTGCCGATCGTCTGTTTTAATTGAAAGGAAAACACCAAAAAAACACGTATTCCTAGTTACCTTTGAGGCTCAAACCTAAAACACCGAAAACACCACATGCTGAAAGATATCAGAATCGCAATCTTAGGTTGCGGAAATCTCGGGACCTCCATCGCCAACGGCTTGCTGGAACAGGATGATTTTTTGCCACAAAATCTCCACGTCACCAAAAGAAATCCTGCCAATCTCCTTTATCTCCAAGACAAAGGTGTACGGGTTCATTCGGACAATTTGATAGCTGCCAAGGAATCGGACATCGTTATTCTTGGCGTGAAACCATATAATGTCTCGGCTATTTTGAAAGAAATCAAACCGGCACTCGACCCCAAAAAACAGATTATCGTATCCGTCGCGACAGGTATCACTTTGGATGAAATATTTCAGGAAATAGACCCGAAGACGACTGCATTTAGGGCCATGCCCAATATCGCTGCCGATATCCGTGAATCCGTAACCTGCATCTGCGGAAGGAATATCACCGAATCGACTGAAACACAAGTGAAGGATTTATTCAACAGTGTCGGGTTCAGTATCACCATTGATGAAAGTCTGATGGAAGCGGCTACTGTCCTTGGTGCCTGCGGAATTGCTTATGTACTGAGATTTATGAGGGCGATGATTCAAGGGGGAATCCAAATTGGATTTGATGCCAAGACTGCAAGCAAAATCGTAAACCAAACAGTAAAAGGTGCAGCGGAATTGATGATCCAAAAAAACATCCATCCCGAAGAAGCCATCGACAAAGTCACAACTCCAAAAGGCTGTACCATCGTCGGACTCAATGAAATGGAGCATCAGGGTTTTTCTGCAGCCATGGTGCGGGGCGTGTTGGCTTCTTATGAAAAAATAGAAAAGAACTAAAAACAAAAATTCCCTGCCTCTCAATCCTATTTTTTGAGGCAGGGAATTTTTGGTTTGTGAGACTCCCAAATTTATTTTTTCAGCAATACATCAGCAGGAGGCGCTTTCCTGTTTGCCCTTGGTTTTGGATGTACAAAAGTGTAAAAAAACATCCTCAACTCATATTTATCTTTGGTCAAAAAGACATTGGTCATTCCATCGTTAATGTCATTGATTGTAGACATATCTTGTTCTTCTAGCCAGTTTTGATCAAGGCTTTTAAACATTGTATTTAGAGGAACGAAAGACATATCGTCTTTTTGAATAGTGACAGGGTTGACGAATTTGCCATCTTTTACAGTAGCTTTTCCGAAATAACATTCACTTTTTCCTTGGTGGATAACCGATATGACCACATCATGTTGGCCGTCTGTTACGGGATTGGCGCCTCTTTCGGTGAAGGCAATATAATAATCTGTATAACATCCCTCAATTCCTTTTGCATGAAAACTCGTGTCAGTTTGGCCAAAAGCGAAGTGTAAAGAGAGAACAAACACTAAAATCGTAAGTCTGTTTTTCATAGTTTTTGTTTTGGAGTTTAGAAGGGCAAAGATATTTTTTTTAAAAATTGGTCAATAACTTTAAACCTAATTTGAGAAAAAAAATCAAAAACAACCACTATTTATTTGCTAAAATTCCCAACTCTTCCAAAGAAATCCTCCCTTCATAATATGCCTTTCCTACAATCGCCCCGTAAACCCCAATTTTCTGAAGTTCTTCCAAATCCCTTAATCCTGCCACTCCCCCGCTTGCAATCAATTTAATACTTGGAATTTCAGCCAAAATATCCTGATACAATTCCACTGAGGGACCCTGTAATAATCCGTCTTTTGCCACGTCAGTGCAGATTACATATTGGATTCCTTTGGCGTGGTAAGATTTGATAAACTCGATCAGGTCCATCGCTGTGGTTTCCTCCCAACCTGAGATTGCTATTTTTCGGTCTTTGGCATCTGCTCCCAAAATGATTTTTTCTCCACCAAAGTTTGCTATCCAGGATTCGAACAAAGTAGGATTTTTGACAGCTATGCTTCCACCTGTGACCTGATGTGCACCGGATTCAAATGCCAGATTGATATCAAAATCGGATTGGATACCCCCACCGAAATCCACTTTCAGGGAAGTTCCTTCGGCAATACTTTTCAAGACTTCAAGGTTGACGATTTTTTTTGCTTTCGCTCCATCCAAATCAACCAAATGAAGACGTTCTATTCCGACTCCCTCAAAACGCTTTGCCATCTCCAAAGGACTATCATGGTATTCTTTTTTTTGGCTGTAATCTCCTTGAGTTAACCGGACGCACTTGCCTCCGATGATGTCTATGGCTGGGATGATTTTCATGGGGAAGGGGGAAGTTGGGAAGTCGGGAAGTGGGAAGTTAGGAAGTTGGGAAGTTGGGAAGTAGAAAGTATGGAAGTTGGAAGTAAAAGGTAAAGGGTATGAGTGTGTTCAATTTTTCAATTTTCAAATCTTACAATTTTTCAATTTTCAAATCCTCAAGAAATTCTCCAATATCCTTTCCCCTACTTTACCGCTTTTCTCGGGGTGGGCTTGCATGGCGTAGAAATTATCCTTGTGCATCAATCCCGCAAAATCAAGCACATAGTGGGTTTTGGCAATGGTAAAATCGCTCAATTCGCAGTAATAGCTGTGGACATAATAGACAAAGGATTCGTCACTCAGTCCCTCCAACAATGGGGTTTTCAAATCAAAAAGATTGTTCCAACCCACATGAGGAACTTTAAAGTCTACATAGCTTTCGGGTATAAACTTTTTGACTTTGACAGGAAATACACCCAAACAAGTTGTGTCATTCTCTTCTGAATAGTCACAAAGCAGCTGTTGGCCAAGACAAACGCCAAAGAATGGTTGGGTAAGTTTTGGGATAAGTTTGTCTAACTGCTTTTCCTTCAGGTAGCGCATGGCGGTACTCGCCTCTCCCTGTCCGGGGAAAATGACTTTGTCAGCTTTGGCTATTTCTTCCAAATTATCGGTAAGCACTGCCTCCGCCCCTAACCGCTCCAAAGCATAAAGGACGGACTGCACATTACCGGCATTGTACTTGATGACTGCTACTTTCATATTTTAGATTTGAGACAGGAGATTTGAGATGTGAGACATCCCTAAACTGAGCCTAAATTTTAATTTAACAGATTTATATTCTTGAGGTAAAAATGCAAAAGACTTTTCTCTACGTTACCGATGAAGAAATTGTCGGAGCCGTCACTCTGAGTGAAGCGAAGAGTCTCTCCTAATATAAACAGATCCTTCAGTTCCCGTAAAAACGGGACAGGCAGTACCTCCTTCAGGATGACGGGAAAACCATTCGCCATTTTAAACACTCGAAGTAACAAGGATAATTTTTTCCTGTAACCAGCCAAATCTATACACCCAACCTCTCCATTCCTCTTACCTTTCACCACTTACCTTTTACCAACCCTCATCCTTCCGCCTTCATCCTTATTTTCCCGCTTCCTCAGCCACCATTTCCTCTAAGACTTCTTCAATCTCAGGCAATGATTCGAACAACTGCTCATAGCTTTCAATGATAAAGTATTTGTCCTGGAATTTGTCTTTCCAATAAGGGGTGTTCAAAATCCTTTTGACATCATACTCATAGTGGGCGGGTACATCCGAAAGGCTGTATTTGGTTTCGCCTGCAGAACTCAATATTCCTGCACCATAGATTTTGATTTGGCCTTCCTCTCGGATCAATCCAAACTCTATTGTAAACCAATAGATTCTCGAAAGCAATTCGATCGCCCATTTGTTATCGATATGCTTCAGTGCCAATCCACTAAGATTTTCAAGAAAATCCACATAAGGTTGGTTGGTCAACATCGGCATGTGGGCAAAGGAATCATGAAACATATCAGGCTCTTCGAGGTAATCGAGCTGTTCCATTTTTCTCAGCCATGTGGACGAACAAAATCTTCTGTTGTTCATCAGGCCGAAGAAAAGGTCATCGTCAATCAAACCCGGAACCACTTGGATTTGCCAGCCTGTGGTGTTGGCCAATCTTCTGTTGACGTCTTCAAAATCCGCAATTTTGTCTGCAGTGAAGTTGATTTCTTTGATTCCTTCCAAATAGGCTATCGAAGCCGCTTTGGGAAGGTTGACGATCTGTCTTTCGAAAAGAATCCGCCATACTTCATAATCCTCCTTTCTGTAAGCAGCATAATCCTGCTCCAACTTTTGCAATCTCGGGTCTGAAAAGACCCAGTCTTTGGGTTTATTCATTATTCTATATTTGGGTTGTATATTTTAATTCTTAACCTGATTGTGGTTCAGAGGCATTATGTCAATAGTCCATAGTCCACAGTCGACTGCCCGTCTTTATGAGATTCAAAACCTCTGTTTGAGTCATGAAGGAAGCGTTTTTTTGAATTCAAAATTTCAATTCTCCCATTCAAAGATCCGTCTATTTGATTCCAATTTTTCAAAATTAACAAAACCTGTAACCTTACCCAAAATCGAAAATTATTACCAATCAAATTAAGGTAAAGGATTTCCGCATAGCAAAAGTCTTCCTGATCCAATCTGCCAACAAGGCACTTTGTGCAAAATCCAAAGTCTGTTGGCCATCTGAATAGGCTTTTTCAGGAATCTCATGGGTTTCATAGATGATCCCGTCTGCTCCTGCCATCACACCCGCAAGTGCCATTTGGGGTACATATTCCCTGATCCCAATCCCGTGCGAAGGATCCACGATCACCGGAAGATGAGATTTAGCTTTCAAAATCGGAACTGCATTCAGGTCCAAGGTATTCCGGCTTGCCCTTTCGTAGGTACGGATTCCTCTTTCGCAGAGAATCAGCTTTTCATTTCCTCCCGAAAAAACATACTCTGCAGATTGAAGCAATTCCTCAATGGTACCTGAAATCCCCCTTTTGATCATTACGGCTTTGTCCACTTTCCCCAATTCATCCAAGAGATTGAAATTTTGGGTATTTCTCGCCCCTACCTGATACACATCCACATAAGGGTACATTTCCTCGATCTGTGAAACCTGCATGACTTCGGTGACGATTTTGATTCCGGCTTCTTTGGCCAAACCATACCATAATTTCAAGCCGTCAATTCCCAGTCCCCGAAAGGCATAAGGACTTGAACGTGGTTTGAAGACACCGCCACGCATCATGGTGATGCCGGTGGCCTTGAGGTGGTTGATGATTTTGACGATTTGGTCCTCCGACTCAATGGAACAAGGTCCGGCCATGATCGCCATATCGCCATCTTTGATGAATATGCCATCGCCAAGGTCAATCGAAGTCGGTTTGACTTTCCACTTTTTGGAGACCAATTTGTATTCATCCGAAACGATATGAATGTCTTTGATACCTTCCTGCTGACCGATTTTGCGGATGTCAAAATCATTCTTACCGATCCCGATCAGATAATCTCCCAATTGGGTTTTGACTTCGGTGATCTTGTAGCCGATCTGACTGATCTCGTTGATCAGTTTGTCTTTTTGCAAATCGGTAATTTCTTCTTTTAACTGGACAATCATAATTTCAATGGATTACGGACTGTATGTAAGATTCAATGTCGGATTTCAAGTTCTGACTTTCTTTGATTTTTTTGATAAAAGCACTGCCAATGATGGCTCCGTTTCCATATTTGGAAGCGGTGGTGAAAGTTTCTGAATCGGAAATCCCAAACCCGATCAATCTCGGATTCTTAAGGTTCATGGCCTCCACTCTTTGAAAATAAGCAATCTGCTCCTCGGAAATCCCTGTCCTTGCACCAGTGATACTATGCGCAGAAACCATATAAATGAACCCATTGGAATGGGTATCAATTTCCCGGATTCTCTTTTCACTTGTTTGCGGAGAAATCAAAAATGTGTTGCGAAGGTCATACTTGTCAAAAACCTCCTTGAATTCATCCAAGTATTGCTGCATAGGCAGATCAGGGAGAATCAGTCCATCCACGCCAATTTCCTGACATTTTTTACAAAAAGCTTCCATCCCGTATTGGATGATGGGGTTCAGATAGCCCATCAAGACCACCGGCAAAGAAACAGTTTGGCGCATGTCCTGCAATTGCTCAAAAAGCTTTTTCAGACTCATGCCATTGTCCAAGGCAATCTGATTACTGTCCTGAATGGTAGGGCCATCGGCAATCGGATCGGAATAGGGAACTCCCACTTCGATAATGTCAGCACCGGCCGACTCAATGGCTTGCATGATAGGAAGTGTATCCTTGAGTTTTGGAAAACCTGCAGTAAAATATATAGAGAGCACTCGCTCTTTTTTGGTTTGAAATAAATTATCTATCCGATTCATAGTTAAGACGTGAGACGTGAGATTTGAGACATGAGACTTGAAAAGGAGGAAGGATGAGGGATGAGGGATGAAGAACTTATGACTATTCGTCTTCCGAACTTCATACTTCTTACTTCCCCCTTCTTCCTTCCTAATAACCTCCCCACTTGATATAAGTATCCAAATCCTTGTCTCCTCTTCCTGATAGGTTGATGACGATGATATCATCTTTGCTGTATTCTATGAGGTTCAAAGCATGGATCGCATGTGCAGTTTCTATAGCGGGAATGATTCCTTCGGTACGGCTGAGTTCGATTCCGGCCTTCATGGCATCCTCATCCTCCACGGCTACGAATTCGGCCCTTCCGATATCAAAAAGGTGCGCATGTACAGGTCCGATTCCGGGGTAATCCAAGCCCGCAGAAATGGAATGTGGCTCTACCACCTGTCCATCTTCTGTCTGCATCAACAAAGTCTTGCTGCCGTGCAGGATTCCTGATGTTCCCAAAACAGTCGTAGCTGCGGATTTTCCTGAAGTCACTCCCAAGCCTGCAGCTTCTGCAGCCACCAACCTTACTTGGGGAACATTATAATAATGGAAAAATGCTCCTGCAGCATTGCTCCCACCACCTACACAGGCGATGACAATATCAGGATTTTCGGTTCCCTCTTTTTCTTTCAATTGCCATTTGATTTCTTCTGAAATCACTGACTGAAACCTTGCCACCATCTCAGGGTATGGATGTGGACCTACCACCGAACCGATAATATAATGTGTATCGACAGGATTGTTGATCCATTGACGCATCGCTTCATTGGTGGCGTCCTTGAGGGTTTGGCTGCCGGAAGTCGCAGGAACAACCTTAGCACCAAGGATTTTCATACGCTCGACATTGGGCCGCTGTCTTTGGATATCCACTGCACCCATATAGATCGTACAGTCCATCCCCATCAACGCACAGACTGTAGCGGTAGCCACACCATGTTGTCCGGCACCGGTTTCTGCAATGATGCGCTTCTTTCCGAGTTTTTTGGCCATGATAATTTGACCCACAGTATTGTTCACTTTATGTGCACCGGTGTGGCAAAGATCTTCTCTTTTGAGATAAATTTTGGCACCATACTTTTCGGAGAGCCTGGAGGCAAAATACAATGGAGTCGGTCTTCCGACAAAGTCTTTGAGCAAACCTCTGAATTCCTTTTGAAATTCCGGAGTGGCAATAATTTGCTCATAGTTTTCTCTGAGTTCCTCAATATTGGGATGGAGCATCTCGGGAATATACGCCCCGCCGAATTTTCCATAAAAGCCTTTTTCGTCGATTTTGATCATTTTTATAGATAGATATGAGACGTGAGATTTGAGATTTGAGACTTCGTTATTTTGGTTTTTTAAACCTTATTTAAATAGGGTTTTTGTAAATGACTTTTTGAATTCAGAGACTAAGTCAATGTCCTTGAGTCCGGGTTCAATTTCAAATTTGGAGTTGATATCCAAGCCTGTCAATTGGGGAACTTTGGACTTCAGATCCCTGATGGCATCCAAGTGTCCTAAGGTTAAACCACCGCTAAGCAAAAAGGGTTTGTCAAAAGGATAATCTAATAGAATTTGCCAATTAAAGGTTTTGCCACTACCACCGTAGGCATGGGTGAAAGTATCGAAGAGGAAATAATCCACGTGTGGAAGATAACCCTCCAAATGCTTCCAATCGATGTTTTTGTCGATGGAGAATACCTTGAAAACTTCCAGACCGGTTTTTTCCTTGATTTCTCTTACTTCCTCGACACTTTCATCTCCGTGAAGCTGTACAGTGGAAAGTCCAAACTTTTGGACCTTGTCTGCAATATTTGAAAGAGAGGCATCAACAAATACGCCTACTTTCCTGATGTCTGTGTCTCTGATCCAATCAGATTGGATATCGTCCACAAACCTTGGCGAAGCCGGATAGAAAATCAGCCCCATCCAATCCGGTTGGACTTGGCCCAACAGATTTCTGACGTTGGCGGATTCTCGCATGCCACAGACTTTTAGCTTCATTTTATTGAGAAATTGCTTGATTTTCTACCAATAACCTTCTGTATTCCGTCATAAAGTTATAAGCCGCCTGCTCAGGACGCGCGGATTTCATGAAATTTTCCCCAATAAGAAATCCATCAAATCCCGCATTTTTCAGCGATATCAAGGTCTCGGGCTGGGAAATGCCCGATTCTGAGATTTTGATAAAATCTTTAGGAATCCTATCCACAAGTCCAAAGGAAGTTTCCAAAGAAACTTCGAAAGTCTTCAGGCTCCTATTGTTGACTCCGATCAGATCCAAATGCTCGTTGAGTGAAGATTCCAATTCATCGCCATCATGTACTTCCATCAACACTTCCAACCCCAAAGAATGCGCAAAAACTGCCAATTCTTTAAGTTTTTTTGGTTCCAATGCGGCCGCTATCAACAAAATACAATCTGCTCCGATGGATTTGGCTTCGATGATCTGGTATTCATCGATGATAAAATCCTTTCGAAGGATGGGACAGAAATTAAATTTTCTAGCAGTAGTCAGGTCCTCATTTTTTCCACCAAAAAACTCTTTGTCAGTCAAAATGGACAATGCAGAAGCTCCTGCCTGCATGTAACCAATACTGACAGTCTCCACCGAGGCATTGGTATTGATGGCTCCTTTGGAAGGGGATTTCCTTTTGAATTCTGCGATGATGCCTGTTTTGTCTTCGTGTTTGATATACTTTTTCATCGACACGACACTGCTGTCAAAGTAGACACTTTGTTCAAGCAACTTAACAGGTACCAAGCTGCTTTTCTCTGCAACTTCTAATTTTTTGTGGGCAATAATTTTATCTAAAATATTCATCATGATCAGTTTGAAAATGAAACAGTTGTTTTTGGATTGACCAAAGCATTGAAAACTTTCAGGGCATTTCCTCCATAAAGGGAGTCTTTGGCTTTTTCCAGGGCAGATTCAAATCCCAATTCAGGATCTGCCGTTACCAGCGCCGCAGCAGCATTGGCAAGGACAACAGAATTTTGTGGAACTGTACCTTTTCCTTTCAATATATTGTCAAATATTCTGGCGGACTCTTCGACGGTTTCTCCCCCTAAAATGGAATCGGGAGATATTTTGGGCAAGCCAATGCTCTCCGGACTGAGGAGTTTTTCACCCGAATTGGAAATCATCTTGAAATCCCCTGTGAGAGAAATTTCATCATATCCGTCCAAGGCATGTAAAATACTGAAGTTGCCATCGTGCTCCTGATAGAGGTAGGCATAAAGCCTCGCCAACTCAAGACTGAAAACCCCTACCAATTGTTTTTTAGGAAAACTTGGATTGACCATCGGACCCAACATATTGAAAAATGTCTTTACACCCAATTCTTTTCTGATTGGACCGACATTTTTCATTGCAGGGTGGAAAAGCGGCGCATGCAAAAAACAGATTCCTGCTTCATCGAGGCTCTTTCTGATCTTGCCGATGTCATTTGTAAACTCATATCCAAAGTGCGCCAAAAGGTTTGAAGAACCACAGATCGAGGACACTCCGGTGTTTCCGTGTTTGGCTACATTTTGTCCTGCACCTGCTACGATAAAGGAGGCAAGGGTAGAGATATTGAAAGTATCCTTTCCGTCACCGCCTGTACCGCAAAGGTCCATGGCATCGTATTCGGATATCTCCACCGGAATGCACAACTCCAACATCGCTTCTCTAAATCCACCCAATTCCTCTACGGTGATGCTTCTCATCAGGTACACGGTCAGGAAAGCCGCTATCTGACTGGAGTTGTATGAACCTGAAGTGATTTTTTTCAAAACTTCCTTTGCCTGGTCTTTCGAAAGGCTCCGGTGTTCTATCAGGTGGTTGAGTATGTCTTTCATGGAGGTTGGTTAATGGTTAATAGGTTATTTGGTGAAGCGGTTGTAGTTGTTGTAATGGTTGTAGTTGTTTTAGTTGTTGTCAGGTTGTCAAAGTTATCAGGTTAATGGTTAATGGTTATGGCCGGGTCTAATTTTTGGACACTTCATACTTGGTACTCCTTCCCTACTTCCTACCTCTCGACTTCCTACCTCTCGACTTCCTACCTCCCGACTTCCAAACTTCCCGACCTCCATACTTCCATACCTCCTTACTTCCTACTTCCCTACTTCCAACCTTCCCACCTCCCCTAGCTTTCCAGCCAATTTTTCATCATCTCTACGCCATGTTCTGTCAATACAGATTCAGGATGGAACTGAAGACCGCGGACTTTGAATTCTTTGTGCCTCACCCCCATGATTTGTCCATCGGGTGTTCTGGCGGTGATTTCCAAATCAGAGGAGATTGTCTGTTCATTGATCACCCAAGAATGGTATCGGCCGATTTTGAATTTTTCGGGAAGGCCTTTGAAGATCAGATCGTCGGCGACTTTCACTTCAGAAGCAAGTCCGTGAACCACCTCTGAAAGGTTGATCAAAGTCCCGCCAAATGCCTCACCGATCGCCTGATGCCCAAGACAGATGCCGAGGATATCCTTGGTAGGGGAATATTTTTTCAGCAATTCGGGCATAATCCCAGCTTCAGCCGGAACTCCCGGGCCGGGTGAAAGGAGTATTTTATCATAATTGGAGACTTCTTCAAGGCTGATTTTATCATTCCGGAAAATATCCATCTGTGGACCATAGCCCAAAGCTCTGATGATGTACACCAGGTTATATGTAAATGAATCGTAATTATCGAGGACGAGGATGCGCATTGGGAAAGTTTTAAAGTTGGAAGGTTAAAAGGTTGGCCCTTAATGACTATAGGGTTCATGTTTTAAGGTTTGGTTTTTTTTCAAGCGAAACCAAATAGTTGATGAAGGATTTGATTTGACTTGATAGGACAATTAATTCTGATTTAAGTTTTAAATATTCCTCTTGGTTTACTCTTCCGGCTTTTACTAATACGGCAAGTTGGCTTCTAACCTCCCCTGCTGAACCTTTTGAATAATGTAGAAATTTCACAAATACCTTGTTGTTATTGTATTCAAAACCTTCGGCAATGTTATTTGAAATAGAAATAGCGGCACCGATAAGCTGATCTCTAGATTTGTAATCATTTTTTATAGGCGCAATGTCAGCTATTCGATAGATTTCGACAGCTATCCTTACTGCTTCTTTCCACACATTCAAGTCTTCAAATGAATCAATCTTTGCCATTACGATATCTTCTTTAATTGAACATCAAACCAACTTTAAAACTTTTGAACCTTGCAACTTTTAAATTTTTTAAATCCCTTCTGCTGCTTTCAGGGCTACTCTTAAAGCTTCCAGTTTATTGGTTACCTCCTGCAATTCTGATTGGATAAAAGATTTGGCTACGACTCCGGCACCGGCTTGGAACCGCAGTCTGTTGTTTTGGGAGACAAATGAACGGATCAAAATGGCATGGTTGAAGTCTCCGTTGAATCCCAGGAATCCGATAGCGCCTCCATAGAATTTTCGTGAAGTATTTTCCAGCTGATCTATGAGTTCCATCGCCCGGTACTTGGGAGCGCCTGACAGCGTACCAGCAGGAAATGTATCGGCCACCAATTGCAGTGGGTTGGTGCCTTCGGGAAGGATACCGGTCACTTTGGACACCAAATGTATGACGTGGGAATAATATTGGATTTCTTTGAAAACCTCCACTTCCACTTTTTCGGAGGACCGGCTGAGGTCATTTCTCGCAAGGTCCACCAACATGACATGTTCGGAGTTCTCCTTAGGATCGTCATAGAGTTTCCTTGCCAAGTCTGCGTCAGCCATGTCATTCCCTGTTCGTTTGAAAGTCCCGGCAATAGGATAAATCGTGGCTTTGTTGTTTTTTACCACAATCTGCGCCTCGGGTGAACTCCCAAAAACCTTATAGGATCCATAGTCAAAATAGAAGAGATAAGGCGAAGGATTGACGGAGCGGAGTGCGCGGTAGACATTGAACTCATCCCCTTTGAATTGGGTGGAAAAGTTCCTCGAAAGCACTATCTGGAACACATCGCCACGGAAGCAATGCTCCTGTCCCTTTTTGAGGATATCCAAAAATTCCGAATCGGTATAGTTGGAAGACTCCTCTCCTACCAATTTGAAAGAATAAGATGGAAGGTTTTTATTGTTGAGCAAAGTCTCCAAAAGCGGAAGCTGCACTTCTGTTTCGATTCCCTCCACCTGATGTTCAAAAAGATGCATTTCATTTTTAAAATGGTCGACCACAATCACATTTTGGTAAACCGCATAATGCAGCATCGGAACCGAATCCGGAGAAGAATTGCCCAGCTTGATATCTTCAAAATAAGCCAAAGTATCATATTGCATATATCCAAAAAGGCCATTGCTGATGAATTTATACTTCCCGTTGTCATCCTGAAATCTACCAGAGAACTTTCGCAACGCATCAACAAGATTCAATTCTGGTCCAACGTCATAAGATTTCGATTCGCCAAAAGGAAGTGTTTCCTTTACCAGACCGGCATTGAAAGAAAATGACGCGATCGGATTGAAACAGATATAGGAAAAACTGTCCTCCTGCCCATGGTAATCAGAACTCTCCAACAAAATGGGATTGGCAAACCTGTCCCTGATCTGAAGGTAAATGCTCACCGGCGTGATGGTATCAGCCAAGCGCTTTTTATGATGGGTAATGATTTTAAAGTTTTCCATGACAATAGGTTTAAGAAATAAAAAAAGGGCTCACTGGAAAAACCAGTAAGCCCTTTCGATATGTTATAGAAACACAAAATTTAGGCAACAACAACTGGTTCTTCTATTTTAGAAGTCCAATGCCACCACCAATATGTGTTTTGAGTTGTTTTCATTTTTTTCAGTGGGACAAAGTTAAAAATGCATTTTACTTAACAAAAAATAATTGAATAAAAATTATCGGTAATTTTGAATATAAAAATTAAGCTATGAGCAAAATGCCCAAATATTTCAAAAGAGTCTTTGATGATTACCAGGTATTGGTCAAGGTCAATCCTGAGGATTGGACTGGGACTGAACTGATTATCCATCCTGACGGAAAAGTGGAAAAAACCGAAATGGAGTTTGATGATGAAATCATGGAAGACCTCGCCGTGGATGAATTTGTAGCCGGCAATGCCTTGGAATTCAACCTTTATCTTGCCAAATCATAACCGATTTTTTTGGTAAAACTTTAAAAGAAAACCGGTATCAATCCTTAAAAATGACTCTTCTTCACCATCCTACCCCGCCGCATATCTGGACAGGCCGTCCGTCAGATTCCTTACAATATTGGCATCAGACTGTGACCTGTATGGATAATCTGCACATCGATCAACCTGCAAATGGAAAAGGGATTGCAATCCTAGGATATGCAGGAGATGAAGGCATACGTAGAAATCAGGGAAGAACGGGTGCAGCCAAAGGTCCGGAATCTATCAGAAAAATGATGGGCCCGATGGCCTTTCACCTGCCTGAGGAAGTTGGGATTTATGATTTGGGGAATGTTATCACAGAAGGTGAAGACATGGAATCCAGCCACTCTCTTATCTCCAAAACCGTCACCGAATTACTCCAAAACCACTATTTCCCTGTTTTATTGGGTGGCGGACACGACCTTGCTTTTGCCCATGGTCGCGGGATAATGGAGTATTTGATTCCCAAAGGAGAAAAATTAGGCATCATCAATCTGGACGCACATTTTGACCTAAGGGAAATGAACAGCGGCAAAGGACATTCAGGGTCACCATTTTTTCAGTTGGCCAATGGTTACCAAAGCCAATTCCATTACCTATGCCTTGGTATCCAACAATCATCCAATCCAAAAGTCCTTTTTGAAACTGCCTTAAAACATAAAGTCCGATGGATGGAAATGGAGGAATTCACATTGGCAAATTGGGAAACCATTGCACAAACTTTAGATGATTTTTGTCTAAAGGTCAATAAAATATACCTCAGTATTGACCTTGATGGTTTTTCATCAGCCTATGCGCCTGGGGTGAGTGCGCCTTCTCCTTTGGGATTTTCACCTGAGTTGGCTTTCAGGATATTCGATTATTTGGCCAAAACAGGTAAGCTAATCAGCATGGATATTGTCGAACTCAATCCGATTTTTGATAAAGACAACAGCACAGCAAGATTGGCTTCAAAATGTATTGAATATATTGTAAGAAAGCTTTCTTGAATTGCATTTTTTGATCACAATCAGTTGGTAATGTGACTATTGTCATGTGGTTTTAATTGGAACAATATTAATTTGGTACTGTTAAATAAATCCAATTTACCCTAAATTCTTATAGCCATGGGATTACTAACTAAGCAAAACGGAAGCGCTTGGCCAAAATTGGTCCAGGATTTCTTTGGAACAGAAAACCCATTTGATTTAGATGAAAAATTCTGGCTTCCTGAAAAAGGCGTGGAAATTCCTTCCACCAATGTGATTGAAAATGACAAAGAGTTCAAACTTGAACTTTCTGCACCGGGCTTTGACAAAAAAGATTTTAAAGTCGAAGTAGTAGACGGAATGCTGAACATCAGCGCCGAAAAAGAAGAGAAGAAAGAGGAGAAAAAAGAAAATTACCGTAAAAAAGAATTCTCCTACTCTAGTATCAGGCGTTCATTCAGTCTTCCTGAGAATGTGATGGACGAAAAAATTGATGCCAAATATGACAACGGCATTTTAAATGTAGTCCTCCCCAAGAAGGTTATTGAAAGTGCCAAACCCAAAAAGGCCATTTCGGTAGGTTAAGATTTTTTCCTACGTATGCAAGTCCTCAGCCTTATAGGCTGGGGCTTTTTGTTTTTGGAATATCGTTGTATTGTCCAAAGTTTTGATGATTGGAATATACCTACCAATAAATTCCTTTATTTTGAGTAAAAATTGAGAATAAACACCCCTACAGCAACAACCATGAATAAAAAAAGTCTTTTGGTCTATTTATCGGTCATTTTAATTACTTCTTTGATATCAGCAGTCCAAGCGCAGACTTTTCGGATCTTTGACAAGCCCATTATTTTTGACGAAGAAAGAGAAAAGCTCTCTATAGAATACCTGAAAAACAGACACGGGATTGAAAAGGAAACCGCGACAATTGTTCCGACCATGGTCGTAGTGCATTGGACTGCAATCAATTCCTTGGAATCGACTTTTGATGTTTTCAATCCGGTTTATCTTGGTGGCCGACCCGAACTGACTGCCGCGAGCAACCTCAATGTTTCGGCGCATTTTTTGGTTGACAGGGACGGAACTATCTTCAGGTTACTTCCTGACACGACCTTTGCAAGACATACCATTGGACTCAACTATACTGCAATAGGTATCGAGAATATCGGGGGCCCGGATGCGCCACTGACCAAAGCGCAGGTCAAGGCCAATGCAGCATTGATCAGGTACCTCAACAGAAAATACAAGCTGACCTATGTCATCGGACACCACGAATATTATGCCTTTCAGGGAACACCCATTTGGAAAGAAACTGACCCCAACTACCTGACCCAAAAACAGGATCCAGGTCCAAAATTCATGAAAAAGCTAAGAAAAAAACTAGCAGATCTGAATTTCAAAAGCAATCCTTGACCAAACATGAAGCCTCCTTTCAAATTGAATAAATCCCGAATATTTCATTTAGCCTTCCTTCTTGCCATAGTCATGGGAATACAGTCCTGCAAGACAGTGACACCGATCCCTACTTCCAGAACGAAAACAAGTCCGCAAGTCCCTGTAACTGCTAAACCTGACGGCAACAGCAACTATCCTCCCAAAACCGTTACTACACCAAGTCCTCCTTCTTTTTACAAACCTTTGGAAATTGAATTGGGACCGAGTCCAAGGGAATTCAGAGGAGTTTGGATCGCGACAGTCGCCAATATTGACTGGCCAACTTCTTCAACAGACCTATATTCCAAGCAAAAAGAGGATTTTATCAAGCTTCTGGATTATTACAAATCACTCAATTTCAATGCGGTGATTGTGCAGGTTCGGGCAGCCGGCGATGCATTTTATCCATCCAAATATTCCCCTTGGTCCAAATACCTGACAGGCAAACAAGGCCAAAAGCCAAACACCATGGAAGATCCTCTTTCTTGGATGATATTGGAATCGCACAAACGGGGATTGGAATTCCATGCATGGTTTAATCCTTACCGGGCTACCATGACCATGGAAACCAAAGACCTCAGCCCAAACCATGATTTTGTCAAGCATCCCAATTGGATGATCAAATATGCCATCAAGTATTATTACAATCCCGGCTTGCCCGAAGTAAGGGCTCATCTGGTAGAAATCATCAAAGAAGTAGTCCAAAATTACAATATTGATGCCATCCACTTTGATGACTATTTTTATCCTTACAAAGTGGAAAAGGAAGTCTTTAACGATGCCGCTTCCTTCAAAAAGTATGGAAAACCAGGACAAAAACTCGATGATTGGCGAAGAGAAAATGTCAATCTTTTGGTCAAAGAAGTAAATGAAACCATCAAAACAGAAAAGCCTTGGGTTCAATTCGGAATCAGTCCTTTCGGTGTCTGGAGAAACATCGACAAAGACCCATCAGGATCCAAAACCAGAGCCGGACAGACCAACTTCGACGATCTTTTTGCCGATGTCCTGACATGGATGAAAAACGGATGGATTGACTACCTCATTCCCCAATTGTACTGGAGCATGGATTATAACCTTGCTTCACACAGGGAATTGGTAAACTGGTGGTCAAAAAACCACTACAACACCAAAATTTATATCGGAAATGGCCCCTACAAAATCCGGGACAATGCGGACAAAGCCTGGGAAAACCCTATGGAAATCTCTAATCAGGTGGGACTGTCCAAGATCACTCCAAACATATCCGGCAACGCTTACTTCAGCGCCAAATCGATGTATGTAAAAAATAAGGATGTCGCCGATTTGCTTCACAAAAACCATTACCACTTCACGGCATTGCCTCCTGATGTACTTCCAAATCCCAATGGCAATCCTACAGGCCAAACTCCCGTTCTGATCCCACATGGCGACGGATTTGCTTTTCAGTTTGAGCGGGGTATACAGCCTGATTTTCGGTTTGCATTGATCTACACCGCGCCGACCCTCCCTGATCTGCAAAAACGCAAAGAGAATGTTTCCGCCCAAAGGATCTATCTGGATGAAAGCAACAGGATGTTACTTCCGGTTTTGAATTCAATCAACCAAAAATTCGTGGCCATCAGTTTCTTGGACCGTTTTGGCAAAGAATCAAACCCACAGGTTTTCGAAATTCAGGCTAACCCAAAAACCCAAATCCCATGAAAGACATGCTTGTCCGCTTGATGGAACTCCCGGATATTTCGGAGAATGAAGCCATTTTGGCTAAGGAGAATATCGTGTTTCGAAAACCGATACCTCCTGAAAAATCATTTGTCAGGGAATGGGTGTTTGAAAATTTCGGTATTTACTGGGCAAATGAAGTGGAGTCAGCCTTTAGTTATCTTCCTGTAAACTGTTGGATTGCGCAAAAAGGAAATGAGATTTTGGGTTTTGCCTGTTTTGAATCTACTGCAAAGAACTTTTTTGGGCCAACAGGCACTCTGGAAGCTATGAGGGGAAAAGGAATAGGAAAAGTCCTTTTGGTCAAAAGCCTTCAATCCATGAAGGAAATGGGATATGCCTATGCCGTCATCGGGGGTGTGGGACCTGCTGATTTTTATAAAAATACTGTTGGGGCAAGTATCATCGAAGGTTCTGAAATCAGCATTTACCAAAACCTCATCAGAAAGAAACCATGAGCAAAAACATCAAAAACAATCCATGGTATTGGATTCCGCCACTATACCTAACCGAAGGAATTCCCTATGTATTGATCATTACGGTTTCTGTCATCATGTATAAAAAACTGGGGGTGGACAATTCTGATATTGGACTTTACACCAGTTTCCTTTACCTCCCTTGGGTCATCAAACCACTTTGGAGTCCATTGGTGGACCTTTATGGGACCAAACGAAAATGGTTTTTGGCAATGCAATTGGTATTGTCTTTTGCCTTTCTTTGCATTGGCCTCAGTGTACCTACAGATCAGTTTTTTGTACTGACTCTGGCTTTTTTCTGGTTGGCTTCTTTTGCCTCTGCGACCAATGACATTGCTTCGGATGGGTTTTACCTCTTGGCTTTGAAGGAAGAACAACAATCGTTTTTCATCGGTTTGAGAAGCACATTCTATCGCGTGGCGATGGTTACAGGGCAAGGATTGTTTGTCATCGTAGCTGGATATCTTGAAGTCAAATACGGAGACAATGCCAAAGCTTGGTCTCTGACCATGGTCATGGTAGCTGGTCTGATGTTTATATTGACGCTGATCAACCTTTGGACCACCCCCAATATCGAAAAGAGCAGCGCGTATGTCAAAGAGGTTCAATTGACTTTTGGGAAAGTCTTTAGCTCCTTTTTTAAGAAAAAAGAAATTTGGGCAGCATTGGCCTTTATTCTTTTCTATCGTTTGGGAGAATCACAATTGGTGAAAATGGCCTCTCCTTTCCTTTTGGACAGTAGACCTGATGGCGGACTCGGACTCAGCACCACAGATGTAGGTTTGATATATGGGACATTTGGGATTATTGCACTTTCTCTTGGAGGCATCATCGGAGGTGTCGTCATATCCAAAGATGGCTTGGGCAAATGGATGTTGCCGATGATTTTGGCATTGAACGTGCCCAACTTCTTCTATTATCTCTTGGCCTATTTCCAACCTGAATCCGCCTTTTGGGCAGGCGCAGTGGTAGTCGTGGAGCAGTTGGGTTATGGGTTTGGGTTTGCGGCTTTTATGATGTACCTGATATATGTTTCCGAAGGCCCTTCCAAAACTTCCCATTATGCCATTGCTACAGGTTTTATGGCAATGGGAATGATGCTACCGGGGATGGCAAGTGGTTTTGTGCAGGAATGGTTGGGGTATGAAGGGTTCTTCCTTTGGGTAGTCGCGGCTGCAGTCCCGGGAATTCTGATGATCAGGTACGTGAAATTTCCGAAGGAATATGGGAAGAAAAAAGAAGGGACGAAGGATGAAGTTGGAAGTTCGAAGTAGTGAGGTGGAAGGTTGGTAAAAGGTTAGAGGTGAAAGGTAAGAGGAATAGAGGGGTTGAAAGAGGTGATTTAGTTGGTTATAATAAAAACTTGTCCTTGTCACTTCGAACGCAGAGAGAAGTCTTTTTAAAGGATGAAGGCTAAAGGTTGAAGGATGAATAGGGTGAGCAACTCTTAGTAAAATAGCCCAATTGAAGAAAAAATTTCTCCTTGTCACTTCGAACGCAGAGAGAAGTCTTTTAAAGGATGAAGGCTAAAGGTTAAAGGATGAAGGGGTGAGCAACTCTTAGTAAAATAGCCCAATTGAAGAAAAAATTTCTCCTTGTCACTTCGAACCAAGAGAGAAGTCTTTTTAAAGGATAAAGGTTGAAGGATGAAGGGGTGAGCAACTCTTGGTAAAAAAGCCCAATTGAAGAAGAAATTTCTCCTTGTCACTTCGAACGCAGAGGGAAGTCTTTTTAAAGGATGAAGGATAAAGGTTGAAGGATGAAGGGGTGAGCAACTCTTAGTAAAAAAGCCCAATTGAAGAAAAAATTTCTCCTTGTCACTTCGAACGCAGAGAGAAGTCTTTAAAATGGATTTAATAATGAATCAAAAATTTTCTCAAAAATGACTTTAAAAGAAAAAATTGGTCAGCTTTTTTCGCCGGCGGCATTTATCCACGATACGGAAGAAAATTATTTGAAAATCGAGTCATTGATCAAAAACCAACATATAGGTGGCCTTACTTTTTTCCATAGCCGCCACAGTGCCGCAGCCAATTTTGAGAAAAGACAGGAAAAGCTAACCTATGAAAATACCCTTGAAAAACTTCGGGCATTGATCGTCCGGTACCAATCCATTTCCAAACAACCACTTTTAATGAGTATTGATGCGGAGTTTGGTTTGGCGATGAGGATAGAAAATACGCCCCAATATCCTTACGCAATTACCTTGGGAGCACTTTCGCTTGAACATGAGGATTTGGTTTTTGAAACAGGTTACCGGATGGGAAAAGACCTCAAGCAGACCGGAATTCACCTGAATTTTGCCCCGGTTGCAGACATCAACACCAATCCCAAAAATCCTGTGATCGGATATAGGTCATTTGGACCCAACAAAGAAAAGGTAAGCAGATTTGCTTTGGCCATGTATCGAGGTTTGGAGAAAGCCGGAATTGGGGCCTGTTACAAGCATTTTCCTGGACATGGAGATACAGACACTGATTCCCATCTTGGACTTCCTGTGATTAATAAAACAAAAGAAGAATTGATTTCTGAAGAACTTTATCCTTTTGCAAAGGGGATCAAAGCGGGTATCGAAATGATCATGGTGGGGCACTTGGCTGCACCGGCGCTTTCCAACGGAAAAACCATTCCTGCATCCATTTCCAAAGAAATCATTACTGATTTATTAAAAGGGGAAATGGGTTTCAAAGGAATCGTGGTTTCCGATGCATTGAATATGAAAAGTGTCTCTGACCTTTTTCCCGAACCGGGACAGTTGGAGTGGGAAGCATTCTTTGCAGGAAATGATTTGCTCTGTTTTTCTGAAAATGTGGAGCAAGGAATTGAAATGATTTTGAAAAATGGAACAGAAGAAAAGATATTGGAGAGTTTTGGAAAAGTGATCCTACTTAAAGAAAAACTCGGGATCAATTCTGATTATATTCCGAAAGAAAATGGATTCGACTGGTTAGGTCATATTACTTTCAATGACAAGCTTCCACGCCATTATATCACTGAAATTTCCAACCAAAACCCGCAAACCTCCCTTGATTTATCAGATGCCAAGTTTGCCAAAGTCTCCTTGTTTCATGAGAAAGAAAATGTTTTCTTTTCAGAATTGGATAAAGTCGCTTCGTCTCAATCAATAGGCTTGACTTCAACTACCACCGACCCTAGCTGGGAAAAATTAAAGGATTTTGACAACTTACTGATCGCAGTTTTTGTACCCTCGGCCAAGCCTGTGAATCATTTTGGGATGGACATCGAAATGATCAAGAAGCTTATGATCTGTATTGAAAATAAAAATTGTCAACTCTATCTGTTCGGGTCTCCCCTTTCACTGAATGAAATCGGTGATTTTCAAAAATTTGGTAAAGTCATCTGTGCCTTCCAAAATTTTGAATCTGCCCAAAAAACAGCTGCCCTCCACTTCTTGGGGAAAATTGAAGCAGAGGGCAAGCTTGACTGATCGTAATTAATTTCTTGTCAAAATCTTAAATTGATCCATTACCCGATAGGTGGCCTTGGTGAGTTCGGTGTTGACTTCAGGGGAATAAAAATCAAAACTCGCAGGAGTATATCCTTGCCAAATGGTGTTTCCCCTTTTGTTGTCGATCACAAAGATTACTAACATACCACTGTTCTCTGTGAATTTTACCTGATTGTAATTTTCATCTTTCTCCCGGTTTTCTTTTTCCTGCTGTTCGGTCAACTCTACTTCCACACTTCTTCTCTGCACCCAATAATCGAAATTTGGTTGTTCATATCCCCGGTATTTCACTGCGTCGGTAAATACTTTGTAATTGATCAAAATATCGGGCTTCTCGGGCTGTAATTTAAATCCCTGTGAACCCAATCTATTGGTTATTGTCCTTTCTATAGCCAAATGATGGGTAGTCGTATCGGGAAATGGGTTGTTGACAAAACCGAAAGTTTTGTATCTTTTAAAATTACCCGCATAATTAAAATCATATTCTGCGATGTAATCTTTTTGGCTCATGCAGGCAGAAAATGCAACAGCAAGGGAAAAAAGAAATAGAGCTGATTTTTTCATAATTAATAACCTTTCAAAGATTTAAAATCGTTTAACGAACAAAGGGTAAATGGCTATGAGGAAATATAACTTGTTTAAAATGAGAACTCTCTTGCGACTAGAATGTTTTATTTATATAAAATTGATTATGAAGTGATTATAGTTAAATTTATTGACCATTACAAGAAAATAATAGAATCATTTATAGGTTTTTTTACAATTCCACAAAATCTTTAATTTTCAAACTTTTAATATTTATGGGAATATTTGTTGTTGGTGACGTACACGGATGCCTCAATACCTTTTTGAATCTTTTGGACCATTGGGATCCGAAATCTGAAACCCTGATCCAGTTGGGCGATCTGGTAGACAGAGGGTCATTATCACCCTCGGTTATCCATCTGGCTTTTGAACTACAGATGAACTTTAGAAAAGAAGCCCATTTTTTGAGAGGCAACCACGAGCAGCTGATGATTGACTACATGAAAGGGGAAGACAGGTTGGGAGTGTGGCTGTCGAATGGGGGAAACAAAACCCTCCGCCAGTTTGAAGAATCCCACATAGATCCGGACAACTACTCGACTTGGTTGACAGACCTTCCTTTGATATGGGAAAACGACTCTGTGCAGGTAACACATGCAGGGTTTTCAGGAATTGGAAATCCCTATGACCAAAAAAACACCAATGGGCTTTTATGGAACAGAAAGCCTTTGATCAACACGGGGAAACTTCAGGTAATCGGGCATACACCAAATTGGGACGGAGTCCCCAAATACAGCAAGGAATCAAATTCCTGGAACATTGACACTGGGGCTTATGGGGGTGTCTGCCTGACAGGAATCAGATTAGAAGATGATGGGACTTTTATAGAGACTGTTTCAATTCCAACAGAAGCAAGCGACCTCCTCTGAGGATCAAAAAGCCGCTTTTCCTCCTTTTAATCTAAAAGTTTTATCTACGCATTGCGGAATATCCTCCTCATAATGACTCACATAAATCATCGAAACCGGCAGAATTTTGCAAACCAGATCGACAGTTTCTCTGAACCTGACCCTTTGTCCTGTTTTGTGCGATGGGACACCCAAGCTAATTTTTCATGATAGCTGATATTAGTTCCTGTTGTTCCTGAGTTGGT
>NZ_JAKZAL010000006.1 GCF_022538115.1 Cognataquiflexum rubidum | reverse complement strand
ATCTTTAACAAATAACGATTGTCACTAGCTGTCACTTTATATTTATTTGGCCACTGGTATCATTGCGGATATACATATTTAATTATTTTCTCCATTTCAGTTTTTAATTCAGGGATATCAGTTTCGATAATTTGCCAAACAAGAGTAGCATCTACCCCAAAATACTCATGAACGAGTATATTTCTTAATGAGATTATTTCTTCCCAACTTATTTGAGCAAAGCTGGACTTTACGTCTTCAGAGATATGGTTACTTGCCTCCCCGATGATTTCTAATTGTTTGATACAAGCAAAACGAACCATTGAATTATTGAAAAAGTCGCTTATATCAATATTCTCTATATAGGATTCGATTTCTTCGATAGCATCAAGTATATGCTTTACCCGAACCTTATCTCCCAATTTACTTCGCATAAATCAGCTTTTTTTCAGCATCAATTATCGGTTTGATATATTTTGACAACCCCCCCGAGGAAACAAGATCGACTTTCTTATTCAGTAAATTTTCCAATTCAAGTTTCATTTGGACAAAACCTAACCCAATCCTCTTAGAATAATCTAAGTCGACCAAAATGTCAACATCGCTTTGATTATCTGCTTCTTCCCTCACATAAGAACCAAAAAGATATGCTTTCAAAACAGGTTTGGTTTTGAAATAATCTTGAATCACAGCAATTTTTTCGGTTTCCAAATACATGGATCAAAGATACCAATAATTTGAAAAGGGCAATATCTGCTCATTGAGATTTGGTTTTCACCGTTTAGGTAGCAAGATCAAAAACAAAAAAACCACCGATCTCTCGGTGGTTTTTTTATGCTATTTTAAGCTTGAGTTCGCCTTTGCGTTTGATGATTTTGAGCTCGAAGTACTCATTGATAAAAAACTTGCAGTGGTTTTCTGACCATTCTGCCCTCGATTCTGTGTCAAAAAGTAGGGTCATGCGAAGCATTGTTTTCACATATTGCTCATGATAACCAAGCTCATGAACCCACTGAATCAATTGCAAGGACCAATCTTCCTGAAACTTTTCCAAATGTGTCCTTCCGTCAAAAAGCAGTTCCAATTGGTTGTCCCTGTTCTTAAACCTATATATCCCGCAAAGCTGCCGGTAAATCATCCTGAGCCTGTCCTTGGGATACTCGTAGGTATCAAGGATTTTGGCAAAGGTTTCATCCATCAGCATCAATGGATTGTAAAGTTGGGTGTAGGATTTTTTGAGTTCAAAAACCATCACTTCAAGCATTTGCTCTTCCAAAATGGATTGTGCCTGTCTTAAAATGTAATTCTTGTCAAGGGGAAATAATTTCTGAATCATTTGGCTATCAAATCTTTCGCAAATTAGGCTTTTGCTTTCAGAAATTAAAGATTTGGTCCCGAAAAAACTGTTTCCACTGCACTTTGTACCAAATCAGATTCAAATCCCCGGCTGATCAGGTACTGTTGGATTTTGTACTTTTTCTTAAACTGATCAGGTTCTTTGACAAACTCGGACTTTTTCTCTACCAATCCGAGAAGCACCTGCCAATAAGCTTCGGGCTCAATTTCTTTCAGGCCGGATTTGATGCAGTTGGGACTGACCTTGCGGAGTTTGAGTTCTTGGGTGATTTTGTTTCTACCCCACTTTTTCAGGTTGAACTTTCCTCTCGCAAAAGACCGTGCAAAACGTTCTTCATTTAAAAAACCCTCTTCGATCATGTGTGAGATCAATTCCTCTGCCTGATCTCCATAGAGCCCTTTTTCGGCCAATTTGCTCCTGACCTCCTCCTGACAGCGCTCTTGGTAAGCGCAATAAGCCGCGATTTTCACCTTGGCTTCGGCTATTGACCAATACTTTCTGGGCTGATCGGGATTATATTCTTTTCGTGGGTAGGACATTTTATGTAATTTTGGCCCAAAGTAACTTTTGAAGTTATTTTTTTCAAATCTAACCATCAAACCGAAGAAACCATGCGCAAAAAGATTGTAGCCGGAAACTGGAAAATGAATCTCAACTTGGAAGAAGGCCAAAAACTGACTTCTGAAATCGTCAATATGCTGAAGGATGAAAACATCAAAGATGTCATCGCCGTCCTCAACCCACCTTTTGTACACCTTTACCCTGTCAAAAAACTGATCGGGGATACGCCAAATCTTTTTCTTGGCTCGCAGAATTGCTCTGACAAAGCCTCCGGTGCTTTTACAGGGGAAACCTCTGCATCCATGTTGGCTTCCTTCGGAGCGAGCTATGTTATCATCGGACACAGCGAAAGAAGGGAATACTTCAAAGAATCAAACCAATTGCTTACCGAAAAAACCAAGCAAGCGCTGGCTAACGGTCTGACTCCAATATTCTGCTGCGGCGAACCATTGGAAATCCGTGAAGCAGAAACCCATGAAGCGTATGTAAAACAGCAATTGAATGAAAGCTTATTTGATTTTTCTCCCGAAGAAATGTCCAAGATCGTCATCGCTTACGAACCTATTTGGGCCATCGGAACCGGAAGGACAGCTTCCTCTGACCAAGCTCAGGAAATGCATGCGGCTTTGAGAAGCCATTTGGCAAGCAAATTCGGCAAAGAGTTGGCGGACAATATCTCTATCCTCTATGGTGGTTCTGCCAATCCTGGCAATGCCAAGGACCTTTTCTCCAAACCTGATGTGGATGGAGGATTGATCGGAGGTGCTTCGCTGAAGTCAAGGGATTTTGTGGAGATTGTGAAGTCTTTTTGAGGTAGGAAGTATGGAAGTAAGGATGATGGGAAGTAAGGAAGGATGAAGGATAGCGTCCCTACCAATTTAAGCTTTGTCGTGGCCAGCACTAGGAGCCTTTAACATTTGGGAAATGTTCAGAAATGGAATAACGGTTGGTGTTACGTCATGCTGAACCGGAGCTTGCGGAGGTGAAGCATCTCTTAAATGAGACACTTCACTACGTTCAGTGCGACGACCCGGATATTCACGTCATTGGTAGTGAGCGAAGAGTCTCACCGGAAGAAAATGAGATCCTTCAGTCGTGCCTCCTTCAGGATGACGAAACACCAAACGTCATTAGCTTTTCTGTAAATGCCAATTATAACAACTCACAATGACAATCAAAGCGGCAGTGGAGACACTGCCGCTTATGCATAATGCAAACAACAATACAAATGGACTATTTAGAATTTAAGATTTCCTGCAGAGAACCATTTCGTGAGATCCTGATTGCTGAGCTTTCTGAAGTAGGGTTTGATTCGTTTTTGGAAACGGATGAGGGAATCGACGCCTACATTCAGGAGGATCTGATTGACAGGGAAGCTTATCAGGAAATCATCGACCGGTATAAAGAAGCCGGTAGGATTGAAGTTCAGGAAGGCAAGATGCCCAAGGTCAATTGGAACGAGGAGTGGGAAAAGCACTACGATCCCATCTTTGTCGGCGATCAGGTGTATGTCAGGGCTTCCTTTCACGAACCAAGACCCGAATTCAAATATGAAATCCACATCAATCCCAAGATGTCTTTTGGTACGGGTCACCATGCCACTACATTTCTGATGCTTTCCCATCAGCTTACACTAGATCATTCCGGCAAAAGGGTTTTGGATATCGGAGCGGGCACTGGCATCTTGGCGATCATGGCGCATCAACTTGGGGCAGCTGAGATTGAAGCATTTGACATTGACGAATGGTGCGTGGACAATGGCAACGAAAACTTTGACCTGAATGACATGTCCAAAGTCAGAATGGGAAAAGGAACTGTTCGGGAAATAAAACCCCAAGGAGAGTTTGATATTGTTCTTGCCAACATCAACAAAAATGTCTTATTAGATGAAATGGAGGTGTATTCAGGCCTCGTGAAAAAGGGAGGGAAACTTCTTCTGAGCGGATTCTATGAGCATGACATTGCAGACATCCAAAATAGGGCTTCTTTCTTCGGACTTTCCCTTTTGGCACAAAAAACCAAGGACAATTGGGCAGCTTTAATTCTTGAGAAAAAATGACAGAGTTGATAATTTACGCTTTCCTGTTTCTAGCCTTGATAGGACATACACTCATGGCATCCAAAATGTACAGAACTGTCCATGCTGATGATTCATTGAGCATCAAGGAAAAAAACGACTGGAAACTGAAAGCTTTGGTTTTTCCCGGGTATTACTTTGGAAGATACAAAGACCGCAACAATAATATAAAATAAGAACCCCTCCAAAATCTTGATCTAAAAAATAAACCCTCCAAGACCTTGATCATAGAGGGTTTTTACTTTGAAGAAAATTACATTTTATGTAGGTACGCTTTGTGGCCTCAGATTACTAGGATTGAAAATCCATTGTTGTTGCTCCGCCACGGCGGACAAGTATGGACTGTCGACGGTGGACTGTGGATTTTGCTTTTTAACTTTCTATTACTTCCTCATTTGGGGTAAATGGATTGGATTGTCGGATCATTCCAGATGGCAACTCTCCTTCTGTCGATGCAACTGCAACGCAAACTACAGCATCTCCTGTGATATTGACCACTGTCCTAAACATGTCCAAAATCCTATCCGGGGCAATGATCAGGGCAATTCCCGCTCCTGGTACACCAATAGCTTCCAATACGATGATCAACATAATCAAACCTGCACCCGGTACACCTGCTGAGCCAATTGCTGCCAATGTTGCAGTGAGGACTATGGTCAATTGCTGAGAAATCGAAAGGTCCATACCCAAAGCCTGTGCAATAAATACAGCCGCTACGGCTTGGTAAAGACTTGTTCCGTTCATATTGACGGTAGCACCCAATGGCAAAACAAAACTTGAAATCTCCTCGGAAACGCCGATTTCATCCTCCACAATCTTCATCGTCACCGGAAGTGTAGCAGAACTAGAAGAAGTCGAAAATCCCAAGAGCATCGCAGGTCTAAAGGCTTTTAGGAAGATGATAAAAGGAATTTTGGTAAAGGATTTTAATAGTAAATAATAAACCACAAAAATCACCAAGAGTAACCCTCCCAATACCACTAAGGTATATTTCAGAAGGGCAAGGAGCAATTCCACTGCAGAATCAGGATCTTCTCCGGCAATCTCGACGATCAGGGAAGCCATCAATGCAAAGACGCCATACGGTGCGATCATCATGATATATTCCACGATTTTGATGATCACATCATTGAAAGCATCAAAGAAATTGGTAAAGTTTTTGGCTTTTTCCTTGGGAATCTGAAGCAATGCAATTCCTACTATAATAGCAAAAAATACAACCTGAAGCATGCTGCTGTTGTCGGCTGCTGCTTTTACAATGTTTTCTGGAACTATCTCTATCAAAGGCTGCAATGGTCCCTGACTCGAAACTTCAGCCGCCTGATCTGCTTTGGAACCAGCAGTATCATCATACAGGGACATAAGGCTATCTCTTGTGGCTTGGGGAAGGCTTTCTCCCGGTTTGACAATATTCACCAATAAGAGGCCAATAGTGATAGCAATAATGGTAGTAATCAAATACGCTAAAAGGGTTTTTCCACCGATCCGGGAGAGTTTGGAAACATCTCCCAAATTTGCAACTCCCACCACCAAGGAGGCAAAGACCAAAGGAACAGCGATCATTTTCAGGGAATTGATAAAAACAGTTCCGACCGGTTTCACAAAGTTGATAATGAAATAGGGGTCTACGCCAAATTTGATCATCACCAAACCGACTACCAATCCCAAAACCAATCCGACGATAATCTGGGTATGTAAGGGTATCTTTTTCAACATATAGAGTTGGGTTTACATTATAATTTGTTTGTTCGGCTGATCAAAAGGTAATCGGCCAAGACCAAAGCGGCCATCGCCTCGACTATAGGAACTGCCCTAGGCACTACGCAGGGGTCATGCCTGCCTTTGCCCGACACGGTCACGGAATCTCCTGACTCATTGACCGACTCCTGATCTTGCATGATGGTGGCAACAGGTTTGAAGGCCACATTGAAATATATATCTTCTCCATTGGAAATCCCGCCTTGGATCCCGCCCGAATTATTTGTCCTTGTCCTGACGCGATCTCCGTCCTGATAATAAGCATCGTTGTGGTCCGATCCACGCATTTTTACCCCTTCAAATCCACTTCCATATTCAAAACCTTTCACGGCATTGATGCTCAGCATGGCTTTACCCAACTCTGCATGTAGCCTGTCAAACACAGGTTCACCCAATCCTGGCGGAACTCCCTTTGCCACGCAGGACACGATCCCGCCTACAGTATCCCGACTTTTCCTCACCTCGTCGATGTATTCGATCATCTTTTCGGCCATTTCCGGATCGGGGCAGCGGATAATGTTTTCTTCAGTTTGGGTCAAGTCGAGTTCTTGGTAGCTTTTGTCCAACTTCATGTCACCCACCTGACTGACATAAGCTTGAACTGAAATTCCGTAGTGATGCAAAAGCATTTTGGCAATCGCTCCACCGGCAACTCTTGCTGCTGTTTCCCTGGCACTGCTTCTGCCTCCACCCCGGTAATCACGGATTCCGTATTTTTCAAAGTAGGTATAGTCCGCATGGGAAGGTCTGAATTTGTCAGCTATATGGCTATAATCTTTACTCTTTTGGTCGGTATTCATGATGACCAAACCGATCGGCGTACCTGTGGACTTTCCTTCAAACACCCCCGACAAGATCTGAAATTCGTCTTCTTCCTTCCTTTGGGTGGTGATTTTGGATTGGCCGGGCTTCCTTCGCTGCATTTCATTTCGGATAAATTCCTCATCGATCAGCAAGCCTGCCGGACAGCCTTCTATCACCACACCCAAACCCAATCCGTGGGATTCGCCAAATGTGCTTATTCTAAATATCCTTCCAAATGAATTACCCATTTCCTCTTCTTGTGATCAGGACGGCTAACAGTATGACTGAACCGACCAATAATAAATTGATAAAAACTGAAAAATAGTACTTATATCTCTGGTTTGTTAGCTCATTGTTTTCCACATCAATCAAATCATAGATTCCTCCCAAACGCTGATTGGAGATTGCCTGATTGACTTTGGACTCCCCTGTCACGTTGAGGATGGCCTTGGGTCTCAAGGTATCATATTTTTCCAAAGCAGGATTGAAATATATCCATTCAAAGTAATCCCCCAGATTGATTCTCCCAGGCTCATTGATGGTGACGTAGTAGCTGAATTCTTTGAGACCTGTGATCTTTCCATTGCCTCGGTTGATCTGTTGACGGACATTGGGGTCGAAGGTATTCAAAAGGTGGATCTGTTTTGTTTTGGGAGCGGAAATCGAATTGATGTTTCCCTCACCTGTAATGCCAAAATTATAAGTAATCCCTTCTCCGGTCAGGGCATCGAATTCTGTGATGTTTTCCCTCAATTGGAAATTACCTACACTGACTTCATTTCTGAGAGGATGTGGAGGCAATGGTTTTATCGTGATTTTTTTAGAAGAAGAGGTAAAAGTTTTGAAATCCTCCAGCCTGTTGCTCCCAAAAAAGGTCGGATTTTTGGCTACTTTATATTTGACCATTTCCCATGAAATGGGTGGAATCGTGATTTCTCCCTCTGAGAATGGGAAAAATGATGCCTCATATACTTTGTACTTGATCCAGCTTTTATCGTTGAAAGTTACCCTTTCAGGCTGGATGTTGGTGATGTTGAAGTTTTCTTCCCAAGCGTTGGCAGGTTTCATCTTTTTGAGGATTGCGTCCAACTGTTTGCCAGGTTCATAAAATTGAAATGAAGCCTGATTGGTTTCTGAGATGTAAAATGCCAAACTTACATTGAATCCTTCTCCTACAAAAATTTCTTCTTTGTCAACAGAAGAAGCAAAGAAAGCATCATCTTCGACTTCGATAAATTCGGGTTCTTCCCTTGTCCCACCAAAAATATCGCTAAAAGGATCCGATTGGTTTGGCTGTCGTTGTGCTGCACGGGCATCGACTACCGTAACGGATTTTCCGGGGGATGCGTAGTCGTTGCCATTGATTTTGATGCTGAATTTTCCAATGGTAACGACTCCTTTTTTGGTCGGTTTGTAGTATTGGATGATGCTGCTGGTACTGCTGACTTGTCCGTTGATGACATTCATGGAAGAAGACTGGGATAGGCCTTGCTTTTGGAATCCTGCTATTTCCGGGAACTCATCGTAAGATTTGATCTTGTCGTTTGCAATGGTCACCTTGATGCTAAAAGTCTCATTGAGTGCTATTTCATCCGGCCCCAATTCTATGGCTACTTCCTGGGCAAAAGTGCCTAGAGAAATAAAAAGAAATAAACATACAAGAATAGCGCTGACTGTCGTTTTACTCATGTTGGTATGACTACTAATGATTTGCAAATTAGCTTTATATTTTAAACGCAACAAACCAAATTACATGTCGTATTAACAAACAATCTGTTTAATCATTTATTATAAATTCTTTGAAATATGCTGGAATACGTGAAAATCATCTTGATGAAAGTCAGTTTTGACAGAAGATTGTTTGAGAAGGAGTTGCGCAAAGCACTGAACCTGCTGATGCCGACAGAGATACAGGAATTTAGGGATTGGTGTTATAGGAAGTTTTCAACAAAATACGAACCCGTCTTAGACAAATATTTTATTAGCCTTGCAGGTTAAAGCAAAAGCCTCGAGTTTGGGGCTTTTTTTATTCTATCATTTTTAAAAATTCCTGAAGTTCTAAATCCGAAATGTTCTCCTTTTCGGATTTATCATATACTGTAAGTAAATAAACGTCATTCTTAATAAAAGTTACATGCAGAATAACCCTTGCACCACCTGATTTTCCTTTTCCTTTAGATTTTATGGCAAGTCGGATTTTGAAACAATCATTTCCTAAGGGAGTCCCCTGTGTCGGGTCATTTTCGAGGGATTCAATCAAATTAAAAAGCTCTTCTTTGAATGAAGGAAACTTTCGCGAAAGCCTTTTGGCCTGCCTGTCAAAGTGGGGGATAGTTTTTACGCTATAACTCATTTAACAAGTCTTTTGCATTACGGGCTTTTAATTTTCCTTTTTTGATCAGATTCATTTCTTCTACCGCTTGCTGTAAGCCTAATAATATTTCGTCTTTTGATTGGTCACCAAGAACTTCCTCTTCCAATCCTTTGAATTTAGATTTTAGCAATTCCCATTCCTGAATGGGGATAAATACGCCTGTAGTTTTGCCTCTGTTATCTGAAATGTATTGCAGGTTCATAATCAAGCTGGTTTTGGTAGGAGAAAGTACAAAGATATTCAAAAACTTAAAAAGAGAGAAATCATAACAATACCGGATGCTTTGCAAAAGGCTTCTGCCTATCAAACAAATACCGGTAAGTGACCAAGGTCCGAAAGTGTTTTCCTCCGAGGTTTTTTGAAATATTCAGCATTTTGGGATTGAAGTCACCCTGCCAATAGAGCTCCAGCTTTTTGTAGGAAGTAGTGGATTTGATGACTTTTTCGGCCTCCACGATCATGTAATAATCGAGTCCTGTGCCTTGGAACTCCGGTGCCACACCGAATACCAAACCCACAAAATTTTCATTTTTCCCAAAGGTTTTGATGAGGAAGAATTTCAGTTTCGCAAACCAGTTAAACTTTCCGTCAAGGTGCTTGATGATCTGATTGATATCAGGGAGGTTGACCCACATCACCACAGGTTCATCTTTGTGATAGACAAACCAGATCAGCTTTTCATCCAAGACTGGCTTGATGGTTTTGAACAATTTCAAGGCCTGTTCCGGTGAGATATCCTTGTTTCCCTGATGCTTTGCCCAAGCCTTGTTGTAAACTGAACTCAGGTCTTTCGCATATTTTTCCAAGTTGTCTTTTTTGACATATTCCGCCCTGAAGTCCGAGTTTCCATAAAACTTCTGATGGGCCTCATAAAACTTCGGATCCAATTGGTGTGCTTCTTGCGCCACGGAAAGACTCCAACATATCTGATCGTAGAAATTTTGAAAGCCATAGGATTCAAATAACTTTTGGTAATAAGGCGGATTGTAATTCATGTTGTAGATCGGCGGATGAAAGCCATCGACCAATAATCCCCACCATTTGTCCCGGTCACCCAGATTGATCGGCCCGTCCATGGCCTGCATTCCCCTTACCTCTAGCCAGTTTTTGGCAGTATCAAAAAGTAAGTCCGCAGCCTTTTGGTCTTCTAAGCAATCAAAGAATCCGAATCCGCCAACGGGGACATCATCTCCTTTGTTGGTGTATCTTTTGTTGACAAAAGCGGCAATCCTGCCTAAAAGCTTACCTTGATCATCTTTCAATACCCAACGAATAGCATCCGATTTGGCTAAAAGTTTATTCTTCTTTGGATCAAAAACTGACATCACATCCACATCCAATGGTCTGATCCAATTGGGATAAGGTTTGTTGAACAGGACGTGAACTTCCAAAAAATCCCATTCCAGTTTTGGGGAATTGACTTCAAAAATCTTCATGACGATAGATTGTTTATAATGGTTATCCGCTTCTTTGCCAGTAACCCTATATTAAACTTCAAACCGGACGGAAGACCGAAGTCGGAAGACCGATGTACCGGGCTATTAAGTCCGCATCCCGGAATCGGAATAGATATCTTATCCACTGGCATCATTGCGAACAAATATATTATTTAACCAAAGGTATATGGATTAAAAAATTTAGGATCACTTTTGGAAGACTATATTCCTTAAAAATCCATAATGCTTGGTGCGTTTTACCGCAGATTTTGCAAAAACTTTATTGAAGGTTTCTTCTGTGATTTCTTCCCAATCCCGGTTGGTTATTTCCCCCAATTCAGGTTTGGGATCAAAAAGTGGTTCTTGATGTGGTTTTGAAAATCTGTTCCATGGACATACATCCTGACAGATGTCGCAACCGAAAACCCAGTTTTCCATTTTGCCCTTGAAAGCAGCAGGAATATTTTCTTTGAGCTCAATCGTCAGGTAAGAAATACACTTGGACGCATCCACTACGCCGGGCTGCACGATGGCCTCTGTCGGGCAGGCATCAATACATTTGGTACAGGTACCGCAATAATCTTTCAATATCGGCGGGTCCGGAGCTACCTCAAGGTCGATGACCAATTCAGCCAAAAAAAAGAAACTACCCATTTCCTTATTGAGCAAAAGACTGTTTTTTCCCAACCAACCCAAACCTGATTTTTGGGCCCACTGACGCTCCATCACAGGTGCGGAATCCACAAAGGCCCTTCCGTCAATCTCTCCGATTTCTTGGCGCAGGTTTTCGAGCAGTACTTTCAGCTTTTCTTTGATGACATGGTGGTAATCCTGTCCATAGGCGTATTTAGCGATTTTGTATTCCTCCTTTTCTTGGAACAATTCTTTTTTTGGAAAGTAATTGTAAATCAAGCTGACCACAGTTTTGGCTCCCTCGACGAGTTTGGTGGGGTCCAGTCTTTTGTCAAAATGATTGGCCATATATGCCATTTGGCCTTGGTAGTTTTGGTTGAGCCAAGCTTCGAGTTTTGGAGCTTCCTCTTCCAAAAATCCCGCCTTGGCGATGCCACAAAAATCAAAGCCCAGGTTTTTGGCCTGGGTCTTTATGATTTGGCTGTATTTTTCTTGAAGGTGGTCCACAATTTCAAATCAGAATGAAAAAGCACAAAGAACTTATTCAAATAAACTGCCGCTGCTTGCCCCAAAATTGGGTTTGAGATGCAAGTGCTTGTAAGCGAGTTCGGTTGCCATTCTGCCTCTTGCGGTTCTTTTGAGATAGCCTTCCTGAATCAAAAACGGCTCATATACTTCCTCAATTGTCTCTGCTTCTTCACTGCAAGCGGTGGCAATAGTAGAAAGCCCTACCGGACCTCCTTTGAATTTCTCGATAATGGTCATCAGGATTCTGTTGTCCATTTCATCCAAGCCATTTTCATCCACATCCAATGCCTTCAGGGCAATTTTGGCGATTTCCATGGTAATATTTCCGTTTCCTTTGATCTCGGCAAAGTCTCTCGTCCTGCGCAAAAGCATATTGGCAATCCTTGGTGTTCCGCGGCTTCTTCTGGCGATTTCATAGGCAGCGACTGCATCGATGGGAGTCTGGAGAATGCCGGCAGATCTTTCGACAATATCTGTTAGCAATTTCGCATCGTAATACTCAAGGCGGGAATTGATCCCAAACCTTGCGCGAAGCGGTGAAGTCAATAAACCTGATCTGGTCGTGGCCCCGATAAGGGTAAAAGGATTGAGCGAAATCTGAACAGACCGGGCATTGGGTCCTGAATCCAACATGATGTCAATCCTGAAATCTTCCATGGCCGAATAAAGATATTCCTCGACAATAGGATTCAGTCTATGGATCTCATCTATAAAAAGTACGTCTCCTTCGTCAAGGTTCGTCAGCAAACCTGCCAAATCGGAAGGCTTATCCAACACCGGACCTGACGTAATCTTGATCCCGGATTCCAGTTCGTTGGCAATGATGTAACTGAGTGTCGTCTTTCCTAAGCCCGGAGGGCCATGAAGAAGTACATGGTCCAAAGGTTCATTTCTTCGTTTTGCTGCCAAAACAAAAACCTTGAGATTTTCGACAATCTTAAATTGACCTGTAAAGTCATCAAAACTCAAAGGCCTCAAAGCCTTCTCAATTTCCTTGTCAGATGAATTCAGTTTTTCTTTGTCCCCACTCAGGTAATCTTCTCTCATAGCGCAACAATCAGCAATTACAAATATAGAAAATTAGCCCAAGCCAAAAAGGTAAATTAAGCTCCAGACCTTTTTGCAACAAAATTGCAAATAATTGCATTTTTGGAACTTAATTTGGAAAATTACCCTTAACTTTCGAAAAATTGCTCTTTTATATGCGAAGCAACGCCAATAAGAACATTATCTATTCCATTATTCTTTTGCTTTTGGTAGCAGTAGTTTACCTCTACCGCCAAAACCAACAAAAACCAGTTGAGGAAATAGAAGAAAAAGTGACGGGTAAGGTCACCCTGAATGGCAACACGATGGGCACTACTTACAATATCACTTATCTTGACCCAAGTGAAAGGGATTTTCAGACCAGTATAGATTCCTTGTTGGTGGTCTTCAACCAATCACTTTCCACCTATGTTCCTGACTCTGAATTAAGCAAATTCAATCAAAAAGACACCTTGTTTTTTGGATTGCCATATTTCCTTCCTGTTCTCCAAAGCAGCAAAGCAGTATACGAAATCACCGGAGGCGCTTTCGACCCGACTGTGGGTCCTTTGGTCAATCTTTGGGGATTTGGTCCTACCGGGCCACAACTGAAAGACAGTGTCAATATCGATGAGATGTTGGATTTGGTAGGGTTCAATAAAATTTCTTTTGACTCCGCAAGTGTCATAAAAACAAAACCGGGCATGTATCTTGACTTCAGTGCTATTGCCAAAGGATACGGCGTAGATGTAGTTGCGGAATTTTTGCTAGGCAAAGAAATAGAAAACCTACTTGTAGAGATCGGCGGGGAATTGGTAGCTAGGGGAGTAAATGAAAAAGGGGAACTGTGGAAAGTGGGTATCAACCGTCCCGAGGAACTCGGTAGGGCCGATGACCTATACAGCATCGTGGCATTGGATAATAAAGGAATGGCTACCTCCGGTAATTACAGAAATTATTATGAATCCGGGGGAATCAAAATTTCCCACACGATAAATCCTGCCACAGGGAGACCCGTCAATCATAACCTTTTAAGTGCTACCGTTGTGGCTGGGGATTGCATGACAGCGGATGCCTATGCGACCGCATTGATGGTGATGGGTACTGATAAAGCAATTGAACTCCAGAAAAGCCGGAATTTGTTTGAGATGTTCTTGATATACAATGACTCCACAGGACAATTAAAATCTTATGCAAGTGAAGGGATAAAGCCGTTTCTTTCCTTTCCGCAGGATTAAGCCGGATCAAAAATTTTCAGCGTAATTCGTGAATGCCCATTTCTTTCCCTTTATCAAAATAGTAGACTGAATTTGGATTCAGGCTTATCTCAAACCACCAAAAGATGACATTTAATTTCCTTGTTTTATTCTTTACTGCCCTTTTTGCCGGGGGCTTGGCCTATTTTATACCGAGTTGGGAAGAAAGGTATTTCAAGCTGGTTTTGGTTTTTGCAGGTTCATACCTTTTTGCGATCACGGTACTTCATATCCTTCCGGAGCTTTTTGTAGAATCTTCAGACCCGACCAAAATGGGATTTTACATCTTACTTGGGTTTTTATTACAACAGATTCTGGCGCTATTGTCGACAGGGGTAGAACATGGCCATATCCACCATCCTGACCATCAGCATCATGGGATGCAGGTCGGGGTATGGACGATTATGATCGGATTGTTTTTACATGCCTTTCTTGAGGGAACCTTATTGACAGAAGACGGTTCATTGGCAGGCCATTTACACGAACATGATGAACACGCCGGGCACAGTCACCACCATCATGGCAGCAATAACCTACTGTTCGGAATCCTATTGCATAAAGGTCCTGAAGCATTTGCTTTGGTGGCGGTATTGATGGCTAGTCTTAAAAAGAGATGGGTATTTGCACTTTTGGTGGTCTTTGCTTTGGCTTCCCCTATGGGCATGGTCCTGAGCAATTACATGTATGAAAGCAATATCCTAGGCAGAGAAGGATTGAATGTATTTTATGGAATGGTTGCAGGAGGATTTCTCCATATTTCCACGACCATATTTTTTGAAAGCAGTCCTGACCACCGATTTTATCTGAATAAAGTATTGATCAGCATCCTGGCTTTCGGATTGGCGGTTTTGCTGGAAATGCTTGTGTGATAGGTTAAATACTGTCAAGAGCATTGAAGCCAAAATTTTATTCTGAAAAATTATTTTTTTATTCTTGAATGATTATATGTTGCTAATATGGTATACTTTCGCTAAAATGATATACCAAACCCAAATTAGAGCATATGGAAAAGGCAATATGTCCCAAATGTGAGCATACCAAGGTAACCAAAAGTGGTGTGATAGACGGGAGACAACGGTTTAAGTGCAAAGTATGCGGCTACCACTTTACAGTAAATAAGCTCGGTAAATCAATCGATAAATATTATGTAGTGAAGGCTTTACAGCTTTATATCGAAGGAATCTCTTACAGAGAAATCGAAAGATTACTGGGAGTTAGCCATGTCTCGGTTATGAATTGGGTCAAACTTTATAAAATCAAAGCCCCTGAAAACTACGATTACAGACCAACATATAAAGTATTGAACCACTCCGAATTGGTCAAATTTATGACCCTAAAGGAAAACCTTACAGATACGGGTATGTTGATCACTGAACTGGGGGACAAGTTCATGATAATAAAATGGGAGCGGTTTAAAAACAGATGATCCAGAATAAAATGCTGTTTGCTATATTAAATTAACAAAAATATATCTCTGTTTTTTTATTTGAATTTCAACTTTTCAACTTGGGTGGATCTTAGGGCCGTGACATAGCAATAAGACCCAATTACAACAAACCCAAATGATTATGTTTTCCCGCTCTTATTATTTGTGCCTTTTCTTTTTTTGGATGGTGGTGTTGCCGGGATATGGCCAAGACTCACTTGCATCTTTTATGACCCAGAAAGATGAGATGTTATTTGACCACACCTATAAGCCTCTCTTACTCAAACTCAGTGATGATGGATCTAAATATGTCAGGTTCCTGATCTGGAATCAAATGTGGATGAGGTCAACTGAAAACAATCCGGGAACCCTCAGTGTGAATGGCAGTCCGAAAAACAGCTCCACTGATATCGGAATCCGCAGGGCTAGATTTTTGGCTTATGCCCAAGTATCTCCCCGGTTTTTGATTTTGACTCATTTTGGGATAAACAACCAGACCTTTACAGGCGGTGGTGTGCCTGCAGGTGGCGCAACCGGAAATCCCGGAAATATTCCTGTGACTGTTAATCCCGAAACAGGAACCGGAACAGCAAACGGAATGTCAGCAAAAAAACCCCAATTGTTTTTTCATGATATATGGACCGAGTTTAAAGTAACCGAAGAGCTATACATTGGAAGTGGACTTCATTATTGGAATGGAATTTCAAGGTTGTCCAGTCACAGCACCATGTCATTTTTGGCCGTGGATGCACCCATTTTTAATTGGCCCCTGATAGAGTTTACTGACCAATTTGCACGTCAGTTTGGGATCTATGCCAAGGGTCAGGTGTCAAAATGGGATTATAGGATTGCACTCAATAAGCCATTTTCTATAGGTTCGGGGGGAAGCTTCGATAACAACAGGGAAAGACCGGTCGCAGCCAATGTGGTCAATGAAAACTGGGCTACCCAAGGGTACATTGCCTATCAGTTTTTGGATAAGGAAAACAATAAACTTCCCTTTTTTGTAGGCTCTTACCTAGGCACCAAGAAAGTATTCAACATTGGTGGAGGCTGGCATCATCATCCAAATGCCACAAGCTCTAAAAATATGAATGGGGAAATTAACTACCATGATATTTCCCTGCTTGGATTGGATGCTTTTTTGGATATTCCCATTAATCCCGTTTCGGGGACAGCTTTGACTTCCTATGCTGTTTTTTACAATTATAATTTTGGCCCCAATTACCTAAGAAATGTCGGGATTATGAATATTGGATTTGGTCCGGGCACCAGTCAAAACGGACCGGGGAATGCCCAACCAACTATTGGAACCGGGAATATTTTTTATTCCCAAACAGGATTTCTTCTGCCCAAGAGGATTTTGGGAGACCATGGGAGACTTCAGCCATTCGGAGCATTTACTTATAAAGATTTTGATTACTTTGACGAAAGTTCCTTCCAATATGACCTTGGCATCAATTATTTCATAAATGGTCACCAAGCAAAAATTACATTGCAATACAGTACCCGACCTGTTTTTGAAAATTTTATCAAAAGCAGTATGGCAAGTGAATTCATACTCCAAACTCAATTATTCCTCTAAAAACCCAAAGTATTATGTCAGAAAACAAACTCAAAATGCAGGCTTACTGGAAAAAGAACCTCAGGACACTGCTTATCCTTTTAATCATCTGGTTCACTGTTTCCTTTGGATTCGGTATCCTGCTGGTAGAACAACTCAACCAAATCAAAATTGGAGGATTTAAGCTCGGATTCTGGTTTGCCCAACAGGGGTCTATCTACGCTTTCGTAGTGCTGATTTTTGTATATGTCTACAGAATGAATCAGCTGGACAAAGAATTTGACGTCAACGAAGAATAACCCCTAAAAAACCAAAATAACATGGATATCTTAACTTGGACATATATACTTGTCGGTTTATCATTTGCCCTCTATATCGGGATAGCGATCTACACCCGTGCAGGGTCAACCAAAGAATTTTATACTGCCGGAGGTGGAGTTTCTCCTCTTGCCAACGGCATGGCAACAGCTGCTGACTGGATGTCTGCTGCATCTTTCATTTCCATGGCAGGGATCATTTCCTTTTCGGGCTATGACGGCTCGGTATACCTGATGGGATGGACAGGTGGCTATGTGTTGCTTGCGCTGCTTTTGGCTCCATATCTAAGAAAGTTTGGAAAATTTACTGTTCCTGATTTTGTGGGAGACAGGTATTATTCCAACAAAGCAAGGGTCGTGGCTGTCATCTGCGCACTATTCATTTCCTTTACTTATGTCGCCGGACAGATGCGAGGCGTGGGAATTGTTTTTTCTAGGTACCTTGAAGTAGACATCAACACTGGGGTAATCATCGGGATGTGTATCGTTTTTTTCTATGCCGTTTTAGGGGGAATGAAAGGAATTACTTATACCCAAGTGGCGCAGTATTGTGTGCTGATTTTCGCTTATATGGTTCCTGCCATTTTCGTTTCCATGCAATTGACCGGAAATCCTATTCCCCAACTTGGACTTGGTGCAACTGTCGCGGATGGTACTCACCTTTTGGATAAACTGGATGGAGTATTAACAGAATTGGGATTTGCGGCTTACACCTCAGGGAGAAAAGAAATGGTGGACATATTTGCCATAACTCTCGCATTAATGGTCGGTACTGCCGGGCTTCCGCATGTGATTGTGAGGTTCTTTACAGTTCCAAGAGTAAAAGATGCCCGTCTTTCGGCAGGGTATGCATTGGTATTTATTGCGATTCTGTATACTACAGCTCCTGCGGTGGCAGCATTTGGGATTTATAATGCCATTGAAACTGTTGCCGGCAAGCCTGTAGATAATTTGCCTGAATGGGTAGGGAATTGGCAGAAGACTAACCTAATTAGCGTAGAAGATAAAAACGGGGACGGTATTGTGCAGTATGTTGCGGACAAGAATGCCAATGAACTCACCATCGACAAGGACATCATGGTCTTGGCTAATCCCGAGATCGCACAGCTTCCAAACTGGGTTATCGGTCTGGTAGCAGCCGGTGCTATGGCGGCGGCCTTATCTACAGCAGCAGGACTGCTACTTGTGATTTCCACGTCCGTATCAAGGGATCTTTTCAGAACATTTAGACCTGAAATGTCCGAGAAAAAGGAACTGAGAATAGCCCGGATCGCAGCAGGGGGAGCAGTAGTGTTGGCAGGATACTTTGGAGTAAACCCTCCGGGATTTGTAGCTGAGGTGGTTGCCTTTGCCTTTGGATTGGCAGCGGCATCATTCTTCCCGGTAATCATCATGGGGATTTTCTCCAGCCGAATGAACAAGGAAGGGGCAATAGCCGGAATGGTTTCAGGGCTTGTATTTACAATCGTTTATATCAGCTACTTCAAATTTATCAGCCCGGAATTGAATAATGTCGAGCATTGGTGGTTTGGTATTTCTCCTGAAGGCATTGGCTCTTTGGGCATGTTGATCAACTTTGTCGTGTGCTTTGTGGTGTCTAAAGTAACTCCCGCTCCACCGCAGCATGTTCAGGACATGATACAGGAAATCAGGATTCCAAGAGGAGCTGGTGGAGCACAGGCTCATTAATAAAATTCCAAAGAAACTGAGATGGACTCCGGCGTAGGATTTGCCGGGGTTCCTCTTTTTGGGGACTTAAAACTTATACAGAACGAATCATGAAAGACACACTCAAAAGCCAATACTTATGGGCAGTTTTTTTTCTGGGACTGTTTATATTGAATTATCCTGTGTTGTCCATATACAATATTCCCAAAACCCTTTTTGGAATTCCTTTATTGTATTTGTTGGTTTTTGGTTTTTGGCTGTTTTTGATTGCCATCACCATGCTGGTGATCAGAAAAACAAATAAGAAAAACAATGCTTAGCAACGGGCTGATCATATCGTTTACCTTTGGTTATTTGGCATTATTATTTGCCATTGCATGGTATTCCGAGCGGTCAGCATCCAGGGGTAAAAAACTATCTTCAAATCCCTACATATATGCCCTATCACTGGCAGTTTACTGCACGGCATGGACATATTATGGTTCTGTCGGTCGGGCAGCTACCAATGGAATGGAGTTTTTGGCGATTTATATTGGCCCAAGCCTTGTAGCCCCACTTTGGTGGGTCGTGATGCGTAAAATTATCCGAATCAGCAAAGTTCAGCACATTTCCTCCATAGCGGATTTCATATCCAGTCGTTATGGCAAAAATATCACTCTTGGAGGCGTGGTGACTGTTTTTTGCCTGGTGGGAATATTGCCTTATACTTCTATACAGATCAAAGCAGTCGCCAATTCATTTGATATTCTCCAGTATTCTGAATTCAACCAAAACCTGATTTCTTATCCCTTTTATCAGGATACAGCGTTTTATTTGGCAATGGGCTTGGCTTTATTTACAGTGCTGTTTGGGACAAGGAACATTGAAGCAACAGCTCAGCATGAGGGCATGGTGATGGCTGTGGCTTTTGAATCTGTTTTCAAATTAGTTGCTTTTATTACCGTGGGGGTTTTTGTCACTTATTTCGTTTATGATGGATTTGCTGACATTTTTACGCAGGCATCCTTACGGGGATTGGACCATTTGTTTGTATTGCAGGGCGAGCATGGCGTCTCAGAATGGTTTTGGATGAGTGTCCTATCCATGATGGCGGTTCTGTTTTTGCCGAGACAATTTCAGATGGGAGTGATAGAAAACAATGACGAAAAGCATCTGGATAAAGCCATGTGGCTTTTTCCCGCTTACCTGCTTTTGATTAATGTCTTTGTTTTACCGATTGCGTTGGGGGGATTGGTCCATTTTCCGGTTGGAACAGTGGATGCCGATACATTTGTATTGGCTTTACCCATAGCTTTTAATCAGGATTGGTTGGCATTGCTCGTGTATCTCGGTGGATTTTCTGCTGCGACGAGTATGATCATAGTATCAACTATTGCGCTGAGCAACATGGTCAGCAATAACCTGATCATGCCCATATTGCTGGTAAATGATAACCTGAAAATCAAGTATCAACATAAGCTGAGCAAAATTGTACTCCGGATCCGCAGGGTTTCGATTTTTGTAATCATACTTTTGGCATACGTTTACTATAAAGAAATCTCTGCCCGGTTTTCATTGGTATCCATTGGCTTGATCTCATTTGTGGCCATTGCACAGTTTACCCCGGCGATTATAGGAGGGATATTTTGGAAGAAGGGTGCTCGCCTAGGAGCGTTGTTTGGTATCGTTGCAGGGTTTGTTCTATGGTTTTATACTTTGGTAATACCTACAATGGTGACAGCAGGATACCTCCATCCCGGATTATTGGAAAATGGGCTTTTTGGTATAATTGGCTTAAAACCGACTGCATTGTTTGGATTTCAGGAAATGAGTTATGTGACCCACGGTCTATTTTTCAGTCTTTCTGTTAATGTCATCTTATATGTAGTCATTTCCTTATTTTCTACCCAGACTTCCAAAGAACACAATCAGGCCGTGGTATTTGTGGATATTTTCAAATACAGTACTTCTCTAGACAGTTCAATTATATGGAAAGGACAAGCTTATCTACCCGATTTGAAAGCATTGCTCCATAATTTTCTAGGGGAAGAGAAAACCCAAGAGGTATTAAGGGATTTTTCAATCCGGACGGGTAGGACCATTGGCACCAAAAATTACGCTGATCCTGAATTGGTCAATTATTCCGAACGCTTATTGACAGGGATCATTGGATCTGCATCAGCGAGGATCATGGTCGCGTCGGTCGTGGAAGAAGAGGAGATCAGTATGGCAGAGGTATTGGGGATTCTGAGAGAAACCCAAGAGCTTAAAAGTTTGAATTTGGCCCTCAAACAAAAAAGTAAGGAATTGAAGAAGGCTTCCGACAAACTCCAAAAAATGAATGAGACGCTAAGACTCAATGATATGCTCAAGGATGAATTTATCTCAACAGTGACCCATGAAATGAAGACCCCCATCACATCAATCAGGGCTTTTTCAGAAATTCTTTTGGATGATGATCTTCCTGAAGCGGATAAAAAAAGGTTTTTGGATATTATCATTCAGGAAACGAACAGAATGACCCGCTTGATTGATCAGGTTTTGGATTTGGAAAGATTTGACTCCGGAAGACAGGAACTTAATCTCGAAAAAACGGACATCAGAATACTCATTCTTCAGACTGTTGAGAGTATGATTCAGATTTTCAAGGAAAAAAACATTGATTTCAATATTGAAATTGGATATGATGAGCTTCAGTTGTTGGTCGATGAGGATAGAATAAAACAGGTTATTCTTAATTTGCTTTCCAATGCCTCCAAATTTGCCAGAAATAAAATAGTCCTTAAAACTTACCTGAAAGATCATGATCTTTATCTTCAGGTCTTTGATGATGGGAAAGGTGTTCCTGAAGAAGAAGCTCCCTACATTTTCGAAAAGTTTTTTCAGGCTAAAAACCAAACCAGTAAAAAGCCTATAGGAAGTGGTCTAGGCTTGGCCATATCCAAAAAAATCATTGAATACCATGGGGGTAAGATAGGCGTATTTACAAAGTCAGATATGACTTGTTTTGAATTCATCCTGCCTCTGCAACTTGAGCATCATTTATTAACACATTCCAATAACGCCGATGAACAAAATACTGATAGTAGATGATGAACCCAATATCCTCTTGTCATTGGAGTTTCTCTTCAAGAAAGAAGGCTTCAGGGTGTTTATCGCCCGAGACGGAGAAGAAGCAATGGGTATCATCAAGGAAAATCATCCCGAGCTGGTTATTCTTGATATCATGATGCCTAAAGTGGATGGTTATGAGGTATGTAGACACATTAAAGAAAATATTGAAGGTGTCAAGGTAGTATTCCTGACCGCAAAAAGTAAACAGCAAGATGTCCAAAAAGGGATGAATCTAGGAGCGGATCTTTACCTTACCAAACCCTTTTCAAATAAAGACCTGGTTTCCAAAGTGAAGTCATTAATGAATTAAAATCAATTACAATAACCTAAAAACATATAACCATGAGTGATAGAATACATACCCTCAGCGGGTACTTCTATGAATACCAAAAGTCAGTTACAGAACCTGAAAGTTTCTGGGCAAGAATAGCCGACTCCTTTCATTGGAAAAAAAGATGGGACAAAGTTCTGAAATGGGATTTTGAGGGTCCAAATGTCAAATGGTTTGTCAATGGTAAATTGAATATCACCGAAAATATATTTGAGAAAAACCTCTTTGCTTTCGGAGACAGGACGGCCATTATCTGGGAACCAAGTGAACCGGGTGAGGATGTCAGAACGATTTCCTACAAAGAATTGTACCATCAGGTCTGCCAATTTTCCAATGCACTCAAATCCAAAGGTATCCAAAAAGGCGACCGGGTGATCATCTACATGCCCATGATCCCCGAGGCAGCCATTGCGATGCTTGCCTGTGCGAGAATCGGGGCGATTCACTCGGTGGTTTTTGCGGGATTCAGTGCCAATGCACTTACAGACCGGATCATTGACAGCGGAGCAAAAGCAATTTTGACCTCTGACGGAAACTACCGCGGCAATAAAAAAATCGGCATTAAAGCCATCGTCGATGAAGCTTTGGAAAAGGCCGATGTAGAAACGGTGATTGTCTGTCAGCGTACCGGTCAGGATGTAACCATGAAAGCCGGCAGGGACCATTGGTGGCACGAAGTCATCGTGGGAGAAAAGGACAGTAACGTGGCTAAGGAGATGGATAGTGAGGACCCGTTGTTTATCCTGTACACTTCGGGATCAACAGGCAAGCCAAAAGGCGTTGTCCACAGCACTGCGGGCTACATGGTCTATACCAAATACACTTTCGAAAACGTGTTTCAATACTCGCCCGGAGATGTGTATTGGTGTACCGCAGATATCGGTTGGATTACCGGACATTCATATATTGTCTACGGTCCTTTGTTGTCCGGGGCGACCACGCTGATGTTCGAAGGAGTGCCGACTTATCCTGATCCGGGAAGATTCTGGGCTGTGATTGAAAAGCACAAAGTCAACCAATTTTATACGGCGCCGACGGCTATCCGAGCATTGCAGGCTTATGGAACTGATCCCATTGCTCCTTACAATTTGGATTCGTTGAAGGTATTGGGTTCGGTAGGTGAACCTATCAACGAGGAAGCCTGGAGGTGGTATTACAACCACATCGGCCAATCAAGATGTCCGATTGTAGATACTTGGTGGCAGACAGAGACAGGTGGAATATTGGTGTCCCCCATCGCAGGCATCACGCCGACAAAGCCTGCTTTTGCGACTTTGCCCCTACCCGGAATCCAATTGGCCATCGTAGATCCGGAAGGAAATGAGTTGACCGGTAATTCCGTGGAAGGAAATCTTTGTATCAAATACCCTTGGCCATCTATGATCCGAACCCTTTGGGGAGACCACGGGCGTTGCAAAGAGACCTATTTCTCCACTTACAAAGGCATGTACTTTACAGGTGATGGTGTCAAAAGAGACCATGACGGATATTACCGCATCTTAGGCCGTGTCGATGATGTGATCAATGTATCCGGTCATAGAATGGGAACAGCCGAAGTGGAAAATGCGATCAACGAACACCCATTGGTCATCGAATCAGCAGTGGTCGGATATCCGCACGAAGTCAAAGGACAGGGAATCTACGCCTTTGTGATCTGTGATATGTCCCACCGTACAGAGGAAAACCTGATCAACGAAATCAAGGAAACCGTCAGCAAAATCATTGGCCCAATCGCCAAACCTGACAAAATCCAGATTGTATCCGGACTGCCAAAAACCCGTTCGGGCAAAATCATGCGAAGGATCCTCAGAAAAGTGGCCGAAGGAAGCACCGACAATATGGGAGATACCTCAACCCTTCTCGATCCGGAGGTGGTCACGAAGATTATTGAAGGAAGAAAATGAAATAAGACTTGAGATGTGAAACTTAAGACATGAGATTTGATCCTGAGTCAAAGTGAAATTCTGTCTACAATAAGGGATAATTCCAACTTACAACAAATTTAGTCTTACGTCTTGTGTCTCATGTCTTGAGTCTGATATGTGTATCACATCTTGTATCTAAAATAAATGGCCAACGTCATCGTCAACCGCGTCAAGGAATTCCTGAAAAGGTTTCCTCCCTTCACTTTTCTCAATGAGGCCTCATTGGGATTGGTGGCAAAGGGCGTGGAGGTAAAATACTTTGCACAGGGTGAGCATCTTTTCAGCCAAGGTGATCCTGCACAGGATTTCTTTTTTGTCCTGAAGGAAGGCTCGGTTCAACTTTCAGAAAATAAAGATGGACAGGAACGGGTAGTCGAAGTCTGTGATGAAGGGGATGTGTTTGGGGTATTGGCTTTGCTGGGAAAAAGACCCTATATACTGACAGCCAAGGCCCGGGAGGACAGTTTGTTGTATGCCATCCCCGTTTCTATTTTTGAAAAAATACTGAATGAAAATAGTAGGGTAAGCCTTTATTTTGCGGCAGGATTTGCTTCCGGTCAGGTGGTCGTCCGCAGCGACCTTTCCCAATCTCAAAAGGCAAGAAGGGATTTTACCGAATTGTCCAAGGACAATGGACTGATGATCTTCAGCGGGCAATCGGACCTTAATTATTCCACCGATGTCCTGACTTGTCAGAAAGGAACCACCATCCTGATCGCAGTTGAAAAGATGGCAGCCAAAGGTGTCGGGTCCATAGTGATTGTGGATCAAAACCAATTTCCTCTCGGGATCATTACCGACAAGGACATCAGAAATAGGCTTGTGGCCTATCAAAAAAGCTATGATACGCCTGTGGAAGAATTGATGACTTCGCCCGTGATGACCAAAAGCAAGGAAGCAGGTTTCTCCGACCTGTACCTTACCATGATCAAAAACAGGCTGCATCACCTTATTTTCACAGAAGATGGGACCCTCAAAAGTAAGGTTACAGGGATCCTTTCAGACCATGACATTTTGCTTTCGCAAGGAAACAGCCCTGCGGTTTTGATCAATGCCCTGATGAATACCTGGGAAGTGGACGAAATGGCCAAAATCCGAAACCGCGCGGAAAGGCTTTTGAAGTATTATCTGGAAAACGAAGTGGCGATGGATTTTGTGGCAAACATCATTTCTGAAATCAACGACATCATCATCCAACGTGCTGTCCAGTTGGCCATCAATAAACACAGTCCAAACTATCCCGAAGCTTCGAAAGTGAAATTCTGCTTTCTGTCCATGGGAAGCGAAGGCCGGGAGGAGCAACTGCTCAGAACTGACCTCGACAATGCCATCGTTTTTGAAGATGTGCCAAAAGAATTGGCAGAAAATTCCCAAGCCTACATGCTGTTGATCGCCCAAGAAGTAATGGAAACATTGTTTCTTTGTGGCTTTCAGGCCTGTCCTGCGGATATGATGGCCACCAACCCCAAATGGTGTCAACCTTTATCCCAATGGAAAAAGTACTTCTCCGATTGGATTCTGAGCCCCAACCAACAGGCATTGTTAAACGCCACCATTTTTTTTGACTTTCGGGCGGTTTTTGGCCATAAAAAATTGGCCGAGGAACTTACCGGACATATCTATCAGGAAATTTCCGACAAGTCTATTTTCCTAAATTTCCTTGCCAAAAATGCATTACTCAATCCTCCTCCCTTGGGTTTTTTCAGGAATTTTTTGGTGGAAAAGTCAGGCGAGCAAAAAGATAAATTTGACATCAAGCTCCGGGCAATGATGCCTTTGGCAGACATGGCAAGGCTATTGGTTCTCAGTCACCGCGTCGTCGGGATCAACAATACTTTCAAGCGGTTTGAAAAACTGGCCGAACTTGAACCAAACTATACGGAACTCCTACTCGAAGCCGGAAAAGCCTATGAAATCCTCATGCGGATGCGGGCCATTGAGGGATTGAAATCAGGAAACTCGGGAAGGTACATTCATCCCGAAGATTTGGGGAAGCTGCAGCGCCAATTGCTGAAAAACACTTTTGCTCCCATAGATGAGCTGCAGAAAATCATGCGAATCCGTTTTCAATTGGATTTTTTCACAAGTTGATATGGGATGGCTGGATTTTTTGTTGGGTAAAAAAACTCCCAAGTCTTCCTTCGTAGAAGCTTACGAAGCAGGTTTTGAAAAAAAAATCCCTGCCGTTAGGCCGATTTCCCAATTGACTTTTGTGGTTTTGGATACCGAGACCACCGGCTTCAACCCAAAAAGCGACCATGTCATTTCTTTTGGAGCCATCAAACTCAAAGGGTTCAGCATGCAGGTGGCCTCCGGCATGGAAAGGTATTTTGATGTGTCTGTCCAAAACAGGGAATCCATCAAGGTACATGAGATCCTATATCCGATCGAAACCTCACCCTTGATGGATTTTGGCAAAGAACTCTTGGGTTATTTGGGTTCGGATATCATTGTCGGTCATCATATCGGATTTGACCTGATGATGCTGGAAAAAACTTTGCAACCTTTTGGATTTAGGAAGTTTTTGAACCCTGTAATTGATACCAAATATTTCGCCATGCGATTGGAGAAAGGTCCTCATTTTGACGAAAAAACCGCCCTCAAAGAAGAGTATGCCCTAGATGCTGTCTGCAACCGCTATGGAATACGATTGGACGACCGGCATACCGCAGCCGGGGATGCCTTCCTGACTGCGCAGTTGCTGATGAAGTTGCTTAAAATAGCCGAAACAAAAGGAATCAAGGATTTTGGAGGCTTGATGAGGTAGGGAAATAATGATTTAGTAATTTTATTATTCTTGATTATTCGAAAAATTCTTAAGCATATTTATTTTTTACATGATCTTGGATTATTGCTTTCATTTCAAAATCAGAGATTGTCTCACTTATAGCCAGCTTTTCTAAAAGCCTTTCTGAAGCTTTTTGTGATTCACTTTTTAAAATATTTTCCCCATCCTTTTCCATTATTGGTAGCTGAAAAGTTTCTTTTGATTTAATGGACTCGATTAGGCTGCTTTCTATTCCCAATGTTATTTTCTTTTTCATATCATTATTATTTAAAAATTAAGACTCAGATGTAAAATCAAATCTTCCCCATTTAAATTAGATATTCACTCACCTTTTTTTTGATTTCTTTCTGTACACTATTCCATGTTTGGCCTTTGAGACTAACAGGATCCTCGCTTTCCTCGCCATCACCAAAGTAAGTGATTACCTTAGGAACGGTGATTAGGAGGTTTTTGGTATTGTATTTTTCTTTGTGAAATTTTACAAAATCCGATACTGAGTAATGTTTGAGCAATTCGGCAATATCCCAAAAATCTTTCTTTTTACCTCTGCCTAAAATGGCCTGAACTTTCATCGCTATGATGTCCTCATTAGAAAAGAACCGGATTCCTTCTATTTCTTTTATGGGACGAATGATGGGATGGGGATGTCGGATAAAATCGACTTTGATATCTTGGATATAGCAAAATATTCCAAAATGGGGAGGCTTTTCCTCCACAAGAAAGTCAGATCCAAACTCCCTTACCAAAGCCTCATTGACAATTATATTATCAAACTTTTCATTGGAAAATAAATCCAAATCAACCGATATTCTATGACCATATAGCAAGGAAAGGGCCGTGCCTCCAACCAATGAAAATCCCTTTAGCTCAGGAATTTTCATCATTGAATTTAGTATGGAAAAAGTCCCGGATTCGACTGTCTCAAGGCGTAGCATCTGAAAGCTGTGATAGGTTTATCAATAACGGCTGCTGCCAGGTACATCCTGGTTTCAGGGAGAAATTTAGCATTCAAAAGGACTCTAGTAATCTTCTCATCCCCATAATACCTCCTACAATTCCTTATGTCATCCACATCGCCTCGCTCAAATACCCGCTCAATAATAAAATTGGCCTTGGCATTATAGTCAAGCTTTTGGAAATCCACATCCCAAAAGATCCGCTTATGAAATATGGGTTTGGGTTTTTCTGACATAATTTCCAAAATTAAGAGTTAGTTTCACTAAATTTAGCAAGATCAAATGGATAATTCACGTGCCCAAAATTTATGAATATTTAGGGATCATTTTTTTCTTTTATTCGAATGACCATAAACCTATTCATGTTCATGGTCAGAAAGGCGAATTCGAATCCAAAGCAATCTTCATTTTTGAAAACGAGGAAATTATTGAAATCCAGATTTCAAATATCAAAGGAAAAAAGCCACTAAAAGGGAGGGATTTATTAAATTTCAGGATATTTGTATCGACCTATCATTTTCAAATTGCCAACAAATGGGAATCGTATTTTAAAGAAAAGAAAAAAGTAGAATTTGAAGTTATCTCCAAAATCAAATGAAAGTATCTGACTTAAATATAGAATATGCCGTCAAATCACTGAGAGTGAAGGAGGCTAAATATTTGAATCAATATATAATTCAGATATTGTTTACTGATGGAGTTTTGCAAAATGTTGATTTCGAGAAATTTTTATCTGACTCACAGCATCCTGAAATCCGAAAATACCTCGATAAATCCCTGTTTATGTCTTTTTCAATAATCAATGGGAATTTAAATTGGAATGACTACGATATGATATTCCCTATATCTGAGTTGTATGATGGGAAAATCACTTAAAATCTTTCAACCGCACTTCCATCTTCCCTGTTGACCTGAGGTAGATCCTTACGTCTTCCTCCGTATTGTAGATTCCCTGTACATCTAATGTTGGATTTTTGATCTGAAAGGTTGCAAAGCCTGTCTCGAAATTGCCCTGCTTTTCCAGTTCTTTCCTTGCCTCACCTAGAAAATCTCCGACAGGATAGTTTGCCAGTTTCTTGATCTGATTCATGATTTTCCGCTTCTTCAGCCTGATACCGATATTGGCCATGCCATTGTCTGATTTGACGTCAAACTCCGCTTCGTCAAACCGGAGTGATTCAGTCGCTGTGTCGAAGACAGGCTTGCCGGCAAAATACATCTTGCCTTTGATATCCTTTTTTCCTTTTCGGATACCGGTAAAATCCATGGACAACAAAGTCTTGTCTCCGTATTTTTGGGTTTTAAGATTGGTGGGGACCATCTCCGTCTTGCTGTCGATTTTAATTATTTTGCCTGACATTTCCTTGTTCAGGTAGCCATCCAAATCCTCATAGCGTAGGATCAGGGGAAGAATCAATTCAAGTTCGTTTTCTTTATTTTCATTGACATCAATATTGGGCAAAGGGGATTTTGGGACAATTGGTTTTGACCCGATCTTGGATATCATTTCTCCTTCGACGCCAATGTAGAGCTTCAATTGTTGATCCGTCGTGATCTCCTCTGTTAATTTCAATTTGCTTGGAATACTGTAAAAATGGATTTCCAAACCCTGCTGTGTCATGGTATAGGGTTCAGAAAAAACATCCCAGGTTTCTTGAGCCATACTTTTGAAATCAAAGCGGCTGAGATTGGCCGCCGATAGCTGATTGTCGAGCACGGTTTTAAGTTGGCTTTTGACCACCTTATCCAAGTCGATCTCAAAACCCAACAGGTTATACTTCATAGAGCGGCCCCAGTTTTCTATTTCAAGGTTTTTGATTCCCAACTCCCAATTGGTTCCTATTTCGGGAATGAAACTTATTTCAGGACTGATATTTTCATTGAAGGGAAAATTGGTGGATAATAACTGACCAAAAACCTTCTTCTCAATCTTCAGGTCTCCTTTGAGGTTCATCGGCATTTTGACCCTAAGCGTATTGTTTCCCAATCCTGTCAGCGCAATTTTGCCTGTTCTGGTCACATCGATATCGGTGGTAAGTCCGCTTCCGATAGGAAGTCCGGTTTCTGCAAACAACTTGCTATTCCAATCTTTGTTGAGGTTGGTTTCAATGTAAGAAAGAGGGATTTCTATGGGTACATTAACCTTGGAGATGGCTTGCGGAAGTTCAATTCCTGAAGAAGCCGGCGGGCGGTCAGGCTTGATGGTTTTACAGGAAGAAAACGCAATCAGTAGGATGAAAATGGAAAGTGTATATTTTGAAAGCATAGGAAAGGCAAATTCGAACTTTGAAGGTAACAGGCATTGGTTAAAGAACACAAAGCAATAACCTTGCCCCTGAGAAAATAATCTTTTGTGCCGAAAGGTAGCAAAAGAGAAATTTTGGAAGGAACTAAAATCGGATGAAATTACTTTAGGATTGAAAGTTTAATAAAATTTAAGAAATGGATTGGAATAAATTGGAAAGCTTATCACAGCTAGACGAAATCAAGGAGTTAAGTGGCGACAAGCCGGTGTTGATTTTCAAGCATTCGACCCGGTGTTCGGTTAGCAGTATGGCCTGGGATAGGCTGAAGAGAAATTGGAAAAAAGAAGATGCCGAAAAAGTCACTCCTTATTTTTTGGATCTGATCCGCCATCGTGATGTCTCCAATCAGATCGAAAAGGAATTCAGCGTCTACCATGAATCCCCCCAAGTCATTATTGTCAAATCAGGAAAAGCGGTCTATGACAACAGCCACATGGGTATCAACTATGCGGATATTATGGGGAGGATATAATTCAGAAGTACTTTTTGAATTTGATCAAATAACCAATTTTTATTAATTTTTTGATATTCATGGATACTGGATACTTTTTGATATTCAGGATGTCAGATAAGCTTTTAATTAGTAAGAGATTGGATGGGTTTCAAATATCGTAATATCCAGTATCAATTAGTATCATTTTGGAAATGCGCCAAAATCCCCTTAACGATCAGGAATTGGGCGATAATGTATGTTCCCATCACAATTACACCTGATTCAGGAAAAGATTGGTAAAACCGATTGATAGCCAAAACGCCATCTGAAACCATAAAAAAAGCTCCACCGATAAAAACCTGCCAAAAACTCACTGCATTGGTCTTGCCATACCGCTCTCTTGCGGTAGTCACCATCAATACAATGACAATCAGGTAAATCACCACCGGTACTTTAATACTTCCCAGTCCTGGATTGATGAGAAAATAGACAAAAGAGGCGGCAATATAAATCGGGAGATTGATAAGCAAAAGTCTCACAAAATCAACCTTGCCGATAGCAAAAGGATTGGTTTGGGCCATTTTGAAACCAATGATGTAACAAATATGCGCCATCAAAAATGCTCCCAAACCATAAAGGAACATATCCGGAAACATCAATAGCACATCACCCATCCAACAAAAAATCAAGGCAGCACTCATACTTTTTCTCAAAATGGTTCCTTTGATTGTTGTACTGGAAAAAATAAAAAATCCCCATAGCGCAATTAATATCAAAGGCTTGGTAAAGATCCTGGTAGAATTTTCACCATTTGCGGTAAAAACAATGTCAATTATTCCTGCAAAAAGGAATAAATAAAGCCAAAGCATCTTTTTATTTTTCATAGAAACCTGATTTTTTCATCGTTAAATATAGCCAAGTTATACACTTTTATTTTGACATTTTACACAATAGCAACCTTATACCATTCCGTAATATTATTTTAACATTGGTAAAAAGAACAAAATTCGTGGATTGTAAATATGACGTGAACTGCATTAAAATGTAAGGAAATACAAAAAGTTGGTTAAAAATAAAACCTCCTTTCGATTTTAATGTTAGGTTAATGTTAAGTAATCTTGTGAAAATTTGTTAAAACTTAACAATTTCAAAAAAAAATCCTAGCCCATCTCCTATACATTTGTACCGGAAAAATAACCAAGTCCAAATGTTATAAATTCAATTTTCCACAAAAAACAAAAATTATGAGGCATTCATTACTAAGAAGTTTATTTGCAGTCATCATGCTTGTATTTGCTACAGGTGTTGCATATTCGCAAGGAGTATCCACCTCCAGTATGTCTGGTAGGGTAGTAGAAAGCAGCGGGGAAACCCTTCCCGGTGCCAATGTAGTGGCCACACACACGCCTTCAGGTACAAGGTATGGCGCAGTGACGAATATCGATGGCAGATATACCATTCCCGGTATGAGGGTTGGTGGACCTTACTCGGTTACAGTATCTTTTATCGGTTTTGAAACCCAGACTGTTGAAGGTGTATTTTTGAGTTTGGGTATTGCGGCCAACGTCAACGTCACCATGCTTGGTGATGGAGAAGAATTGGCTGAAGTAGTGGTAACAGGTGATAAAAATGCAGTATTCAGCTCCGATAGGACTGGTGCAACTACTGCTATCGGCAACGAAACCATCAACAAATTGCCAACCATTTCCCGTAGAATAGGTGACTTTACCAGGTTGACCCCACAGGCAAACGGTAATTCATTTGGTGGTCAAGACAGCAGATTGAACAACATCACTGTCGATGGTTCATATTTCAACAACTCTTTTGGACTTGGAAGCCAGCCAGGGGACAGAACGGGGGTATCTCCTATCTCCTTGGATGCGATCGACCAGATTTCTGTTAACGTGGCTCCTTATGACGTGAGACAAGGAAACTTTACCGGTGCCGGTGTCAATACAGTAACTAGAAGCGGTACCAATGAATTTACAGGTTCGGCATATTATTTCTGGAGAGGAAGCGATAATGTCGGTACCCAGGCCGGAGACAATTCTTTTGATCCAGGAGAATTCAAATACAGGCAGGTAGGTTTCAGATTGGGTGGTCCAATCATCAAAAACAAATTGTTCTTTTTTGCTTCATTCGAAGATGATAAGGAAACCACTCCTGGAACAAACTTCGTTGCCAACAACGGCAGTGATCCTATCACAGGTAATACCACGCGTGTTTTGGCATCAGACCTAAATACTTTAAGTTCTTATTTGAGAAATAACTTCGGTTATGAAACAGGACCTTATCAAGGTTATGACCACTCTACCATCGCAACCAAGTTTTTGGCTAAAGTGGATTACAATATCAATGACAGAAACAAATTGAGCGTTAGGTATAACCATTTGGATTCCTCTTCTGATGTTTTACTTTCTAACTCATCTTCTTTGGGATTTGGAGGCAGAAGATCTAATTTGAATGCTTTGAATTTCCAAAATTCTAATTATCTAATCAATGAAAATATACGATCTATCGTAGCTGAATTGAATTCAAGACTGTCTCCTACCATGACCAACAACTTGATTGTAGGTTATACCTATCAGGATGAAAGTAGGGGTAGTAGAGGTGATTTCTTCCCATTGGTGGATATCTTGAAAGATGGAGCTACTTATACTACTTTTGGTTTTGAGCCATTTACTCCAAGCAATGAATTGAGATATAAGACTTTCCAGATCCAAGACAACCTTCAGATCTTCAAAGGTAAGCATACCATCACCACAGGTTTCAGCTTCGAAAGATATGAGTCTGAAAACGTGTTCTTCCCGGGATCTCAGTCAGCTTATACTTACAACTCTTTGGAGGATTTTTATGCTGATGCCAATGCAAACTTAGCAGGCACTCCAGGAACAGCTAATTTAAGAAGGTTTGAGGTTCGCTATAATAACATTCCTGGCCAAGAAAAACCTGTTCAGCCACTAAAAGTAAGCTATGGCGGTATTTACGGACAGGATGAAATTCAAGTCAACAAAGATTTCTTGGTTACAGTAGGTTTGAGAATTGACGTACCATTCTTTGCTGAGACTGCCCTCAGAAACCAAGAAGTGGAAGGATTTAACTTTCGTAATCCTGCAGGAGAGACTGTTCAGTTCAGAACAGATAATATGCCTGATCCCAATATCCTTTGGTCTCCTAGAGTCGGTTTCAATTATGATTTGAGCAAAGGTGCAAGAACCACCCAAGTTAGGGGTGGTACGGGGGTTTTTACAGGTAGGCCAGCTTACGTGTGGATATCCAACCAAATTGGAGCAAATGGTATTTTGACCGGTTTTGAGAGGTTGAGCAGTGCACAGAATGCACCACTGACTTCTAGGCCGTTTAATCCTGATCCGGATTTTTACAAGCCTGCCAACGTGACCGGTCAACCTGCACCTAACTATGAATTGGCAATGACGGAATCTACTTTCAAATTCCCTCAGGTATGGAGAACCAATATTGCCATTGACCACAGACTTCCTGGCGGAATCATCGCTACAGGTGAATTCTTGTATAATAGGGATGTAAATGGAGTGGCTTATTACAATGCCAATCTAGATAACCCCAATTCGGCATTCACTGGTCCAGATCCAAGGTCAAGATGGATTCCGGATGCAAGACCAAATACAGATCCTAACAGAGATCCATTCACCAACAGGATCAATAATAAAATTGACAATGCCGTAACTCTAGGAAATCAGGCGGTCGGTAGCTCTTGGATAGCTTCCATAACTTTGGAAAAGCCATTTGCCAACGGTTTGTATTTGAAGGCATTCTACAGCTATGGAGAAGCTAGAAATACTATCGATCCAGGTTCCATCGCATTTGGTTCATGGGTCAACAACCAACACCAAGGTGATCCAAACAACCCTGGAGTGGGTTTCTCAGCAAACTCAATGGGTCACAGAGTAGTGGGTGTTATGAATTATTCTGTTGATTTGTTCTCCTTCGGTACTACTTCTTTCTCCTTATTCTGGGAAGGAAGAACAATCGGAAATGCAAGCTATGTCTATGGCGGTGACTTCAACGGTGATGGAGGATTCTCTAATGACTTGCTTTATATCCCGGCAACTGCATCTGAAACAAACTTTGTACAATTCACTTCTTCAGGAAGAACTTTCACTCCGGCGGAGCAGTCTGCTGCATGGGAAGCATACATTCAACAAGACAAATACCTCAGCGCAAACAGAGGACAAATCGCCGAAAGAGGTGCTGTTTTCCTTCCAATGGTGTACAGGGCTGACTTCAGTGGTTCCCAAACATTGTTGACTACTTCTAAGAAGCAGGCGCTTGAGTTTAGAGTGGATATCTTGAACGTGGGTAACTTGTTGAATCCAAATTGGGGTGTAGGTCAGTTTATGACTTCAACCTCTCCACTTGTACCTGCAGGTGTGGATGCGAACAACAGACCTCAGTTTAGATTCAGAAACTTAGGAAATACTTTGATATCTGATTCCTTCAGCCCATCTGCCGGTGCAGGTGACGTTTGGAGATTACAGTTTGGTCTGAGATTTACTTTCTAATTAAAATATCATTTCAAAAATCAAGAGGCATCCCGAAAAGGATGCCTCTTTTTTGTTCACGCCAACTCCTGATATTTTTCTCGGTCCTTATTCCGGGCTACCCATAGTTGATCCCTGCCTTTAGTAGGCAGGCAATAGGTGGTCGGTCTTCAAGGTTTTTATACACAGACATCCTTCCCCCCTTTTTCTTCACTAGCCGCAATTCACGCAAAGGTTTTGCAAAGAGTTCACAGGATTTGGCCGGCTGTTTTTGGTGAATTATCTCTTAAAACCTCCCAAAAAAAAAAGCCCTGCTTTGAACAGGGCCTTTAGGCAATAATTGTATTTGATTATATAAAATTAAGCAGGCATTATTACCTTGTTGATGACGTGAATTACGCCATTATCGGTCTTAATATCAGCATTTACAACCTCTGCATCATTTACAAATACTTTTCCATCTGTTAAATGGATCGTAACTTCTGCTCCATTTACTGTGGTAGCAACCATACCGTCAGACAAATTGCCTGACAATACTTCTCCTGCAATCACATGGTATGTAAGGATACCTTGTAACTGAGCTTTGTTTTCAGGTAAAATCAAAGATTCTACTGTTCCTTCAGGTAACTTCTCAAATGCTGTATCAAGTGGAGCGAAAACCGTGAAAGGACCTTCGCCATTTAACGTTTCTACTAATTCGGCAGCAGTCACAGCAGCTACCAGAGTTTTGAATGAGCCGTTTTCAACGGCAGTTTCTACAATGTTCATAAAAATTTGTTTAAAATGTACAAAGAGAAGACTTTGATTAACGCTTTTGTTCATGATTATTGGAATAGTAATGATTAATTCACGTGGGGTGGTTAGTAATTACCTCGATGCGTATAAATTTTTTTCTCTAAGATTTCAACGACTCTCAATACCAAGTAAGGAAAAGGAATTGCACGGAAGAGATGAATAAATTCAATTTTTTTTATTGAGCATAAATTAACCTTCCCTGTTTTTGGTGAAAACCTAATTCCATTTTGTGCCTTTTTTCTCGCAATCCCGATATTAATCGGGACCAGGGACATCGCATTTTCGTTACCCCGAGCGGCGGTGCATGGGGATTGGTTAAAGAATTAAATTCAGAGAAGCACCTTGCACGGGGCTATTCTTATTCAGCCCGCTTCGGGGCTGTTTGTCGAAGTGAAAGAATTTGGAATCTCCTACTTTCAGGAATCGTTTTTTGGAACACTGGAGGGGAGGAAGAAATTTTTCCGGGCCGGCGTGGCATTGCGCGGGGGAGGATTAAAATTTCTTGCCTTTTTTGGTTACTTTTTGTGGTAAGACAAAAAGTGACTTAAGAAAGAAACCACAAGAAAATACTTAAGAAAAGAATTGAATAAAATAGATAAATTAACCTTCCCTGTTTTTGGTGGAAACCCAATTTCACTCTATACCTTTTCTCTCCCAAAAATCACAAATATCTCATTCCGTCATTTTAAACCATGGGCTGCGGTGCATGGAGATTTGAGAAAGTATGGAATTACGCAAAGCACCTTACCCATGACTACTAATATTTCGCCCCGATGGGGCTTGAGCACTAAGAAAAGTAGCTATTTAACTTCCAATTCAAGGTTACTCAAGGCCTCAATGTTGTTTGGAATTTATTTCTCAAATCAAAATTCATAAAAATTCAAAAGCCATCCTTTTCAGGATGCCTCTTTTTGTTTAAGTTGACAGGAAATTCAATCAGCATGAACAAGTACCGAAACAGCTTTTTTCAACTCTCTTTTTTTTGGATATTAATCTTACTTGCTACAGGAAACCATTCAGTTTCTGGTCAGGAAAATTCTCAATCGCTCTCTTATACCCTAGTCAAAGGAAAAGTTACCTCAAATGGTAATCAGCTAAAAAACATCATTGTATCTGACGGCAAAGACATTGTCCTTACCGATGAAAAAGGGGAGTTTGAATTTACCACCGACCAGGAATTTGTATTTATCTCCTACCCTTCCGGATATGCTTTTGACTTATTGGATAACGGTTCGGTGGATTTTTTCAGAAGAGTTGATCTGACCAAACCCACCAACACCCTTCTTTTTGAGCTGAAGCCAAACCCAAATGATGAATCCGACCACCACTTCATCGCAATCGCCGATCCGCAGGTGCAGACGGAGGAAGAAGCCAATCAATTTATCTCGGAATCATGTGCTGACCTCAGAAAAAAGAAAGCGGCACTCAACGATCCAAACCTTTTTGGCGTCGGCGTCGGAGATTTGGTTTTTGACAAGTTTGAATTGTATGAGCAATACAATCAAGGCATCAAATCTACCGGGATTCCGTTCTTTCAGGTGTTGGGCAACCATGACATCAACCTGAATGCAAGGTCAAACGAGAGCAGTCAAGAACCATTTACAAGTCAGTTTGGACCTGCCTATTATTCCTTCAACAGGGGAAAAACCCACTATATCGTCCTGAATGATGTGTACTTTTTGGGAAGCAAACAATACTACGGCTACCTCCCCGAGACCCAATTAGCTTGGTTGGAGAAGGATCTGGCTTTGGTCCCAAAAGAAAATCCGCTTGTCATTTTCCTTCATATTCCGAGTTTTTCGCAGATCGTAGCCCATAATCCCGGCCGTGATATCAACAAGGAATCGGTCATCAATAGGGAAGCTTTGTACAAGATTTTGGAAGGGCATGAGGCACATCTGATTTCGGGACATGTGCATTGGAATGAAAACACAGTGATCAACAATATTTTTGAGCACAACACCTCGGCCATCAGCGGGGCATGGTGGTCAGGAATCTGCTATGACGGCACTCCAAAAGGCTATGGCGTCTACAGGTCTGATGCAGGAGATTTGTCTTGGCATTACCAAAGCGTAGGTGAAAACCCGGATTTCCAGTTCCGTATTTACCGTCCGGGAACCCACCCGGATTTCCCCAATGACTACATGGTCAATATTTGGAATTGGGATCCTGAATGGAAGGTCAATGTGTATGAAAACGGAAACAGAACTGTCCAACCTGTACAGGTCATCGCCTCAGATCCATTGGCAATGGAAATCTATGCACCGGGAAAACCCAAAAAGCAGCCTTGGATCTCCGCCCAAAAGAATGGGCATATGTTTGTATTCAGGCCAACCAATCCTGATTCAAAAGTGGAAGTGGAGGTGATCGACAGATTTGGAAACCAATATAAAAAAGGCTTTGACTGATTCGAAAACCTGAATTTTTAGCATTAGATTTAAAGAATAAATCCTTCCAAAATGACCGGTTCAGCATCTCTTGATTTCATCAAAAAAGAACTCATTTCTTTAGAAAAAACCATGGCCACCGATGTTGTCCATAAATCCGGTATCATCGCAAGCCTACACAAAGACCAAAAAGAAGCTGCCAAAAATCTGGTGGAATACCTGAGTGTCAGAAACAGGGATCTCCGTGTTCTTCAGGACGCACTTCATGTTCATGGCTTGTCTTCACTTGCAAGCAGCGAAAGCCATATCAGGAGACAGGTTCAGGCGATTTTGGAGGTATTGGGAGAAACTTTTCCCACAGACCATATTGATATCTGCGATTTTTCATTCAGCAAAAAGAAAATTGATGAAAAAAGCCATTTACTGTTTGGCCACAAAACCATTCCGAGCATTCCCTCTTTAATGGTAACATTTGATTCTGGATTTGCGGATAGCTATGCTTTGATCAAAAGCTTACTCGAAAACGGGATGAATGTCGCCCGGATCAACTGCGCCCACGATGATGAGGCTACTTGGTCCAAAATGATCAATAAACTCCGAAAAGCAAGCAAGAGAACAGGGATAGACTGCAAAGTATACATGGACCTTGCGGGACCCAAGATCAGAACTGTCTTACTTGGCAAAGGAAAAGACAAGGGAAAAGTCAAGGTGAAGGAAGGCGAACTGATTTGGCTGGCCGAAGAAGCCAAAGGCTTTGGACAGGATGATGTCGTCATCAGCCCCAATGTTCCAGGAATTATAGGGTTTTTGAAAAAAGGAGACCGAGTCTATATCGATGATGGTGTTATCAGGGCTACTGTAGAAAAAACCAAATCAGGCAAAGCCGGAATCAGGATTACCCGGATCTCTTCTGAAAAAAGTCAAATCAAGGCCGAGAAAGGAATCAACTTTCCCGATACCTTGATACAGATTCCTTCGCTGACAGATTTTGACAAAGCTTGCCTCCCCTTTATCTGCGAAAATGCGGATCTGGTGGGCTATTCCTTTGTCAGGACTGCTGCAGATATCAGCCACCTCCGAAAGGAACTCAAGGCCATTTCAGAACATCCTCCCTTGATGATCATCAAAATAGAAACGCCGGAAGCAGTCAGCAACCTTCCTTCCCTGCTTATAGAAGGGATGAAACAGAGGGCTTTTGGGGTGATGATTGCCCGTGGTGATCTTGCTGTGGAAATAGGTTTTGAAAGGATGGGAGAGATTCAGGAAGAGATCCTATGGATCTGTGAAGCCGCCCATGTGCCGGTGGTTTGGGCCACCCAAGTGCTGGAGAGTCTCAACAAATCCGGTATGGCCACCCGCTCCGAAATCACCGATGCCGGTCAGGCGGCTAATGCAGAATGCGTCATGATCAACAAAGGAGACCATACCATCGAAGTCATGGAAACGCTCAAAGACATCCTGCAGCGAAGCGCCGAGCACAGGGTGAAAAAGCGATTCCGCTTCCGTCAGCTCAAAATTGCAGAGCGGTTTCTGAAATTATAATTTTCCAACTGACCTACTCGGCAGTAGGATATAGATTGAAATTATTCTTTACTGTCTGCGCCAATCTGCGTTATCTGCGGGAACCTTCAAGATATTATCCCGCAGATTTCGCAGAACTACGCAGAAAAACTCTGTTGATGGAAAAACATTCTGCCTGAAATTGTCAGGAACACATGGCAATTATTAATTTAATATTCTTTTTGTTGTCTGCGCCAATCTGCGTCATCTGCGGGAGAAATTTAAAGCCTCCGTTTTGAATTTCTTTTCAGGAATTCTCGGTTAACTTTTTGAACGGAGGGCAGGTTTAATCACTTTTTATTTACTTTGAATAAAATACTCCCACGATTAACCATACCAAATTGAATTCAAATACCCAAAAATGGCTGATTCCAATCCTGTTCCTTTTGATGGGAATAGGTTGGGGATGCGGAAAAAAAGAGTCTACCGCAAAAATTTTTAGCGGAAAAGACAAACCAGAGGACAGCAGATTCACCCAAGTGGTGGTGGCAGATGGGTTGGAAGAGCCCTTGCAAATAGAGTTTGACAAACAGGGATTTGTCTATTGGATCGAAAGAGCGGGACATGTCAAAAGGATCAACGAATCGGGAGGAAACATCGAAAAGCTCGGAACGATCCCCACCATTGTGGGTGAATCTCCCGGCATGATCGGGATTTTGCTGGACAAAGACTTTGAAAATACCCGTCATGTATTTCTCTATTTTTCTCCCGAATCAGATAACGGAAATACCATGCGGCTCTCAAGATTTACCTTGGGAACTGACAATACGATTAGCATAGATTCCGAAATCATCCTTCTTGATATCCCTTGGGAACAACCGGATGGCAGCCATTTTGGAGGGGGGATGACTTGGGACAAAGAAGGAAATCTTTACCTTTCTGTTGGTGGGGATTCTGCCCCAACGCAATATTCACCTTTGGCTTTTACAAATGAAGGTGGCCGAGGACAGGACGAAGGCCGTACAGCTGGAAATACCAATGACCTGCGGGGTAAGATTCTACGGATTAAACCCCAAACTGACGGGACTTACACCATTCCCGATGGGAACCTTTTTCCGGTCGGAACTGCCAATACCTTGCCTGAGATCTACGTCATGGGTAACAGGAATCCCTGGAGGCTTTCTATTGATTCACAAACCGGTTACCTGCATTGGGGGGAAGTCGGACCTGATGCCGGTGTAGATTCAGAAGAGTTTGGGCCGATGGGCTATGATGAATTCAATGTTGCCAAAAAAGCTGGAAATTTTGGTTGGCCTTATGTCATCGGAAAAAATCTGCCTTATAGAAGTTATGATTACGAGACCAAGACTTACGGAGAATACCATAATCCTGATTCCATTGTCAACACCTCGCCAAATAATACCGGATTGAAAGTCCTTCCACCGTCCCAACCGGCATTGGTTGCTTATCCCTACCGGGTTTCGGAGGAATGGCCGATTTTGGGAAGTGCGGCAAGGTCTGCAGTGGGTGGGCCTATTTTCAGGAAATCCGATTTTTCCGAGAATGCCAAAAGGGTATTCCCGGATTATTACGAAGGCAAATGGCTGGTCACAGATTATGTCAGAAACTGGATCATGGTAGTGAGCATGGATGAAGAAAGGAATAATGTCACGTCCATCGAGCGTTTTTTACCTGCCGAAAAACTCATCCATTCCCAACCCTTGGATATGGATTTTGGACCAAATGGGGATTTGTACATTTTGGAATATGGTACAGGTACGAAAGGCAGAATTTCCAGGATTGAATTCAATGCAGGAAATAGAGCACCGATTGCAGAGGCTAAATCGACAGAAAAATCAGGCGCGACACCTTTTGAAATCCAACTTTCCTCGGAAGGAAGCCGGGATGACGATGGGGAAAAGCTGGATTTTGAATGGAAGATTGAGGGTGTGGAAACAACAGTATTGAATGATGCCAATCCCAAAATAACCCTTGACAAGCCGGGAAAATACAAAGTCTCTTTAACTGTGAAAGACCCATCAGGAGCTTCTGACGTTCATTCTTTTGAGGTTGTTGCAGGGAATAAACAACCGGAAGTGAAGATCGAAATTACATCAGGCAATAAGTCATTCTACTTTCCGGATGAAAAAGTCAGCTACCAAGTTAAGGTCATCGATCAGGAAGATGGGACGCTTGCAGGCGGAAAGATAAATCCCGAGGCAGTCAAGGTTACTGTGGAATACATTCCTTCCGGAATCGACTTTGGGCAACTGAGGAAGTTGAAAGAAGAAGGAAATCTCCAACCTGAAACCGTCCTACGACACCTCCATGCAAAAGCTTTGATCATCAAGAATAACTGTACTGCCTGTCATCAGGAAGAAGCCAAATTGGTGGGTCCATCCTTTTTGGAAGTAGCCAAAAAATATAAGGGGACAGCAAATGTCTTCGAAACCCTGTCGAAAAGCATCATCGAAGGAGGCAGCGGCAAATGGGGAGAAGTCCACATGCCGCCACAACCAAACCTAAGCGCCAACGATACCAAACAGATCATTGATTACATCCTGGACCTTGCTTCCGCGGAAAAAGGAAACCCCAAACTTCCGATTCAGGGAGATTTTTATACAAAAGCAATTCCCACAAAAATCGGTGACGGTCGCTTGTCCAAATTCTATCCGACTACTTATGAAATGGGTTCCTACGTCTTTTTGGCCCATTATTCTGACCAAGGCTCAGGACAGGTAAGCGGTCTAAACCTCAAGAGTGAAGATTTTGCTTTGCTCCGATATCCGTTGATGGGTCCGGAAAAAGCAGATGTTTTCTCCGAAACAGGAATTTCATACACGCCATCGACAGATGATCCGGGATTTATTTTCACCGGAAAAGGAGGGTATATCGGTTTCAAAAACATAGACCTGACAGAGATTAATCAGATCAGCATTGGGGCCATCACCAGGTTTTGGCATTGGTCACACTTCATCGGAGGCAATATTGAATTGAGATTGGGTTCTCCAGAAGGGGAATTGATCGGCGGAATCCAAACTGTCCCAATTCCTCCCCAAGGGGAAAAAGGCCCGTTTTTTGGTGATGCCACCGGTAAGCCCACGTTCATCGATGTGTCCAAAATTGATGGCGTACATGACCTGTATTTCCTTGTCAAAAATCCAGGTGCTAAGGAAAGCGATGCTTTGGTAATCATGACGGGGATTGAGTTTAAGAAGTGATTGGGTAAGTCCACAGTCCACAGATGCGGCTTTTGGTATTTTGGGTTTGTTTGATTTAGGAAGGAATTCAAGGGTTAATTTATTGTGAAATGGTGAAAGCAAACAGATATAAAAACCTATTGCACATTCTAAGCTGGGGTGTGGTGGCATTTCTATTTTCTGTGGAAAGCCACGCCCAAGTATCACAAATTCGGGAAGGTTTTGTTCCTATTTTCAACGGGAAGGATTTGGAGGGTTGGCACATCAGCCGAACCAATCACCACGGTACCAAGGGTAATTTTTTTGTAGAAGACGAAGCCATTGTCATGAAGCAATTTCCCTACGGTCAGGGAGGAATCATTTTGACGGACAAAAGATACCGAGATTTTGAATTGACTCTAGAATTCAAAGGGCATGTGGGAACCAACGGGGGAATTTTCTTCCGTTCGAGCGAAAGCGGTTCAGGCTATCAGATAGAACTGTCCGGAGACGGGGAACCTGGAACTGCCAATCTGATCGGCGAAATGCTTCGTGTTGCGAATGGTGCCAAAGCAAAGGACTTGGAAAAAGTCTGGAAGAAAGGAGATTGGAATAGCTTCCGTCTTCGGGTTGTTGGGCAAAAGCCAAAAATGACACTTTGGGTCAATGATGTCCTGATGTGGGAAGTGCAGGCAGAGCGGAATGACCTGATCGCAGATGCTACTTCGGGGATGATTGCTTTCCAGTTGCATTGGAGTGCCACATTGATGCCTGTTCCCGGTGGACGCTGCTGTGATTTCTCCTGGAAACCTAATGCTGCACATGCTTATCGGAAAATAATGATCAAAGAATTATAGACGATTGCGGCTGAATAGATTCAAACGTCTGATTCTATTCAAACCGATATTTTTGGATATTCGATATTTATGGATATTAATTTTGATCAAAGGCTAAATTGAAATTGAATCGATTTCTTTTCAAATATGGAAATCAAATTTCTTAAAAATGAAAAACTACCTGTTATCGCTATCTCTTTTTTTGTATAGTCCACTTCTTCTCTTTTCCCAACAAAAAGAAAAGGAAAGCTACAAAAATCCAATCGGGATGGAATTAGTCTTGATCCAACCCGGGACAATGACAGTAGGCAAGATCGAACTTACATGTCCTACATTTCCTGATACCAGAGATGTTCCAGAAAGTGAAATGTGGACTGAAGAAGATTTCAAACTTTGTCAGGAGATGGCCAAAAAAGATTCCAAGCCGGGTTTTTTGGTCGAAATAGAAAAGCCCTATTACATCGGAAAACACGAGGTGACCCAAGGCCAATGGAAAAAAGTAATGGGTTCCAACCCTTCCCATTTCCAGGGAGATAATGTTGCGGGAGACTCGGACCTGCATCCTGTGGAAAACGTGACTTGGGAAGATGCCAAGAGCTTTATTCAAAAACTGAATGAGATGGATCCTGCTTATTCTTATCGGCTACCGACCGAGTTTGAATGGGAATATGCTGCCCGTGCAGGTGCGGAGGAATTGCTTTCTTGGTCAGAAACAGGCAAGCAAGCTTGGATCCAAAAATCGGACAAAGGCACAACAAATGTTGTCGGGCAGATGAAAGCGAATCCTTGGGGTTTGCATGACATGTTAGGCAATGTGTGGGAATGGGTAGAAGACTTTTATAATGAGGACATTTTTGCCCATCCCGTACCTCCCGTTTCTGGGGATGTCCATGTGCTGAAAGGGGGAAGTTTTATTTCTGATGTGACCAATGCCACTTTTTTTTTCCATGGAGGCGGGCCGGGAAATGGATATGATGTGGGGTTTAGGGTGGTAAGTGAAGTAAAATAGATATTGATGGATATTGGATATTGGGATATTGTAATTGATCACTGAAGATGATTTATGACGGGAAGGATCCTTTGCTTTTTTCCGCCTCAGTCAGTGTCTTCACTGACTGAAATTTTAAATTCAAACTGCAAATAGCGTAGAAAATTTGCTCCCGCAGACTGACGCAGAAAAACAATGGAATTATGAAAACCGCATTTTACTTTGAGATTTCTCTGGAGTTTTAAGTGAGTGGAGACACTCACTTTGGCAAGAGAATTATCCCTTAACCGTCAACTGTCAGGGAAGACTTTAAATGTTCAATCAAAAATCTACTTTACTATCTGCGCCAATCTGCGTTATCTGCGGGAGACTTAGAAAAATTGTTATCCCGCAGATTTCGCAGACTGACGCAGAAAAACAATGGAATTTTGGAAACCTCATTTTTCTTTAATATGTCTCCTGCAGTTGGAAGTGAGTGGAGACACTCACTTTGGAACCCCATAATGTCAGTGAAGTCAAGACAATTGCAGAGAAATTTTGCCCCCGCAGATTTCGCAGACTGTCGCAGAAAAAGTCGAGATTCGGAGAGAAATGAAACCATGAAAACCATAAGCCCACATGAAACTTAAATACGCCTTCTTCATTTTCCTTCTGCTTACGATCATCGCTTTTTGGATGATGCGGCGTCACCAATTTCAATTTGAAGCTGCCACAGGATTGAAATTCAATGTGATGGAATTTGAGCTTCCGGGGAGTCCAGAAAAGCTGAATGAGTTGATTGAAACTTGGGGCGAACCTGAACAAAAGGCATTTGTCCTGAAGCAACTGCAGTTGGATTACTTCTTTATAGGAACTTTGTTTCCAACCATTTTTATCCTTTGCTTATGGGCAAGGAAAAATTTCCAAGTTCTGGAATTGAAAAATCATTCTCCGGATAGGTTCAGATTCCTCAAAAACTTTTTGCTTGTTCTAGGGACATTTCAGGTTTTTGCCCTGATTTTTGATATCAGCGAAAATGTCAGGTTGACCCAATGGATCCAACAGGGTTCTCTTGGAAATATGGCCCTATTTGAAATCATGGTAAAGCTCAAGTTCTTTTTTGCGATTGTGGGGTTTTTGGGAGGGTTCGGGCTGATTATTTATGCCCAATCAAAAGTCAGGAAGGTTTGAAAAAAAAAAATAGGGTGGAAACCTCAGAGATTACCACCCTATCTTGCACATGAAAGTTTACTTTTTATAAGGAATACTACTCAGCAGGTGTTCTGCCGCCGCAATGAGTTCTTCTTCTCTAGTATCCTTGTCTATTTCGATCCAAGGGGCATAGTCGGTATTTGTTTTTTCAAACATAGCTTCCTTAAGTTTCATGTATTTCTTCCAAATTTTGGGAGAATCCTCGAGCCAATGATCTGTTTTCCATCTTGTCAGTGGCGATTTCTTCAATTCTTTGTACCGTCCGGACTGCTCATCAGGGCTGACGGTAAAATAAAATTTGACCAAAATAATCCCTGAATCCACCATCATTTTATCAAAATTGTTGACCTGATCCATGAATTTTCCATACTCATCTTCAGTACACATTCCGAGGATGGGCTCAAAAAGCGCTCTGTTATACCAGCTTCTGTCCCACAACACTATTTCACCTGCATGAGGCAATTTCTCCACGAATTTTTTGAAATAATAACCGTTCTCTCCGGATTCGTGCTCGTGGGGCAAATTGACCTCCACCCTGAAATGTCTGGGATTGTTATGGGAAAAAATCTTCCGGATCACGGTACTTTTCTCTGAGGAATCACCCCCGTGAAACAACACGACTACCTTTTTGCCATTGGCAATAACCCAAAGCTGAAGCCTGACCAACTCCGATTGGATTTCCCTCAATTTGAGCTCATGGCGGGTCGCTTTCAACACTTTTTCCAGGTTGATTTTTTTATTGGCCAACAAATGTTTGATGCCTATTTTAGAGTTCAACACCTCTACATCTTCTTTAGAAAGTACCATGGTCATTACAGGTCAAATTTTTTGTTCTTACGGAAATATTTAAAAATCACATTCGGGTTATTCTTCAGGTTGGCTTTGGTTTTTCCTTTCCCCGGATACTTAAACCTTGACAAAACGTATCTCAGACTTTCCAGCCTCGCCTCCTCTTTGTCGTTTGTTTCTACCACCACCCAAGGACAATAGGAAGTATGGGTCTCAGTAAACATGATGTCTTTGTACTCGGTGAAATCGTCCCAAAGTTCCTGGCCTTTCAGATCCACCGGACTGAATTTCCATTCTTTGAGCGGGTTTCCAAGTCTTCCATCAAACCGCTTCTGCTGCTCATCTCTTGTGATATCAAACCAAAATTTGATTACTGTGATGCCATCTTCATAAAGCATGTGTTCAAAATTAGGAACCTGCTTCATGAAGGTTTCATACTGCTTATCAGTGCAAAAACCCATCACAGGCTCCACCACTGCTCTGTTGTACCAGCTTCTGTCAAAAAATTTGATCTGACCGCTGTTGGGAAGTTCCTCGATATACCGCTGAAAATACCACTGTCCCCTTTCCACATCTGTAGGTTTGCTGAGGGCGACGACCCCACTAGCATGAGGATTGAGGTATTCGACAAAGCGCTTGATCGAGCCTCCTTTTCCGGCTGCATCTCTTCCTTCAAAAATCACCGCAACGCGGAGATTTTTTTTCACAATATGCTCCTGAAGCAGGGAAAGCTCTGTCTGTAGCAGCTTGAGTTCCTCTTCGTATTTTGCCCGTTTGATGGATTTTTTCAAGTTAATCCCTTCAATTTTAGACAAGGCTACCAGTTCCTTCCTGGTTTTAATATTTTCTAATTGCTCGGCTGAAAACATGAAATATTCGGTTTTATATTTAATTAAAAGTTAGAAAATTACAATCACTTAACAAAGTACATACTCCTATTCCTTTCGCCAAAGGTACTTTTGAGAGGAGAAAAGGTTTTTCTTTTTATTTTTCAAATCAAAGGGGAGCTTTCACGACCCTTATTTATTCCACGACCAACCACGTGTACCCATCTGCCGGAATATCCACTCTGAGGGTAACTTCCTGTTTTTGATTGAGGGCATAGGAGTTTTTATTTTTACCCTCCACACTGATACTCGCTTTATCATTCAGCCCGGTGTAGTATAGCGGGATCACCAAATCCTTAGACATAGGTTCTTTAGTCGGATTGAATAGCATGATGAGGGCCTTTTCTCTCCCTTGGGGATCTACATGCATCCACCCGTCCCAATCCCTGCCGTCCGCGCGGCGGAGGCGGATGATGTCGGCGTTGAGAATATCTCTGTATTTCTTGTACCAATCGATCACCGAGATGACCACTGCTTTGGTTTCCTCGGTGTCATATAGTCTCGGCCCCCGGTAGCAAGCCTGCACCCCTGCCCCATAATATTGCATCATCAATTGCCTATAATCTTCAAGATGCTCGCTCAGCGGTTCCAATACCGCTTCGGCCCCTCCGCCGTGATAGGCGGTCAGGGGTACAAAACCCCAGCCCATCGAAGGTGTCTTTTCCCAAGTTCCGTCATGGATATTCTGCCTGTTTAGGATTTTTTGTCTTTCTCTTGGCAGGGAAAAATTCACCTCCCGATAGCCCAAAGCAATCTTGTGCGTCCCATCCAAAAAGTACCAATCCGGTGCATTGATATAGATTCCCTGGGCATTCATCCATTGGTAAAGTCCCTTTTGGAGATTGATCTGTATCCACTGCGAATCATGCAGACCCTCGTGACCCGGATGGGAAGTGGAAGCACAGACATCCCCGGGATAAGGTCCGTCATTTTCGAAAATATCGAAACCGGTGTTTTCAAAGAAAAACCGGAGTTTGTCAAGGTAATCAAGACCCCACTGACTTGCCATACAGGGTGCGTTTCCAAAAAAAGCACCGCCAGGTTTGCCTGTAAGTGGACTGATGACGTCATATTCATCGCTTATTTTACGGGAGCTAAACAGCGAATAGCCTCCGATTTTGATCCCTTTGTCATGGGCATAATCTGCAAGGTCTTTCCATCGGCTTATATTTTCGGGAGAGATATCCTCCATGTTGATATGGCTTCCAAAACTCAGAATCAAAGCTTCATATCCTGTAGCTACACATTGGTCGATGGCAGTCCTGACTTCCTCGTCGTTTTTGCTCACCAAATGCATGAAAATCGGATTCTGCAAAGTCCAAGGAGCCAAAGCCCGGTACATTTTTCTCCTTGCCAGACCATTCCGCTCCCGGTCATAACTATCCAAAACCAATTCATACGAACGGATCGACTGGAAATTTTCTCCCGGCTTCAGGTCGATTCCAATGCCTCTTTCAGGATAGACTTCAAGGATGTTGGGTGTCCGCAATTCATAATTGACTTGGGAAGTGTAGCTGGAATCCGGCTTCCAAAGCGTAGCCTGACTGCTGAGCTCGGCGTGCATGGCGTTGTTGAAGGCAAAGTTGTTTTCGATATAAAGTTGGTGAGGCTTCTTCATCTTTTCCGTACTTCCGACCACCGCGGATTCTTCCTCCACGATTCCAAGGATTTCATTGACCACCTGATTGATATGGATGCTTTCCTTTCCGGTATTTTCAAGGGTGAGGTATTTGCCCATCAGCGGAAGGTCATCGAAGAGCTCATAATGGACTTTCAAAATGAGGTTTTCAAAATCAGGATGACTGTAGGTAAAGCTTACTTTTTTGCCTGTAGCGTCCTTCTTATGGCCTGTCCAAAAAACAGTTTTGGTAGGAAAATGGAGTGTGATTTCTCCGATTTCGTAAGATTGGTATTGGAAATCTTCAGGAGAGGATTTCATGTCGTCCAACCATTCTTTGCGAAAAAATCCCCGCTCCTCCTGACCGCTAAGGCCACCGATATGGTAGGTTTTGCCATTCAGGATAATCCGGGCTTCAGGCATGACGGTCCTGAGCATTTGCTCTCCTGTCATCAGGTTGGTAAAATCAAAGCAAGCGATGTTGGGTGACAGGACGAAACTTCTGCGGATCAAGCCATTGTCCATCTGGATTTCTTTGCCTTCCAATAAAGTGATTTCGGCTTTCCTTTCTTGGCCATCGACAAGCCAATCGGCAAAGTCTACTTGTTCCACATTGGTATTGCTGGAAATGAGTCCGGCAAAAATAAAAATACAGACAATCCGTGCTGTTTGCTTAATCAGGGAATGGGACATCTTGTTAGTGGGTTTTATATTTTGATCTAAATTAATTGACAGGGATTGGAGTGGGTTATCTTTTGACTAGGAACCGTATTTGAGGATAATCGCCAATTGCCCTGCGTGGTAAGCGGTATGCGTGGTGATTCTGCCCAAGGATTCTGCCTTTGTCTTTTTCCCAAATTCCTTGGTTTCGATGACAGCCTCCCAGTCTTCCTGGCTTGCGATGGCTATCTCCAATTGTCTTCCGGCCTCTTCCACCAATGCCAACAATGGTTCCAAATCAGTCCATTCTCCTGTATCTCTTCCGGCTTTTAGTGTTTGGGCATCTACTTTTACAGCCAAATTGCCAAATACATTTTTGGCAAAAAGCAACTCCACTTCAGCCATATGCCGGATCAGGAAGCCGGCAGAATTTGGACTGCCTCCAAGTCTTTTGGATAAATCTTCCTGCTTGATATTGACCAGCTGATTGGTAAATCTGCTGCGGCCTTCTTTCCAAAGTTGAATGAATTCTCTCATACTCCAAGGTACAAAATTTGAACAGAAATTTGGATTGAAAAAACATTCATCGTAATATTGCAATGTATTAAAATGATATATGCTTTGCGATATAAATAGAAATATGCCTTCGGCGAAATATTGGATTGAATTCACCATTTGGGTATCACCAAAATATTTCAACTTTATTTCAACCGTATTTCAATTATATATCAACCTATTTCTAAATAGTCTAATCTCTCGCTTCTCGCCTCTAAAAGTCTAAAAAATGGGTGTCACCAAAACAGATTTATTCACCGAAGAGCAAAATGAACTGGCCAAAGTCGCCAAAGTTTTTGCCCACCCTGCGAGAATCGCAATTCTCCAATACCTCATCCAATCCAATACCTGTATCAACGGGGACTTAGTCCAAGAATTGGGTTTGGCACAGGCGACAATATCACAGCATCTCCGTGAACTCAAAGAAACCGGGATCATCAGAGGAAGCATTGAAGGTGTATCTGTCAATTACTGTATCGACCCGGTCCGTTGGTCAGAAATCCAACATCTGTTTGAAACCCTATTTTCAGGATTTCCAAAAATACCGGGAGAAACATGCTGCTGAAAAATGTATCAAGTACAAAGTACCAAGAATCATAAAATCAAACATTCAATAACATTCTAAAATTTGACGCCTTTGCGAGATATCCATATGAAAACTTCAGAATTTACCCAAATCCTTAGAGAAAACCCTGAGAAATCCCTTTTCTTCGAGTACCAAGCAGGTCAATACGTCCGTACTGACTACCACATCACAGAAATCAAAAATGTCTCCTACGACACGGTGGACTGTGGCGGAATCCGCAACGAGTGGAATGAAGTCCACATCCAACTTTGGGAAAATGGAATCCCTGAACCGGACCATGCGGTCGATACCAGCAAAGCCTTGAAGATATTTGACGTAGTCCAAAAAGTCAGACCGACTTTTCAGGATAGGGAGATCAAATTTGAATATGGAAACAGTTCCTTCCCTACAGCCGTGCTTCCTGTACACAATATCAAAGAAGCCGGAAACAGCCTGATTGTGCAGCTGACTGCTGACCAAACAACCTGCAAAGCCAAAGATAGGGCGACAACCCCGGAAGAAAAAGCTGCTGCCTGTTGCGGTCCTGCTGCCAAACCAAAGGTCCGTGTTTCCTTGGCTGCGCTAGAAGCAAGCGCCTGTGCACCGGGATCGGGATGTTGCTAGATTGTACTATGTACCACGTACTAAGTACCAAGTAGGTACCATTCCTGGTACTTTGTACTTGGTACTTTGTACAAAAATATATACCATGAACCTATACCCAACCCTTCAAGCCACCATTGAAAAGGCCAAAAGCCTTGAAATACCAAAGGATCGGATTCCCATCCTGCAGGATTTTATCGACTATATCCAAAAGAAAATCGATGCAGACCAACCGGTAAACCTGAACTTTATCTGCACGCATAATTCCCGACGGAGTCAGTTTTCCCAGATTTGGGCAAAGACCGCTGCTGCCTATTATGATATTGAAATCAATTCATTTTCAGGTGGAGTGGAAGTCACGGCATTCAACGAAAGGGCGGTAGCCTCTATCAAAAGAGCAGGATTCAAAGTCACCCAAAAAGGCGTCGGAAACCCAAAATACTTTGTCTTCTATTCAGATGATGACGATCCGATAATCTGTTTCTCCAAACTCTATGATGATTCTGCCAATGCTCCCAAAGGATTTGCAGCCGTGATGACCTGCTCGCATGCGGATGAAAACTGTCCTTTTATACCGGGTGCTGAAGCCAGGATTCCGGTGAGGTACGAAGATCCAAAGGCATTTGATGGAACTTCTCAGGAAGCCGCCCGCTATGACGAACGCAGCCTTCAGATTGCTTCGGAGATGCTTTATGTTTTCTCTAGAATATCTAAAGCCTAAAAGGATTGATATTAATTGATATTGGATATTTGTGGATATTGCTATGATGTTCCAAACCAATATCCAATAATATCGCGCAGCTAATATCTACCAATATCAGCCTCAATACCTACTGAACTATAAATCAATCTAAAAATGTCTGAACCTAAGAAAATAGCCTTTTTTGAAAAATACCTGAGTTTGTGGGTTGGGCTTTGCATTTTGGCGGGAGTGGGGATCGGGCATTTTGCCGGGGAAAGCATGTCCTATCTGAGCCGAATGGAAATCTACAATGTCAACATTCCCATTGCCATTTTGATCTGGATGATGATATATCCCATGATGCTACAGATTGACTTCAGCAGCATCAAAGGGGTGGGCAAAGCTCCAAAAGGGTTGATCCTGACTGTTGTCATCAATTGGCTGGTCAAACCATTTACCATGGCATTCTTTGCCTGGATCTTTTTTGACCAGATTTTCTCGGCATTTATCGAGCCTGAATTGGCTGGAGAATATATCGCCGGAGCAATATTATTGGGTGCTGCACCCTGTACAGCCATGGTTTTCGTTTGGTCTTATCTCACGGATGGGGATCCCAATTATACCTTGGTACAAGTTTCTGTCAATGATTTAATCATTTTGGTGGCCTTTGTTCCCTTGGTAGGATTCCTGTTGGGAATTACCGATGTGACCATTCCTTATGAAACTTTGGTATCCTCAGTAGTCATTTTTGTAGTAATTCCCTTGGTGGCAGGTGTGATTACGAATAAGATCTTGGTAGGAAAATATGGGGAAGACTGGTTCAAAACTGTTTTTCTGCCCAAGCTAAAACCTGTCAGCATTATCGCATTGCTTTTGACTTTGGTATTGTTGTTTGCTTTTCAAGGGCCAAATATTCTGAATAATCCAATGATCATTGTCCTGATTGCTATTCCGCTGATCATTCAGACCTATTTTATCTTTTTCCTCGCCTGGTTTGGCGGAAGAAAACTCAAATTACCGCATGCCATCTGTTCGCCGGCAGCCATGATAGGAGCAAGTAATTTCTTTGAATTGGCGGTCGCAGTCGCGATAGCACTCTTTGGACTGGAAAGTCCCGCGGCACTGGTGACGGTAGTTGGAGTATTGGTTGAGGTTCCGGTGATGCTGAGTTTGGTGGCTTTGGCGAATAAGTGGAGGTATTGATTTTGATTTATTTCAAATCCAACCATCCTGATTTTCTGGCTGTGAAGGCAGAAAAGTTACCCAAGCCACCCTGCACATTGTTAGGAATCCTAATTGAGGTAACAAACGGGTAGTCACCATAATATTTTTGCTGGATTACAGCCACATAATAGTCATAGTAGCTTTTGCTGATGGTCCGTATTTCTGCACTTAGTTCATATTGAATCTCAGGGAAGAAAATAACCGATAAATATTCCAACACGATGATTCGCTTGTTGCTTTTTGATCCAAAGACGTTGGGATTATACATAATACCTGAATTTAGTCCTCCTTCGAAGGCCACGCCATTATTATCGACATTTAACAATCCTTCGTTGTCCAACACCACCTTGACTTGTTCAACTTGTTCAACGTCATTAAATCCGTTTGTCCTGACAAAAAACTGCAAATGGAAGTAATTTTTTTCATCCAAAAGCTCTAAATCCACTTCTACTGTGATTAGGCCATTGGCCCTGTTGATGGATAGGATTCGGAATGTGGGTGCCTCTGCTGCATTCTCAGGGACCCGATCCGTGGTTTCCACAGCCGGATATCCGGGAGCATTGACTTTGAGCGAATAGGACTTACCTGCCTCAGGCACGGACTCAAATGCAAAAAAGGCCCTGTAAGCAAAATGATTTGGAAACTTTTTTTCAATTTCAGGCAAGCCCACAGTCACAGTTGCTGAAGGTTGGAACACCCCCTCCTCCAACTTCTGGGCACCTTCCCAAAGTTCTACTTTTGCATCCGGAATATTCTGCAAGGCAAACATGGCAGTGGTAAATGGGATGTTATTGGTCACGGATATCAGCAAAGGTACATCGGGGCTGATATGACCATTGACTACCAATTTCTTTTGGGAATCAATGATTTCAATTGGGGAAGGAGACTCAAACAGGCAGGAACTGGTCGCATAAAGCAAAGCGAGCGCTGCTAAATTTCGGATCACGTTAGAAGAATATTCCATAGGAAAAACCGGGGATAAGTGGAAATAAGGGATTGTCTATAAGTTGAATAGATCCGTCAGATGCTGCTCCAGGATCTTGGGATAGGAAGAAGGTGTTTTGCCGATTGTATAGATTGTACACACTGACTGAAAAGCGGTGCCCTCCCCATGTGGTTGTTTTTTCGTAATTGGCAGAAATATCCAATCGGTGATAGGGCTTGAAGCGATAGGCATTTCGGGTACTGTACTCGATTAAATCTGCAACGTTTCCTATCCTATCGCCTGGGATCACTACATTTTCAACAAAGGTCGAAACGGGTAATGTCACCGCCCTTCCTGTCAAGTAGATCCAAGTGGCACTGAAATTCCATCGTTTACCAACTTGCTGATTGATCAAGGCTGAAAAATCATGTCTTCTGTCGAATATGAAAGGGAACGGTTCTCCGTTATTGATTTCTTGGAAAATCCGGTCCGATTTAGACCAAGTATAGGATATCCAACCCTGTGTTTTCCCCACCTGCTTTTGCAGCATCATTTCCACCCCTTTGGCTAATCCATCTCCGGTGGTCACCTTCTCACTTATACTTCCCGTATTCATAAAAAATGTTACCCCGTCTTTGAAATCCAAGAGGCCTTCCATTTTCTTATGGAAGCCTTCTACCGTAAAATCAACCCCTCTGGAAAACGTTTTGGTATACCCCAATGACCACTGATTGGCATTTTGTGGGCCTATCTCCGGGCTGGACCCTAGCCAAAGGTCAGTTGGCAGCCCAATACCGCTATTGGTCAGGAGGTGGAGGTATTGGGTCATTTTTGCGTACCCTCCCTTGATGGCGTTTGAAGAATTGATTGCCCATCTAAAGGAAGTCCTCGGCTGAATGGAAGGATAACTTACCCCACCCGACCAAAAATTACTGGCATGGATACCGACATTGACGCCCAACTTTCGGTTGATCGTTATCTCGTCCTCCACAAAAACAAACCCTTCCCATGCGTTATTCTCTTCCCTTAAGCTGGAAGAATCTTCCTCACGCTGGTTGTTGCGGGTAATGGAGAAGTTGGACTGAAACTGATTTACAAATCGATGTCTGAGTAGAAGTCCGCCAAATTTCATAAAGTGTGTTGGGTTTGGGAAATAGCTGAAATCAATTTTTCCCCCATAATCCCGGATGGAGGACTGTTGGTCCGAAAAGTCCTCACTGAATATCCGTTCGCTACCTGATCTGATTTCTACATTGTTATCCGAAACGGTATTCAACTGATACCTGCTTGTAAAAAGATTGATATTGGAAAAAAGGGTTGGTTGAAAGACATGGTTCCATCGCAAAGAGGCCACCTGATTGCCCCAACCAAGTTTGACATCTTGTTCACTTTCTACCGTGGAGTTTCCGAAGGAGCTTATTCTTAGCGTATTGTCATTGTAGCGGTCATTTCCCTGATAAACGCTCAAGTAAATCCGGTCCTTTGCAGAAAAGGTATAGTTGACCTTGGCATTGACATCGTAGAAGGAATAATTGCTTTGGCCTCCGCTGGCACCATTTTCGATTTTTTGCCTTCTGGTAACAGGAACCAAAATGGGATCTAAAAAGCTTCTCCGGGCCGAAACCATAAAGGTCATTTTCTCCCCCGCCAAGGGTCCTTCCAAAAAGAACTTCGAGGCAAAGGTACTGAGTCCGACATTTCCTGAAATCCTTTCCTTAGTGCCTTCCTTCATACTGATGTCCAAGACGGAGGAAAGTCTGCCTCCATACCGTGCCGGAAAAGCTCCTTTGGTCAAGTCCATATTCTGAATTGCATCGGCATTGAATACCGAGAGAAAGCCAAAAAGATGGGAGACATTGTACATCGGTACTCCATCCAACAAAATCAGATTTTGATCTTGAGAACCGCCACGTACATTGAATCCCGATGTGCCTTCGGTACCAAACTGCACGCCTGGAAGCAGTTGAAGAATCCGCAGCGGGTCGACCTCTCCGCCGATTGCTGGCAGCTTTCGGACCAAGGCCATATTTACCTTGAAGGTACTCATCTGAATTTCCTCCACCTTGTCTTCCACCGAGACTACAGAAACCTCGTCCAATAGCACATTGGCAATTTGAAGCTGGAAATTTTTCGCGATGTCTTGGAATAAAGCAACCTCTTCAGTCAGGGTCTGAAAACCCACATAAGAAATCTTTACCTTGTAGTTGCCCTGTGGGATGGATAATGCGAAGTATCCATATTCATTGGTGGTAATTCCGATTCCTGTGCCCAAGACTTGAATGTTGGCACCGATAAGCTTTTCTCCATCGCCCTGATTGGTCACATAGCCGCTGAGTATTCTTCTCGAGGAAGGGGCAGGTGATAATAAGATCAGATTGCCCTGAATCTTATATTCCAATTGCAGGGCAGCTGTCCAAAAAGAAAGGATTTCTTCCACTTTAGCCTGATCAAAACTTAAGTCCACAACCTTTCCTTTTGGAAGGATTTGGCTTTGGAAGACAAACCGAAAAGGAGTCTGCTGCTCAATACTTTCAATCAGTTGCTCGGAGGAGTAGGTTCCATTCAAACTTATCCGTTCCTGAGCTTTGGCCCAAAAAGACAAAAAACAAAGGGCGAAAATCAAAAACAACCTCACCACGTCTCACCTCCCGTTTCACAATTTCCACCTTGCATTACCAAACTTGATTTGGAGGATTGCTGCAGTTCGCTTCCAAAGGTCATGGCAACAGCCTGCACCATCTCATCAGGAGTCAATCCTTCAAACTTGGCCGTGAGTCCGCAGCCCATCAAAGAAGTAGACGTTACTCTTATCTCAATGTCAAAATTATAGGCCATGTCGGCGACAAATTGAGACAATGGCGCATTGTCATACTTCAGTTCTCCTGTCCACCAAGCAAGGTCATTGGTGCTTTTTTCCTTTTCTACAAACTGATTACCCAAAATGGTCAGTGACATGTCCTTTGTCAGGATACTGCTTTGACCTAAAGGGAAGCCAAATTCAACTTTCCCGGAGAAAACAGAAACGGTGGCTTCTTTCGGCTGAGGCGTTTGGACCAAAAAGGATGTCCCCAATACTTTGACAAAATGTGATTCGGTTTTCACCAAAAATGGCTTTTGCTCATTTCTTTTTATCTCAAAAAATGCGTCGCCTTGCAAAACGACCGTTCGCTCCTCCACCAAATAGTCCTCGGAAACTTTCAGTTCAGCCCCCTCTTTTAAGACTACGCGAGAACTGTCGGACAGCCAAACCTCCAATGGTCCATTTCCTGCAATGTAATGCTCCTGCTTGGGTGAAATCGAAAGCCAAACGGATAGAGAAATCGTCAGGATGACAGCCGCTGCCGCTGCATATTTGAAAAAGCCAGAAATAGCAAAAGTCTTCTTTTCCCCGATTTCTGCTTCAATTCCTGACCAAATCCTTTCCCGGTTAGGTAGAGGCATCCTGGAAGCCAACTTTGCCGAATTTTGCCAGAGCATTTGGTAGCTCTCCCATTTTTGGAGATTCTCGGGACTTTTGTCAAGCCATTCATTCAAATCCTGAATATCATCCTGACTCGGACTTTCGAGCCATCTTGCCAGTTGTTCGTCTGTAGGTTCCATTAATTGCTTCTTTCCCTATAAGTCGAGAAGTGGCTTCAAAACCCCTATCCTGCTACTGAAAAATTTGCAGTAATCCGAAAAAAAGTTGCGGAAGGAGGTTTTTTCTTAAAATTTTGAGGGCTTTACCGATTTGGTTTTCTACCGTTTTTGGACTGATATCCAGAGCTTTGGCGATATCGGCATAGCTCATCTGCTCATATCGACTGAGCTTGAATATAACCTGACACCGATCGGGAAGTGCTGCAATTTCTTTCTCAAGCAGCTCTAATTGAATGTCTTCGTCCTTCGACTCTTCGACTTCGGCAATGATTCCCTCAGCATCAAGGTCTTCTGCAAATTTTAGGATATCCTTTCTTTTTCTTCGGTAATCTATGGCTTTGAAGGTGGCGGATTTCAGCAGGTAACTGTTCCAATTTGCAATGGCGGGCAATTCAAATCTCCTTTGCCAAAGGTTCACAAAAATGTCTTGACACAATTCTTCAGAAAGCTGAGAATCTCCCAATAGGGAATATAATCTCCGATATACAAGAGAATAATGGCTGTCGAAAAAATCCCTGAAGGACTTTTCGTTCCCAAAGTCAGGGTTTTTTACTTTTTTGTCAAAAAAGGCCATGTCAAGGTAGATATCTGACAAAACAGACACCTACCCAACAAGGATTTATTTAAAATGTTTGGATATTTTCCTTTCAAGGTGGTATTCGATGGTTTTAAAAAACTTTTCCAAAGTTCAAAAACTTTGGAAAAGGTCTGCTTTCAAAAATAATAGAGAAATCATCTTTCACCGGTAAGCCAATATTTTCTTTTCTTAAGGGGTATTTGATGGTTTTAAAAACTTTTCCAAAGTTCAAAACTTTGGAAAAGGTGTACTTATCAATAAAATACCGTCTTTTTCCTACAATACTATAATTTCTTTTCCAAGGGGTATTCGATGGATTTAGAAATCTTTTCCAAAGTTAAAAAACTTTGGAAAAGGTCTACTTTCAAAAAAAATAATCTACCTGTTTCTAAACACCAATATTTTCCTTTCCAAGTGGTATTCGATGGTTTTAAAAACTTTTCTAAAGTTCAAAACTTTGGAAAAGATAGATTTAATTTTAAAAGTAGTTAATTTTAAGAATGGAACACGGGGTTACTTACCATATTTTTAACCATGCTAATGGCTTTGAAAACCTTTTTCAAGAGCAAGAAAACTATAGGTTTTTTCTAAAACAATATGACATTCACGTCTCTCCTTTTGTAGAAACTATAGCATTTTGTCTAATGCCTAATCATTTTCATTTGATGGTTAAAATCAAAGATAGGGCTGTTATATTAGACAACATCGAACTATCTGAAATCAATGATGGAGAAGTTGAAAGGAGAATATCCAAAGCATTTTCAAATTTTTTCAGTTCTTATACCCAATCCTACAATAAGTTATTCAATAGAACAGGAAGTCTTTTTGCAAAAAACTTTAAGCGAAAGCAAATAACCACACAAAGACAATGGCAAGAAACCTTTTTGTATATTCATCTCAATCCTGTCAAACATCAGTTTGTCAAAAATGAATTTTTGTGGAAATGGTCAAGTTTAATTGCCTACAAAAAGTGGGATTCCCCATCAAATATCTTTAGAAATGAAGCATTGATATATTTTGACGGGTTTTCCCACATCGAGTACTTATTGAATTCCAAAAGGGATTTTCTACTTGGTTTGGATTTGGAATGAAAGCCTTTTTCAAAGCGTTTACAATCTTTTCCAAAGTTCAAAAACTTTGGAAAAGGTCTGCTTTTCAATAAAATATTATCGTCTTGTTTCGGTAAGCCAAATTTTCTTTTTTTACGGGTATTTGATGGCTTTAAAAACTTTTCCAAAGTTCAAAAACTTTGGAAAAGGTCTGCTTTTCAATAAAATATTATCGTTTTGTTCCTACAGTCCAATATTTTTCTTCCTCTGTTGGTATTCAATGGATTTAGAAATCTTTTCCAAAGTCCAAAACTTTGGAAAAGGTGTACTTATCAATAAAATACCGTCTTGTTCCTACAATACTATAATTTCTTTTCCAAGGGGTATTCGAGTGTTTTAAAAATCTTTTCCAAAGTTCAAAAACTTTGGAAAAGGTCTGCTTATCAATAAAATATGATCGTCTTATTTCTGTACGCCAATATTTTCCTTTCAAGGTGGTATTTGATGGCTTTGGAAAGAACCACTTTTTCTACATCCTGACCGATCTGCACCAAGTCAGCCGGGGAGTTATGGTGACGCACACGGGCTACCTCCTGTTCGATGATCGGACCTGCATCCAATTCCTCGGTAACATAATGTGCTGTGGCCCCAATGATTTTGACGCCACGCTCGTAAGCGGCATGGTAAGGCTTGGCACCGACAAAAGCCGGCAAAAACGAATGGTGGATGTTGATGATTTTATTGGGATAATTCCGGATAAAATCCTCGCTCAGGATCTGCATGTACCTGGCCAAAACCACAAAATCAGTTCGGTATTGATTCAGCAATTCCAACTGCTTTTCTTCCACATCCATTCTGTTTGCCTTGTCTACAGCAAAATAATGGAAAGGAATGCCAAAAGCTTCCACCACCTTTTTGTGGTCGGCATGGTTGGAAATCACCACAGGAATGTCTACTTCAAATTGGCCTGAATAATGCCTGCTCAAAATATCGATCAGGCAATGGGAAAGCTTGGATACAAAAACTGCCATTCTTGGTTTTCGGAAGTTGAAAAACAATTCAAATTCCATGTCAAATTTCTTCCCGACTTTGGCTTCAAATATCGGTTCGATCTCTTCCCTTTTCAGTCCAAAGGTTTCCAATTCCCAGGATACCCTCATAAAAAACATCCCGACTTCACCGTCCACATGTTGGTCTATCTCAAGGATATTTCCCTGATAGGAGTATAAAAATTCAGAAACGCTTGCTACGATGCCTTTCTGATCTTTGCATTGAATTATCAAAATTGCTTTTTTCATTTTTTTGCGAGTGTTTGTGGTTTATCAATCCAATAATGCCTCAACATCTTCTTTGCTAAGGCTCTTTATAAAGCTTTCTTCAGTACTGATCAGTTCTCCTGCGAGAGCCATTTTTCTTTCCTGGAGAGCCATTATTTTTTCCTCCACGGTATTTCGGCTGATGAATTTATAGATGATGACTTTGTTTTCCTGACCGATTCGGTGTGCCCTGTCTATGGCTTGGGCTTCTACCGCAGGATTCCACCAAGGGTCAAGCAAAAATACATATTCGGCTTTGGTCAGGTTCAATCCTACACCTCCTGCTTTTAGGGAGATCAGGAAAATTTTTACCTCATCGTTCTGCTGGAAAGACTCCACTTGGGCCTGACGGTTTTTGGTCGTACCGTCTAGGTAGGCGTACTTGATGTTCTCTTTTTCAAGGTATTCTTTGACGATAGCGAGATGCCTGACAAACTGACTAAAGACCAACACTTTGTGGCCTTCACTGACCGTGGATTCAATCATGTGGGTCACATCTTCCATCTTGCCGGAATCGCCGGTATAGTCTTTATCGGTCAATCTTGGATGGTTGGCCAATTGCCTCAGTTGGGTCAATCCCCTCAACAAAGCAAACTGCTGGTTTTTCATACCGGCAACTGACATTTCTTTGACGATCTGATCCCTATAGTACCCTTTTACCTCTTCGTAGGCTTTTTCCTGTTCAGGCGTCATCGTTGAATATTTCACATTGATGACTTTCTCCGGAAGGTCAGTCGCTACCTGGCTTTTTAACCTTCGGAGGATAAATGGCTTGATCATGGCATGCAGTTTGGCAGCCTTATCTTGGTCATTTTTCTTTTCAATCGGCAATAAAAACTGTTTTTTGAACATGTTCTGATTTCCCAAAAGGCCTCTGTTGATAAAGTTCATTTGGGACCAAAGGTCCATGGTTCCATTTTCAACCGGTGTTCCTGTCAGGATCAACCGCTGTCTGCAGGTCAGTTCATTCACTGCCTTGGCGATGATGCTACTTGGGTTTTTGATGGCTTGGGATTCGTCCAAGATGACATAATTGAAATAGAATCCCTTGAGCATATCCACATCCATCCTCGTGATTCCATAGGAAGTAAGGACCAGATCATATTTTGCAAAGCGGCTGATGTCCTTGACCCTTTGGCTACCGGTATAGGTTAGTATTTTCAGCTTTGGAGTAAACTTCCTTGCTTCCAATTCCCAGTTGTATATCAGAGAAGTCGGCATGACAAGTAAGGTAGTGGCATTTGGATTTTGCTCTTTTTCATGTGCCAAAAGTGCCAAAGTCTGCACGGTTTTTCCCAATCCCATGTCATCAGCCAAGCAGCCACCAAACCGAAACTCGTTCAGAAAACGCATCCAATTATATCCTGCTTTTTGGTATGGTCTGAGAACCCCTTTGAAAGTCACCGGCAAATCATAATCCTCTATCTGACTGAAATTTCGTAATTTTTCAAGTTTCTGACTCAACTTGAGTTGGAGGAGGTTGCTGTTTTGAAGCTCCTGTGCCAAAGCAATGTGGTGTTTTTTGAGCACAAGGTGATGATCGGCATTGGCATCATGCTCTTCCATAAATGCGAACATTTCGGAATAATTGACAAACCAGGAATTTGGAATCACTGCAATTTCCCCGTTGGGAAGTTCAAATTCGGTTTTCCCCTGAAGCAAAAGTCTCCTGATTTTATGAAAGGGTATCTCGTAAGTACCAAACCTGATGACGGCATGGACATCAAACCAATCTATGTTTTCTTTGACTTCTACAGAAATGATAGCATGACCGATAAAGTACCTTTTGCCTTTTTGGGTCGGTGCCTGTTGGATCCGGATGCCCATTTCCTCCAGATTGTCTTTGTAGGCATTGATCCAACCAAAAGCCTTGGACTTACAGATCGAATACCGGGCATGCTTGACAGGCAATCCGAGATCTTTCAGGTAATCGCCATAGGACTTTTCCTTTTCGAGGTCTCTGATTACTTTGTGGAAAATGTAATTGTCTCCGATATGTTCTAATTCTACATTATTGGAGGCTTTTTCTTCTGATCTGAAAGCATAATCTCCGTATTGGAACTGCAGGTCAAAAACTATTTTGTCTTCCTCTTCCTCCTCCAGTTTGTTTCCAAAAAGGTCTGTTTTGGGATTTGAGGGAAGGTCACTCAAATTCAAAACAGGTTTTGGCATGGACCTTTCGACTTTGATATCAAAGCCTTTGGCATAGACATCAAAGGAAGCGACAAGCTGGGTCACAAACTTTTTGTAATACTGGTCTTCTACCTTTTTGGGGATTACAATAAATTTTTTATTCAGAAAGGGTTGGAGTTTCTTGCCGTCCACACCTTTTTTGAAACTGTATAAATTGTAGTCAACCACCAACCAAGCAGGTTCGTGGCAGATGAGGTAGGCATTGCGGTATTGCCATTCAAGGGGAACATCCCGGTATTTGATGGTGGGAAAATAGTGTGTATTGTCCTCATTTCTCCTAAAATGAAAAAGTACTGCAGCCTTTTCCGGCATAATATTGATTTCTCTCCAAATCGGATTACCATCGTTTCCCATTTCAAAAAACCGCTTTCCTTTCAGGTTTTCAAGGACTTTGGCCCTCAAACTTTCAAGTTTATGTTCGATCAATTCCTGGACAACTTTATTCTCAGTTTTGGGGTCATAAATTTTCCTCAGGTAGTCCTTAGGCTTGAGCTTCTTGGTATCGAATTTTTTGACAATGGCTTCCTGCTGCATGTCATCCATCCATTTGATCAATTTAAAGTCAGTCTCATCAAGACCGGAAGAAAACTCGGGTGCATTGACATGCGAAATATTCTGGTGGGCAAAAGAAAGCCTTCCTTTTTCATCAAGTTGAATCACGAAGGACTCGAATAACAGTCCAAGAAATTCGTGGCTGAATAAAGAATAAATGATTTGAAAAGGTTTTTCTGGGGATACTTTCATGGTGCCAAAATCAATCAACGGAACAAATCCGTCAAACAAAACAGTTTTTTGCAATTTAACTAGCCCGAAAAATACAGAATAAAACCCATTTAAAAAATTATGAATAATAAGATTTCGGACCGTTTTTTTTTGTAGTTCAAATTACTCTTCCAAGAAATGGTAATTTATTTTATTGATTTTGAAATACAGGAAATATGGTGAAATTTGATTCCAATGGGTATTTCCTTAATTAGTCTAAAATGAAAAGGCCAAAGTTAACAAGGCAACTTGGTCTTATGGGTTTGGTAGCTACCGGAGTATGTTCGATGCTTGGTGCGTCGATCAATGTTGTGCCATTTATGATTCAGCGGCATGTTCCGGGAATCGGGCCTTATGTATTGCCTGCCTTTATTTTTGCTGCGATTCCGGCATTGTTGGCCGCTTTTGCTTATAGCCTTCTCGCCACAGCCATGCCAAGGGCAGGGGGAAGCTATGTCTACGCGAGTCGTGGACTCAATCCTTATTTGGGTTTTGTGGCGAGCTTTTCGCAGTGGTTTGGGCTCTCCATAGTCATAGGTGTGGTGGCCTATGTGACAGTTCCTTTCCTGAGGGACATTGCTGCGGCACTGGATTGGACTTCTTTGGCAGCATTATTAGAAAATGGGATTATCCGTGTGACCATAGCTTTGGGTTTGGTATGGCTTTTTGTTTGGGTCAATATCCGAGGTGCAAGTCTGTATGAAAAGACTGTAATTCCACTGATGATCCTGATGTTTATCATGGGTGGAGTAGTGATAGTGGCAGGTTTTTCATTTACACAAATAGATTTTGCTCAATCCATATTGGAAAAAGAAGGAAGAGATATCTCACCTTCATTTGGAGCAGACTTCCACTTGCCTACTTTCCTTTCTGCTGGGGCTTTGCTGTTTGCAAGTTTTATTGGATTTGACAGCATTGCGCAGGCGGGAGGAGAGGCAAAAAACCCAACCAAAAGACTCCCTTTGGCCATTGCATTGACCATTTTCATAGTAGGAGGTTATTATATTTTATTTACAAGCGCAGTCTATCATGCAGTCCCTTGGTCATTTGTAGCTGAAGAAGCTTCGCAAAAAGACATCACAGCACCGGGTCTGATGGGATACTTACTTCCGTCAGGACTGACAGTAGTGATAGTTGCAGGAGCGGCGATCGCTTTGATCAACGACCTTCCCGCTATGCTCCTTTCCGTTTCGAGGCTGATGTTTGCTTGGGCAGAGGATGGTATTTTTCCAAAATATTTTACTAAAATACACCCGCGTTTCCACACCCCATATGCCGCAGTAATCCTCAGTGGGGTCATGGCAAGTGTAGGGATATTAGGAAGTCATTTTGCAGGAGATTTCTTTTTGGGTATCGATATCATGGTGACCTCCATGATGGTAAATTTTCTGTTGATGTGTGTGACTTTATTGACTATTGACAAGGTAAATCCTGCATTGGCTTCAGATATCAAAATCATTAAGAACAAAAAAATCAGGATCGCATTGGGTTGGGCAGGGACATTGGTTCTGGTCTTTTTTCTTGCGATCCACACCTGGAAAGACCTCAACAGCAGTGCAGAAGCCTGGTATTTTCATTCAACTCCGATTTGGTTGATTGTGATGGGTCTGGCTTCCCTGATATTCTTTTTTAAATTTAATCAATTGAAAAACAAAGGAATAGACACCAAATCTCTATTTGAAAAATTGCCCTGACATGAACAAGACGAATGATTTATATACCGAATTGGCTCCTGATCTTCACATATCAAAAGTGCTGACCGGGCTTTGGCAGATCGCCGATATGGAAAAGGACGGCAATATCCTAGACCCGAATGTCACGTCCCTTGCCATGGCGCCATATGTGGAAGCCGGGCTGACAACCTTTGACATGGCGGACCATTATGGTTCGGCAGAAATCATCGCCGGAACTTTCAAAAACACACACCAATTAGGCAAAAAAGCAACCCTTTTGACCAAGTGGGTTCCCAAACCAGGCAAATCAAGCTTAGAAGAAACAAGGGCTGCGATCCAGATTTCTCTTGACCGACTTCAGACCAAACAGATTGATCTGATGCAGTTCCATGCCTGGAGTTACCCTGACCCGACTTGGCTGGACCAATTGTTTTGGCTGAATGAATTGAAGGAGGAAGGATTGATCAAGCATATCGGCTTGACCAATTTTGATTCGGCACACTTGAGGATAGCTTGCGCATCGGGGATCCCGATTGTATCCAACCAGATTTGTCACTCCCTGATCGACCAAAGGGCTTCGGGAGAAATGACAAAAGTCTGTCAGGAATACGGGGTGAAAATCCTGGCCTTTGGAACTTTGGCAGGTGGATTCCTTTCAGAAAAATGGTTGGGAAAAACCGAACCACTTTTGGAAAACGAGGCTACTTGGTCTCAATTGAAGTATAAAAGGTTTATTGATGCGGCAGGAGGTTGGGCAAAATTCCAAAATCTATTGGAGTCCCTTTCCGGAATAGCTGAAAAACACCAAGTTTCCATTGCCAATGTAGCCACCAAATTCATCCTCGAGCAGCCTCAAGTAGGTGGAGTCATCATCGGTGCAAGATTGGGACAAAGTGCCCATGTGGAGGAAACGATGAAACTATTTTCCTTTTCGCTATCTGAAAAAGACAAAAACACTATTCGAGAGGCACAATCGATGTTGACTCAGATCCCCGGTGATTGTGGAGACGAGTATAGGAAACCTCCCTTTCTCACTGCTTCAGGCGACCTCAGCCATCATTTGGAATCTTTTCCCAAACCATATGAAGTCAAAGCCGGCGCCAACGGCAGCGTACAGGTATTTAGCGGGACAGTTTGGGAAGGTATGGCCGGTTACAGCCGTGCTACCAGACGCGGAAACCGGATTTCCGTTTCCGGCACCACTGCCACCCATGGGCAACGCATGATCGGTGGAAATGATGCAGGCGCCCAGGCGCATTTTATTTTGGATAAAATCGAAGCGGCAATCACTTCCCTCGGCGGAAAAATGGAAGATGTGATCCGTACCAGAATTTTTGTGAACAATATCAATGATTGGGAACCTGTAGCACGGGCTCATGGACAACGGTTTGCAGCCATTCAGCCTGCCAATACTTTGGTGGAGGCAAAATTGGTCGGAGAAGGATATCTGGTGGAAATAGAGGCGGAGGCGGAAATTTTGTAGATGTGTTTCACGCAAAGCCGCGAGTCGCAAAATGAGAAAACAGAAAGTGTCTTCGTTATCCTGAATAAATGGTTATCCTGCTTCTCCGGAAGCAGGATTCCAAGGCCAATATTTCTTTATTCACGCAAAGACTCAAAGTCGCCAAAAGTGAAAGCCAAATAAACTTCCACTGAACCGCTTAGTTGTCCTGCTTCTCCTGTTATCCTGCTTCTCCTGAAGCAGGATAAATTTTGAAACTGTATATTGAAAAGCCGTTATGTAATGTCTTTGAAACAAAATCCCTTGATTTAAATTCTTAAATTTTAAAAAATTACCCAATGAAAAAATTACTCCTTCCCCTGATGTTTTTCATTTTTTCAACAGGTTTTGCCCAAGAAGCCGAAAAGGATACTCCAATTCCCGACCCGATTGTCTTTGAAACAACGCATCAAGGGACTTTTCATGGGAAAGCTATCAGCTACAAGGCCATCTCTGGGGAAACATTTCTCAAAAACAATGAAGGTGAACCGGTGGCAGCACTTTGGTCCACTTCCTATATCAAACCCGAAACCGATTCAGGCAAACGGCCCGTCACCTTTATTTTCAATGGTGGTCCGGGTTCAGCCTCTGTTTGGTTACACATGGGTGTTTTTGGACCCAAAATAGTCAAGGTGGATTCTGATGCAAAAACTGATGATGGGGCAGCACCTTTCAATATGGTCAATAATGAATTGGCTTTGTTGGATATTACAGACTTGGTGTTTATTGATCCTGTGGGGACAGGCTACAGCAAGGTGATTGGCAAAGGCAAGGAAGAAGATTTTTGGGGGTTGACGGAAGATGCTAAGTCTATAGCACAGTTTATCCGCATTTGGATCACAAAACATCAAAGATGGCAATCTCCAAAATACATTGCAGGGGAAAGCTACGGTACGACAAGGGCGGCTGCTGTCACTGCGGCTTTGGAGAGTGGTGGTCAGGCCGTGGCTTTGAATGGCCTGATCTTGATATCACAGGCCTTGGATTATCAGGGTTCAACTTCAATGCATGACAATATCGCATCTTATTTCACCTATTTTCCCACCATGGCCGCCACTGCTTGGTACCATGGCAAAGCCGGTCAAGGTAAAAAACTTGAGGATTTTGTGGCTGAAGCTAGGGCATTTGCCTACAATGAATATTTGCCTGCTTTGTACAAAGGCAACCAAGCCACAGTCGCTGAAAAAGAGAAAATCGCAGAAAGGATCTCCTACTTTTTGGGACTGGAAAAGGATTATGTCCTCCTCTCCGGCAATAGAATCCTGACAGACAGGTTCAAAAAGGAATTGCTCCGCAAGGAAGGGAAAACCATTGGAACATTGGATGGAAGATATATAGGGGAAGAAGGCGACCAAACGGCAGCATCACCGACCTTGGGAGATCCTTCGAGCTACGGCATTGATGCAGCTTATACTGCTGCGTTGCAGGATCATTTTGCCAAAACCTTAAAAGTCAAAGTAGACAGGCCTTACCTGACCTCCAACGGCAGTATCGGCGGCAAATGGAATTGGAGGCCCGTTCCTGCAGGCTCTTATTGGGAACCTTCCTATGTCAATGTCGCCCGAAGTCTCGGCGAATCCATGCGCCGCAACATAGACCTGAAAGTCATGGTTGCCAACGGCTATTATGACCTGATTACCCCATTTTTGGATGCGGAATACACTTTTGCCCGACACGATATCCCGATGGATCGGGTTCAACTGTTTTATTATGAAGGAGGACATATGATGTACAACCACCGCCCTGATTTTGAAAAACTGGTGAAAGATATTAGGGGATTTATGGGGAAATAGCAGAGTTGAATATATTTATTCTAGATGCATGTAATCCTTCAAAAAAATTCAGATATCATAATTTTTGCGAAATCAATTAAATCTGATAAGTTGAAATCTAGAGTATATATTATTAATATTGGTATATGGGAGCTATTAAAATTGAGATATTAAATCCAAAAGCGCTAGAAATGATTGAGCTGATGCAAGATCTTAAGTTGATTAAGGTAAGCGAAGAACCAATATCCAATCTTAAAAAGTACCTTGAGACTATGCGTTCAAATTCTGAAAATGCACCAACACTTGATGAAATCACTGAAATTACAGAAATGGTAAGGTCTGAAAGGTATGCCAAAAAATAAACCTTTAAGAGTTATAATTGACACAAATATTTGGATAAGCTTTATAATTTCTAAAAAATTAACATTGCTTGATGAACATATTTTTTCCGGAAAAATCAGAATCCTACTTAATGAGAATTTGCTGTCGGAGATCAAAACCACAATTGAAAAACCTAAATTACAAAAGTATTTTTTGACTCAAGGTTTGGAAAAAATGTTGAATGCTTTTGATTCATTCATTGATCTAATTGAAATCAAAAGTAGCATCAGTGTTTGCAGAGATCCAAAAGATGATTTTTTATTATCATTGGCAATGGACGGAAAAGCTGATTATTTAATAATAGGTGATAAAGACCTATTGGATTTGGGAAAATTTAGAAAAACAAAAATTCTAACTGTAACAGATTTTTTGAATCAATTAGGGGGAAATTTTTCTGCCTTAACCTAATTTCATATCAAACAATGACCGACCACGACATTCAAAATATCCCGGATTCCTATTTTGCAATTGACCAAGCCACAAAAGAACTTGGCTTCACGATGCCGTCGGACATGTTGACTTGTTCACTGTTAAGAACGTTGGCAGCATCCAAACCATTTGGAAAATTCCTTGAACTCGGAACCGGAACCGGACTTTCCACTTCTTGGATTTTGGATGGTATGGATGCTGACAGCACTTTGGTTTCTATCGACAATGATGGAGCAGTTTTGGAAATTGCCAAAAGCAATTTGGGAAAAGATCCTAGGTTGACTTTGGTACTGACAGAGGGAGAGGATTGGGTTCTAGCCAATACCAAACAGCGATTTGACTACATTTTTGCCGATACCTGGCATGGAAAATATTTGCTATTGGAAGAAATCCTGGACATGCTCCTTCTCGGAGGCTTATACATCGTGGATGACATGTTGCCACAACCGAATTGGCCGGATGGTCATGCCGAAAAAGCCATCAACTTTGTCAAGAAATTAGAAAGCAGAATTGATTTGACCTTGACAAAAATGAATTGGACAGGGATAATCATCGCAGTGAAAGTTAAGTGAAGGAGGGAAATTACCCAACTTTTATTTTTTTTCCCCATACGAAACCAATTTCCTTTTTTTCGCATTTACAAACCTGACAGTTTCAATCAAAAATAACCTTTATGGAAAAGCCGGATTTCAATATCACCGAAGTCAATAAAATCATCCGTGGACGTAGGTCCATGTTTTTTGCCCAATTCAAAGAAAATGATCCTGTAGATGATGCCATCATCGAGGAAATATTGGAAAATGCCACTTGGGCACCAACCCACAAATTGACGGAACCTTGGAGTTTCATCGTATTTGCAGGAGAGGGAAGACAGAAATTTGCTGATTATCAGTCTGAGTTATACAAAGAAAGAACAACCAAAAACGGCACTTTCAACGAAGCTGCCTACATGAGGTTCAAAGAAAATCCTTTGAAAGCTTCCCATATCATCGCCATCAAAATGAAACATGATCCCAAAGCAGGTCTTCCTGTGATGGAGGAAATAGCAGCGGTGGCTATGGCTGTACAGAACATGTACCTTTCGGCCTCTGCCCATGGTTTGGCAGCGTTTTGGGGGACCGGTGGGCCTACTTTTTGGCCTGAAGCGAAGCCTTGGTTTGGCCTGGAAGAAGAGGACATGCTGATGGGATTTTTCTACATTGCTAAGCCTGCCACCGAAAACTGGCCGATGGGAAAAAGAAAACCTGCGGCAGAAAAAACTGATTGGGTAAGGTAAACAAAAAAAAGTAAGAGGTAAGAAGTAAAAGGCGTGGAACCCCTTACTTCTTACCTCTCACCATTTAAAATGCGGTTTCCAAGGGTGTAAATCACATTCCCATTCCCCTATACCTTGGCGGCTCGATGCCATTGGCACGAATGTAAGAAACTGCCGCTCCACGGTGATGGGTACAATGGTCATCGATCAGGGAAATCACTTCCCTTCTGGTAGCTGCTGTCCCAAAAATCTCCACTTTTTCATCCAAATCAGCTAAACCAAGGCTCTTAAAAGTCTTGGTACCATAATCATAGCATTTCTCTACAAAGGCTCTGAGTTCCGCTTTGTTCTTAGGCTTGGCATCAATTGCAAATCCCGGATCAGTGCCTTTTAGAAATCTTTGGCTGATCCCCGCAATGGCAGAAGAAAGGTGGGTCACCTGCTCATTGAAACTCATCCCTGATGCTTCCGGCTTGTAGTCATACAGGTTTTCCGGCATTTTGTCCACCACTTCCAAAGTGAACTGCTTTCCATTTTCCCATTTGCTTAAAAATTCCTCCATATTTGTTTGGGCGAAGGAAACGGATTGAATGGAAAAAAACGCCATCAAAACCGTAGCAATTACGAGTACGCTGTTTTGTGTTTTCATATTACTTGGCTAGTTAAGTTTAGTATAAATATCCGTTATAGTCCCCTCATTTCAAACGATTTTGATAAATTTGAAACATGATAATAAGAAATTTTATTCCGTTGATTTTGCTTTTTATTCTCGGAAGTTGTGGTTCCGATTACCTTCCCAAACCCAAAGGATACAACCGTATTGATCTTCCTGAAAGGGGATTCACCGCCTTAACCGATGATGTGCCTTATTCTTTTGAGCACTCCGTGAATGCTATTGTGGAACAAGATTCATTTAACCTTGCAGATAAAACCAGAATCAACCTTAATTATCAAAGTTTGGGAGGAAAAATCCACCTGACATATTTTGCTTTGGATACTGAAGGAAAAGACATCAAAACTGTCATAAATGACGTCATCAACCTTACCGCAAAGCATCAGATCAAAGCCTATGGCATAGAAGAATCTATGATGGTAACTCCAAAGGGATATACCGGTGTCGTAGCAGAGCTCTCAGGCGAAGTACCTACACAATTCCAGTTTTTCGTCACCGATTCCACAAAGAATTTTCTGAGGGGGGCTTTGTATTTCAACACAGCGATGAAAAATGATTCCCTTGCCCCTGCCATAGAATATATCAAAGAGGACATGATCCACCTGATCAATACTTTGGAGTTCAAAAAATAAAACCATCCAATCTCTGCAGATTTGGATGGTTTTATTTAAATTTTTCAAGTTTTTAGAAAGTCAGTTTTTTCCAGCTTTTGATGATAATGGCACCCCCAATAGTGGCTACAACGGTTGCAATAATTGCCGGCAATACGTTTCCATAAATCCAGAAACCTACTGCAAACAAGGCCGCATAGACCATCACTGACCCGACGAGCATCAAACCTATTTCCATCGGCAATTGTCCCTGTTCCTGTTTTTCGTTTGGATATCGGTCCAAAAGTTTTTTCCACCCAAAAGAAGCAGGTCCCACTTTTCTATAGAATGACAATAAGATTTCATCATTTTCGGGCTTGGTAAATAATGTGACCAATACCCAACCAATAGTGGTGATTCCTACGCCATAGAGTAATTTGAGGTAGGCTTGATTTTCCGGGATCAAAATCCAGCCAACTTTTGGATTGATCACCTCAAAGAATATTGCCACAATGAATGAAATCAACATCGCAAAAATTTCGGTGTAGGCATTGATCCTCCACCAAAACCAGCGAAGAATAAATATCAACCCTGTACCCGCTCCGATCTGAAGTAAGATATTGAACGCTTCCAATGCATTGGATAATGCCAATGCAAGGATGGCTGCAAAAACCATCAACAGCACTGTGGAAACCCTACCCACCATTACAAGTTCTTTGTCGGTTGCAGTTGGTTTCAAAAATCTCAGGTAAAAATCATTCACCACGTAGGAAGAGCCCCAGTTGAGATGGGTCGAAAGTGTGGACATTACCGCTGCGATCAAAGACGCCAATACAATCCCAATCAAACCTGTCGGCAGGAAAGTCAGCATGGCTGAATAAGCCAAGTCATCACCCAATTTGTCCGCAGGAATATTTGGAAAAGCCACACCTAAATCAGAAATCTGCGGGAAAATGATCAAGGAAGAAAGTGCCACAATGATCCATGGCCAAGGTCTCATCGCATAGTGGGCAATATTGAAAAACAATGTAGCACCGATGGCATTCTTCTCATCCTTGGCAGAAAGCATCCTTTGGGCAATGTATCCGCCACCGCCGGGCTCCGCGCCAGGATACCACGTTGCCCACCACTGAATGGCAAGGGGCATGATCAGCAAAGGAATAATGAGGTTCCAATCATTGAAATCAGGAAGGAAGTTGAGCTTGTCGGCCACATTTGGATGGGTCAACAAATTATTCAAAGAGCCGATTTCGGGCATATCAAGAATATAGAAAGCCGCACCGATAGATCCTGCCATGGCAATGAAGAACTGGAAAAAATCAGTCAATAGTACTCCTTTCAATCCTCCCAAGGAACTGTATATAACTGTCACTACCGAAGCTAGCAGCAAGGTCTCAATGGGACTCAATCCTAGCATTACACCGCCGATTTTGATGGCAGCGAGTGAAACAGTCGCCATAATCACAACATTAAAAAACACTCCCAAATACAATGCACGGAATGCCCTCAGGAAAGCAGCGGGCTTGCCACTATACCTCATTTCATAAAATTCAAGGTCGGTGGTCAGTTCGGACCTTCTCCAAAGTTTGGCATAAACAAACACCGTCAGCATCCCTGTCAGCAAGAATGCCCACCAAACCCAGTTGCCTGACACCCCTTGTTTTCTTACAATGTCAGTCACCAGATTGGGCGTGTCTGCTGAGAAGGTTGTGGCTACCATCGATACGCCTAGAAGCCACCAGGGCATATTTCTTCCCGAAAGGAAGAATTCCTTGGCTGAGGCTCCTGCAGTCCTTGAGGCAAACACCCCTATCAACATTGAAATAATAAAAAAGGCAGCGATGATTGCCCAGTCAATAAAGGAAATATTCATAGGGAATTGGGTTAGAGTGGCTCGTAATTAAGCTGAGTTTATTGATTTTTTTAATTTACTACTCCAAACTTCTTTAATAAATTTCACTAATGTAAATAATATCTCAAGATTTGCAAAAGGTAGGATTTTCAATGTTAAAAAAAACCGTTTGGGACAAATTATAGGTGAGTTTCCCCAAAATGGAATAAGACGGAAAATGGAAATAATCGCTATTTGTAGCATGTAGATTTTTATCAGTTTACTCTGACCTGTGTGTGGCCATGTTTCACAAACTTCAAATTCCAATAGCCTATTGAAAAGAAAAGAATTTTCTGCCGAATTGATTCCAAAAACTTACTTTTGCAGCTGAACTTGATTTTCAGACATGACCTCTTTTTCTTGGTTACCCACTCTCAATAAAAAATACGGTTTGGATATCCAACCTTCCCAAATTCGACCATTTGGAGATGGCCATATCCATCAGACTTTTTTGATTGAATCAGGAGAAGAAAAGCTCATCCTTCAACGCTTCAATAACCTCGTTTTCAAATATCCCGAGAGGATTTCCCATAACCAGTCCCTATTGATCGACCAAATAAATCCTGAGGACCTGCCTTATATTTTACCTTTGCCGATCCCAAACTTGGCCGGGGAATTGTTTACGCTAATTGACGGGACGTTTTTTAGGATTTCTCCATTTGTAGCAGGCAAATGTGTCAATGAGATCGGGAATCCCCATCAGGCCTATCTTGCTGCAAAGGCATTCGCCCAGTTTATCAAAGCAGGAATCCACATTCCGGCAACGGAGTTTCAGGAAGCTATTCCGGGATTTCATGACCTTGAACTCCGATACAACCAATTGTTGGAGGCATTGAAAAACACCAAAAGAATCTTGAGCGGAGAATTAAAGGAACTGGTCGGATTCTATTTGGAACAAAAGGACTTAGTGGATCAATATCTCAGTTGGAATGAAAAATTACCCTTGAGATTGACACACAGTGATACCAAGATCAACAACCTGATCTTTGCCGAGGACTTTACCAAGGTAAATGCGGTAATTGATTTGGATACCTTGATGGCGGGATATGTGTATTATGACTTTGGGGATTTGGTCAGGACTGTGGCATGTACGGAAGGCGAAAGTTCGCAGGATTGGGGAAAAATCAAAGTTGATGCCGCCAAGTATGACGCGCTTTTGGAGGGATTTTTAGAAGTGGGAAAAGGTGTTTTTACTGAGGAAGAAATCAATTCCCTTCCATTTGGGGGACTGATGATGACCTGCATTATGGGATTTAGGTTTCTGGCGGATTACCTGAATGGGAATATCTATTACACCATTCACTATGAAGATCAAAACCTCCACCGGGCCAAAAATCAGATGTGTTTGTTAATAGATTTGAGGGGAAAATTAAAGAAGGTTTCATCTTTATGATTAACCTTCTTTTTCCAATCTAATGAAATCATCTTAACACTTCTTTCCTGAAAGGTTATCTTCTCCCAAACTCCGCTTTTGCCTCTTCTAAGAAACTGACAAAATTCAGGATATTGGTATCATAGGCTTTTGGCTTGACAAGCAATTCCTCATTGTTGTCAAGAATTACATAATAAGGCTGGGCATTGTTATTATATTTTCTGATCTGAAAATCTGCGTTCTGCTTGCCAATGGTTTTTTTCTCCTTTCCATCATAATCAGACACATACCATTCGGCTTCCGGCAGTTCATACCGCTCATCGATATACAAAGCCACCATCACAAAATCCTCTTTCAGTCTTTGCAAAACCTGCGGATCTGACCACACGCGGGCTTCCATTTCCCGACAGTTGACACAGCCGTGGCCTGTAAAATCTATAAACAAGGGTTTGCCCTGCTTCTGTGCGGCGGCCAAAGCCTGCTTGTAATCAAAATACCCTTGGATGCCATGAGGGAAGTGTAAGAAATCGGCATATTTTGGAATTTCTCCCAATTGGTTTTCTTTAGTAACCGCACCTGCCCGGCTTTCCATCACATTAAAATCATGGGTTGCCAGTGGAGGAAGGTAGCCGCTCAGTGCTTTCAAAGGCGCTCCCCAAAGTCCGGGAATCAGATAAACTACAAATACGAAAGTGGTAATAGCCAACATCAGCCTTGGCACTCCGATATAGTCCATCGGTGAATCGTGCTTTGTCCTGAGTTTACCCAAAAGATACAATCCCAAAAGGAAGAAAATTACGATCCAAATCGCGATATAAATGTCCCTGTCGAGCAATCCCCAATGGTAAACTTGGTCGGCAACGGAAAGAAATTTGAAGGCCAAAGCCAATTCCAAAAATCCCAATACCACCTTGACTGAATTCAGCCAACCGCCGGATTTAGGCAGGGAATTGAGCCATTCAGGGAATACTGCAAACAAGGTAAAGGGGATAGCGAAAGCGAGAGAAAATGCAAACATACCTGCAATTGGGGTAATGAAATCCCCGCCTGCAGCCTTGATCAAAATGGAACCTACAATCGGTCCTGTACAAGAAAACGATACCAACACCAAGGTAAACGCCATAAAGAAAATCCCTGCAATTCCGCCTTTGTCCGCTTTGGCATCGATCTTATTCACAAAACTGCTCGGCAAGGTAATCTCAAACATGCCCAAGAATGCAAATGCAAAAAAGATGAAAATCAGAAAGAAGAAAACATTGGGCAGCCAATGGGTAGAAAGCCAATTGGCAAATTCGGGTCCCTGGACCGCCGCAACTGCCGTTCCGGCGATGGTATAAATTGCGATAATGGACAAGCCATAAATCCCCGCATTGCGGATTCCTGAAATCCTGGATTTGGATCTTCCTGTAAAGAAAGTGACTGTCATCGGAATCATCGGAAATACACAAGGCGTCAGCAACGCCGCCAAACCTGCCAAAAAAGCAACAAACATGAAACCCAATAAACTGCCCTTGCTACCTTCATCTTCGAGGTCCACAAAAGACCTTTCTTGGCTTGTGTCGGTGTCTTCTTCTATTTCCTGAACGGGTTCAGTTGCTGAAACCGAAGAATCAGCCTCAGATTTTTCAAGATTGGAGTTGTCAGCGGGAGATTCAGTAGGAGTCGGTGTTAAATTGGTTGAACCCTGTGCTGTGGCTTTGATCGTAAAATCCTCCTCATAAAGGATACATTGCCCGGTCACATCCGAGCACATTTGGTATTCCACCGTTCCCTTGATTTCTACATTCGGCTCGGTGATCGTAATCTTCTGACGAAATTCCCCTGCAACCGAAAAATAGGTGATATCTGCCTCCCAAACTTCATCAAATTTCTTCTTCGGATTGATCGGTTTCAGCTTTTCGGTGGCCGAAATCCCTTTTGAACCTTCCAGGCTTAGGCTGGTAAGTACCGGACCTGCGTTCTCATCAAAGTCATTGGAATAGATATACCAATTTCTAGGAATTGATGCTTTCAACACAATTTCTGCTTCACCGCCGACTTTGAGGTCTGAATTGGCAAGTTGGATATTCCACTTTGGTGGTGACACCACTTGGCCAAAAGAGGTTAGGCTTAGGAGAAATAGGAAGAAAAAAAGCAGTGAAGGTTTGAAGTATTTTGACATTGCGGTGTGATGTAGGCGAATCTGATTGATAAAGGTGGTTTTCAGCAAAATAGTTCAAGAAAATGAGACACAATTCCCACTAAGGCACAGAGACACAAATAGTATATTGCTTTGTGCCTCCGTGTCTTTGTGGGAGACTTTTATTTGGTGGCTTGTTCTTTGAAGTGTTTGAAAAACAAAGCAATCGTCTCTATTCCCATAAAATAATTCTTGAGTCCATAATGCTCATTGGGGGAATGCAATGCATCGGTATCCAAACCGAATCCCAACAATATCGGATCAAGTCCCATTACTTTTTGAAATAAGGCACAAATCGGAATAGAACCCCCTTCTCTTGTCGGGATGGCTTTTTTGCCAAAGGCTTCCATAATCGCACCTTCTGCTGCCCTATACCCGGGAGAATCCGTCGGCACCACTGCTGCTGCCCCACCATGGTGGGAGATAACTTTTACTTTCACGGATGCCGGAGCGATCAATTTGAAATGGTCTTCAAACATTTGGGCGATTTCTTTATGGTCTTGGTTAGGAACCAAGCGCATTGAGATTTTTGCATAAGCTTTGGAAGGAAGTACCGTCTTCGCACCTTCTCCGGTATAGCCTCCCCAAATGCCGTTGACATCTAAAGTCGGACGGATTCCGACCCGCTCGATTGTGGTATATCCTTTTTCACCTGAAACTTCCGCGATATCGAGCTTCTTTTTATAATCCTCCAAGTCAAATGGCGCTTTGTTCAATTCCTCCCGGTAAGCAGCGGAATATTCTTCCACTTTGTCATAAAATCCCGGTATGGTCACATGGTTGTTTTCATCATGAAGAGAAGCAATCATTTTGCAAAGTGTATTGATCGGATTGGCAACAGCACCTCCAAAAGTTCCCGAATGAAGGTCTTTGTTTGGACCTGTAACCTCCACCTGCATGTAAGCCAATCCCCTCAAACCTACAGTCACGGAGGGATCCTCCATAGAAATCATGTGCGTATCCGACACAATGACCACGTCTGCTTTGAGTTTTTCGAGATTTTCTTTGACAAAAATATCCAGGTTTTCAGAACCTACTTCTTCTTCACCTTCGATCATGAATTTGATATTGCAGGGTAAAGCATTGGTGGCCATCATGGCTTCAAAAGCCTTCACATGCATGTAAAACTGACCCTTGTCATCTGCCGAGCCACGGGCAAAAATAGCCCCATCAGGATGTCTTTCGGTCTTCTTGATGACAGGTTCAAAAGGCGGCGAATCCCACAATTCATAAGGATCGGCAGGCTGCACGTCATAATGGCCATATACCAATACCGTCGGTAAAGCAGGATCAATGATCTTTTCGCCATAGACAATCGGATAACCGGCGGTCTGACAGATTTCAGCTTTGTCGGCACCGGCTTTGATCAGACTTTCTTTGACAAAGTCAGCGGCTGCAAAAACATCATTTTTAAATTTGGGATCGGCGCTCACAGATGGGATGCGCAAAAGGTCTAAAAGTTCGTTCAGGAACCTGTCCTGATTGTCTTGGATATACTGTTTAACTGACATATTTGGGGTTTTTAGGTCCTGCAAAGACGCAAAGTCGGAAAGCAATTTAATATTTCGCCATTCATTTTCCCTTTATTTCAAGGCAATGGAATGGTGCTTTCTTATGTTACAATCCTCTGCAGGAACCGTATTTTGAGTGGGGCAAAATTACGTTTTAAATAAGGAATTGCCTATTTTACCAAAAACTTTTATCTATGAAAGCCATCCTTTGTACCCATCACGGACTTCCGGAAACTTTGACCTATTCTGATATCGATGATCCTGTTTTGGAAGAAAAAGAAGTTCTCATCCGAGTCAAAGCCTGTGCGGTCAATTTTCCAGATGTTTTGCTGATTCAGGACAAATACCAGTTTAAGCCTACACTGCCCTTCTCACCCGGTGGCGAGGTTTCAGGTGTAATAGAAAAAACCGGAGCGGGGGTCAAACACCTCAAAGAAGGGCAAAGGGTGTTGGCACTTTGTGGTTGGGGTGGTTTTGCCGAAAAAGTAAAAGTTACAGCGGATCGTGTTTTCCCTATTCCACCCCAAATGGATTACATGACAGCAGCTTCTACCCTTTACACTTTTGGCACAGCTTACCATGCCTTGAAGGACAGGGCAAATATCCAACCCGGAGAAACGCTTTTGGTTCTTGGTGCCTCCGGAGGGGTAGGATTGGCAGCTGTGGAACTAGGGAGAGTAATGGGTGCGACAGTAATCGCAGCAGCTTCCACTGCTGAGAAATTGGCTGTTTGCAAAGAAAAAGGAGCTGACCACCTGATCAATTACGAAAGCGATGACTTAAAGGAACGAATCAAAACACTCACAGATGGCAAAGGGGTAGATGTGGTCTTGGATGTAGTAGGCGGCAAATACGCTGAACCAGCTTTGCGGGGAATGGCGTGGAAAGGCAGATACTTAGTGATTGGATTTGCGGCAGGAGAGATTCCAAAGTTGCCGTTCAACTTGGCTTTGCTCAAAGGTTGTGATATCATGGGTGTTTTTTGGGGAAGATTTTCCACTGAAGAACCAAAACAAAACCAACAAAACATCATAGACCTTGTCGGAATGATCCAATCGGGAAAAATCAGCCAACATATCCACAAAGTGTACTCCTTGGAAGAATCACCGCAGGCTTTGAGGGACATGATGGACAGAAAGGTGATGGGGAAGGCGATGGTGGTTTTGGAGAATCAAGATGAAGCGAGCCCTTCGACAGGCTCAGGGACCGAACAAAGCGAGCCCTTCGACAGGCTTAGGGACCAAACAATGCGAGATGAGAATATCAAGTATCAAGATGCAAGTATCAAGTCGATCGAGGAGGAATCTTCCGAAGAGGGCGAACGAGTGTACAGAAGTGTGGAGGATTTGAAAAAGCAGGTTGGAAAGTCATTGGGAACAAGCAGCTGGACAACGGTTTCCCAAGAAGTGATTCAGAAGTTTGCCGAAGCCACGGAGGATTTTCAATGGATCCATGTCGATACCGAGAAAGCAGCTGCTTTATTGCCGGGAGGAAAAAACCTGGCCCACGGATACCTGACTTTGTCACTTGTCCCCAAATTGATATATGAAATCCTGCCTTTGGAAGGTGTACAAATGGCGCTGAATTATGGTGTAAACAAGGTCAGGTTTCCCGCTCCGGTCTATTCCGGCGATCAAATCCGGCTCAAAGCCACTTTGACCAATGTGGAAGAAAGTCCTGATGGAAACACGAAGCTATTTATCCAAGCCACCATGGAATCTAACCATGCCGATAAACCTGTCTGTGTGGCCGAATTGATTACCTTGGTGAGGTTTTGAAGCTTACATATACTGCAAGGAGATGAAAAATCAAATTCCGTCATTCTGAACCGGAGCTAGCGGAGGTGAAGAATCTCTTTCTAAATAGTATGGAGACCCTTCGCTTTACTCAGGGTGACGGACGGAAGAGTCTTTGGTGAGCAGAAAGCTCAAGACATTTTAGAATTTTAACAAGCCTAAAAAATGAAAAAGACCTTAATATTTCTTACCGTATTCATTTCTTCTTTGACAGCTTTCTCCCAAGAAAAACCCTGGATGCTAGGACCTTTTCTCCGCGCCGAAAATCCCCAACCCATCATTTCTCCCACCGATAAGACTTCCTTTCAGGATCCGATGTCAGGAAGATCGGTCAAATGGGAATCCATGGCTACTTTCAATCCGGCGGCAATCCTCAAAGATGGGAAGATCCACATCCTCTACCGTGCGGAAGAAAAACTTGGAGAAAAGGAAATCGGTGGCCATACTTCCCGTTTGGGCTTGGCAATCACAGAAGATGGGGAAACTTACAAAAGACAGCCTGAACCTATTTTTTTTCCTACCGACGACAACCAAAAAGAATTTGAATGGACCGGAGGAACAGAAGACCCGAGGATTGTGCAGACTGAGGATGGTTTATATGTATTGACTTATACCCAATGGAACAGAGAATTTCCGCGCTTGGCGGTGGCCACGTCCAAAGACCTGAGGACATGGGAAAAACACGGGCCGATTTTCAGGGATTTCAAAGATGGCAAATACCACAACCGTGAAACCAAATCAGGTGCCATCGTCACTGAACTCAAAGATGGCAAACTCGTAGCTGCTAAAATTCACGGCAAATATTGGATGTACTTTGGCGTGCCGCATATCTGGTTGGCGAGCTCGGAGGATTTGGTTCACTGGGAACCGATTGAAGGATCTGATGGAAATATAGCCCCTTTACTTAGTCCGAGATTGGGGTACTTTGACTCATGGCTGGTGGAAGCTGGACCTCCACCGGTGCTGACCAAAGACGGCATTGTCGTCCTCTATAATGCCGGCAACCAAAAAGACATCGGTGTCAAAGAATTGGGAAATAGGGTTTATACCGCAGGACAGGCCTTGTTTGATAAAAATGAGCCATGGAAGTTGCTTGATCGGACCGAAAAGCCATTCCTGAAACCCGAACTTCCCTTTGAAAAATCCGGGCAGTATGTAGATGGAACTACATTTGTGGAGGGCTTGGTATATTTCAAAAATCAGTGGTTTCTCTATTATGGTACTGCGGATTCGATGGTGGGGGTGGTTATTTGGAAACCTTGATATGTTAAATCCTAAATTAGAATATTATTCAATTTTTGGATATGATAATTTCTAATGCTGTTTTGAAGGCAGAAAAAACTTAGTGTACAATGCCTTTGAATTAATTCAAAGGTTATGCGCGCTAAAGGATTTGTTCATCCCAAAAAATTTCTCCTTATACATCTTTGCACCGGGGAATAATGTTTTCATCTCTGCATAAGTCAATAGCCTGATTTCATCTAGGTATTGCTGTGCATCCTTGGGGTTCCATTTTGCCCCTCTACTTAGTTTTGTTTTGGTCAATAGAAATCGGGTCAGGTTCTTTGGTAAATACTGGACAAAAGGGAGAACATAATGCGCCTCCATAAAAAAATGCCTGTTTGGGGTCTGCACAAAGTATTTCTTCCCTACACGCCTGGCTTCCTTGGCCATTTTCTTCTGATTTTCCCAATTATAGAGATGCTCAATCACGGAATTGGAAAATACCAGATCGAAACTTCCATCCGCGAATTCTGAAAGATCAGTAGCATCTCCGGAAACTGAAAGTAGACCGTGAATATCAGTTTCTTCTTTTTGGAGGTTAAGCAGGGTGATTTTGACCAATCCTTTTCTTAATAATTCCTGATCCTTCCAAAAATATGCCCTTCCCCCAATATCCAAGATTGTAATGGGTAATTCTCTTTTGAAGCTATTGTAAATTAATTCTTCAACAACTTTAAACCTATTACTTCTAAATTTATATCCCAATGAACCCTTTTGATCAGAAGAGGCAAATAAAGTTTTTAAAGTGAGCATGCGTTAAATAGAAATCTTTAGGGCAAAGATATCCATTTTGCCAAATTAATTCAGTAAAAAGTGGTTGTGCATCGATATTCTTTCATAAATTTGCCTGCGGTTGAGATTGACTAAAACACTTTGAATAAATCCGTCTTGAATATATCTTTCTTGAGTCAGGTACGTTTTGGAATGGAATATTTGCTATTTTTATGAAAAAACGCTTTTACAGTTATTTTCCGTGGTTCTTCGTTTTAGGTGACATAGGGGTAGTTTCGTTTTCTTTTTTTATCTCCGGTCTTTTACTTCAGCCATTTTCCGATGCCCAAAGTTTAGATTTTCTGAATTTCCCTGCATTTGTAATGATCTGGCTGGTTATCTCTATTCTAAAGGAAGACTACAAATTGGAGCGTACTGATGAACCAAATCAAACCTTCAAAAAATTATTGAGTTCCCTTGCATGGTTTTTGGCTATTATATCTTTGATATGGATGCCTTTTCATGATAATGCACTTAGGCTACTCTCTTTTTTGTCTCTTGCTGTAGTACTTTTTTTATCATTGTCTTTTTATAGAATTTTTCTCCATTTTATAAGTAAAAGGCTCCATACAAAAGGTTACAATCATAGAAAAGCTGTCATTATTGGAAGCGGGGGACTGGGAAATCGATTAGAAGATGTATTCAAACTCAGAAAGGATTTTGGGATCAAGTTTTTGGGTTATTACGACGATGAGCACTCTTTGAGAACGCGGGGGAAAATAAACTCATTTTTCGATGAAGCCGAAAAATTAGGAATTGACCTAATTTATATAAACCAATTCTTGGATAAAAAAATCATTGATAGGTTAATTGCCTTTGCTGATGATCATTTCATTAAGGTGAAAATTATACCAAGTGGCGCCCTTCAGTTAGAGAAAAACCTTTCATTTTCACGATATGGAGACCTTACAGTAATTAATGTCAATGAGATCCCTCTTGATAATTTCTTTCACAGAGCCTTGAAACGTACTTTTGATATAGTATTTTCTTTGTTGGTGATTGTTTTTGTTTTGAGCTGGTTAATTCCACTTGTTGGTTTTTTAATAAAAATGGAGTCCAAAGGCCCGGTTTTCTTCATTCAGGAAAGAAATGGTGAAAATAATAAGGTATTTCTCTGTCTGAAGTTCAGGTCCATGACTCCTAATGACTACGCAGATACCCATCAAGCAACTAAAAATGATCCAAGGGTTACCAGAATCGGAGCATTTTTGAGGAATTCTTCTATCGACGAAATGCCACAATTTATTAATGTATTGTTAGGGGATATGTCTATAGTAGGTCCGAGACCTCACCCCATTCCAATCAATATGCTTTTCAAAACCCAAATTGAAAAATACAATAGCCGCCATAAAATCAAACCCGGAATCACAGGGCTGGCACAGGTAAAAGGCTATCGCGGTGAAATTGAAAATCCTTACCAAATTCGTTCAAGGGTCAAACTTGATTATTTTTATATCCAAAACTGGTCAATCTTACTTGACCTCAAAATCTGCATCCTGACAGTCTATGAATTGATTGTTAATAGGGAAAATGCTTACTGAATCGCTTTTAAAATTGACTTTCAGTTTCTTATAACAAAAAACCCAAGTTGCTAGAGCTTGGGTTTTTTGTTTTGAGGCTTGTGAAATATTCTTGTCCAATCAGATTCTGAATAAGGCATCGAAAAAGCCCATAGTTTCACCTTTTTTCTTAAATATCAACATAGGGATTTCATTGTTGACCTCTACCAATTTTTCAGCTACACTGCCAAGCAATGCAGCTGCTGATGCGGTCCTACCTCTACTTCCCATCAAAATCAAATCCATTCCCTTTTCCTTGGCTTTTTCTATAATCAGTTGACCCGGCTCGCCTTTGTTTGACAATATAAAAAGACAATCGAATTCCGGGTGCTGATGCTTCTTTACAAATTTGTCAAAATCCTTTCGGGCATTTTCTTCCATGATCTTGGCAAATTCTTCAAAAGATTTCCCTGTTTTGTGGTATCCTGTCGGGACTTCATACAAATGCAGCGCAAAAATTTCAGCATCAAATTGTTCTGCAGCTTTTTGAGCGAAATTTATCGTCATATTGGTATGCTCCGAAAAGTCCATTGGAAGCAATATCCTTTTGGGAACTTTCATTTCGATCCTCTCAGGCAGGAATAAAACGGAGCACGGAGCCTTTTGGGCCATTGTTTTGGCAAGTGAACCACTTCCCTTGAGTGTAATTTTCCTTCCCATGATGATGAGGTCTACATCCTTCAGTTTTGCCCACCTCAGGAAAGTAGTCATCGGATTCCCCTCTTCAGCAAAAACTTCTATTTCCACGTTTTCGGGGAATTGGTTTTGTTTGATGATGGTCATGATCTCCGCCTCTATGGCTTCATCGGCAGGAGCCACCAAGTCGGGGAATTTTTCTCTGATTTCATCCGGCAGGGCTAGGTTTTTGGAAACATGGATAAAATAAAGTTTTTTGATTCCGAGGATCTCGGATAATACCCCCATTTTGGAAATAAGAATATCATCCATTTCCGTGAGGTCCATTCCGACCATCGCCTTTTCAAAATTCTCCATAGTTTTGCAGCTATTTACCCGTTCAAGTTACAATTTTAAAATTTTCTTTGGAAAAATCCCCATTACAATTTATCCCAATCTCCGATTAAATCTGATCCTCCTTTTCTAAATGATTTATATTTGTGTTAAATGGCAAAATCTATAGGTAAGTATTTCATCGCAATCGTACCTGATGGTGAAATCCAACAAAACGCAACGGAATTGAAACTGAAGCTGAAAGAAAATTTCAACCTCAAGTATGCCCTCAAATCCCCTGCCCACATCACGCTGAAGATGCCGTTCAATTGGAATGAAGCGAAAGAGGATAAGTTAAATGGACTTCTCAAAAGCTTTTTTGACAAGATCAAACCTTTTGACCTGAGGTATTCAGGATTTGACCGTTTTGGAAGAAGGGTTATTTTTATCAAGACAAAAGAGGAACCTGCACTGTTTTCTCTTCAGTTAACGCTTTCCAAATATTGCAAAACAGACCTCAAACTAACAGAAGAACTCAGCGATCGGGCTTACCATCCACACATGACTTTGGCTTTCAAGGACCTAAAAGCAACACAATTTGACGCCTATTGGGATTTTATCAAAAAGCAAAAATTCGATGCCAAGCAGGAAGTCAAAGACATAGCCCTGCTCAAAAGAATAGAAGGGAGATGGGTGGTGGTGAGTAGGTTTGATTTGGGGGAATAGTTGTAATAGTTGTAATGGTTGTAATTGTTGTCAGGTTTTCTGCTGCGCGTTGTCAGGTTGTCGAGTTTAGGTTGGGGTTATGGGTGTTGTCGTTGTAATTGTTCTAGTTGTTTTAATGGTTTACCGGTGTGAGTTGTCGGGTTTTCTAGTTATCAGGTTGGGGGTATGGTTGTAGTCGTTGTAATTGTTCTAGTCGTTCCTCCACGGCGGACAGGTGTAATGGTTGTCTGCTTCGAGTTGTCGGTGTGTCGGGTTGGAATGGTTGTAGTGGTTGTAGTCGTATTGCCCCCTGCCCCCTTGAGGGGGTTTTTCTCGTAGGAATGGAATATCTCCTAACGTAGAGTGGATTTTGTTGGAGGGTGGTCGGGATGTCTGCTTCGCGTTGTAGGGTTGACAAGTTTAAGTTGTTTGGTTTTTTATTGGGGGGGTAAGGTCGCACTATCCCTTACTTTGGTACTACTCTGGTACTACTTTGGTAGGGCTTTGGGAGGAGTTTGGAAGTAGGGAAGTAGGGAAGGTTGGAAGTGGAGAAGTCGGGAAGGACGGAAGTAGGAAAGGTAGGAAGTAGGGAAGTTTGCGGTGGAAACATGAGATATAAAGTGAAAAGTAAAATGGTCCAAGTCTGGAGACTTGAACCAATCGGGTTCTGCTGGATAATGTGGTGATAGCCCCGAAGTGGGCGAAATAACATTAGCCATGGGCAAGGTGCTTCGAGACACTTTATACCAGCACCTATCCCTTTGCACCGCCGCCCATGGTTTGGAGGTCGGAGTGTTGGTTATTTCGGTCATGGGTTTCTTTAGAATGAGAATCTTCAATACCGAAATGGTAGGGAAAATTCCAAGAGAAATGTGGGAAGGATGGAAGTCGGGAAGGAGGGAAGAAGGGAAGGTAGGAAGTATGGGATATTAAGTGAAAAGTTAGAGGTCAGAAGTAAATAGATTAAAGGGTCCAAGTCTGGAGACTTGAACAATGGAGGTCCAAGTCTGGAGACTTGAACCAATCTGGTCTTCAGGGCAAGAGCCCCGGAGTGGGCGAAATAACATTAGCCATGGGCAAGGTGCTTCGAGACACTTTATATAAGCACCTATTCCTTTGCACCGCCGCCCATGGTTTGGAGGTCGAAGTGTAGGTTATTTCGGTCATGGATTTTTTTAGAATGAGAATCTTCAATACCGAAATGGTAGGGAAAATTCCAAGAGAAATGTGGGAAGGATGGAAGTCGGGAAGGAGGGAAGAAGGGAAGGTAGGAAGTAGGGAAGTATGGGATATTAAGTGAAAAGTTAGAGGTCAGAAGTAAATAGATTAAAGGATCCAAGTCTGGAGACTTGAACAATGGAGGTCCAAGTCTGGAGACTTGAACCAATCGCAATTTGAGACAAGAGCCCCGAAGTGGGCGAAATATTATAAGCCATGGGCAAGGTGCTTCGAGACACTTTATACAAGCACCTATCCCTTTGCACCGCCGCCCATGGTTTGGATGTCGGAGTGTTGGTTATTTCGGTCAGGGATTTGCTAAGCAGGAGAATCTTCATTACCGAAATGGTAGGGCAAATTCTTTTGGTTCCGAATGTGGGATTTTTATTTACCACATAGAGACATAGGTCACATAGGTTAAATGATGAGTTGTCTACGTGCTAAGCAGGAGAATCTCAGATACCGAAATGGTTGGGAAGATTCCAAGAGAAATGTGGGAAGGATGGAAGTTGGGAAGGATGGAAGTAGGAAGTAAGCGGTGGAAGCATGAGATATAAAGTTAAAAGTAAAATGGTCCAAGTCTGGAGACTTGAACCAATTGATAGTGGGGTCCAAGTCTGGAGACTTGAACCATTCGGTTGGAAGTAAATAGATTAAAGGGTCCAAGTCTGGAGACTTGAACCATTTGTCGGAAAAAAGCCCCGGAGTGGGCGAAATATTATTAGCCATGGGCAAGGTGCTTCGAGACACTTTATACAAGCACCTATTCCTTTGCACCGCCGCCCATGGTTTGGAGGTCGGAGTGTTAGTTATTTCGGTCATGGATTTGCTAAGCAGGAGAATCTTCAATACCGAAATGGTTGGGAAAATTCTTTTGGTTCAGAATGTGGGATTTTTATTTACCACATAGAGACATAGGTCACATAGGTTAAATGATGAGTTGTCTACGTGCTAAGCAGGAGAATCTCAGATACCGAAATGGTTGGGAAGATTCCAAGAGAAATGTGGGAAGGATGGAAGTTGGGAAGGATGGAAGTAGGAAGTAAGCGGTGGAAGCATGAGATATAAAGTTAAAAGTAAAATGGTCCAAGTCTGGAGACTTGAACCAATTGGTGATTGTGGGGTCCAAGTCTGGAGACTTGAACCATTCGGTTCAGTATGTTGGATTTTTTACCACATAGAGACATAGGGCACATAGGATGAAATGAGGAGTTGTACTCTTGCTGAGGGGGATTTGTTGGAATTGTTGAATGCTTCGCGTTGTCGCGGTATCAGGTGGGTGAAATGGTTGTAATTGTTCCACCAGGGCGGACGGGTGTTTTTTTCTGATTGTTGTGGTGTCCTTGTACTGAAAAAAATTTGCAGGAGGAATCCAGATCGGAGAAATTGGAAATATCAATTTACCCTATTTATTACAATATTAATCGTTTTTTAGTTATTTGAAAGGCCTTAATTATTTTAAGCAATCGATTGCAATACCTAATCCATGTTGTATAAAAACAAAAGCCCAGTTTTTTTTTTCAAAAATTTTCAACTGAGTCTAACAATACAATAATAAAATGCATATATTTGATAATAAAATGCATATAATTGTTTGACAAGTTGAAATATGAATAACCCAAACATGTTTTTGCGTCTTGTTTTGACCTTCATTTTTGTTGGTTGCCTGTTTTTAAGTGATAGTAATTAGTATACCCTATATAATTAAAGTCAGTATTATTATGAGCGCTTTTTCATTTACCCCATTAAGCAAGTATCAATATTCTGCTATTATTCCATTGATGCTTTTAGTTTCTGATTTTGTCATCGTTTTCTTTTTCCTTCAGAAATTCAACTCTTATTTTTTTGAGAGTATGACGAAAGAAAACATTCTTTTGGTAAGTGTCACGCTTTGTCTGTGCTGGCTGATGGCTGGCTTCTTTACCAGTGCCTTTCAAATTGAAAAACTGAGGTCTGTTAAAGGAATCATGATCCGAGTTGGAATGTTGACAGGCGTGTTTTTCCTTTTTGCTTATGCATTGGTTATTTACATCCCCGAAAGTCCTATCAGTTTGTTGTCCTTGACTTCTATCGGTTTGTCGGCTTTCCTTCTTATCACGGTTATTCGCGTTGTGATGTTTAAGGCTTACAAATTCTCCAATTCTTCCTCGCTTTATCGAAAAAGAGTGGTCATTATCGGTGCCAGTCCTCAAACCAAACAATTGGCAAACCACTTTCAGGAGATAAAAGGCCAAAAAAAATACCTGGGTTATTTCGATAATATTCTCCCCGTAGACCCATTAGATATGGTCAATTATCTTGGAGGATTGGATAAGGTTAAGGTATTCTGTCTGGAAAACCAAATCCACGAAATTTACTGTGTCCAAGATGTAAAGCCTGCATTCCTGCAGGAATTAATCAGATTTTCCGATGAGAATTTCATTCTATTGGGGATCATTCCCAATGTAGACGGGATGGATTTTGACAGAAAATTGGATACCCTGATTTTTAACAATAGCAAGATCCCTGTTATCCTTTCCAGAAAGGCCCCGCTTCGCCGCTACCTGAATGCAACAGTAAAAAGAGCATTTGATATTGTCTTTTCAAGCATTATACTTTTGGTATTGGGGACCACCCTGTTCCCCTTGGTGGCCTTGGCGATCCGTTTCACCTCACCGGGCCCCTTGTTTTTCAAACAATTAAGATCAGGTAAAAACAACAAATCCTTTTACTGCCTTAAATTCCGAAGTATGGTAGTCAATGACCAGGCCGATACCCTGCAGGCTACGGATAACGATCCAAGAATAACGAAAATAGGAGCCTTAATCCGCAAAACAAATATCGATGAACTGCCCCAATTCATTAATGTACTCAAAGGTGAAATGTCTGTGGTAGGACCCCGTCCCCATATGCTCAAACACACCGTGGAGTACTCTGCACTTATCGATAATTACATGCTGCGGCACCATGCTATCCCGGGCGTCACCGGATGGGCACAAATCAATGGATACAGGGGAGAAACTACCGAACATGAAGCCATGATTAACCGCGTAGAAGCAGATATCTGGTACCTGGAAAACTGGTCCCTTTATTTGGATATGAAAATTATCCTCCATACGGTATGGCTATCTGCCTTCCCGCAACAGCAAAGTCAATTTACGCCCAAAATGGACATGGTATTGAAATAAATGCCTGGCCATAATTTATCTCTATATCCTTTTCAAATAGCGTAAAAACTAGTGTGAGGATACATATAGTTTTGAATTATTTAAATTCTAAAAGACAGCTTTTTTGCTAAACATCCCTATGAAAACCATCCATGTCATCTTATCAGGAGGAGTAGGAAGCCGGTTATGGCCGCTTTCAAGAAAAAGCAGACCCAAACAATACTTACCCCTATTTGATAATAAATCCTTGTTTGAATTGGCAGTAGAAAGAAACAAGTTGGTGTGCGATGAATTGTATGTGGTCGGGGGTATAGACAATTACCAACTTTCCAGAGAGATTTTAGCCCATTTGGGTATCTCACATTATCAGGAAATCGTAGAAGCCTGCCCAAGAAATACCGCTGCTGCAATTGCTTTTGCAGCATTTGAGGCAGATCCTGAGGATATCCTGTTGGTCACACCCTCAGACCATTTGATCGAAAATGAAACGCTATACCTAAAGGCAGTAGATGCCGCCGTTGCCTTGGCAAAAAGCAATTTTATTGTCACATTCGGTCTTCCACCCAAAAACCCTGAAACAGGATTTGGGTACATTGAATATGATGTCAATGAGGTCATCTCCTTTAGGGAAAAACCTTCCAAAGTAATGGCAGAGACTTTTGTGAACTCGGGGAATTTTCTTTGGAACAGTGGCATGTTCTGCTTTAAAGCAGGAGTATTTCTCGACGAATTAAAAAATTACCAACCGGAAGTATATGCCGCAAGTAAAACTGTTTTTTTCAAGAAAAATGGCATTTACCTTAATGAATTACTATCAATGGAAATTCCTTCCATCAGTGTAGATTATGCAGTGATGGAAAAAACCAAAAAAATAAAAGTAGTACCCTCTTATTTCGAGTGGTCAGACATGGGGAGCTTCTTGGCGATCTATGATCAGATTCCTGAACACGATATCAGGAAATCCGGATCAAACCTTCCTTTGAATACCAAGAAATTGGTGGAATTTGTAGGGGTTGAAAATTTGATTTTAGTAGAAACAGAAGATGCGATCTTGGTATTGAATAAAAACAATGCCCAAGATGTCAAGAAGGTATATGAAAGACTGGAAAAGGAAAATCCGGAGTATTTGAAATGATTATACGGTAGGTATAAATTTTGGGATTAAATCAAAAATGTCCATAGTCCACAGTCGACAGTCCATAGCAAATGGCATTAAACTTCACAGTTTTGTTGAATAAGCAGCAAGAATGAGAAAATAAAATTATTTTAAATAAAAAAAATGATTTCTAAGGATTCAAAAATATTCATTGCGGGACATAAAGGAATGGTGGGTTCAGCTGTATGGAATACTTTCGAAGAAAATGGTTATTCTAATTTAATCGGAACGTCCAGCAAGGAATTGGATTTGAGAAACCAATCGTCCGTTGAAAATTTCTTTTCTGCCAATAAACCAGCCGTGGTGATTGATGCCGCTGCAAGGGTTGGAGGGATTATGGCAAACAAAACCTATCCCTATCAATTTTTGATGGACAATATGAGTATCCAAAACAACCTGATTGCCTCTTCATTGGCTTATGGGTGTGAGAAGTTTATTTTTTTGGGTAGTTCGTGCATCTATCCAAAATTAGCCCCGCAACCTCTTAAAGAATCTTATTTATTGACCTCCGCCTTGGAACCGTCAAATGAAGCCTATGCCCTTGCCAAAATTTCAGGCGTAAAAGCCTGTGAATATATCAGAACCCAGTTTGGGAAAGACTATATCAGCCTGATGCCAACCAACCTCTATGGGGAAAGGGATAATTTTGATTTGGAAACTTCCCATGTCCTGCCTGCCATGATCACCAAATTTCATGAGGCTAAAATCAAAGGGAATTTACCGGTCATTTTGTGGGGTACAGGGAGTCCCAAAAGGGAGTTTCTCCATGTCCAAGACTTGGCCAAAGCGGTATTGTTTTCATTGGAAAATACCCTTCCCGATAACCTCTACAACGTCGGTGTAGGAGAAGACATCTCCATTTTGGATTTGGCAAACCTGATCCAAAAAATTGTCGGCCATCAAGGAGAAATCATTTGGGACACAGACAAACCGGATGGTACCCCTAGAAAATTATTGGATGTTTCCAAAATGAAAGACTTAGGCTGGACTGCCAAAATCCAATTAGAAGAGGGCATCCAATCCACTTATCAATGGTATTTAGAAAATGTGGAGGATTTGAAGAGGGTGAAGATTGGTTGAGTTGTCAACAGTCCGCGGACGACAGACGACGGCAGCTTGGCTATATGGTAAGAAGTAAGGGGTGGGAGGTGGTGAAGGGGGTCCGATGACGGATGACTGATGTTGGGTGAGTGATGACAACAGTTTAAGGGTAAGAAGTAAGAAGTAAAAGGTGAGAAGTGGGAGGTACGGAAGTATGGAAGTCGGAAGTATGGAAGTTTGGAAGTGTGGAGTTTTCTGGATTTCAACTAGTACTGATGGAGGGAATAAATAGATTAGTTAACCAAAAAGATATTAGCATTATGAGTACAGGAAATACAAAAAAAACGGCCTTAATCACAGGTGTCACAGGACAGGATGGAGCGTATTTGTCAGAATTGCTTCTGTCCAAGGGATATATGGTTCATGGGATTAAAAGAAGGACATCCCTCTTTAATACCGATAGGATTGATCACTTGTATCAGGATCCTCATGCTGATAATAACAATTTCAAATTGCACTTTGGGGACATGACGGATTCCATGAATTTGACAAAAATCATTCAGGAAACCCAACCGGATGAAATCTACAACCTTGCTGCCATGAGTCATGTCAAGGTAAGTTTCGATATTCCGGAATATACTGCCAATGCCGATGGCATCGGTACTTTGAGGATATTGGAAGCGGTCAGGTTATTGGGGATGGAAAAGAAAACCAGGATATACCAGGCGTCCACTTCAGAATTATATGGCTTGGTGCAGGCTGTCCCACAATCCGAAACAACACCTTTCTATCCAAGATCTCCCTATGCCGTGGCAAAGATGTATGCCTATTGGATCACTGTCAATTATCGGGAAGCTTATGGCATGTATGCCTGCAATGGTATTCTGTTTAACCATGAATCGCCACTGAGAGGGGAAACCTTCGTCACGAGAAAAATCACCCGTGCAGTGGCTAAAATAGCCTTGGGACTTCAGTCCGAACTGTATATGGGAAATTTGGACGCTCAACGGGATTGGGGCCATGCCAAAGATTACGTGGAGGCCATGTATTTGATACTCCAACAAGAAAAACCTTCTGATTATGTGATTGCCACTGGAGTTACTACCAGAGTACGGGACTTCATCAAAATGGCCTTTGCAGAAGTAGGGTTTAACCTCAGATTCGAAGGAAGGGGAGTAGACGAGGTAGGGATCTTGGATTCAATTGATACCGTATTGGCAGAAGAAAAACTTCAGGTCAATGAATACAAAGTAAATATTGGTGATACCTTGGTAAAAGTAGACCCTGCCTATTTCAGACCAACAGAAGTAGAACTCCTGATCGGCGACCCAAGCAAGTCTAACAAAGAACTGGGATGGCAACCCAAATACAATTTGGAGCGATTGGTCCATGAAATGGTCCATGCAGATGTTGCCCTTTTCAGAAAAGACATCGACTTGATCAAGTCCGGACACAAAGTATTACTACAAGAGGAATAGGAAATAATATGAAGTTGAGGAATCTCATTTATTAGAGACCATTCTACTGATAACCATCAGGATTACTACCAATGACGAATTTGTCGGACCCGTCACTCTGAGTGTAGCGAAGAGTCTCTACTAAAATAAAAAGATCCTTCAGTCGTACCTCCTCCAAATGACATATTTGCACTAATTAACTGGAATACCATTCAAGAGTAACAAGAACTTGGCCTTGTCAACTCGACGTCAGGAGAGGTCTATCGCCAATTGTCATCTCCTTTCTGTAAATGCCAATTTTAACAACTCAGGGTGACACACCCAGAAATCGCTCATTAGTAACCCAATGGGAAACATTGCGGATAATCACTTTATTTTATGTGTTTCTCCACTATATTGCTACTAACTATTTAAAAAATTGCCTTGAAGTTCAAATGTTTTGGCTATGGACCCTCGACTCTGGACTATGGTCAGATTTCTCTTCAAGCCAATATCCAACATCAGTCAATATAAAAGAAAAAATGAACTTACAATCATGAAAGCCCTGTCTGTTTTATTTATACTTCTTGTCTCCCTAACCAACACCTATGGTCAGTTCTCAGATTCCCTACAAATTAAAATAGGTACAATCGCCACCTATGCCCAGAATGATTACCAGCCTTTGTGGATAGAATCGTTGCGGTTTGGGAGCATTTCAAACCAGCAGGCAGACCTTAGTTCCTATATCAATATCAGCAATGAGCATACTTTCAAAGTATTTCCCAAACTTCCTGAAAAAGACAGCAGGATATTTCTAAACTATGGAGTAGCCCTATTTAACAACCAAAGTTTTGAAAATACTTTTTTCCAGGAAGCTTATGTTAAAGCGGGGTATAAAAATTGGGAAATAAGGGCCGGAAGGTTTCAGGAAATTATCGGAGAGGTAGATTTCGACCTTTCCAGTGGTTCCTTGGGTGTAAGTGGTAACTCCTTGCCATATCCTAAAGTTGGTGTAGCAGTAACTGATTTTACTGCCATTCCTTTTACTGACGGTTGGTTACAGTTCAAAGGCCTGATGTCACATGGATGGTTAGGTAAAAATCGGTTTATGAATGATGCTTATTTACATGAAAAAACTTTTTACATGCGGATAGGAAAAAGGAAATTTAAACTATTTGGTGGGGTACAGCATTATGCTGTTTGGGGAGGCAACAGGGCAGATTTTCCAAACAGACTTGCAAGAGATTGGAAGGGATTTTTTGATGTGTTGCTTGTGAAGGAAGCAGATGATGGGAGTGTTCATGGAGGAAAAGATCCAAAAGATCTCCCACCAGATGCAATTAGACCCAATAAAGCCGGAGACCATAGAGGTGTAATTGAAGGAGGCTTTGAATGGGAATGGGAAAATGTAATGATTAAAGCCTACCAACAGACCCCATTTGACATGGGGATAGGCATCAGCATCAAAAATATTGACAAGTTAGCAGGATTGAGTGTTGAAAACAAAAACCCGGGCTTGTTTCGAAAAGTATTGGTAGAGGGGATCCATACCAAACAAATGACGGATTGGGTGCCTAACCATCGGGAAAGTTATTACAACAATGGAGTATACAAAACTGGTTGGGAATATGAAAACCTGATCATTGGTACTCCTTTATTTACGAATAGAACCCGCGCTAGCAAGTATTTCCCTGAGATTCAGCCTTATGATTGGACTGCGCCAAATGAGTCCATTCCAGGAAATGACAACATCATCAACAACAGAGTGGTGGGAGGGCATTTTGGATTTATTTTGGCTCCGACTTCAAGGATTACCACAAGGACTATCTTAACCTTTGTTAGAAACTACGGGCCTAAAAGACCTTTCCCCCCTCACAAAGACCAGTTTTACAGCCTTCAGGAAATTACCTATCAATCACCCCTCAGTGGACTTAGAATTACAGCTGCATTGGCTGTTGACCATGGTGAGATGACAAAAAATATTGGGGGTATGCTTGGGATTGAATGGCAGATAAGGTCATTTAACAGAAATTAATGGGTTAAAAAAATAACATAGGTTGGGAGAAACATTTCCTAAAAGAAAACCAAAAAGTTAAATGTAATACCCAGGATTATCCTATCCCAGAAAAAATTATTTGAGACAATTAAGTTATTGAAACCTTTATATAAATATTATAGCCAATACTTCAGATTTTCAGTAAATTCCAATTTACCCCAGTTATTTACCTGAAATCTGCCCATCTGGTATGGGTTTTCGTTCGCCCGAACCTTATTTCCTTGAGTAGTAAGAGCCGCTTTAAATCCCTGCTTCTCCAGAATATCAATGGTTAATGCATTATAATTCCCGTGGGGATAAGCGAATAATTCTTGTTTTTGCTTGAGTACCCCTTCCAAATACTCCTTACTTTTTATAATCTCTTGCTGCTGTAACTCCCAAGGAAGGCCTGATAGCAAGGGATGTGTTTCAGTGTGAGTTCCGATATGGAATAAATTGTTATCGGCCAAGGAAATAAGTTGTTCCTCAGTCATGCAATAATTTTCTCCACAGTCCTCAGTATATTTGATTGATTCTTTAAGGGTGGTTAAAATAACTTGTTGATGCTCATAGGACAAAGTACTCAATGCCTTCCAAAGCTTTAAGAAAAGCGATGCCCTTTGAGTAGGCGGGGACATACTAGCATTCCAATTTTTATGTATTTGTAGCATTTCCTCTGTCAACAAATTCCCCTTATTGAGGTCAAAAGTAAATACCGAATCTGGAAAATCCAGTTTAATGAATTCAGGGAGTTCTGGGTAGATAAGTACAATGGCTGCTAGGTCATCCCACCAAAATGCTTTTTTACTGCCAATATGTTTTGTGGAAATAAAAAAACATGCCGGCAAATCGTATTTTTCCAAAAGCGGCTTTGCATTCAAAAAATTATCCGCATAGCCATCATCAAAAGTGATGGCTATGCTAGGCTTTATTTCCCCCCCTGCTTTTAATTGATCAATCATTCTATGAAGGGAAGTAACAAGATCGGTTTTTTTTAATACCTGTAGCTGATCTTCAAAATTCTTAGGACTGACTGCCAATTGCCATGGATCGATAGAATTTTCGATTACCCGATGGTACATCAAAACCAACCCACTATTCTGGTTTTTCAAAATCTTTTTTATAATATTTAACCAGCCCATCTATATCAAGGGTTCTTTAATAGCTTTGGCAGTAACAATTACCTGCATTTGGGGATCGTTAAATTCAAGCTTCTCTTGCTTTACTTCGGGAAGCCCCATTCCATATAAAAAAGCAGTAGCTACATAAACATTTCCAAATGTTTGGACCTTTGTATGATTTGGATTAAAAACTTCAGAAAGGATTTTTTCTATAGCAAGTCCTGTAAAGGACCAATACCAAGTGTTGCCCCATTCCTCATAGTCGATAGGGGTGATTCCGGGGACAGTCAATAACATTATACCCCCAGGTTTTAATATCCTGTAGCAGGTACGTATCACAGCCTTATAATCGTACACCAAATGAAGGGTTTGGGTCAAAATGATACAATCAAAACTGTTGTCTGCAATTTGTGGCGCATCGCTTAAATCTCCGATAATGGTAGCTTGAGCATTACTTTCATTTACATGAAGGATTTCACTTTGCCTGACTTTCTCTTTTCCGTATCTTAGGGTATATTCATTATCCCCGATTTCCAATACCCTGCCTTGTATATGAATTGAAGAATCTTTTAAAAACTCCTCTATATAGTACCTGTCTATTGGCCCTCCTCTATCATAGCCAAAAGTTTTACTAAAAGGATTTAACCTGTTGAAATCTCCAAGATTGATTTTGTGTTGTTTGGGAATAAAAGATTTATTGAATCCTATATTATAAAATAACTTATGGACATATTCTGGTATAAGTTTTTTAAATACATTATGTGTCATTGATGCCTTTACTTTGATTGAAAGTATATATGAGAAAAATAATGCAGGATTATTTTTCTTTAAAAATTTAATATTTTCCCTCGTCGGCAATAGGCTGCCGACTCTAAGCTCATTATAAACCAAGTAGGAATAGTAATTTTTAAATCCTTTTAACCCGATTCTATAAGCAAGTATCTCACTTTGGGAAGCTAATTTTTCCTTTTGCCTGGATAATACTTCGACTGCTGAACGAAGCATCAGATCCGAATTTGCTGACATATTGTTTTCATGCTTTCTATATAGAGCCAGTATTTTAGGCACTTGCAAGACAGGGTACTTTCGTGAAATATTAAGATACATATCATAATCTTCACAGGCTTTCAAGGATTCATCAAATTGAAATTCACCAAATACAAACTTCCTATACATCACTGTTGCATGCATCCCGATGTAATTCCCTTTTAAAAAATGCTCATAATGATTAGCACTGACCCTCTCTTTTTTCTGATTAATTATTTTTCCATCTATTGTTGTCATTTGATGGGCACCGGATACAAATGCCACCTCTGGATAGTCAAGAAGATGTTTCAACTGGTAATCAATAGAATCAAAATAAAGCAAATCATCGGCATCTAAAAACACCAGATAATCCCCGTGGCTATTTAATATACCTTTATTTCTTGCTGCAGATAATCCTTGATTTTCCTGATATATGTACTTAACCTTAGGATAGAGCGATGTAATTTCTTTGGTGTCGTCTATCGAACCATCATCTACAACAATTATCTCAATGTTTTGATATGATTGTTTCATAACACTATTTATTGCATCGGATAAATATTTGCCATGATTATAGCAGGGAATGATAACTGAAACCAATTTTGTCATTTAGGAAAGCGTGTCCAAAAGCTGGTAGAAATTATTATAAAAAATAGGGGACGAAAATTTAAGAAATATCACATTTTTATAAATTCAAAAGAAAGGTAATTACCATACCATTTTCTTTCATTTATTCTGAAATGTGAACCAATCCAGATATTAATATCCGACTCAGTAATTAAAAGATGATCCGATTGAAGTGGCCAAAATTTCTTTGAAAATGTAACCTGTAACTTCATTTTTAAAATTTCTAGCCAAGTTGGACAGCCTATTTTTCGATGACGTGATCTGCTTAAAATATCAGCCCAAGAAGGTTCCATATCTTCAAATACAACAAAAAATTTCCCTCCTGTCTTCAATACTCGCTGGACTTCCTGAAAAACTCGAGATGGATTGCTGACGTGATTCATACTCCATAATGAAAGCACCGTGTCAAAGCTTTGATTTTTAAACATTAAATACTCCCCTAGACCTAAAACAAAATCAGGCCGTTTTTCTAAGCATGGAAATGTTTTGGAAAGTTGACTCCAATCGGATCCTAGCCAGTCTAATGAAGGGTCCACGACAATCAATTTGCTGTCATTAAGTAAATATTGTCTAACTAAACCTACGCCTCCGCCAATATCCAAAATATGACCTATAAGTTTGGAGAAATATTGGCCTAAGGGGAGATAATCATGTTTTAAAATAGAGACTGTGGAATCTATGTCAGGAATTAAATCTTTGTACCACTGCTCCATTTCTTCTTGTCTTTCTTTCCATTTATGATCCTTATCTACATTTTCGATGTCGGGCATTAGATTTAAATATTCGTCTGATGATTGAATGTATTCATGAGAACAGTTATGACACATTAAATAGTTTTGAACTCTTGTGAGGTCTCCTTTACATAATGGACAAATAATGGAAATTCCCAAAATGGAAACATTTGAATTCATATATATTTTAATTCGCAGTTTATATATAAATAATTATTGGATTTGAGCTTGAAATTTTTACCCATAAAGGAGGATTTGTGTTATATTCTGTTGGTTTTTTGCCAAAAATTATCAATAATATCCCGGGCCGACCTGAGAAGTAAGCCATTCCAATTTAGGTCTGACCACTCCAAACCATTCTCCGACATATTCATCCCTCATTTTACCGTCATCAAGAATATTAAATGTAAGGGTATTCTTTGCTTCTGCAGCAGTGGCTGAAATGTTTTCTAATACCCAGGCGCTTATTTCGTAAGAACCTTCATTCAAATAATTACCGGGTATTTTCATTCTCGATTTAAATTTCCCTTTTGGGTAGGCACAATTTGAAAAAGGATCCACATTAGCGATGGCAGATGACCAATTGGCGGAGGAAAACACTCCTCCCTCCGAGAGTTTTCTTACCTCAAAATAGCTTGATAGATGATTTCCCTCTTTATTATTAAGAAATTCTATTTCTACAAAAAAATCTTCATGAATATAAATATTACCAGAAAGTGAATTGTCTTCCCGTATCACCCGTAATGCGGTTATCTGTACAGGATTAAAAGCATGTGGAGAATAACTCCATGTAATTTCCGATTTTTCTTCAAATAATGATAAATTAAGGTAAGTTTCAACAGCTTCCCCTACCCTTCCTTCAAAGCTTATTTTACCCTGCTTTAAAACTATACCTTTAGAACACAGTTTTTTAACCGCAGTCATATTATGACTTACAAAAAGGATTGTCCTACCTTGATGAGACACCTCCTTCATCTTTCCCAGACATTTTTTCTGAAATTCAGCATCTCCTACTGCCAATACTTCATCCACAATTAAGATTTCCGGTTCAAGATGAGCTGCTACTGCAAATGCCAACCTCACATACATCCCACTACTGTACCTTTTGACAGGTGTGTCAATATGTCTTTCTACTCCTGAGAAATCAATAATTTCATCTAGCTTACCCTTGATTTCAGATTTGGTCATTCCCATTATCGCGCCATTCAAAAAGATATTTTCCCTTCCGGTCAGTTCTGGATGAAAACCTGTCCCTACTTCCAAAAGACTTGCTATTCTTCCTTTGACTTTAATCTCTCCCAATGTTGGCGTAGTTACTCTGGATAAGATCTTTAACAAAGTTGATTTTCCTGCTCCGTTTTTTCCGATAATACCAAGAATATCTCCCTGATTGACTTCAAAGTTTAAGTTTTCTAGTGCCCAGAACTCGTCGTTGTCAGCATTTTTTGGACCTTGAAAATCTACAATTTTAAGTGCATTTTCTTTACCTCTAATTTTAGCCCACCACTGGTTTAAATCCTGACTTAGAGAGCCTGTTCCAAAAGATCCTAAGCGATATTTTTTACCGAGATCTTCAACACTAATGACTACTTTTGACATAGCGGAAAATTAAATAACATCTATAAAACTTTTCTCAATCCTATTGAATAGCAGTATTCCAACACTCAGTGCCAATAGTGTAAAAATGAGGCTATAAGATAAATACCAAATGTTAAATTCACCCACGCCTAGCAGGGCATATCTGAAAATCTCAATTAGTGATGTAAGTGGGTTAGCTAAAATAAGTAATTTATATTTCCCACTAAAAAATGACAGGGGATAGATTACCGGAGTAGCATACATCAAGAGCTGAATCCCAAAAGTCACCAAATGGGTCAAATCTCTATACTTGGTCGTCAAAGAAGAAATGATAATTCCAAATCCCAATCCCAAGGCTGCTACAATCAGCAATATTACAGGGACAATCAATATATAACTATTAAAATGGAGGTTTACACCCAAAAAAAAGAAGAAATAAAGGATCAATAAAAACAATAACAGCAATTGGATACCAAATCCTATTAAAGCCGAAACTACATTGGATAATGGCATAATCAACCTGGGAAAGTAGACTTTCCCGAATATAGCTGAATTTGCAGTAAATGTAGTTGCTGTTTTACTTATACACGTTGAGAAATAATTCCAAATAACCAGTCCGGATAAATAAAAGAGCGCAGGAGGAGCTCCATCGGTTGGTATTCCTGCAACTTGATCAAATACTACTATAAACATAATTGTAGTCAACATCGGTTGTATGATAAACCATAAGGGGCCTAGTATGGTCTGCTTATAAACCGAAATAAAATCCCGTTTCACAAACATCATAAGTAAATCTCTATACCTCCAAATGTCATAGGGTTGAAAGTCAAACCAACCCGTTTTGGGTTTGATTATCAATGACCATTTTTCTTTTTCTTTTGATTTTGGCACTTCTATATTTTGAATTTTTTTGATTAATCTCTTAGGTGTAATCCGCTTATTTGGCTGTAACCCAATTTTCTACCACAAACAAGACAAGGTACCGGACATTTCAATCTCCTATAATGAATAACATTGAATTGCCAGTTTATTGGCATCATTAAGAACATCCATCAATCCATTTTCAGGCAAAAATTAAAAGCATAATATCATGATTTTCTTCTTCTTTTAGTTCAATAAATTTTAAAAAAAACTTTGATATAGAACTTCATTATATGGTAGTAAAGAATTAAGGATTTATTTAAACTAAGCGCAATTCTTATCTGTTCCCCGGCCACTTTGGTGTTTCGAAATTGTTTCCAATTCATATTGGCCTGAGCAATACAGTAAAAAGCCGCCTCTTTTTTGGTCTTAGAGAATTTGCTTTGGATACTAGAAGGAAGGTTGCATTCAATCCGAGCAATGGTTGTGGCCAAGTCCCTAGTATTTTGTCCATTTCCTTCTTTTAGCCATGAAATAGAACCTTCATGTATTCTATATTCTGCTAAAATTTCAGGGGTGTATGCTATCGGAAGTTTCTGGGCGATCCTAACCCACATTTCCCAGTCTTCTCCATAAACAACCCCGTAGAAGCTACCTAAATCCTCATAAACCTTTCGCTTTACAACTATAGATACATACTGTATCGGTCTTTCGATGGCAATCTCCAGTAATCCATTTTTCAAAATACCATCTTCAATATCACGAAAATTCGAATGATGATCGGTTTTACCATCCTTGTCAATAAAGCAAAATTTGCAGAAAGCAGCTCCCGCTTCTGGATGAGAATCTAATAGAGAACCGATTTTTGTGTAAAATCCAACCTTCACCCTGTCATCACCATGTAGCAAGTGAAGAAGTTTTCCTCGTGACCTATTGATACAAGTTTCAAAATTCCTAAGACTGCCAACATTTTCCGGCTGTCTAAAGTATCCTACCCTTCCTTTTCCAATTTTTATTACTAAGGACTCCACATCAACGTCTGTACTGGCGTCGTCAATTACTTCAATCTGCATGTCTTCAGGACCTAAATCCTGTGCCAATACACTTTCAATTGCAGATGGGAAAAATGCTGCACAATTATATACCGGGATCATGACTGACCATTTCGGCCTTGGCTCATCTCCTAGTATAGGTTCGATTTTAGGAGGTGATGAGGGGATTCTTTCTGAAGCCGCTGAATCAAATTTCATTTTTGTTGGTAAGTCGAGTGGAGAATGAATAAGGGATCAAAGGAAAAATGACTTACCTGTCAATTTGTAAATGGACACTGATAAATAAAATTTTAAGATGCGCAGTGATGAATATAAATTCCAATCAAATATCAATGACTGCTGAATAAGCTTAGTAGAACAGGATACGTTTTTTTGTGCGTGCCATACTTTCCATGCCATTCCCAAAAAGAAATGGGCTAAGTGTCTATCTGATTTTTTAAGTACAATAGCCCTATCTTTTTCAAGTAAATGTTTCTGAATATTTCTTTGTGAAATTTTTAAACTTTCAAAGAGTTTGCCTGAAACAGCATTTTCCCATGTGATGGATTGGATTTGCTCTCTGTATGATGCTAAAATTTTCGGGGAATAGGCCATGGGATAGTGTTTGGCAATCCTCACCCACATCTCCCAATCCTCTCCACAGTTACTGCCGTAAAAACTTCCCAAATGCTCATATACTTCCCTTTTTACGACTATACCGGCATATTGGATTTTTTGGGAGCTTGCTAATCGAACCAACCAATTGTTCAGAATCCCGGGTTCCTTTTCCTCCAGCCGGAACTGACCGGTCTGCTTCCCATTCTCATCAATAAAATCATAATTGGTAAATGCAGCCCCTGCCTCTGGGAATCGTTGAAAAAGACTGGATATTTCATCATAGAAATCATTTTTGACCTTGTCATCTCCATGAAGCAAATGGATCAGTTTCCCTTTAGCCCGTTTGATGCAGGTTTCAAAATTACGGAGAGATCCCCGGTTTTCAGGTTGACGGTAATACCCGACTCTTCCCTTTCCCAGCCGAAGCACCAATGCTTGAATATCCGTATCTGTACTGTCATCGTCCACCACTTCAATCTGCATCTGTTCTTCTCCCATATCCTGAGAAAGTACGCTTTCAATAGCCTCAGGAATATACTCGGAACAATTATAAACAGGAATCATCACCGACCACAGCGGTCGCTTTAGCCCTTTTTCCAAAGGAGGAATAATGGGTGGGGTTTGTGGGATCCGGTCCAAATGAGTCGGATAATTTTAACTGTTTACTAAAAAATTAAAGGCAAATAGCTAATTAATATGGCTTGCAATTTTTATTCTGATTTGGAGATTCTCAAATTCCTCAAAATTTTGTTTTTCAAAAGCCGATAAAATTTTAAATCTGTAATCAGGTACCGAAAATATACGGATAGTACATTCTGGAATTTTCTATGCTTAAAAGAACTATTGAAACTTTCTATTGCCATCGTAGAAAGCATGTTTTTTTTGAATTTCTGAAAAGTCTGTTTACCTTCTCTTGCAGTAATTTCACTTTCCCATTTTTTCAAAAATTTGTAAGTCCTTTCAAATTTTATTTTGTAGTCATTGGAAAGTCTGTCCTTAGAATCAAAACTAAAATTGGAAAGAATTTCAGTACAGTAACCAATATTTAACCGATCTGCTGCCCTCAACCAAAAATCAAAATCCTCATGATGTCTCAATTCCTCTGAAAAAAGTCCGCTTTTTATAAAACAGCCTTTTCGCATCATCAAGGTAGAAGGATTAGGTGGTTTCCAGCCTTCAATCAAATGCCGCCATAGGTTTGAAGAGAAAAATTTGGTATTTCTTTCAAGTCTTACCCCATTGATGATCAAGTAGGTATCGCAATAAACCATATCCAAATTGGGATCTTCTCGAAACAATGCTACTTGCTTTTCGATTTTTTCCAGTTCCCAATAATCATCTGAATCCAAAAATGCAATCAGTTCCCCTTTGGCTTCTGCAATACCCCTATTTCTGGTATAGGCCAATCCCCTGTTTTCGGAATTTCGAAATACACAAATATCATCCATTAAAAGCCCTTTTTCTAGTAGATATTCTGCATTGGAAAAAAAAGAGCAATCATCGACAACGATGGTTTCCATGTTTTTGTAGGTCTGATGGAATACCGAATGCAGGGCCCTGACCAATTCTTTCTTACGGTTATAATTGGGTATAATCACACTGACCAAAGGAGTGTATGAATTGTCTTCTGACATTATTTGGGGTTTTTTGAAACTGTTTTGAATGGGATTAACCTAAATAAAATAATCTTCTACCAAAAATTAGGACCCCTAATTAAAAAATCATATGCTATTTAATAGTTTTAGGCATGAATAAGCCATCTGTTTTATAACTATATATTTGATTGGATTGAGACGCGTTACCTTTATTATTTAAATAAAATAACTGATAACCGAGTTTCGACATGTAATTAATTATCTTTTTATTGTTATCATCCTTGGTAGTAAGCTCTATATATAATGCTTTTATTTGTTTATTTTCTAATAAAGTTCTAGCTCCCTCAAGGGCTGGTATTTCATATCCTTCAACATCTAACTTCCATAAGAAAACATTATTAATTCCCCTAATGTTTAATTCTTGATCTAAAGTAGAAATACAAATTTCCTTGCCTGAAATATCGTTTACAACAGACCAATAAGCATGCAAACCTAATTTTTTTCCGTTTTCAGGTACTTCTAGATAGGCTGTTTTACTGACTGATCCTAATCCTTTAAAGATAACTTCGACATTATCTAATTTATTTTTTTCTACACTTTCTATCACCCACGAATGAGCAACATCGTCAGGTTCAAAAGCTAAAATCTTCCCATTAAAAGCGATTTTCGAGAAGTATGCAGTAGATTGACCTATATTCGCTCCCGAATCAATAATCACATCCTTATCTGTAGCATTTTTTTTAACCCAATTTATAAACGCAGCATCATAAACTCCATAGATCATCCACCTATGAACAGCTAGGTTAAGGTCTAATTTCCACAAGAGGCCATTTAAAAGTTTTACCCAAGTTATACCATTTTTAGAAATAGTTTTACCAAAGAGTTTATCCATAATTCCATATTTTTTAGGATATTCATAAGACCTCTGAAGCCTTACAAGCCAGGGTAAATTAAAGGTGTCTTTCATCATCATTTGAATAAAATTTTATATAATTTAAACTACTAAAATATACCATGTAATTCTATTTAATTTTCAGCAATGAAAAAATTATCCTTAACAGGGCTGTTCTTTTTGGCTATTGAATTTCCATCAGGAATATCACAATTCAAATTGCGATTTTACCTTCTAGGTTTTTTCAGCATAGTATGGACTTATATAGATTTAACTTCTTCCCAACCATATTTTGGAATTGGCGAATTTCTCTTGAGTTCTCTCATCTTTATCTGAATCAAGAATTCATAATAGCCCATATTGATACAATAGATAAGACCAGGAATTCCCTCCGTAAAACCAAGGTTAAAAAAATAAGCCTGAATAAAACGTAGAAGAGGCCAACCTGGAACCTTACTTAACCAGGATTTTAGTGCAGGATTGCGTACGCTTCCTTGGGAAGAAAATATATGTTTAAATGAAGGGCAATTGTTAAGGCGGGATATCGCTTCTTGACTGGAATACTTATTATGGCGTTCAATCCATTGGGACCAACCTTTAGAAAATCCATAATGTAAATACGGTTCTTTGATAAATTCAATATTGCCAAGTACTGTACCTTCCTTTTGGCCATGCCCAAAATCCTTAAAATTCGCTCTTCCTTTCCGCATCAACCGAAACTGCCATTTGGGAAAATTATCGCAACGTTTTAGCCATTTTCCATCTAATATCATTTTCCAACAGCAGTAATACCCTGCTACCTGATCATCCGCTTCTGAAATTGACTTTCTAAGGGCTTTTTCAAAAGCAGGTGTTACTACTTCATCCGCATCAAGAAAGAGAATCCAATCATATTTTGTAAAAATATTTTCCAGGGCAAAGTTCCTTTGTTTTCCGAAACTTTCAAATTTGTTAATAATCACTTTGGTGTTATAATCCGCTGCGATTCTTAGGGTTTTGTCAGTACTTCCTGAATCAAGAATATGGATATCATCCGACCAAGACAAAGAATTTAAACATTGGGGAAGGTCTTTCTCTTCGTTTTTTGTTAGTATAACAACAGATATCATATTATTTTAATGAATTCATATTTAGAGAATCTTAGCTTTAATCCTACTATTCTCTTCCATTACCCTGGGTTTGATTGGCTTGCATGGAAACCCTGAGCAAACCATCCATGCCGGCATGTCTTTGGTGACTACCGAACGTGCCCCTATCACAGCACCTTCTCCCACGGTAACGCCGGGATGCATAAAGGTTTCAGCTGCCAACCAAGCTTGATCTCCTATATAAATGGGTTTGGTAATCAACGGAAATCCTGTCTTGGTAAAATCATGGGTCCCTGCACATAGGTGGGAACCCTGCGAAATAACCGCCCTTTGCCCGATATGTATTTTGCCTTGGGAATACAGTATGGCACCGTTCCCTATCCCGCAATGGTCGCCAAATTCCATATTCCATGGTGCCCAGATTTTGACCGAGGGATAAACATGCACCCCTTTTCCTACCTTCGCCCCAAACATCCGAAGTACAAATGACCTCCAAGAATGAAGCGGATTAGGTGTAAACCGGAAAAACAATACATAAAAAACCGACCAAAGCACTCTCCCCAGTCTGTTTTTCAATGAAAATGAGGGTCCCGTAACGGTGTCTTGGTTATGCATTTTTTTTAAAGAGGGTAGGAGGGTGCTGAATTTTTTTGACCTAAATACAGCATTCAAGAGTATCAATAAACCTGTCCTTGTCACCTTGATCCCCTGCTATCGGGAGAGAGGTCTATCAACCTAATTCGGAGCAACAGATTTCTCTTACCAATGACGTAATTGTCGGGGACGTCACGCTGAGTCTTCAACATTTTTAGAAATGTTCAGAAAAGGAAATAACGTTGAGGTTTTTTTTAATTTGGCCTCGGCAAGCTCGGTCATCGAGGTTGATTAGGTTAAGGGTTGGGAGGAAAAAGCGGCGCAGCCGCTTTTTCCTCCCAACCTCAAAAAACCCAATATTTCGTTCACCGAGCTTGCCGAGGGGTGATTTAGGTTTACGTCATTGGTGGTGAAGTGAAGAGTCTCTTTTAATTTGAGATCTTTCTCCAGTACAGCTGTCGGGATTGTATCTCGGATTCAAGATGACGCAGCACCAATTCTTCCATTAAAACCGTCCGACGGCTGGAAGCCATCTGAAGGGGTGTCTCGTCTCTACCTTCTCGCTTTTTCTGACTCCCGTTTTCATCGGTCATCGGTCATCGGACATTTTTCTTCTTCCATTATTACCGGCTGACTGGGTGTCTCGTCTCTCGCTTCTCGCCTGTTTTTCTCACATCTCATATCTCACATCTCACATCTCTTTACTCATCCCCCTACTGCCTCCATCATCCTCCTCGCATTTGGGCCAATAGAAAAGTGGGTTTCAAAACACTGCTTTGCTTTAACCTTCATTTCTTCTTTTCCTCTATCTGACAAATCCAGCCAGGTTTCCAGCATTTTCAGACATCCTGCTTCGGTATCATTTTCCACTATCCCGGCTCCTGCGGAGGCAATTTCCAGATAGATATTCACCTGATTTGAAATCAGGACGGGTTTGGCGCAGGCAAGGGCTTCCGCCACAGCTATTCCGAAATTTTCTTGGTGGCTTGGCAGGACAAAGGCTTCACAGCCGTAGAAGGCACCCCATTTGGCCTCTCCATGCAGCATGCCTGGAAAATAAACCTGCTCCTCTAGGCCTTCGTTTTCCTGAACAGTTTGGCGGATCTTTTTCCCATAAGTAGTATCCATTCCGGGACCGGCTATGACCAATTTGGGGAGGCCGGATATGTTGGAGGAGGGATATTTTTTTAAAATTTGGGCATAGGCTTTAATTAATAAATCCACGCCCTTTTTCTCATGAATCCTGCTCAAAAAAAGGAGATAAGGCTGATCTCCTAAGGCAGGGCAATTTTTTGCAAAAGCAGTTTTCATACTTTCTTGATAAGCAAGAGGTGCAACAATTCCATATCCAACATTTATTTCCTTCTTTGGATGGTAGGGTCGAAAGGGTTGGCGGGCCAATTCCAATTCTCTCTCACAGGTAAACAAGAGGCCATCGGCACAGTGTACAACCTTCTGCTCAATCAGTGCCCAGTAGGCTATATTCCGAAGGGCCTTCAATTTCCTACCTTGAGCACGCTGAAAATAGGGATCAAGCATCCCATGGGGCATGACAAACAATTTGGTCTGTGTGCCGGAATTGTTTTTCCTTAAATGATGCAGGGCTTTTTGTACGGCATATCCATGGTATTGCCATAGGCCATGAATAATCACTGCCTCAAACTGCGGTAGGTTTTGAAGCAACCATTGGGAAAGTAAAGGGGAATAGGCCCAGGGTGTTTTTGCTGGCCCTAAGGCAATGATGGGAAAAGGATCCTTACCCAAAAAAAGTGCATCCGGAGCATCGAGGCATATTACCTGATTATCTATGCCCAACTTTTGCAATTCCGTTATGGAATTTCTGATTCCCTGGCAAGGGCCTCCACTAGCCGGATCCATACTTGAAATAACCCGAAGATATTTCATCCGGTAAGTGAGTTTTGGAGGATTTTCTGATAAATCCCATTGATCCTGGCCAATGTCATTTTGGAATCAAACCTTTTGGTATTTTCTACACCTGCCTCAACTACTTTGGCCCTTCCCTCAGGAGCAAATTCCAAAATTTCTTCCACTTTATCCGCTGCGGCTTTTGACCAAGCTTCCCTATCGTTTTCTTCTGCAGGCATTCGGGGAATATAAAAAGCGGCTTCCCCGCCAACTTCGATCATTGGAGCTTCATTTGTGGTAATTACCGGACAACCTGAAGCCATTGCTTCGGCAATCGGCCAACCAAAGCCTTCTGCCAAAGAAGGGAACAACATCAGCGAGGCCCCCGCATAAGCATGCCTTACAAAAGTATCGTCCATACCACTCAACAAGTGGATATCTGATTTATATGGGGATTGGGAATGGAAATCTAAAAGCGCTGAATTTGCAAAAGGTCCTACCAACAACAAAGGGATCTTTTTTTGAGACAGTTTCCTCCAGGCGTTGTAGATGGATATTACTCCAATCCGGTTTTTATACCACTGATTTCCACCGACATGCAGGATACAGCCATTGTACAAATTAAGCTTGTACCTGTCTTCGACATACTTTCTTGCTTCCAAGGGGGCAATCAGCTTAAAGTTTTGATTTAGGCCATTGAAGACCACTTCGGAAAGCTGTGGCATTATTGGAAGAAATTCATGCAGGTCATTTCTGGTTTTTTCGGAAACCGAGATAAAGTTTCTCCCTTGGATATAGCCCCTGCGAATATAAGCTTGGTATTGTCTCCCAGTCCAACTCGTGGGGTTTTCGGGAATATCCCCCAAGGCAGATTTTTGTGCCAAAAAATCATGGCAGTGTATCACATGGAGACGGTTGGCAACCAACGGAACCCAAGGACCCAATGCGTGGTCAGTAAAAACAAATAAGGTATCTTGAGGACAATTCTTCAAACGCAACTTAACCTCAGCAGGAAATATTATGTATTGATCGACATAACCCAACCATTTTTTGATGGTGGTGGAACCTGGTAAATTAAAAAACCTGGCCTTTGGCATCCAATATTCCACTTGATGCCCTAATCCCTGCATGCCATCACCTAGCATCCTGGCAAAGCGGGGCATGCTTTGGGAAGCAAGAAATGTTGGATGAATAAGAAATACTAAATTCACATTTAAATAAGATCAGAACTTAATAACATTTCTTCTTCACTTTCATTAAAACAAGCAATCAATAAGCCACCGATTAAAGTGGAAAATCCCAAAGATGTTGGTTGAGCCCATTGGGACTGTAATATGGTAATAAAACCAAAGCTCAATAGGATCCAAGGAAGTAAATCTCCTTTTAAAACATGGGAAAAGGATGCAATTGTAATTTTAAGAATGATGCCTATACGAAGTAAAATAGCGCCAAAACCCATAATTATCCCCAACTCCCCTACAAGTCGCCCCCATTCTGCTTCTGAAATTAAAAAGGTAGTCGTTCCTGTAAGCAGCATACTGCCAACATTTGTACCCATTCCAGTTCCATAGCCCCAAAAAGGAATTTGATTTGAATTAGTAATGGCACCAATCAATCCCCCTAAAAACCTGTCAAAAAAAACACTCTCTAATCCACCTTCATGTTTATTGGCAGTGGTAAATCTGGAGGTAAATACTTCCGTGGCAGTAGCAAAATAACTCGTTTGGCTTAAAATGGTTAAAGCTCCAAAACCCACTAAGATAGTCAGCAACATCTTTCCCATATATTCCGGTTTCCTGGTGATAGCGATAAAAGAAAATAAAATGGAAATTACTATTTGAAAAAGTAATGCACGACTTATTGATAAAGGAATAGAAAGTAAAAGAGCAAGAGTAGCTATAGATAAAATCAGTTTGCTTATATTTTTATTGCTCAGCCAGAAATAAAGTATATACGGAGTTACAAAGCTAAAAAAAAGAGCATTGCCATTAGTGAATGAAAAAGTACCAGAAGGACGGAAAAAACCCATTGCCCCAGTAAAACCAGCTCCTTTCAAATCTCCTCCAACACCTCTGTTCACAAAGTCTGATTGGGGGCTATAAAATTGAAACCCAAGAAGAATTACCATAGGGATTGAAATATAAAGGGTAACCTTTCCAATCTTGATGACATCTTTCCGACCAAATATGGTCCCAATTATAAACATAAGAGGAAAGTGAATTAACATTATCCGTGATCCGTATAAGGCTACAGGAAGACTACCGTGACCAATAAAAATTGCAGTGTAAAAACTGGCTATTCCGATGAAAAGCATGCCCCCCATGTATATGTTGAATGGCAATATCCTGTTTTTCAAAGCCATAAAAATCAACCATAGACCCAGCGGGTCTCTTACTACCAATAATGGTGTAGATAATCCAGGTAAAATCCATTTACGCAAGGCGCCCTCAAAAATTAATAGAAAGAAATAAAGCCAAATCCCCTTTTTAATTAAATTAAAAGAGTCTGATTGAAGATTTTGCATTTTTACAGATTCCGGGTCGGAATTAACTTTGATATTGTTTTGGTAAATTAAAAATTTAAGAAAAACCTAAAATCTTTATTTTTTCTTAATAAAGTATAAAATATATATGTCCCAACCTCAATTGATTGATTTAATTAGGTCATCCACAATTTTGGAACCATATTTTTTCCAGGTATACATTTTTGCATGTTCTTGGGCTTTTTTCCCCATAACTCCAATTTTGTCTCTATTCTCTAGAAACCAAGTGAGTTTCTCTGCAATTTTTATCGGAGAACGAATTGGGACTAGATATCCTGTTTCACCTTCTATAACTAAATCTTCGCCACCTGTATTTGGAGTAATGATTAATGGTAATCCCTGACTCATGGCTTCTTGCATGACCAATGCTCTTCCTTCGGCCAAAGAGGGCAGACAAAACACATCACAGGTCCTCATCAGCTCCAAAACCTGCTCATGAGACCGACCAGGTTCATAAATGAATCCGCTTAGTTGGGTCTTATAAAAATCCAATGATTCTATCAAAGATCCCATCACGACCAATTCTATATCATTTCTTCCAAGAAGGCGAACAGCTTCAAATAAATCTCCGAGACCTTTTCTTTGTCCCATTGATCCAACAAATAAAACACGAAGAGACTTGTTCACCTTATATTTCCCAATAATTCCAGAGGATTCATTCTTAATTTCCGGAGAACCAAAATGGGATAAGATGACTTTTTTTTCCTTGGCCCAATCAGGAAGTGATTCTTTTACAAATTGACTTGGTACGATGACAATATCAGCCAATTTCAATTCTTTTGTTTTTCTGGCAAGTTTTTCAGGAGAATCGTTTACGCCTCCTCCCAATGTACCTGCCCAATCAGGAAGTCTTTCAGCTTCTTCTTTCATTATTTTACTTCTTGTTTCCCAATAGGCGATTGGTAAATCATAGATGCATGTTATCCCCAAATTTTTTGCTTTTATAAAACTTTCCAAGGCTACATCCTCATAGGCATAAACCGCATCCAATGGAAACTTTTTAAGGAGTTTAGGGAGTTTACGTGCTACTTTCATATCCAATTTCCTGTAAACTTGGTCCACAGAGACAATGCCGGATTCATGACGAATCCAAAAATGCCAACCAAATTTTTGACTGATCAGCCTTGCCATTTCTATTGCTGGCATTGAATTAATTTTGAAGGAATCTATTGGGAATGACCGTCGTAAAATTTCATAACGCAGTGAAGGGGGGATAAATCTTAAAATAAATGAATTTGGACTTACTGAAATAGTAGTGCTAAAATAAGCGAGTATATCTTCTTCTTCAAACGCTGAAAGTACAGCTCTTACATTGTTGTTTCCTGTGGGATGCGACAGTGCTATTTTCATTTTGATATCCCCCATTTAGGAATTAAACTAAAGGCTATTTTCTTTACCAATCCTTTTAGAATTGATTTCATTGAGGAGATAGTACCAGGTATTCCTCCTAATCCATTTTGATATAACCAAACGTATGATTTAACTTTGAAATTGGAAGAAAGCTTCAATATTTCTTTTGCAATTTCCTCTTTTTCATAAGGAGTATAGATATCCCAACCTAAACTGTTTGCATGTCGGGTTGCAAAACTTGCCCTAAACTTGTTGATTCTTCCACCTCCCCAATTCCTTGCTTTAAAAGCAGGCTCTAAAACTTCTTCAAAAACCCTTCTGAGGGCTTCTATTTCTGCCAGCTTTCGTCTTTGTCTTACCTGCCCGGCATCCGTCCAAACTCGATAAAATGACAATACTTCATTCAGATAAACATTTCCAAATCCTGCAGAAGCCAATTCGGCAGATAAATAAAAATCTTCTGCAAAGTTAGTTTTGGCATTAATAAATCCAACTTTTTCCAAGGCTGATTTTCTAAACATAATAATGTTTGCCGAAACTTTATAACCTTGTAAGGCCTCTTGTAAGGCTGTCTCACTAGTTATAAATCCCGTATTTCGCATTAACACCCTTTTTTTTCGGTTTTGACCCTTTTCGTCAATTTCTTGAACTGCTGCATGGGCATAACCAGCCTTAGGGTATTTATCCAATAAATTTGAAAGTTTTGCTAGATAATTAGGAGCTAAATAATCATCAGAATCAAGTTTTATTATATAATCCCCTTTGGCTTTTCGAAGCACTGAATCTGTATTCGGAACCATACCCAAATTAACGGGTTGATGGATTATTTTTAAAATTGGAATCTCATCCCCTAATCTAGAAAGTATATCTTTTGTGTTATCAGTACTACAATCATCTGAAACAATTATTTCAAAAGGGGAAATGGTTTGATCCGCACAACTTCTAATGGTTTGTTCTAAATATAGTGCTTGATTATATGTTGGAATACAAATGGAAACCTTCATTGATTTGGCTATACAAAAATTTATTCTAAAACTTTGTTGTTTTTCAATTTGCTTTTGCTGCGGATGCTTTCAGGTTATTAGTATAAGTATTGTTTTTCCAATTGAGACATTCTTCATATCCTGCTGCACATTTGGGATGGTTCTTCCTATCCAAATGAAGGCAAGGATGACAGGAAACTTCAGCATCTATAACTTTCCCTTTAAAAACGGGAGAGATAATCCTGGATTTTAACACCTCGGTAATGGTGATCGAACATTTATTTGAGCTGTATTGCAATAAATGGGAAGGAAAACTATCAGTACTAATAGTCCATTTAGCCTTTTGAGATAAAAAGATGATATCACCAGGTTCCTTGTAGAAAAAAACAATTTTTAATCCGTTTTTTTGAAATAGTTCAGCATCAGGGTCTCTATAAAAAAATGCAAAATAGGCATCAGGAAAATTTTTTACAGCCCAGTTTACAGGAATAAATTGTCTGCTTGTCCCTGTAGGAAATATCACCACATTCTGCTCCAAATCTTTGGGAATTGTCAATTCCGGAGATATGGGTAAATTGGAATTCAGTTTGGAATACAATCTTTCGGAATCTGATTCCAATTGTGTGACAAATTGTTCATAATCGATTTCCCTGATTTTTTTAACTCCAATAATATCCAAATAACCCTGATATAGCTTTATTGAACTCCAAGCAGGGACCTGTATCCATCCAGCATAATCACTGAGATTGAATAGAATGATATTGACTACATCTTTAAATTGACGCTTCTTTTTGTCGATAATAACAGAACGCTGATAAGGTGATATATACTTTTCTCCTTTGACAATCCCAATGAATAAATCTTTGAACCCCAAAGAAGTGTAAATCAGAGGAGATTCACACTCTTGTTCATCATTGAGAATTTCCAATCGATCCGAAAAAGTATGTTTCGCCAAATTTCTAAGAAATGCTGGAATTAAAATCCTGATTTTTATTTCGGGCTTCAATGCGGCAATGACATAAAACCCAACTAAGCGCATCCAAACATCACCATTCCCCCCATTTCGGGAATCAATCGTTAACCTGATTTCCTTTTGGCCCATCTACAAGGACGATTTTTTATACAATTGAGGGTTCAAAGTAGGATCATTATACATTTTGAATTGCCTGTATACTTTAAACTTTAACTTTCCCATATTCAGTAAATGCAGAACCTTGGTCAGATTTTTTGATAAATCCTCAATTTGTTCATCCAGTACAAGTACTTTCATTTGGCATTTTTCTTTATGGTCGGCCGAAGCATCTTCCCTAAGTGTCTCTTCATTCATATGGTACCTTTTTAGGGCCATAATGGACAATCGATCAATTATCATTCCTGGCGTTTCAGAATGCATGGCTTCGATTTCCCCAAAATTTTTATTGATAAGGTAAGTTAATATCCACTCATCGATTTTTTCAATAGCATTATTTCTGGATTGGTTGTATGTATCAATATTCCGCTTGGCTTCCACTATTCTTAATGGATTAATATCTTTTATCCTTGCGATATCTTCTTCATGCCACAGCAAGAAATTCCATTTGCTATTTTCTTCAATATGTTGCCATAAAGGTTCTTTTTGGGTCAAAAGTAATGCTTCATGCCATTCAACTACCTTTGCTTTTTGTAATTCCAGTATTTTTATAACGTCAATCATTTTTAAAATCTTTGATTATCTATTTAAAAATATTTCATTATATCTGTTTGAAATATATGAGGCTCCCCATTGCTCCGAAGGTTTTTTCATTAAAATGTTTTGATTCTGCTGAATTACATCCTCATATTCCGGAATAAAATCGCCATTCGGCAAGATGACGTGTAATCCATGATATTTCATTGCCGCAAATACCCCACTTTTCCCGATATGCTGGGAGGGTGTACATGATATTCCAATATCCAACATTTGAAGAAGTTGTGATATTTCATCTTCATTTCTTTCGCCTAGATGTAAAAAAGAGATTTTATCCACAAAAATATTTTCCAGCCTTAAAAATTCCTTCATGCCATCATCATTCATCCTTCCAAAACCAATAAAGGCCACTTTTTTTGATGATTCTAGGGCCTGATTGTATTGGAAATTTAAAGTGGGCTCCAATTTCGCCTCAGGATAAAGGTTTCCGAAGATCCCTAAAATTATCCAATCCTTCCTACCTCCTTCTGCTATGGATAATTTCTTTAATACAAAATTAGAAAATGCACTAGTAAGGGGGGAAATATCAATATTGCTGAATAGGTTAATAATAGTGGTATTGGTGTTACTTCTTTTCAATATAGCTTGATATAAAAGGTTTGTGGTTGTTATTGATTTGGGTTGAATAGAACTTACTATTTTCTTTATTATTCTCTTTTGGATGCTACCTACCACTTTATGTTTAATCGGGGAAATGCTTGTAAATCCAATCCATATTTCATGAAACATGATATGCCATTTAAAATTCCCCCTTATAGACTTTAAAAAACCGGGGAGATAAAAAGGAAGCCCTTTAGGATGGTAAGCATAAATCACGAATTGAAAACTGATCCAATGTGGATCAAAAGCATTTATATTTCGTTCTAAGAAGTTTTTTAATTTATTTGTAGATGCATTGGAAGGAATTCGTACAACAGATAATTCAATTCCATCCAAAATTTGAATTTCTTCTTTTTCTTGCAAAAAAGATTTTTCTTTTAAGGAAATGGCCTTTACTTCATGCCCTTTTTGTACCAATTCACAGGCAAGCCTTCTGGTATAATCTCCAACTCCATCATAACCAAGCTCTAGAGAGCCACAAAGAAAAAGTATTTTCATTTAATTATCCTAAAATCTATTTATCATAAAAAATCTCAAGAATTAATTTGATTATTCACAAAAAATAAATACTGCATGTTTCGATATTTAATTTTTAACAATAAACCCTACCCGACCCATTTTTGCCTTACAAAGGGTAATTTTTCACTTCTCATTAACTTTTTCCCAAAATATAAATTAGATATATTCAAAAAATTTACATTAATCGGTATTTTATAAACTAATTTTATCCTTTTTACCAATGGAAATAAAAGTAAGGTATCCTATTCTTATTAAATAATTTGCAGATGCAGTTATTATAGCATAGTGAAGTACACCTACTATCGTATCAAGTTTTAAAATAAACGCAAAACCCACTTGTATCATGACCATAGTAAAAATAAAAATAACTGGAGGGACGATAATTCCTCTTGATGCTAACAAATGATGAGTTAATCCGCTGATCAATGAAATACAACTCCCTAATGTAATAAATACCACTTCAATAGTAAGGTTGGAAAAATCATTTCCAAGTATCCAAAGAACATTTGGGGCAAATTCCTTTACAAGAAATACAATGCCGAGACTAATGACGATTAACCCTATCTGAATGAAAATAAATTTTTTAAGTATTTCCGGCTTATTATTTTCCAATCGTGCAAAGCGTGGAACCATCAATGTATGAAATACTATACTGAATATTGACAATGCAGCAGTTAGCCGGGTTAAGGCACCTATTTGGGCCAAAGCCTCTGTTGAACCAAATATGGATATCAGCCAGATCGTAATCTGACCGGAAAGGCAATAATATAAAGCGTCCGGCATGAGCCGCTTTACAAAAGTCATAATTTCTTTTCTTGCAACCGGGTCAGGGGAATGTGTCCAATCCGCATACTGAAGGGATAATTTCCTTAAGTGGATATTTGCTTTTATTTGGGGTATTCCGGCCGCAAGGATGGCAATAAACGCCCATGGAAAAATAAAAATGGTCAACAACAGCATTGCCAATCGGGCTAGATTAACCCCTACCTGATTTTTTTGAAGTGGCTTTATATCCTGCCTTAATGTGAGGGGTATTTGCAAAATGGTTCCTGATAGGGCAGAAAAAAAAGCGGGGATTAATGATAAAACAATCAATATGGTCATTAACCAACTTGCTTCATGATGTCGGAGTAAATACACCAATACCGGGGTTGCCAAAAGCAGGCTTCCAATGGCAAATTTTTTACGGAGGGACATACCCGTGGAGAGCACCTTGCCCAATTCCTCCTTGTCTTTCCAAACCTTTCCCCCCAAGGCCATTACACCTGTGGCAATGCCTCCATCAGCCAAAATGGTCAAAGTACCCAACATGGTATTCGCTAAGGTGTAGAGTGCATATTCATTAACCGGCAGTACCCTGATGACTAAAATCCCTGAAACAAAACCTAGGGCCTGTATAAGAACTTGCGATGAACCTGTGATGGCAATAAGCTTGGACCAATCAAGTGCTTTGGTATACACTTGTGGTCCAAACCATTTAAAGGAGAAGTCAGATTTTTCGCTTATTTTCAAAACCGGATTGGAAATTTAACATCAGATAATTCTTCAAACATTAATAGGTTATTCTGATGCTATAACCTTCTTTTTTAATTTTTGACCGTTTGATCCTGAATACCCATAGCCATATCCATAGCCATTGACATGGCTGTTTTTCTTCTTCGCGTCATTGAGGACCACCATGGGCCGGTTCAGTTTTTTGTTCAGGTAGATGTCCGCAATAATGGTAAGCTGACTTTTATAAGTATAATTATAGCGTACCAGATAGATGGTGGAGTCAATATAAGGGGCCAGGTTGTACACATCTGCTACCTGTCCTACAGGGGCAGAATCTATGATGATATAATCAAACTTTTCCCTTAGTGCTGTTACCAATTGACTTACCCTTGCTTTCATCATCAGTTCTGCTGGGTTGGGAGGCAAGGCCCCGGAATTGATGGCAAACAAACCTTCCACTCCAGGTACAGGTATCGTAAGCGATTCCACTTCAAGATTTTCATCGATGAGGTAGTTGGAAATTCCTAACGTGGAAGTAAGCCCTAAATCTTGCATCAATTTGGGTTTCCTCAGGTCAAATCCTAGGACCACCACTCTTTTTCCGGTTAAAGCCAAGCTTGCCGCAAGATTGATACTAAAGAAAGTTTTCCCTTCCCCTGACCTGCTGGAAGTGATAAGAATTACCTTATTTTCCCGGCCTAGGTTGGCAAAACCAAGGTTTGATCGGACAAGCCGGAAGGTTTCGGCTACGACCGATTGGCTGCCTGCGACTACCTGTAGGGCCTCCTTACTTTTGCTATGATAAATATCTCCAAGGATGGGAATATCAGGAATGCGTTCCACATCCATCCTGTCCAACACTTTATCATTTAACAAATCTTTTAAATAGATAAAGCCAAAGGGAACAAGTAACCCGAAAAAGAAAGCGGCCAAATAAATGGTCGTTTTACTGTTGTTAAATGGATAACCTTCTGCCTCCGGAATATCAATGACCCTAGAATTGGGAACGGCTGAGGCTAAAGTCAATGCCACCTCTTCCCGTCGCTGGAGTAAAAAAAGATAAATCGCTTGTTTTACCCCTTGCTGCCTATTGATTTCCAACAGGTCCCGTTCAATGGAGGGTACTTTCCTGATTTTGGATTGGTATTGGGCTGTAGTGGATTTCATGTTATTGAGTGACAGCACCAAACCGTTTCGAATATTTCTTAGATTCTCCTGAATATTTATTTTTAGGTTTTTAAGTTGGTCATCCACGTTCTGAATCAGGGAACTGCTAGGCTGCATGGACCTTAGCATCCTTTGCCGCTCTAGCTGTAATTCATTGTACTTGGCTATCAGGCCATTCAAAGTAGGGTCCTGAATATTCAATGAACTGGGGACCAAATCCAAATCCTGTCTGCTAACATATTCCTCTAAGGACCGGATAATGTCCAACTGCAATTCATTTTGGACCATCTCTTTGTTATAAGTATCCGCTGATTGCGAAAACATTTCTGCATTTGAGGTGATATCCGTTAAATTATTTTGGATTTTAAAACTTTCCACATCTTTTTCTACCTCTGACAATTGAGTGGAAAGAATCGTTATTCTTTCATCCAAAAACTCAAGAGAGGTGAGGTCGGATTGCGTTTGATCTTCCACGGTTTCCCGGTTGTAGACCTCGATCAATTTTTTGAGAATCAATTCCCCTCTTTTTGGTACCGCATCTGTCAGACTGATCAAGAGGACATTGGCATCGGGATTTTCCGGTTTGATGGTCAGTTTACTTCTGTAATTTTCTGCGAATTGCTTCAGATCGTGAAATTGGACAATGATGTCTTTGGAGGATTCAAAATCAGGGGAGGATTTGATTACGGTAAAAGTCGCATAGGGCTTAATGATCTCTTGACCGAACTTATGGGTTGAAAAAATCTCTTCCTCCTCCTCATTTTTTTCAATCAATTCAAAGTTATTGTTGTCCTTGGACCTGATCTGAATGGTTTTACCATTACCCTCTATTTCAACTTTGTCCACGACCAAGGATACTGGCAGATCTCCCCGATAGACTTCCATATCCCTGAACCGGCCCTCGATAAAATAACTGGTATTCAAAGCAAGTTCTATAAAGACCCTTTCCATCAGGTTTTTTGATTTGAGAATGATGGTTTCATTTGCCAGGTTCGGTCCTGTATCATACCAATTGGATATCCCTCCAGTCAAGATATTGCTGCTGTTTTCATCTTTGATCAATAAAGTCCCATTGATATTGTATTGCAGTGTGGTATAGTATCGGATATAGACAACTGCTGCCACCATACAGATCAAAACCCCAATCACAAACAGATACCAATACCTGAGGTAGCGGAAAAGAAGCGCCTTGAGGTCTTTTCCTTTTAATGGTCTTTTGTTCACTTGGAACAAGCCTTGATTTAAGTTTTCCATAATTTAATCAAATCTTATAGCGAACAGTGTTAAAAGTGAAAGGACTGAAACGATGAGCATTAAATCCTGCCTCCACATGGTAGATTCTGCTTTTCTGTTTTTGATGGGTTCCACGTAGACAATGTCGTTTTGTTGGAGGTAAAAATAGGGAGAAGACATGATGGATGTCTGATTGATATCAAGCCTTGCGGTGGTCCTGACTCCGTCTATTTCCCGGATCAGCAGGATGTTTTCCCTTTTACCAAAGGATGTCATATCCCCTGCCAATCCGATTGCTTCCAGGATATTGATCCTTTCTGCCGGGATGGGGAACGTGCTTGGATTCCTGACTTCCCCGATAACAGTAATTCTAAAGTTGAGCAGCTTGATATTGACAATAGGATTGATGACTTCTTTGCTGAGGAGTTGGGTCATTTTCTCGGCTGCCTCCTCCAAAGTCAGGCCTCCTACATTCACCTTTCCCAAAACAGCAAAATGGATATCCCCATTGCTATCTACCCTGTAACCATCATTTACCTGACTTGGCGTATTGGCCATTCCGCCTACGCTTCCTACGGAAGTAATCACCCCACTGTTAAAGAGCAGGTTGGATTCCGGGTTTAGCGTACTTACCGTGATTCCAAGCAGGTCCACCGGTTGTATCCGCGGTTCCTGCAGGTTGGTTATCGTTTGTACATTGACCTCATTTTCAGGAAGATCACTGAGATATGTTAGGTTTCTCTTCGCACAAGAGGAACTTGCTGTAACAATAACAAAGAGTATGAGTGTTTTTTTCATGGATTATTTCTAATAGTTAAATATATGCAATCCTTCCCATTCTCACTTCCCACCTTCTACCAATAACTTCCAACTTCCTTACTTCCCCACTTCCAACTTCCCACTTCCTGACTTCCCACTTCCTGACTTCCCCCCCTTACCGTAATCCCAACATCCGTCATCGGTCATCCGACCCTTCATTCTCTTTCATCCTGCAAGATGTAACTTCCTTACTTCCCTACCTCTCACTTCTTACCTTTTACATCGCACTCCAAACATCCAACCCTGTCTCACTTTCCAACTTCCTGACCTCCCCACTTCCAATCTTCCTACTTCCTGACTCCCCCCTTACCGTAATCCCAACATCCGTCATCGGTCATCCGACATGTAACCCACTTCCATCATCCCAACTTCCTTACTTCCCCACTTCCATACTTCCCAACTCCCCACCCCACAGCTTCGCCCTTTCAGTCCCAGGACTTACTAATTACTTGGATTAAGGACCATTTAAATGGGATGTCGAAATCACATATTAAAGAATCCCAATGACAGTATCTAGAGATCAATCTGAAATGTGTTTCAGAAAGATTTAAAAAATAGCTGTTGAAGAATTTTGGGTTTTTGGGTATGTTAAAGATTTTAAAGGTAATCGGTTATTCTAAAAGTTCTGTAGGTGTAGTATTAAATTTTTGTTTTTAATGGTTTCTAAGGGTTATAGAAGAAATGAAACACGAGTTACATTAATTTGAAAATCAAATTAAGCAAATTGAAATGATAATTAAAAGACTATCTCTGCATTTAAAATACTTTTATTAGAATTTAAAATTCATTTATCAGCATACAGAACTATAAAGGTTCCTTTTTTTTGATATTTAGAGTTGTTTGTGAATCAAAAGCAGTCCTAACCATACCCTTAGGTGGGAAGAAGTTTATCAATGCCGTTAAGTTATGTTGCAATTGGGTAAGGACAGCCATTTCTTAATTAAATAGAGATCTACCATATCCACATTTCTATTAGAAAAAATGAAATAATTTGATAAGTTTCGATCGCTACCTTTTTGTTGATCATTTAACAAAAGACCGAAAAACCATCTTGGTAACGCACATGGAAGGAAGCCATCCTGTCAAGGATAATTATTTTGAGACAAATGATGGCTGATTTTGAAAATAAACATTTTTTTAAAATAGGGTTCTGTTTTTCAGACTCATAAATATTCATTTCATATTATAAAATATGTGATTCAATAAAATAATTCGCTCAAATAGTTCATACTGATTCTATTTTTTTCATATGTTTGACACTTTGAACCCTGCAAATTAAAAAGGAAAAATTGTTTGATTATCAAGTGTAGTTTTTGGTCTGCATGTAAGCACCTTTTGACTATTGTCTTCTTTTCAAACATCATTTTCAGTAATCTTTAAAATTAATATGTATATCCGCCTTCTTACCAGAATAGGATTACTTACAGAATGGTCTCGTCCACGATAATTATCGGGATCGACCACCGGAATTTATTGATATTGAAGGGGGGTGGTAGAAATGCGGCAAAGCCGCATTTCTACCACCCCCTCTGATCTCACGATATCCGTTCACCGAGCTTGCCGAGGTGGGAAAAAATGATATTTGGCTACTGGTATAAAAGCGGATAATCATAAAAATTAATATTGGAAAGGATGAAAAGTAAGAAAAGTAAGACCATCACCATTATTGGCTTAGATTTTTTCAATGGAAAAGTGGAGGAGGTGTTGGAGTCCCTCGATAATGGAGGTTTATTCGTATTTCCTTCAGGACCCGGATTGGCTACTATAAATTCAGATAAGAAATACCACCAATCCCTGAAGGCGGCGGACTTGATTGTGGCAGACAGTGGCTATATGGCTTTATTATGGAATCTCACCCATAAAGTCAAAATAAACAGGGTTTCGGGATTGGAATTTATAACAGCCTTTGTATCTGATCCTGAAATACAAAAAAATTCAAATATTCTCTTGGTCAACCCCAGCCAAAAAGAAGCCGATGCGAATCTCAGGTATTTACAGCAATGTGGATTCAGGTTGTCGGAAAGCAATTTATACCTTGCACCTTTTTATGATAAAAATAGGATTGAAGATGAGGATTTGCTTAAACAAATTGAAGAAAAGAAACCTAAATACATTGTAATTAACCTTGGTGGAGGAGTTCAGGAAATATTGGGCGCTTACCTAAAAGAAAATCTGAGTTATAGGCCGGCCATTATCTGTACAGGGGCTGCCATAGCATTTTTGACCGGTCATCAGGCAAATATCCCCACTTGGGCAGATAAGCTATTTCTAGGATGGTTGATAAGGTGTATAGAAAAACCCAAACTCTACATTCCACGGTACCTAGCTGCATTCAAGTTGGTGGCATTGATGTATAAATACGAATTGGGTAGCGTTTTTAAGAGGAAAGAGGCAAGACTTTAGTTCATAAATGCTACAATCGCGAAGGTGAGGGGTGGAAGGTAGGAGGTGGGAAGTATGGAAGTCGGGAAGTGGGAAATTAAGGGTGGTTTGACCGATGGTGGATTTTGGTGAAAGGTAAGAGGTAGAAGGTAAAAGGAGGGAAGTTGGGAGGTGGGAAGTATGGAAGTTGGCAGGTGGGAAGTATGGAAGTATGGAAGTCGGGAGGAGAGAAGTATGGAAGTATGAACTGGGAAGAAAAATAGGTCCGATGACGGATGTTTTGTTGACATTTCCTGATTTTGATTGATGCTTTTTCAATCCGGTGTCAGGTTAAATTAAAAGTTTTGATTTTATACATTTTCTTGGTTTTTTCAGAATTAGACATTGATTTGGCGTATCCTCAACTATTGATGCTTTATCGTTATTTACTTGATTTTGGAAGTCAAAAATTAAAATTGGAGATTCTCAGTTAGTTAATTTTAAAATATTATATGAAAAGAATATTAGTTACAGGCGGTGCGGGTTTTTTAGGTTCTCATTTATGTGACCTTTTGTTGAAAGAAGGAAATGAAGTGCTTTGTGTTGACAATTTATTTACCGGTAGAAAGGTCAATATCCATCATCTTTTAAACAATAAGAATTTTGAATTTCTTAGGCATGATGTCACCTTCCCCTTATATGTGGAAGTGGATGAAATTTACAACCTGGCTTGTCCCGCAAGCCCTGTACATTACCAATTTGATCCTGTCCAAACAACCAAGACGAGTGTCATTGGTGCCATAAATATGTTAGGCCTTGCCAAGAGGCTGAAAATAAAAATCTTACAGGCGAGTACTTCGGAGGTCTATGGCGATCCTGAAATTCATCCTCAACCGGAATCTTACAAAGGCTCTGTCAATACTATTGGAATTCGTGCTTGTTACGACGAAGGAAAAAGATGTGCGGAAACCTTGTTTTTTGATTACCACCGGCAACACCAGGTCAATATCAAAGTGATGAGGATATTCAATACCTACGGACCTAGAATGCATCCTCAAGACGGGAGGGTTGTAAGTAATTTTATTGTTCAGGCTTTACAAGGTAAGGACATTACTGTTTTTGGAGATGGAATGCAAACAAGAAGTTTTTGTTATGTGGATGACCTTATTAACGGAATGCACAAATTGATGAATTCAAAAGATGGGTTTACGGGACCTGTCAATATTGGGAATCCAACAGAGTTTACCATGCTTGAATTGGCTGAAAAGATTATTGCGATTACAGATAGTAAAAGTAAATTGAATTTTTTCCCTTTGCCACAGGATGATCCCATGCAAAGAAAACCGGTTATTGAAATGGCCAGAAGAGAGTTGTCTTGGGAACCAAAAATAGCGTTAGATGAGGGATTAGCCAATACCATTGCTTATTTTAGGAAATCCCTTAAAATTTAATTTGGGATTATTGTTTGGGTAATTTCGGCGAATCGGGAAAGGAGGAGTGGGGTGAGGAAGTCGGGAAGTGGGAAGTAGGGAAGTGGGGATGGAAGTGGGAAGGAGGGAAGTCAGGAGGAAATGGAAGTGGGGAAGTCGGGAAGGTAGGAAGTTTGGATGACCGATGACGGATGTCCGATGTTGGTTAAAGGTAAGAGGTGGAAGGAGGGAAGGAAGTTGGGAGGTGGGAGGTGGGGAAGGAGGGAAGTTAGGGGTGGTTGGATGACCGATGACGGGTGACCGATGTTGGGGAGATTGGGAGGTGGGGAAGGTGGGAAGTTGGAAGGAGGGAAGTATGGAAGTCGGGAAGTGGGAGGTTGGAAAGTAAGGAAGTACGAAGTATTAAGTACCAAGTAGGAAGTAGTTTTTGAGGTAGGAGGTAAAAAGTAAAAGCTAAGATGAACAAAGTATTAAGTACCAAGTAGCAAGAGGCAAATTCTCCAAAAAGTTCAATCTCCGGATTCTTAGAATAAGTCAAATTTATAAGAATAAATACAATAAAAATCAAGAGAAACCGCCATTTTAGCTATAGTTCCCCTAACCTTCTCCTAACTCTCTCCTATGGACCCGTTATACCCTCCCCCACCATTCGTTAACTTTTGACCAATTTCCAAGAAACCCTATGATTTTTCCAATATTTTTGATAATTGTATTTTTCTAAGAAGGATAAATGAGGGTTGCTTAATATGATAGAGGCTGCCCTGTTTTGGCAGAAAGCCATTATCATAATCTACTTTCAAATTTGCCAAAACCGGAGACTGCTTTTTTTGTCCTACCACGGGCTTCGTTCCTCACCCGTGGCTATAAATATGGCACCCTTTCAGGGTTTTCGCTTCTGAAAATAGAATTTGGGGATTTATTTTACCACTGAGGGCACTGAGGACTCAGAGAGGAAATTTGACCTAAAAATCAGTGCAGCCAACGTCCTGTTTTGGCGGAAAGCCATTGTAATCTTTAACTTTCAAATTAGCCAAAACCGGAGACTGCTTTTTTTGTCCTACCACGGGCTTCGTTCCTCACCCGTGGCTATAAATATGGCACCCTTTCAGGGTTTTCGCTTCTGAAAATAGAATTTGGGGATTTATTTTACCACTGAGGGCACTGAGGACTCAGAGAGGAAATTTGACCTAAAAATCAGTGCAGCCAACGTCCTGTTTTGGCGGAAAGCCATTGTAATCTTTAACTTTCAAATTAGCCAAAACCGGAGACTGCTTTTTTTGTCCTACCACGGGCTTCGTTCCTCACCCGTGGCTATAAATATGGCACCCTTTCAGGGTTTTCGCTCCTGTAAATAGAATTTGGGGATTTATTTTTTACCGCAAAAGAAGGTTTGGCAAAGCACGCAAGGAGGGAAAATTTTCACTTTAGACTATGTGTTAATTGATTTTTACCACTGAGGGCACTGAGGACTCAGAGAGGAAATTTGACCCAAAAATCACTGCAGCCAAGGTCCTGTTTTGGCGGAAAGCCGTAATCATTTTCGACTTTGAATTAGCCAAAACCGGAGACTATTACTTTTTCCCTAACCACGGGTTTCGTGCCTCACCCGTGGCTATAAATATGGCACCCTTTCAGGGTTGCGCTTTCAATCGCTATCTGTGAAAATCTGTGTAATCCGTGGTTAAAATACAAATTCCCCAGCCCTGTTTTGGCGGAAAGCCATTGTCATCTTTAACTTTCAAATTAGCCAAAACCGGAGACTGCTTTTTTTGTCCTACCACGGGTTTCGTGCCTCACCTGAGGCTATAAATATGGCACCCTTTCAGGGTTTTCGCTCCTGTAAATAGAATTTGGGGATTTATTTTTTACCGCAAAGAAAATGAAGGTTTCGCAAAGCACGCAAGGAGGGGAAATTTTCACTTTAGACTATGTGTTAATTGATTTTTACCACCGAGGGCACTGAGGACTCAGAGAATGGGATTTTTCTTTTTGGCTTCGTGGCTTTGGCTATTTTACTCTGTGCTCTCTGTGTGCTCTGTGGTGATTGATTAATTTTTACCGCAAAGGAAAAGAAGGTTTGGCAAAGGACCCAAGGAGGGAAATTAGACTATGTGTTTATTGATTTTTACCACTGAGGGCGCAGAGGACTCAGAGAGGAAATTTGACCCAAAAATCACTGCAGCCAAGGTCCTGTTTTGGCGGAAAGCCGTAATCATTTTCGACTTTGAATTAGCCAAAACCGGAGACTATTACTTTTTCCCTAACCACGGGTTTCGTGCCTCACCCGTGGCTATAAATATGGCACCCTTTCAGGGTTGCGCTTTCAATCGCTATCTGTGAAAATCTGTGTAATCCGTGGTTAAAATACAAATTCCCCAGCCCTGTTTTGGCGGAAAGCCATTGTCATCTTTAACTTTCAAATTAGCCAAAACCGGAGACTGCTTTTTTGTCCAACCACGGGCTTCGTGTCTCGCATGTGGCTATAAATATGGCACCCTTTCAGGGTTGCGACAATCGCTATCTGTGAAAATCTGTGTAATCTGTGGTTTAAAAGAAAACCAACAACCACACTTATTAGAACCATTGCAACTTTCCGCCCTGTCATCATGCGGCGGACTACCCGACAACAATTAAAACAACTACAACTTTCCCAACCCGAAAACCTGACAACATTTAAGAAACTACTCCAAGAGATTCTTCACCTTCGCAAGCTGCGGATCAGAATGACGGTCGGAAAAATAGAAAACTCGAAAACCTTACAACATTTAAGAAACTACTCCAAGAGATTCTTCACCTTCGCAAGCTGCGGTTCAGAATGACGGTCGGGAAAATAGAAAACCCAACAACCTGACAACAATTAGAACAACTACAACCACTACAACATTTAAATCCCCTTACTCCCCCTCCTCAAATCTTCAAAAACCTCCAGGTATTGGTCGGTGACATGGTCCCAATTGTATTTTTGGGTTAAACCGTCCCTTGCAGTCTCCCTTAACGCCTGCATTTCTATTGGGGAATTTTCTGCCTTGGCTATCCAAGTGGAAACAGAAGCGGGATTTTTATCGAAAAACCATCCATGCTTGCCGTTTTGCAAGGTTTCTCTGCTAAATCGGGTATCGAGTGCAAGAATGGCGCAGCCGTATCCCAAAGCTTTGAGCAATGTTGGGTTGGTACCGCCGTATTCATGTCCGTGGAAATAGGCAAAACAGTTGTGATACAATGCCTTCAGTTCCTCTGGGTCAGTCACATAACCCGTAAAAATCAGCCGCTCATCTTTTATATTTTTGAGTTTACCGGCATAGGCATCCTGATACGGCACATCGCCTACAATGACCAGTTTTCTGGTTGAATGAGACTGGATAAAACCTTCTACGAGCAGGTCGGCATTGTTGTCAGGGATCATTCTTCCGACTATCAGGTAATACCCCTCTTTTTCCAGTCCCCATTTGGCTATTTTACTTGGGTCAGAATGGTATGTGGGATTGGCACCATACGCTATGACGGTGGATTGGGCATTGAAAAGTTCCTGATAGACCTTTTGCATTTCATCCGAATCATTGATGATCCTGTCATAGAGTTTGGTGGCCATCCTGGAGGCAAAAAGGAAATACTTGGCTCCAAGACCTTTCCACTTGGGGCGAAGCCATTCCAAGCCATCCACATTGATGGCCGTGGGTTTTCTGAAAATCCTGGAAATGATCCCAAAAAGTCCATTGCCGCTATTGACCACAAAGATGACATCCACATCTGAAAGACAGGCGTGAACCATTGAAAAAAAAGAATGGGTCAATTGTGCCAAGCTCTTTTGTTCAATTGCCGGCAAATAAACCAGATTAATTCCGTTGACTTTTTTGGGTTTGTCCGCAAAAAGAGCGCTATGGCAATAGACATGTACTTCCACCCCTCTTTTTTGAAGCCGCTCTCCAAGTTCTTTGACTAGGGTTTCGTAGCCACTATACACATATGGATAGCCCCTTGATCCAAGGATCGCGATTTTGATGTTGCTGGACAGTGGTTGGTTGGACATTATAATTTTTTTTCTCAATCAGCTAAGGAATTATCTGAATTCAACCCATCAAAATAGGTGAAAAATCATCCTCTTTTCGCCCTTTCCATTATGATTTTTGTGCGGTAACTGTAGAAATTATCTCTCCAAAATTGGCAATATATTTTTCTATCGAAAAATGGTCTTTTATTCTTTGAGCTCCTTTTTCCCCCATGACCAATCTTTTCTCGGGACTATCAATAAGGATTTGAAAAGATGCTGCTGCTTTCTCGGCATTGTCCCAAGGGACCAAATATCCTGTTTCACCACTTTGGACCATTTCTACAGCTCCACCATGGCTTGTGGCCACAACAGGTTTGCCGGCTGCCATTGCTTCCAAAACCGTGGTAGGCAAAGGATCCGGAAGGATAGACGGAAGCATAAAGATATCCAAACCGCCTAAGATATTTGTAATGTCAGTCCTAAAACCCAAGTCTGTCACATGGTCTTTTAGGCCGAGTTTCTCGAGATGTGCGCGGTTTTCTTCATATAAATACTCATATCCGGTAAATGCATCGCCTACCATTATAAAATGAAGGTTGGGATTGGATTTTACTAAAACTGAAGCCACATCGAGGAAATATTTTTGCCCCTTCCAAAAGCTTACCCTCGCCACCATACCGATAAGGATCACATTTTCCTTAAGGCCAAGTTCTTGTTTTAGATTGGAAGCGGTTTTGAGAAAGGGTCGGGTGTCAATGCCGTTATACAGCAGATTTAACTTACTCTTTGGGGTTAAAGGATGGTTGTCAATGACGGCTTGTGAAACACACAAGAGCATATCTCCAAAAAATCTATTATACAGTTCTAGGGCTACTTTGAACCATTTGGGATGGTTGATGATTTCGTGGACATGCCAAATATGTTTCGTATTGGTCCACCGCGATAGCAAACCCCCCACCACATTGGCGTTGGAATTAGTATAGATGAGAGATACTCCTCGCTCTTTCATCAATCTATTCAAAATTTTGAAGGAGTTGGCAAGTTGCCTCAACAGCGCTATGATCCCTTTCAAACTTAAGTTTTGTCTCCGAATGACACCGTGATCTAGGATGATCACTTCCAATCCAAGATTTTTGATTTCCTGGACAAGAGGGCCTTCATTGGGTAAGATGGTAATGGGATTCCAATCTATTTTTTGAAAGGCAACAAGGGATCTGACTAGATTTTTACTTGCACCATACAAATCGGCCGCACTGTGTATGACCAAAACATTTTTACCTGGCATTATAAAGTTTTATTTATTGGTTCTTGGCCGTGGCACTACCAAATAATTTGTTTTTCGATTGAACCAAAAAATTATAATTTTTTGCCAATAATTTTTTCAAAAGTCCGGAGTCTTCTTTTGGATGCCAATCCGTCGTCCTGATTTTTTCGATCTTGTGCTTGTGGACCTGGTAGGCGTAAGTTGCAATGGAAGTCCGGTATTTGCCGTCAGGAAAAGAAGTCATATCATATCCATGCAGCGTATATGGGGCACATTGCTGGATAATCAACCTGTTAAACGGAACTTCGATCTCTGCTTCTTTACCTGTCCTCAGGTCCAAGATTTTGAGGCTGCCCTTATATTCGGGTTTCCAGTCTTTGTTGAGGTAGAGCAACAGGTTGAGTTCCCGGTACCAATCTTTGTGAAGTGGGTGGTAGTTGAAGTCGAGGTGCATATCCAAAAAACTATTCTTTTTTCCTTGGTGGAGACCTCCACCAAAGTTTTTGGGATCTACAAATACCTCTTTGGAGGTAATGAAAGAAAGCAGTTTATTGAATCTTTCCGAGCTATAATCCTCGTATAGTTCATTCAGTTCGGGACAAAGTTCCTTGTAATTTGATTTTTCAAACTTATTGTTGGCAAAAACATAATCCCGGCTTTTGTTACTCAATTCCGGAATTGAATTGTAGGCAGCAGTCAGCTTGGCCTCATCACAAAAATTATCAATGACCAAATGTGGAAATGGCTGGGCTGTAAGGTAGGCTAATCTAAACCGCTCTAAGTTTTTTTCTATCTCATCAAAATTAATCATATAACTCTTAGTTAAGGATCAGTTTATAAATATTGCTGATTTTATCAATTTATGAAAGGTGCCTGTCAGAATTCCCTTTTGAACATGTAGGAAGCTCCCAAGAATCCGGTGTGGTCTGTCAATTCCACATGGATGGAATCAGAATATTTTGAAAAAAGCTTGAAAAGCACCTTTGGGTCATAGGGGTTCATCTGCATCATTGGCTCAGCTTCCAGTTTCCTGTTTTTGAGACTGGAATAGACAAAGTTATACAGGGCATAATGCGCCCTCAGGTAATAATGATAATACTTGATCTTGGGCCAATTATTCCCGTACGTTGCCTGAATCTGCATGATGCCCCCGATTTCAAGCCTGTCCAACAGCTGTTGGATGATTGCCATTCCGGCCTTGGTCTCAATATGCTGTAGGACGATGTAGGAATTGATAAAATCAAACTTGCCGGTATTGGGTAGGGTTTTGCCTTCAGAAAGCAGGAATTCTACGTTTTTGGTGCCCATTTCAATGGCATGGACTTTGGCCTTTTCCAAAATCTCCGGCGAAACGTCGATGCCGACAGTCTTATTTTTTGTGAGAAAAGAAAAGGGAATTGCCAAACGCCCTACACCACAGCCAAAATCGAGGATAGCAGCATTGGACAAATCAGTGTCATAAAGCCGTTTGATTCTATGCAATGTCTCAGAGACATAGGTTTCCCCGGTTGCAAAAAATTCAGACAATCCTTTATCTGTAATATTTTCAGACTTGTATTTTGGATCCGATAGTACCCCATAATAAGGATCTTCTTTGCCGAAATGTTTCCAGGTTTCTACCGTGTTGGTCTTCATTGATTTCTACTTTTGATAATTTTGGCAGGGTTTCCCCCTACGATACTGTAAGGGGGCACATCTTTGGTGACGACACTTCCGGCCGCAACCACCGAACCCTTTCCCACAGTCACTCCTGCCAGAATAATGGAGTTGGCTGCGATCCAACAATCGTCTTCTATTTTGACAAATGAGCGGGTTACGCCCTGCTCGATCATGGGTAGCGATGGATCCGAAAAATTATGGTTTTCTGAATAGATGCTGACCCGTGGAGACATCATCACATTGTCTCCGATCTCAATATATCCCGAGCAGCCGATATAGGCGTAAGGTCCGATGTTGCTGTTGTTTCCGACTTTCAGTCCGACGCCGGCTTCTCCTCCATAGAGGTTTGTAGGCCGGATGATGGCATAACTTCCAATGGTGACTTTGTCCCCGAAGACCAATCCCTTTTGGGAAAGTCCATTGATCTCGCAGTGGTCTTGGGCAATGAAATTCCTGCCTACGTGGATATAAGGCGCTTGTCTGATGGTGACGCCTTTTCCGATCAAAAAAAGCCCTTTGGCAGCACCAAACCTCCACCTTACCCACATCCCCCTCACCATCCAAATCCCCATCCTGAGCATCACCCCCAAGGTGGAAAACGAGTCCCATTCCCCTCCAAAGCGGTCGCTGAGGTCAATGCCGGTGAGTTTAGTAATGGTTTTGCCGAGGAAATTACCCATTCAGAATTTCTTTAAATGCCTGCTCCAAAGATAGGAAAAACTTCTCCGTGGAAAATTCCTTCAACCTGATTCTCCCTTTTTCACCCAATTCCTTTCTGAGGACAGCATCGTCTGCCAAAAGCTTCATCGACTGAAAAAGTGCCTCAGAATCATTTTTTTCCAAAACCAAAGCAGCATCTCCTGCAACTTCCATCAAAGCGCCTTGCCTGGAAATGATAACGGGCAGTCCGAAAGAGAAAGCCTCCAAAACCGGAAGCCCAAAACCTTCATTTGCCGAAGGGAAAACATAACCCAAAGCGTTTTGGAAGTATGTTGCCAGTTTTTCCTGAGCCACATATCCCATAAAATAGACTTTATCGGTCAATCCCATAGAGGTTGCCAAAGCAGTCAATTCATCATAAGCATCTATGGTTTCTCTAGGCGCTCTTTGTCCCACCAAGACCAAACGGATATCTTCATAACTCCTTTGTTTTACCAAAGTACCAAAAGCTGTGATGAGCATACCGAGGTTTTTTCTTTTTTCTAAGACCCCAACATGGAGAAAATACCGGGTTGATACACTAGAGTTTACTTCAGACGGATGCGCCTTACGTGTTATACCTGATGCCTGATAGACTACCCTGATGGGAATGGATTTGAAAGCCCGCAAGTCCTGTATTCTCATTTTTGAAAATTGGGTAATCGTGATGATCTCTCCATTTTTCCGTAATCCTTTTTCCAAAAAATAGAGGAAATATTTCAGCCAAAGCCTTTGGTAATGTATCGGGGTATCCCAAAAGAAGGTGTCATGGATGACCGATACTTTTTTGCCTCTACCCCAAATCGGACTCAATATGTCCGGGCTAAAAACCAGATCAGCCTTGTGATAATAGGAAAGAATAGGCAAAGAGATCTGTTTTCTGAAGAAATAGAGAAGCTGGAAGAGCATGTTTTTCCACTTGGAGGTATTTCCTTTAAAAAATGATTTGTTTCTGACCGTATCAAAATCAGGTGTGATGATGTAGTCAAACGCTGTCTCTTTCCTCCTTAAAATCTCCTCGCACAAGGAAATGATATAAGTCCTGATGCCTGTCTGCGCAACATGCAGGTAATATACATCTATCAGGATTTTAGGCTTCTCCATGAGTGGTTTTTGCTTTGGGAAGATGGTTCATGGCATAGCCAACCATCCACCAGGATACCCAACTTACATAACCATACATTTCAGCATTTGCCGTAAATAAGGGCAGGAGCATTCCTATTTTGACCGAAGCGGCTGTAAATGCCACCCTGGCTGTCATGACATTTCCTTCCTCTCTGAAGACTTTCAGGCTGTAAGTAATTGAATAATACAAAAGAAGGATATACATTCCCATGCCTATAAATCCCAACTGCACCCCATAGATCAGAAATTGATTTTCACCACCTACCCGGACCTCGTCCGTCACACTTCCGGAATTGCCACTCATGGCTAGTCCAATCCCCAATGGATTTTCTATCATCGACTCCAATGCCATCAGCCATTCCAATACATGTCCGGCACTGGAAGCATTTTGAAATGTAAGCGTATCTACCACAAAGTAATAGAAATCCTCCGAGGCAAAAAACAGGATGAATACCACAAATGTCAAAGCTCCTGAAAGCCCAAAAAGCACCAGTTTGTAAAGTTTGAAAACTATGGCAATAAAAAAAATCATGATAAAAAAAGCAGCGAAAGCAGCTCTTGAGGAAGAGAAAATCAGGCTGCCCATAGAACAAGCCATCACTACCAAATAGGGTATGGAATATTCCCTTTTGCTTGTCAAAAACCATATCAAGCCTGCTGCAAAACCCATCAAAACCGAGCTTGCCAATTCAAGGGGGTCTGCAAAAAAAGAAGCAAAACGTTTGGTCGTGGCCTGTGTTTCAAATGTCCATTGAAGGCCAAAATTCCCGGTAGGTTCAATTTGATTGATTCCTTGAATGAATAAAGCATATCCGGTATAACTTTGGATGTGGGTGTCTATCAACTTTTCCAACACATTGAAAAGAAAGGCTGCAATAGCAATGGTGAAAACGATCCGGAACACCTTGGAAATTTCTTGTGCATTAAATTTTGAATTTCTGCCCAAAAAATAAACTAAAGTAGGAATGAGCATATTTTTAAAATAAAATACTTTATTGATAAAAGCCGTTTCACCGAGCGGTAAAATCATGTACAGGAAGGCAAGTCCGATAAAACCTGTAAATATCCAATCTACCTTATTTAACCTGAGCGGATAGTTAAAAATATTTCTATTGTAAAGGAAGAATAGCAAGATGCCTAACAGGACTAAAATATCTTTGGTCGATTGAAAAATCAAAACAGCCACAGGTGAATGGGTAGCCTGATAGACAATACTCATTACCGTGATGTGAAAAGGGAGGTAGGCCAAAATGAAATAAATTATATATTCCCACTTTCCCCGGAAGACCATGGCCTGCAGGGTATAGTACAAAAGGGGCACAAAACCCAAAATGACAAAAATAAATAGGAAATATTCGATCAACGGCTTTCAGGATTTTGGCAAATCAAAGTAACAATATTTGTCAAGAGGCAATTTTCCATGACATTTTCTACCCATAATATATTCCAAAAAAAACTTACTTTTCGTAATACCGGAGGGTCTGTTTAAAATTATCCGGTAATTATTAAAAGCAGGGCATCTAAATATGGAGAGATCCTCATGATTGATAGATAAGGTTGAACTTTTCAAACTTAAACATCCCGATTAGGTTCATTTAGCGCAATTTAAATTACCCATGTTTTCAATATCATAAACTTTCTCAAAGTAAGTCCTTCTCTTTTGACATATCAAAAACCAGCGCTAGAATACTCTCAATCATTCAATTATTGTGGGTCATTTATCGTTGCTTTTCGTGATATAGTGGTCTTTATAAAATAAGTTATGTGCTCTTTTTTGGATAAGGTCCTCAATATCAGGGTTGTCTTTTTGATCCTCAGTAGCTGCATAGAGTGCTCTTTCCCTCACTTCAGTACCTTCAGGAGGATCACATAAATAATAAATCGCCAGGGATTTTCTTATGTTTTTTCCTCCGGTGTTCACTTGCCGGCTGAGTCCATGCCAAGACTTATAGGTAGTATCGAATAAAACAGCCCTATTGAATTTTATCTCTACTTCTTTTTCTAATTTTTCAGGTTTGTTTGTAACAGGGTTATTACTCCAAAGACCAAAATGACCTCCAAATTCAGGCTCCCAGTTTTTAGATAAATAAATTATAAGATTTATCCGTCTTTGAAGTCCCAGTTTGGGATGAATGTTATAATCTAAATGCGGGTTTAATTTACCTCCATCCGGATGCATATGCCACCCGCCGCCATGTAGTCCAAAATCCGGATAAAGTTTGATGCCTAGGGTTTTGCTCAGGTATGAAACAAAAAATTCCGAACAAAGAAATTCAAAAAGTTTATATGTGCTTGAAGGAAATTTATTCCAGTCATTCAAGGCGGACTTTTTTTCCAATGGATTGGAATAATTAAAAAGACTACTGTCATCAATATCTGGAAACTCATCTGATAAACTTTCAGCAAGATTTCTTTCAACAAACTCATCGATAATCATGTGGGGAAAGGGGATTGAATTTCTGAAGTCCTTCACCCTATTTTCAATCTCTTCAATGTTAATCATTGTATTTTTTTAATAATCCATCTTTAAATCCTTTCCATGCCAATTTCAATTTCTTAGGTCTTCGCCTAATTATAAAATAAGCGGAATTGCCGATAATTTTTACAAATTGAAAAGCAAGTGCCAAAGGTATAAAAAATAACTTTGTGTGGTGTTTGATAAAGATGATTTGGTTACGTTGCACAAGGTAGTGCACCTGGGGATTGAGGAAACCTTCTTTGCCTTTTTCTTTGGTTTTGGAAGAATTCCCGGCAGTATGGTAAATTACAGATGATGGCTCGAACCATAATTTAAATCCGTGATCTTTAATCCTTACAGAAAGGTCCACATCTTCAAAAGAGCCGAAGAAAAAAAATTCCTTAAGTAATCCTACTTTTTTGAGAACATCGGATTTAATCAAAAAAGCACATCCTGTAATCCAATCAATATCCTCTCCTTTTAAATTTCCCGGGTTTTTCCTTCCTTCCTTCCGGGTCAGCGAAAGCCCCAAAAAATCAATTAATGTCCCTCCGGCATTCCAGATTATGTTTCGTCTAGATCCATTGTAATAAATTAATGGTTGGACAGCTCCATATTCCGGCCTGCCATCTATAGAATCAATCAGCTTATCCAGAAAGTTTGGTTCAACTTCTGTATCATTATTGAGCTCCATAACGTAATCAAATCCCCTCTCCAAGGCATATCTAATCCCCACGTTATTTCCCCCTGAGAAGCCAAGGTTTTCTTTATTGAAAAGAAATATTGCAAAATCTCCAAACTCCTCTTTTAGAATTTGACCGGAACCATCCTGAGAGTTGTTGTCAACGACAATCACTTTAAAATTTTTATAAATACATTTTTTCAAAGAATTCAGGCACAATTTGCTATCTGCATAATTATTCCAATTAATAAGAACGATTGCGACAGAGGGTGTTAAGGAGCGGTTTGTGTCAAGATGTTTATTCATCGTTATTTAAATAAGAGTAAGTTGGATTTCCCATTTCTATCTGAGTTGAGAAATTTTGTTTATTTCATTTCCGGAATTTATGACAGTAATTTTTGGACCTTATGTTTATTATTTAAACTGAATTGATATTCATCCAAAAAGCTTTTAAAACGTCGCCGTTTTTCTGGAAATTCAAGATGGTACAAATTATCAAAACCATCAATTCCGTAGAAAGTAAACCATATGACAAGCCTATACCTCCGTAAAAATAGGACAGTCCAAAACAAACAGGGAGCATGTAAAGCAACAATATCCAAGAAGATCGGAACATCAGTTCCTTTTGGTCTCTAGCTAAAAATATGACGACATTGGCAACGTTCAGACAGGCAAACAGGGGGACAAAAGCCAACATCCTCAGGTATGTGACAGATTCTGCCAGATTGGTCTTCGACAGTAATTGGATAATGTAGGGAGCCAATGCAAAAGTAAGTAGAGAAACAAAAAGGGAAACCACCAGGGAACCGAAGTACGCTTTTCTCAAAAAAACAACAAACTTCCGGAGGTCATCTTTCAGCAACTTTGTAGCATTCGGATAAATTGAGAGAATCACCATGGAAGGAAACACCCTGAGCACCATCGATATCCTTTCTGCCAAACTGAACATCCCCAAAGTGGCTGCAGAAGCAAAGAAACTCAAAACGATCAATCCCCCGTTTACCGAGATATGGGTAGCAATGTTGGATAGAAATAGCAACCCGTTTTCCTTGAGAGAGGCAAAAAGTTGGATGAATTTTGGTTTGTAAAATTTGATTTCCAGCTCATAATGAATATACAGCAGCAGCAGCATATTGATTCCCAAACCTGCCGCTCCCATGATGAAATTGACCCATTTGGACTGATCTGGTGTATGGATAAATAAGACAATACCCAACAAGTAGAGCAATTTGCTGAAGACATTGGCAATGGAAATCAGTTTCATTTTTTCCAATCCCTGAAAAAACCAGATTGGAAGCGTTGCCTCGGAGAACAAAAGCAACACAGAAAAGAGTAATATCCATTGATACTCTCTGAACATGTTCAATCCAAAAATAGCCACCACAATTCCCAAAGTGGCCAACAATGCCATCAAGACTTTGCTAAAAACAATATTGGAGACAATATGGGAAAGCATTTCTTTGTCGTTTTGATGCAGGGCGACTTCCCTAGGGCCACTGAGGTTGTACCCAAAACCTACCATGATATTAGCGAGTATGATCACCGAAAGCGAGAGATTCACCAACCCAAAACCGTCCACGCCGATAGACTGTATCAACAGCGGCATGGAGATCAGGGTAATCACAATATTGGAAGCCTGAATGGTAATCAAAAAAATAAAGTTCTGTATCGATTTGTTCTTGAACAGGCCACCAAAAGTATGGGAAGTGATTTTCTCTATCATATCAGGACAAGATGAAAATTCAACTTCCCTCGATATGAAGGCGATATAATTGTCTGAAATACAAGAAAAGTAAGGCTGCAAAGCCCATCAGCGCAGCACCATAAACCATTCCTTTGAGAAGTTTGATCCGCGTACTTTTCAGAGGATATCTAGGAGCGTCGATGATCTGTATCAAGGGGGAATTGTTGCGGTGGTTGACCTTGGCGATTTCGAGATTTTTGGTAATCTCCGCAAAAACTGCCGATGCAGCCTGTATATCTATCTGCTTTCTGCGGCTGTCTACTGTTGCACTTTGCACAAGTGAATTTGGGAAAGGAATCCTGTCAGCCATGTTCGCATATTCCATCAGGTTTTCATCCAACACGGCCCTGACACTGTCCGCCTGCATTTGGAGGATGGACAGGTTTTCGGCTGTCTTTTTTGTTTTGGTCTCGAGGTAGAAGGTGTTGACGTTTTCTACCATAGCCTCATTGAAAACCTTTGAAAACATTTCGTCTTTGGAACTTACGGTGACATAGATGATACTGAGCTTCCGGTTGGGCTTTTCCACCGACATGTGGTTTTTTCTGATAAGTTTAGAAATTTCTTTGACCACCGAATCCTGTGTTACAGTAAAATTTCCCCTTGGAATGGAAAAATTGAGACCTGTAAAATCCACCTTATTTTTCCATTTTTTGTCAAGCTCATTGAATTCAATAAACTTGTCGATCAGGAGCATTTTGTCGTCGAAAGTACTCAGGAGTGTTTTTCCGAGCATGTTGTCGGATTTGTAGAGTTCCATGATATTTTCACCTTGGAAAATCCCTGAAGGACCGGTCATCGAACCTAGGTTGATGCCCAAAAGTGATGCGATCCCCGAGACCTGCCCCATTCCTCCCATATCCGATTCCTCCAAGACAAAAGTCGTCTCTGCATGATACACCGGCTTCTTAAAAACAGATACCAATGCTCCACTAACAATTCCTATAATTGCTGCCAAAAGAAAGAATTTCCACTGACCGATAAAGAAAAATATCCAACCCTTGAAGTTGAGGATGACTTCTTTGAGGGTAATCTTATCATCCAAAATATGTTGCTCTCCGTTCATCTTGTTATGGATTGAGTTGGGTGAGAACCAATGCAAGCGTCGCAAGGGCTGTGGCAATACCTACTATTTCTCCAGGCCTGACCGGAAGTCTAGGACCTTTGGTCGGAACGATCACTTCTGCTCCCGGAGCGACGGCGGGATAGGTCCTCAGACCCAGAAAGCTCTTTGTTCGGGCAACTTCACCGTTGGCATAGACGACATAGGTTCTTTTCCTATTGGCACGGATATCAAATCCCCCCGCTCTGTTGATATAGAATTTTGTTCCTTTGTCTTTTTCAAACCTGACAGTAGCAGGATATACGACATCCCCTCTCATCCTCACTGTCTGAAGCTGCCTCGGAATAGAAATCACGTCCCCTTCTTCTAGGATGAGGTCCTTGTCAGATCCCGGATTTTTCAAAATATCCTCCAAGTCGATGGCTACAGCTTCGGTCTGCCTGATTCTGAGCGGCGCAAGATCAGCTTTGGTCTCGGAGATGCCCGCTATGGCTTCCCTTTTGGATTGGGCAGCAATAGCTCCTTCCGAAATTCCGAGATCCACATTTCCGATTTCCATATAAAGTCTTTGTAAAAGCAATTCCTGTGCTTCGGAATTGTTTGGATCCTTCTGGAGGTTTTGCTGCAGGTTCTGGAGGTTCCTCTGTCTCCTAAGTTGTTCTGATTCGGTATCAAAATATTCTGTCCTTCTGATCAAGGTTGCTCCTTTGGTATAGGCATAAGGTGTCAGCCCACCTGCTCTTTTGATCACATCTGAGATCCTTTCCTCTGCAGTCTGAACCGAGAATATGCCCGGCGAATTCACTTGTCCTTCTATCTGGATCTGTTTGTTCAGTGTAAAATTTGGCTTTCTCCTCACTACAACATTGTCAAACGGCTGAAGGATGACAGGATTTTCTTGGATATCAAGCCCGATATTTATCTTGATAGGAACCAATTCCGAAAAAGTGCCCGAATTTGAAGAAGCCGACCTGCGGGCAATTTCGACGTCTGAAGTGTTAGCTGACTCCCTCAATCCCCCGGCAAGAATAATCAGGTCTTCAGCAGTCATCTGTTTTGAAAAAGGATAAGTTCCGGGATTTTTGACTTCCCCGTTGATCTGTACATAAAACTCTTCCTGAAGGTCATAGATGCTGGAGACCCTGACGACGTCTTCCCTTTGAAGGGGAATGTCAGGCGAGTTGCCCTCCAAGATTCCGCGAAGATTCACAGAAATCACCTCTGTGGTGAGGTCGTCATATGTCCTTAAGATACTTGCCCTTTCCAAATAGGCTTCACCTCGGATACCGTCTGCATTTTTGATCAACTGCGAAAGGGTCAACCCTTCAGTAAGGGAGAAATTTCCTTCTCTAAAAACCGCGCCTTTGACTTGAACCCTGTTTGTAAACCTGTCCAAAACCTTTGTCACAGTGTATTCATCTCCTCCTTTGACAGTGAAAATGGAAAATTGTTCATTGAAAATATCCGAAACCGCTTTTTCCTTCCCTGTGATTCTGGTGACATTGATCCTGTCTTTGAAGGCCAGGTCGGTAAATCCACCGGCATATTTCAACAGGTCTGCAAAGGTTTCCCCTTCTTTTACCTCAAAGATTTTGGGTCTTTTGACTTCACCAAGTACACTGACTCTGGAAAGAAACGGATCGACCATAACCACATCCTGGTCTTTCAATTGGAAATTGAGGTTGGCATTGCCATTGACCAAAAAATCATAAATATCAACTTTCGATACAATTTTACCATCCCTGATAATTTTCACCTCGCGCATGGTGCCATTGTCACTTGGTCCTCCTGCGGCATAGAGTGCATTGAATACGGTACTGAAAGCACTCAGGGTAAATGTTCCCGGCAATCTCAACTCACCCACCAAATGCACTTTGATTGTCCGGACATTGCCAAGGGTGACCTGCATAAAGGTATTGGGATTGCTTCCGGCCATCCCTGTGTAGAAATTGGAGAGTCTGTTTTTGATGATGATGGCAGCATCTTCAATGCTTTTTCCTGAGAGACCAACCGGTCCAACATTGTCAAGGAGAATGAATCCATCCGAACTGACAGTAGCCTCGTAGTATTTTTCGGACTGACCATATACATCAATGTAAATCAGATCACCCGGTCCCAGGATATAATTCTTGGGTGTGGCAATGTTCAGATTGGGTTCGAAACTCAACCTTCTTTTTTTATTGTAAAAAATATCCATCCCGAAATAAGGAGAGGGCTCATCAGCAAATGAACCCATGTCCTCTTGTTCTTTAAATAATCCACTTGTGATTTCATTCAGGTCGCCTTGCTTCCTTGGTTCTCTTTTGGAAGAAGTGGCTGAGGGTCTTCCCCCGGTGCCTGAAACATCCAATTTTTCAATCCGGTTTTTCAATTTTTCCAACTCAGCTTCCGAAACACCCCTGAGACGTGCCATCTGCAACAATTCAGACTCTGACAACCCGGCTTCAGTAGCCCTGCGGATGAGTTCTTGGATCTGAGCATCAGAAAGGTCATCTACTTTGATGGCGCTGAGGTCAGCCATCGATTGGGCGTGAGTGACATTCAGATTTAAAAATATCGAGGAAAGCACAATGAAAAATATCCCTAAAGCTTTTTTTAGAAATAATTTAGGCTGAAAATACATAAGTTTATTGTGTGTCATTTGGTTGGCAACCTAGATATACTAGTTGGTAAATGTCGTATGAATCTAGGGCGTTATCTATTCAAAATAGGAGAAAATCTGTGTAAATATAGTTATTCCAAGCAGTAAAGAAATATCATAGCAATTAAATTAGGCCTATTCCAGTTACTCTGTGCAGTTTTTGCAGATGTCAATCTGGGACCTGTCCTGCATCAATTGTCTCCGGAATTCGGAATAGGTCTCATTTTTCCAGATTTCTTTGAAGCTGCTTTCTCCGATTTTTCCCATCACATATTGTCCATCTTTGTCAAAACAACAAGGCAGCATCCTGCCATCCCAAGTGAATACTGCTCCCTGCCACATACGCCAACACTTGTTCTCAATTTTCTTTTTGAGTTTCCACGTGCCATCCCCCTTTGGCAGGTACCGTGAATACCGGTGGTCGCTTGGAATCAGCGGTGATCCGTTTTCAAAATCATAGATTTGGGTGGTTTTCAGCTGCAATTCATCCACTCCGACTTCTACGGCCCACTCTTTCAGGGGAGGAATCTGATGTTCGTTTTTGCCTGTCACGAGAAACTGAAGGATAATCCTCGGGAAAAGCTGTTTTGATTCTTTCCTTTTTTGAATCAATAAAGAAAGGCCTGATTTCACCTTTTCAAGATTTCCCCCGATCCTATAATCCTCATAGATTTCCTGCGTGATGCCGTCCATAGATACGATCAGTTGCTTTAGTCCGGAGGAGAGAATGGCCGCCACATTCTTTTCATGGAGGTAATGGGCATTGGTGGAAGTGGAGGTAAACACCCTGTTGGTATCTGCATAAGAAACCATATCCAAAAATTTCGGATGAAGAAATGGCTCGCCCTGAAAATATATGTGGAGAAAAGTTAGGTGGTCTTTGGATTGGTCAATGAGATCTCGAAAGAGCCGCTCTTCTATCATTCCTGTGGGTCGCGAAAAACTCCTTAGTCCACTCGGGCATTCCGGGCACCGGAGATTACAGCTGGTCGTGGGTTCAATTGACAGTGTAGTCGGATAGCCCCATATTTTAGGTTTTCCAAGTAATCTGCTGATTTGGAAGGAAGAAAAAAGCAGCAGGTAATTGCTGAGTTTTTTGAAACTCATGTATTTCAATAGTGCCTTTCCAATTACCAATTTATTTTCCACGGATTGAAATAACCAAAAAATAACGAGCAAATAAAAAGTGCCGGCGGTTACCGGCACTTTTTCCATTTAATTTACTTCATCTTAAAACAGATACTAATTGATTGATATTGAGTATTTCAAAGTTATTTCAAATTCTATCGACTATGGTCTATTAACTATAGTCTATAAACTGTCCTAATTATTGTGGCAACAAAACCTTATCAATCACATGGATTACCCCATTGGTGGCATGAATATTCAAAGCCGCCGCAACCAAACCTGAATCATTGATCTTCAGATCTGATAAATTTACAGTCAGGTTTTTACCGGTCAATAATGTTGGCAATGAAGCCCCTTGTCTCAAATCCTGGGAAAATGCTCTTGCCGGAACCACATGGTATTGCAATACGGAAGTCAGTGTAGCCAATGGAATCTCATCAACACTTGTGACTCCCAAAGCAGTATAAAGATTGCGGAAAGCTGCATCTGTAGGTGCGAAAACGGTGAAATTATCATCAAATCCACCTTGAAAAGCTCCTGCAAGGTTTGCCCTTACCAGTGCCGCAACCAATTGCGTAAACTCAGGCTGGGCAGCAGTAGTGGAAGCAATGGCAATCTGTGCAATACTTTGTGTTGGCGGAGTGATCACATTATCCAAAACATGGATGATTCCGTTGGATGCCAATACGTCAGTGGCAGTAATTTTTGTATTTCCGTTGATCCAGATTTCATTATTTGGAGCAATGCTCACATAAAAAGGATCTCCCGATACTGAAGTTACTTTACCTGCAGATACAGAAGAAGCTGGAACTGACGCTCCAACAACGTGATAAGTCAAAGTTTCTGCCAAGCCATCAGAAGCCAATAATTGGGAAGCTGTCAATCCATTTGCGGTTAAGAATCTGTTGAATGCATCATTGGTCGGTGCGAAAACTGTGAACGGTCCATCTCCTGAAAGTGTTTGTACCAATCCTGCTGTCTGAACAGCAGTGACAAGTGTAGAAAAATTAGCGTTCGAAGCTACTACTTCGACGAGATTTGGATCCGGAGTAGGGGTTTCATCCTCATTGCAGGAGGAGAAAAGCACCAATGTCAAAGACATCATTGCTAAGGTCAATAAAGACCATTTTGATCTGATAGTTTTCATAAAATTCTGTTGGTTAAGTGTTTATTTGAATAACCATGAAACCGCAACATGTAATGAATGTTATCGGATATTACACCAACGTTTTAATTTTGTAAACCAAAGCCACTAATTTGTAACTAAATGAGATTTTTTAATAATTACCTAAAATCCCTTTGTAAAAAATATTGATCAATAATTTTAAGATTCCTTGTAGATTTGGCCAAATTCTATTCCTGGATGGCATTCTTATGAAAAACCGAATTCTCTTATCTGCAATTTTGAGTCTAGTCACAATTTTTTCATCCTGCAAAAAGGAAACCGAGGAATGCCAATTGGATGAAGATATCCTCAATACGGACGTAGAATTGAAGATTGTAAGGTTGGAAAGCGATTTCTTTTCTGCAAAAACATCTGAAGAATTCACCTATCTTTTTGAAAACCACCCATACTTCGCAGAAAAGTATTTATTGACTTCCACCTATCCTTCCAAAGAGGATTTGGCTGCTGAACTGCTCGCTACCCATCAGGATACGCTGATGCGTGAACTTTACGATGAAGTGATAATTCACTACCCTGACGTCATGGGTTTGGAAAAAGACCTGAGCAATGCCTTCAAATATATCAAGCACTATTTCCCGGAATTCAAGGTGCCAAAGGTCTATACTTTTGTCAGCGGCTTTAGCTCTGATCTTTATATTGACGAAGAAATGATCGTCATCGGCTTGGATTATTTCCTTCCTGCTGACCATCGTTTTCAGGCCCCGGATTTACCGGATTATATTGCAAAAAGGTATGAAGCCAAATACATCGTCCCAATGATTGTGACAGCGATTTCTTCGGTTTATAATAAAACTGACCTGAAGCAAAATTCACTAGTAGCCGAAATGATCTACTATGGCAAGGCCTATCATTTTACCAAAGCAATCCTGCCATGCACTCCGGATGAATACATCATCGGCTATTCAAGTGAAGAAGTGGCGGCATGCTTTGACAATGAGGTGATGATTTGGTCTTATTTTGTGGAAAATGACCTCTTATTTGAAACCAATCCCTTTGAAATCAGAAAATATACCGGCGAAGCACCATCCACTGTCGAAATCAGTCCTGACGCTCCGGGTAGGGTAGGGAGGTGGCTTGGATGGAATATTGTGGACGATTACCAATTCAACAAGGATGTCCCGCTGACGGAATTGATGGAAGAATCCGACACAGAAAAAATTTTCAAGCTGTCAGGATATAAGCCTCGTCCCTAAAATCCTTTCCGAATCTATCGGGATCGAGGACTGCCAAAAGCCGCTGCACGGCCAACTCTTTGGAAAAATATTTCTCTGCCAATTCACGGGAATTTTTTTGGGTTTCCTGAAGCAGTTTCGGATTTGAAGCCATTTTTTCCAACTTTTCAAAAGCATCTTCGGGATTTTCAGGATTGAAATAAATTCCCAAATTATACTCTTTTACCAATTGGTACACCCATCCTTTATGGTTGACGATGATCCCCTTTCCTGCTGCCAGGGCATCAAAAAATTTATTGGGACTGTTTGTTTTCAATACCGGAAGGTGGGCAAAGGTGACCATTGCCAAGTCCGAAACCGCCAAGAGCTGACGGACTTCCTCCTTGCTTCCAAAGGGGAAATAGAAAAAATTGTCAAGTCCCAAATTCTTTGCCTTTTGGAGTAAATCTTCAGACTTGGCTCCTTTTCCCATTACGGCAAACTGGTAATCCTTACCTCTGTCTTGTGCCATTTTTGCCAAGATCAGCATTTCATCGACAGCATTGACCTGACCGATCGCGCCTGCATAAGCAATGGTAAAGGTCGGTTGGAGGCCAAATTTTTGAAGAATTGATTCCTTTTTCTCCATGGGATGAAAAAACTCAGTGTCAGCAAAATTGGGTATCAGGTGGATTTTGCAGAAATCGCACTTTTCACGGATGGAGTTGGCGATGCCGGGAGAAAGGGCTATCACCTTGAAAGCATGCCTGTAAATCTTGGATTCGAGGCTGTAGAGAATTTTCTTCAAGACAGGATTTTGGATGACGCCTACCTGTATGGGAGCATCCGGCCAAAGGTCTCTGACTTCAAAAAAGAAAGGTATGGCCAGCTTCTTTTTGGCCCACAACCCAATCCATCCGGTAGTCAATGGAGTCGAAGTAATGTATAAAAAATCAGGCCGCGGCAATTTGAGCAGAAGCTTTTTTGCCTGGTCCACAAAAGCGGAAAATGCCCAAATTCTCTTCAAAAACCCATATTCCTGACGGTAGGACACGGGAAGGTAGTGTACCTTGATCCCGTCAATAAGCTTGAAATCATAATAGTTTTCAGAGTGCGATGTAATCATCTCCACCTCGATACCAGCCTCTACCATGCCTTTAGCCAAGTGGTATGAGCGGGTTCCCCCTCCCTGAGAAGGCGTGACGAAATACTGATGGATATAAATGATTTTCATTTCGAAAACTTACTCAGCCAACCTGCTAGGATAAACATGTTCCAAACCAATAGGAAATGTCTCTTTTCTACTTTTTCTGGCTGTGCTGTAAATTTAAGCATTTCGGGTGGAAAACATTCCCCCCAGTCTTTTGATAGCTGTCGGATGGGTCCAAAAACCCATTCCCTAAAATCATTTTCCTCCATCCATTCCTGCAGAGGCAAACCAAATCCCAGTTTCTTCCGGTCTGCAATCTGCCCTAGGCCACGTTTCCTCAATGATTCCTTGATAAAGACTTTTCCTTTGCTTTTCAATAATTCATCCTCTTTCTGAGAAAGAGCAAATTCCAGTAACTCAGAATATAAATAAGGTGCACGGCCTTCAATGCCATGGGCCATGCAGGCATTGTCATGGATTTTCAAAATGTCATTGACCAAGTAGAAAGTCCTGTCCCAATCCAAAGCATTCTTGAAACCAAATTCGCTTTTGGGATACCAAGGTCTGAAAGTGTCGAGATATATTTCAGGGATTTTCTCGACAGCGGCCATTTGGATAAAAGTGTCATCAGGATTTTTGGAGATACTTTGTAGCAATTTTTTCAGATACCCGGGAAATGGGAAATCTGAAAAGGTGGCAATCTGCCTCAACAATGTGGGATGGTTCAGGTAATGTCTAAACGCCCTATGCCTGTTGTATCCGGCAAAAAGTTCATCCGCACCCGCACCTGAGATCAGGACTTTGACTTCTTCTTTGGCCTCCTTGGCTACCAACCAGGTCAAAAATCCTGCGCTGTCTCCAATAGGTTGGTCCATGGATTGGATGTAGGCATCCCAATTTTCCATGACCGTTGCTTTATTCACCCTGATTTCTCTGTTTTCGGAAGGATATTGTTGGTTGAAAATCCTAACAAAATGGGGGTCACTGTATTTGCCTTGTAGCCTACTTTCCAAAGCCACTGTGTAGGTTGGTAATTTTTGCCCGGTGAGTTCATACCCAACTGCATACAGAAGACTGCTGTCTGCACCTCCGCTGAGCACCATTCCGACCGGCCTTTCGGCAGCAAAACTTTTGGAGACGGCTTCTTGGAGTATTTCGTCAAATTTATTTTGGGAAGTTTCATGTTTTTGGTTTGGCTCCAAAACCATTTTCTCTCTTTGGATAACATGCCCATCGAAATCCAGAATGATAATTTCTCCTGGCAAGACCTGCCTCACCTCTTCAAAAAATGAGCTATCAGGCATGCTATGCCTGTAATAGAAATAGGGAATAAATTGGGTTTTGTCAATTTTGGATGGATGTTGCATCCCTGCCAAAATCCCTTTGGTCTCTGAGGAAAATATCCAGAAATTTCCATGTTGGTGAAAATAAAGAGGTTTCTCTCCCGAAATATCCCGGCTGACCAAAATCTCCTTTTTGTTCAGATCGGCGAAGACAAATGCAAACATGCCTTTGAGTTTTTGGATTCCTTCTTTGCCAAAAGCCTTCAGCCAATGTAACAAGATGATAGAATCTGAACCTGTATCCAAATGGTATCCCAGATTGACCAGGATTTCTTTCAACTCGGGATGGTTGTAGAGTTCGCCATTCCATACCAACACCCTCGATCGGTCTTCGGACCAAAGCGGTTGGTTGGAGGCATCACTGAGATCCTGGATTTTTAACCTGTTGGCCGCAAAAAATATATCCTCTTCTACTTTGCAGAAACCCGAAAAATCCGGTCCACGGTGTTCGGTCGCATGCATCATCTTTTGGATGGCGGCTAGGCCATCGGATTCAGGTTGGATGAGTACATGGATTCCACACATTTATTTTTTCTTTTTGGTGGGTATAGCGTCTTTGTTCAGGATTGCCTCTTTATTTTTTTCAAAATACCTGCAAAGATGGGTGATATTGCACTCCAAACATTTGGGACTTCTCGCCAGGCAAACATACCGGCCATGCAAAATCAACCAATGATGGGCAATGTGGACGTATTTCTTTGGGATATTTTTGATCAACTGCTTTTCCACTTCTAGCGGCGTCTTTGCATTTTGATTGACCAAACCCAATCGCTTGGAAACCCTGAAAACATGCGTATCTACCGCCATATTGGGTTGGTTCCAGACTACTGAGGTGATGACATTGGCTGTTTTTCGGCCTACACCGGGAAGCTTGACGAGTTCGTCCACAGTAGGAGGTACTTCTCCGCCAAATTCCGCTGTGAGCATTTTCCCAAGTCCGATAAGGTGTTTGGTCTTATTGTTAGGATAAGAAATGCTACGGATATAGGGGAAAAGCGTATCAAAATCAGTGGCTGCCAAATGCGCCGGAGTAGGAAAATCCCTGAATATTGCGGGAGTCGTCATGTTGACACGCTTGTCGGTGCACTGTGCACTCAGGACCACAGAAACCAAAAGTTGATAGGGATTCTCGAAGACAAGTTCCGTCTCCGCGATCGGCATGTGCGTAGCAAAGTGGTCTATGACTGCAGCGTATCTTTCTTTTCGAAGCATGGATTATTTACTATTTTCTAAATTTGAATATTCATGGATATAAAAAATTGATATTGATGGATACTGGATATTTATTGATATTTTGAAGCCAAAACATTAAGGTTGAAATTTCTGGGTTCTAAATCTGAAACCACCACTAACTCATTAACCCAATAACCATATTTACAACAAGTATTGAATCCTTTCGTTGTTTCACAGATCAAATAAATAAAAAATTATGGTAAGGAGTTCAGTTTTGAGATTTGCCGGCAGTCTTTTTTTTGGGATTTTTATACTCTTTTCCTGTGTCGAAAAGGATGACCCGCAACCGGACTTAAATCCAGAAGTTGCTGCCGAACTGTTGAACACCGCATACGGTACCAATGCTAGACAGGTCATGGATGTTTTTTTGCCTGCAAACAGAAGTACAGGCAGCACCAAAGTTTTTGTGTGGATCCACGGTGGCGGATGGGTAGATGGGACAAAAGACGAGTTTGTTCAATTTAAACCATGGTTGGAAGCCGTGCAGGATGACTATGCATACATTGCGCTCAATTATCGACTTTTCAACATATCGACCGGCGCAAACAAATTTCCTTCCCAAGAAGAAGACATCAAAAATGCTATTGCTTACATCCAGTCCCAATTGTCGACATGGGATGTCAGCGATGAAATCATCCTTGCCGGAGGAAGTGCCGGAGGACATTTGGCATTGTTGCACAGCTACAAAAACAACCAAAATGGTCTGGTCAAAGCTGTTGTGGCCTTTTTTCCGCCTACGGAACTTGTCAGTTTCTATGGTTTCAGCCTTTTTACCCAATTGCTCTTTGACAATTTGCTTGGAGGAAATCCTACTGCCAAACCGGTGATCTATGCCGATTCAAGCCCTTTGGGATTCGTCACGGCCAATTCCGTCCCAACCGTCTTTTTTCATGGGAATATAGACACCGTCGTCCCCATTTCGCAGAGTGAAATCTTGGAGGACGCTCTTGTTGCCAAAAATGTCCCACACTTGGTGGAATATATTCAAGGACAGGGACACGGCTTCACCCCGGCTACCAATCAAGATTTGATTGGGAAAGCACAGGTGTTTTTGGATGGGGTTTTGGAGTGAGGGGTATTAATTAGCTGAGCTGCGTCTGGCCTAATTTATTATTATGATTATCCGCTTTTATACCAGTAGCCAAATATCATTTTTCTCCACCTCGGCAAACTCGGTGAACGGATATCGTGAGGTCAGAGGGGGGTGGTAGAAATGCGGCTTCGCCGCATTTCTACCACCCCCCATTCAATATCAATAAATTCCGGTGGTCGATCCCGATAATTATCGTGGACGAGACCATTCTGTAAGTAATCCTATACTGGTAAGAAGGCCGATATACATATTTATTATAATGCTCATTGACAAGCACAAGTATTATTTTATGATATCAATATTAGAATGTTGGATGACTTTTTGCTCTGAATTCTATCAAAGCCGCCAACTATTGGGACTACTTTTCCATTTAGACTGAATTGATGTAGGGGTAACTAGTCAGAATTCCTCCCAATAAACACATTTCTAAAATTTTAAAAAGCCATGACTTTACTCTTAACATACCTTTTTCTTGCCCTCATTATATCATTCCTGTGTTCTATCATGGAGGCTGTTTTGCTATCTGTTCCAATCTCCTATTTAAAATCAAGGTCCGCAAATGGCGACAAAAGTGTTGATACGATGATAGGACTCAAAGAAGATATTGATAAGCCTTTGTCGGCAATCTTATCTTTAAACACGGTAGCCCATACCGTAGGCGCTGCCGGGGTTGGCGCGCAAGCCACTGTGGTATTTGGGGAGGCATATTTTGGGGTAGTTTCGGCGGTCTTAACCATATTGATTTTAATTTTGACAGAAATAATTCCAAAAACGGTAGGAGCGAATTATACCAAGGAACTGGTTGGGATTGCGTCAAAATTCATCAAAGGAACAATTTTCATTGCATATCCCCTGGTTTATATCTCTTCAATCTTGACCAAAATGCTTTCAAGAGAAAAATCAGAGCTTACCACAAGCAGAGAAGAAATCTCGGCATTGGCTAGTATTGGAACGCTAGAGGGGATATTTGTAGACAAAGAAAATAAAATTATCCAAAACCTGATCAAGCTAAAAACTATTAAAATCAGTGAGGTGATGACTCCTAGGGTGGTGGTGGTCACCGCCAATGAAGGAATGACATTACAGGAATTTTTAAAAAATAAAGAGTTTTTGCACTTTTCCCGAATCCCTATATTCCAAGAAAACAAGGATTCGATCACTGGATATGTTTTTAGACAACAGGTCTTCGAAAAGCTAGCCGAGGACCAATTTGACCTGAAACTGAAAGACATAAAACGTCCGATAATTACTTTTCCTCAGCCCATAACTTTATTTGACGCTTGGGAGGAAATGATCCAAAGTAGAGAACATATTGCTTTGGTATTGGGAAAATATGGTGGGATGGATGGCATTATCACCCTTGAAGATATAATAGAAACTTTGCTCGGTTTTGAAATAGTGGATGAAAAAGACACAGTGGAGGATATGCAACAATATGCCGCCAAAAGGTGGCAGGAAAAGCAAAAGAAGTATGAACTTCTTAAAAACAAAATTCAGGTAGGTAAACCATAAAATTTTAAATAAAAAAACCTGAAAGCTTTTCGCCTTCAGGTTACCTTTTTTCTGTTCGATAGGTTTAAACTTTTTCGAGACCGGTAGAATTGGCTTTCCGAAGAATGCTCTTTACTACTTTTTCCGAAGGTGTAAGAATGAGTTGATTCAATTGGTCAAGCGTGCTCAGCATGTCTAGATAGTCCTGCATCAAGTGATCATCACTGCGCAGGGCCTGCACAACCAACTCATTTTCACCCTCACTCATTTCCTGATAGATATATCTTAACAGGTCATTTGGGGTAAAAGATTTTGTCATAGGCAACATTTAATTGTTTTAGTTTTTTCCTCATGTTTATCAATGCATATCGCATCCTTCCAAGTGCCGTATTGATACTGACACCTGTTTGTTCTGCGATTTCCTGAAAACTCAAATCCATATAGTGCCGCATAATCAGCACTTGTTTTTGGGATTCGGGAAGCTCATCGATCAGTCTCCGTACCAACTCCACAGTATCTTCTTTGACTTTGATATCTTCGATGGTTTCCTCAGCAAATCTCAGCGTATTGAAGACATCCATCCCATCTTCCATCACGATGGTGGGATAACGCTTCCGTTTTCTGAAGAAATCAATGGCTAAATTATGCGCGATGCGCATCAACCATGGCTGAAATTTTCCCTCTTCGTTATAACCGTCAGCACTCAGGGTGTGAATCACCTTTACAAATACGTCCTGAAGTAAATCCTCGGCAACGCCTTGGTCTTTGACTATCAGGTAAATGGTGGTGTAAACCCTAGATTTGTATTTATTTACTAACTTTTCAAATGCTGCCTCGCTTCCACTTCTGTACTGCGCGATCAACTCGGCATCTTTAGGACTTGTCCTTTCATTCATACAAATTGACTTTAAAATAACGTAGAGGTTTATGCCATAGTATATATTAGAGGGTGAAACAATTAAACTATTGTAACCAAATGTAAAGAATCACTTTGTTCGATGCAACAGTTACAGGATTTTTTTATTTAAAAATTTCATAAAAATCAGTCAATATGAAATAATTTGTACTTTACTGCCATAAAACTGAAATTTAATTTGGAAATAGAGCTGGTGACCCCTAAAAAATTCTCTTGCTTGGTTAATTCTTAAACGCATATACTCTTGGGTTTAGTATAATGTTGCAAATCTCGGGCCTGATTTTGCAGAGAATTATAAAAAAGAAGTAATTAAGGCGTCAGGTCGGGTGAAAGCTGTATTTACCTATTGAAATTTATTAACTTCGGTTTTTCAATACTAACAAAAAATTATGGAAATTATCGGAAAAGTAGTTCAAATCATGCCCGAGGCAAGCGGGTCCTCCACCAAAGGAACTTGGAGAAAAAGAGAATATATCGTAGAACAACCGGGACAATACCCAAAGAAAGTGTGTGTGGTCATCTGGGGTGACAGCATTGATCAGTTTGCCCTCAAAGTGGGTGACGAGGTCACCGCTTCCGTTGACTTGGAAAGCAGAGAATATAACGGCAGATGGTACACCGATGTCAAAGCATGGAAGGTAGAAAAAGGCGGTGCCCAAAAACCAAAGGAAGCAGCCACAGCCAAATCCATTCCTGACGTCACTACTTTTTCTGACGAAAGCGGGGATGACGTATTGCCTTTTTAAAGGTATTTTACTTACTTGGATTGCATATAATTTGTCTCAAAGCAGCATTTTGGGACAAATTTTTTTTATCTAAAATTGTTAACAATAACAAAAATGCCATGTGGGAAGACGATGACGAAAATGATTCCTGGGATGGAAGTGATGAGGAAGAGTTCCAGAAAGAAAAGGACAGAATCAACAACCATCCCCTCAAAATCAAAGGGATGGAGATTTACAAGCTGACAAATGCCTTGGTAGGCTCACTTGACGAAGCAAGAGCTGAACTGTATGGAAGTCTTATGATGGAAAGTGCCATGATTATTCCGGCCAAATTTTCCGGTGCCGAAGGTGTCAATGATTATATCCTCAAAATGGAAAATGCCACTATCATGAAAATTCATGCAAGGAGTCTCAATTCCATGACCTATCAATTGGCATTGGAAGGAACTCATGCTGAGGAGCACCTACAACTTTTGCGGGATGCGATACAAGAGTACAAGGAAATGTTTGTCGTATGGGTGAAGGGATTTGCGTCCGCAGAAAAATACGATGATGGATGGGGACTTTTTGTTGATTAGTGTAGACTTTGACCAAATCTGAATCCAAGGTATGCCCCGCCAATCATCAGCACCAAGGTGATTGCGCTGACCAACAACACCACGCCTATTGGCATTTCCCATTGTTCGGAGCCGATTTTGAAGCGGATGATTTTTTGGAGATTCATGATTCAAAGAAAATGTAAAAATTATCCTAATTCAATAACCAAGAAAATAAAAAAGCGGGTTTACATAAACCCGCTCTTTCAATCAAACTAGTAAACTTTAATTTATAAGCCATTAGTTTTTACGCATGTTTCCAGCCTTTGGTTTCAATTTCTTCGGCAGACTTTTCTACTTTTTCTTTTAGTGATTCCTTAAAAGCCAGTAAGTTCTTGGATATTTCTTCAGAAAACGCCCCAATCATGGAAGCAGCCAAAATCCCTGCATTCCTACCACCGTTCAATGCGACAGTGGCCACGGGAATCCCCGAAGGCATCTGCAGGATGGAAAGGATGCTGTCCCATCCATCAATGGAATTGGAGGACTTCACCGGAACTCCGATCACAGGCAGGGTAGTCAGTGAGGCGACCATTCCGGGCAGATGTGCTGCGCCACCCGCTCCCGCGATGATGACTTTGAGACCTCTTTCTTTTGCACTCTTTGCGTAATCCATCATCCTGTCGGGTGTGCGGTGGGCCGACACTACGGTCAGTTCATAACCTACCCCAAGTTCTTCCAATACCAATGCTGCCTCCGACATGATGGGCAAATCAGACTTGCTTCCCATAATAATCCCTACCTGTATTTCCATAATTTAGGCTTTTACTTTGATCAGTTCTTTTATTTCCAAAGCTCTTTTTTTCAATACTTCAATCTCAGTGTCCAAGATCGTGACATGCCCCATTTTTCTAAAAGGCTTGGTCGTTTTCTTTCCATAGAGATGCACATAGATTCCTTTTTGGGACATTGCCTCATCCAATCCTTCCACAAAAACATCGCCTGCAAATCCTTCTTCGCCGAGCAGGTTGACCATCGCGGCAGGGGATCGGGTGTCGGTATTGCCCAATGGCATGTCCATCACTGCCCTGAAATGCTGCTCAAATTGGGAGGTGAAATTAGCCTCAATCGTATGGTGCCCGCTGTTGTGTGGGCGGGGGGCTATTTCATTGACAAGAATTTCTCCCGATTTGGTGACAAACATCTCCACGGCCAAGAGGCCGATCATTCCCAATTCTTCGATGACTTGTATGGCTATCTTTTTGGCTTTTTGTTCAATTTCATCGCTGACCTGTGCTGGGGAAAATAGAAACTCCACCAAATTAGCGGTGGGGTGAAAAGCGCACTCGACCGCAGGAAATGCCACAGTCTCCCCATTTTTATTTTTTGCTACGATGACGGCGATTTCTTTGTCAAAGTCAATCAACTTTTCCAATAAGCCGGGAGCTTCAAATGCTTTTTCCAAATCACTTTCTGTCCTTAGGATCTGCACGCCTCGACCATCATAGCCTTCTCTCCCAAGTTTGTTGACGGCAGGAAGAAAAGATGCATTTCTGATCACATCCGCCTTGTCTTCAGTCAAAATAAAATCAGCAGTGGGAATCCCTTTTTCCTTGTAAAACTGTTTCTGCAGCCTTTTGTCCTGGATCATTTTGATGATATGAGGCTGCGGAAATACTTCCTTGCCCTCGTCGGCCAATTTTTGAAGGGCCTCCGTATTTACATTTTCGATCTCGATCGTGATGATATCACAATCCTGACCAAAGGCATACACCGTCTCAAAATCAGTCAGACTGCCATTTACAAATTTCTGACAAATGGATTTGCAGGGAGCATTGGGATCGGGATCCAAGATATGGATGTCGATATTATAGCTGATTGCGGATTGGATGACCATGCGGCCAAGCTGACCTCCACCTAAAATCCCTAAAGTCTTTTGCTGATAATTCTGTTGCACGGATGGACTGTTGAAGGTTCAAAAATAAGTTAAAAATGCGGGTATCCGAAATCAGAAAAGCCCTAAATAGAAAAAGCCCTCAGGTGAGGGCTAAACTGTTTTGCATAAATAAAGAGGTTAAACTGACCTACCTCCGATCAAGCGAAGGAGAATCGCAACGACCGCCAACCCAAGAAGCACGTGGATCAAACCTCCAACACTGTACACAAAGAATCCAAAGATCCATCCGATGATCAAAATCACAGCAATCAAATACAATAGTGAGCTCATTGGTTTTTTGGTTTAGGTAAACAATTGATTTATAACCCGATAAACCAACTATCATGCCACAACTTTAATCGCTAAAATCTGATACCCATCAGCTCCATGAGTTTGTGGGCGTTGAAACTGGGACAAGGACCTTCTTTGAGCTTGTAGTCAAAGTGAATTTTGTCATCCATAATTTCACTATGAAAACTCTTATTCACCAAGTAATTCAAGCTGTTTTGCAATTGACTGAGTTCAATGTCATGGGTAGAAATTATTCCTTTACAGTTGCTTGCGGCGAGCTGTCTGATCAATGCTTCACTTCCCATAATCCTATCGGCAGTGTTGGTTCCTTTGAGGATTTCATCTAATAAGAAAAAGACTGTATCCCCTTCTTCGGCTTTGGATAAAAGCTGTTTGATCCGCGCAAGTTCGGCATAAAAAGAACTGACACTCTCTCCGAGGTTGTCGGAATTTCGCATGCTGGTAAACAACTGAAAAGGCCCAAGGATAAAGGATTCCGCCATTGGCCCCAAGCCAATATTGGCCATGACCATATTGATTCCCAAGGTCCGCATGAAGGTCGTTTTACCCGACATATTGGACCCGGTCAGCAGGATGGTTTTGGTATTTTCATGAAATGAAAAATCATTGCCCACGGCTTTTTCTTTGGGGATCAAGGGGTGTTTGAGATTTTTGGCTTCAATGGTTTTTTCCCTAGACCAAGTGGGAAAGGAAGTATTTTGTTCTTCATAGGTAAATGCTCCCAAGGAAACCAAGGCCTGCCAGGTATCAAAAACTTCCTCCCAAGCTCCAATATGGCTTCCGAATCTTTTGCGCCAGATTTCTGCTCGCCAAAGGAGAAAAAAGTCAATCCAAAAAATCAGGTTGAATATTACAAACATCAAATTGATCCTGTTTTGGATCATAAAGGTCTTTTGCTCCAAAGATTTCAACACTTCGGAAGCAACAAAATTTTCGTTTTTGATAGGTTCTTTCAGTGAGTGAAGATAGGGATCAGCAAAGTCAGATTTTTCTATCAGGGAAGCCCACTTTCCAAAAGTCTTGATATCTCCCTGATTTGGGAAAACTTTGGATGCTTCCTGAAGTGGTTTGAAAACCAAAGTCAGGGAAAAGATACCCAATACGATCCATGCCCCAATCCACACAGGAGGAATCATTCCCACCGCTGTCAGAATAAGCAAGATGCTTCCACCTATCGGCCCAAGTACCAGGGGTAAATAGTAAAAAGGCCACCAGGTTTCGGACTGTTTGAGCCAATTATAAAAACCTGTCTTTGACTTTTCTTCTTTGATAAAAGCCCTGCCAATAGCTTCAAAATCAGAAATAAACTTAGGATGCTGACTCAATTCCCGGACAGCACCGGACCTTTGGGTAGCGAGATCAGGATTCATTTGGGACTGAAGCCAAGAGGCCAACTTTGCTTTTCCTCCTTTATTGACGGTGTGGTTGAGCAATTGGAACAAAGAATGGCTTCCAAAAATATCGAGGTCACTGGAAAAAGGATGGCCTTTGTCTATGAATTCGGCACCCGTGTCAAATCCCTGTAGATTGCGGGAATTCCTTTTGATTTTCTCTTCCTCCATTTTGACCAATTCAGACAAAAAAGCGGTCTCATCCCGGTTTTGATTGAACAATATAATCAGGTAAATAAACCCTATCAGGGACAATAAAAACAAGAGCAAAAAGAGGGGCTTGTCGGTTACCCCAACAATAAAAGCCGCAGCCATTACAAAAAAAACAGACAATCTGACCAAAGAAAGCATGATCCCTTTTCTTTTTGCCTTGGCAAGCAAACCCAAAATATCCTGCGAGACGTATGCAATATTCATGGCCCAAAGATACCAAAAGAATCTCCTTGGGCTAAAAAATTATAATTGCAATATTGTTGCATTTAAGTTGAAAACCTTTACCTTTGAACCATATTATTCTGGTAGTGTTCTCTTCATTGGAATAATGGTGGTTGACAGACGGCTCCGGTAACCCCGGAGTCTTCTTACATTTAGAGCACAAAAACAGGATGATGAAAAAATTGATGATTGTGGCTTTGGCCATTTTGGTGTTTGGAGTTAGTGCGCAGCAGAAGCCTTTGGATATGTGGGGCATGTTTACCAAAACAAGGTTTGTGGAGAAGTTGAACCGGGAATTTGGGATGTATTTTCTTTACCCCATTTTCCCCGATGAGCTGAAGGCAATGGAAGGAAAAGAGGTTTCTGTCACCGGATTCTATATTCCGCTGGACATGGTTACTTCCAATTATGCTGTCTTGTCTAAATTTCCCAATGCAGAATGTTTCTTTTGCGGTGGTGCAGGACCGGAAAGTATCGTGGTCGCTTATCTCAAGAAAACCCCTGGAAAAAGAATCAATGTAGACGAAATCATTACCATCAAAGGAAAACTTAAACTCAACGATTCGGATATCGACGAATTGAATTTCATCCTTTTGGATGCAGAAATAACCAACTGATATGAAGAAAAAATTGCCTGTCACAGTGCTTAGCGGATTTTTAGGCGCCGGAAAAACCACCCTACTCAACCACATTCTCCACAACAAAGAAGGACTGAAAGTAGCCGTCATTGTCAATGACATGAGTGATGTAAACGTGGATGCACAACTTGTCAGGCAAGAAAATACCCTTTCCCGGACCGAGGAGAAACTGGTGGAAATGAGCAACGGCTGCATTTGCTGCACACTCAGGGAAGACCTCATGATCGAAGTGGAGCGTCTTGCCAAGGAAAACCGGTTTGATTATTTGTTGATAGAAAGTACGGGCATATCAGAACCGCTGCCTGTTGCCCAGACTTTTAGCTTTGTAGATGAAGAGAAAGGGATTGACTTGTCACGGTTCTGTCAACTTGATACCATGGTGACTGTGGTGGATGCGTTTAATTTTTTCAAGGATTTTGGGAGTTCTGAAACAGTATTTTCTAAAAACCTCAATGACGATGAGGAGGACCAACGCTCCATTGTCAATTTATTGACCGATCAGATTGAGTTTGCAAATGTCATCCTTATCAACAAGGCTGACTTGGTAGCAAAATTGCAGGTAGAAGAATTGAAAGCCATCCTTCAAAAGCTTAACCCTTCTGCGAAAATCCTCATCACAGACCATAGCAAAATTGATCCAAAGGAAATCCTCAACACGGGATTGTTTGATTTTGAGGAAGCTTCTCAATCTGCAGGCTGGCAGGCGGAACTTGAAAAAAGCCATCATACTCCCGAAACAGAAGAATATGGGATTTCTTCGTTTGTATTCAGAGACAAAAGACCTTTTCACCCTCAGCGGTTTTGGACTTATATCACCGAAACATGGCCTTCGGGGATCATCCGCAGCAAAGGACTTTTTTATATCGCTTCAAGAAAAGACCAAGCCATCTCTTGGTCGCAGGCAGGCGGTTCGGTCAAGGCAGATCCAGTTGGCGTCTGGTGGGCTAGTATGCCATACAAAGAAAGAATGACGTACCCTTCCTATGTGGAAAACAGGGAATATATTGACTCCAAATGGGACAAAAACTTCGGAGATCGGATGAATGAACTCGTCATCATCGGCCAGGATCTTGACAAAGACCAAATTGGAATCGAACTTGAAACTTGTTTGTTGGGTGCTTACGAATTAGCGGATTTTCTGAACGGAGAAACCTTCAAGGATAAATGGCCGATATAGGTTAAAAATATGGGGAGGAAAAAACCTGATCAAGAACAAAAAGCCCAAAAAGAGACTTTGGCCGACGAATGGGATTTTTCAGAGGGTTTTGGTGGTATACATGAAAATGTATCTCTTACCAAGAATATTGGATGTGCCTCAAATTCAGGGACTAAGGACAAAAAAACTGAAAAAAAATCCCTTTGAACTGAATAACCAATTGATTTTTTTTACGTTACTTTCAGCACAAAACTTAATCCCCATGAAAGTAAAACACCCACAAATCCCTACTTTCCTGTTTGCCCTAGGAATAATCTTTTTGATTTTTTCTTGTGAACAAACAGAAGAACTATTGCCCCAGCAGGACAACGCCGTCCTGAAAGAGGAGGCACAGGTTAATGCCGCTTTTGATGAAGCAGACTTTTTTACCCTCTCTGCGATGCAAAGCAACGGTCTTGGTCTCAGAACTACCATGGATATCCAAAGCGATTTTTGCGCGGATACAAAAGTTGATTTTTTCCCCAACAACAAAGCAATCGTCATCAATTTTGGGGCAGGTTGTAAAAGTCCCAAAGGGATCACACGAAAAGGCAAAATCATGATTTATTATTCTGCGCTTTCCTTTGATTCCAATACAGAGATAACCATCGCATTTGATGGCTATGAAGTGAATGGTCTCAAAATAGAGGGACGACGGAGGCTCATCTTCGAAGGGTTCAATGCAGAAGGAAAGTTTTTCTTGTTCCAAACAGTTATTTCTGCTGGAAAAGTTACCTGGCCGGATGGAACATTTGCGACTTTGGAAGGAGAACATATTAAGAAACTATTCCTACCAATAGACTCAAATGGATTTAAACTCGAGGTGACTGGTGGTGCCGGAGGCAAGACTAGACTTGGTATCCCATTTAGGACAAGCATTGAGAAAAAGCTCGTTTTTATCCAATCCTGCACCGATAAAGGAAATTGGGTCCCGTCCTCAGGAAATTTAGAATTGACCGTCAATGCCGATTCCAAGTACCTGATTGATTATGGCAATGGAGAATGCGACAAAATCGCTTCCGTCACCCATGATGGCAAGACAGTTTCTGTGCAATTTGATTGATGGATTGATAGCTGGAAGTTTATAGAAAATAGACCTTAGTCCATAGAAATAAAAAAGGCCGGTTTCTCCGGCCTTTTTTTATTTCTGTCCTTCGGGATAAAAATGATGGACATCTCTTTGGGGATAAGGAACCCCAATTTGGTTTGCTTCAAATCCCTCCTTGATAGCTTCCATATTTTCCCAATACACAGGCCATAAATCTTCTGTATTGACCCAAGACCTGATGGTAAGGTCCAAAGAATTGTCCCCAAAATTGTTAAAGTGAACAACTGGTTCGGGGTCTTTGTGGATTCTTTCGTCTTTATCCAACACCTCGAGGATGATTTTTCGTGCCTTTTTGATGTCTGTTCCGTAGGCAATACCCACTTTCATATCGACCCTTCGAGTGGATTTTTCGGAATAATTGATGATCAGGTTATTGGCCAAAATCCCATTGGGAAGAGTCACGAGTTTGTTATCAAAATTTTTGATTTTGGTATACAGGATGTCAATACTCTCCACTTCTCCGGTAGTTCCCTGTGCCTCTACGGTATCTCCCACTTTGAATGGCTTGAACATCAGGATCAATACTCCCCCGGCAAAATTGGAGAGTGAACCTTGCAAAGCAAGACCGACGGCCAAACCGGCCGCACCAAGAATAGCCACAAAAGAGGTCATCTCGACTCCCATCGTAGTGGCAATGCTGATCAGCAACAATATCCACAGGATGGCTTTTGCAAAACTCTTCAGAAAAGTCGCAAGGGAAGGATCCACCTCTGACTTATCAAAAGCTTTGCCCATGATTTTTTGGACTAAGCCTATCAAATACCTACCCACTAGGTAAATAATGAGTCCGAGAATCAGCTTTGGTCCGATAGAAAAAGCAAGGTCCACGGCTTGCTGTTTGATCAAATCCAAGGTCTTTAAATCAATTCCGTACTCTTCCATGCATCATTAAATTTTGGTTTTCAATATGATTTTGGTGCAAATCTAAGAGAATCTGCAAATTACCCTCCACCTGAATGCCCAATTCCATTGGATATTAAATGCCCCCATTCCTGCTTTTTGTAAAACACGCTTGATGTCTTTTCTTGAAAAACCCCTCAAAACCGAGAGTGGCCCATCATTTTGGACCATGGGGGATTTGGAAAACAGTCTGGTCAGCACCTTGATGCTGTAATACGCCAAGGGATGACGGTGAAGGTCATTGACGATAATGCCCAAAGAAGCACCCCTTTTAAAAACCCTCATCAGCACAATTAGTTCCTCATCGGTAAAATGATGCGTAAAAAGTGTGCAGGTAAAGACGTCCACTTTGATGTTTTCAAACTCCCTGTCAAACACATTCTGTGTCAAAAAACTGACATTGGGATAATTTTTCAAATTCTCTTTTGCCATACCTATCGTATGGTCATTGGCATCTATTCCTACAAACTGGCAGTCATATCCATTCTTTGAAGCCCAATCTGCCATGACCCGCAGCATGTCGCCGCCGCCACAACCGATGTCTGCAATGGTATATTTGCGGTTTTTGTCACGTTCCAAAAGAATCTCCAATCCTGAGGTGGTAACATGATTGCCTCCCAAAAAACGGTTGATGGTGCGGAGCTCGCGCAATGTCTGCTTCAGAATTTCTCCCCCAACTTCCAGGTCATCCATGATCTCTTTGTCGTAGCAGCGCTGATCGAACTTTCCCATTATTTTTCCAACAAAAGCGTCTCCAAAGTCAACCCAGGGCCAAATCCCATTGCCAAAATATCACCCTTGGATTCCGAATCGAGGAGCCATTTTTTCAAAACAAATAAAATGGTTGCCGAGGACATGTTTCCAAAAGCCTTCAAAATATCGTGAGAGTATAAATTCTGCTCGGGTGTGATTTGGAAGGCATTTTCCACTTTCTGTAAAATCTGCTTTCCGCCCGGGTGGATTGCAAAATTTTTGATTTTGGACAATTGAAAAACTTCCTCCAAGTAGCCAAGAATCTCATTCAGACCTTTGTGCAGCAGGTCAGGAACATATTTGCTCAGTCTCATTTCGAAACCAAAATCCCCGATAGACCAAGCCATGTCGCTTTCGCCTTCTTTGAAAACCCGGCTGTGGTATTTTTTGATCTTCAATCCGACCGGTTGGCGTCTCACCAATGCCGCCGCAGCGCCATCTCCGAATATGGCATTTGCCAAAAGATTGTCCTCCGTGTAGTCCTTCTGAAAATGGATGGTACAAAGCTCAATTGCGAGTACAAGCACCTTGGCACCGGGATCGCTGTCACAGATGCGGTCTGCCAACTTGATGGCATTGAAAGCCGCATAGCAACCCATAAAATGGATGGCATACCGCTCCACGTCATTTCGGAAACCGAGGGCGTGGATAATCTCCAGGTCCAAGCCCGGCGCAAACATGCCTGTGCAGGAGACCAAAATCAAATGTGTGATTTCTTTGGCTTGGATATGGGTTTTGGAAAGGCAATCATCAACGGCCCTTGTTGCAAGAGTCAAAGCTGATTTTTCAAAAAGTCCCATCCTCATTTTGGTGGAGGGGAAGGGTTCCAATTCCTTGTTTTTTGGAAAAAAGCTGAATTTTTCGGGATTGACAAAATTGAAGTCTTCAATCACGCTGAATCTATTTTCTATTCCCGTTTGCCGGTATACAAAATTTAATTTCCTTGATTCCTGAGTATCCAAGCCATGGGCCATTTTCATAAATTCCCCGATCTGAAATTGGGGAACAGGATTTCCTGGGTTGGCTGTGCCAATGCTTACGATGTGGTTGTTCATTAAATTTAAGTTACACTTATTTTTTCTAACTTGGGATACCTGAAAGATAACCATCCCTTACCCTAAAAGTTAAAAATCTAAATTTATTTATGTTTAAACTATCAAGTTGGAAACACCTCAGAATTCCATTTTCCTTCTATCTCCTCCCGATATTCATTTTTGCTCTGGCTTTTACACCCAACCACAATCCCGAAAGGATGCTGATTGTGCTGGTAGCTTTGCACTTGTTTCTTTACCCTTCGAGCAATGGTTACAATTCTTATTTTGACAAGGACGAAAAAAGCATCGGTGGTCTGCGCAACCCGCCCAAAGTCACCAAAGGGCTTTATTTTCTTTCTTTGGCGTTTTTTTTGGTTTCCCTGGCGCTTGGTTTGATGATCAATTGGCAATTCAGCAGCATGCTGCTCGTGTATAGCCTCGTGTCCATGGCTTACAGCCATCCCTCCATCAGACTCAAAAAGTATGCCTATGTAAGTTGGGTGGTCGCAGGGTTCTTTCAGGGATGCTTCACTTTCTGTATGGCTTATGCGGGATTGAGTGATTTTGGTTGGGAGGTATTTTCCAAAAGCCACGTCTTGATTCCGGGCTTGCTGTCCAGTCTGATGCTGTGGGGTTCTTATCCCCTGACCCAAGTCTATCAACACGAAGAAGATTCCAAAAGAGGGGATATCACGCTGAGTCTAAAATTGGGTAAAAAAGGAACATTTGTTTTTTCAAGCGTCTGGTTTTTGGTGACGGGAATCTGCTTCAGCTGGTTTTTCTTAAGCAGGAATCAGGAAAGCGCCTTTTATGGATTCCTAGGCGCCATGCTTCCGGTGATTTTGTTTTTTCTGGTCTGGTTTTACTTTGTCCAAAAAGACGAGGAAAAATACACCAACTATACCTGGACCATGTGGATGAACAGGATATCTGCCATTGCGTTGAATATCTTCTTTGCTTGGTATTTCTTAGAGAATACGCAGATTTTGCAGGCTATAAGTTAATTTCTCAAGTTTGAAATCAAAACGTTGCATTGGTTTTAAGATCAATATCTTTAATATCCCAATATCAATCAGTATCGATTTGATTGGAGAAAGACAGTTGATTAACTAGTGTCATTCCTAACATCCAAGGCTTTGATTTAAAATCTTTCCCCATGTGTCCTTTTCATAATCTCTTTTGCCACAAAAGGGGAACTTTTGATCAGTCCTACTGAAAATTCTGAAACTGCTTTTGACCCAAAAAGCCACTGCACTTTTCTGCCGATCCACAGTCTGGTTCTGAAAATGCGGTTCCATTGGGCGCGGTATTGGCTTTCAATCTGAATTCTTTCCTTGTTAAAAAGAATGGCTTCCGCAGCCAATTTGCCTGTGTGGATCGCGATCGCCATGCCATTGCCGCAGAGCGGAGTAATCAATCCTGCTGCATCTCCGACCATCAGGATATGGTCTTCGACTGGTTGCTTGGGTGAAAAATTGATCTCGTTGATGACTTCCGGTTTGTCAAAAAGGAACTCACTGTTTTGAAAAATTTGCCTGAGATGGGGATTTTTGTGGAGTACCTGTTTTTCCATTTCAGGAATGCTTCCATAATGTCGGAGCTGCTCTTTGGAACCCAAATAACAAAGATTAAAAATCCCTTTTTCCACTTGGTTTAGGCCACAATATCCCCCCTCAAAATTATGCAGGGCGACGGTATTCGGATCAAAGTCCGTTTTGACGTGGTACTTGACTCCGATAAATGGACTCCGCTGATGCATAAAAGGCCTGTCCATAGCTTTGTCCACTTTGGATCTTTTGCCAAAAGCGCCAATGACATGGTTTGCTGACAGGGAATTGCCTTTATTGAGTTTGAGAAAAAACCTGTTTTCTTTTGGCTCAAATCCAACTTCCTCCACCTGCGTCTGGAGCAGAAATTTTACCCCTGCAGCTGATGCTTTTTGGAACAAAAACAAATCAAACGCATACCTGCTGATGCCGAAGCCTCCTAGGTCCAAGGGCATATTGGCCACGTTTCCCTTGATGGAACTCAGCTGAAACTTGGTGATGACGGAAGGATCTATTTCCTGAGGGAATAGATTTTCCTTGAGTAAAAAATCTTTGACTTCATTGGAAATATATTCTCCGCAGACACGGTGAAAAGGGTAAGATTTTTTTTCAATGAGCAAAACCTCCCTTCCGTTTTTCGCCAATTGGTGTGCAGCGATCAATCCCCCCAAGCCTCCACCAATAATGATTATGTCTGAATGCTGCATAAAACTGTCGCGCCTTTTAAATGGAATGAATTGCCGTTTATCAAATTTCGGCCTTTGAATTTAAGAAAAGCCCTGAATTACGGGTTAATTTCAAAAGTTAATTATCAAGTCAACTATATAACACATGAAGAAGTTTACCCAAATGTATTTACGAAAGGGATTGACGTTTCTTCTTTTGATGGGAATGGTCTTCGTCGGTGACGAGGCATTTGCCCAAAAGAAAAAGAAAAAAGATTCCAAAAACGCCCCTGCGGCGGCAACTCCGGCACCTGCAAGACCGGCACCACCGAAGACAGGGCCAAAACCTTACGCCGAAGTCATTACCGACAAAGCAAAGTCAAAAGACGGATTGTTTAAAGTCCATGAATTGGAAGGGAAATATTTCTATGAAATCCCCGATACCCTGATCGGGAGAGAAATGCTCATCGTCACGACCATTGCCAAGACCGCAGACGGGATCGGCTATGGAGGTGAAAGGACAAACACTTTGCTCGTCAGATGGGATCAAAACGGAGACAACGTACTGCTGAAAGTGGTTTCTTACAGCAACACTGCCGCTGATTCTTTACCGATATTCACTGCCGTAAAAAGCTCCAACCTGGAACCGATTCTCCAAAAATTTGACGTCAAGGCCAAAGCCAAAGACGGCAAAGGAGTGGTCATCGAAGTGACGGATTTATTCAATAAGGACGTTCAGGCAATCGGTTTGCCTCGAAACAGAAGAACGGAATATAAAGTGACCCGGTTGGACAATGAGCGCTCCTACATCGAGCGTATCAGCACCTATCCGATCAATATCGAAGCCCGGTATGTCATGACCTATGCCGCTACCGAACCGCCATCCAATGCGAGTACAGGTTTGATTACTGTAGAGATGAACTCTTCCATGGTACTGTTGCCAAAAGATCCCATGATGCAACGTCTTTCGGACAGACGTGTGGGATGGTTTAGCCGCTCTGTGGTAGATTATGGGCTTGACGAGCAAAAAGCCGCGAGAAGGACTTTCCTAGACCGTTGGAGATTGGAAGTGAAGGAAGAAGATTATGAGAAATTCAAAAGAGGTGAATTGGTCGAGCCAAAGAAACCGATTGTGTTTTATATCGATCCTGCCACGCCTGAAAGATGGAGACCTTACCTGAAGCAGGGAATTGAAGATTGGCAGAAGGCTTTTGAAGAAGCAGGATTCAAAAACGCCATTCTTGCCAAAGACGCACCTACCAAAGAAGAAGATCCTGATTGGAGTCCTGAAGATGCGAGGTATTCTGTCATCAGGTATTTTGCCTCGGACATCCAAAATGCATACGGACCACACGTGTCTGATCCGCGGTCGGGAGAGATCATCGAATCAGATATCGGCTGGTACCACAATGTGATGAACCTGCTCAGAAACTGGTTCTTTATCCAAACCGCAGCAGTCAATCCAGAAGCCCGGGGTGTCAACTTCAGGGAAGAAGTCATGGGCAGGTTGATCCGGTTTGTATCCTCCCACGAGGTGGGACATACTTTGGGTCTCCCGCATAATTTTGCTTCATCACATGCTTATCCGGTGGATTCTTTGCGTTCCGCAACTTTCACCAAAGAATTTGGAACAGCACCTTCCATCATGGATTATGCGAGATTCAACTATATCGCGCAGCCGGGAGATGACAATGTCAGCCTGATGCCGGATGTAGGACCTTATGATAAGTACTCCATAGCATGGGGTTACAGACCTATCTTGGAAGCCAAAACTCCCGAAGAAGAGCAACCTACTTTGGACAAGTGGATTTTGGCCAAGCAGGGAGATCCTGTTTACCGTTTTGGACGTCAGGGCAACAACTATGATCCAAGCAGCCAAAGTGAAGACTTGGGTGATGACGCCATGAAAGCTTCCGATTACGGGATCAAAAACCTGAAAGTGATCCTTCCAAATCTGATGAAATGGACTGCTGAAGCTGACAAACCATTCAAAGACTACAGCGACCTCAACGAAATGTACGGTCAGGTGATCGGTCAGTACAACAGGTACATGGGCCACATCCGAACCAACGTCGGCGGGGTATATGAATTCTACAAATCATCGGGCCAGGGTGATGCCGTCTATGTTCATACTGATAAGACAAAGCAGAAACGTGCCGTTCAGTTTATAAACAAAGAATTGTTTGCCACGCCTACATGGCTGATGGATGAAAAAATCATTGAGAGGACGGGTGATTTTGGAGCATTGGAAAGAATCCGCGGAGTGCAAGTCACCACTTTGAATGGAATCCTGGAATGGGGTAGACTTGGAAGAATGATCGAAAACGAAGCCCTAAATGGTAAAAATGCCTACACCATGGTGGAGCTGTTTGATGACCTGCGTGGAGGAATATGGAGCGAGTTGCCTTCCGGCAAAACAATCGATGTCCACAGAAGGAGTCTTCAGAGAGCCCATATCGAGCGTTTGGAATTGTTGCTAACCGGAAACGAACCAAATCTTCCTGCACAGTTCAGAGCCTTTGTTGGACCGCAGATCAACGCTTCCCAATCTGACATCAGGCCGATGGCGAGGGGTGAACTGAATACTTTGAAAAGACAGATCACTGCAGCCATTCCAAGAACTTCCGACAAAGTATCCAAACTCCATTTGGAAGATGCTTTGGAACGAATCAATAAGATACTGGATCCAAAATAGGAGGCATGAACTAATTTGAAATGATACAGGGTAATTGATTTAAGCTTCTTACCAAAATGGATTTGATATTCATTGATATTGGATATTGATGGATATTGGTTCAAAAACCATCATTTCTTTAATATTGAAGTGACAAGAATAAAAATGGATAATAAATAATCTTGAGAAAAGGCCAAGCTGAACAAGTTTGGCCTTTTTTTGTGTTATGGTCCTAAGTCCCTATTTTTACCCAAACATATTTCAAAACGATGTCCAACAGCCCTCTTCAACTCCTTCAGGAACACAGTTTGCGTATTACCAATTGTAGACAGGAAGTTTTAAAGACTTTTTTGGAAAGGCAGGTGGCGCTTTCCCATTCCGATCTCGAAGAGGTTTTGCAAAAAGACTTTGACAGGGTAACGATTTACAGGACTTTGAAGACTTTTTTAGACAATGACCTCGTCCATAAAGTCCTTGATGACAGTGGGGCGACCAAATATGCGTTGTGTTCACATTCCCATGCCGGAGAGCACCGTCATGACCACGAGCATGTTCATTTCAAATGCGAAAAATGTGGTAAAACCATTTGTATCGAAGAAGTGAGTTTGCCAAAAATCACTTTGCCTGAAGGATATATCAATAAAGAAGTAAGTCTTTTGATCCAGGGAGTCTGCGACAAATGCAACTGAGTCAAACCTCCATGGGTTCTCTCGGCGCTTTTTTTGTAGGAGAATCTGTAGGCCAAATTACCCCCGGAGGCAAATCGATTTTTGGTGGGGTGAAGTCTTCTACGCCCCCATCACCATCGTCACTGCTGTCCGTATTTCGCCCAAGATTAGACTTGGTCATAGTAGCCACAAAATAAATCAGCACCACGTAGGCAACTCCACAAAGGACCAAATCAACTATTAAGCTACTCATATTCAGAGAAATTTGAATCAATTTACTACAAAACCATGTAGAAGTCAATGAATTAACTCTTCAAAGACAATATTGATTTAAGAATTTTTAAAAAAATCAATTGGTTTCCTGTTTAGCTTGTGAAATAAGGGATATCATTAGATATTTGCGCACGAAAAAAATTAAGTAATGATAGTCAAAACAAAAAAATATCAATTAGAAACAGGAACCTATATCAAGTTGGGATTGACCAATATCCTCAAAGAACAATGGTGGGTCGTCTTGATCGCCATCGCCATAGGTTGCGGTTATTTTTGGATTGCATCTTGGTGGTGGATCAGCATGGCAATACTTGCCTATGCATTATATTGGCTTTTTTGGGTAATCCAATTTGCAGGTGTAACCCAAATGGAACAGAACAAGGTCATCTTCGAAAAAATGTCCTATGAGATTGACAGTAGGCAGATATTGATGAAACTCAACGTCCAACAGGGGATGCCCATCAAATGGGACCTGATCAAAAAGGTGGACCTGACAAAAGATGCGTATATCCTGACAATGTCCAAAGCCCAATTCATATACCTTCCTTTCAAAATCTTTAACACGGAGAATGAAAGGAAATTTTTGGAAGCCATCCTCAGAAGAAAAGGATTTCTTCCTGAACAGCCCGCAGGCAAAATAGCCACGGCGGAGGTGAAAAAGTAAAGAGACCATAGTCCATGGACGACAGCCCACACTTGTCCGCCGTGGCGGAGCTGCTGCAAATGGACTTCAATCCAAGATTTTATTTGGTAAGTGGCAAGTAAGCGTACATACAAATAAAACAAAAGGCCTGATTCGGTTTGAATCAGGCCTTTTTCGAATTGATATTTAAAATCTGCCACTTTGGATTTGAATAATTGATTTCAATTCAAGTGGCTGTCGTCCGTCGACCGTGGTCCGTCGACTCGTTACATTTTCGGCAAAATCACCGTGTCAATCACGTGAACCACACCATTGGAAGCTTCGATGTCAGCAACGGTAACAGTAGCATTATCTACCATGGCTTTTCCATCTTTCAAAGTAATAGTTACTTCAGAACCTTGGGCAGTTTTAGCCTTCATTCCGTTTTTCAGGTCTTTGGAATAGACTTTTCCCGGAACTACGTGGTAAGTCAATACAGCTACCAATTGGGCTTTGTTTTCAGGCTTCAAAAGATTCTCCACTGTTCCTGCAGGAAGTTTGGCGAAAGCATCATTGGTAGGAGCGAAAACAGTGAAAGGGCCATCACCCTTCAATACGCCAACCAAGTCACCGGCTTTGACAGCGGCTACCAAGGTGGAAAGGAACTCGGTCTGAACCGCAAGATCAACGATATCTGCTTCCGGGTTCAAAGTGGCATTCTTGTTCAATGTGAATGATGATGTTAGGATAAAACAGAACAACATCGCAACTGCAAATAATTTTTTCATGGTAATAAAAGTTTTGGTTAGGAATTATAAAGCCCAAAACGTATCCTATTGTTTTTCAATTATTTGTGAAATTTTGTTAGGGGATTTTGGCTTACAGTATATGACTGTTTGTTTACGAAAAAGGGCTGTTTAAAGGAATGATTTATTTGGACGGTATCAAATCATAGCTCCCGCAGATTGCGCTGACTGGCGCAGAAAAATGATGGATTGGATTTGGGAAAGTATTGTTCTAATGGAAAAGAATAAGGTGAGAAGCAACTCTAAAGGGTGTTTAAAAAACTCTGCGGGAGAGTTGGAAAGTTTTGATTTCTAGAAAAGCAAGTTATTTCAATCTTAAAAAGTAGTTGTTTATTAATGAAATTACACTTTTAGAGTTGTGGAAAGGCGAAATAACAGACAAAATCTTGCAGAATTGGATGATTTAGGAGACGTGGAATAAAATATTCATTGAATGTTTTTTGACAATACTTGAGGAAAAAGTAATTTCATATTGACTTGATTAAAAGAAAATGGAAAATTCAAATCTAATAACTCCAAGAATTTATCTTGATACCAATTCAATCACCATTAAATGTTCCCCCAATTGTCATGTAGGATTCAGACAACAAGTTGATGGCGTGGAATACGAGGTAGTTGATTCTAATTTACTTAGAAAAAGATTAAAGGAAGGATGCGATATGAGTAAACTTTGTACCACTTTGGTTACCAATATGGAGGCATTATTTGAGGATTCAGACTTTAATCAACCCATTGGTAATTGGGATGTTGGTAATGTCACAAAAATGAAAGGGATGTTTAGAGATTCGAAATTCAACCAAAACATAGAGAATTGGGATGTTAGAAATGTTATTGATATGAATTGGATGTTTCGTTATAGTGTTTTTAATCAACCTATAAATAATTGGAATGTTAGTAAAGTCCAAAGTATGAATCAGATGTTTCGTTCTTCAAATTTCAACCAACCAATTGGAAGTTGGGATGTTAGTAATGTGAAAGACATGAAAGGAATGTTTTGGGATTCAAGATTCAATTCACCTCTTGGAAACTGGGATGTGAGCAGCGTAATCGATATGAGTTATATGTTTTCCATATCTATTCCTCAACGAAATCAAGAATTCAAACACTTTAATCAAACCATTAATAATTGGAATGTCGGCAATGTAAAAAATATGAGTAACATGTTCTCAAGATCGCCCTTCAACCAACCAATAGATAATTGGGATGTATCTAATGTTGAAAATATGAATGATATGTTTTTTGGCTCTTCCTTTAATCAACCTATCGGAGATTGGAATGTTAGTAAAGTTAATAATATGAGTTTTATGTTTTCTGATTCTCCTTTCAACCATTCTATAAAAAATTGGGATGTAAGTAATGTTTTAAATTTTGAGAATATGTTTTCAAACACACCCTTTAACCAACCAATAGTAAAATGGAATGTAAGTAAGGTTACTAATATGAGTGGAATGTTTTCAAATACACCCTTTAATCAACCGATTAATAATTGGGATGTTGCTAAGGTAACAGATATGAGTTGGATGTTTCGTGAATCCCCATTTAACCAACCTCTTTCAAATTGGAATGTTGGTAATGTTAAAGATATTAGTAGGATGTTCTCTGAATCCCAATTTAACCAACCCATTGGGAATTGGGATGTAGGTAATGTTGTTAATATGAATGGGTTGTTTTATGATTCCAAATTCGACCAACCAATAGGGGATTGGGATGTTAGAAATGTTGTTGACATGAGTTGGGTATTTCACTGCTCCAAATTCAATCAGCCTATCGGGAATTGGAATGTTATTAACGTAAAAGATTTAACCTCAATTTTTTCTAAAAACTATATTTTCAACCAAGATATTTCTCGATGGTGTGTGAAAAATATTTCTTCAGAACCCAAGGATTTTTCAACGGGTTCACCATTAACTGATGAAAATAAGCCTAAATGGGGAAGTTGTCCTGATCATTCAAACAGTTAAAAAATTGAAATCAATATAATCTTGGCTTTTTAACTAGATGGTTTCCATTGAATTACAATTGATTTTTGATTTTCTGTCACCATTCGAGGATATAATTGGTTCGCTATTATCTCACCAAGAACTCTGTCTGATGGATGTCCATAGGTGTTTGTTGTACCAAAAGAAATTACAGCACAAACATCCTTCTGTAAAATTGATCCAACAAAATTGTGAATAGAACCGTGGTGGGGAACTTGCAATGTTCCAATGAAAGGCAAGAATTGTTTTAATTTTGAATTAATATCCTTAACAATATTTGGTTCATTCAAATCAATATCCCCTAAATACAAACAACCACTTTGAAAATCTAAATGTCGGATAAAATAAAAGTGAGTATTATGATCAAAGCAATGAATTCGATCACTCATTTTTTTACCAGAAAACAAAATCATTGAATTCTTATTAAGATCACCGTCAACATCTTTATATGCTTTGATGATAATACTTTTGTTTTTAATGATTTTGTTTATACTGTCTATTTCAACTAAAGAAAGACCTTCATTTTTGATTGCTTTTTCAAATTGTTTTTCCCTTACTTGATGTTCATAATTGAACGGAATGAATAGCCAATCATTATTCAAAAAAGATTTAAATACAGTTCCACTTGGAAAATTTTCAGAATTCTTTACTTCAGAAATATTTATTGAAATATTAGTGTTAATTTCTACTGATTCTTGATCGAAATTATTCGTTTCAATTCTAATTATTGGAATATCCTTACCGAAAAATTCATCCGGATCATCAATTAATCTTGTATCTAAAAAATTATTTTCAATCAAGTTTGCAACTTTCAATAGTGTTTTTGCAGTGTTGTCAATAAGAGGTAGAACAACTTTTTTTATATTACAATGCTTGGCAAGAATTTCAATTCCATTAATGTGATCAGCATGAAAGTGTGAAATGAATAAAACATCAATTGAATGGTCTTTGGGAAAAGTGGACTTAATTTTCCTTTCAAATTTTTTTCCTTGGAGAGTTGTTGATCCACAGTCATATACAATCGTAAATTCAGTTCCCCTTATATAATGTCTTTCAGAGTAAAAAGCTCCTTGCCCAATTGGGTGAAATGTTCTGATTAATTCCATATTTAAGTTTTTTAAATATCTCATTAGTTTACTAATTATCCAACCTGCCCTACCTGCTTAACATGAATCCTTCTTCACAATTATTTCCAAAATCCAGATTATTCGGTTAAGCTTTAATTATTTTGCAGGATGCAGATCAGACTTATCGCCGTCGGCAAAACAGACCATGCCGCCATTCAGATGCTATTGGAGGAATACAGCAAGCGCTTGGGGTTTTATATCAAGTTCGAGTTGGAAATCATGCCCGATCTCAAAAACTCCAAAAACCTCAGCGAAGCCTCCCAAAAGGAAAAAGAAGGAGAACTGATTCTGAAAAAAGTGCAGACTTCAGATGAGTTGGTGTTACTCGATGAACAGGGAAAGCAATATTCGTCAGTGGATTTTTCGGACTATCTCCAAAAGAAAATGAATTCAGGTTTGAAGCAGTTGATATTTGTCATCGGCGGGCCTTATGGATTTTCAGAAGAAGTCTACCAAAGGGCAAACGGCAAAATCTCTCTTTCCAAAATGACCTTTTCCCACCAAATGGTCCGGGTATTTTTTGTGGAGCAACTGTATCGGGCTTTTACGATTCTGAAGAATGAACCTTATCACCATCAATAAGACGTGAGGCAAGAGATTTGAGACGGGAGATTGGGGCAAAGGAAAAAGAGCCGAGAGGCAAGAAGCGAGAAGCAAGATTTAAGAATTGAGGAGGAAAGTGTTGAGTTAAGAATTCAGAATTCAGAATTAAGTCCATCATAATTCATGCTCCAATTGATTAAGAGTAAAGCCTGAATGTTTTTAGAGCTTCTTGTCCAATTTTTAGCGCTGCTTCATTTCAACACACAATCCAAAATCCTTTTCAGAAAGTGCATTTTTTACAATACTTAATTTTCAATGTTATTTTAATGTTAAGTTTTTGATCATTTATTTCCTTAATATTAATTTATTGTTAATTTTGGATTAACCGAATGTTACCATATGCTCCTCAAAGTAAATGAAAAAATTGTCAACGATACTGTTATCTCTGCTATTGGTTAGCTTCTCTGCTAGCTCTCAAGATAAAATTGACCATTTGATTCTTCCTGTTTTTGACAATACTTCTGAAAGAAAACTACTTTTTAACCATCAGAATAATCCATTTTTATTGCTCCAATCACTTTATCCAAATGAAAAACTTTCCCTGACAAATTGGAACCAAGTCGTATCGGATTTGGATAGGATACCCACCAGGAAGAGAAAAAGCCTTAGAATCCTGTCGGATGTTTTTTTTCTTGCACAACAACATCTTTTGAAAGAATACCAAAAAAACGCCAACTTCTCAAAGACTATTGATCAGGGAATTTATGACTGCGTCACGGGTACTGCTGTTTATGCCCTGCTCTTAAACCGGTTTGATATTCCATATGAGATCATCGAAACTGAAGAGCACGTATTCATCCAAGGAATATTTAAGAAAACCCCGTTTATCATAGAAAGTACTTTTGCAGTTGAAGGACTGATCTTGGGAGAGCAGGAGACTTTGGGATTTCTGAACAGTTTTATCATTCATTCATCTAAATCTGCCAACCTGAAGCCTGTTGAGGTGGGATCGTTTTTTTCCAAAAATGAATCCAATACCCTATTCGAAAAAATCGGACTCCGTGAATTGGCAGGGTTGCAATATTATAATGATGCGGTCAAAAAATTTGATGAGCAAAAATACAAAGCCGCCTATGTGCAATTGCTAAAAGCAGAGTATTTATATCCTTCAGAACGGATTATTGACTTTAAGGGAAAAATGGAAATGCTTTTAGGGGTGGTTTCTAGAACTGATACCAACTATTAAATTGGCATTTTTGCGACTTTGACCTTTCTAAGTTCCCCGGAATCATCCGTCCAGGCAAACCAAAGGGTATTTCCGTTTTTGGCCATTTGGGGAAAACCACTGCTTCTTTTGTCGGATGAGGTAGCCACTTGAATCGGATTACCCAATTTGCCGGAGGAATCCACCGACCTGACAAGAATCTTCCCCTCTTCCATCCAACACACCATCGCCTTGTCTTTGGCTATCATTTCAATGTCCACGCGTCCAAGGGTTTGCCCAAGGTCGATTTTGGTAGGCGTTTCAAAGGACTTTCCATTGTCATCGGAAAAGGAAACTTTCACTTCAGGATTGTCATTTGCACCTGTATACCAAGCCACAGCAACCTGATTTCCTATGGCAGAGACTCTTGGGCCATTGACAGGACAGGCGGCTATTTCCCACAAATCCATATAAACCGGTGCCGTTTCTTTCCAATTTCCGTTTTCAAATTTTGCAATCCCCAAATCCCTGATTTCAGTTTCGGACCTGTCTCTGAAGATCACCAACGGGCCTTCCTCAGTCATGGCCGAGGTCGTCTGACAGCAGTCACAAACCCTGTTGTCCAGTTCCCATTCGTCTATTTTCTTCCCTTCAGTATCCAATACCGCTGCCCTGACAGTCATCTGTCCATGGTGACCGTGGTCGTGGCTATGGTCGTGACCTCCACCTCCGGTATTTCTTCCATCAAGCCAAGTCACCAACATATTTTCTCCCCAAGGGACCATGGAAACAAAGCCGTGTTCTGTTTGGGTCTTGTCATCGTGCAGGACAAAGGGCTCAGACCATAGCTTCCCATCTTTGGAAATGCTGATCCGGACATCGTAGGCAAAGGTTCCTTCGCCGCTTTTCTGTAAAAATGCGGCGATCAAAGTACCGTCTACAAAAGCTGACATCTGTGGATAATCCGCCCAATTGACAAACCAATCCGATCCTTGCGCAATGGTGGTTTCGGGGGAAAAGGTATCCCCTTCCAACTTAGAGAATTTAAAAATATTGACAGAATCAGATTTTTCTATCCAAGAAAGATACGTGTCGCCTTGAAGAGATGTGAAAAAATACGGTTCTTCGATATGGGCAGTTTGTGAGGATATTTCTTTCACCAATCCTACAGAAGGGGCAATGGTTTCCTGCTTTTTTTGCCCACAAGAAAAAAGGGCTGTCCCCAAGAGGAAGCCCAATATAACAATTTGATTGCCGGTTTTTTTGGTCATTTTTAGTCAGTTACCACCATTTTGAAACCTTCCCCGTGGATCGTAATGATCTGGACCTTGGGATCGTCTTTGAGGATTTTCCGGATTTTGCTGAGATACACATCCATGCTTCGCGCATTGAAATAAGAATCATCTCCCCAAATCTGCTTCAGCGCATGGCTTCTGTTTACCAATTTGTTGATTTCCGAAGCCAAAAGCCGGATCAGTTCATTTTCCTTGGAAGTGAGCTTGTGGATGCCGGAGGGACCTTTGATGTATTGCTCGTCATAGTGGAGTTCAAATTCCCCGAATTTGTACAGTTTTAGCGTCAGAACTTCCTCCGACTTTTGTGTTCGACGGAGAATCGCCCCGATCCGGAGCAGCAATTCCTCCATGCTGAATGGCTTGGTGATATAATCGTCCGCCCCGATTTTCAAACCCTCGATGATATCTTCTTTGAGGTTTTTGGCAGTCAGGTAAATGATAGGGAGGTCTTCCTGTACTTTCTTGATCTCTTTGCCGAGGGTAAAGCCGTCTTTCTTGGGCATCATGATATCCAAGATAGCCATGCTGTATTTGTCCTTTTTAAACTTGGTCCAACCTTCTTCCCCATCTCTGCAAAGGGTTGTTTCATATCCTTTCATGGTCAGGTATTCCTGCAGGATATCCCCTAGATTCGGATCATCTTCTACTACTAATAGTTTTGGTTTGCTCATGGTGTCTTGGGGAGTTTGATGGTAAATATACTTCCTTTTCCTGGTTCACTGTTTACGGATATTTCACCCTTATGGGCTTCAATAATGGTTTTGACATAGGATAGTCCAAGTCCAAAGCCTTTTACATCGTGGACATTGCCTGTGGGAATCCTGTAGAATTTATCGAAAATTTTCTTGGTGGCTTCTTTTGACATGCCTATTCCATTGTCCTGAATAGACACGAAAACAAAACCGTTTTGGTCCCAAGCTTTGATGTGGATGATAGGACTGTCTCTGCTGTATTTGTTGGCGTTGTCGAGCAGGTTATTGATAATATGCGACAAATGGAATGGATCAGACATCAGATTGGGATCATTCATCCTGTTTTCAAGGGTGATTTTTCCGCCTTTATTTTCCACCTGAAGTTCAAACTGCGATTTGGCATTTTCCAAAATTTCCGTCAGGTCGACATATTCCATTTTCAGGCTGAACTCCTTTTTCTCTAAAGTAGCTGCTTGCAAGACTTTCTCTACCTGACCTCCCAATCTTTTGTTTTCATCCTTGATGATGGTCAGGTATCTTTTTCGGAAAGATTCCTGGTTCAACAATTCAGGATCTTGCAAAGCTTCCACAGCAAGGCTGACGGTTGCGATGGGAGTTTTGAACTCATGGGTCATGTTGTTGATGAAATCGTTCTTGATTTCGGAAAGGTTTTTTTGCCGGATGATCACCCTGATGGCATAGACAAAACAGAAAATCACGATTCCGATAAATAGCACCGAACTCAGCACTGGAAGCCATATTTGTCTGAAGACATAGGCTCTTTTATACGGAAAGTGGATAAACAGGTAGTTTTCCTGCGGAATAATATCCCCCGGAAATAGCCTCGCCTGCATTTTTGAATTGACCAAAGAGAATGAATCTACCAAAGCTGTCACCGGAAAAAGCTTCCCCTTTTCATTGATTATCCCCAAATCGAAAGGCTGTTCAATCCCTTTTTCTTTAAGGTTATTTTTCAGGATTTGATTGACCTGACCGGTATCCATTCTAGAAAAGACATCTTTCTTCCCAATCAATTCTCCCCAAGCACGGTCAAACAATGCGATTTTTTGATTGGCTACCCTGATCTTCTCCAAAAAATCCATGGGGATATTGTACTCCTCGACAAAATCTGGATTAGGGGCAAACCCGTATTTGCTCCTGTATAACTTTTCAGATTGGTCAAGGTAGTTTAGCTGCCGTTCCCTTTCCTGAAGCAAAATCTCCATTTCGTCAGGGGTAAACATAGAAGAAGCAATCTCCGGTGTCAGGGTGGTAAAGAAATTGTCGAGGTCTTCCATGACCTTTTTGTCAAGACCCCTGTATTCGATCAATCTTTTAAAACTTTGACTGATCTGAGGAATGGGTTCTTTCAGTAAAGTATCAATAACCGAGGGTCTTTTTCTTCCTGAAATAGGTCTCTGGCGAATCTGTACGATTATAGGCTCAATCTGGTTGACAAGCGATTGTTGGAGCATGGTGTCCTGTGCAAGCACATCTAGAAAAACATCGCTGGTTTCATCTTTCTCTATTTGTGCAATAGTCGCAGCCAAGGATTGATAGACTGCCTGTTCAAATCTTTCCTCGTTGATGCGCAGTGCATTTCTGATCCAATAGTACTGGAAGCCCACCAAACCAAGACTGGCAATGGACATCAAGATGATGATCAGTTTCATTTGGGAACTCGACATGATGCAAATTTATTCCTTATTGGATGGTAAGGGATGGGCTTAACATTATTTAACGGAGTAATTTATCTAACATGTTTCAATCGAGGAAGATTCAGGGTGCCGATTTTCAATCTTTTTTATTGTGGTTCTATCCTTATCTTTGAGGCTTAAAATTAGTTTCATGGAAGTTAGAGACCAGCAATACCAGATTCAGGGAGTTTCTTTGATCGGTTTGGCAAAAGAATATGGCACACCTTTATATGTGTATGATGGGGAGAAAATTTTGGAAAAGGTAAAACTCATTCAAAAATCCTTTGCGGGAGTCAATCTCAAAATCAAATACGCCACCAAAGCACTTTCCAATATCAATATCTTGAAATTGATGAAAAAAGCAGGTACTGGTGTAGATGCTGTTTCCATTGAAGAAGTGAAACTTTGCCAACATGCGGGATTTGAACCGCATGAAATCATGTATACGCCCAACAGTGTTTCTTTTGAAGAAATTCAGGAAGCCGTTGCGCTTGGCGTAATGATCAACATTGACAACATCCCGATGTTGGAACATTTTGGCACTTTCTATGGAAATAAAGTACCGCTTTGCATCCGCCTGAATCCGCATATCCTTGCAGGCGGCAATGCCAAGATATCCGTGGGCCATATTGACAGCAAGTTTGGAATCTCTATACTTCAGCTTAAGCATGTGCTCAAAGTCGTCGAAGCCCACGACCTCAACATCATTGGATTGCATATCCATACAGGTTCCGATATTTTGGACGCTGAGGTTTTCCTCAGGGGAGCCAATATCGTTTTTGATGCAGCAAGAGAATTTAAAGGACTCAAATTCCTCGATTTTGGGGGAGGATTCAAAGTCGCCTACAAGCCGGATGATATTTCCACCGATATAGAAGAAGTCGGTGCCAAAGTATCTCAGGCTTTCAAAGCTTTCTGCAAGGAATACGGAACTGAATTGGAGATCTGGTTTGAACCGGGAAAATTTCTCGTGTCAGAATCGGGGTTTCTTTTGACCAAAGTCAATGTGGTGAAGCCGACTCCAGCTTCCACATTTGTCGGAGTGGACACAGGTCTCAACCACCTCATCCGTCCGATGATGTATGATGCCTACCACGGGGTGGTGAATATTTCCAAACTTGATGGACCTGAAAGAATCTACACCATCGTTGGGTATATCTGCGAGACTGATACGATCGCCGCTGACAGAAAACTTAAAGAGGTACAGGAAGGTGATGTTCTCGCCATAAAAAATGCCGGAGCTTATGGCTACAGTATGTCTTCCAATTACAATTCAAGGCTCCGTCCTGCTGAGGTTTTGATCCTCAAAGGCAAAGCCCATCTTATAAGAGAAAGAGAAACTTTTGACGATATTCTAAAACACCAAGTGGATATAGGTTTATAAGAAATTGACTCCATAAATTAAAGCCCGGCTGTAGAAAGCTGGGTTTTTTCATTTTTGAAGGTTTGAATTGAAATTTTTTTGACAATTTTTCCACTTTCAGCTAAACACTTCATCACCTTAAAAAAGCAGGTCCCTTACCTGTTTTTGAAATTGATGCGAGATTTAGCTGTTTTTGTGATTTTTCAACCTAAAGACCGAATCCATGGGAGTTGGTTTTTTAGTATATAATTTCTTTTATTATAATAAATCACCCAAACATAGAGATATCATTTTGTTTTATTCAAAAAACATAAAATAATATTTCTATTTGCCAAAAACAGATTTTTGCTTTTCAACCACAAAAACCCATGGTCAAAGAGCGCTGTCAAGGTAAAAAAAAGTACACCATGAATTGGCAAAAAAGACTCTTCAAAACCCTGGTATTCCTGATTTTTCTTCAGGGTTGGAGTCATTTTGCCATGTCTCAGGGGATGAATCTCGAGCAGCTATACAGCAAAATCCGCAGACCAATTGTGTTGGACGCTACAGTATTCAGAACAATGGATCAAACTGGAACCCCCGACCCCGGAGACATGAGCGTCACCGTAAGCGGTCAGTTGGCACTCTGTACCCATGCCGATAGAGGCCACATCCTACTTGATGTTTCAGGCGGTGTTCCTCCGTATACTTTTGTCTGGAACAATTTACAAACCGTCCAGAACAGGTACAGTTTACTTTCCGGGACCTATACTGTTTGGATAAAGGATGGTGCAGGCCATGAAATCAAAGAAAAAATAGTGGTTCAGCCACCATTTCCGTTGATCATTGAAATGACCCAAACCAAAGATGTCTCCTGCAACAACGCCGATGGCGAAGCAAAGATTAACATCAAAATGGGCAGGGGCGAACCCTATAAAATCGAATGGAGCCATGGCCTGACGGACGTGCTTCATGCCAAAGACCTTTCGCCCGGAACTTATTCTGTGAAAGTCTCTGACCAATACAACTGTAACCAAACACTCTATTTTGAAATCAAATCAAACAGTGAGGGGATTCAGCTGAAAGAAGAAGTAACACACATATCCTGCTCCAATGAGCCCAAAGGAAGTATCTCAGTGACGCCTTCGGGAGGCAAAAGCCCTTTTCAATTTCTTTGGTCAAATGGAAAAACCACCGACAAAATCACTGACTTGGAAGCAGGGGAATATGCATTGACCGTAACAGATGCCAACGGATGCAGTATTTCCAAGAGTTATACCATCAAATCCGCGGAGCCTATGGCAGTCACAGCAGAAATTTCGGCTGCCTTGCTTTGTGCCGATGCAGAGACAGGTAAGATTTTGCTCGATATTCAAGGCGGGATAGCGCCATTTACCTTCTTATGGAACAATGGATCCAAAGAAAAAGACCTCGAAAATGTACCATCCGGAGAGTACAGTGTAACTATTTCAGACAACTCAGGATGTTCTATTGGGAAAACATTCACACTAACAGGTCCCGAAAAGCTAACTGCAAAAATCGAAACTACTGTAGATATCAACTGTGAGACCAATGAGGCCAAAGGTGTGGCGTGGGTCAGCATCAAAGGTGGGAAAGCTCCTTTTCAAATCACTTGGCTCAATGTCAACAAAAATACCCAAGAGATCGAGTTTTTGACTGAAAGAGAACTTTCAGTGGAAGTGACTGATGCCAACGGCTGCAAAATTACCGAGAAGATTTTTGTCGACTACAGCAATATTGCCTCCAAAGACAGGCTTGGTTTTGATGTCAAAAAACTTCAATTGGATACCGAAGAAGAAATATTAGTCGATGACGAATTGAAATTTGAAAGTAAAATATCCGAAGACTTTATTGCATGGGAATGGAATTTTGGAGATGGGACTGTTTCAACAGATAAAGATCCTGTCCATGTATTCAAGATGCCGGGAGAATTTGAAGTGGTATTGAAAGCCTATGATATTTTTGGATGCTCTTCTGTTCAGAAAGAGGAAGTCAAAGTCAACCAAGTCAATGAATACCTGATGATGCCGAATGCCTTTACCCCAAACCATGACGGATTAAACGACCTTTTCAAACCTGTAACAAAAGGAATCAGCGGATATAGAATGGATATTTTTAACAAATGGGGAGAAATGATTTTTTCGAACGCAGCCCAAAATGTCGAAGGATGGAATGGGCAGTTGAATGGTCAATGGTTACCTGCCGGCAATTACGTGTACAAAGTCAGCTTCCAGACTCCTAAAGGGGAAGTGATCGAAAAAGCAGGAACCGTTACCCTTATCAGAGAAAACAAAATGGTAGCAAATGGTGTATGGTAATCAGTCCGTACACCTTTTATGTCCAAAACACTGCGCCTGATTCTTGGCGATCAACTTAACATCAATCACTCTTGGTATAGCGAAATACATCCTGACACCGTCTACGTCATGACGGAAATGAAGCAGGAAACAGGCTATGTCCGTCACCATATCCAAAAAGTGGTCGGCTTCTTTTTGGCCATGAGGAATTTTGCTGAAGCCCTCCGATCTCAAGGTCACCAAGTAATCTATTGGAAGCTCGACCATCCTGACAATACCCAAAGCCTTCCTGGAAATCTTCATTTCTTGATTGAAAAACATGGTATCGGTAGATTTGAATATCTATTGCCGGATGAATACCGGCTCGATGGGCAGTTGGCAGATTTTTGTAAAACCCTTTCGATTCCCTCAAAGCATTTTGATTCCGAACATTTTTTAACCTCAAGAGAATTTTTGGCAGCATTCTTCAAGGGGAAAAAGACATTTCTGATGGAGACTTTCTATCGTGAAATGAGAAAGAAATACGACATTCTCATGGATGGCAAAGAGCCTTTGACGGGAAAATGGAACTACGACCAAGACAACCGCAACAAATTCCGTGACCCCTTACTTCTCAAAGCGCCCAAGGTATTTCCAAAAAATGCAAGTGAAATTGTCGGGTTAATCCATGCCATGGAGGTGGAGACGATCGGTTCTATAGATGAGAAAAACTTTGAATGGCCTGTTACAAGGGAGGAAAGCCTTCAAGTTCTCGATTATTTCTGTGAAAAACTCTTGGACAGTTTTGGCGAATACCAAGACTCAATGTACACAGGAGATGCATTTTTATTTCATAGCCGCCTCAGCTTCAGTTTGAATACCAAAATGCTTTCTCCACTAGAAGTGGTGGAAAAAGTAGAGCAGTATTGGTTTGCAAATCAGGACAGGATCAACATCGCCCAAGTCGAAGGATTTATCCGGCAAATCATCGGGTGGAGGGAATATATGCGCGGAGTCTATTGGGCCAAAATACCCGAGTTTGCGACTTTGAATTTCTTTGGGCACGAAAGAAAACTGCCCGAATTCTATTGGACCGGTAAGACCAAAATGAATTGCCTGAAACATAGCATCGGACAGTCTTTGGAAAAGTCTTATGCACACCATATCCAAAGATTGATGGTAACAGGAAACTTTGCGCTTTTGGCCGGAATAAATCCTGATGAGGTGGATGCCTGGTATTTGGGGGTCTACATTGATGCTATCGAATGGGTAGAAATCACCAATACACGAGGCATGAGTCAGTTTGCTGACGGAGGCATCGTGGGCACCAAGCCTTATGTGTCTTCGGCTAATTACATAGACAAAATGAGTGACTACTGTAAGGGATGCCATTATGACAAAAATCTCAAAACAGGAGAAAACGCATGTCCATTCAACAGCCTTTATTGGCATTTCTACAATAGAAATGAAGACAAATTAGCCAAGAACCCAAGAATAGGAATGGCCTACAAGACCTGGGAAAAGATGAAAGACAAATCCAAAATCCTGGAGCAGGCAGAAAAGTACCTAGGAAATCTAGATGATTTATAATTAGAGAAGTAAAAATTATTTGATCCTATTAAAACGTTTCATTATCTCCATTACCTCTTCTTTTGGAAAAGCCTTTACTTCTCTCCCCTCTTTTCCGATCATATCTTCCGCTGCAAAAAGTGAATTGATGATAGCTTCTTCTGTTGCTTCGATGGTGGCAAGAAAAAGTGCACTCATGTCCTCATTTTGTAAGTAACTGGGTTTTTGGAGTTCAAGGGATGGAGAATTATGAGAAATCAAGTTGCCGGGATAATTGGAAAAAGCGATCACATAATCTCCCGAACCATTGGAGGCGATTCCGCCTGTTTTGGCTAATCCCATCATGGCCCTTTGTGCGATTCTTTTCAGGTTTCTTTCATTGACAGGTGCATCGGTTGCCACGACGATCATGCAGGATCCGTCAACAGAAGACATATGGTCCATAAAACTGTATTTGCCTAATTCCAACCCTATCGGAACACCGTCAATCTGCAATACCCCACCGAAATTGGTTTGCACCAAAACCCCAATCGTGTATCCACCCAATGATTCGGGCAATTTCCGAGAGGAAGTTCCAATCCCGCCTTTGAATCCAAAACATACCGTACCTGTTCCTGCTCCGACATTTCCCTCCAAAACTTTATCTTCTTTGGCATTTGTAATGGCTGCAAGCACATCTTCCGTTTTCACATGTCTTCCTCGTATGTCATTAAGGTATCCATCATTTGTCTCACCGACGACTGCATTGACTGATTGTACATTTTCATTTCCAGGTTGCGACAAAGTATATGCTACCACTCCTTCGATCCCTGCTGATACACCCAAGGTATTGGTCAGGATGATGGGGGATTCAATATTTCCCAATTCTTCGATTTGGGTAGTTCCTGCAAGTTTGCCAAATCCATTTCCCACAAATACAGCGGCCGGGACTTTTGATTGGAACAGATTACCCTGATGGGGAATGATGGCTGTAACACCCGTCCTGACATTTTCTCCTTTGATTAGCGTGATTTGGCCAACTTTCACCCCTGCCACATCTGTGATGGCGTTTTGTGAACCGTTTTGCATCACACCTATTAGGATTCCCAAATCACGGGGTCTTGATTGTCCAAAGGCGAGTGATTGTGACATCATATATATAAGGAGAAGGGAGATCGAAATTCTATTTTTCAAAATACAGGATTTTAGGATTTGTCATTATCAATCAAAGCCATTTCAGGATTCCTTTGACCAGTTTCTTTTTGACCAAAGTAAAAGGAGGAAACAAGGGATTGACAGCGGCTGATCCTACTCGCTGCTTCAGGACGGCTTTTTCATTGCTGAATGCCAAGAACCCAAAATGTCCGTGAGATTTGCCAATGCCGCTGTTATTGACACCGCCGAAGGGAAGTTCCCGGTGAAGAAAATGTACGGCACAGTCATTGGCTAATGCCGCCCCTGAGGAAGTCTCATTGAAAATGGCATTGATTTTTTCGTCATTCTTGGAGAACACATAAAAAGCCAGGGGCTTGGGTTGTTGGTTGACCATCAAGATCGCGCCATCTAGATTGTCATAAGTCACCACGGGAAGAATCGGTCCAAAGATTTCCTCTTGGAGGACTTTCATTTCCCAAGTGACATGGGAAAGAATGGTGGGTTCAATGTAGTTTTCCTGACCGTTTGAGTTCCCGCCAAATTCGATTTTTGCTCCTTTCAAATTGGCATCGGAAAGAATATGCTGTATCCTTTTAAAATGGCTTTCATTCACAATTCTGGAATAGTCCTTTGAACCCTCAATTCCATTTTTATTGGAGCCATACATTTTTTCAATGCTTTTTTTCATTTCTTCGACAAAGGCATCTTTCAACCTTTCCGGGATCAGTATATAATCCGGGGCTATACAGGTCTGCCCACAATTGAGAAATTTGGTAGCCGTGATTTTATCCGCAGTATCCTTAAGGTCGGCATCATCCAAAATCAACACAGGTGATTTCCCCCCCAATTCCAGCGTAACGGAGGTAAGATGCTCAGCAGCGGCTTTCATGACGATTTTGCCGACCCCGGGGCTTCCTGTAAAGAAAATATGGTCGAAGGGTTTGGACAAAAGTATCTGTGAGACTTCTACCCCTCCTTCTATGACAGCCACGGTATGGGTGTCAAAAATTTCAGCCATCATCCTCCTTAGCAAAGCGGAGGTATGGGGTGTCATTTCAGAAGGTTTGACGATGGCCGGACAACCTGCGGCAATCGCAGAAACCAACGGGCCTACAGCTAGGTTGAAAGCGTAATTCCAAGGAGCTAGGATGAGGCTTACACCTTTTGGTTCGTATTGTATATAGGCTTTGGTACCCAAAAAAATCAATGGTGTTCCGACTTTTTTTGGTTTCATCCAATGTTCAAGATGCTTGATGGCATGGTTGATTTCTATCAATACAGGGAAAATCTCCGTCACATCAATTTCCGGATAAGGCTTTCGGTAATCAGCATGGACGGCTTTTCGGATATCTTCCTGATTTTTATTGATCCAATCCAGCAGTCTTTTCAAAAGTGCAATGCGGAGGAAGGCTGATCCTTTTCGAAGCTTTATTGCCTCTTGTTTTTGAAGCAGGAAAATACCTTCAATTTGGGATTCTAGAAAATCAAGTTCTTGGGTCTTTTGCATGGTTCAATGTTTTTAACTTCCATCAAGTTCAGTCAAGCAATCCGAAAAAACAAATCTTTTTTGGCTGCGTACAATAGGCTTAAAGTTTAAATGATCATGCAATGGAGCTTGGAAAGGATTATTCCTCAATTCATTTTGGGAGATAATCACAGACTGGAGATAATTAAAAAGTACCTCCAGCAATTGAAAAAAGAAAAATTGACAAAAGTCAAAAGGGGTTGAGAAACCCCTTTTTTTTTGCTTTAAAGCCAATAATTGCACCGTTCCCTTAAATTACTTTTTAACATATAAATGCAAAAAAATGCATTTTGTAAAATATTTTTTGAAAATCATTAGGAAATGAAAATCAATTAATTGTATTTTTACAGCAGTTAAATGATAATAACATCACCCTTATCGATCATCTAACCACCCAAGGCTTTATTCTATCTCAACTGCCTACCCATTTTGTTCATTTAATATCTCGCTATGATGACTCTAATTACTCTCGCAAAGAAAGAAAACCGCAACAGTTTGCCCTTTCTACTCTCCTTGGTTCTTTTTCTGTTTGGTCCCCTTACAGAAGGATATACCCAAAAGGCTTATTTAATCGATGAATTCGTAAAGGAAGCAGGAGAAAAAAACACCGACTATCTAAAAAACTTAGTTTATGATAATGTTACAACCATTGTCATCAAGGATTCAAATATCAAAATGGTAGGTGAAGGCTTTCCCCAAAAAGTTTCTGTAGACATCAACTCGATTGCCACACTGAAATCAGAAAACGATATTTTTCGAACTGTAAAACTTTTGCAGATCAACCTTGGCAGCACTTCAGAAAAATCTGCCTTGAGAATCAACCTGGAGGACTTGAAGAGTTTTTCAAACATTGCCTACATTTTTATCAACTCCGAAATTCCCCTGACTCAGGCAGAAGCCGAAATGATGGTAACCGGATTTGAAGAAGGTGATATCATTCTTTTGTATCAGGTCAATTCTAATTTTTAATCCTAAAACTGAAAAATCATGAAAACACTTTTCTCATTTTCATCCCAAAAACTCCTTTTAGCTAACCTGTATTTGGTTTTGTTACTCGTAGTTTTCATAGGCAAGATCTCAGCACAAACTGACAACAGGGTTCCTTTCAAACATAGAGTAGGAAATCCTGCACCTCAAAACAACATCTTTAAAGTTAGAGGTGATTTTACCATCATTGGTAATACCAACCTTACTCTTGCTGACCCTACTAGGATCAATAATTCAAGTAGCCAAATGATCTATGTGGACGTTGACAATAATGTAAATACTGTCAATTCATCTTCTGCGAATTTGGTCTTTTCAGGGGAAAATAATGCCGATCCCAATTGCTCTGAAATAATTTATGCCGGCCTTTATTGGTCAGGTAGAGCTAATCCAGATTTGGGGATGAATTTTGATGTGGTTGTAAGTACCGAAGATGGGGCTCCTGTAACAGTCACTAACCAAGTTCAAATAGCAAATCATAGTAATCCAATTGCCAATTCTTTTTATACAATGACAATTGGCCGAATTGGTTCTGAGGGAAACCGTTCTCCTAGATATACTTTTACCTCAAGAAAAGGGGGAAATACCTATCAGTTTGAATTTTCAAATAACAATAACAATCCTGCCCGCTACAGAATCGGAACTAGTGGCGCAATGATTACTTTGACCAATCAAACGGTCACTACTGACGGAAACATCCGCACTGTTACGTTTGATCCCATCACGATAACTGAGGGCAATGTTACCCTAAAGGTGGACAGGTTACAGAGAATAGTTTCAAGAACGGAGGAAGCCGCTGCCTATCAAACGGTAGAGAATTTTGCTAGAATCACAGCAGATGGGGTTTTTATTCCTGAAATAATTAACACGACCAACCTTGATAAGAGAAAAGTAAAAATCAAAGGTCCAAATGCTTCTGGATATACAGAAATAACTGCGGCAGCCAATAACATTTTATATCCTGAAGGTGAATTGGACGATATGTATGTTGGCTACGCAGATGTTACCCAACTTGTCAAAAGCCAGGGTCTTGGAGAATATACCATTGCTGACGTGGCTCTCACAGAAGGAAACGGCGGTAGAGTGGGTTACTTTGGACATTGGGGGATAGTAGTTGTCTATGAAAACTCCAAAATGAAATGGAGAGACGTAACAGTTTTTGACGGCTATTCTTACGTCATGGGTATTGGCGATACGTTAGCGGTAGACGGTACACTTGAGATCAATGGATTCAATGCAGTTCAGAATGGTCAGGTGAATTTGAAACTTGGTGTTATGGCGGGCGAAGGAGAAAGAGGGTTGAGCAATGATTATCTCGAAATCCGAAATGCTGCTGATACGGAGTGGGTAAGGCTGAGACACGCGCTTAACAGTCCAAACAATTTCTTCAACTCCACTATATACACTCCTGTAAGAAATAGCGATGGTATTCTCGTAGCAAACCCAAGAAATCCGCAATTAGAGAATAACACGGGAATAGACATTGCGATGTGGGATATCCCTAACCCAAATAACTCTATCATAGCCAATGGGCAAACATCAACAGTGTTTAGATATGGAACAAGCACGGATACTTATAACATTTACTCCTTTGCCTTTTCTGTAGATGCGTATGTTCCGGACATCCAAGGGTTGAATCAGGTGGTATCAATAAATGGAGCTCCGGCAACTGATAACCCTACAGTTCAGCCAGGACAGGAAATTGAATATTCTCTGGACATCAGAAATCTCGGTACTGAAGCAATTGAGAACGGGAAGGTAATCATTCCGATTCCTTTCACAACTACTTTTGTAAGCGCCAATTTTGAGGTGTTCTTTACTCCAAACACAATTAAAGCGCCATACTTTGACCCTAATTTGGGAGCAACAGGTTCTATCGTTTGGGAGTTGGGCGAATTGCCTTTGCAGGAAGATATCACTGCTATCTTGGCAAGGCTTACTTATAAGTTAAAAGTTACGGAAGATTGCCTTATACTTTCCAACCCAAATTGCGATGCATTCATTTCCGTAGGAGGGGCTATTTCAGGAAAAGGTAAAGTATCAAAAAGCGATTTTGCAGGAATCCAGCTTACCCAAGGGTTTTTGGACGGAGCTTGTGAAGGCGAACCTATCCAAACTCCTCTTGTAATCCCTATCTTAGGGGGTGCAGAATGGGCTCAGGAAAATTGTGGAGAGGTAGATTTGTTCAGCACCTTCTCCTTCTGCAATATCAATCCTGAAGAAGGAATTGCTGTAGATAACATTTCAATTTCATTCCCAGTAGGAATCAGGTTCTTTGATGGCATCGATCCAAACAATTCCACAGAATTTACAAGTTCAAATCCATTCCCTGCATCCACAGGAACATACTACGGTATTCCGGTTAATTCAAGTAACTGTATTTTCGAATTCAAAATTGAGGTTTCCATCGTAACCACCAACCCAACCATTGTGGAAGGCGCAGCTTATGATTTTTGCCAAGGCCAAGAAGTTCCTGATCTGAACACCATAATTCTTCCCAGCAATCTAGGGGAAGAAGGTCAGTATCAAGTTTTCTTCTTTACCCAGGCTGTAGGAGGTGAAGCTTCCACAGGGTTTAAAGTTGATTCAAATGTAATCGGAACGATCCAAGTTTGGGTGTCACAAGGTGATTCAGCTGATTGTACCGGACCAAGATCACTGGTTACCTTAAATATCAACTCCTGTAATGTAGATTCTATTTCAGTTACCAAATCAACCAATACCGAAACCTATTCGGAAGTTGGGCAGGTAATCCCCTACACCATTACGGTCACCAATACCGGAAATACAACTTTGACAAACATCATCGTGGTAGATCCACTTACCGGCCTGAATGAAACAATTGCAAGCCTCGCTCCGGGACAGACCGTATCCTTCGAAACTACCTATACGGTGAAAGTCGAAGACCTTGTTGCAGGCACCATTTTGAACACTGTCTTGGTAAAAGCTACGGGTTCTGATGGGGAAGAGGTAGATTCTACTGATTCGGTAACTGTGGCAGGTTCAAAAAACAAGATCATTGCCAATGACGATGAGTTTGGAACACATGCATTGGATTTTGGTGGAGTTCTAGGCAATATTCTGACCAACGACCTACTGAATGGCCAACCGGTGACACCTGATAATATTAACTTCGAATTCATTGAACTGGACGGAATCATCGGCCTCTTGACCACAGGTGAAGGTGAATTGAGCCTGATACCCGGCGTCAATGAGGCAAGGGAATACACTTTAAAGTATGTGTTGAGAGAATCGCTGAACCCTACCAATAGCGATGAGGCATTTGTAACCTTTAGATTGGTCAATTCAGAAGTGGATATGAACATCACCAAAACTTCAAATGAAATTGAAATTTTTGAAGGAGATGAATTTGAATACCAGATTGATGTTACCAATCTAAGCGCTTTCAATGCCACCAATGTTGTGGTAATCGATGACCTTCCAAATGGAGTTACTTATGTCAGCACAAGGTTTAATTCCTCTTCAAACGACATCAAAGTCACCACAGATATTACAGGAAAGAAACTTACCTACACCATTCCATTCTTCCCTGCGAATTCCAAATTGACGATTTATGTCAAGGTAAAAGCAGATGCCCTTGTCAACGGAACTCCTCTGAATATTGTCAACAGGGTAATGCTTTCTTCAGATGAGGAGGATATCAATCCGGATGACAATATGGCTGAAGATGCCAATCAGGTCAACGCCCTCTTTATCCCAAATGTGATCACACCAAACAATGATGGAAAAAATGACAGATTCATCATCAGAGGATCCCAAAAATTTGCGCAGAGAGAAATCGTAATCCTAAACAGATTTGGTGACCATCTGTACGAAAACAGTAATTATGACAATGACTGGAGTGCAGAAGGAATAGTGGCAGGTACTTACTTCTTTGTCTTCAGAGGAACTGATTCAGAAGGAAAAGTACATGAATTCAAAGGTTGGATACAGGTTATCAAAAAGTAAATCTCGCAAATCATGAAAAGGAATTATAAAATATATGGACTTTTTCTGCTGATGGCCATGATGGCATATCACACAGGAAACGGGCAGCAGCTGCCACAGTTCAGCCAATATATTTTTAATGGCTTACATATCAATCCGGGATATGCAGGATATAAAAACCAGGGATATATCCAAAGTACGTATCGAAATCAATGGGTCAACCTCGAAGGCGCACCACGCACCTTTACGATTACGGCAGACTTGAGTGCCAATGAAGGGATGATGGGATTCGGAGTATCTGTTCTTTCAGATCAGATCGGACCTACCAGAACAACCACAGGATTGCTTACCTATTCATACAGAATTCAGACCGGCAAGGAATCTTTCCTTGCATTAGGTGCCAGCGCAGGGGTATCCGAGTACCAGCTCGACGGTGATATGCTCAATCCCATCGACCAAGATGATGTTGAAATCCCCTCAGGAATCAACAACCTCTACAGTCCAAACATGAATGTCGGTTTGTTCTTTCACAATACCAGATTTTATGCAGGATTGAGCGCATTCAATATGATTGGGAAAAACACATTGGAAAGAGAGGATATTTCCCTTTCCCTTCATGACCTCCATTTCTTCCTGACTGCAGGTGCGATGGTTCCGATTACGGATGCGATTGAGTTCAAACCTTCCTTCCTAATCAAGCAAGTAAAAGGGTCTCCGACAAATGTTGACCTAAACGGCATGTTCCTATTCTATGACAGACTATGGCTTGGAGCATCATACCGGACCAACATGCATATTTGGAATGATAACCTCGAAAGTAACATCAGCAGAAGAAATGCCATGGCTTTCATAGTAGAAGTCTTTGCCTCTGATAAAGTTAGATTTGGATATGCTTACGATCAAAGTTTAAATGCCCTTCAAAATTCAAGGAACAATTCTCATGAGTTTTCTGTAGGATTTTATTTGTCCCCAAGAAAAGTCACAATGAAAAATCCAAGATGGTTCTGATCATGAGAAAACAAATTTACTTTCTGTTCTTGATTTTTCTGGTTGGCACTTTTCCTATACAATCTTTTGCCCAAAACAGGCTTTTGCGCTATGCAGACAAGCAAAAAGAACTCGAAAATTACCAGCATGCAGCTGAAACTTACGAACAGGCTTACAGCAGAAACCCAAAAATAACCACAGCAAGAAGTGCTGCTGAAGCCTACAGCCAAGTGCAGGATTATGAAAAATCCTTTGATTGGTGGGAAAAAGTAATCACCAATGAGGAAGCTGAAAGGGCAGATTATGCACAATACTTGTCTGCTGCCATGAAAGTCGGCAAAGCGGACCAGATTGATGAAATGCTAAAGGGATCTTCTTTTGACGAAAATGACTTTCCGGAATTGGATTTTGACCTGATAAGAGCCATGTCCGCCAAAAAAGCAAATGTCAAATTGGTACCCGCCAAAGGAATCAATACCGACGGTTCTGATTTTGGCTTGAAAACCGATAATGAAGGAAATAGATATTTCTCAAGTGATAGGGGAAATGTCATGCCTACAGACAAAAAAGGTGTCAGGTTGGACGCAAAAAGCAATCTATACAGCACGGAGAAAAGCAGCTTCAATGACAGGGCTTTCTTCGGAATCTATAAATTTAACAAGGACAGTACGCTTTCAAAATTGACCTCTGACTTACCGGACGCACTCCACATCAGCGATCCATGCTTGATGGAAAGTCAGCAAATCATATTCTATTCTGTGTTTAGAGATGTCAATAAAATCAAAGGCAGCAGGGAATATTCCCTCAATTCTGAGATTTTCTACAGTAAGATCAGGCCTGATGGGACATTGTCTGATTCAAAGCCTTTTCCCATCAACAGCATTACCGAATATGGGGTAATGAATCCCTTCGTGGATGAAGAAAATAAAAGAATCTACTTTTCTTCCGATAAACCAGGAGGAAAAGGTGGATTTGACATCTACTATGTCACTTACGATGAAGAATTGAATTTCGGAGAACCGGTAAACCTTGGAAGCAATATCAATACAGCAAAAAACGAGAGATATCCTTCAGTCAATGGGTCAACATTTTATTTCTCTTCCAATGGGCTATCGGGATTAGGAGGAATGGATATTTTCAAAGCTGAAATTTCAGCTTCAGGCTTCAAGAATGTCCAAAATTTGGGATCTCCTTACAATTCACCAAGAGATGATTTTGGTTATCTCGTGACCAAAGAAGGAAAAAGATATTTGAGTTCAGACAGGACCGGAGGCATGGGATTGGATGACATTTACCTGATCGAAGATCTTTTCAAAAGATTGATAGCTAGGGTGATTGACTGTGATGACAACATCATCACCGAAGAATTTACCACCACGCTGACGAAAAAAGAAGGCGCGGTAGGAATAACCTCACTCAGAAACACCAAAGGAGAAATTTTGGCAGATCTCGAGCCTGAAAGTAATTTTAATCTTAAAATCAGTAAAAAAGGATATTTTAGCGTCCAGGATAGCACACTTTCTACCATAGGTCTTCAGGATGATATTTTGGAAAGAGAATATAAACTTGTCCGAATCCCTTATAATTTACCAGTCTTGGTGGACATTGTTTACTATGATTTGGACAAAGCTAAAATTAGAAATGACGCCGAACCGGTCTTAAATAAAATTGCGGAGTTGATGGTAAAATATGATTTCCTTGACTTGGCGGTTGCTTCTCACACGGATGCCAGGGCATCTGTAGAATACAATAGGATTTTGAGTGAAAAACGTGCTAAGGCAGTCAAAGACCATCTTTCCAAATTTGGAATCCCTGAAATTAGGGTTCGGATTGATTGGTTTGGTAAGGAAAAATTGACCAATGACTGTGGCGATGGCGTGCCTTGTCCTGAGACAAAGCATCAGTTAAACAGAAGAAGTGAATTGGTATTGGAAGCTTTCAGTGATCCAAATAGGGAATATGATTTGCCTGCTTCATTGTTTGGAAAAGATCTGTGTGATGAGAACGCCCTTTTCGAGGAAATCCAAAACGAAATTAATTCAATCCCTGCAGTTTACTTTGATTTTGACAAATCATCGATCAGGGCAGTCCATGAGAAGGATTTGGAGAGGGTAACACTGATGATGAAAAAACTGAAAAACCTCCAGCTCTATCTCTCAGGTCATACTGACCAAAGAGGAAATGAGGATTACAACATGAAATTAGCAGAAAGAAGAGCAAAAGCGGTATTGGAATACCTTGTGCAGAGAGGAGTGGAAGCCAATCGGATAGAATACAAATGGTTTGGCAAATCACAGCCCATCAATGACTGCGGAACAATACCATGTACTGAAAATATGCACCAACTGAATAGAAGAACAGAACTTCGGTTGAAGTGAAAAAATGATTGAAGACTTTATTTTTTAAACTTGCGAGATAGATAAGTAAAAATGGCCTCCTTCTGGGAGGTCCTTTTTTTTTCTTTCAGTTGAACTAAGATTAATAGACGAAGAAAATCTTTCCATGGTTTTTTATGCTCCAAATCCCCATAAGAAAGTGTAGAGTCCTTCGGTTCTGAATGCCTTGGTACGTTCTTTTTTGGTAGGATGGTTATTATCAAACCACCACTTTTGAAGCCCCAAGGGATTTGCCTTTTACAAAAAGTTAGCCAAAAGTGATTTTGGTCGACCCATAAAAAAACCAAGAAGTAAAAACTTCTTGGTCCTCAATGATTAATATATCGATTCTCAGATTAAGGATTCACCTTGGCTACCATCTTTTGGTTTGCATCTACATAAGGTATCGCAGCAATCTGTCTCATACTCTCAGTCTTTACTTGCTCAAAAGCCATTCTATTTTCCTGAGATATTGGTTCAGATGGCGGGATTTTCTCTTTCAACCAATCTTCCTGCTTTCCGTTTTTCCAAAACCTGAAACAAAGATGTGGCCCTGTAGCCAAACCGGTGCTACCTACATATCCGATTACTTGACCTTGCTTCACTCTTGATCCCGATTTCATTCCCTTCGCAATTTTGGACATGTGAAGGTATTGAGTAGTGTAGGTGCCGTTGTGTTTGATTTTTACAAAGTTACCATTTGCACTAGTATATCTTGCCTCAACGACTGTTCCGTCTCCCACGGACCTGATTTCTGTTCCGGTTGGGGCTGCGTAGTCTGTACCTAGGTGGGCTTTGTATCTTTTTTGAACCGGGTGAAACCTGTTCAGATTATATCGTGAACTTATTCTTGAATATTTCAAAGGATCCCTCAAAAAAGCTTTTTTGAAACTGTTTCCATCCTGATCAAAAAACGTTCTTTCGCCATTTTGCTCAAAAGGGATGGCGTGGTATGGAACTCCCAGGTGTTCAAAATAAGCAACTTCTATATCGCCAATGCCGATCACATTACCTTCTACTACCTTCTCGGAATAAGAAACTTTAAACTTGTCACCTTTTTGAAGTCTTTGAAAATCCACTGCCCAACCATATAAATCCGCAAATTGGTCAATCAGATCAGGGCCGATGCCAATCTCAGTCATGTTCACGTAAAGGTTGCTGCTGATGGTCCCGCCGATTTCTACTTTTCGGATTTGAACAGGTTTTTCTTCTTTGTAGACTTCGCCCTCATCCAATTTGAAAACGACAAACTCGGCTGGGTTAGGTTCGTAAATAAAAAACTGAGCCAGGGAAGTGTCTTTGGAAGTGAGTACAGTAAATTTTTTGTTAAAAGAAATTTTCCTTACATCAAAAATATCTTTTGACTTTCGGGCGATTTCGTCTATGATTTGATAAGGAACATTGAATGGTGCAAGGATGGTCGATAGCGTTTGGTTTTTTCCAACTACGCCTTCCACTACATCCAATTCATTCACATTGATACCATAAAGGATTTGGTCTTCCTTCTTCTCTTCGAGGACTTCAATTTTTTCCTCGACAACATTATTTTCCTTTTGATTAAAGTAAAACACAGTGCCAAAAACAAGCAATGCAGAGACAGTAAAAGTTAATTTTTTATTCATGTGAGAGGGGGTGAAACATTCTATTATTCCAAAGAAATTTAAATTTGGTTCAAAATCCAAATTATTTACAACTTTTCACGTCATAATTAATATTTCGTACCAAACATTCAACGTGGAGTACAATTTGGTATTTCATATAATTGACATTTTTTTGTTTTTCATGTCCCTGATATTGTAGAAAATCCAACCAAACATCAGTTTTTTTACCAAATAAAAAGTTTTTTCAAACTTCTTCCTCATTTTAGAATTGTCCCCAAGCTTTGTTTATCTTTGTCCACTTCAAAAAATACCATTCATTATCATGCTTAGAACACATACTTGCGGAGAATTAAGGATACAAGATGTACATCAAAAAGTAAGCCTTTCGGGTTGGGTGCAGCGGGTCAGGAATAAAGGAGGCTTGATATGGGTAGACTTAAGAGACCGATATGGGGTAACCCAACTGATTTTTGAAGAGGGATCTTCCGACAAATCACTTTTGGAAAAAGCAGCTTCCTTGGGAAGGGAATTTGTGGTGCTTGCAAAAGGAACTGTTCTGGAAAGGACTTCCAAAAATGATAAAATGAGTACCGGAGATATTGAAATCAAGGTGGAATCCCTCGAGATTTTGAACCCATCCAAAGTTCCTCCCTTTATCATCGAGGACGAAACAGACGGCGGCGATGAATTGAGAATGAAATACCGATACCTTGACTTACGGAGAAATGTAGTGAGGGAAAAACTCCAACTCCGCCACCGCATGATGCAGGAGACAAGGAAATATATGGATGCTCAGGATTTTATTGAGGTGGAAACTCCTGTTTTGATCAAATCAACTCCCGAAGGAGCAAGGGATTTTGTTGTTCCAAGCCGCGTCAATCCGGGAGAATTTTATGCTTTGCCACAATCTCCACAGACTTTCAAGCAACTGTTGATGGTCAGTGGTTTTGATAGGTATTTTCAGATCGTCAAATGTTTCCGAGACGAGGATTTGAGGGCGGACAGACAGCCTGAGTTTACACAGATTGACTGCGAAATGTCTTTTGTAAGTCAGGAAGATATCCTGAATACTTTTGAAGGCTTGACAAAACATCTTTTCGCAAATGTGAAAGGGGTAAAATTGGAAGAAGTCAAAAGAATGACTTATGCCGAAGCAATGAGCGGTTATGGCAATGACAAACCGGATTTGAGGTTTGATATGAAATTTGTAGAACTCAATGACGTCGCTCAGGGAAAAGGTTTTTCCATTTTTGATCAGGCAGAGCTTGTCGTAGGGATTTGTGCTAAAGGCGCAGGCGAATACACCAGAAAGCAACTTGATGAATTGACCAATTGGGTCAAAAGACCACAGATCGGAGCCAAAGGATTGGTTTATGTCAAATGCAACGAAGACGGAACTTTCAAGTCAACTGTAGATAAATTCTATTCCAATGAGGATCTGAAAGCTTGGGCAGAAAAAATGGGTGCTGAGGCCGGTGACCTGATTTTGGTTTTGAGTGGTGATGCCAAATCCGTTAGAAAACAACTATCAGAACTCAGGTTGAAAATGGGTGAAGAACTCGGACTGAGGGATAGAAATGTGTTCAAGCCGCTTTGGGTGGTTGACTTTCCACTGCTTGAATGGGATGAGGAGACCAATAGATACCATGCCATGCACCATCCATTTACTTCTCCAAAAAAAGAAGATATTCCGCTTCTCGAAACTGATCCGGGTGCCGTTAGGGCAAATGCCTATGACCTTGTCATCAATGGTGTCGAAATCGGAGGCGGATCAATTCGAATCCATGACAGGTCGACACAGCAACTGATGTTCAAGCATCTTGGTTTTTCGGATGCAGAAGCGCAGAAACAATTTGGATTTTTGATGGAAGCGTTTGAGTTTGGAGCACCGCCACACGGAGGGATTGCCTTTGGATTTGACAGGCTTTGCGCCATTTTTGGTGGATCAGATTCCATCAGGGATTATATTGCCTTCCCAAAAAACAACTCCGGCAGGGATGTCATGATCGACACCCCAAGCACCATATCTGATGAACAGCTGACAGAACTTTCGATCAAAGTCGCTTTGGCCGAGAAAAAATAAAACTCAAAAAATCCCGGTTGAAAGATCGGGATTTTTTATTTATTTTGATTTTTACAGAAATCAAACAAACACTTCCAAAAAGTTTATATGATATGAAACCACAATTTGTAACAGACGACCACGGAAAAAAACTTGCCGTCATTCTTCCCATCAATGATTATAATAGGATGATGAATGAGCTTGATGAGCTTGAAGATATTAAACTCTATGATGTTGCCAAAAAAAGTGACCAAAAATTCATAGATGCAGAACAGGCGTTTAAGGAAATCGATAAAAAACGCGCAGTAGAACAAATGTGATGTAAGCTTAGCTCCTGTAGGTTTGTACTAAAAACAGTAAAATTTTTCTTTTCCCCTATCCATCAAAATCCCAATCTTAAGGAATCTAATACCCATTTAACATTAATTTTTTCCACTCACAATTTAACCTACTGACCGCTTAAACTTTTTGACTTACTCCAATGTCTAACCTGAGATAATAATTTATTTCCCATGAAGATTTCTACTTTCAAAATATTTTTCATTTGCTTGTTTTTTGTTTATTCCTTTGATTCCCAAGCCCAAAGACCGGAAGGAAGAACGCAGGACCTCATATTGAAAGGTCGCGTCATCGAAGGTGCCACAAAAGAACCGATGATCGGTGCCAATGTGGTTATCAAGACTATAACCGATTCTGTTTTGGTCAATACAGTCACCGGGGCGGATGGGACTTTTGAAATCAGTCGTCCAAGAATCCCTTCAGTGCTGATCGAGGTCACATTTTTGGGGTTTGTTAAAATCAGTAAAACCCACAACAGAGGTGACGGTTTGGATTTGGGAACCTTGGTCTTAATTGAGGACAGCAAGCTCCTCGGTGAAGTAGTGATCGAAGGACAGGTAGTCGTTGGTGAAGTAAAAGGAGATACGACATCATTCAATGCCAATGCTTTTAGGACAAGGGAAAATGCAGATGCCGAAGAACTTGTCCGAAAACTTCCAGGCGTGACCATTCAAAACGGTGAGATTCAGGCAAAAGGAGAGCAGGTCCAAAAAGTGTTGGTTGATGGTCGTGAGTTTTTTGGTAATGATCCGTTCATGGCCTTGAGAAATTTACCTGCTGATGTCATTGATCGGGTGGAAATTCTAGACCAAAGGTCAGACCAATCGAGGCTCACGGGGTTTGACGATGGCAATTACTCGAGGACCATCAATATCGTGACCCGACCAGACAAAAACACAGGACAGTTTGGGAGATTGTACGCGGGTGCGGGTACCCAAGACAGGTACGCTGCAGGAGGCAATTTCAATTATTTCAAGGGAAACAAAAGGATCTCGCTTATAGGATTGTTCAATAACATCAACCAACAAAACTTCTCTTCCCAAGACCTTGTGGGCGTAAGCAGTGCAAGTCAAGGAGGCGGCAACCGTGGAGGCGGCGGAGGTGGTGGAGGTCGTCCTGGGGGTCAAGGTTGGGGTGGTGGAAACAACAACTTCCTCGTGGGTCAGGATCAGGGAATCATTACCACAAACAGCGTTGGTTTGAATTACAGTGATAAATTTGGTAAAAAAATCAATTTCACAGGAAGCTATTTCTTTAATTCCACCAAGAATAATTTGTTCAAACTGACTAATCGGGAAATTATTTTGTCCGAAACTACAAGACAGTTTTATGAAGAAAGTTTGCTCAATACCATCAAAAACAACAACCACCGGATCAACGGTAGGATAGAATATGACATCGATCCAAAAAACGCCATCATCATTACTCCCTCTCTCAATTTCCAGAGTAACAACACTTACAATGACCGCGATGGATTGAATCTTTCAGGAACTTTAGACCCTTTGAGTAGTGCAAAGACAATATCTGATGCCACCACAGATGGCTATAATCTTGCCAATAATTTTGTGTATAGGTACAGGTTTGACAAAAAAGGCAGGACAATTTCCACCACCATCTTTACTGCGTGGACCAAAAGAGACCAGCTTTCTGACCTCATTGCTGCAAATAGGGATTTTATCCGGGATATCCGTGATACCATCAACCAGGAAACTTTTGGGCTTTCCGATGGCTTCAATTACCGTGCAACCCTTCAATTTACTGAACCGGTCACAGAAAAATCCCTATTGACCATGTCCTACCAAGTGGGCAATAACAAAACCACTTCTGACCAAAAGACCTTCAGTTTGGTACCGGAAGCAGGTATCATGGTCTTGGATACAGCCTTGAGTAACCAGTTCAACAACAAATTTATTGTCCAAAGACCAAGTATCGGATACAGCTATAACCTCAAGTCATGGAATATCAATGCCAATTTGGATTACCAATATGCCGTGCAGGACAATGAAAGCTTCTTTCCGAGGGAAGAACTTTTCAACCGCTCCTTCAGCAATTTTCTTCCGGGCTTGAACGCCAATTATAGAAACCAGGCAAAAGGGACTTCCTTCAGGTTGCGTTACAGGACAAATACCCAAGAACCTAGCGTCAATCAGCTTCAGAATGTGATCAACAACCAAAACCCCTTGCAGCTTTCTGTCGGTAATCCAAACCTTGGTCAGTCCTTCAGTCACAATGCCTTTATCAATTATTCCAAAATCAACATAGCGAAATCGAAAACCTTCTTCACCTTCCTTTCTTTGAACCTGACTGAGGATTTTATAGGTACCAATACTTTTGTGGCCCAAACAGACACATTGATCAACAACCAAGTTCTCTTAAAACCAGGTGGGCAGATCAGCCGTCCAGAAAATTTCTCAGGCAACTTCAGGTCCCGATTATTTGTCACTTATGGTACTCCGATCAAAAGCTGGAAATCCCAGTTCAATCTGAATTCATCTGTTTCCTACAACAGAACTCCGGGTATGATCAATGGCCAGAAAAACGCGAATGACAACATTGATTTGAGCCAAGGATTGACTTTGACAAGTAACATCAGCAAAGACCTGGATTTTTCTCTTTCTACAACAGGGATATATACCATTGTTAACAGCAGTTTGCAGGCTAATCTGGACCAAAACTACTACATCCAGTCTTCCAATTTCAGGTTCTACTATTCTCCCAACAATGGAAAATTATTTATCTCCAATGTAATCAACAACTCCCTTTACAGAGGACTTTCCCCGACTTTGGATCAGTCAGTTTGGCTGTGGAATATTGAAGCCGGATACAGGTTTATGAAAGACAACAAAGCAGAATTGAAATTGACGGTGTTTGATTTACTCAACCAGAACAATGCCATAGGCAGAACTGTATCGGACGTGGCCATTGAAGATACCTTCACACGGGTTTTGACAAGATATGCCTTATTTACCTTTTCATATAATATCGGAAACTTCAAACCCCAGGCTGCAAATCCTAACCAAGGTATGCCGGGAGGAGGCGGAGGAAGGACTTGGTAAAAAAGAAAGAGACCCTATCAAAGGTCTCTTTTCTTTTTTTGAAATTTTGTAGGTGGGTAGATAATTCTCAACGCTTTTCAACTTTTTTAAAGGGACACTTTTTTTTGGAAAGTAAACAAATAAAGAGAGGATGATCCATCAGGATTTTGACTTCCAAAAAAAGTGCATTTCCCATCATTTGTTTTAGATTTGTGACTCTGAAAAATTGAACAAAACATGCATCAGGAAAAAATAGAAGCCATCAAATCCGCCATCTCTGCAGCCGAAGCCGGTAACGAGGAGGAGTTGGAGGCTTACAGGATGAAATTCATCAGCAAGAAAAGTGTGGTTGGGGAGCTTTTTGCCGAAATGAGAAATATTCCAAATGAACAAAAAAAGGAATATGGGCAGTTGGTCAATGAAGTCAAGCAAATGGCTGATGAGAAATTTCAGGAGCTGATCGATCAGGTTAACCAAGCCAAGAAACAAACCAAGTCCTTTGATCAGGACCTGACTTTACCTGCCACCAATATTGCTGCAGGCGGGATCCATCCTTTGACAGCCACCAGACAGCGGATCATCGAGATATTCGAAAGAATCGGTTTTAACCTTTCTGAAGGGCCTGAGATAGAAGACGATTGGCATAATTTTACGGCCTTGAATTTTCCCGAAAACCATCCGGCCAGGGAAATGCAGGATACATTTTTCTTGGAAAAAAATCCTGATGTGGCCTTGAGAACACACACTTCCTCCGTGCAGGTGCGTGTCATGGAAAACCAAAAGCCGCCCATCAGGACGCTTTCACCGGGAAGGGTTTACAGGAACGAGGCGATTTCTGCACGCGCTCATTGTATTTTCCATCAGGTAGAAGGATTATATGTGGATGAAAATGTGGGTTTCGCTGACTTGAAAAACACACTTTACCATTTTGCCAAAGAGATGTTTGGCAAGGAAACCAAAGTAAGGTTCAGACCATCTTTCTTCCCATTTACAGAACCAAGTGCGGAGATTGATATCAGTTGCCTGATTTGCGGTGGCAAAGGATGCAACGTCTGCAAAGGTTCAGGATGGGTCGAAATTGGTGGTTCGGGAATGGTGGATCCCAATGTTCTTGAAAATTGTGGCATTGATTCCAAAAAATATACAGGCTTTGCTTTCGGAATGGGAATAGAGCGAATTGCGATGCTCAAATACCAGATCAAAGACCTACGGTTATTTACTGAAAATGATGTGAGATTCCTCCGGCAATTCCGGCCAATGCTTTAGAAAAAGCGCTTTCCGACAAAACGGGGAGCGCTTTTTAATTGGATAAAATTCTGAAAGATTCCAGGTAAGTTGCTGCTTCACGGACAAGCTGAAGGTTTTTGCCTGCCCCATTTCCCAATACGACAAGGTCTGCACCGGATTCGAAGGCTGTCCGGATTTTTTCTACAGAATTGAGCCCCCCACCAACCATCAGAGGGGATTTGATTTTTTTCTTTACAGCCTTGATGAGTTCAGAAGATACGGGATGGGGCGCCCCACTTCCTGCATCAAGATAAAAATATTGCAATCCCAAAAAATGCCCCGCCAATGCCGTCGCCACCGCCAATTCGGGATGGTGGTTTGGAAGCGGAATCGTCTGGCTGATATAATGAACGCTTGTAGTCTGCCCGCCATCCACCAGCATATAGCCCGTGGGAAGCACTTCGACTTGGCTTTTGTCCAAAATAGGGGCCACACTCACATGCTGTCCGATGAGCAAATCCGGATTTCTCCCCGAAATAAGAGAAAGAAAAAGAATAGCATCTGCCAAAGGTGAAAACTGAAGGGAGTTTCCCGGGAAAATCACTACAGGAATTTGCTCGGTAATACTTTTGATAAATCTGATGATTTCGCCAACTGTATTTTGTTGGATCAGACTGCCTCCCAAAAAGAAAAAATCTATTTTCAGCTCAACCGCCTCTCTGACTTGTTCTTCAAATAGCAATGGCGAATGGATATCGTCGGGATCAATAAGCCACGCAAGCCCTTTGCGGCCTGAATCTGTCAATTCCCTGAGCTTCAGGCTTACTTTATTTTGCATCCTCCCCAGATTTGATTTTCGGTTCGTTAAGCCTATTCATCAATTGGTCTCTCCCATAACTGACGGCGATCGGAAGAAGAGCTGCACCTATCCTTGCCATGAAACCTGGCTGGGTTTTTTGGGTAAGCTTTGATTTGATTTCTTCATCCAGAAGCCCTTCCCTTTCCAAGGTTTCGAGTACCTTTTTTGTCTTTTTATTCTTTTTGCTACTTAAGACCCTATAGGCCGCGTAAGCCACCACAGCACCTGCCAAGACGGCTCCGCCGATTTTGATATAATCTTCAGATTCTTTTTTCGCAATGTCCAATTGCATCTTGAGGGTCTGTTCAAGTTCCTCAGCTTTTCGGCTCAAATCATTCTTCATTGTCTACCCTCTTTTTTGCTCTGAAAACAAAGGCCTTGATCACCTCCTGAAAACCCCTGACGAGTGTCCTTGAGTCTTTGAGGAAGTAAAGTAAAACCAATATAAGTACATAAATCAAGGCCACATACATAAAGCCTTTGAAAGGGGAACGCATCAAGTCGCTCAGGTAAAAAGCAAAAGAAAAACTCGCAAAAAACAGGACCAATACCGAAACAGTACCCATGACTATCAGCAAAAATAACCGGGCCATCAAAGTAGAAATCTGCTCGTTGATTTCATCTTTGACAAGTTGCACCCTCACATCAATGAGTTGCTTGATCGTTTGTATGATTTCAGAAACATTCAGCATAATTGGTATTTTTGGAAGCTCAAATAGATTTTTTAATTATTTACAATATACGTTAAAAAGTGCATTTCAGAAACTTTCAGCTTATTCTGACACTTCACTTCCTTCATAATATTTGAATCTCAAAACCGACTCCAATGCCTTTTGGATAGCTTGGTTGATCGGCATCTGATCGGAAGTCAACTGAAAGTCAATGTTGTACAGGCGCGAATAGGCGTCGCTGCTCAAAGGAACAGACATCCCTTCATTTACAGACAGCGAGGCAGCTTCGTATTGTTCTTTTTTGGCTTCTTTAATTTTCTTACAGGTAATGATCTCTTTTTTGTCTTCCTTATTTTTTCGAGCGGAGGAGCCAAAAAGCCTGCATATCATTCCTCTGTTTTGATAATCAGAACAAAATCCCATGGCAGCATCGGAAGAGGTTGCCTTGTAGATGATACAATAATCCTGCCCATTCTTGGACTCCAAGAGTTCCAAGGCCTTCTCAGCTTTTCCTTTTTCAAATAAATCGAAGGCCAAGGGCAAAAACTCCAAAATGGAGGCGCTGACTTTTGGATTGGAGCAGCAAAACCCACAACCTGAAATACAGCCTATCTGACTGGCATCGATAAAATCCTTGATTTGGGCATCCAATTCTTCAAATACCTTTCTCACTTCCTGTGACTTCTGTTGAAGATTCATGTTCCCGATTTTTAAAGCCTGCGAAAGTAAAAAGAGTTATGTATCAAAACAATAGCACTCAACGAATCATTCCTGAGTTTTGGGTTTAATGCATTTATTGGAGCTTGTTTTCTATTCCAATCCATTAAATCTTATATTTAATCGCCTAATTTGGTAACCGGGCGGAACAACCTAAATGAAAAGTAATGAGCAGCAGATTTGACAATTTTGAGGAAAAGAGAGAAGAAAAAATCCGAAAAGCCTTTAAAGAGCGTGATTGGAACGAAATAAAAAGCGCGGATTCATGGGCTATTTTTAAGGTAATCGCCGAGTTTGTCGAAGGCTTTGAAAAACTGTCCAAAATAGGTCCCTGCGTGTCAGTATTCGGGTCTGCGAGAACTCCGTCTGATAATCCATATTATATCATGGCAGAAGAAATATCCGCCAAACTCGTACGCCATGGCTATGGTGTGATTACCGGTGGCGGGCCCGGAATCATGGAAGCGGCCAACAAAGGTGCGAGTTCTGAAAACGGAAAGTCTGTCGGGCTCTGCATCAAACTTCCTTTTGAGGCCAAAGGAAACATCTACATCGATCCTGATAAAATGATCATGTTTGATTATTTCTTTGTCAGAAAAGTCATGTTTACAAAATATTCTCAGGGATTTGTCGTACTACCTGGAGGGTTTGGAACATTGGATGAGCTTTTCGAAGCATTCACCCTGATCCAAACCATCAAAATAGGGAGATTCCCCATTGTCTTGGTAGGGAGGACATTTTGGGAAGGTCTAATTGACTGGATCAAAAATACCCTGCTTGAAAAATACAAGTACATCAGTGAAGAAGACCTCAACTTATTTTATCTGGTTGATGATGCTTCAGAAGCCGTGAAAGTCATCGATGACTTTTACAGCAAATATTTACTCACCCCGAATTATTGATTTTGAGACGATACCACCTTTTTATTATTTATACCCTGATTGCGGGACTTTTGGCCTGGAATCTTTTTCTGCAGTTTGGGAAAAAACCCGAAAATCCAAACACCGAAGAAGTCCTTGTCCGGTCGGCTGAAGGAGAACAGTTCCGTATCAGCATTCCGGAGGCAAAAGTAAGGCTTTTTGAAATTCCTGAAAAACTGACTTTTGCTGATGAACCCGTTCCTATGGAACAGGTGGACGTTTTAGAACGATTTGAAAGGGAGATTTACGTCAATGTTTATTGGCAGTCCAATATGATCCTCCTGATGAAAAGGGCAGGTAAATACTTGCCGACTATTGAGAAAATCCTTCGGGAACAAGGCGTTCCGGACGATTTCAAATACCTGGCAATGACCGAATCAGGCTTGATGAATGTTGTTTCTCCTGCCGGTGCACGTGGATTTTGGCAGATTATGCCCGGGACTGCCAAGGATTACAAACTGGAGGTAAGCGATGACGTGGATGAAAGGTACCACCTCGAAAAATCAACATTGGCAGCCTGCAAGTACCTGAAGTCTGCCTACAGCAAATTTGGAAACTGGACTTCTGTCGCTGCAAGCTACAATATCGGAATCACCGGAATCAGAAAACGAAAGGAAGAACAAAACCAAAGCAATTACTACAACCTCTACCTTGTGGAGGAGACAAGCAGGTATCTTTTTAGGATCTTGGCTTTTAAGGAAATTTTTGAGAACCCGGGAAAATATGGATTTGAACTATCGGAAAAGGACAAGTATAAACAACCGCTTTTCAGGGATTTGAAAGTAAACCAATCGATAAATAGCTTAGCCAATTGGGCTATCCAGCACAACAGCAACTATAAAGAATTGAAGATCCATAATCCTTGGCTCAGGTCACAAAAACTTAAAATCAAAAAAGATCAGGATTATATCATCAAGCTTCCCCTAGACTGACTTATTTTAAAATAAAATTCAATTTGATTGTTAATTTTTCAATAACTTAACTCAGTTTATACCCCCAAAATGAAAAAACTGTTAATTATTCTGAGTGTTCTGATAGTTATTGGGTTTATAGCTTTTTTAAGCCTACCAATTCTGATCAATAAGTATTTGAACAGCAATGCTGACCGGCTGGTTTCTAACATGATTACTCGGACTAGCAGTTTTGGGGAACATGAAGTAACGTTTGGTGAGATTGTGTTGAATTATGACTATTCAGGCACTTTTCTCAAAATCAAAAATATCCGCGTCACTCCATCGGAAAGTCTTGGAAAAGACATGATCGCAGTCAACCTGACAGTGGACCATATAGACCTGACAGGTTTCCAATGGTTCCCATTTTTATTCCGGAATACGATTACGGTGGACTCGGCCTTATTAGACAATATCAACATTATTTCTTCCACTCCGCCATGGGATTCCCTTTTTTCGGAACCCAGAAAACCCAAACAGAAGAAAGGAAAAGACTATGACCTGATCGAAGTCAAAAACTTCAGATTGAAAGATTTTTCGGTAGAAATAAAAAATAACGTGTATGACTCCGTGAGAATTTCTTTGGTAAATATGAATGTGAATGCCAGGGAATTTAAACTGACCAAAGAAGATATTGAGGACCCCAAATCACTTTTCGATGTGGAGATGATTCATGGAAGTATCGAAAAGGCACAATTTCACTTTGACAAATTTCGTCAGTCTACTCTGGTGGAGGATATTGTCTTTGATACCAAAACAAAAAAAATGTCCATCGGTTACATCGGCCTGCATAATAAAATGGACCGATACGCCTACACGGCGCTTTTTCCTGAGCGCCAAAGCTGGATTGACATCAGCAAAGCAAAGATGGAATTGGGCGGGGTCAATTTTGGGAGTTATTTCAAAAAGGGAATCGTCGAAGTGGATACCCTTATTTCCGACGGCCTTCATTTGGAACTTTTTGTTGATAAAAGAAAAAAAGAGGACCTCAAAAAACGACCCCAGATGATCCACAAAGTCATGGAAAATCTCAAACAAATATTCCATATTGAGCACCTGTTTCTAAATAATTCCTACATCAAAATCGAAGAAAGACCGGACAATGCGGCACCCCGGTCCGCCTATTTGTTTTTCTCTGATATCAATGCCCACATCACCAATGTCTCCAATTATGTGGAACGGAGAGGAAAAAACAGGACGCTGGAATTGGATCTTACAGCCAAGCTGATGGGAGAAGGACCGCTATCCGCCAATGTCAGATTTGATCTCGAAAACCCCGATGGGAAATTTACCCTCAAGGGTACCTTGGGTAAAATTAACCTCCGGTCATTGAATACCATGATAGAGCCCGAGGCCAAAATCGGACTGAAATCCGGCACCATCAGCAGGATGGATTTTAATATTCTAGCCAATGATTACGATGGTTCGGGAGAACTGATCATCAGGTATGAAAACCTTGAAGTGGAATTACTAAACAAAGATTACAAAGCCGATGAACAAATTCTCAGAAAAATCGGAGCATTTTTGGCCAATAAGGTTGTCATCAAATCCAACAATCCCAACAAAAAAGGAGAAGTCAAAAAAGGGAATGTCTATTTCATCAGAGAAACCCACAAATCCGTGTTTGCGTATTGGTGGAAGTTGATTTTCTCTGGAATGAAATCTACCCTGACGGGGGAAAGTATGGAAGAAATGAAGCGGAAAGCATTGGAAAAAAAGAAATCCCAAAGCCAAACCGACGGCACCGTTGCCAAAACCCCGAGCAGTCAAACGGATGATAAAAAATCATCCAAAAAAGAGGCAAGAGAAGAAAAAAAGCAGGAAAGAAAAACGCAAAGGGAAGAGAGAAAAGCAGTTAAAAATGATACTATCCCTAGTTATTGATTTAATTAAAAAGGCGATGATTAGGCTTCTGAAACAAAATCCTGTTCCCAATATTTTTTAAGTAAACCATAATCCGGTATTCGGGGTTTTACGATAGGATTCAACTGGGAATCCCCCCCATAAATTCGTACTTTTGCGAGCTTGAATAAAATGCAAAATCCCTCCATGTCAGAACTGTCAGTAGAGAAAAAAGAAGAATTTATCGAAATTTTTGGAGCTAGGGAACACAACCTGAAAAACATCGATATTAATATTCCGAGGAATAAATTAGTGGTCATTACCGGATTGAGCGGAAGTGGTAAGAGTTCACTCGCCTTTGATACCATCTATGCGGAGGGACAGCGGCGGTATATGGAAAGCTTCTCTGCTTACGCCCGTTCTTTCCTGGGTGGCATGGAGAGACCGGACGTGGACAAAATAAACGGGCTTTCGCCAGTCATTTCCATTGAGCAAAAAACGACTTCTAAAAATCCCAGGTCCACAGTAGGCACGGTCACTGAGATTTATGATTTTATGAGATTGCTCTATGCAAGAGCCGGAGAAGCATATTCCTACCTGACTGGACAGAAAATGATCCGTCAGACCGAAGACCAGATCATCGAGCAGTTATTTGACAAATTCAAAAACCAAAAACTGTACATCCTTGCCCCGATTGTAAAAGGTCGAAAAGGACATTACCGAGAGCTTTTTGAACAGATCCGAAAAATGGGTTTTTCGAAAGTCAGAATAGACGGAGTGGTCATGGATGTGGTGCCCAAGATGCAGGTGGACCGATACAAGATCCATGATATCGAAATCGTCATCGACAGGATTGTCGCTGAAGAAGAAGACAGATTCCGCATCAGCCAATCCCTCAAAACCGGACTTCAACATGGCAAAGGCGTCATCATGCTCCGGGATGAAAAAGGAGATATCCACCATTTTTCCAAGTTCTTGATGGATCCTGTCACAGGACTGTCCTACGATGAACCGGCCCCAAACAGCTTTTCCTTCAACAGCCCTTATGGGGCATGCCCCACCTGCAACGGGCTCGGGGTCATCGAAGAAATTACCATCGAAAATATCATTCCCGACCGGAGCCTGAGTATCAGCAGGGGAGGAATCGCCCCCTTGGGGGAATATCGGGATGTATGGATTTTCAAAAAAGTGGAAGCCATCCTGAAGCATTACAAATGCAGCATTACCACACCGATAGAAAACCTTCCCGAGGAAGTCATTTATATTTTACTCTATGGGGACAAAATCGAAGTGGCTGTAGAATCGGTCAAATACCATGGCACGGAGTGGAATACCACTTTTGAAGGAATTGTAAATTTCCTTCAAAAGCAGCAGGAAGGCGGTACTGAAAAAATCCTGGATTGGGTCAATGAATTCACCACTTCCAAAACCTGCCCTGACTGTAACGGGTACAGGCTAAAGAAAGAAGCCCTTCATTTCAAGATTGATGAAAAGCACATCGGCGAGCTTTCCATGATGGATATCACGGCTTTGGGCAGTTGGTTTGAGGGATTGGAAAGCAGGATGTCCGACAGGCAGCAGATCATCGGCAAGGAGGTTTTGAAAGAAATCAGAAAGCGGATCGGATTCCTTTTGGATATAGGATTGGATTACCTTTCATTAAACAGGCCTTTGCGAACCCTGTCAGGAGGAGAAGCACAGCGTATCCGCCTTGCCACACAGATCGGCACCCAATTGGTGGGTGTTTTGTATATTTTAGATGAACCGAGCATCGGGCTTCACCAAAGGGACAATGTTAAATTGATCAAGGCCCTTCAGGACCTCCGGGATTTGGGTAACTCTGTCCTCGTCGTGGAGCATGACAAAGACATGATGTTGCTTTCTGACTATGTGGTGGACATCGGACCCGGCGCAGGGAGACATGGCGGCCAAATCGTAGCGGCAGGTACGCCGGATGAGTTTTTGAAAATTAGAAGCGTGACGGGTAAATACCTCACCGGGGAGCTTTCCATCAAAGTGCCATCCGAAAGAAGGAAAGGAAGTGGCAACTTCCTTGAACTGAAAGGTGCCAAAGGCAATAACCTGAAAAATGTAACCCTCAAAATCCCTTTGGGAACCATGTCCTGTGTCACGGGAGTTTCGGGTAGCGGAAAAAGTTCTTTGATCCATGAGACTTTGTTCCCGATTTTGAACCAACATTTTTACAACTCAAAAAAGGAACCCTTGGCATACGATTCAGTCGATGGATTGAAGCACCTTGACAAAGTCATAGAAGTCGACCAATCTCCAATAGGTAGGACCCCAAGGTCCAATCCTGCGACTTATACCGGAGTATTTTCTGATATCAGAACCTTATTTACAGAACTACCCGAGTCCAAAATCAGGGGATACAAACCCGGAAGGTTCAGCTTTAATGTCAAAGGAGGAAGATGCGAAGATTGCGAAGGTGCAGGCATGAAGCTGATTGAAATGGACTTCCTGCCTGATGTACATATTCCTTGTGAGACATGTAAAGGCAAGCGGTACAACAGGGAAACTTTGGAAGTGAGATTCAAAGGAAAATCCATTTCGGACGTCCTTGACATGACTGTAGAGCAGGCTGTAGAATTTTTTGAAAACCAGCCAAAAATACTCAGGCGAATCCAGACCCTCAATGACGTCGGACTTGGATACATCACCTTGGGACAACATGCGACCACACTTTCGGGCGGGGAAGCACAGCGGGTCAAACTTGCCACCGAGCTATCCAAAAAAGATACCGGGAAGACATTCTACATCTTGGATGAGCCTACGACAGGACTTCATTTTCAAGACATTGAACATTTATTGGAGGTATTGAACAGGCTGGTGGAAAAAGGGAATACCGTTCTCATCATTGAGCATAACATGGATGTGATCAAAATGGCAGACTACGTGGTAGACATTGGTTTGGAAGGAGGCGAAAAAGGAGGGAACATCATCGCTGAAGGAACTCCCGAAAAAATCGCACAGAATAATAAGAGCTTCACAGCAAAATTTCTGAGGGATGAATTGAACTGATAGAAGCATATGACCTCCAAAGGCCTTGATTTTACCTATCAATAAAAAACAATGAATGCATTAAGCGGTCATGTCTATATTTGATCTAAGGCCATGAATAGGACGAGATTATATTGGTTATTTCAGATTTTGGGTTGGTCAGGATATGCTTTGATCAACCTTTTCTTTGTGTCTTTGGACCGAAGAATCACTCCTGTACAGATTGGCGCATACTCTTCCCTGGCGGCGTTTTACTTTTTATCTACACATGCTTTCCGCTACGCGATCAAAAAATACGGTTGGCTGAATTTTGAATTTCCAAAGTTACTTTCCAATACCCTGCTTACTTTGGGCTTGTTGAGTATATTGAATACCATTGCGCAGATCATCATTAGCTGGGCATTTGGGACACTCAATCCGGAAACTGAATTCAGGTTGATATTGATCTCGGGCAATATTTTTGTCAGTTTTCTTTTCTATTCACTTTGGAGCATGGTGTATTTCCTTTTCCATTTTTTGGATAGCTATAACCAATCACTGAAATACCAGGCAAAAATCAACGAAATACAGCTCAACCACCTCAAAAGCCAGCTTAACCCGCATTTTATATTCAATGCACTCAATAGTGTAAGGGCTTTGGTGGACGAAGATCCGGCCAAAGCAAAATTGGCCATCACCCAACTGTCCAATATTCTCAGATTTTCACTCATGATGGATAAAAAGCGAACCATCGACTTTGAAAATGAAATCAATACTGTAAAAGATTACCTTAACTTGGAGACCATCCGGTTTGAAGAAAGACTTCAGGTCAAATACAATATCGAACCTTCGGCTTTTGATTATAAAATCCCTCCGATGATGTTGCAGACGATCGTCGAAAACGCCATCAAACACGGGATTTCAAACAGGGTCAAAGGAGGTTTGGTCGAAATCAATTGCAAAGAGGGAATCACAGATGACCTGATCATCCAAGTCAAAAACAGCGGACAACTGAAAAGCAACGGCGTAGGCAGAAAAAAAGAAAGAGAAGGTCATGGCATCAACAATACCGTACAGCGGTTGAAGCTGATTTATGGCGACAGAGCCTCATTTAAGATATTCAATTCAGAAAGTGATTTTGTAATTACCGAAATAAAAATTCCAAAACAAAACCCTACATTAGGTTAAAAATACAATAAGATGAGAGCACTTGTAATAGACGACGAAAGACTGGCAAGGAAAGAACTGATCAACTTGCTTTCCCAATATGACCAAGTTGAGATAGTCGGCGAAGCCAATAACGTGGATGATGCCAAAGAAAAAATCGAAACACTTGCCCCGGATGTAGTTTTTCTCGATATCCAGATGCCTGAAAAAACAGGATTTGATTTATTGGAAGAATTAGACAACGTACCCCATGTGATATTTACCACTGCATACGACGAATATGCGATCAAAGCATTTCAGGTCAATGCCCTGGATTATCTATTGAAACCTATCGAACCAAAACGATTAGGCGAAGCCATTGAGCGCTTATTGAAAAAACTGAATGAAAACCAGGACAAATCAGAAGAAGCAGGTGCTTTTGCAGGGAGAAAACTTACCTTGGATGACCAGGTATTTGTCAAGGACGGAGACCGATGCTGGTTTGTAAAGTTATCCAATGTGAGGCTTTTTGAATCAGACGGCAATTACATCAAAGTTTATTTTGATAATTTTAAGCCGATGATACACAAATCACTCAATGCTTTGGATGAAAGACTGAGTGAAAAATCATTTTTCAGAGCAAGCAGAAAACATATCATCAACCTCAGTTGGGTAGAGGCGATCGAGCCCTGGTTCAACGGCGGATTGGTAGTCACCCTCAAAGGTGGCGACAGGATAGAGGTCAGCAGAAGGCAGGCAGCAAGATTCAAGGATATGATGAGCTTATAAAAATGATGAATGGATTATTGGAAAAATTTGAAATAAATATTGATTGTGAAAACTATAATTTGTAAATAGTCACTCATATTATTTTCACCAACACAAAAATCCATTTAATAATAATTATACCGTATTATTTCCCGAAAAAACTATATGAAAGAGGAAAGAATTCTGATCGTCGAAGATGATGTAAACATAGCCGAAAACATTGAAGAGATTTTAGAACTTTTAGGTTACGTCAACATTGACATCGCAAACTCCGCCAACCAAGCCATTAAAGTCGTCAAAAAATACAGACCTGATTTGGTATTTATGGATATCAAACTCAAGGGGGACAAAGACGGTATCGAATTGGGAGAAATCATCAAGCAGATGGTGGACGCCCCTTTGGTCTATGTGACTTCTTACAGTGATCCTACCATCATTGAAAGAGCCAAAAGAATCAATCCTGCAGGCTTTATAGTAAAACCCTTCAACACCAATGATATCCATGCCATAGTGGAAATCGTTCTTTACAACAAAAGGACAAAACCTGCTGCCGAAGCGGTCACTGTAAGGGCCAAGGACGAAAGCCCTTATCTTGTAGCAGACGCCGTATTTATCAAGGCAGACAATGCATATGAAAGAGTTCCTTACGAGGAAATCTACTATGTCGAAGCCAATGGCAATATGGTCACCATCTACACCAAAGCACGCAACTTTACCATCAGAAAATCCATGAAGGATATGGAAGAAAAGCTTCCGCCACACCTTTTCCTGAGGGTCCAAAAGTCGTTTATCGTGCAGCTTGCACAAATTGAAAGCTTCAACACCAAAGACATCAATCTAAAAATGGGTGCTGTGGTGCAAGTCGGAAGGCAATACTACAACAGCTTCCTTGCGAAGTTGAATACAATTACTGAAAGTTAATCTTCAGGTAAAACTAAAAAAGGTGAGCAAGACTCACCTTTTTTTTTTCGAAAAACCAAACAATCAACTAAACTATCTTACAAGGTAAAATTCGCGACTTCCTGAGGCTGTTACGAATAATCCTTTATCAAAAGATTCTTTAAATTTTTTCTTTATTTCTTCTCTGTCTCCGTAAAATTCCGCAACCACCTCACCGTATTTATTGATGATAGTGATAGTCGGAAGTTCTTTCAGGTCAGAAAGATCCAATTCAAATTCTTGGATAACATTCTCCTGAACTTCTCCCAATCCTATGTTATATTCCATTGGGATTACCTCGTTGATTTGATCAACTTTCGCCTCAGCCTTTGCGGCCCACAAGATTGTCAATGCCATCATTAATCCTAAAAAGGCACAAACTGTTTTTTGAGTTAAAATAGTTGGTTTCATTTTCTTTAATTTTTATTGTACTGTGTAAGGTTTGTTTCTTTTCCTGTGTTCGTTGCTACAGGTATTGGTCATATGCCAAATTCTGATCCCAATTTTATAAAGTATTGTATTTCAATAGGTTAATCATTCTATAGCGCAGTTCAGGTGTACGCTGGCGAACACATCATTTTCTTTTCCGATACAGTTGGATAACACGAAATGGTTGAATATTGGTTGCAAAAAAAACCGCTAAAAAATAAAAAAACCGATAGAATTCGAAATATTCTATCGGTTTATCAAAAATTCATTAATGATTACAGAAGATCATTTGCCAAATTGGCTAATTCCGATCTTTCCCCCTTTTCTAACTTGATATGGGCATATAATGGATGGTCTTTTACCCGATCTATCAAATAAGATAAACCATTACTCTGACTGTCGAGATAAGGTGTATCGATCTGGAAGATATCTCCGGTAAAAATGATCTTGGTATTTTCCCCGGCACGGCTGATGATTGTCTTTATTTCATGTGGTGTGAGGTTTTGCGCTTCATCCACGATAAAGAAAATATTGGAAAGTGACCTTCCTCTGATATAGGCCAAAGGTTGGATAACCAATTTCTCCTGATTTACCAATTCCGTGATTTTTTGAAACTCCTTATCCGACTCCTTGAACTGGTTTTGGATAAACTTCAGGTTGTCCCAAAGGGGTTCCATATAGGGATTGAGCTTGGATTTGATATCGCCCGGAAGGTAGCCGATGTCCTTATTGCTCAGGGGAACAATAGGTCTTGCCAGGAAAATCTGCTTGTAATCCCTTCTTTGCTCCAATGCACCCGCAAGTGCCAAAAGCGTTTTCCCTGTTCCTGCCACACCTTGGATGGAGACAAGTTTGATCCTCGGATTCAAGATCGCATGCAAAGCAAAAGCCTGCTCGGCATTTTTTGGTTTGATGTTATAGGCGAGTTTCTTATCTACCCTTTCGAGCATATTATCCTCGGAGTTGTAGTAGGCCAACACAGAGTTTTTCTCACTTTTGAGGATGTAGAAGGCGTTGGCTTTCCGCTTTTTGGTACCCAAAACCAACTTTGCCTCGACGGAATGGTTTTCATACAGCCTGTTGATAAGGTCCGGTTCTATCCCTTCAAGGATATATTTTCCGGTGTTTTCAAGCTCTGAAAGGTTTTTGATTTTCCCCGTCTCATAATCCTCCGCGTGGATGTCAAGAGATTTTGCCTTGAGGCGGAGGTTGATGTCTTTGCTAACCAGGATTACCTTTCTGCCTTTTTCCATTTGCTGACAATGGAGTGCGGCATTGAGGATTTTGTGGTCGTTTTTTTCTTCACCAAAGATGAGGTTGGCATTGATATTATTGTCGGGATTCATCAATACCCTAAAATATCCTTTGGTCTTCCCGTTGAGTGGCGTCCAGTTGTGGATCATGTTGTCTTTGGCCAGCCCGTCGAGCAGCCTGATGAATTCGCGGGCCTCAAAGTTTTTGGTGTCATTTCCCTTTTTGAACTGATCGAGCTCCTCCAAAACAGTAATCGGGATGACCACATCATGCTCAGCGAAGTTCATGATGGAGTTGTGTGCGTATAGGATCACCGAAGTATCCAATACAAAGATTTTACGGTCTTTATCGGATTTAGCTCTAGGCATAGGTTAATAATTTACTAGGTTTTTGTTAGTAAAAAGATAGAGAAATAAAAAATAGATTACCATTGTATCAATAGAAAATAAGATTGTTTACAAAAAGGAAAATCTTAGACTGTTGATTTTCAGGGGGAAAAGTTTGTATAACAGTGCAAAAGATAATATGGCAATCCATGCTGTCCTCCCAACCCAAAAACCCAATTGGTTTTTTCAAATCGTCTGCTAAAATATTCAATTGTAAACCTCAGGAAAAACCTCTATTTACAGATGAATATCAATTAATGTGTTGATATGCTTTCTTATTAGTAAGGGATTACTTTCAGAATGGTCTCGTCCGCGATAATTATCGGGATCGACCACCGGAATATATTGATGTTGGGGGGTTGGGGGAAATGCGGCAAAGCCGCATTTCCCCCAACCCCCTATGATATCACGGTACCAGTCCACCGAGCTTGCCGAGGTGGAGAAAAATGTTGTTTATCTTCTGGAGTAAAAGTGGTTAGTAAATATCAATTCATATCCACTAGTATCAACAAATATCAATATCATTCTCAATTCAATATCCTATAAACCTTCCCATCCGCTTTGGTCAAAATGTAAACCTGGCCTGACTTATCCTGACCGAATTTCAAATCCACCCTTGGCTTGCCACATAATTCCTGAAGGCCTTTTTCCTTTCCATTGACCTTGATGCCGACCTTTTGGATTTTGGGATTCGATTCATTCAGGTCAGATACGAAGACCTTTCCGGAGGGAACATCCCCAAAAAGGAATTTGCCTTTGAAGATCCCCGAACTTGGAAAATACCCTGCAATGATTGCCAAGCCTTCGTCATGGTCAAATTGTAAAAACGGGTAAGTGGCTCCGATTTCCGCATCGTCCGCAGGCAAGGCAAAGACCTTGTCCATATCTCCCTGAGCATTGATGACAAAGCTGCCTTCCCGTATCGGCCAACCATAAAACTTTCCCGCCTCGATTACATTGAGTTCTTCTATGTTTTTGTGGCCGATTTCTGAAGCCATCATCCTTCCCCTTAGATCCCAAAAAATTCGGTTTGGATTTCGGAAACCATAAGCAAAGACTTCCTCTGCTTTGTCCGATTGCCCGACAAATGGATTTTCTTTTGGGATGCCGTATTTTCCGTTTTTACTGTTTTTCCCTTTCGGGTCTATCCTGAGAATGCTGCTCCAAACAGCACTGCCTTTGTGATCAGAAATAAAGTCGAATCCATTTTCGGCGCTGCCGCCATCACCGATACCGATATATAGTAGGCCGTAATCTTCCTCTCCTTTTTTGGCATGTGGATTAAAGGCAATTTCCTGCATGCCGTGGATCTGGGTGACGACATTTACCCGGAGGAGCTCCCGGCTTTCGCCGACAAATGATTTTGAGGAGGGATTAGCTGTTTTCCATTCGGTTAAGACCCACTGCATCGTCACTTTGATGCTGTCGGCATAGGCAAAATCCGCCGTCTTGGAACCCGGTTTCTCGGTATGGGAAGTATAGAGCAATCCATTGTCGACATATTCGGGATGAAAGGCATAGCTGCCAAATCCTGTAGCCAATCCCGGTTTGGATACAAAATCCGGCCTAAGGGCTCTCAGGTCAAAGAATACCTGGGGCTTTCCATTGACCAACTCGTACATTTTCCCATGCTGATCCTGCACAAAAAGCCTCCCTGAAATAGGTTCACTTTCCATTTTGGTGATTTTGGCCAAAGGTGAAATGGAATCGGAGGCGGGGATTTGGGTGAAAAATTCCAATTCCAAAAACAATCCCGAATCCTTTGTTTTCTCAGGAATCGGGTCTGCTAAGGCTTCGCCCTCTGCCAATGCTACAGCAGCCACAGGCCCAAAAGAATGCATGTAACTCAACAAAGCCTCTATTTCCGCCTCAGAAAGTAAAGGGAAGGCAGGCATCAGGACTTTATATTCCTCCATTAATATTTTGGTTCGCTGATCTCCGTTATCCAAGAGCTGTTGTGGATTTTTGATAAAGGATTTGAGCCAATCAGCCTCGATTTGGGAAGTCAGGCCGCTGAGATTGGGGCCAATGGTCTTTTGGGTGAAGTTGTGACAGGAAGTACAGTTTTGCTCAAACAAGGACTTGCCAAGGGCTATTTGTTCCACATCCGTACTGATATCCTGGCCAAAAGGGTGGTTACTTTTGCTATTGCATCCAATGATCAGTAGGAAACCTAAAGCAATGGAAAGGGCTTGTTTTTTCATCAAAACATGTCTTGGGATTACCTTAAACCTATAAAATTTTAGGCAGGATTAAAAAAAAAATTATGGGGATTCAATGGCTTCCATCATCAAACGCCAAACACCACCTGTGCTGTGTGGAATTTGCGAAAAGTGATCGGGGTAATTTGAAATTCACCCAGTCTTACCACCAATCGTTAAACTGCTCTCAGATAGGGATAAGAGTTTTTCCCTTTATCAAAACCAGAAACCGTATTTTATATAAGCTGCACTTATATTTTCTCCTTGGTTGATTCCTAGGGTAACCATATGCTTGCCCTGAAAAGTATTGGAAAGGCCTAGGCAAATAGCTCCTGATACCTCACTTAACTCTCTACCATTTATTCTTTCAGAACTCTGCATTATTCCCGGCATAATTACCAAAGAAGGGTTCCAATTTCTATTGGGCAAGACATTGATCCTCAGACCCGCCGCCAAACCAATTCCGGAACTTTTTTGGGAAGATCCTGACATAAAAGATTCTCCCGAGTTGCTGTCAAAGAAAAGCATGGATTCAATTTGGAGCACTTTATCTGTACGGATCGCATAGTGGAAAGAAAAACTTGGGCCAAGCGCGTCGTCGAGGAGACTGCTGTTTATTCCCCCATGAATACCCAAACTTCTCGGCTTGGTTTCTTGCTGCGCAAAGTTTTGGGTGCTCAATAAAAAGAAAAATAAAACAAGAGTTTGCTTCAAGATGGACGGAAAAAAAGCTACGTAATTTCTTTCAGATTTCTGATGGATTTTAATTATCATAATTGTCTTTTGATGTGGTGAAGTGGATTCTTAGTCACTCAAAAACTTTAGACTAAGATGGTACCCCAATTAAAGATAAGTGGATTTTTTATTCCTTGGAAGTAGGATTGAAAATCAAATTTCCGACTTTGGAATGGAAAAAAGGCTTCCATCATCAAACGCCAAACACCACCTGTGCTTTGTAACGTTTACCAAAAAGGTGACCGAGTTCGGTAAAAAGGTTAGTGAGTTCACCAAAAAGGTGAACTGGGTGAGTAAAAAGGTCAGTGAGTTCACCTCCGAGGCGAACCAGTTCAGCAGAAAGGTCAGTGAATTCAGCAAAAAGGTCAGTGAGTTCGCCTCCGAGGCGACCGAGTTTAGCAAAAAGGTCAGTGAGTTCACCTTTGAGGCGACCGAGTTTAGCAAAAAGGTGAGTGAGTTCACCAAAAAGGTGACCGAATTCAGCAAAAAGGTCAGTGAGTTCACCAAAAAGGTGACCGAGTTCACCAAAAAGGTCAGTGAGTTCACCTCCGAGGCGAATTAGTTTAGCAAAAATGTCAGTGAGTTCACCAAAAAGGCGCCTGAGTTCACCAAAAAGGCGCCTGAGTTCGGCAAAAAGGTGACCGAGTTCAGCAAAACGGTCAGTGAGTTCACCTCCGAGGCGAACTAGTTTAGCAAAAAGGTGAACTGGGTGAGTAAAAAGGTCAGTGAGTTCAGCTCCGAGGCGAACTAGTTTAGCAAAAAGGTCAGTGAGTTCACCTCTTAGGCGACCGAGTTCAGCAAAAAGGTCAGTGAGTTCACCTCCGAGGAGAACTAGTTTAGCAAAAAGGTGAGTGAGTTCACCAAAAAGGTGACCGAGTTCGGTAAAAAGGTGAGTGAGTTCACATCTGAAGTGGGAGGGGGTACTTCCGAAGTACCCCCTCCCACTTCGGAAGTACCCACTTGGAGGAAAATAGTTCGACACCCTTAGGGGTCGGGAGCATATTCTTGGTTGTTTTGATCCACGGGCTGCTGCCCGCGGCTATTGATAGGTTTGACCCCGTTCGGGGTCAGTTTTAGGATCTCAAGAAGGAGCAAAGTGGTTCAGTTTCTGCCTTTGAATTCTTAAATATCAGAGAATAGAAAAAATGATCCTGAAGGGATCAAACTTCTCAATACCTGTCCGCTGTGGCGGAGCCCCCGGTAAAACCGGGGATAAATGATATAAGGATGGGAGGCAAAAACCCTAAAAGGGTTGAACCATTGTGGAATTGGAATTACAAATTCCTTAAAATAAAAAGGTGTAGTTTCAAACTACACCTAGATTCACCATCAAAAGTCAAACTACACTCAGAAAGGGTACTTTTTCATTTAATCCTTATTAATACAACATAGTCAGATATAATTTTAATCTTTTCTGTCAATGTCTTATTAACAATAGTTTTATCATTCGGTAAACTAAGAGTCGTTGGAAGAACATCGAGAAGATTTTTTAAATAACTGGATTTGATAGCATATGATACATTGTCTGCAACATCCGCTCTTAATTTTGCTGAATTTACCCCAATTAGATTACCATCAAAATCGAAAAGGGGTCCGCCACTATTGCCTGGTTGAATTGGAGTTGTCATTTGGTATGTTGAAATTTCGCCTTTAAAACCAGTTTTAGAGCTAATTTTTCCATCAGTAAATTTGATTTCTGTACCCATTACTGATAAAGCTAAAGGATAGCCTAAAGCAAAAACATTTGAACCAACTTCTGATAATGAAGTTTGAAAATTATATGGTATTGAGATAAATGAACTAAATGAAGCATCATCAACTTTTAATATTGCTAAATCATTTTGTTCGTCACTTTGGATTACTTTTACTTTATAATTCTGTTTTTGTCCATTTCGAATAAATTCAATTTCAATTTCAGAAGCTTCAGCAACGACATGATAATTAGTGGCAAGATATCCGTCATTACTTATAAAAAATCCTGTTCCATTCCCTGTCCAAGAATCATTAGAACTACCAAAATCCTCTTCAAATGAAATATGCTTGACCAAAAGATTGTCAGCAGCAATTTTTATTTTTGGGCCAACAAAAAATCCAATATGTTTTCCGTAAAATTCTTGTACCGGAGTTTTGTTAACAGGTTCATCATTTACTAAAAAAATCAAATCCTTCCCAATCTTAGCGATTCCAAGCTTATTAGCTGTGTTACCATAATTTATATGGTTACTTTTTTGCCAGTTAATAAGATTAAACCATGTTCCTCCATAAATACTAAATGCTGTGTAGGTTTGGTTTATGGTATTAATAACAAAAGCAAAACAATTTTCTGCGTCCTCTGTACCCCATATCAAACCATAAATATCCTCATTATTGTAACTATTGAGCTTATTAATACTTGATTCTATTAAGAACTCTTTATTACCATCTAAATCAGTTTCAATTGCATACCAATTCCATGCGTTCTTGGTATAATTTTCCATCAAATATTTTCCTAATCTTATTTCAGAATTTTCATTTTTATCTTTACCAACATCCCAATTATTCGAATTATCTGTAAACTCCTCATTTAGCAGAAAGCTTTGTTGACCAAAAACAGAAATACCTAGAAAACTGCTGAAGATTAATACTATTATTATCTGTTTCATCGGTTAAGTTTTTTTTCTTTAAACTTGAATCCTTCATTAATTTTAAATCCTTCCATTAAAAGATGAATTTTATTCGCAACTAAACAAAAATACTTACCCTTTTTAAACTCATTCATTATTCCGATTAGTCTATAATATAGCCAATCTTCCTTTTTTTGTAAAACTCGATTACACTCTATATACTACATTCAACAGCCACTAATTTCATGAAAATGCTAATTTGATTATGTCGCAATCTTGAACTCAAGCACTAAGGGAGGATGAGAACCGCCATATCCTGCTCTCCTTTGGTATTTCTTTATTGCTTTTTTTTCACCAGTCCTGATTTAACTCTTGGTAATAGAAGTATGAAATTCTTTCATCAAGAGTTTCAAGAATTTTCTCAAAACGTGAAATAAGGTTTTCCAAATCAATCTCAACATTTCCTAGTTCATCAACATAAAAATGATTTAAATATTTATGGTCAAATGGATATCGGGAAAAATCCATTTTTGCATTTTTGGGTGAAGCCTTAATTATCGTAAATAGTTCATTAATATAACTCTGTAATTCTTCAATCTGGTGATTAAAAAAATCTAAAGACTCTTGGTCCTTGTACTGTTCTATTTTTTTTTGGGCAGTCTCAAGAATTTTTTTAATATCATGATTCATCTCCTCAATCTTATTCTCTGACTTCAGGAGTTTGTTTAAAGTCCAAACAAGTGATTTTAAATACAATTCTATTCCATGATTTGCATTTGTCAAAATGGGAAAAATCATTATATCAGCCTTTTTATCTTTATTGGAGGCTAAGGCAACTTTAGCTAGTTCAATAGATGAAGTTAAAAATCCTTCAGCAAGAACTAACATATTCTGAATATCTTCGTTTTTCGATGTACGCCAATTGACAAAAGCTGTTTTATTGATGTCGATATTTCTAGAAAATATAGGTTTCATAGTAATGTCTTTTTGACTATAATTAAGCTAAAGCTGACAATATATTTGGGAATTCTAAAAGTATAACTAATGTAATAAATTTCCTATTTGCCAAAGAGGGATTTTTTATCAATCCCCAGAATATTACCCAAAACCCCACAAAAAAACCACCGCTTTCGCAGTGGTTCTTGTGGTTTGAGAGATAAAGGTTGTAAGGAATAGGATTACCTGAGGGTAAATTCAGGCAGCTTCATGATCTGACCTCCGGCCATCGCTGACTCATGGGCAAGGATGCCCACGCAGGTGATGTTGGCGGACTGTCTTGCATCAGGATAGGGTGCCCTTCCTTCGTGCAGTGCCGACAGAAATTCATTGACAAGGTGCGGATGCGAACCGCCATGTCCCGCTCCTTGGATAAAGGAAAGGTGTTGGTTGTCATCCGAATCATATACGCCTGCTGTGGTGAAGGATGCGATTTCCTTTGGAAGCAGGTGGGCATAGTCAGGGATTTTGACCCGCTCAGGAACTTCCCCGGTATGGATGACGGAGTCTTCATGCTCGATCAGTGTCCACTCAAATGACTTTTTGGAACCATAGACATCAAAGCTTTCACGGTATTGTCTCGCCGTGTTGAAGAGCGAGCGGGTAACTTCTGCGGAGAGGTCGGAGTCTTTGAGTTTAATATGGCAGGTTTCGATGGCAAAGGGAGAACCGTATTTTGGGATGAGGTTTTCGTCTATCCTTCCCGAACCAAAGCAGGACACATATTCGGCCTGTGCTTTTGGCAGTGCCAATACCGGTCCTACACAGTGCGTCGCATAGTGCATAGGCGGCAGCCCTTCCCAGTATCCCGGCCAACCGGCCATCTCCTGTTGGTGGCTTGCTCTCAGAAACTGGATCTTGCCCAATTCCCCTTTCTCATACATCTCTTTGACAAAAAGGAATTCACGGGAATAGATTACCGTCTCCATCATCATGTACGTCAGCCCTGTTTCTTCACAGGCTTCGACGATCTGACGGCATTCTTCCACGGTCGTAGCCATCGGCACGGTGCAGGCGACATGCTTGCCGGCACGGAGTGCTTTGAGCGATTGCTCGGCATGGGCTTGGATCGGGGTATTGATATGGACAGCGTCTATGTTTGGATCTTTGAGGAGCTCATCGTAATCGGTGTAGCGCTTCTCCACTCCAAAGGCATCTCCGATTTCATTGAGTTTGTCTTCGTTTCTTTGGCAGATGGCATACATATTGGCTAGCGGATGCTTCTGGTAAATGGGGATAAATTCCGCCCCAAAACCCAGTCCGACGATGGCGATGTTGATTTGTTTTTGGCTCATGGCTTTTATGGTTATTGGTTATTAAGTTATTTGGGGTTAATGGTTACTTCGACTGCGCTCAGTACAAGTATTTGGTTATTGGTGAAAGGTAAGAGGTAAATGGAGTTGGCGAAGCATCAAAACATCTTTTCACAACCTCCAGCTATGTGCGCTCTGTGGTTAGTTGTTTGTTGTTGGTGGCAATTAGGTTTATGGTTACTTCGACTGCGCTCAGTACAAGTATTTGGTTAATGGTTACTTCGACTGCGCTCAGTACAAGTATTTGGTGAAAGGTAAGAAGAAATTGGAGTCCTCCAGCTCTGTGTACCCTGTGTGCTCTGTGGTAAAAACCATCGCTAGTGCGTGAATTTTGTGCCTGAGATCCAGTCTTGGAGAAAGGCAAGTCCTTGGGAAGCGAATTCATCCTGACTCGGGGCAAGGGGCTTCCAGATGCAGACAGCACCTGCAAGTTCCTGCACATTTGGTGTAAAACTCTCTATCGAAATCACTCCGGTGTAGTTGACTGCAGCCAATCCTCTTTTGAATGAAAACCAGCTAGTCTGACCTGTTCCGGGGATGCCACGGTGGTTTTCAGAAACCTGCACGTGGAGCAATTTGTCACCTACCTGTCTGACAGCATCCTCCAAGTCTGACTCCTCGATACTCATGTGAAATCCATCCAATAGCACTTTGGCCGCAGGATGGTTGATGTCTGAGATAAGCTGCATGAGTTCTTTGGTGGTATTGATCAGGTCGGTTTCGAAGCGGTTCAAAGCTTCCAAAGCAATCTCCTGACCCATGGACTCGGCCATCTGACAGACTTTGTGGAGGTTAGTTACAGCGCGGTCCCATTCTATTTTCCGCTGTTCAGGAGAGACAAGTCTTGCTTTTCCCACCGCAGAGTACATCGGTCCGGCTACGAAATGTGCGCCGAGTGCCGAACTGATCTCAAAGCATTTTTGCAGGTAGTCAAAGCTTGTTTTGTGAAAAGCCGGGTCATCATGTGTCAAGTCCCTAGTCGGTCCAAAAGCCCCACAGATGATGGGTTGCAGGCTGAATTCCGCAAGTGCTTTTTTGACAGAAGGAATATCAATCAGATCCGGGTTTTCGACGGGTATTTCTACCGCGTCGAAGCCCATTTCTTTTATTTTTGAGAATAATCCAATTGTATCTTTTTGGAAAGGAGATGTCCAAAGCCAGGTGCTGACACCAAAAGTTGCATTTATTGCCATAATTTCCCGGTTTTTACTCGACGATCATTTTACCGTTCATGATGCGCCAGTGTCCCGGTACAGTACATACAAAAGGATATTCTCCTTTTTGGGTAGGTGCAGTGAAAATGATGGATTCAAGCCCTTCAGGATCCACAAGTTTGGAAGCTATGATGATCTCCGGGATATTGGGGACATAATTTTTTTCGATTCCTTTTGGATCTCTTGCCATTTCGTCAGCGGCTTTTCCTACCGTTTCGAGCGAACCTATCTTGGCAACGATCAGGTTGTGCTGCATGAAATCTTTGTTTTCGAAGTCAATGATCACCTGTTGGCCGGCTTTCACCTTGAAGCTTGTCACATTGTATTTCATTTCGTGGGGAATGACGCCGATCTTCACTACCAGGGCATTTTCCCTTGAAACCGGAGCTGCTTTTTCAGGGCCTTTGGCCAAATATTCCTGCAGGTTGAAGTTGGGATCTTTGAGGCTGAGGTAGCTGTCTCTGCCCATTCTACCCCTTAGCCAAGAGAAACCTTCGTAGTCGCCGACCTGATTTTCTTCACCCATGTCATTGCCGACGCGGATTCTGTCCGGAGTCAAAGGAGCGGTGAATAGGGAAGGGGCTTTTGCTTTGGCAACCGGATTGTCATTGACCTGCAATGTCATCACTCCGCCCTCAAGGAGCTTGGCTTCCACCTTAAACAGTTCCTTTGGCAGGTTGCCGGCGGTGATTTTATAGGTTTTGCCGTTTTGTTTTACTACCCAATTCAAGGTAGATTTTTTTACAAAAAGGGAATACCCGTTCATCTTGTTTCCCTGTGCAGCAATGACTCCTTCGAGCGGTTCATTTCCTTCCGCCAACTCTGTGACGATATGGATTTCTTTGTTGCTGACATCAGGAGGATAGACGATCGCTGCTCTTCTGTCGAGGTTGTATTGCTCGACGACAAGACTCTTGGTCAGCTTTTCTGTCAGGGTGTAGAGAGAATCTACTTTTTCTTCAGGGAAAAGCGAGGCAAGGTTTTGCTCAAAATAACTTGGATGGGCAAGTACCCCGGAGAAAATCACCTGTGGAAGATAAGCGTCTTTGCCGTTGGCTTCGTCCTGACTTGCTTCATAGATCAGGTTGCTGATTTCAGCAGAAGCAGGAATCTCCGATAAGGCAAGGAAAGCCGCTTTTCTTACATTCAGGTCAGGATCCTGATGGACCTTGTTGGATTGGATCAGCGCAAAAGTTTCATTGGTTTTTGGAAGAACTTCAATGGCATTTTTCCTGACACCTGCAGAAGGATGCGACAATGCTTTGCCAACAATCTTGATGGCATTGGCATCATCACCGCTCAGTGCGCCGAGGCCGTGCAATGCCCAAAGGGCATGGTTGGCAGCGGTATTCAGGCCGATTTCATCTACATCTCTGTTCTCCACCAGTTTGTACAAGTCACCGATGATGCTTTTGTTTTGGGTTTCGACGATGAGCCTTTGGGCAGTCATTCTCCAAAACATGTTGTCGCTTTTCAAGCCTGCGATCAGGTCTGAATTATTAGAGGGATCAATGGAAAAACCTTTGTATTCCGGTGCGCCTCTGTACACTAGCCTATAAATCCTGCCATGCTTGGCATCCCGCATAGGGTTGATGTAGGCATTACCCGCGCCATTGTCAAAACCTTTTGGAGTTGGATTGTGCTGAATGATAAAGTTGTACCAATCTGCAATCCAAAGAGAACCATCAGGTCCGACTTCGGCATGTACAGGAGAGAACCATTCGTCTGAACTCGCCACGATATTGAAGCCGTTCTTTTCTTTGAATCCTGATCCGTCTTTGGTGATGATGGCATTGTGAAGCACCCTTCCTGTAGGTTCGGCCACAAAAGCCACCCTGTTCCAATAGGATTTAGGGAAAGTTCTTGCTGTGTAGAAGTTATGTCCTGCAGCAGCGGTATAGCCGCCATGGTAATCCACCTGTCTCAAAAACTGTGTCAGGTGCGGCATGTCGTAGTGGCTGTCAATACCAAAGACGGTATTGTTCATCCCGCCTGCAATAGGTCTTTTGACGTTTTTGTTGGTCATGGCCAAGTAGGCAGAGTGCTGACCGTTGGCAGTGGAGATGAAGACATTGAAATCTTCCGAGAAGCCAAGTCCCCAGGTATTGTTACTTGTCGAACCTAAAAACTCAAAGTTGGAAGCATCAGGAGCGAATCTATATACCCCTTGGGAGAAATTGAATTCCTGTCCGCCAACAGTTCCTTTGAAACCTGAATATCCCAAAACACCCCAAATGTTATTGTCATAGCCATACTTCAGGTTGGAAGGTCCGGCGTGTGTATCGCTTTTGCCCCAACCTGTGATCAATACTTCTCTTATATCGGCTTTGTCGTCACCGTCAGTATCTTTTAAGAATACAAAATCCGGAGCCATGGAGATGAGGATACCTCCGTTCATGGCCATGATGCTTGTCGGGATGTTGAGGCCATCAGCAAAGACAGTTACTTTGTCAGCTTTGCCGTCGCCATCAGTATCTTCAAGGATTTTGATGCGGTCATTTCCGCCTTCGGTGCGGACTTCGTTAGGATAATCTTCTGTCTCGATCACATATAACCTTCCCTTTTCATCCCAACACATCGCCATTGGATTGACAATCTGAGGCTCAGAAGCGAATAGCTGCAATTCAAATCCTACCGGAATCTGGATCAATTTCATGGATTCTTCCGGAGAAAGCGGATGTTGGTATCTCGGTGCCGGGTCTTTGTTTTCGTAGTTTGGAATGACGGCATCTTCAAATACCGGCTGAGGGATTTTGAAATCGGCCACCTGCTTGGCTACATCATCTCCTATCGCCCAAAGTACGCCGTTGGCGACAAGGGTATGGAAATTTGGTTGGGACCAAGTGCGCTCATTGTGTCCATAAGCTGTGTAAAATACACGTCCTTTTCCTTGATTTCTCACCCAAGTCCAAGGCTCGCGGTGTCCGTTTTCTTCCCTTTCCATCAGGACAGTCATGTCGGGATTGATCCGGGTATGGATATAGGTTTCATCCCAGGTTTCAAATACTTCCACGCCCTGCATCACAGGATGGTCAGCAGCGATGATATCGACCTTGAAATCACCCGTGCCATGCGATTGGAACTGTCCGCCTACGGCTTCGACATACCAATCAGAATTCTGGAAACAGAAAGAGGCACTGTGGAGGGGAATAAAACCTTTGCCGCTTTCCACATACTCTTTGAGGGCAGCTTCCTGTTCTACAGTAATACTGTCGTGGTTGGCATAGATCATGATCCCGTCATACTGATTCAGGTTGTCCAGGTTCAGGTCGTTTGGATCAGAAGTATAAGTAAGGTTGATGCCTTTTTGGAAAAGTGGTCTTGCCAGATAAGGCATCAGTTTCTCGGAATCATGGTGCTTGCTGTCATGTCCGAGGAAGAGGATTTCTGCTCTTCTTGGCCCTGTGGGAAGCTCTGGTAAATTGGACTTTTTGCCACAACCGATGACAGTAAAGAAGAGAAGGAGGAGGAGGAAATGAGAATATCTCATGGATGGTTTTATTTAGGGGAATTTAGGGTTTATTGGAAGATTCAAATTCCACATTTATCAAATGGCAATCTTCCTTTTTTTTTGCTGATTATGACTTTATTTTGTTCAAAAATTTAATTTTCATGTATAATTATGGCATAATTGACTAATCATGAAACAGGCACTTCAAAAATCAAGGATTCCTGAGGACAAAGCTTTCGTTGCCAAAGCGCTTGTTGCCCCTAATTTTGACAAACATTGGCACTTTCACAATGAGTACCAATTGTTCTTGGTTTTGGAAGGAAAAGGGACAAGGTTTATCGGCGATCAGATGAAGCCTTTCCGTGAATTTGACATGGTTTTTACCGGCCCAAATCTCCCGCATTTGTGGCGGAACGATCCGCAGTACTTTGAAAAAGAAAGTGGTTTGATGACCAAAGGGATTGTTGTGTACTTTGGAAAGGACTTTTTGGGGAATGCCATTCATGACAAAGAGGAGTTTGAAGGCATCAAGACCCTGCTCCAAAAATCAGAACGGGGATTGGAAATAACCGGAAAGACCAATGAATTGCTCCGCCCTCAATTTGAGAAATTGACGGAATCAAAAGGAATTGACAGCATCCTGAAATTGCTGGAAATCCTGAAAGTCCTGTCCGAATCCTCCGATTGCCATCCGATCACTCAGGCCGGCTATATCAATACCAACAAAGAATCTGAAAAGGATCGCATGAGTAAGGTTTATGAATATGTGATGGAAAATTTTCGCCAAAAAATCCTGCTTGAGGAGGTGGCCTCCATGGCCAATATGACGGAAAGTGCTTTTAGCAGGTACTTTTCTTCGAGGATGAACAAATCCTTTTCGGAGTTTCTCACCGATGTCAGGATCGGGCATGCCTGCAAATTGCTCCATGAGATGGACGCCAATATCAGTGAAATCTGTTATGAGAGCGGTTTCAATACCCTTTCCAATTTTAACAGGCAATTCAAAGAAAGGATCGGCGTGACTCCTTTAGTTTACAAAAAGGATTTCTTAAAAACACTTGGGTAGAAGAAACCCTCCAAGGGATCGTAACTCCAAACCCTCCAAGGGTTGAAAACCCTTGGAGGGTTAATTGGTAAATGATCAATCCGCAGTCCCGCCTTCTATCACCTGACCAAAGAATATGGCATTGAGGAAAAGCTTGTTGGTTCCGTACCATATCGCCCTGAAGTTGGGATTATCCACCATACCGATGACACGTCCCCGGCCGAGGCGCTTGACCTGAATGGCGCTGCTGTTTCTGACCATTTCGAGGTTTTCGGGATGAATATATCCACTTGCCAAAGGCTTGTCGGTATAGACCATGGGATTGGAGTAAGGATTTTTTCCCGGTTCGAGCACTTGGTTGCTGCTTCGGAAAGTGAAAATCTCCGACTTGCCATACCCGTATCCAATCGGATGGTTCACATCTAGCTTTGCATGGAAAATCGTACCGCTTGTCATCCTGGCGCCGGTATTTTTGGTATAGTCTGCATAAGGTAGGTCAGGCTTTTTCTCTTCTTCTTTTGGGTCTTTTTTGAAAGTAAAAGAAACAAGTTCATTGCTATTGAGCCAGGTCATGGCATTTCCACGGGCGATCAAAGTATTTCCGGCACTTGCCCAGGATTTGATTTCTTCGGCTTCGGATTTTCCCCAACTTGAATAATTGCCATTAGGCATGATAAGGACATTATACCTGCTGAGGTCTGTATTTCCCAGTCTTTCTACAGGGAGCAAAGTTATCGGCATGTCAAATCTTTGGTCTAGCAAATGCCACATTTCTCCGGCTTCTCCGCTTGTGACACCTGTCCCGACCAAGACGGCGACTTCAGGTTTCTTCAGTACATCTATGCTTGGTGAACCGATATTGACACCTGCAGTATATCCCGTGCTGATGCCGTAGACGGTGATTCCCGTTTCGGAAGCAAGGGAAGTTAATGAAGAGTGAAGTTTGGTGGCAGCATCTATTTCAGCATCTCTTTGGGTACTGACTAGAATACTTCCTCTTTTCAGGACCTTTCCGTCAGCAAGGGTGATGGGTTCATGCGTCAGGCGCACCAAATATCCTTCATCCATCAACTTGTAAGCAGCCTTTGGCGCATAATAATCTGCCCATTCAAAGGCGTAGGCATAGGCGTTTTTTTCACCGATCAGGGCTCCGGCTTTTTTGCCAAAATCCTCCTCGAGAAGTGTGACATCGGCGAGATTCATGATTTTGCTGCTCAATGCTGTGTAGTCAAGGTTGAAGGACATCGGCAATGTCCATGCAGAGACATCGTAGAAAAGACTGTCCTGGAAGTTGTTTCGGGTTTCGAAGATCGCTTTGATTAGCTTGTATTGTGGCTGATTGAGTGGGACGATGTACGCTTTTTCTTTCTCAAAAGGGACACCGTTGACAGTGATGTTTTGGTTGAGGGAGTAGACATCGATCTGATGCTGTTGGATCATTTCAGCCAAATGGAAACCACGTGCGGCATCGGCGGTATCGCCAAAAATATACGCCTTGTTGGTGTCCACAGCAGATTCTTTCAAGGATTCAGCATAGAAATCCTGCATGAACTTGTTGATTTCTCCCCGCATGTTTTTGGCTGCCTCAAAGGAACTCACGCTGGTGCGGAACTGATTTCTGATTGTAAAGGAAAAAGGCAGCGGACCGTAGATACTTTCCTGCAAGTGACCTCTTGAAGAAGCCTGTTCAAACAAGATCCCGATGGAACCCTGGATATCCGGATAAGTGGAGCCATAGCCAAAATAATACTCGTCAAAACTTTCCCTCGAATGGTAAAGCGAACCCATCTCATCCATGGCCTTGGCATGGTATTGGGCGATTTTTTCTGTCAGTTCTATGTTTTTCTTGGGTGTTAACGGATGGTCGCGGCTTGGAATACCGGGTTGAAAAAAGAAAGTGTTGTTGGTGCCCATCTCATGGTAATCCAGGTAGATATTGGGAAGCCATTCCTGAAATTTAGCGACTCTGTTTTGTGATTCTGGATGCTGCACGAGCAACCAATCCCTGTTGAGGTCAAACCAATAATGGTTTCCCCTTCCGCCCGGCCAAGCTTCGCTGTGTTCACGGTTTGAAGGATCGCCGTTAAGGTTGTATGATCTGTGGGTATTGACCCAAGAGGCATAGCGGTTACTTCCGTCAGGATTCAGCGCGGGATCTATCAGGACGATGATATTTTTCAGATCTGCCTCGATTTCATTGGCGGCTGCAAAATGGTAAGCGGCCAAAATGGAAGAATTAATGGCACTTGCCTCATTGCCATGAACCGAATATCCCGCTGCCATTACCAAGGGCATTTTGTCAAAATCAATCTTGGCATTTGAGTCACGGAGTTGCTGTCTGTCGGATTTGATTTTATCGATGTTGGCGAGGTTTTCGGGAGAGGTGATCGTCAGCATGATTTGGGGTCGCTTTTCATAGGTATATCCGATGATTTCAAATTTTACCCGGGGAGAACTGTCTGCCAGTTTTTCAAAATACCGGATGACTTGATCGTACCCTGCATTCCATTCGCCCACTTCAAACCCCAAAATGTCTTTTGGCTTGGGGATTTTTTCATTGTAGGTAAAACCTGGGGGAAGGTAATATTGAAGGGAGATGTCTGCGGTTCCGGCAGGACTTTTTTGTCCAAAAACAGAAAAGGTGGACAAAAGAAAAAACAGGAAAAGACTTTGTAATTTTTTCATGGGAAGGTGGTTTTGAAGGCGGAAAGGAAAACAAAGCAGAAAATTTATTTTTTGCCAATTCGTTCACAAAATGCAATGCTTCCTTATTTGTTCAAATACCCCTCGTGTAAAAGCTTCAATGAATGATTCTATGGTATTTTTTAATTCACGCAAAGACGCAGAGGAAAAGGAAAAAAAGTATGGGAATTAAAAATGCTGAGTGAATAATGGTTTGGGAGGTACTATCATCGGCGGGGGATATGATCCTGAAGGGATCAAATATTGGTAGCCCCGAGTAAGGAACGCAACTCGGGGTAAAAAACGAGAACAATGATTCCGGTTTTTGCCCGAGGAAATGTAAATTGGGAATTCGGGTCTCTGCCAAAAACAGGGAAGGTCAAAATCCTTTGCGTCCATTGCGAGACCTTCTTTTCCTCCTATGTTTGAAATGATTCCATAAATTAACATAAAGTGGTGAGAGATGGGAGTGAATTCTTTTCTAAATAACCTT
>NZ_JAKZAL010000059.1 GCF_022538115.1 Cognataquiflexum rubidum | reverse complement strand
TATGATTATCCGCAATCATTCCAGTAAGGATAAATTGAAGCAATGATGAGTCTGTCAAAAAGCTTTTGACCGAAATATCTTCTGTTGAGCTTGTAACAAAACTCGTCCAGATAGTTCTGCATCATCCTCTCTGTTATCATATGATAAGTTTGCAGGTGTTTCTTTAAGTTACTGATGGCAATGTGAGCCCATTTGAGGTTAAATTTGCCTTCTTTCGTGCCGGAAATTTCTCTTACATGAACATCAATACATTGACCCAGATCTGAGAAGGTGGTACTCTTATCTGTTTGAAGTACAGTGCTTTTATCAATGAATTCTTTGATCAAAACCTGTGCGGTCTTAGCCTCTAAGTTCTTTATCTTCTTCATCTTGAAGTACCTGCAACTCTTTTCAAGTTCGCCTGAGTCAGGATCCTCCAATACGGTTGATTCAGCCATAACAGCTACTTTAGATTGTTTTTGGCTTCCTCTGCCTCGTTTGAGCTTGTCTTTGGTTTTATTACTGACGGCCTTTCCAACAAAGGCTTCGTCATATTCAACCATATCTTCGAGCCTGTAGGTATCATCACGTTTTCCCATTACAACCCTGATTTTATGATACATCCTGAAAACAGGCTCGTACCTCTTCAGGCCCAATTGTCTTTGAAGCTCCGCGGCACTGAAACCTTTCTTTGTAGCAGATATGAATGTAATGGCAAGCATCCAGACACGAATCGGAAGGTTGCTGTGCTCCATAACAGTTCCGCTCTTGATACTTGTTCGGAATCCACAAGAGGAGCATTGGAAAGACTTCTTGTTTTCAAGCCAATAGTGCTTGGTACATGAGCATCTTTTACAGACAATTCCCTGTTTAATCCTTTGAATTTTAATGAATTCAATACAGGCGGATTCATCCGGAAAGCGATTGATGAAGTTGACAATATTCATGGTCAAAACCGTTTATTTTGACCCAATTTATTTACATTGATCTTTAACAAATAACGATTGTCACTAGCTGTCACTTTATATTTATTTGGCCACTGGTATCATTGCGGATATACATA
>NZ_JAKZAL010000058.1 GCF_022538115.1 Cognataquiflexum rubidum | reverse complement strand
CAAAGATTCTGTGTTAAGAATCAAGATAAAATATAAAATTTTTATCTTTAACCATTAAATCAGCTTAAGCTAGATTCCAAAGGTTCTGGTATGTTTATCAGGGCCTTTCTTTTTTCTTCATATCCCGGATCAAAGATTGATTCGGTTTTGTAAAGGATGTACATCAACTCCAGTAATTTTCTTTGTATTGCCACCAATGCTTTCATTTTTATCCCGTGTCTTCCTACCAATCCGGCATACGTTCTTTTATATTGCTCACAGTGTTTTACTGCTGTAAGTGCGGGAAGATGCACCGCTTTTCTAAGATATCTATTTCCTTTCTTTGATATTCTAGGTTTCCCTTTTACCGATATTCCGGACTGTTTTTCTCTGACATCGAGTCCTGCATAGCTGGTCAGCTGTTTCTTGTTTCGGATCAGTTCAAAACCGTTGGTTTCTGCCAGTACAATTGCGGCTGTGAGTTCACCCACACCCGGAATGGTTATTATATTATTTACATGGTCTTGCACTTTTTTATCCTCCCTTATCATTTGGCTGATCTCCTTTTTGATTTCCTTTTCCTGCCCGTTGAGCAGTTTAAGTCTTTTATTCAATCTCTTCAAGGAGTTGGGATTAGGGAAAGCCTCGGAGTTTTCTGCATGCAACCGGTTTTTTATAACCGTTCTCTCAGATACAATCTGCTCTCTTTCCCTTGTAAGCTGCTTGATCCTGCTATAAATCTGGTGGGGTGGCTCCCATGTATCGAGGTTCCTTTCCAGGCCAAAGCGTGTTATTGCCTCAGCAGCTGTTTTATCGGTAACCGTTTTGATATCAAGAGTCCGTGCATAATTGCTGATCTTGTTGGGAAGGACAATGGATACTTTTTTGGATTTCTTATGAAGCCAGTGAGCCAGCTTCTCATGATACACCCCCGTAGCCTCCATGACAAATAAAAGCTCGGTTTCTGCTGATAGATGCTTTTCAGTCCAATCAATCAGTTTGACAAACCCCTTTTCTGTGTTTTTGAATACGTCATCGGACTTAAATTTGATATTTAATTCTTCGTTGAGAAAACCGAATTTACTTACCAGTTCGTCCATGGCAACATCAATACCGACCACTTGTTTGAGAATCTTCATAGCTTTAGAGTTTAAGTTAAACAAAGCAAAGTGGATGTCTCCCTTTCGTTTTTTCTCCTGTTCGGATATTGTTGCTATATCGCCTAATCACGATATGCATTACATTCTGTTTAAACTCTAAGAGAAAGAAAAAGATGGGGCAATATCTTTGCGAGAATATACCATACAAGGTTATTTAGAAAAGAATTCACTCCCATCTCTCACCACTTTATGTTAATTTATGGAATCATTTCAAACATAGGAG
>NZ_JAKZAL010000057.1 GCF_022538115.1 Cognataquiflexum rubidum | reverse complement strand
CAATCTTCCTTATATTTAAGATAATCAACACTTTAGGTGGGGATTGATTTCATATTTTTTACCAATTTAAAGTAGGCCAATGAATGCATTCAAACTAGTTTTAGCGATTTGTTTGGGATATTTGTCTTCATGCAACACCAAACAGGAATTCAGAGCAATTGACAAGAGTATCGAAAAAGACTCTCTTGTACCCTTGCGAAGAACTGTAATAGCCGACCTCCCTGACAGCTTACAACCCAAGACTTTTTTATTAAAAGATATGCCAAAACCAAAGGTTAGACACATCCACGAGATCGAAACTGAAACTACCCTGCTTCCTGTCTTAAAAAATGATAAAGGTGAACCTATTTTGGATCAGGAAGGCAATACAATTTTAATGGGAGGTAGTGGCTTATCTAATTTTACCACCTTCACTACTGATGATGGTTTGGCATTAGAGTCCATTTTATGTTCATTTATGGATAGGACAGGGAATCTTTGGTTTGGCACCCGAGGTGGTGGAGTGAGCCGGTATGATGGAAAATCATTTACCAATTTTACTATTGCACATGGTCTGGTAAATAATTCAATCTGGTCTATTTTTGAGGATACATCCGGCAATCTTTGGTTTGGGTCTGATGGTACTGGAGTCAGTCGTTATAATGGAAAATCTTTTACCAATTTTTCTGAGGATCAGGGCCTTTCATATAATGTTGTGCGGGATATAGCCGAGGACAAGGATGGAAATATTTGGTTAGGGACATGGGATGGTTTAAATCGTTTTGACGGCAAATCTTTTACTACTTTTTCTACTGCTCATGGTTTGGCGGATAATAATGTTTGGTGTATCACTGAAGATAAAAATGGGGACCTTTTGTTCGGAACCATGGAAGGAGGTGTAAGCCGCTATGATGGCCAAACCTTTACCACTTTATCTACTGATCATGGCTTAGCAAGCAATGCTGTTTGGAGAGTTAAAGAAGATAGTGAAGGAATTCTATGGTTTGGCACTTTGGGCGGGGGAGTTAGCCGCTATGAACCCTCAGATTCGCTAAAATCACGATCAGGTTCTTTGCCTCAGGGAAATGTAGGTATTACCAATTTTTCTACCAATGAAGGTCTAGCAAATAATTTAGTTCGGAATATCACGGAGGATAATGCAGGTAACCTTTGGTTTGGTACTGATGGGGGTGGAGTGAGTCGTTTTAATGGCAAGGTGTTTACCAATTTTACCACTGCTCAGGGGTTGGCAAATAATAATGTTTTAAGTATTAGCAAGGATAAGACTGGGAGTCTTTGGTTCGCTACTTATGGAGGAGGCGTCAGTCGCTATGATGGTCCATCATTCACAACATTTTCCAAAGCCCATGGTTTGCCGAGTTCTTTTGTA
>NZ_JAKZAL010000056.1 GCF_022538115.1 Cognataquiflexum rubidum | reverse complement strand
AGCCTGTATGTTTAAATTAAGTAAAGCCAAGAGGTTAATGTAACTTTAAGTATCAAATAAATCTTACACTAAACCTCAAGGCTTATGGAAACGCTTCAAGTTACAAAAAATCCTGATTTTACGGGAGAAATGATCTACGTGGGCATTGACGCTCACAGTAAACAGTGGACTGTTACAGTGATGACTGAGCATCTGGAACACAAGACATTTGTTCAGCCACCGGAGGGTGTGACTCTTGGTAAATATTTAAAAAAGCATTTTCCCGGAGGTACTTATAAGAGTGTTTATGAGGCAGGTTTCTGCGGTTTTTCGGTTCATTACGAGCTTGTTTCAGAAGGGATTGATAACATAGTGATCAATCCGGCAGATGTCCCTACCACCAATAAAGAGCGTAAGGGCAAGCGTGACGGGGTTGACAGCAGAAAATTGTGCAGGGGGCTTCGTCAGGGAGTACTCAGAGGTATCCACATTCCGGAAAAATGCGAGCAGGAGGAGAAAGAATCCATGCGTCTGCGGAAAAAACTGACGGGGGAGATCAATAGGTACAAAAACAGGATCAAGGGTAAGCTACATCTCCATGGGATAAGGATTCCGGAAGAACACCTTGTCGGATCAGGGAGTTGGTCGAAAGGTTTCATGGGATGGCTTGATAGCGTAGAACTGGATTCTGAGGTGGGTACATTCGGTTTCCGTATATTGATAGAGCAGCTCAGGAACACGGTTTCGGTAAAGAAGAAACTTGAGAAGGAATTGGTGAGGTTGCTGTCAGAAGAATACGGGGAGGAGTTGAAGATCATCAGGTCAGTACCGGGGATTGGGCTGACAGCAGGATTGGTTTTCCTTAGCGAACTCGGGGATACGTCAAGATTCCGTACAGCAGACAGTTTATGCTGTTTTGTGGGACTGGTGCCCAATACCTACGGCAGCGGTGAGAAGGAGCACAGTGGAAGGATGACCGGCAGGAAAAATGTACATGTGCAGACAGTTTTGGTACAGTGTGCCTGGACCGCGGCGAGAGCTGACCCGTCATTGGCAAAAAGCTATGAGGACTGGAGAAAAAGGATGGGTGCGAACAAAGCTATAATAAGGGTAGCCAGAAAGTTACTGCTAAGGATAAGGCATATTCTGTTGAACAAAGAACCATACCGTATAATGGCAGATTAAAAGATAGATAAAAACAATTGCCTGCCTTTAGGACCAAAAAATTGGTGGACCGAATTTGTCGAGTTGCAGCATGCCAACCATGACTGCTCACGATAGCCTACGGCCACCATCCTTACAAAATAAAACAGAAATGTAGCGGTAAACCAAATTACCGACTACTTATAGAAGCATGTTTGAAAGGATTGGCAAGCGTTGAGTTTTCCAAGGCATAGGCTCTTGGAATGGTAGCCAAAAAAGGGCCGGATAAAACCGGCCCCTGACCATTCCAGTCGATCAGACTATTCCTGACAGGTTGCTCTCCAGCAGAGCCCGGTTCCGCTTTGTCTGATACTAACCAATTTAAATAGAAAAGAAGAAATATTAACCGATTTGCTAGGAATTTAACATAGAAAC
>NZ_JAKZAL010000005.1 GCF_022538115.1 Cognataquiflexum rubidum | reverse complement strand
GAAGATATTTCGGAGAAAAGCTATTCGACAGATTGATTATTGCTTCAATTTATCCTTACGTGCAAAATACCGAATAGTCAGAATCAATTTTTACGGAATATTAAAAATCAAGTTTACTTAGAAAAGTACCTCAACTTGCTTCGGTCTAATCTCTTTTTAACACACAAAAAAATAGAGTCAGTGGCGACACTGGCTTTGGCAGAATTAATCACCTCACCCCATAACTCAACCGCATCGTGATCGAAGCGGTTTTTTCTTTGGAAGAGGTATTGAAAGTACCGCCCCAAGAATAGTCCTCAGCGGAATTTTGACCCGTGATCTGGAAAATTCCCATATTGGCGGAAAGTAAGTTACCAAGTTTGGAACCTGAGTTTTCTGCTATTTTTTCAGCCCTTACCCGTGCGTCCTCTGTTGCTTTGGAGATCATTTCGATCTTGAGGCTTTCCAATTGGGTATAGTAATAGCGTGGCGGTTGGGAATAGAATTTCACTCCCTGAAGCAGGAGTTCGGTGATTTCTCTACTGATTTTTTCAACCTTATCAACTTCATTTGATTCAATAGAAAGTGTTTGGTTGAGTTGGTATCCCAAGAAAGTCTGTCCTGTGAAGTTACCGCTGCTGCTGTAGTTTTGTTGGTAAAGTGGGTTGGTATTCACTGCTTGAAAAATGATTTTTTCCTTGGGAATTCCTTTGGAAATCAAGTAGTCTGTTACGGCTTTTCTGTCTTTCTCTAAATCAGAATAAGCTGTTTTGATATCAAAATTGTCCCTGCTAAAATTTCCTTCCCAAACCACGAGGTCTGAGGTAAAATTCTTTTCTCCCAATCCAGTCACATCGACTGTTCCTGACTTTTTGTTTCTGTTTACAATGGAATTACCAAGAATTGCGGCAGAAACAATGATGGCAGTAGCAAAGATGATTGCGGTCAGGTGTTTTCTCATGGTTTGCATATTTAAAATGAGTTTAAAGAAAAGGGATATTTAAATTTAGAAATAAAATGGGACGATTGCCCTTAATTATTTCAATTGATTTTTTGAATAAAATTCCTTTTGCGGATTACACGACTGATTTCAATTGACACTCATTCTATAATTTTCCTCAATTGGTTTTTCAAGATCAATCAAGTATCCATTCACTATGGCATATTTTAACATACCATCTTTGGAAAGGAAGAAATTCGGACTTCCTCCGGTCCGGATCCCAAAAGGTATTGAAGTGGCGTTTTTAAATACCAAAATCGGCAAGCCATGTAATTCTCTGGCTTCGGATTCCTTTACTTTGACGGCTAGATAACCGGCTTTCAACAATTCCAAAGCTTTTTCAGGACTAACATCCGATACTTTTTCAAAAACCGTTTCATAGATTTTTCCTTCTATAATTTCCATTCCACTTGCATCCAACTCCTCATAGCCATAGAAAATCGACAAATCCCCCAAGTCGTCAATTCCTCCACTCACATAGAAAGCGCCATTGGCATCTATTTCTCTTCTTCGGATACCCAAGTCAATTGGGTAGGACAATGAATCTTTTTTCATAGGAAGGTTTCTGATCATGACATCCATCAGCCTCGTGGCATTTTCAGGAATGGCCTCATATTCGTCCAAAGAATAATTCACAAATGACTGATCGGCGATTTCTTCCATGGCATAGAGCATGATCATAAAATTGAGCTTGCGGATATATTGCTTTTCGGGATCGTTGGGATATCCACCGGATTCGATCAGGATGGTACTTGTACCCCATTTCTGGAAATTGTCTCCAAAAGCCCTAGGCTCAAAAGCATCATCATATTTGCCGACATGGCCTGGTGCGACAGCATCCATCATCCTGGTCATCCCGACGATCGCCTGCATGGCTTTTTTGCGGACATCGTTGATTTCTGTTTCGAAATTGTATGCAGGCGCCAATATGGAAATGGTTGCCGGAGTAGCTACCTCCCCTGCAGTGTAATAGGTCTGTTGGTCGTGAAGGTTAAACCCAAATGCCGGGGAAAATACGTCTCTCGCATTTTTCAAGATAACTGCTTCAGGCGAAGCGAGCTTGGCAGCATCTCTGTTGAGGTCAATATCCAACGCATTTCTCCTCATCCAATTATCCATTCCGTCAGGATTAACGATGGGAATAAAGCGGATGGTCAGCTTTTCCAACAGTTTATTTCTCAACTCATCCAAGCCATCATTTTCCCCATCAAAAAAGTTGAAGAGGTCAAACAAGGCCATCGTCGCCGTGCTTTCATTGCCGTGCATCTGCGACCAAAGCATGACTTTGGTTTCGCCTGTGCCGATGGTCATCTGATAGATTTCCTTTCCTTCTACAGACTTGCCGATTTCTTCCACTGCGAATTTACCTTTTCTGTCTTTGACCAAATGGATCACATCCGCATGCTTAAACCTGCGTTCTGTGATGCTTTTTTCCTGATATTTCTCATAAGCAAGGTCCAATTCGGTCACATCAACAGGCGTCGATGCTGTTTCCGATTCTTTTGGCTGGCAAGAAATACTGAAATACAAAATCAAAGAAAAGGCTATCAGGGAAATGGATTTCTGGAGGATTTGCATGGTATCTTAGTGATTGAAATTAATTGTCTAAGTTATAAACTTAGACAAAAAAATAAATTTACTTTTGCCACAATTCCAAAATAAACCGAAATGAAGCTTTCTTTCTTTGTCCGCGATTTAGTTCTCAAACATACTTTTACCATCGCCCACCAAAGCCGTGATGTGCAGGATACGATCATCGTCAAGCTGGAAGACGGGGATTTTTATGGTTTGGGGGAGACGACGACCAACCCTTTTTATGGGATGACGGCGGAGAATATCTGCAGCAAACTGGAAGAAAGCAGAAGCATTGTTGAAAATGGCAATTGGTCTTCTCCTGAGGAACTTTGGGAGATGGGTAAAGTTGTTTTCAAAGACAATCCTTTCGCCCAATGTGCTTTGGACTTGGCTGCATGGGATATTTTTACCAAGAAAAAAGGAAAGAAACTCCACGAGTATTTGGGTTTAGATCCTCAAAATATTCCCCTTACCAATTTCACCATCGGGATTGATTCCCTAGAAAAAATGGTAGCTAAGATGAAAGAAGTCGATTGGCCGCTGTATAAAATCAAACTTGGAACCAACAATGACCTCGAAATCATCCGTGAACTGAGGAAGCATACCACTTCAAAATTCAGGATTGACGCCAACTGCGCTTGGACTGCACAGCAGGCGATTGCTTATTCGGAAGAACTCGCCCAACTCGGTGTTGAATTTATGGAGCAGCCTTTGGCAAAAGATGACCTAGAAGGAATGAAGGAAGTTTTCAAATATTCCAAACTGCCTGTGATGGCGGACGAAAGCTGCATCGTCGAAACAGACGTCAAAAAATGCCACGGACTTTTTCACGGGATCAATGTGAAGTTGGTAAAGGCAGGAGGAATCACGCCGGCCTTGAGGATGATCCGTGAGGCCAAGTCATTGGGGATGAAAACGATGGTGGGCTGTATGACCGAATCATCGATTGGCATCACGGCCATCGCCCATATTGCACCATTGTTGGACCATGTGGACATGGACGGAGCGATGTTGCTCACAGAGGACATTGCCAAAGGTGTGGTGATTACTCCTGAAAGCGTGACTTTTCCTGATGGAAATGGAATCGGAGCGGAGTTGATAAAGAAAAATTGATTTATTTGACAGAAAGCCTGACATAAGCCAATTCATCATCCAAGTTGAGGAAAAGGTAAATTTTCCCATCTTTCACAAATTGAGGATTGGGGTACTTCAAACCTAAATCAGTGATTTCTTTTTCTCCCAAAAGCTCCAAATCAGGACTTAACATACTGACAAAAACCTTGGTCTTAACAGACTCTTCACCTACTTTAGGTAAATTGAAGTGAGTAAAGCGGTAGAAAACTTTGTTTTTTTCATCCCAAACCAACCTTGTGAAATTCACTTCCTCTTGGATACTGTCAGTAATTTTTTGCATCTCCTCCATAGAAGAAACTTCATTTTTATACGTCCCTGTTTTTTCGTTCGGGGTAAGCATGCTGTTATAACTCCTTAATTCCAATGAATCAGTTTTTGGATCAAGTAGGTAGACCGAATTCAATGCGTTAGTGTGCAAAAGTAATTTACCTTTCCATTGTTGGATATTTAAGTCGGGGTGAGACATAGACATGCTATTTCCATCATCAGTAATCCAAGTAACCCTAAAATTGTTGAGTTTTTCAAATTCCGGTAAATCAATTATCTTCTTCTTTTTACTTTCAAGATCTAGTTCAAGGATATCTGTCTCAAACTTTTCAAAATTCAAAAACCTGCAATAGATTTTTTTCCTATCATCCGAAAATGCCAAAAAGTGGATAGAACTTTTTTCATCCACTCCTTCTACCATCCATGGTTCGTCCATTCTCATTCTTTCGACAACCTTCCCTTCCAAATCTGTAATGACTATGGTATTGTTCCAACTGATAAATGCCAATCGGTTTTCACCAACCAGTTTCATCAAATGAGAATCTTTTCCAATGCCATTCGGTCCCTCTTTTTCAAAAAGCTGTTTTTTAAACAGGCGAAATTCTTTCAAATCAACATATTCCACCTGGGAAGAATTAAAATCCCAATTATAAAGCGTACTTAAATCATCGGCAAAAGAGTGGCTAAAAGTATGGGTCGCCGCCATTAAAATCTCATCTCCGGAATCAACTACAACTGTATCGGCTTCGATTTTGAGGTCTACATAGGTTTCACCTGACTTTGTCTCTTTGTTTCCACATGAGTAAACAAGTAAAACTGAAATTGCTAAAAGAATTTTTTTCATAAAAGTGATAATTGAATGACGACGTAAAACCTGCGTTTGACTCTTAAACTATTCGTGAAAAATAAATGTAAAAAATGATTTTTACCAAAATTATGGTAAGAATTTATAGGTTTTTTTAGTTGATTTAATAAACTCTCGCCTCTGTCCCTGTGTTCAATGTCCTCAGTAACAGCTTGTACTAAATTTAACCTACCCTGTTATTGGGGGAAAGCTATTTTTTCTCTTCCCGTCTTTTAAGCCAAAACCGGAATGGTCTTGTCGGTTTTTATCCCCGAGTTTCTCATTTAAACCGAAAATGAAGTGAGTGAAGACACTCACTTTGGCGCCTAAATATGTTCCAGCAGATATCGCTGACCTTCGCAGAAGGAATGGACAGATTGAAAGATTTTCGGAATATTTGATTGAATACATTTGCGCCAATCCGCGTGATCCGCGGGAATAATTTTGTCCAATTTTCTCCCGCAGATATCCTTCATTAAAACCGAAAATGAAGTGAGTGAAGACACTCACTTTGGCACCTAAATATGTTCCCGCTGATTTCGCAGACCTCCGCAGAAGGGAACGACAGATTAATGGTTTTTCGGATTGATTTTTGAAATTTTTCTGCGTGCATCCTCGCCCATTGCAGTGTCTTCACTGCAATTTTAATAACTGTTCCGAAATAGAATGGAATTATCTGCGCCAATCTGCGTGATCCGCGGGAATAATTTCGTCCAATTTTCTTCCGCAGATATCCCTCATTAAAACCGAAAATGAAGTGAGTGAAGACACTCACTTTGGCACCTAAATATGTTCCCGCAGATATCGCTGACCTTCGCAGAAGGAATGGACAGATTGAAAGATTTTCGGATTGATTTTTGAAATTTTTCTGCGTGCATCCTCGCCCATTGCAGTGTCTTCACTGCAATTTTAATAACTGTTCCGAAATAGAATAGAATTATCTGCGCCAATCTGCGTGATCCGAGGGAATAATTTTGTCCAATTTTCTCCCGCAGATATCCCTGACCTTCTGAGAGGGAATGGACAGATCAATAATTTTCGGGGTTTTTGCCTTACCCGGGGCTAATCATATTTGATCCATTCAGGATCAATTATCCTAGAACTTGACCCACTTCTTGCCTCTCGCTTCTCGTTTCTAGCCTCTCGTTTCTCGCTTCTAAAACGCTTCTCCGATAAACAAATAAAATCCGGATCCTTCCTGCGTAAAAGCCACATCAAATCTTGTGTAAATGTCTTTTTTGGGGAAAAGCAAAAACCTCAATCCTCCACCTGCTGACCAGACTACTTTATTGATGGAAGCCAATGAAAAGTCCGGAAAGACTGTTCCCGTACCTGCAAATGCCGCAGCTCCGATTCTTTTGGAAAATCCCAGGGGTAGCGGCAAAATCCGATATTCTAGCTGAGTTGCAATCTGGTTTTTGTCCCTAAACCTTCCCAAGTAATATCCCCTCATCATGCTGTCTCCACCGAGGAGTGATAGCTGGTTAAACGGAACATCTCCGGAAAAAAACTGTCCGATAGCCTGCCATGCAAGGACACCGCTCTTACCAACAGGTCTGAAAACCCTAGTGTCCATCAATACGGCCTCAAATCCAAAAGTACTTATCGCCGGCAAATATTTAAGATAAGCCAATTCTGCAAAATTGCCTTTTCGGACATTCAATACATTGTGTCGGTCATCATATACCAGTCCCAGTCCCAAGCCAATATTGGTCGAACCTTCATAGCCCAAGGGTAGAGTGAACGAAGGGGCCTCAGGGGAAGGCTTAAAATCAACCCTTGACATGCGCTGGAAATCTGCTTCAATTCCAAAAAATAAATTTGGACGGAGTTGCCGAAGTACCCTTTCTTTGATCATAATCTGATTGGCATCCACTAGCGCCAAATAATCTTCCGGAGAATCAATTCCAATTCCATGGTATTTCAGCGGGAAACTTTGCAGCCTGATCCGTCCGAGAAAAAACCATTTGCTTTGGTCAGAATAGATGGCATGGTCAAACCAAAGACCGTATTGGTTTTCCAAAGTGATGAAGGTAAAACCACTGATTTCGCTGAGGCGGTTGGTGGTATCCCTTTTGGCATAATAGACCCAAAGTGAGGACAATCCGATCTCCCAACTTGTCTCAGGCGCATAGGCGACGGTGGGATAAATCAAAAATTGAGGTCTACTGATGTTTGAGGTGTCATTGACGATCCCATTGACATATTTTTTGACAAAGCTTTGAGAAATAGCCTGTCCAGAAAAAAATCCGAGTATCAATAGCAGCTTTATCTCTTTGGAAAACATAGAAATTGAACAGCAAGATTTATAAAAAGGTTTTTATGGTTTGCAAAATCCAAGCTAAGGGAAATTTTTGAAAATTGAATTTTCAATAATGATGAATCAAATTTTACATATTTTCCCGATTATATTTTGATATCGCCCTCGTCAGTGTCTTTACTGACGGCTCCAATTCAATTTAAAATGGAAGTGAGTGAAGACACTCACTTTGGCTAACAACCTCAACCTTTTTTAAACCGAAAATGGAAGTGAGTGAGGACACTCACTTTGGCTTAGAATCAATACGAAATCTGTTGGAATTTTAAAGAATGGTTTTAAAAAACCGCTGACAGTTTTTGTAAGCCAATTTTTCCAATTGGGATTGGGGGAGGAGATCCGACAATTCATCCAAAAAGGAAGGATATTTGGAGGCGTCCTCGACCAAAGGAAAATAAAAGGGATGGCGTTTTTTGTCAGGGAAATCCTTGGTATAAAAGAAATCCGCACCGAAACAGAGACAATCTTCCCCGCCGATTTCAATTGTGTGAAGGATATGGTCGAAGATCGTTTCAGGATTTTTATCATCCAAAAATGCCCTCAGGAAGTTGATGCCGATGATTCCTTTTCTCCTGATTACCTCTTGGGCAAATTCATCCGTAAGATTCCTCTTATGCTTCCAAATGCTCCGCATGTTGGAATGGCTTGCGATGACAGGGATATGAAGCTTGTTGGTATCGATGTGCTTCAGGATTCCTTCCGCCAATAAATCAGAAGTATGCGACAGGTCGATGGCGATGTTCCTGCCTGAGATATAATCCAAGATCTTCTTTCCGTCATCTTTCAGGCCGATGCCTTCGGTGTAATTGCCACCTCCAAACCTGTTTTCGGTATGGTGGGTCAGGCTGATGTAGACAATTTTAGAAGTCAGCTTGATCAGGTTTTCCAATTGGTCAAAAGCTGCCGCAATCGGTGCTTTTTCGTCAGCCAATCCTGCAGCATTTTCCACCGCTGCGATCAGACCGATCTTACTGTCTAAATCCATGCTTTCCAAAAAACCTTTGTCCGCCTGAGAAACGTCCTTTGCGAAATCTTTGAGCAGCATCTTATATTTTTCTGCTTGGCGGGTGGCTGATTCCATGCTACCTACTGCGACATCGGTATAGATGGCGCAGACCTGCATTTTGACATTTCCTTTTTTCAACAAAGGCAGCGCGCAGGCAATGTCGCTGGATTTGTCAGGAGCTGCATTTGGGATTTTGGCCAGGTAAGACAGCATGTCACAATGGGTATCAATAATCGGAAGGTTCATAAATCAGAAGGATTGAACCTCAAAGTAAGGCATAAAATGAGAGTTTTTTTATACTTTTAAAATTCATTCAGGTACAAAACCAATGCAGGTCTACCGCTGTTCTTTCCTTTTTAGAGTCGACTTCAAACTTAATATCAACCAATATCCATCCCGATGATTATCGGGATCAATGAATATCAGGTAGAAAAAGATTCAAGGTCAAAACTAATTTGCAGCCAAATCGAGTGCATATTTAAAAAACAAAAAAATAATGCCAATTTCAAAGCCTATCAATTTTCAAAAGTGGATCGAAGAAAACCGCCACCTACTCAAACCGCCTATTGGAAATCAGGTCATCTACCAAGGCAATGATGATTTTATCGTCATGGTCGTCGGCGGACCCAATTCAAGAAAGGATTTCCACTATGATGCAGGAGAGGAATTTTTTTATCAGATCGAAGGCGATATCACCTTGAAGGTTGTCGATGAAGGCGAGGTAAAAGATGTGCAGATCAGAGAAGGTGAAATGTTTTTGCTTCCAGCTAGGATGCCCCATTCACCGAGAAGACCTGCCAATACGATCGGGTTGGTTTTTGAGCGGTACCGCAGAGCGGGAGAGAAAGATGGTTTTATCTGGCACTGTGAAAACTGCGGCAACAAGCTCTATGAGGAATATGCCGAGATCACTGATATCGTCAACCAATTGCCTCCAATCATGGAGCGATTCTGGAGCAATCCGGAAAATACGACTTGTAAAAAATGTGGGACGGTAATGGAGAAGTGAGTGAGGACACGGGGCGTTTTTTTAAGCGTTTATTGACACTACTCCTTCACTTTAGCGTGGTTTATTATGTCGTTTTCTGACCAAATCCATTTCCCGTTGTTATTTTATTTCATGAAAGGCCTCCTTTTGATCTTTATTGGATGGTCATTAAAAACATCTGAAAGATCAATTTATACGATTCCACTTTGGCTTTTCTTATTTTCGGAATCTTACCTTTTGGTTAGACTTCAAATACTTGAAAGTTGGAAACCGATATTTTCAATAATTGGGTTTTTAGCTGAGCTGTTTGTCGCTGTGATATTTATTTACGAGGGATTTAAAAGTAAAAAGCCGGAAAAAGATAGGCTGTTTCTGTTTGCGGTAGCAACACTTATTTTCCTCAGGTTTATTTTTATCGGGTTGTTTTTTCAGGAAATGGAAGCAGGAACGAATTACTTTCTTGTGTCAAACATGATGCTTGCCTTTTGTTGTTTTGCTTTTATAGGAATTCCCAAGGAGAAAGAGAATTTTGGAATTCGGTCTAAAATATGCGTTATCCTCTTGATCACTTCGATAATTGGCTTTTTCAACCTAATTGTTTGATTGGGCGTTTTTTCTGCCTTTTCTATTCAGGAAATCCACGAATTAGTTTGATGACGAGAAATCAAAAAGTTTCACCAATAGCGAAATAAAATCCCCTTGAACCGTTTTGGCCAAAAGCCATATCCACTGCTAGATTCAGTCTTCCAGTTTTGTTCAGCATGACCCTAGCCCCAAATCCTCCTGCAGGTTTTGTGGCTTCGAACAGATTCAGCTTTGGGACATCAATGTCAAAAACCTGAAGCGCATCTCTGGAGGTAGAGGTCACGCTACCAAATAGAACCCCACCAAACAAACCATTTCTTGAAATAGGAAACCGGTATTCTCCTTCTGCAGATACCCAACTTGGACCCCTGAACCTTCCTGCCACATAACCCCTGCCCATCCGATTCCTCATGTCACTCGCATTATAAGGCAAGTGCATGTAAGGCACTTCCCCGGAAAGAATAAAGTGTCCGATTCCCCAAAAACCCAATATATGTCTCGGTCTATTCCTTGACAGGGTTTTGAAAAGCCGTGTTTCAAGATAAAGTTGGTCAAAGTCCGTACTTGATGCTAAAATCTTGGAATTAACCCGATATGAAACCTGCACAAAATTTCCTGAATAGGTATTCACAGTATGGTCCCTGTTGTCGAGGACGAAGTTCAAGCTTGTGCCGGATGTCCGGTATTTGGTAGGATCAATCCCCTTGACCCAAGAATAGCCATAATGACTTGTAATCACAGGCTTTTCGGCTTCTAAGTCTAGCAGTAGATCCTGGATATTGATATGCGCATCGAAGTGGTAACCGATCCCTGCGTAAATTTTATTGCCTATGGATCTCAAAGCCGTATAGTGAAATCTTAGCTGATTGAATTCCAGAGGCTGCGATCCTTCTATTCCACTTGTCACTATTTCTCCTATATGCCAGCCATCCTGAACCGGTTGGTTGTTGTCGCTTCCCAAGCCATAGGTGTTCTCCGTAAACTTGGCATATTTGATATCGACGAGCATTTCCCATTTGTTCTCATTGGTCATGATGGTTCCCCTGATATTGGCTATTACCTGATCTTTTGTGGTCAAGGAAATGGAACTCGTCAAATTGGATACATTGGTGGTTTTTGGATCACCGAGATACATTGCCCCGGTAAAACCTACCCCATAAAAGAAGCCCAATAGTGGGTTGGAACCGATAGTCGGTACCAAAAAATACATCAGTTTTCCTTTTTTTGGGGCGAAAGAAGCAGTGTCTTTTTTTGCTTTTTTTCCACGTAGGACCTGGACAAGGTCTGTGGAATCCATGTAATTTAGGATATTTGGTTGGGTCCGGTTGACTTGGGCGGAAACAGGATTGGTGAAATTTGAAAGACCAAAAACCACCAATAAGCCTGTTAGAATTGTAAACCGGATTAGGAATTTGATTGTCAACATAAACACCTTAGGTAAAAAATAAAGTTATTGACAATTCTTTCACAAAAATAGACAGTTCCGTCTAGGATATCAGGTTCCTTTTTGGCCTTTTCATTTGCGTTTATGTTAAAAATCCAAATTGGATATTTACCCTTGAATCATGATTTTGATTGAGCTACTGTGGTTAAACTCGACGGGGAATATTTTTCAAAAACCTTGTGCTAAAAAACCAATTCCCCACGTTCATTGTCCTTGTATAGAATCAGGCTTTTCGGGCTTTTTTCCAGATAAAAATTAATGATGTTTTGTTGGCTTTCAAAATTGGAGATCAGAACCTCATTTTTGATTTCTACTTTTTTTGGAACAGGAATATCCTTTGCTTCCAAATAAAACCAAGCCGCTTCCTCCTCGATCTCATATCCCAAATAAGAGATTTCAACTTTTATGCCGTTGACCTTGATTTCACTTTTCTCCAAAAGGTAAGCTTGTACCATTTTATCCAGGTCAGCTTTATTTTTTGGATTCAGGAAATCCACTTTGGTGTTGAATTTTTCTCCCAAAGCTATTTCCAGGTCATCCCAAAAAATCTTTTGGGCAATTTCAAGACTTTGGTCGGTTGGATTATAGCGGATTTCGGTCAGACTGATGTAGAATGGATGAAATAGGACCTTCCATCCCAAAAAGAACATGAAAATGTAATTGAATTGCATTTGGGTCACCATATTTTATTTTCTTTGCAAATTAGACAGAAATCAAATAGCCTTGTGCGCCTTTTGGGCACAAATATCTAAAAACGCAAATGGGACAGTTTCAGCTGTATTTTCAATTAGGGATTCAACATATCTTAGACATAAAAGGATTTGACCATATCCTCTTCGTGGTGGCGCTGTGCGCAATCTACGTGACGAGGGATTGGAAAAAAATCTTGATTTTGGTTACCGCATTCACCATTGGTCACTCGATTACCTTGGCTTTGGCAACGCTGAAGTTGGTAAAGGTCAATTCCGATTGGATCGAATTTCTGATTCCGGTTACCATTGCAGTGACTGCAGTAAGCAATATTTTCAGCCCCAAACCAAGTTCGGGCAGAGGCATTCAGATCAATTATATCTTCGCCCTTTTCTTTGGCTTGATCCACGGATTGGGTTTCTCCAATTACCTCAGGTCATTATTGGGCAAAGAAGCATCGATTTTCCAACCCCTTCTTGCCTTTAATCTTGGTCTGGAAGTTGGACAGTTGGTTATCGTGACGATCACCGTGGTAGTTGCCGGATTGCTGGTAGGAATCGTGGGCGTAAACAGAAAGGACTGGGCACTTGTTATCTCTTCTATAGTGTTGGGGATGGCCGTCATGATGATGATCGATACCAAGTTTTGGTAGCCAAAATAAAATTTGCCTTTGGTAAAAAATTGAATAAATCATTCATAAAAAAAGTATTAATTAGAGTCTGGATTACCAAATGATGTTGCGTATTTCTGAACCTTAGCTTGCGAAGGTGAAGAATCTCTAAAAGAGAGACTCTTCGCTACACTCAGAGTGACGGCTCCGACAATAACCTCAGTGGTATCCTGGTTTCGCCCATTTCAGTACAAAAAATCATTATGAAAAGAATCTTAACAGTAGCAATCTTTGCTTTTAGCTTGATGCTCTCCCTGCCGGCTTTGGCACAATGGTCAGAGCAAAACCATGCAGAGCGTTTTGAGCAGCTCGGACCCATGCTCCGCAGTCCAAATGTGTACCGCACTGCATCCGGTGCGCCCGGACACCAATACTGGCAGCAAAAAGCCGATCACGAAATCCAAGTGGAACTGAATGACGAAAACCAATCCATCAAAGGTTGGCAGAAAGTCACTTACTACAACAATTCCCCTGATCCGCTCAAATACCTCTGGATCCAACTCGATCAAAACGAAAGGGCGAAAGATTCCAACACCCCAAAAATTGCAGAGAGCAGTATCAATCCTAGGATGAACCTCCGTCAATTGGAAGGCATTCTTTGGCATGACCTGGATTTGGGGTATAAAATCCTTTCTGTAAAAGACCTTTCCGGAAAAGATATTCCGATCACCATCGTCCAGACCATGATGCGTGTGGATTTGCCACAGCCGCTGATGCCCGGTCAGAAGACAGAATTTACCATGGATTGGACTTTCAATATCCATGACAGGATGAGCTTCATCGGCGGACGTCCGGGATATGAGTATTTTGAAAAAGACGGAAACTACCTCTATACCATGGCGGAATGGTTTCCAAGAATGGCTGTTTACTCAGATTTCCAAGGATGGCAACACAAGCAATTCGTCGGAAGAGGAGAATTTGCTTTGACCTTTGGTGATTACAAAGTGAAGATCACCGTTCCTGCTGACCACATGGTGGGTTCTACCGGAGTTTTGCAAAATGCAGACAAAGTACTCAGCGCAACTGAACTCGACCGTTGGAAGACAGCACAGAAGACTTTTGACACACCTGTGGTCATCCGTACCCAAGCAGAAGCAGAGAAATTAGAAAAGACAAAAGCCAAGGACAAAAAGACCTGGGAATTCCATGCTGAAAATGTGAGGGATTTTGCCTGGACTTCTTCCCGTAAATTCATTTGGGATGCCATGGCTGTGAAGCAAGGCGGCAATGAAGTAATGGCCATGTCTTACTATGCCAAAGAAGCCAATCCGCTTTGGGGACAGTATTCCACCAAAGTGGTTGCCCATACTTTGAAGTCTTATTCTTCAAGAACTTTTGATTATCCATACCCTGTGGCAATCTCCGTGGAGGCGACCAACGGTATGGAATACCCAATGATCTGTTTCAACTACGGACGTCCTGATGCGGACGGCACCTATTCCGATGCAGTAAAATACGGCATGATTTCCGTGATCATCCACGAAGTGGGACACAATTACTTCCCGATGATTGTCAACTCAGACGAAAGACAATGGTCTTGGATGGATGAGGGTTTGAATACTTTCATGCAGTTCCTGGCCGAACAGGAATGGGACAGAGATTATCCATCAAGAAGAGGTCCTGCCCACAAAATCGCCCCTTACATGGCGAGTGAGAAAAGTACTTTGGAGCCGATCATGACCAACTCTGAAAATATCATCCAATTTGGACCAAATGCGTATGCAAAACCTGCAACGGCATTGAACATTCTGAGAGAAACCATCATGGGCCGTGAGCTTTTTGACTTTGCGTATCAGGAATATGCGACACGTTGGATGTTCAAGCACCCGACTCCGGATGATTTCTTCAGGACAATGGAAGATGCTTCAGGGGTGGATTTGGACTGGTTTTGGAGAGGTTGGTTCTATGGTACGGAGCCGGTTGACATCTCTTTGGAAACAGTAAACTGGTACAAACTGGACAACAGGACTCCGGAAGAGAAAAAAGCAGACCAAAAGAAGGAATTTGACAAAGAGGAAACTTATGTCAGCAAAGAGTACAACCGAAAGGACATTCCGCAAACTGTGGTGGAAGCTGATCCAAGTACCAAAGACTTTTACAATAGCTACAATCCGTTTTCTGTGACTCCTGAGGATGAAAAAGCCTACAGAGATTTTATGGCAAGTCTCAATCCAAAAGAAAAGGAATTGGTCAACTCAGGAATGAATTTCTACGAAATGAAATTCAAGAATGTGGGTGGATTGGTGATGCCTTTGATCATCCAATTCAACTATGCAGACGGAACTTCTGAGGTGGAAAGAATTCCTGCCGAAATCTGGAGATTGAATGAATCAGAGGTCAGCAAGGTATTTGCCAAGAAAAAAGAGGTGAAAAGCATCGTCCTCGATCCATACCGTGAGACCGCTGACATCGACGAATCCAACAATGCCTGGCCAAGACAGTATGCGCCAAGCAGGTTTGAGATGTTCAAAGGAGGAGGTAGAGTGAGGGGAGCTTCTGCAGGTGACAATCCAATGAAGAAAGCAGCTGGAGCGAAGAAGTGATCACTTTTCAGTATATTTTACCGTCATCCTGAAGGAGGTACGACTGATGGATCTCATTAGGAAATGTTCAGTTGACAAAATAAGAAAATAAAGGGAAGCAGGTATTCAATCTGCTTCCCTTTTTTTCTTCCATTGACCGGATATCAATTTATCAACGGATTTCTGAATTTCCTTCTTCAGATAAATTTTATATTGGAACTACCGTGGGCAGGAAGCGCAATTCCGGGCCGGCGGAGGCCTTGTGTGGGGAAGGATTATTGCGCTAGATTTTTTTGGTTACTTTTTGTATCATGACAAAAAGTGACTTAAGAAATAGACAGAAAAACTAAAATTTAGCTATTGAAATATCAATAGACTGAGGATCTGAACCAAAGTCCACCTATTCTTTATCCAAATCCATTGGCAAATTCCAACCAAAAGCCTGTAATTTGGTTCTCTTTAAAATTATAAAGAATTCGAAACAGAAATGAGTAAAAATAAAGCAAAAATCGGCGTACTATTGGTCAACCTCGGGACTCCCGACAGTACAGCCACAGGCGATGTCAGGAAATATTTAAGGGAATTTTTGATGGATGGAAGGGTTATCGATTTTCCATTTATCCCAAGATGGGCATTGGTCAACCTGATCATCGCACCTTTCCGTGCGCCAAAATCCGCACATGAATACCGAAAACTTTTTACCGAAAGGGGTTCACCCCTGATGTACCATACCGTAGACCTGACAGAGAAACTCATCAAAGTCCTGGACCCTGAAAAATACCATGTCGAATTTGCCATGCGCTATCAGACACCAAGTATCGGACAAGGTCTGGAAAAGCTGAACAAAGCCAATGTCAAAAAAATCATCGTACTGCCGCTTTTCCCTCAATATGCTTCCGCTACCAACGGTTCTGTGGTAGACAAGGTCATGGAAATCGCGCGAACCTGGCAGATCATCCCGAATATCACTTTTATCAACAACTTCGTCGATCACCCGCTTTTTGTGCAGGCATGGACCGAATTGGGAAAAGAAATGATGGAAAAGGAAGAATACGATACTTACCTTTTTTCTTACCATGGACTTCCGGAGCGACAGATCCGAAAAGGTTCTGTGGATGGATACTGCCAACTCAGTGACAAATGCTGTGGCAACTATACCAAGAAAAACCAGTTCTGCTACCGGGGTCAATGCTTCCATACCACAAGATTGATCGCTGCCAAATTGGGTTTGCCGGAAAATAAAGTTGTGACCTGCTTCCAGTCCCGACTCGGGAAAGACCCTTGGATCAAACCCTATACCGAAGACCTGATCAAGGAATTATCCGCAAAAGGAGTAAAAAAAGTACTCGTTTTCTCCCCGGCCTTTGTGGCGGATTGCTTGGAAACTACCGTAGAAGTAGGCGAAGAATACAAGGAGCAATTTGAAGAGCTTGGCGGTGAAAAATGGGACCTTGTTCCCAGCTTAAACTCCCGGGACACCTGGGTAGCCTGTGTCAAAGATTTGGTGGAGGAGAATTCGTAGTGTGGAATTGAAAGATTGCAAAATTGAAAAATTTTAAGATTCCTTCTATCACATTGTCTTGGCTCTCGGTTCTCGTATCTTGGCTCTATTGAAAAAAAGGAACCACCAAATAATATCTGCCTTAGTTGACTCCCAAGCCCCAACCTTTCTACAAAAAACCTTGGTTCCTTATTTTGGGGATTTTATTGGTTTCTTTCAACTTGCGGCCTTCCATTACTGCCGTCGGACCATTGATCCCGATGATCCGGGAGGATTTGGGTCTTTCCAATGGTTGGGCAGGATTTCTCACCACCTTGCCGCTGTTGACCTTTGCTACGTTTTCTCTTTTTTCGGCAGCCATAGGAAAGCAACTCGGTAACTCAAAAGCAATCCTTTATGCCTTGGTGCTGATTCTTATCGGAACAGTCATCAGGGTTCAGGGAGGACCGGAATGGCTTTTTATCGGAACAGGCCTGACCGGAATCGGGATTGTCATCTGCAATGTATTGTTGATTCCCTTGATCAAGCACCTTTTGCCTACCCAGATCGGGCTGATTACCGCGTCCTATACCACAGGCATGAGTTTATTTGCTGCTGTGGCATCCGGCATTTCTGCCCCGATGGCCATTGATTTGGATTGGGGATGGAGAGGATCGCTGTTGACTTGGGCGGGATTGTTGGTATTGGGGATTATGATTTGGTGGCCCCAGGTCAAGCTTCATCCCAAAAACAAAAAGACTGCAGATACCCATGCGAAAGTGAATGTCTGGAAATCGAGCTTGGCATGGAATATCTGCCTATTTATGGGCGTGCAGTCTTTGCTGTATTTCACCATCATTGCCTGGCTTCCTGACATGCTGGTTTCGAGGGGATTTTCAGCAGTTGAGGCTGGATTGATTCTTTCTATCATGCAGATGATCGGATTGATCGGTTCATTTTTGGCTCCGATGATTGCGGTCAAGTTCAAGGACCAAGTCGGCATTGTCGTGGTGATAGGTTGTATGTACCTGCTCGGTTTTTCATCCCTTTTCAGTCAATCGCATTTGGTGAATTATGCCGGACTTGCCTTGGCGGGATTGGGATTGGGTTCAAGTGTCTCCCTTGCCTATACCTTGATCGGATTGCGAACCCACCACCAAAAAACCACCGCCTCACTATCCGGAATGGTCCAATCCACCGGTTATTACCTTGCAGCATTAGGACCGCTGCTTTTTGGGATTACCTTTGATATTTTTCACGATTGGGATTTTCTCATCTACCTGATGCTCACTTGTTCGGTGTTGTTCATTTATTTTGGAGCAAAGTCAGGAGTCTCAAAGGTGATCTAATCTGAAAACATCAAAATCCTATTATTCATTTACAGGAGATTACAATTAAAAAACAATGTTGGGTTTTATCTAGAATTTTGAAATTTTGATATATCCATATTGAAGGAAACGAGTATTAATCAACCACAAAGAAACAAAAGAAAGCAAAGGCTTGTCTTTTGTCGCCTTTGTTACTTTGTGGTTCAATCTATTTATAGACTACCTTTCCTCGAGGCTCAAAAGTTTTCAAAAATTACTTGGTAGTACTTTTGTTTATCTATTTTGGAGTAAAGTCAGGAATCGCCAAAGTCATCTGATTTCCAAAAAGCAAGTTGTCAAAATCCCCTTTAAAGTTTGGTGGCTTGATGTTCATTTAGGCTCGTGTCGTCCGTCGTCTGTGGACTGTGGACGATTATCAAAGAATAATCTTTGGTTTCGAACGTTTCCAAATGGCGAAGCTGTTACCTTTGTAAAAAATAAACTGCGATGCAAGAGTATTTTACTTCAATAGGTATCCCGCCTGAAGTATTCAATTACGTGATTATGCCAATCCTGATTTTTTGTGCCAGGGTGATGGATGTGTCTATCAACACGCTCAGGATCATGTTTGTCATGAACGGCAAAAAGAAAATCGCTCCTATTTTGGGTTTTTTCGAGTCCCTGATCTGGCTTTTGGCGATCGGGCAGATATTTCAGAATATCGACAACCCCATGTCCTATGTGGCTTACGCAGGAGGATTTGCGATGGGAACATTTGTTGGTATGACGATTGAGGAGAAACTCGCTTTGGGAAGAGTATTGGTCCGAGTGATCACTCCCGAACCGATGCCCATTCTCATAGAATACATGAAAGAGCATAATTTTAGGTTTACCTCTGTAGGTGCCGAAGGACGCTATGGAAAAGTTAACCTGCTTTTTACCGTTATGAAGAGGGATGACCTTACCGGTTTTATCGGAAAAGTAAAGTCAATCAATGACAAAGCATTCTACACCATCGAAAGCGTCAAAAGAATCAGTGAAGATGACCTCAATGTGATGGACGACAAACCGAGATTTACGACGAAGGTGTGGAGTAGGGTGAGGAAGTAATTTGGTTATTGGTTAAAGGAAAAGGAAGGCCATTGATTAGTGGTACTTGAAAACATGAGTTATTTCAGGATTAGAATCTCTGCTAAATCTAACTTTTTTCGAGATAAATCCTGATTGATTGTATTCAGTTAGAGTTCTATTCAGAGTATCTCCTTTTTCATTAATTTCTAATTCTTCAAAGATCCAGCCTTTCCCATCAAGCTTTAATACACTTGTCAGTAGATGAATATATTCCCAACTTTTCCCATTTTGATGCCGTGGAGTTCCAAAATCATCATACCATGTTGTGGTATATTGGTAATATTCATCTGAGTAAGTATACTTTTTTATCCAAATTATTTTATTGTAGTTGTACGAATGATATTCTTCAATTTTTCCATTTTCATTATATGACCATGTGTAGCGATTTTGACTATCCCAGAAAACTTCAGGTGCGTAGAATTCAATTTTTCTTCCCATGCTGTCGTATTTAAAAAATATCTCACCTGATAAATGCCAAATACTTTTATTTTTCTCATTTATATTATTTGGTAATGCTATATGTTCATCGGTATCAATAGGAAAAAATTCATTATTAAAATTAAAATGTTGTTTTTTTATAAGCCTGTTTTGATTGTCAAAATAATTTATGGTTTTTGTACTATCTAGTTGTTTAAAAGATGGAGTAGAATCATCTGTATAAACAGTTCTTTCTTGTACAAGTCGGCCACCTTTGTAATCAAAATACTCAATAACGTTTGCACTACTAATGTATAATGTAGTTTTATGTCCTTGGTATTGTTTTGAAAGAATTTGAAAATCCTTTCCATATTTTATTATTTGGGATAAAGTTTTATTGATGCTATCCCACCCTTCGTATTGATAAATTGAACAAGTCATTACTGTTTCAAAATCTTTTTCATATTCTACTAAAGGTGGTTCGATTTCCCCAATCTGATTTCCCGACAAATCAATTTTGTTTGATCTGCAGCTGCAAATTAAAAAAGCAAAAATAAATAGTGATCTTATCATTTAAATTGGTAATACTATGGCTATTCACAAAGAAGAGAATGATCAAAACAATTTAAGGCTTAGTTTGGGAGATAAAACTCATCAGTTCTTTGGCTGCGCCGTCGAGCAGGGTAAGTTTGTTTTTGTTGACCTTGAAGTTAGCCACTTGGGATAAGGCTGAAGTAAAGTCTTTTTCTCCATCTCCCTCACAGGCTTTTCTGGTCATGGCACCCGGGTCCAATTTCAGGGAAGTTCCTTCCAGGTTGAAGCTGCCGTTGAAATTATTGCATCCGGCAAACCCTGCTAATTTTCCTCCTTCCTGAAAATTGAGAAAAGGTAAGCCTCCGGCAAACTTTGCAGGATCCAAAGCTTTTCCCAACATGGAGTTCAGCACCCAATTGTTTCCGGTCAAAAGACTCAGCGGGTTCAAATTTCCAACCGAGCTACAGGAAGAAAAACCCAAGAAAAACGTCAAAATAAGGATACCTGATAATTTTTTCATAAGATTACATGTAAAGAGTTGACCTAATTTAGTGAGGGAATTCCAAAAAAATCAAATTTCAATCCTTTATTTTAACCCGATGAAAAGTACGCCATTTCAATTTGAAAATGATCTGCCATGGCAAGACGCCGATCAGGGAATCCAAAGGAAAAGGTATGGTTATGATGAGCAGGTCATGATGGTCAAAGTCAAATTTGAGGCGGGCGCGATCGGTAAGCTACACAGCCACCCCCATAGTCAGGTGACGTATGTGGAAAGCGGTATTTTTGATATGACCATTGGTGCGGAAACAAAAAGGATCAAAACCGGGGATGGGTACTATGTCAAGCCACATGTGATGCATGGAGTGGTGTGCCTCGAGCCGGGGGTGTTGATCGATGTGTTCAGTCCCATGCGGGAGGATTTTTTGAAAACTGAAGAATAACGGCCGTTATCCCAAATCAGGTAAGTATTCCAATATCCAAATAATATTTTGTACAAAACATTAAGATTAAATTAAGATTTCTCCATATTGGCTGATGAAATGATAATCAAACTCCTGATTCTTTAAAATAACAGCAAAACATTTTTGCATTTCGGGAAATTGTCCTTAAGATTGCCGCATCAAAAAAAAGCATTTTATGTTTTTCACAGCAAATGACCTCAACAATTGGAATCTCTCCCCTGCCGGAGAAAGCTGTGTTTTGGGTGGATCTACTTCCATGTTTTTTATAACCACCACCATTACGGGGTAATCCCGTTTTCAAATCCATATAGACCCCTTATCTTTAGGTCCATTTTGGACCTCAACAGCATATTATATTTACCAAAATCAAAAAATTCATTTTTATGAAAATCTTAAAATTCGGAGGATCGTCAGTAGCCAATCAGGAAAATATCCGGAAGGTGTTTCAGATCATTAAGAAACAGGCCAAAAAGGATGAAATCGCAGTTGTTTTTTCTGCATTGGGAGGCGTCACGGAAGTTTTGCTCCGCAGTGCGGTCAAGGCCCGAGAAGGTGACAAATCCTACACCGATGAGATCAAGGTTTTGGAAGACAGGCATTATGATTTGGTCAGACAACTGATACCGATTCAGCAGCAATCCACCGTCCTGACTTATGTAAAAGTCCGCTTCAATGAATTGGAGGACCTTTTCCATGGTATTTACCTGATCAAAGAATGTTCTCCCAAGACTTTGGATTATGTGGGAAGTTTTGGGGAAAGGCTGTCGGCTTTTGTTTTGGCAGAAGCCTTGAAAGTCGAAGGTTTGGATACCCACTACCTCGATGCGCGGGAAGTCATCCGTACCAATAACCGCTTTGGCAATGCCAAGGTAGATTTTCCAGTCACCAATGACCTGATCCAGGATTACTTCCATTCCCATCCGGGGATGAAAATTATTACGGGTTTTGTGGCCTCCACCGAGAAAGGCGAGACCACCACTTTGGGCAGAAGTGGCTCGGACTATACAGCTGCGATTTTTGCATCAGCACTCACAGCGGATCTGCTGGAAATCTGGACAGATGTGTCCGGCGTGATGACTTCGGATCCAAGGCTCGTGTATTCAGCTTTTACCATTCCTCAGTTGACATACAACGAGGCCATGGAGCTTTCCCACTTTGGGGCAAAAGTAATTTTCCCTGCCACCATGCAGCCTGCGATGCGCAAGGGAATTCCGATTTATATCAAAAACACCTTCGAACCCGAGCACCCCGGAACCCTGATCAACAGCGACGCGCCAACCGGAAAACTGATCAAAGGGATTTCTTCTTTGGCAGGAATATCCCTGCTGAATATTCAGGGCGCAGGATTGATTGAGGTGGTCGGAGTTAGCCGTAGGGTTTTTGGGGCTTTGGCAGATGCTGGAGTGAATGTCATCCTTATCAGTCAGGCTTCCTCAGAGCACAGTATCTGTGTGGCCATCCGAACCAATGAAGTGCACCTTGCCAAAGAAGCGATAGAAAAGGAATTTATCAATGAAATCCGAAATGCGGAAATGGATCCTGTGATTGTGGTGTCGGAGATGGCAGTAGTCGCAGCAGTGGGAGAAAATATGAAACACAATCCCGGTGCGAGTGGCAGGATGTTTATGGCTTTGGGCAGAAACAATGTCAACGTATACGCCATTGCACAGGGAAGTTCAGAATTGAATATCTCTGCGGTAGTCTCCCAAGCCGATCTTCAAAAAGCCCTCAATGCACTCCATGAGGCATTTTTCCTTTCCGAAAATAAAGTCTTACACGTCTTTTTGGTAGGGGTCGGATTGATCGGAAAGGCTTTGATTAAAATGATTTCCCTTCAGAGAAAGAAGCTTCAAAAGGAAAACGATTTGGATGTGCAGATCCACGGTATCGCCAATTCGAGATTTATGGCTTTCCATGAAGATGGTTTTGACTTGGCCAATTGCCCGGCACCTGAAGATGCCAAAGGTGCACAGCCGATGGATTTACAGAAGTTTATCACACAGATGGAGGACATGAACTTCTCCAACACGGTTTTTGTGGATTGCACAGCAAGTCAGGCCGTGGCAGATACCTATGAGCAGGTTTTGGAAGCCAAAGTAGCCATCGTCACTCCAAACAAAAAAGCCAACTCAGGTTCTTTGGAAAATTACAAATCCTTGAAAAAACTCGCCTACAAGCGGGGAGTGAAGTTTCTCTATGAAACCAACGTGGCTGCAGGCCTTCCGGTCATCAACACCCTTCAGGACCTCATGCTGAGCGGAGACAAGGTGTTGCGGATTGAAGCGGTTTTGAGCGGATCGATGAATTATATTTTCAGCGAATTGGAAAAAGGAGCGCCTTTTTCCGAAGTAGTCAAAATTGCCAAGGAAAAAGGCTACACCGAACCGGATCCAAGGGATGATTTAAGCGGCATGGATGTGGGGCGTAAAATCCTGATTTTGGGAAGGGAAGCCGAGCAGGACTTACACTTTGAAGATATTACTATTCAAAGTATGGTACCGGAGGATTGCAGAGAAACAGCCTCGATAGATGAGTTTTTTATCAAACTTCAAGCGCACGATGGTGAGTTTGCCCAAATGCTGGAAACCGCAAAATCCAAAGGTGAGAAGCTCAGGTTTATGGCCACTTTGGAAAACGGCAAAGCAAAAGTGGGTTTGAATTCTCTTGACAGCACGCATCCTTTCTATACTTTGAAAGGATCTGACAATATGATCTTGTTTACCACCGAGCGCTACCATGACTTCCCGATGATCATCAGAGGTCCGGGTGCAGGAGCAGATGTGACCGCCGCCGGAGTTTTTGCAGATGTGATACGCTTGGGTAATTTCTCCAGATAATGGGACAATTCGTTACAGCTTTCGCCCCGGCAACTGTCGCCAATGTGTCCTGCGGATTTGATATCCTGGGATTTGCCATCGATAGATTGGGCGACAATGTGACGGTGTCTTTCAATCAGGATGGGATATTGAGGGTGACAGGTATCGAAGGGGATGGGGGAAAACTTCCTTTGGAACCGGAGAAGAATACCTGTTCTGTAGCCATTCAGGCTATGCTCAACAAATTAGGTTCCAAGCAAGGCATTGATATTTTCCTTGAAAAAGGATTGCCGCTCGGTTCAGGAATGGGTTCCTCGGCAGCAAGTGCCGCTGCGGCTTTGGAAGCTGCAAATGTGCTTTTGGGCAATCCATTTACCAAAGAAGAGTTGGTTCCTTTTGCAATGGAGTCGGAGCGGATCGCCTGCGGTTCGGCCCATGCGGACAATGTTGCACCTTCTATTTTGGGAGGATTTGTGTTGATCAGGGATTATGATCCATTGGATATTGTGAAGCTTCCGGTTCCCGAAGGCATTTTCTGTACCTTGGTACATCCCCATATTGAATTGAAAACATCCGATTCGAGAAGTGTACTGCGCAAGCAGATTTCCCTCAAAGAGTCCGTGATGCAATCAGGAAATATTGCCGGGTTTATAGCGGCATTGTATAAGTCAGACTTGGCTTTACTCAGCAGGTCATTGAAAGATGTCATCGCCGAGCCTTCCCGCGCATTGCTGATTCCTGGATTTTATGAATTGCGGGACGCAATCAAGTCCATCGGGTCTTTGGGTTCGGGAATATCCGGTTCAGGACCGACCATATTTGTCCTTTCTCCAAATGGGGACATCGCACATGAGGCAGGTGAAAAAGCCAAAGAAGTATTCCAAAAAATCGGCCTTGGCGTCGACGTGTATGTCTCGGAAGTGAATAAACGCGGAGCATTCATAGTATCTAGTTAAAAGTATCAAGAAGCGAGAGACGAGAAGCGAGAGGAAAAGCGAGAGCTGATAAATTCAGAATGATGAATTTATAATGAAGAATGCCGGACGACGACAACCTGATAACAACTACAACCACTACAACAATTACAACCAAGAGATTCTTCGCTCCACTCAGAATGACAGATCCACAACCCGACAACGCGAAGCAGACAACCTGACAACAATTACAACCCTTCCCATGAAATTCTACAGCACCAACAACCCCCGCCATATAGTCAGCCTCAAAGATGCCGTGGTCAAAGGACTTGCTCCGGATCAGGGATTGTACATGCCCACAGAAATTCCTGTTTTGCCCAAGGAGTTTTTTGAGAACTTGCCGAATATGTCTTTCCGGGAAATCGGATATGAAGTGATCGGAGCGCTTTTCAGTGGTGATTTGACCCAAGATCAGATCAACGAATTGGTGGAACATACCTTGGCTTTTGATGCGCCATTGGTAAAAGTGGAGGAGGATGCGTATGCTTTGGAATTGTTTCACGGACCAACATTGGCATTCAAGGATTTTGGCGCAAGGTTTTGCTCCAAGTTGATGGCGATTCTGATGGAAGGAGAAGAAAGGAAAATCCGGGTTTTGGTGGCGACATCCGGTGATACGGGAAGTGCTGTTGCCAATGGGTTTTTTAAAGTAAAAGGAGTCGAGGTCATTGTCCTGTATCCAAAAGGGAAAGTGAGCAAATTGCAGGAAATGCAGTTTACCACTTTGGGAGAAAACGTGACCGCCCTTGAAGTGGATGGGGTATTTGATGACTGTCAGACTTTGGTAAAGCAGGCTTTTTCAGATGCCGAACTCAACCAAAAAATGTTATTGACTTCCGCCAATTCTATCAATGTGGCTAGGTGGATTCCACAGTGTCTGTATTATTTCTACGCCTATTCCCGACTTCCAAAGAACAATAAAAAATTAGCTATCTCCGTTCCAAGTGGGAATTTTGGAAATCTCGGAGCAGGGATTTTGGCTGAAAGAATGGGTTTACCGATTGATACTTTTATTGCTTCTACCAATGTGAACCGGGTTGTACCGGATTTTTTGGAGGGAAACCCATTTCAATCCAAGCCTTCCGTGGCCACCATCAGCAACAGCATGGATGTCGGCAATCCGAGCAACTTTTCAAGGCTTTTGGCGCTGTATGGCAATGATGAAAAACTGTTCCGCAGTAAAGTAAAAGGCTTCTATTTTGACAATCAGGATACCCAAAGAGCCATGGTCCAAATCAAAGAAGAAACGGGATATATCATGGATCCACACGGTGCTGTGGGGTATTTGGGTTTGAGGAATTACATGAAAATGAATTCAGGTGAATATGTCGGGATTTTCCTGGAAACCGCCCATCCCGCCAAGTTCAAATCCGTCGTGGACGATACCTTGGGCATTGATTTACCTATCCCGGAAAGATTAATGGCTTTTATGAAAGGCAAAAAACAAGTGATACAGATGGGGAATAGCTTTGGGGAGTTTAAGAGGTTTTTAACCACAGATTTCTCAGATGGACACAGATGAATAAGGTAGATGCTAAAGTGATTTTCTTGAAAGTTAGGTGAATTATTCCACTGCCAAAGTGAGTGAGGACACTGACTCAGCCGAAGTTGAAAATAAAAACTCTCCCGCAGATTCCGCAGACCTACGCTAAAGGAATGGACAAAACATTTGATTTTTCGCCCATGCCAGTGTCTTCACTGCCATTATAAAAACCCTCTCGAATAAACAAGTCTTTGAGGACACTGACTCAGACGGAGGAATTTATCTGCGTCGATCCGCGGGATCTGCGGGACTCAAAATTGAAAAACTTTATAGGATAGAAAGTCAGTGTCCCCACTGACTTAGGCGAAGTATGTTCTCCCGCAGATATCGCAGACCTTCGCGGAAGGAATGAACAAAACATTTGATTTTTCGCCCATGCCAGTGTCTTCACTGCCATTAAGAAAACCATTTTCGAATCGACAAGTCAGTTAAGACATTGAATCAGCCGAAGTTGAAAAAAAACTCTCCCGCAGATTTCGCAGACCTTCGCAGAAAAGAAGGAATAATCAGGGCTTTTAAAGGAATATTCCGGGGAATCAATCTGTGTCGATCTTCCCCCATGGCGGTTAAGACACTGCCATTATGAAAAACCTTTTAGATTGAAAGTCAGTGAGGACACGGACTTTGGCGGATCAACATAAAAAAAGCCAACATACAGTTGGATTTGGGAATATCTTTCTAATGATTTGATCTATTTATTCTCTGCCATGAATTTGTCTAGGTCCTTGAGGGTAATCAGTCCTTCATAATATGCCCTTCCAAACACTGCTGCAGTCACGCCCAAATCTTTCAGTCTTTTGAAGTCATCAATATTTCTCACTCCGCCACTAGCTGCAAGGTGGATTTTTGGATATTTCTCCACTATCTTTTCATAAAGCTCAAAATTCGGCCCTTCCAAAACTCCATCTCTCGTCACATCAGATACTTTGAGGTACTTCAGGCCCCGCTCATAGAAGTACTCGATATGGTCAAAAAGGTCAATTTCTGTCTTCTTCAGCCATCCCCTTGTTTTGATCTTCATATGTTCGGGGTTGGTATCTGCTGCCAAAATAATCTTTTCGCGACCATAGGTCACCATCCATTGGGCAAATCTTTCTGGATAAGATGCGGCAACGGATGCCGCCGTGATGGTTTTGGCGCCATACTCAAAGCACTTCAACAAATCTCCATCTGTAGAAATCCCTCCCGTAAAATCCACAATCAGGTTGGTATAGCCTGCAATGGCCTCCAGGATATGGTAGTTTTTTGGTTCACCCCTGCGCGCACCATCTAAGTCCACCAAGTGCAGCCACTTGATACCATGATCTTCAAAGGCTTGGGCAATCTCCAAAGGGTTATTGGAAATCACTTCCTCGGTAGCAAAATCCCCTCTTTTGAGGCGGACACATTTGCCATTGATGATCCAAATTGATGGGATGATATCGAAATCAGTCATAGCTTCAATAGGTTGGGGTTGGGAAATTGATAAAATTCCTGCAAGGCAAACTTAAAAATCTAAGTCCTCATCAGGATTTTAAAGATAATACAAGATAGCAGAATTTGACAACAGGCCCCCAAAAGTTTGCCTATTTTTCGACTAAAGAGCATAATTGGATCAGAAGTCTGTTAATAAATGAGCCTTCCAATGAGACCTTTGGCACCGGAAGCCCAAATCGAGGTCGTGGTATGGTCCACTTTTACCGCATGGAAACCTTTTTCTGAAAACCTTGTCCAATCGACCCCTCTATTGGTCGAAAAATCCGATCCGTTGGGTCCGACTGTAATCAGCCAACCGAATCTGGAGAAAAATTCAACCCCTGACCTGTAGCCGCTTGGCCTTTTTCCGGAAGTCAGGTTCCAGGTTTTTCCTTTATCCGAGGAAACAATGCTGTTGTTTGTACTTGAATCTGCTTGGGTAAAATCCCCTCCCACAGCTACAATGCCATCCACGTCAATTCTCACCATCGAAAAAATCCCTTGGGAATCTTCATTCTGCAAAATAGGAGTGCTGTACTTTTCCCAATGAAATCCATTGTCAGCTGAACGGTAGATTTTGCTGTCCTTACCGGCACTTGCAAACCATATATTGTCTTCGTCTGCCAAAATTCCCGAGCCGCTCGCGGCAAAAGATCCACCTCCGACAGGACCATCGGGACTCAATTCCAATTCATGCCAGGTGTCTCCAAGATCTTTGGTTTCTAATACCATCCACTTTTCATCCACGACATCTCCTATGACATATCCGGTATTTTTATAAAAAGCCATGCCGTCAAGAAATGCCTTTTCGGGTCCCTGATACTTCTTTGCCCAGGTTTTGCCTCCATCGACAGTTTTGTAAATCACAGCAGGCTGACCCGAGGCCATGGCTATGGCAGTGTTGGCATCAATGCCCTCAATGTCCCTAAAATCAACCGAATCCAGCCCGTCTATAATTCCCGTTTCCCATGTTTCACCACCATCAAGGGTTTTCATCCAAGTTCCTTCCGAACCGCTAGCCCACACTATTTGTTCGGTGATAGGCGACAAACCACGCAAGGACGCTGTACTCGGGGTTTCAATTACTTTCCAACCGATGGGTTTTTCCGGAATGACAGCTTTTTTGGATTTGTTACAGGCGACAAGCAATAACAGAATCATAAAAAGGGATGCGTATTTTTTCATAGGGATAGTTTTATTATGGGCAATTGACCCAAAAACAGTCAATTCAAAACTTTAACAGAAATTTTTCTATTTTGATTTCATCCAAAATTCCCAATTCCTTTTGCCATCAATCCTGCCAAGATCGGGATGATAAATAAGAGTAACAATTCTAGCCGAATCATCCAAAAAATGGAGCTGGGAACCTGAATATTTTCCTGTTGGTCTCCTTTTTTCTGTTTTATGAAAAAAACTGTCGGGTAGATGGACAGGATGCCAATGGCAACAAATAGGATAAGTTTGGTATTGAAAAGTGAATTATTGCTGTAAAACTCTGTCGGCTTACCGTAGCCACCCAACCATAGCGTCATACCGACAGCCAACAGGATCAAGACCACCAAACCATAAATCCCGTCAATTTTTGCCAATCTTCCGATTTCAGAACGGGTCATGGTTTTTTTCAGCAACAAATGCTCGGAAACGAGCGAACCCACTATCGCAAAAATGCTGATAAAGTGTACGTATCGGAGGAGGATTTCTATGGTCATGGAAATTTTACTTTTATACTAACGCTTTTCTTAATTCCCCAAGCAACTCGGGGACTTTGGTCATGGCATCATAAGGCACATTTAGATCGGGATCGGGAAGGGTCTCAATGGGAACGTAACCTCGGTAATTGGAATTCCGGATGATAGCGACCAATTTATTCATATCAATCTTTCCACCTTTTCGGTCGCTAAGCAATTCCTTCACTTGCCAATTGACTGCATATGGAATCACACGTGCGATATCTGCATAAGGGTCAGGAGTCAGGAAAAACCCGGTGTCCACGATTGTGCCCAACCAATCCGAATTGACCATCTCCAAGACTTTGATGACTTCATCTGCACTCTTTAGCATATCGCCATGGTTTTGGACGCCAACCATCACGCCAAACTGCTTGCCATGATCTGCACACTCGGCCAAAGCCTCTGCCATCCAAACAGCCGTATCGTCCCAGGTATGTTCCTTGGGCTGCACACCAGCAAAAACCCGTAAGACCGGCGCTCCCATCTCTGCAGCAACCTCAATCCAAACTTTGGCCAAGGCAACATCCGCATTTCGTTTGGCTTTGTCCGCAGTCGCAAAATCATTCCGGATGCCTGTTCCGCTGATTCCAAGACCGAGTTGAAAAGCCCTTTGCTTGAATTCGTTGATAAACTTCCGTTCCGGTCTTGCGTGATATCCGGGAAAAAAATATCCTGTGGGATCGACAGCATCAAAATCCAGACGGGCAGATTCTTCCAACATATCAAACAGACTCATCCCACCGGTTTCGCCTTTTTGGAATTTGTAGAGTTGCACATAGTAGGACCAGGCATTCAGTCCGACCTTGATTTTGGATGAGGTAACTGCGTTGAACCTTGGTTTTGGGGCACCAAGTACCTCCTGTATCGGCAATACACCCAATCCCAAACCCAAAGGGAGAGCAGATTTGAGAAAATTACGGCGGTCGGTCATAATTCAATGGTATGGAAAGCAAATCAAGGTACTTATAAATATGCTAAGTTTCATGAACCAGATAAACCTTGAAAAGATACTCATTGATATTGGATATTTATTGATATTGGTTCTAATCACCACATAGTAATTTGGCTTTGAGGGAACTTTTCAAAAATTGAATTGCCATAAAATTTTTCTGCGCATATCTGCGCAATCTGTGGGAGTCAATTATCCGATATATAGCCTTCCAAGTAAAATCCTGAAAGCTGACTCCCGCTTTTCCTTATAAATACCTATATTTTACCCTTCTAAATAAACCTATTGTAATGGCCAACTTTAATATCGATGCTAAAAAGGAGATGACCTACGATGCGATTGTCATCGGTTCGGGAATCAGCGGGGGATGGGCTGCCAAGGAACTCTGCGAAAAGGGACTGAAGACCCTTGTCCTCGAGCGTGGCAGGATCGTCGAACATGTTGTGGATTACCCCACCATGACTTTGGATCCTTGGGATACCGAGCTCCGTGGAGGACTCACTCCCGAGCAGAGGGACATCCACCCAAAGGGCAACAGGTCCGGATTTATCGGCGAGATGAACCATCATTTCCACGCCAACGATCTCGAAAACCCCTACACAGAAGTCAAACCTTTCCTATGGATCCGTGCCCATCAGATGGGAGGAAGATCCCTCCTTTGGGGAAAACAGACCTACCGATGGTCTGACTTGGACTTCGAAGCCAATATGAAAGATGGTCATGGTGTAGATTGGCCGATCCGATACAAGGATATTGAATCTTGGTACACTTATGTAGAAAAGTTTGCCGGTATCAGTGGGGAAGCACTTGGCTTGCCACAATTGCCGGACAGTCATTTTCTGCCTCCAATGGAGCTCAACTGTGTGGAAAAACACGTCAGAGAAAGAATAGAAAAGGAATTTTCAGGAAGAAATATGATCATCGGAAGGGTGGCCCACCTGACCGAACCGCTTAACGGACGTGGCAAATGCCAATTCCGAAACCGCTGTGACCGGGGCTGCCCCTACGGCACTTACTTCAGCAGCAATGCGGTGACTTTACCTGCTGCAAATGCCACAGGAAACCTGACCATCAGACCGTTTTCCATTGTACAGGAACTGATCTATGACAAGGAAAAAGGAAGGGCCACCGGTGTAAGGATCATCGATTCGGAATCAAGTGAAGTCATCGAGTACAATGCCAAAATCATTTTCTGCAATGCCTCCACGCTGAGCAGTACACAGATCTTGTTGAATTCTGTTTCTGACCGGTTCCCTAACGGACTCGGCAATGACAGCGGGGAATTGGGACACAATCTCATGGACCATACTTACCGGGTCGGTGCAATGGGTACAGTAGAAGGATTTGACGACCAATACTACAAAGGCCGCCGTCCAAACGGCATCTATATCCCGCGGTATGTCAACCTTGATGATAAAACCAAATCCGACAAATTTGTCAGGGGATTTGGATTCCAAGGTGGCGGCGGAAGAGGCAATTGGGGTGCAGGAGCCAATGTCGAGGACTTTGGCGCAGACTTCAAAGACCGAATGATGAAACCCGGACCTTGGGAATTCTTCATTACGGGTTTTGCAGAATGTCTTCCTTACCATGAAAACAAAGTGTACCTCAACAAAGACGTCCTCGACAAATGGGGTCAGCCTACATTATCAATAGATGCTGAATGGGGTGCTAATGAACTTGCCATCAATGCCCAAATGAGGATAGATGCCAAGGAAATGCTTGACCGTGCTGGTTTGACAAATGTCACCGACTTTGACAACAAACATGAAATGGGATACGGCATCCACGAGATGGGAACCGCACGCATGGGACGCGATCCAAAGACTTCGGTCCTCAATGGAAATAACCAAGTGCATGACTGCAAAAACGTGTTTGTGACCGATGGCGCCTGCATGACTTCCTCCTCTTGCGTCAATCCATCTCTTACCTATATGGCACTCACTGCCCGGGCAGCAAACTTTGCCGTCGACGAACTCAAAAAAAATAACCTCTAATGCCATGAACAGACGAGACGCACTTAGAAAAACAGCCCTTTTGGCGGGATCAGCCGCCGCAGCGCCGACACTCCTTTCCCTGCTTCAATCCTGCGCCAAGCAGGACAGACTGACTTGGCAACCGGTCTTTTTGAATGAAGATCAGGCGAGGTTTATCTCCTCATTTGTGGATACTATCCTGCCAAAAACCGAGACACCGGGAGCTTTGGATGTGAAGACAGATATCTTTATGGATTTGGTGTTTGCCAAAACCTACAACAAAGAAGCCCAAGATAAGGTGGTGGCAGATATTGAAAAATTCAATGCGGACTGCAAGTCGACTTATGGCGATGTCTTTGCCAACCTGAGTCCGGAAGACAAAACCGCCTGCCTCAAAGCCGCAGAAGCAAGTTCCCCGAAGTTCAATCCAAAAGTATGGGGAACAGCCGTTGGGAATCAGGAACCGGTAGGTTTCTACCGCTCGCTAAAGTCCATGGCCATGTGGGGATACTTCTCTTCCGAGGAGATTGGCAAAAATGTCCTTAGCTACGATCCCATCCCGGGTGAATTCCTTGGATGCATCCCTCTCTCCGATGTGGGAAATACCTGGAGTATATAAAAAAAGAAAATCCGTCGAAAGGCGGTTTTTTTGTTTATTAAAAGTGGGGCGTAGCCCCCAAATCTTCGTAGCAAAGAGATATGGTATAAGAACTATAGGGGCGTAGCCCTGAGATTGTTCATTCATTTGTTTTTGCCTTAGGTTTTAAGATTTCAGGGCCCTGCCCCTCTTGAGTAGGTTTTTGATGCTTTTTATTACGAAGATTAGAGGGCTATGCACCCTTTGTCTAATAGAATTGTTCTTCATTTGAAATCCATTGGGATATTCATCAAATGGAGAAGCAGGATAGCGGTGGGAGATTTCCTGCTTCCGGAAAAGCAGGATAACAAGACTGGCTCTGCGTGGGTAACATTTTAAAAAAATAACCCTCACGATAACTCAGGAGGGTCATTCTCATTGATTAGCTGTGCGAATTGGAAGATTTTTTTGCCTTTATCAAGACTTGGGACTCAGACTGGAATAGCCTCATTTTACCACTGTCAGAACAAGATTCCACTCGTAAACGAAATCTTGTGATGGAATTTCACCTCTAACAAGAATTTCATGCCTTCCGATTTTCAGTTTCTTTAACATCATAAAATATCCATCAATCAACCCCGGTTGAGGCTCACCTGTAACACAAACATCATAACATTCCATCAAAGCGGGATTGCCCTTAAAATAAAATAGATCTGTGCTAAGCCTGTATGCCATGGGGTCCTCAATCTCAGTGCCATCAATAAATACTTCAACTTTTTCAATGGGATCAATTATACCTTTAGCATAGTCGCTTAAAAAACTTTCCAGACTTTGTCCTTCCTCCGGTCCCCATTCATATTCCGCAGGACATGGATAATTATTAAAGAAGAAAGCGGGCGATAGTAAAACATGTTGGTCTTGGGTGATCGTATACTCATCCGCAGAGGTACCTATAGAATACCCAAAAGGTGCAACCACTTTGCCGCCCAAGTTCAGCATTTGATGAATAAAGATGGTTTCGCAATTGAGGGAATATACCTTTTTCCCAAATTCAATGGCCCAACCTGCAGTACTCTTTCCAAACATGTGGGCAGTTTTTGGAAATACGAGTGAGTTGTTTACCCGAAGGGTGGGATCTGTTTCTTCAACTGTTTCGGTGGTAGCCGGGTCTTCCTTCACGACAGCAGTTTCTGTAAATTCATCTGTTTGGCAGGATGTAAACAAAAGCGTTAAAACCAGGCCAAAGCCTAGTCCATTTTTTAAAGAAAAGTAAGTTTTCATTTGGCTTAAATTTAATAGTTATACCTACTCTGTTGGAGGATTTTCGGTAAGTTCCTTTTGAATTTAAATGGAGTAATGAATACTGATGAAATAGATTTGGTCCTGTTTGAACACAAACAAAACCTTCAATTGGAGAAAATAAATGGAATGGACGCTACTGATAATACCCGGTACTTTGAAAATTTTCAAATGGAGAAAAAAGCTTGGGAACCCGTAATGCGTAATGAGAAAATTAAAATAGATGTTTCTACCGGTTTCTGTCAGAGAAGGAATAATAGGTTACTGGTAGTCGTTGGCTAATGGCAAAGAAAGCGAAATAAAAATGACACTCTAATTTAATAAAAATAAGTAGAAAATATCAATATTGGTATTTATTTTTGATTTAATGGTACTATCCCCTAAGAATAAAAGACCTCCCGATGGCTCAGGAGGGTTTTTCATTGATTAGCTGTGTGTATTGGAATATTTAATTGTCTTCATCAAAATCCTCGTCCCCGGGTGTCCCCATGTCAAACATCGAGCTGAACAAGTCCTTGAACTGCATCCCGGTGTCGAGCATTTTTTTGCTGAGTTGGCTGTATTCTGCCAATCCATGAAGTGCAAATTCCATGAAGAATTCCTTTTCTCTTTCGGGTAATGCTTTCACCTGTTTGGTCACGATGCTTTCGAGCCCCGGAACCTGATGCAGGAGTGTCTTGTATTCTTTGTCGCTTTGCGAAGCCAATAAATCGAGGGTATTTCCTTCCCCAAACCATGACAGCGGCAGGGTGTACAGGTTATCGGTTTTCTCTTTTTTCTTTTGCTCAGGTGAAGGGAAGAAATCTGTGAATAAGGTCCGGATGGCTTTGCCGATCAGGGTATAAGCTACCAGTCCTGCGCCTTCCTGTTCGCCTTCATAGACGAGTTCCACCTTGCCTGTGATGGCAGGAATGACGCCAATCAGGTCCGATATCCTGACAACCGTATTTTCCTCATTATTCATATAGATCCTTCTTTCGGCAGCGGAAATGAGGTTTTCATAAGCGGAGATAGTCAGACGGGCTGACACACCGCTTTTCTCATCCACATATTCACTCTTTCTCGCCTCCACGGCAATCTGCTCGATGAGGTCTTTCATCAGCATCGGCACATGGATTTTGTCCAAAGGCTTTCCGTCCAGTTTTGCTTCCTGTGCGGTAATTCTTTTGCCGATCTCAATGCTCTTGGGATAATGCGTGATGATCTGACTTTCGATCCTGTCCTTTAGCGGAGTGACGATCGAACCTCGGTTGGTATAGTCCTCCGGATTGGCGGTAAAAACAAACTGAATATCAAGCGGCAACCTCAATTTGAATCCTCGGATCTGGATGTCTCCTTCCTGCAGGATATTGAAAAGTGCCACCTGTATCCTTGCCTGAAGATCGGGAAGTTCGTTGATGACGAAGATAGAACGGTGGGAGCGGGGGACAAGTCCATAGTGGATAACGCGCTCGTCGTTGTAAGAAAGCTTCATCGTCGCAGCTTTGATCGGATCCACATCCCCGATAAGGTCAGCTACCGATACGTCTGGGGTTGCAAGCTTTTCAGTATAGCGTTCATCCCTGTGCCACCATGAGATGGGCGTATGGTCGCCTTTGTGCTGTATGAGTTCTTTGGAAAAAGTCGTCAGCGGAGCAAAAGGATCATCATTGAGTTCGGAGCCTTCCACTACAGGAATGTACTCATCCAACAAGTGCGTCATTTGTCTCGCAATCCTGGTTTTGGCTTGACCGCGGAGACCGAGGAGGTTGATATTGTGACGGGAAAGGATTGCCCGCTCGATGTCAGGAATGACTGTATCTTCATATCCCCAAATTCCTTCGAAAACGTTTTCTTTGTTTTTGATCTTGTGGATCAGGTTTTGGCGGAGTTCTTCTTTGATGGATTTGGATTGGTATCCGGCGGCTTTGAGTTCGCCTAGGGTTTTTATTTTCAAAAGGTCTTTTCCTGCTAGTTTGCTGTAATCCATGTGTTAAAATTTTTTGGTTCGGTTTCTTTTATAATCTTCAAAAATCAGGTCTCCAAGACCTTTGAGGCTACTGTAATAGGCGTTTCCGTTGTTGACTTTGGTAAATTCCTTGACAAATTCCTTCAGGTAAGGATCCGAAGCAATCATAAATGTGGTGACAGGAATCTTCAGCTTGCGGCATTGTGCGGCGAGTTTCAGGGTTTCATTGAGAATCTTGCTGTCGATGCCAAAGGCGTTTTTATAGTATTTGATGCCGACTTTGAGACAAGTGGGCTTGCCGTCGGTAATCATAAATATCTGTTTGTTGGGATTCTTTCTCCTCCTCAATAAGTCCATCGCCAATTCCAATCCTGCGACGGTATTGGTATGGTAAGGACCGACTTGGAGGTAAGGCAGATCTTTGATCTCAATCTGCCAAGCGTCATTGCCAAAGACGATGATGTCGAGGGTATCTTTTGGATACCGGGTTTTGATGAGTTCGGCGAGTGCCATGGCGACTTTCTTGGCAGGCGTAATCCTGTCCTCACCATACAAAATCATGGAATGCGAGATGTCAATCATCAGCACGGTGGAAGTCTGGGAGCGGAATTCATTCTCGACAACTTCCAAATCATCTTCGGTCAAAAGATAATCTCCTCCAAAACCGTGGTTTACCTGTGCATTTCTGATCGAATCGGTAAGTGCTATTTGATCAAGGTTGTCCCCAAAAGTGTAAGGCCGGCGGTCAGTTCCTTTCTCTTCGCCCTGACCGGAGTGGGTGGTGCGGTGTTGGCCGCTTTTGCCGCGTTTGAGTTTGCCGAAGATTTCTTCCAACGCACTTTTTCTGATGGTTTGCTCGGCTTTGGAAGTGATTTTGAATTCTCCTTTTTGATTTTCCTCAGTGAGGTAGCCTTTGGTTTTGAGATCTTCTATAAAATCACCGATGCCGTAACCGGGATTGGTCATGTTGTAGCGCTTGTCGAGGTTGGTCAACCAAGAAAGTGCCTCGGCCACATCCCCGCCGGTCATGGTCACGAGCTGGAGGAAAATATTGAGCAGGTTTTCGAAGGTGTTTTTCTCCGGATCGTTGGGCGGGACGTATTGCGTAAATCGAAATCCTTTCATAGCAAAGTCATAACACAATCAAGGCAAAGCTGGTTTGGATTCGGGAAAAAATAATTGGGTGGGGTTTTGGTTACGGGTTATTAGGTTAGTGGTTATTGAGGCTGAAATGGTTTTGACCTATAAAAATTTGGCAAAGATGGAATTTTATCCAAATTTTATTTCTAAATAATGCCATTCCATTGCCAAAGGACGCTTACCTTAGATTTTGAAACCCAAACTCTCAGCAACTTATATGGAAAAGAACCTGCCCGAATCGAGCCCAAAAATCAAAATCAACCCGGTAGTTTTTCATTCTCTTCAGTTGCTTGCCCTTGGTTTATTGTTGGTTTGGTGTTTTTTCATTCTGGAGCCTTTCATCACACCTTTGGTTTGGGCGGCGGTTTTGGCGACAACCTTTTACCCTCTCCATATTCGACTTTCACGTAGGTTGAAGGGAAAGAATGCACTTTCTGCCACCATCATAGCCCTGACGCTACTGTTGCTGATCATCGGACCTGGCGTATTGTTGCTGATTGCGACAGCGGATGAATTCAAAGAGCTGGTTGATGCCTATAGAAACAACGACCTGCACGTGCCTCCACCGGCTGAGAAAGTTGCAGAATGGCCGATTATCGGGAAAAAGATTTATGCACTTTGGGTAGAGGCTTCGGAAAGTCTTTCCCAAACCCTGACCAATCACCAAGATGAAATCAGGCCATATTTGTTGAAGTTTCTGGACCTTTTGAAGAGCAGCGCCAAGGGTTTGCTGTTATTTTCATTGTCCATCGGCATCAGCGGGGTCATGCTCGCCTATGCTAAGGAAGGCTCCCAAATGCTCAAGACGTTTTTCACCAAGCTTGCTGGAAAAATGGGTGAAGATATGGCCGATAGTGCCGAGGTGACCATACGAAATGTAGTCAAGGGAATATTGGGAGTTGCTTTGATCCAAGCTGTCTTTGCCGGTATTGGTCTTGTCGTCGCCGGAATACCCTTTGCAGGAGTTTGGATTTTGATCTGCCTGATATTGTCTATTGTACAGATCGGTATACTTCCGGTTTCCATCGGGACGATCATCTATATCTGGGGGACAGCCGACAGCCTGACAGCGAGTTTGTTTACCGTGTGGATGCTGGTGGCAGGTTTGTTGGACAATTTTCTCAAGCCGATCTTATTGGGAAAAGGCGCACCTGCACCGATGGCCATTGTGTTTATGGGCGCTATAGGGGGATTTATATTTTCCGGGTTTATCGGGCTTTTTACGGGGGCCATCATATTGACACTTGGATACAAGCTCGCCGCAGGCTGGCTTGCAGCCGAAAGTGAATAAGCCCAGTCCTGAATGTAACAGGGCTAACAGACCTATTCCATCCCTATTCCCGCAAGGATTGTCTTTCTGATTTGGATTGAAAGCAGATGCAACAATCGGATTTGATTTTTTGTTATCAGGTTATAAAACATTGATAGCCATGAAAAACTACCTCTTTCCTGTTTATTTGGTAACCGCGGTTTTGATCGTCTATGTGACAGCCATTCAGGTCAACCTTGCTACTTCTTTGATATTGTTTGTATTTTCCTTTTCACCGGTTTTGGTTCTTTGGATGGTGTATAGGGTTCTTACTGCAGATGTGGAAGTAACTTCGACTTTCGAAGAAAAATGGTATGAAGATCAATAAGCAAATCAAAGTCTCAGGCAGGGTTCAGGGAGTTTTCTTTCGGAAAAGTACCCAACAAAAAGCCCTGGAGCTTGGGATTAAAGGTTGGGTGAAAAATGAGCCTGATGGGTCCGTCTTGGTAGAAATGGAAGGTAATCTTTCTGCTATGATGGAAATGGAAGAATGGCTGAAACACGGACCGCCATTGGCCAAAGTTGACTTTCTTGAAATTACAGATGGTGAAGTTCTCAACCATGCAGATTTTTTAATTGTAAGGTGAATTGCTGGCAATTTCTTTCCTGAAGGTCTGCAATCAGTAGAGAAAAAATAATTCATTTATTCCCGCAGATCGCGCAGATTGACGCAGATAATTTGCCCGAAATTTTCCTAATTCCTCTAACAAATCCATTCCTCTCTGCAAAAGTCTGCAGGAGAAAATTAGATCATATTGCTCCGGCAGATCACGCAGATTAACGCAGAAAAATTCCAATAATCAATCCCTAAACCATTGACCTGTCAAATCCCTTCTGCAAAAGTCTGCGAAGTCTGGGGGAATATATTTCGCCTAAGTCAGTGTCCCCACTGACTTTTCATACAAAAAGTTCTTCAATTTTTAGTCCCGCAGATCACACGGATCGACGCAGATCAATTCCTCCGCCTAAGTCAGTGTCTTCACTGACTTGTTGATTCGAAAATGTTTTTTATAATGGCAGTGCTGACACTTACAGGTGCGAGGATAGACGAAGAAAGATTCCAAAAAATATTCCTTTGAAAGCACTTTTTATTCCTTCTCTTCTGCGAAAGTCTGCGAAGTCTGCGGGAGAAAATACTTCGCCTAAGTCAGTGTCCCCACTGACTTCTCATACAAAAAGTTCTTCAATTTTAAGTCCCGCAGATCACGCGGACCGACGCAGATCAATTACTCTGCCTGAGTCAGTGTCCTCACTGACTTGTTGATTCGATAATGTTTTTTATAATGGCAGTGCTGACACTGGCAGGTGCGAGGATAGACGAAGAAAGATTCCAAAAAATATTCCTTTGAAAGCACTATTTATTCCTTCCCTTCTGCGAAAGCCTGCGAAGTCTGCGGGAGAACATACTTCGCCCAAGTCAGTGTCCCCACTGACTTTTCATACAAAAAGTTCTTCAATTTTAAGTCCCGCAGATCACGCGGATCGACACAGAAAAATTCCCATAATCAATCCCTAAATCATTGACCTGTCAAATCCCTTCTGCGAAATTCTGCGAAGTCTGCGGGAGAACATACTTCGCCTGAGTCAAGGTCTTCACTGATTTTCAATCTAAATGGTTTTTCATAATGGCAGTGAAGACACTGCCATGGGCTTCACAAAACATATAGATGGAGGCAGGAAAAAATCCAAATGATACTTTGAATCCGAAATTCACCTCTACGAAGATTTCCAAAATTCTACCGGTAAAAGTAAAAAAACCTTCCGGGGAACTTTATTTGGTTGTATTGGCCGTCAAGCACCCGGAAGGAAAAAAAGAAATCTCAATTACAAGCTCCTGAGGTAAAGGTGAGGACTCCAGCATTGATTGCTACGCAGCTATTGCTGTAGGTCTTCTTGTCACAGCCACAGACCGGATCGTATAAAAGAATACAGGCAGCATCTGTTTTTATCTTGGATGGATCGATGCATCCGTCAATGATTTGTTCTTCGGGATTCTCCTCTTCACATTGAAAGGAGAAAAGCATGATGGCTGAAAATGTGAGGATTAAAGGCAAAATCTTTTTCATAGCAAATTAATTTGGAATAAACACAAGACGTTCCTACCCAAGAAAACGCGACATGTAATAAGAAAACTTTCTTTTGTTTTTTTCTGGAAAATTTTAGGATTAAAATTAGATTTTGTTTGATTTTTTTTTCTAATTTTCATATCCAATTTATTTCGTAAACCGTATATCACCCTTATACGCCCAACTGATTCTTTATGGTTATATTAGGACTTAATTACTTTTTCCATGATTCTACCGCATGCATAGTGGTAGATGGAAAACTCGTCGCTGCTATCGAGGAAGAGCGACTCAACCGCGACAAACATACCAAACTTTTTCCTGAACTGGCCATTGCCCGTTGTTTAGAAATTGCTAAGCTCAAGTACAAAGATATTGACCACATTGCCGTGTCGATCAAACCTAGCCATAATCTAGGTAAAAAGTTACTTTATGGTATTACACATGTCAAGACCATCCGGCATTTTATAAGCCATGAGTTTGTGCATTCTTATAGAAAACAAAAAGGTTTTTGGAAATGGTATGCCGGTATTTTTGGAACCAAAACAAAAGGTCCTAAGGTCCATTTCATTCCCCATCACTTTGCCCATGCTCCGGGTTCTTTCTTTGTTTCACCTTATGAATCAGCAGCACTATTGGGTATAGATGGATCGGGAGAGTGGGCCACTACTTGGCTAGGCAAAGGCGAAGGCAACAAAGTTGAAGCCTTTGGAGAAAGCTTCTTTCCGCACTCATTGGGTTCATTTTATGAGGCTGTGACACAATTTTGTGGATTTAAGACCAATTATGATGAAGGCAAAACCATGGGACTCGCCCCGATGGGAGATCCTGAAGTTTTCAAAAAGGAAGTTGAAAAGATTGTTTCTATCGACAAAGAAGGCAGGATAAAACTGGATTTGAGCTATTTCAACTTCCAAAACATGCAGTATAATCCGCAGAAATTTTCTCATTTATCGTCCAAATTTTTGAGGGTTTTTGGAACTCCGAGAAGACCCGGAGAGGAATTTAAAAAGCACCATATGGATGTTGCTGCTGCCTTTCAAAGAGTTTTGGAAGACAGGGTTCTTGAAATATGTGAGATACTCCACCAAAAAACCAATGCCCAATACTTGGTAATCTCGGGAGGTGTTTCTTTGAACAGCGTCATGAATGGCCGTATCGTCCGCGAAAGCAAATTCAAAGATGTCTATGTCATGCCGGCCGCTGGAGATAATGGAACTGCGATAGGGGCCGCTTATTACCTATACAATGGAATACTTGAAAATAAAAGGAATTTTGTTCACATGAACCCTTATGTGGGCACACGCTATACCAATGAAGAGATTGAAAAAATCCTCACGGGCTGCAAGCTTATCTACAGTCAGCATGATGATATCTGCGAGGTAGCGGCAAGTTTGTTGGAAAGTGGAAAAATCATAGGCTGGTTTCAAGGTCCAATGGAAATCGGTCCGCGGGCGTTGGGAAGCAGGAGTATCCTTGCCAATCCGGCATTTCCTGATATGAAAGCCAAAATTAACTCTGAAATCAAATTCCGAGAGGCTTATAGGCCATTTGCTCCTTCGGCAATCGTAGAAGCAAAGGATATGTTTTTTGACTTAGAAGTCGAAGACCCATTTATGCTGAAAGTATGTAATGTTCTCAAAGACAAGCAAAGTGTGATTCCTTCTGTTACCCACGTCGATGGAAGTGCCCGATTGCAAACCGTCAGAAGAGAGCTTCATCCAAGATATTATGATGTCATCAAAAAACTCGGAGAGAAAACAGGCGTACCAGTTGTACTCAATACCAGCTTCAATATCCAAGGTGAACCCGTCGTCGAATCCCCGAAAGATGCCATCAGGTGTTTCTATTCAACAGGACTCGATGCATTGATCATTGGTAATTTTATGTTGACCAAAAAAACAGTTGCTGAGGGTATTTTCCCTTCTGAAATGGAATACAATTTTGCCTATCGGTAAAAGCTAAAAAGTCCTCCAATAATCAACAAAACCCAAAGAAGTAATGGTCTTTGGGTTTTGTTTTTTACTTTTAAACCATGGGAGAGAAAAAATGCCCCCATTGTGGGAATTGGTCAGCATGGTCAGGAATTATGACAGAGGCCTGTACTTCTTGCGGAAAACCTCTGGGTGGTAAAGACCTGGAATATCATATCAACCGAGAAAAAGATAAGAAAACAAACGCTGAGAACTGGATTTTTTTTATCAAAGAATCTGATAATGCTTTTGTCAAAAATGCCAAAATCGTGGGTAATTTTTTCTATACCATCTACATGACCATCATCACTTTTTTGGTTTGGCTGATCGCCCTGTTGCCGGGATGATAACTGTTTTCAAAAATCCTTATTTCATTTTCCCATGTATTATTTTTTGGGCGAATCAATATTTTGAAAGGATACATCACATATTTATTCCTTTTGTGCATGCCTATCTGGATGACCTTTTGGCCATGCCGGTAGTATTGGGCATCACCCTGCAGGTATTCAGATGGATTCATCCGCTGAAAAACACCTTAGTATTTACCAAATTTCAGGTAGCCCTAGGATGGGTTTACTTCTCGTTCCTATTTGAATATGCACTTCCAAAATGGTCTCATGCTTACATGGCGGATATTTTGGATGTAGTATGCTATGGCATTGGTGCTCTGATTTTTTATAATTTTATAAATGTAAGCCAAGAGAAAATATGACAACACTTCAAGGACTTTTTCAGGATTATGCCCACAAACTCCAAGTGCTCTATCCCAAACAGGAAGCCGAGAGTCTTGTTCTTTGGCTTTTTGAAGCCTATCTAGGCAAAAAAAGGATGGATATCTTAAAGAATGAAAACCTTGAAACATTGCCATCCGGATTGACTCTTGCCATGGAAAATCTGTTGGTGGGGATGCCCATTCAGTATATCCTTGGCAAAGCGCCTTTTTATGGAAGGGAATTTGAAGTTTCTCCTTCGGTATTGATTCCGAGAAGTGAGACAGAGGAACTTGTCCACTTGATACTGAAAGAAAACCCAAAAGAGGGATTGAGAATCCTCGACATCGGAACGGGTTCGGGATGTATTCCGATTTCACTTGATCTCGAAATGAATACTCCAACTGTCTTTGGTATTGACATCAGTGAGGAAGCTTTGGAAATCGCAAAAAGGAATGCGGGCTTGCTTCAATCCAAAGTAGCATTCAGTCGAATGGATATTCTGAAAGAGGATCTTCCCTTTGAAGATCTTGACATCATTGTCAGCAATCCTCCTTATGTCCGGTATTCCGAAAAGGAACTGATGCATACCAATGTTTTGGCCCATGAACCCCACTTGGCATTGTTTGTCTACGACGAAGATCCATTGTTGTTTTATAGCGTAGTCAGCCAAAAAGCGAAGAATTCACTTAAGCCAGGTGGAAAAATTTATTTTGAAATCAATGAGGCTTTTGGAAAAGAGACCAGGCATTTGATGGAAAAATCGGGTTATGAGGAAGTCACAATTTTCGAAGACCTAAATGGAAAACAAAGAATGATCAGAGGCGTGAAAGGAAAAGGTATTGACCGTCAATGAGTTTAGTAAGTTTTGAAGTTTGCAGTGGTCAGTTTCCAGTAATTCAGCGATTGGTAAAAAATCAGGCATTCATAAATTCCCCTATCCAAAAAATTCCTTTACCCTTTATGATGGTGATTCCTTCTTCCACTTCGATAAATGTGGCGTGCTTGACCTGAACAATCTCATTTCCGTCAGTACTCTGTATTTCCAAAATCGTCCCTTCAGGAGCATGGAGCTGGATTGAGGTTTCAGGAAACCATTTTTTGAACTGCCCGTCTTTGACAGGAAAATAGCGGATTGGACCATCCCATACCACAAGATCCAAAAACTCCAACATCGGTTCAAGGTCAAATACCCGCAAATGGTCTAGGCCAATAATATTCACCGCGCCATGTTTGGAAGCAATCAGGTATTGAAGTCCTTCATCTAGGAACTTGTCTCCTTGGACACCCAAAAACTTTACAGGGTATTGCTCTTCGAGAAGGTGGTAGTGACTTTTTTGAAATTCCATTTCGGCCAAAATCAAATCGATTTTTATTCCCCAGGAAATGACAACAGGAACTGCTTCCTGCGCTACCAAAAGTGTGGGAACCCATTCCAACAAGGGTGCGACCTGGTCAAAACTGATTCCAGCAGTATCCAAAATCAGCAAAGCCGGCTCTTGTTGTTCTTTGACAAAATGGTGGGAGGACATGGTGGGTGGGAAGGTTGGAAGTTGGAGGTATGGAAGGTTTGAAAATTGGAAGATTGGAGGATTGGAAGATTGGAAGATTGGAAAATTGGAAGATTGGAAGATTGGAAAATTACAAAATTATTGTCCATTATAATTTGTCAACAAAACCAATCATTTAAATCTCACCACTTTTCCATGGGCTTTGGAAGTCATCTCCTGTGGGATGGCAGCCGAGATTTCATGGTATAGCAATTCTACCAACTTCTTCTTCAGAAAACTCCTTGTCAGCACAATGCTTACTTCTCTCACCGGAGTCTCATCACTGAAGGACCTCAGCCGGGATTTTTCCTCGTCGTTTAGGGAAGCGGTCGCCAACTCGGGCAATAGTGTGATTCCGGTATATTGGTTGACCATGTTTTTCAATCCTTCGAGTGAACCGCTTTCATAATGGAAATTCATCCTCTGAAATTTGGTCTGACTGCATAAGTTCAGCACCTGATCTCTGAAACAATGACCCTGCTGCAGCATCCACATGTCATCGGTTTCGAGGTCCTTGATCAAAAGCTTTTCTTTGGACAGCAAAGGATGTCCCTTTGACAGGTAGGCAAAAAACTTTTCATAAAACATGGGTTTTTCTACAATGCCACTTTCATCCAAAGGCGTAGCTACGATCCCGAGATCGAGTTCGTCATTTTTCAGCTTTTTGATAATATCTTCAGTCACCGTTTCCTCCACCTGCAACTTGACATGGGGAAATTTTTCGAGAAAAGACCGTATAAATCGGTGCAGAAGATAGGGTGCCAAAGTGGGAATTATCCCCAATTTGATCACACCACTGATATCGCCTTTGAGTTGAGATACAAGTTCAAAAATTCCCTTACTCTCAGAAACTACCCGCTTGGCCTGTTCGATAATCTGGGTTCCGATTTCAGTAGGTATCACCGGCATTTTGGACCGGTCAAACAAGATCACTTCCAATTCCTTCTCTAATTTACTTACCTGCGCACTCAGCGTAGGTTGGGTCACAAAGCAGGATTCTGCAGCATGCCCAAAATGCCTGTGCTTGTCCACTGCGATGATATATTCAAGTTGTTGGATAGTCATAAGCGCTGTGATATTGAGGTAATTGTTGAATCCCAAAGAGGATTTTCTTGTTCTATGCAAATATAAAATTCTTTTTCTTTTTATTTAGATTTGATTTAAATAATGATTATTTTTGGCCCAATAATTCAAAAACCCATGTTAAAAAACATCATCAAATCGACTTTAATGGCCTCCGTTGGGGCATTTTTACTCTCCTGTGGTGGTACTACAGAACAAAAAGAAGAAGTGGTCAATGTCTACACCCACAGACATTATGAAGCAGACCAACAGCTTTTTGACAAATTTACCGAGCAGACCGGCATCAAAGTGAATGTAGTATCTGCCTCTGCTGATGAGCTTATCCAAAAACTAGAATTGGAAGGGGCAAATTCACCCGCTGATGTGTTGATTACCGTAGATGCAGGACGTCTTCACAGGGCTGAAAGCAAAGGTTTGTTCCAAGCTGTCAGTTCTGAAACTTTGAATACTAACATTCCTGCAAAATTCAGAGATCCTGAAGGATTTTGGTTTGGACTGACTTACAGGGCGAGAATATTTGCATACAGCACCGAAAGGGTAAAACCCGAAGAACTGAGCACCTATGAAGCCTTGACTGAACCTCAATGGAAAGGAAGAATATTGACCAGATCTTCAGAAAATATCTACAACCAATCCTTGATGGCTTCCGTGATTGCCCAACATGGCAAAGAAGGTGCTGAACAATGGGCTACGGGACTTTTGGCCAACATGGCTAGAGAACCAAAAGGAAGTGACAGAGATCAGGTGAAGGCTGTTGCAGCAGGTGAGGGTGATGTGGCCATCGTCAATACGTACTACATCGGCATCATGCTCAATGACGAGAATGAAGAGGAGAGAAAAGCAGCAGAGAAAATCGCTATTTTCTTCCCTAACCAAAATGACCGTGGCACGCATATCAATATCTCCGGTGCCGGCGTAACCAAACATGCACCCAATAAAGACAATGCCATCAAGTTGATCGAATTTCTCTCTGCCGCAGAAGCACAGGGAATGTTGGCCAACATCAATTTTGAATATCCTGTCAACCCAAATGTTGAACTGTCTGACTTGCTAAAACAGTGGGGAACATTCAAAGCAGATGAGGTAAATCTTTCTGTTTTGGGTGACAACAACAGTGATGCAGTCGTCATCTTTGACAAAGTAGGTTGGAAATAAGCTGAAGTATTGAATATCCTAAAACGTAATTATTATTGGTGGAATAAGTGGACTGGCTACTCGTTGCTGATATTGCTTCTAGTGGTCACCCCACTGTTTACCATATTTATCAAATTATTTGATAGCCCCGGAGGGAGTTGGCAACATATCGCCAACTCCCTCCTTTTTGGCTATTTCCAAAATACTGTTTTTCTCCTTCTAGGTGTCGCATTCTTTACTTTTCTGATTGGAGTCAGTACGGCTTGGTTGGTTTCCAATTATGAATTTCCCGGAAGAAAATACTTTGAGTGGCTGTTGATCCTGCCATTGGGTTTTCCGGGATACATTATGGCATATACCTATGTGGGAATCTTTGATTACACAGGACCCGTTCAGGTATTTTTGAGGAATAATTTTGATATCAACTTCCAGGGAAGTGTGATAGACCTGATGAATCTTCCCGGAGCGATCTTCATCCTCTCGATCACTTTGTACCCTTATGTTTTTTTGATTTCGCGGGCTTCCTTTTTGCAGCAATCCAAAACCATGCAGGAAGCCTCTTTTCTCTTGGGAGCAAATAGGCTAAAGACATTCTTTAAAGTCGCATTGCCTATGGCGCGACCGGCGATCGTGGCAGGAATTGCATTGGCATCGATGGAAGTCCTCAATGACTACGGGACAGTCAAATATTTTGGTGTCAATACTTTTACTACCGGGATTTTCCGGGCTTGGTTCTCGATGGGTGATGTCACAACGGCGATTTATCTCGCTGCGATATTGATGGTTTTTGTGTTTCTGATCCTCTACTTGGAATCCCGCCAAAGAGGAAACAGGCAATTTGCCGCGGTGACCGGACTCCACAAACCCACTGCCCGTCTCATTCCAAGTCTTGGTAAAAAATTACTTTATACAGGAATCTGTACCTTTATTTTCTTGCTCAGTTTTCTCTTCCCCTTTTTTCAGCTTCTCCATTGGGTGAGTATGACCTACCACAAAGTGGTGAATCAGGATTTCTTTCTGCTTATCTACCGCAGTTTTGGGTTGGCCGCTGTCAGTGGCTTGGTGATTGTATTCCTTGCGGTGGTTTTGCTATATGCACTCAGACTGAGTCCATTCCAATGGGTGAAAAACATCACCAAAATTTCAACTTTGGGTTATGCCATTCCCGGTGCCGTGATTGCCGTGGGAGTGATGATCCCGTTTCTTGCCCTTGACAAATGGATCTATGGAACCTTGTTTTCCTCCACAGCAGGTCTGCTTTTTTCAGGTACGCTATTCACCTTGGTATTTGCCTACATCGTGCGGTTTATGGCGGTAGGCTACAATCCGGTAGAAGCGGGATTTCAAAAAATCGGCATCCATGTCAATGAAGCAAGCAGGTTGCTCGGTGTCCGAAGTACCAAGACCCTTTGGAAAATCGACCTTCCCCTGATCAAAACAAGTCTTGTCTCGGGGGTATTGCTCGTATTTGTGGATGTATTAAAAGAATTACCCTTAACTTTGATTTTGCGCCCTTTCAACTTTCAGACATTGGCCACCAAAACTTTTGACATGGCTACCAATGAAATGATTGCTGAATCCTCCAATGCCGCCCTGATTATCATTTTGACAGGAATCATTCCTATCATTTTGCTCAACAGGATGATCATGAAAAGAGGCAAAGAGGAAAAACCGAAAATCTCCGGATGACAATTTTATCACTCCAAAAAATCAGTAAAAAGTACAGTCAGGCAAAAGATTTTGCAGTGAATGATGTTTCTTTTGATGTCAAAGAAGGAGAAATTTTGGCATTGGTGGGAGAAAGCGGTTCGGGCAAAACCACACTTCTGCGGCTGATTGCAGGCTTGGAACATCCTGATTCCGGCTCCATTTCCCTCTCGGGTCAGGTTATCGTCGAAGGCAAAAAATCTGTCCCTGCGCATGAAAGGCAGGTTGGGATGGTTTTTCAGGACTATGCACTTTTTCCACATCTGACCATTTTGGACAATGTGAAGTTTGGCATCAAAAAATCCATGGGTGATCGAAGCCAAATTGCGAAAAACACTTTGGAATTGGTAGGTCTCAAGGAAGACGACACCAAATACCCACACCAACTGTCCGGTGGTCAGCAACAGCGCGTAGCCTTGGCAAGGGCGATTGCACCCAATCCAAAAATCCTGTTGATGGATGAACCCTTTAGCAATTTAGACGCTTTGCTCAAAGATCAGGTCAGGGAAGAAATCCGTCAAATCATCAAAAAAACAGGAATAACGGCTATTTTTGTCACCCACGATACCAAAGATGCCCTGTCCACCGCCGACCGTATCGCCATTTTGCACAAGGGGTACTTACAGCAGATAGACATTCCCAAGGAACTCTATGAAAATCCGGTAAATCCTTATGTCGCCAATTTTTTTGGTAAAAGAAATGAGATCTTCGCCACTCCCGCAGAGGAAGGATTCTATACTTCATTTGGATTTGTCATGGATCCCGAAGCAAAAAAACACAAGCACCCCGTCAGGCTGATATTCAGACCCGAGCATGCCGAAGTGGTGCAAAGACCAGGTCAGCAACTGAGCGGAAAAATCGTCAAGACTTCCTATTTTGGAAGTCATCAGATGGTCAAAATCGAAGACGAAGATGGAAAGCAAGTAACCATCAGAACTAATCCCGGAAGGAGCTTTGAAGGAATGGAGCAGGCTTTTTTCTATTTGTGGAAATATGATGTAGAGGAAGCTTTTTAAACTCCCGCATAGACAATCAGTCCCAACCCAATCACAAACGATAAAAACATTCCTGCGATCAGGTTGCCCGTTCCCTTGGGTGCGCTTTTGAATTCCTTCCAAATAAATACTCCCCAAAAAGCCGCGACCATCGTAGCCCCCTGACCCAAACCATAGGAAATGGCAGGGCCTGCTTTTTCTGCAGCGATGATGCTAAAAGACATTCCCACACACCAAATAATTCCACCCAAGATTCCGAAAAGGTGCACGGGAAGCTTGCCGGCAAAATAATCCGGTGCTTTCAGTGGCGGTCCTTCGATCGGTTTTTTCATCAGGAAAGTATTGAACACAAAATTGCTCAGCAGGATCCCAATTGAAAAGACAAAAACTGCACCATAGGGGGTAAATTTCCCACCTTCAGGATTGGAGAAGTCAAGCGACATGGATTGTGCCACAAAGAAGTAAAAGAAAGACATCAAAAATCCTCCCACCAAGGCCAAAACCAATCCTACTTTGGGGTTTTTTTGGTTGGTCGAGGCGAGCTTCCGGTAGGCCATCGCATCCAATATTATGGCGACTACCACCAAAGCCACCCCTGAAAAGAGCATGACAGGATCTCCCTGCTGATTGGAAACATAATTGACAATGACGCCCAATACCAATGCAAGACCGATGCCGACAGGAAATGCCACCGACATCCCGGCATAGGCGATTGCAGCGACAATGAGGATGTTGGCTAGATTGAATATCACCCCGCCGATAAAGGCAAGCGAATAACTCCTGCTGCTAGCCTGAAACAAATCTTCCGTAAATCCCCTTCCTGCCTCTCCACTGCTTCCCAAGGTATAGCCAAAAACCAAAGAGAGGATAACAATCCCGATGACATAATCCCAATAAAACAATTCAAACCGCCATGAAGAACCTGCCAATTTTTGTGTATTGGCCCAAGAACCCCAACAAAACATGGTGATGATACAAAAGACAACCGCTAGGGAATAAGATTCTATGATGTACATGGGAAGGATTATTTTGGATTGACGATTTGGTAATCGATAAAGGATTGGTAAAAATCATCCATGACGGCATCACGGTCAAAATTCTCCCAAAGGACTATTTTCCTAGAGTTCTCGGGCCTTTCTACCCATTGGTTTTCGATCAGGATCGGGCATGGAATCTCTCTTTTTTCTCCCCAAACAGGATTTTTCAAAATCGCCGCTGCGACCATGTCAAACAAAGCCCGCGAAGGTGGATCGCCATGGTATTCGATATGCTCAAACAAGTTGACGGCATAGTCCCCAAAATTGTGAAACTCTCCGCCATGCCTGCCAACGATTGGAGTTTCGATTTGTGGTCCCAAACCGGGCATTCGGCTGTTGATTTCATCTTGGGTGACCTTGACCGCATCCGTTCCTGAAGGTTCGCCATAGCGGACAGTGACCATTTCAAAGGGGACGAGTGTGTTCAACACATAATTCATAGAAACGGTATCGTTGTCCTGATTATATTCACCGGGTTGTGGATAATTGGATCCCAACCAAACCACCCGCATTTTGGAGGCAATGGATGGGTCTTTTTCCAATGCCAAAGCGACATTGGTCAATTTCCCAACAGCAAGTAGAATGAGTTCTTCGGGATTGTCGGCATTTGCCTGTTCGATGATGAAATCCACTGCCTCCTGACCGTCAAAATTCCCGGTTGCGACGGTACCCTGGATGTCAGCAAAAGATCCATTGGCCCCTTTGAGTAAAGGAATCTTTCCATAACTGAGGCCAAGTTGCATGATCCGTTTTGCTTCTTCATAATGTCCGTTGATATCACCCCCGCTTTTGGTCGCATTGACAGTGACGCCTTCAAGGTTAAAAGTCTCCCCGTTAAGCAACAGGTAAATCAGGGCAAACTGGTCATCCAATTCATTGTTAGCATCCGTATCATAAATGAGACGCACTTTGTTTTCTACAGGCAACACTTCCTCTTCGGTCGTTTTTTCTACTTTTCCTTGGCAGGAAAAAAGCAGAACAAAAAGGGAAAGAATAATCGGATAAGTCTTTTTCATAAGGATTGGGTTTTGGGATTAATAGTTTTTATTCCCCGGATCAACAGAGGAATAGTGGATGGCCTCGTTGACATTGACACGGTATCCGGTAGGGATGTTGACGGCTACAAGTCTGACCGCATGATCTCCTTCCTTTAGGTCATAATTCCAAAAAATCTCATGCTTCCTGCTTTGGAAGCTTGTGGACATTTTGACCTTTTCCATCAGCACGTTATCCACAAAGACCTCCAACTCCAGGACTGCGTCAGGAAGGGAGGCATCTTTGACAGCCTCTCCGGTGAGTACAAATCCATTTCCTGCTGTGGCAAATTCAACACTCCCATTTTTTTTGTCCAAAGGCTTGAAGATGGAAGCCCTTTTGGTTGGATAAATTCCTTCAAAACCAATTTCCAAAGGCTTGGCAACGGGTTTTTGATATTTGATGGTAATTCCGTCGGCAGTTTCTTCGCCTCCGTTTCTTTTGACCATTTGGACCGCATGGTCCATACCGACCTCATAGACTTTGTTGAGGGACATGGTGGTATATTTGAAATTCTTGTTTTCCACTTTGTCGATTCCCTGCTTCCAATAATCGGGAATATTGCTGTATCCGATCATGGTTCCCAAAATCCCTCCTGCATTGGCCGGATTACAGTCTGAATCATAGCCACAGCGGGTACTGATGTCAATGGTCTTGCCATAATCACCATCGCCATATAAAAGCCCGATGACAATGTAGGCGGCATTGATTTTGGCATCAATGTTAAAAGCTTTGAATACCCCATCAGGACAACCTTTTTCTTTGGTCCATTTCTTTTGGGCTTCAAACCAGGTCTGTTTCCAATCATCAGGATATTGCTTGTGCCACTTGATCACATCGGCGATACATTGGTGAAACTCACTTTCGGCAGGGATGGTCTTCAGGGCTTCCTCCACCACAAATACCATGTCATCGTGGACAAATGCTAAGGCATACATCGAAGCTACATAAATCCCACCATAGACACCGTCGCCATAATTCATAATATGACCGATCCGGTCACCGATGTTTGCGGCTGCATTGACCATTCCCGGAGCCATCAATCCGGCGAAATCTGCCTCTATCTGAAAATCGATGTCATCGGAATGCGGGTTGTTTTTCCAATATCCGGAGGCCGGAGGCATCATGCCGTTGAGGATATTGTAGCGGGCGGCTTGGTTGGCATGCCAAAGCTGGTATTCCGCATTTGCAAAGGCAAAGGCGTGTAAAGAATCTGCAGCATCCAAACCGTGTTTTTCAAAGATATCCACAAAAGTCAGGTCCATGTAGACGTCGTCATACAGGCCGGGAGAGTTTTCATACCACCACAGCATCTGATTTTCATCCCAAGGAATGGGAACATGGTCGCCTATCATGGTGCCGTTGAACCGAAATTCTGTCGGTCCGCCATAGGTACAGCCAATCACCTGACCTGCCCATCCACCTTTGATTTTATCCTGAAGTTTTTCCTTACTGATGGCAATGGTAGCACCTTCTTCATAAGTAGCAGGGGCTTCCAATTCGGAAACCGTTTCGTTTTGACATGAAAAAAAGACCAATCCAAAAAGGACAGGGGCAAAAGTTATCCACAATTTGGTTTTCATAGGGTTGGGGGGTTGGAAGGGTTGTCAGCTTTGCGTTGTGTGAGTGTTATGGTTCTAATGGTTGTAGTTGTTGTATTGGTTGTAATGGTTGTCAGATGCGCGTTGTCAAGTTCTCAAGTTGGAGAGTCGTTTAGGGTATAAGATCAGCTTAAATTACAAATTAGTCCTATTGTCTCGTCTCTCGTTTCTCGTTTCTCGCTTCTCAAAGTTCTTCCAAATACGGTATCGAGGTCTGCGCACCAAATCTCTGCACGGAGAGCGTGGCGGCTTTTAAGGCAAAGGCAACTGCTTCTTGGATATTCTTCCCGTTTCCCAAAGCCACTGCCAAAGCCCCACAAAAGGTATCACCGGCAGCAGTAGTATCCTTTACCTCCACTTTGGTAGTGGGAATGATTCCCTGAAAGGTATCCGTAAACAAAAAAGCGCCGACAGCCCCCATCGTGATGATGATTCTTTGGACTCCTTTGTTTCTCAACCTCGAGGCGGCCTGATAGGCCGAGGCTTCTCCTATCACTTTGATTCCGGTCAAAAACTCGGCTTCTGTTTCATTTGGAGTAATCAGGTAAAGAAACCGAAACAAGCTTTCAGGCAAATCCATAGCTGGTGCGGGATTGAGGATAACCCTTTTTCCTAACCCAAAAGCTTTTTGGCAGGCTTCCATCACCACAGGCAAGGGAACCTCAAGTTGGATGAGCACCATGTCAGCTTGCTGAAAGGGTTCTGAAGCTGCTGCTATTTCTGCTACCGAAAGGCTGTGATTGGCACCTGGAGCGACGATAATGGTATTTTCACCTGACTTATCCACAGTGATCAACGCCACGCCGGAAGGTTGGTCGGGGTTCTGTTTGATGAAAGAGGTGTCTATTCCCTCTCTTTTGAAGTTCTCAAGATTCTGATCTCCAAAAATATCAGTTCCCAATTGGGTAATAAAACAGACATCCCCACCAAGTCTTGCGGCAGCCACAGCCTGATTGGCGCCCTTTCCTCCGGGAATCAAAGAAAATTGTCCTCCCATTATCGTTTCACCGGGAACAGGAAAATGATCGGTCCCGATTACCATGTCCATATTGGCTGATCCGATGACAAGTATTTTGGGTTTATTTTTGTCCATCACCTTACAAATAAGAAAACATGGCTTTCATCAAACTAACCAATTCCAAGATTGAATTTCGGTGGTCTAAACTTTTATGAAAGCCCGATTTAAAGTAATATTATATTGTGCTTATCTAAAAATAGCAATTTACCCTGAGATAATCCAAATTTACCTGTCAAGGGTAATTATTAACAATAAACCCAATTGAAAATGAAAAAAAATATTGCCCAGGTTTCAAGGAGGAAATTCTTGGGAACCTCACTTCTTAGCGCTGCAGGCCTTTCTTTTTTGCCAGGAATCAGCATTGCCTCTGAGCAAATTCAAACCTCAGACATCCATCAGGTCAGGTTGGGATTTATTGGTGTTGGCCGACAGTCCATGGGAATTCTGAATGGCATGATGCGTATTCCCGGAGTGGAAATAATGGCCTGTGCAGATGTATATGAAATCAAGCGGGAAAGGTTCAGACTCAGGGTTAACAAGATCAGCGCTGAGTTGGAAAAAACAGCTCCAACAGTAGACCTTTACACTGATTACAGGGAATTGCTTGCCCGGCAGGATATCGATGCAGTCGTGATTGCTTCACCGGACCATTGGCATGCCCTTATGGCGATTGATGCCTGCAAAGCCGGAAAAGATGTCTACCTCGAAAAACCGCTTACCCTCACCATCCATGAAGGTCAGGAATTGGTCAAAGCAGTTAGGTCCCATGGCACTATTCTCGCCGTCGGGAGTCAGCAGCGCTCGGATGTCAACTTCCAACATGCTGCCCGCATGGTATTGAAAGGAAGAATCGGAAAAGTAAAACAGGTACTCGTACATGTCGGACAACCGGAACATCCGGTTCCCTATGACCTTGAAAAGCAGGAAATCCCTGCAGGTTTGGACTGGAAAACATGGCTCGGACCCTTGCCTGAACTCCATTACAATGAAAAGCTCAATCCATCCATTTCTCTCCAACCGGAACAAAATGAAAAGCTTTGGGGGGCGTGGCGATCTTACAAAGAAACCGGCGGAGGGTATATGACCGATTGGGGTGCTCACATGTTTGACATTGCCCAATGGGGATTGGGTATGGACAGGAGCGGTCCTGTCAAAGTAATTCCTGCCAAAGACGGAAAACCATTGACTTACCATTATGCCAACGGCGTGGAAATGGTGGTCGGGCCTTTTGACGGAAATAGGCAAGGCGTTCAGTTTATTGGCGAGGAGGGTTGGATCAAGGTTTCGAGGGGAAATTTTGATTCCTCTGACAAAAGTCTCAAGCCCACCATGGAGCTTCCCAAGCTAGGTTATCCACCGCATTATTGGGATTTTATAGATTCAGTCATTAAGAGAAAAGATCCGATCGTACCTGTGGAAGTCGGGCATAGCACCTGTGTGGTATGTACCATCGGCAACATCGCCGCTGAATTGGGACGTCCATTGGATTGGGATCCTGCTACACAGACTTTTCCAAACGATTGGGAAGCAAGCTCAAAAATGCATTACAATTACGAAAACGGATATAAACTTTAAACCCATCATATCATGAATAAAAGAAGAGATTTCTTAAAAATATCAGGCGCGTTGGCATTGGGAAGTATCCTTACCCCCAAGGATTTATTTGCAGCACCATTTGCCAAAAAGCCAATAGGATTGCAGTTATATTCTGTACGAAAGGCCATGACCGATGATCCTCAGGGCACTTTACGCCTTGTATCTTCTATTGGATACAGACACCTTGAGAATGCGAGCTACAAAGATGGATTGGTATATGAGATGGAGCCTTTGTTTTACAGAAAATATATCGAGGACTTGGGTATGAAACTACAAAGTGCCCACGTAGGCGGACCACAATATGACCCTGCAAAGAAGGAAGAGGCTTTAGAATGGTGGAAAAAAGCAGCCGATGACCATAAAAAGATGGGCGCCAAATACCTGATCAAGCCCTCGATGCCTATTCCAAAGACTTTGGCAGAATTGGACGTGTGGTGTGACTATTACAACGCCATAGGGGACGTGGCCAAAAGATCAGGGATGATGTTTGGTTTTCATAACCACTCCCGCGAATTTGAAAAAATCGAAGGAACCATCATGATGGACCACATGATCAAAAATACCGATCCAAAGCTTGTCTGCTTTGAACTTGATGTCTATTGGTCCCAAAAAGGCGGTTATCCGGCTGTGGATTACCTGAAAAAATACGCAGGTAGATTCCCTCTACTCCATATCAAGGATGAAGAGGAAATCGGGGCAAGCGGAACCATGGACTTCAAACCAATCTTTGAGGCTGCCTATGCCCAAGGAATGAAGGATTTCTATGTGGAGGTTGAAAAGTATAATTATGAACCTATCGACAGTGTCCAAAAAAGCTTTGAATACCTCAACAAGGCGGCATATGTAAAATAAACAAAAAGGCCTCCCCATTCTTCAATTGGGGAGGCCTTTTTTTAAATCCCAAACCTATGAAAAAACATCACTTATCCACATTTCTGATTGTTCTTTGCATGGCTTTTTTAGGAGCATGCGGAAATCAGGAATCCTCAGAAGAAAAAGAGACAACACAGGATTCCACCACAGTATTTACTCCCAATCCACAGGAGATGACCGAACAGCCTGTTGGAAAATTGGCAATCGGAGATCAGGCACCCTTTTTCAATCTGCCTGATGTAGAAGGGAAAATGGTATCAATTGAAGACTTTAAGGACGCTGATGTCTTGGTCATCAACTTCACCTGCAACCACTGCCCGACAGCACAGGCTTATGAGGACAGGTTTATCAACATGGTCAATGAATACAAAGGAAAAAGCGTTGCTTTTGTGGCCATTTCGCCAAATAGCCCCATCGGGATCTTACCGGAAGAATTGGGCTATACCGACCTTGGTGACGATTACAAAAGCATGCAGATCCGGTATGTGGATAAAAAGTATAATTTCCCCTACCTCTATGACGGCGATTCGCACCAATATTCCTTGGCTTATGGCCCGACAGCCACCCCACAGGTTTTTGTATTTGACAAAGAAAGAAAACTCAGCTACTCAGGCAGGATAGATGCGTCCGAAAAACCCGGTACTGCCAATGGAGAAGACCTCCGAAATGCTATCGAAAAAACTTTGGCCGGAGAACCACTGCCTGTGGATAAGTCTATCACGCCGGCCTTTGGATGCTCCACCAAATGGGCTTGGAAAAATGAATACACCATCAAAACCAATGAGGAATGGAAGAAAAAACCAGTGGAAGTCCAAAAGATATCCACAACCCAATTGGCTGATCTGCTCAAAAATGATACTGACAAATTATTGCTGATCAACTTTTGGGCGACGTGGTGTGGACCCTGCGTGATCGAGTATCCCGAATTTATCGAGATTCAAAGGATGTACATGGGCAGGGATTTTCAGTTTGTCTCTCTGAGTATGGACAACCCCAATCAGGAAGATAAGGTCCTGAAGTTTCTCCAAAGCAAATACTCTGCTGTTCCCAATTACCTGATTGACACCGAAGATAAATATGCCGTCATCAACGTTGTAAAAAACGGTTGGGACGGAAGTCTTCCAATCACCCTCTTGATCGAACCGGGAGGAAAAATGGCCGATACAAGAATGGGCGAAATCAATGCCTTGGAACTGAAAAGGGCTATTGTCGACCATCCTAAGATTGGGAGGTATTATTGATTTGGTTATTTGGTTATTTGGTTATTTGGATAATGGTTATTTGGTTAATGGGTGATTGGTTAATGGTTATTTGATTAACTGGTTAATTGATTGGTTAGGTTTAAGTAGAAAATTGCCCTTCCAAATAGAAAGGGCAATTTTTTTGGTATGCCAAAATCTTTCCTCCACAGGAAAATAGGAACGATGTTTTGTCTTTCGAAAATTTGAGCAATACCCAAAACAGTTGGGTTGAAATAACAGTTATCCACAGTATCATTACTTTTCATATACTTCAAATTAGATAAACAAATGGAAAAAATTAACATCAGCTATACAGCGACGGCCGTCAACACCGGCGGAAGAAAGGGACATGTCAGGACGGATGACGGCATGTTGGATTTTGATGTGGCCATGCCAAAAGAGATAGGCGGACCGGGGGGCAAAACCAATCCGGAACAATTGTTTGCCGCAGGATATGCCACCTGCTTTGGAGGTACCTTGGCTGCCATCGCAAAAGGAGTCAGCCTAAATGGTTCAGAAATCACTGTTCAGGTACATACAGGGGTATCTGACAAGGGAGGATACGCCTTGGCAGTGGACATTGCCGTCAGCATCCCAAAAGCCACCTCTTTGGAAGAAGCAGAGAAATTGGTGGCTGCTGCCCATGCCGAATGCATCTATTCAAAGGCGGTAAAAGGAAATATTGAGGTGAGGGTTAGGGCAATCTAGGTGGAAATCTCCATGCTGATAAAAAAATAGAAGTGAAAAATCCCAAAAAAATTCAGATAAAACAGGCTATCAATTTTATCTATTCGTCATGAGATTTTTCACTTGGTTGTACGTTGTGGTCAGCAAGACGGGTAAATAAGAACAATCTTTTGTAATTTTCAAAACATCCAAAAAGATATAATGCAGTTATAAGTAGATTACCAACATAATGCCTGTAGGAGAAGGTAAAAAATACACGGAATAAGCAATTCAATAAAATATCGAAAAAATGCCATTATTCGAGGGTTAATGGTTTTTCAGACATTTTTATAGTGTTTGTTTCTAATCGATTCAAGCTTTTTGTGAACAATATTAATCTTTCATAAAATTTGGCTTAGCAGTAAGAAATTTTTGGCTTTTGTTTTTTTCCCTGCTAAAATTCTAGACGGATGAGCTCTCTTCTACTTTTCCAAAAATTTTGTCAGCAGCGTTTTGGATTGGCTTTTGATTTTATTTTGAACCAAAGGTGACCAACCCAACAACGTGCCTTTGATTCCCAAGGCCATTCTTGACCATTTCCACAAGTCAAATTTATCAGTATGTCGGAAGATTTTCCCGTCCTTGAATTCAAATTCAGCATTGATTTTATTGTGAACCATTCTTTTATCGGGACCAAATGGGTAAACTGCCTCCCACTTCGCTTCTCCTGAATTGCGTACTACTTTGACATCAGTAAAGGTAACCTTGAGGTTTCCTTTACTGCGGTTGAGTAGCATTTTCCACATCGCTTTGGCTTCCTCGCCCTTGAGTACTCCAAATACAGGATCTTCAAAAATAACGTCGGGATGGTAATAAGAAACCATTTCATCTGCTTTTCCTTTTGCAAAAGCCTTATAAAAATTGTGGATAACTTTGGAATTGTCCATGGTAACTGATGTTGAGTTGATCAAAAGTTAACCAATAAAATACTATTTACCGCAACGGACGCGAAGGTTTCGCTGAGGGGCGCAATTTGAAGTATGTGTTATTCTATTTTACCACAGAGAACACAGGGAGCACAGAGAAATGTGTTTTTCAACCGCGATGTACGCTATGGTAACGCTAAGAGCGCAATGGGCTTTTCTTTGCGACTTTGCGACTTTGCGGGATACTTCATTTCTGAGCTTACATGAATTCCCTTTCCTTCGTGCCTTAGTGTCTTTGTGGGATTATCAATCTCGAGCTTGCGAGCTTACTTATCCATGAACATATCCTTCATCTCACCCAAGGGCAATTCCTCCAATACCTCCCTTTTGGAGATTCCCTCTTCCTCAGCCCACCGGACAAGCCTGACAAATCCGTCAGCGATCTCAATCCCCGAAATACTGTTGTCACTGTAGCAACAGCAGCCGGCATTGAAGTAAGTGGGCTTGTACTTCGGCAAGTCAGCTACTCCAAGCGTACATTGACTCGGATGTCTTTTGATCTTTTCTTCCAATTCAGCAGACTTATCCACATCCCCGTTTTTCTGTGCCTCCACCAATTGTGCACGAAGCTGTTGGATGTGGCTGTAAGAGTGAAAGATGGGCTGATGGGTATGTCCGGTTACCAAGACCACATTTTCCTGTTGCTGACTCCATTCGTACATGAGTTTGTTGTGGAGGGTTTTTTCCTTTTGGCTGAGGGCAGGGGTGTTGATGTTGATATCCAAAAATGACTGCAAAGGCCCCCAAATATAGGCCACAAACCAAATCGAAAACTTATTGCCATCACTCCTTCTGTCCCCCTGATGTCCATGGGTACAAAAAACATCAATATGTCTCCCATCTTTGTAATTTACCCGCACCACAATGCCCCCGTAGATATTAATCGCTTTGTCATAAATTTCCCTTAGGTACATTTTGGAGAATGGATCTATCTTCCAAAAAAGGTCATGGTTGCCATAGATTTTAAAGAAAGCATTCCTCTTCACAAACTTCCTTTCTGCCTCAAAAGTCTTTTTGTTGTGCTGCATGATGGAGAAGATGTTGAACTTCCAAAACTCCTCGCTGTCCCCCAAATTGATGTAAAAAGATCCCTTTTCATTATAGTGTTCCAATGCACTGAGGTAATTGTTCTCCGCATGACGGAATTCATCCCGGCCTTTTCTATTCCCCTTGTGCACATCGCTGAGGATAATGAAGCTGTTGCCACGCAGGTCAAGGTTGTAAAGTGCGCCTTCTTCAGGCTCGGGGTTTTGGGTGATGTCCTTGTAGATATCCGTCAACCGTTTGAAAACATATTCCCTTTCCGGTGAGGAGGAAATCTTTTTGGAAAACCAAATGGTGGGCTTCCGCAACACAAAAACAATGGGTGATTTGAGGATTTGAAACAATCGTTGGAGCATAGGGCTAAAAATAGGAAAAAATTTAGAGTGGTTGTAGTGGTTGTAGGTGTTGTAATTGTTGTAATTGTTGTCGGGTTGTCAAGTTGTCGGGTTGTCGGGTTGTCTGCTTCGAGTTATCAAGTTATTGGTTTGTCAAACGTCACCCTGAGGTACGAAGGGTCTCTTGGTACATGACTGTCGAGTTGTCTGCTGCGCGTTGTCAGGCTGTCGGGTTGTGGAAAACCCCGAAGGGATGGTAGGATTATAGACAAGGTTGTAATTGTTTTAGTTGTTGTGATGGTTGTAATTGTTGTCGGGTGGTCTCCTTCGCGTTGTCTGATTGTCGGATTGTCAGCTATGGGTTGTCGGATTGTGGAAAACCCCGAAGGGGTGGTAGGATTATAGACAAGGTTGTAATTGTTTTAGTTGTTGTGATGATTGTAATTGTTGTCGGGTCGTCTGCTTCGCGTTGTCTGATTGTCGGATTGTCAGCTGTGAGTTGCCGGATTGTGGAAAACCCCGAAGGGGTGGTAGGATTATAGAAAAATGGATTTGATAGTAGGGTAGGCAAAACCCCGAAGGGGTGACATATTTATAGAATAAAATCAGAATGAAATCAGGTTCCGATTTTGGCTAATTTGATGCCCTTTCTTGAAAATAGCCTTACGCCAAAACAGGCAAGGAAAATAATTTTTTAACCACAGATGAAAAGGATAAACACAGATTGGAGAGGTTAAAATTTTTGGCTGAAACGAAAAAAATCAGGGCAAACCTTCCTCAAAACGTACAATTTCAAAAATTATCGGAATAATTATATGGTTTCTTGGAAATTGGTCAAAAGGTAACGAATGGGTAAGGAGGGTGTAACGGGTGGGTAGGAGAAGGGTAAGGGAAGGGTAGCGGAAAGTGGGGGGAAAATACCGATTTTTGGAAATTTTATTGCATTATTTCTTTTAGAATAGATTTATTTCAAGTTTAAGGAAATTGTTTTATTTCGGGAAATCGGTTGGAAATCTTGCTTGGCCTTCTTCCTATCCGATAGAAAAGTAAAAGACCAATTCGATTTTTGAGATCCAATTCCTAAAGATCGATTGTGAAAAAAACTGCGTTGAAAAAATAATGTAATGAGTTTCCTCCCAAAATACTTGGGACCACAATAACCTATCGTTGGAAAAGGACTAATTGGATTCAACATGAAAGCTGTTGATCTACAAAATGTAAATAACAAAATGTTAATAGGCATTATTTTTCTTTTGCCGAGGGGGGTAAGCTCGCAGTATCCCTTACTTTGGTACTACTTTGGTATTACTTTGCTACTACTTTGGTACGGCTTTGCTAGGGGTTTGGAGGGAGGTTTGGAGGGCTTAAATTATAGATAATTCTTCTTTTCAGGAATCACTCCACGGACTCCCCCTCCTGGGTTATCCACATCACCAGCGTACCTAGGAATAAGATGGATATGTACATGGTTTACAGTCTGGCCGGCAGATTCACCGATATTTATACCAACATTAAATCCATCAGGTTTATACTTTTTTTGGACAATCTCTTTCACATAATTCAGCATAAAAATACAGGCAGATTGTTCCCGAAAGCTCAAATCAAAATAGTTATCCACATGTCTTTTTGGAATGATTAAAGCATGCCCCTTTGATACGGGAAATTTGTCCAACATAGAAAAAACCGTTGCTGATTCGGCTAAAAGTATACTATCTGAAGAAGGATTACAAAATGGGCAAGAATCCTCCAAAAGATCATTTTTCTTTTGGTTGAAAGGCCTATACTCATAAATTTCGCAGTTATCGTTTCTGAATATGGAGAAAAAAGGAAGAATCACGTTGCATTGATAGGTTGGTTTTTGATGGATTTTATGTGTTCTGAAACCCTCATAAGTGATGTCCCTTCTGACCGCAAAATAGGCTTTTCCCGTAGGTTTTAACAGTTGTGAAATTTCCATCAGAACCCTTGTTTGTTCTTCCTGCATCAGGACATTGAGTACATAAAAACAGATTATGGTATCGAATTTCTTTTGTGGATAACTTGGAAAATAATGCCTATCATATCCGACAATATCAATCCCTTTTTCCTTCAAAACCTCCACATCCTTTCCAAAACCACATCCAAAGTCCAAGACCTCTCCCAATAATAATCCCTTGTTCAAAACATGCCTTGCAGGAAAGGAAATCGATTCCCTTTCTTTGGCGGTGAGGTGGTTGAAGGAGTTTGAAGGGCTCATGGTAAAAATTGAAAGCCATTGTTTGAAGCAATGGTGATGAGAGGTTTAATTGTTTCTTGAAACTTAATTTTGAACTCTGGTTTTAAAATACTTTCCGACGTAGGCATTTCAGAACAAATAGTGAGATAGTCTTCCAACAACTTATTCCTTGGATGCTTTTGACAGATAATATTCAATCCGGAAATTTGGGTATTAAAAAAATCTTCAAAAAAAGATTCAAAACGAGGTAATCGATTGTTTTTTGAAGAATTAAATTTAGGGCTAGCAGGGATTAAATTCCAAATTAAATCATGAGCAACAAAACTATGGGGAACGAAATGCTCAACCGCATAATTTTCGATTGAGATCATCTCGTTTGTATAAATACATTTTATTTTATTCTCTGGAATTTCCTTAAATACCAAATTCCAAAAATCTTTTCTTTGCTTATCTAATTTGGGTCGCTGCGCATCCTTTATGATTTTATTGGCTATATCAGGAATGTTTGGATTGTGTTTTTGAAAAAACAAGGTAAGATTCCAATAACAAAACGATTTTAAAAACTTGGTATTTTCCAATAGGTAGTCAACCCATTCAGGGTTTATTTCTATTTCTTCCTTTTTGAGAAAATAAAGACACATTCTTTTTTTATCAGCATTTAATTCATAAATCTTCTTTTTCTTTTCACTGTCTGTTCCGATTAAACCTTCAAACCAAGGTGATAAAAACCAATGTGGCACCTGATTATCGAAATGAGTTAAAATTCTTATTGTCTTCTTGTTATTGCTTTCATTTATCAATCGAAAAACTTTTTCCCTTTCGAAATGAATTGGTATGTTTTCGATTTCTGAGATAGCCGAAATTTGATTTTTCAAAACATCGCTTTTTCCATAAGACAAATTGAAATAATTGGCCGTGTACCAGGAGTTTGAAAGCATTCTTGCAAACAAAGATCTCTTATTTATTAATGTCTTCCCTTTTTCAAGTTCTTGAAGTATTGACAGGAACCAATAAAATTTATAAGTCGCAACAGTTTTGTTAAAACAGGCCGCTAAAATGTGGATTGGTAATTTTTCAGAGTGGGGAAAATTCATACGTCACAAAAATTAAGACCAATGCAAAAAATGATTTGCGACATAATCAAAAGGGATTTTTTCTTGTTCTAGTCGCCAATTATTAGTTTTCAAAATATTATAAAGCTCTTCTTCAGAGTCAGTAAGATTAAGTTGTGTAGTTAGATTTGTTAATGTACCGGAATCATTTTCAAAATATTTGTCAAAGGTTTGTTTGTCCATTAACACGCTTTTTGTGTGAGAAAAATAACCTCTAAATTGAGATAAAATTTCAAAGCCTTGAACGTCAATATCTCCCCAGTAAAGCAATTCGAGATTTGCAAACCAGTTAACGTTCTTAAGATTGTAGACACTGTATCCGCTTCCAAAAATTGCAATAGTCTTGTCCATTCTTGGAAGTGTTAAAGTAGTATAAAGAGTTGTTTTGTTTTCAACAACAATCACTTTTTGTAAGGGCAGATTCAGTTTTTCAAATTGGCTTATTGGAATAGCAATGTCGTCAAGACCTGAAAAATAATTGTTACTAATTTCTTTGTCGAGTATTTTAAATCGGACTTGAGGTTCACTAAATTTCAAATAAAATCTTTTTTCGAATGATTTTTCTTGAGGATCTAAAAATTCAGGAATGAGAACATCAAGAAGTTCTTTTATTATACTCTGATTTCTCTCAACAAACTTTGTGTGAACACTTATTGGCAATTCCCTAACATAAAGATTCGGTTTTGGAATCTGCTTAAAAAACATGCAAACTTTTAAAATACTTTCCCATTCATTTTGATTTTGTATTATCCTTGAAGGATGTTTTATAACCCAATTCCTTAATTCAGGAAAGGTGGAGATAATTCTTTCACAATTTCCTTTGAAAAGTTCCGCTTCCTTCTCTTTGCCCAAATATTTTAACAAGTCCTTCTCTGTGTCGAAATAGATTGCGATGGGTAAGTCTTGAGTTCCTAAATATTTGGTTTTTACCTTTTGAAAATCTAATGTGTAGCCAAAACCTTTTTTTTCTTTTGATTGACTGATTAAGAGAAGAATCTCTTTTTCAAATTCAGATAATGATGATTTTGGATAACTTTTATCACCACGAATTTCAAGCTGCGTGAAATGTTTTTCCTCAATCATTGATTGAAGAAACGAAATATACTTTTTGCCTGCTTTATCTTTAATTTCGCTTGGATTTATCATTGAAGAACGAAATTTGCTTTTTCTTCCTTGAACTGTTCAATTGGCATATCGTAAAGCCAAGAATACTTTTCTTCTTTTCGTTCAACGAAATGAACAAACGAAATGTCATTTTCTACAATGTGAATATTGTCGCTCGGTGTAACTACCAATAGTTGAAGATGAAGTTGTTTGCAAAGAGTTATCAAATATCTTGCTTTGTCTTCATCTTGTGCCTTAAAGGCTTCATCTATTGCAATAAATCTGAAGGAGTTACTCTGCAAGCCTTCTTTTGTTAAACCAAATTGGTAAGCAATAGCCGAACCTAAAATGGTATAAGTTAACTGCGCCTTTTCCCCGCCAGAAAGTTGGCCCATATTTTCGTAGGTCTTGAACTTGGCGTTTGTTTCTTTATAAAATTCCTCAGCTTTATAACTAAACCATGATCTAACTTCCATCACTTTCTTTCGCCAATCTTCTTTTTCTAATTTGGTAATTAGTGGCTCTATGTTATTATTAAAGTGATTTTTCCTACCCTCAATTGAAGCTTCAATAACTCTAATATTTGGAATGGCATTGTTTAGCATTGTTCTGAATTCTTTTACTTCATCACTAATTCGGTTTGGGGCTACAATTTGAATGTAGGTTTTGAAATCCTTATCTCTAAAATCAATTTCCCTTAAAGCATCATTTAATATTCTGATGTTGTCCTTGATTGAATCAGACCAATTTTCAAAGAACATTCTAAAGTCAGCAACTTTGTTGATGATAGTTTCTTGCAAGTACTCATTGAATCTTTTTTCAAATTTTGGCAAGTTGTCATTTACCAGCTGTTTGAGTAGTGTTTGGTATTCACTGATGAATTCTAAATGCGTTGATTCTGGAAGTCGGCTCACATCTGAACGCCAGTCTTTAAATTTGTATGTGATTTCTTGGGATGGTTGCTTATAGGCATTGATTTTTAGTTTAACTTCATCCTCATTTAGCCGCTTATCTTTATCTAATTCAGACAGTCTTATTGAAAGCTCTTTTTGAAATTCCTTTTGTGTGTTTTTTAAATTTGAATATTCAATCTTTTCTAAGTCAGGGTTTTGGTTTTCAAATTCTGTAGTGTCTACAATTCCTGTTATTTGAAGAATTTTATTGGATTCTATTATCTCTAAATTTAAATCCTCAATCTGTTTTTTCTGGGTAAAGATTTCTTGTCCTTTATTAAATAAATCAACTTCAGAAAGTTGCATTAATTTTCCTTTAACTTCTTCCAATTGTTTTTGAAGAGCTTGAACTAAATTATTTGTTTTTTCTAATTCAGCCTTTTGACCTTCTTTCTCTTGAATTTGTTCTGCAAAGGTTTTCCAGTCTATGTCATCATACTTTGTGAAGAGCTTGAAAAGGTCGGAATAGAATTCTTTCTGAATTTCTAATGTTTTAATACTTTGCTCAATTTGTCGGTTCTCATGTAATGCTAATCTTTCCTTTTCTTGAAGGTTCTTTATTTCGGTTTGGAGTAATTTAATCTTGTCTTTATTTTCCCAACCTAAAACAAAGTTTTCTTTCTTTGATATATGTGGTCTATCGTCTTTCTCGTGTTTCCCTTTTGCAAATTTTGTAAGTCCTTCTTTAGTGATAGCTTTTTCTTCATATAAACCAAACTCCTTTAAATCATTTACACAAGCATAATTGTATTGATTTACAATGATATCTTCAAGCCAATCTGAATAAATGCTTTTTGGTTTAAATTCTAATTTATTGATTATGGCGTTTTGGGCAATGTTTTTATTCCTCATATTTGCTAATGAGGTAAAACCCCTGAATCTTTGGTAGGTTATTCTACCTTTTAAATTGGTGCTATTTACATAATCGTTAACCTTATTATAGTATTTTTCAGGAACGATAAGGCGTAAAGCGAAATTGTGAAGAATCTTTTCTGCCGAAAGCTCCCAATCTTTTTCATCCTCTCGGACTTTTATAAGCTCTCCTATAAACGGAATTTCTTCCATAGTGGCACCAATATGTTCTAAAATGTCATCTCTTATTTCCGCTTCTCGTCCAGCAATATTGTTTTTATTCTTTTGAAGAGATTTGATAGTTTCAATGTCTTCATTGATTTGATTGGTTAAATCATCTCGTTTATTTTTAGATAATCTCAATTTTTCATCAATTTCCTGTCTATTTAATTCCAATTCAGATTTTTTCTTACTAGCCTTTTCTCTATTTGCCTTAAATGTTTCTTCACTTGGGTTCGTATTGGACTCAAGATTTTGCGCTAATTTATTGTATTGGTCAAGTTTGGTTTTTCTTGCATCCCGACTTTTTTCCAGCCTACTTATCTCAGCCTTTAGCTTCTCTATTTGATTGCCAACTTCGTCAGATTTTATTTGAACTTTTAAATCTGCGACTTCATCCCCTAACTCTGTTTCTTTCGCTCTTAATTGATTGATTTCGATTTTAAGTTCTTCGAGTCTTTCATTACACTTGAAAAGTTCCTTTTTAGCAAGATCTTCATTCTTTTTTGCAAACCAATAAACACTAAGTTCATTAGTTGTATTCAATCTGATTAATTCAGACTGTATTTTATAAAGTTTTTCTGCTATTTCATTTATTGGAGAAAGTTGAGCGATTTGTTCTTTTGCTTTTTCAATATTATTTTTTGCATCCATCAAAGTCAAAAAGCTTTCTTTTAGCTGAATGAATTCTGCTTCGGCATTTTGCTCTTCAAGCATATTGGTTCTGATAAAATCATCTAAGTCGTCCAACACTTTAACACCAACTACTTGATTAAATAAACTAAGTGCTTTTGTAGAACGCATACCAAATAAGATAGCAATTTTTTCTGCGTAGGAGTTCGGTCCATCCCAAAATTCAATTTTCTTTGTTTTGGTATTTGAATTGTATACTTTTTCTAAACGTTTTTTCCAGTTTCCTTTACTATCAAAATCACTAAAATCCCTCTCTATTTCTAGTTGAAGGTGAGCAATTCCAAAGGACCTTCTTAGTTCACCATTAGAAAACCACCTTACTTGAAAAAGTGTAATATTCTTTTGGTTAGTGTTGGAAAATGAAGCAAGGATAACTGAATATGTGGATTTATCCCTAAGTGATTGTGTTGATGTACTAAGTTCACCTTCTCTTTGAATATTTCCATAGTTCCCACAAACATAGGTTTCTTCGGTTCTATCACCTTTTTTGTCAACTCCAGATGATTGGTTGTAAAATCTATCTTTTTTAACTGGTACTAATAAAGTTAAAAGAGCATCAATGTATGTGCTTTTTCCAGAAGCGTTAGCACCTGTTAACAAGGAATTGTTTCCCTGTGGATTAATCTTGAAAATCTTCTCGTGAAATGTCCCCCAGTTATAAACTTCCATATATTGAAGTCTGAAACCAGCTTTATCAGAACTGGTGCTAAATAGACTCAACGAACTCTTGTAATTTGATTTTAAATTCATGTAAAATATCTAGCGTTATTTTTTCCTTAATGATCCTATGAATTTGGTATTTCTTCTCATTATCTTTCTTACTAACATCTTTCAAATACCCTAAATCAACAACGTTTTTTATATACTTATCCAAGTCTTTTAAAAATCTCAGCCTGTTATAACCCTCTTGTAGAAAAAGTTCCAGTTCTTCCTTAATCTCAGTGTCAGTTATAAATTTCTCAGAAACTTGAAACTGTGTAGGATTATTGTCAAACTCTTCTAAAGATTGACGAAGAACCACTAGAATTATTGATGTTTCAAAACCAATTTGTCTCCTCATTACTAGGCCAAGTGAATTTCCTTCACTATCTTCAAATTGTTTAACAAAGGCAAATCCCTCATCTTTTTTTACAATAAGCTCTAGTCCTATTAGACTAATATATTCCTGAATTTCTAATTGATAATTCACCAAATCCTCCCAAACAGAAGAGGTTCGTTCAACAGGCGATTTCAATAACTTTACAATTGCCTTTGAATATGGTTTTATATTCTTTTCTAAATTGTTCATCTAGTTAAAATTATTTCTGGTATTTGAATTGACTTATTTTTCTCAGCATCAAACAAAATTCTTTGTGTCTTTTCTGTGCTTATAGAATATTTAAAATCTTTCACCACTCCGATATAGCCGAATAATTCAGGTAAGCCTTTTTCAATTCCCCCATTTCTTTCTATTACTTCATGAATAGTAGTTTGAGATTTGTTTCTCAATACCTCTTTTATCCTTCTCCTTAGAAGGTCTTTGTCAATGTTTGATTGTGAAAAAAGTTTATTAAGGTGATTTGATTTAGCAATATCCTCATCTGCTAGTTTTGGACGTGAGTTATATGTTTGCTCTTCTGTTTGTTCAAAAGTGAGTTTTCTTTCAAAAGGAATGCTTATTTCAAAGTCTGATTCTAACTCAAAAGAAAGCTCAGGTCTTTTCTTTGATTTACTTAATTCTAAAAGTGATTTTTTGATTTCTTGAATGGTGTTTTTTGTAACTTCTGATTTCGAGGCTTCATTCTCTCTAATTATTCTGCTGAGTTTTTCAGCCATCTTATCATTTGCTTTATAAACCTTTTGTCCAGAAGTCCACAAATGATTTTTCATACCTTTTAGGAAAAGGTCGTTCACCGGGATTCCTATTTCATTTAATGTGGAATAAAGCTCTTTGGTAAGGTTCTCCCATTCCAATTGTAGACCTGGATTTAAAAGGAATGACCAAAAGGCATAAAAGCTTTTGCCTTGTTGGCTCTCTTTCAATTCGTCTAAAGCCTCAAAAGTAAACTCAAGAATATCACTTTTAGTCAGTCTTCCTTCAGTGTGTTTTTGATAAATTCCTTTTGTGATTCCTTTAAAGTTATCTTCAACTTCTTTGAAGTCTGATAAGAGTTCTTTGGCTGATTGATTAAGCTGATTAAACCTTGGAACAATTTCAAATTCTTCAAAAACTTTAACGTCCTCTCCAATTTTTATCCTTTGAATTTGCTGTTCTATTTCCAGTTTTTTGTCTTCAAGTAATTGGATTCTTTTTTCAGCATCATCATTAGTGAACTCTACTAGTTCCTTTAAAAGGCTAAAAATATTTTTGAATTTGGATTCAGTTCCAACATATTCTTCCTTTTTAAGACTTGAAAGCCAATCAATTGTCTTGCTCGAATGGGAGGAAAGCTCGTAAAATATTTCCCCTGTTTCATCCTGGTAGTTTGTCAAAAAACCTCTGTTTGTCCAATTCTGAAGGTATTTCTTTGCCTTAATTTCATAAGTATCATTAATCTCAATATCACTTTCTTCATCTTTATCAACTTGTTTAAATTCTAAAAAATCTGCAAGTCTAGAATGAATATTTTCATATGAGATAACTCCTAAAGAATCTTTAAAAATACTCAAAAGAAACATAAGTATTAATTGTCTATTCCTAAGAGTCAAAATCTCAACGCTTGGTGAATTTTCAAGAATATCTTCGATTGATTGGGCTGAGTTCATTGGAGACTTCTTAATTGAATATTTTGAAGCTTAAATCTAAACCATATTTAGTAAGAAACAATAAGTTTTAAACGGTAATAAACGAAATACAAGGAGTATTTTAGAAATAAAAGATTTCTATAAATCCGAATTCCTATCGTCATAACTCCTCCAAACACCCAATCCCTTCCTTACTATCCTTTCCAAATGGAGGTAGGATGCGGTAGGCTTCGATACGTTGTTGGATGGGGGCATCTTCCATTTGGTAGTTTGGCGTGTAGCGCAGTTGATCCCAATAGGTGGATTTCGGATCGGTGGCCCTGAGGTCTCCGGTTTCGGTCATCCAAGCCAATAGTTGGGTTTTCAGCTGTTCTTTGACAGCTTGGGATTCAGGTTCGGCAGCTAGGTTGTTTAATTGATAGGGGTCTTTGACCACATCATACAATTCCTCCTCAGGCCTGATGCCAAAGGAAAGGGCAAAATAATCAGGTTGCCCGGGTTTGGATATGCCTTCCATTTGCATGATGAGAAACTTTGTGATGGAATGGTCCACATCTCCATATTGGCCGACGGATTGGTGGACTCTTGGGTCTCCGGCGGGATTGAGCTCGGGCATGGGATTCCAAATATAGAGGTATTGGTGGTTTCTTATTCCCCGCATGGGATAGCTGAGGTTGCCCTTGCGTACATTGGCATGCCGTTCGCGCTCGAGGTATACCTGATTCCGGTCTTGTTTTTTGCCTTCCAATAGGGCCCAAAGGGATTGTCCACTCATGTCAGGGACTTGCAGATCTGCTGCCTCGATAAAGCTCGGGGCAAAGTCCACAAAATTCACAAAATCGTCGATGACAGTTCCGGCTTTGGCTTTGGCAGGCCATCGGATGACCAAGGGCATGCGGGTGCCTAAGTCATAGAGGTTGGCTTTGGCACGGGGAAAAGGCATGCCGTTGTCACTTGTCATCACGATGATGGTATTGTCGAGTTCACCGATCGCTTCGAGTTGGGAGATAAGTTGTCCACATTCCCTGTCAAAACGCTCTATCTCAAAATAATAGTCCAGGATATCATTCCGCACACAGTCATTGTCAGGAAAAAACCTAGGAACAACGACATCAGTCAACTTCATGCCGCTTTGGATTCCGGTATTGGTTTCATATTCGCGGTGCGGGTCGCTGCTACCAAACCAAAAGGTAAAAGGTTGGTCTTTGGGTCTTTGGTCCAAAAAGGTCTTGAAGTCTTCAAATTGCTTTCCCGCAGGATTATGGGTGAGGCCGGAGACCAAAAATTCTCCCGGTCCCCAACCTTTGCGAGTGGAACCTGTGAAATAACCGGCTTGTTCGAGGATGCTGACATAGGTGGGATATTGGGCAGGAAACTCTGACCAAAGATTTCCTCCGGCTTCGTTTTGGTGTGGATATCTTCCAAGCAAAATCGAGGCGCGGGAAGGGGAACAGGACGGGGAGGCGGTATAGGCATTGGTAAACAAAGCGCCCTCTTTGGCAAGTCTGTCAAAAGTGGGTGTCCGTACCACCCGATCACCATAGACGCCGGCATGTGGATAAGACCAATCGTCGGCTATCAAAAAGAGGATGTTTGGAGGCTTTGGAGATGCCTTTTCCGTTTCTTTCTTTCCACATGAAAGGAGGAGGATCAAGGAGAAAAAGAGGAGATGAAAGGGTTTCATGATTGGGTTAGGTTTTGAGTAGTCAGTATAATGCCAAACCAAAATTTAATACTAATGGACTTCTTAAAAAAATTGAACCCCTTAAAACCGCTATGAAGCGACTGATCTTCAGGGTGCTTTTGCGTGTATCTTACGCTTTCATCTCTTCGGCTACGGCCTGAAACGGATTCTTTTGAAAGCTATGCATGGAATTATTCCCTTTCTTTTTGATCCATCCTGTCAATCTCTTTCTGTACTTCGGCGATTAATTGTTGCTCTGTGGGGAGGTATAATTGGTATTTGCTGGCGACAATGGATTTGTTGTTTTCAGGTAGGGTGATTTTGACCACCGCATCATTTTTATCGGCACAAAGCAAAATACCTATCGTGGGGTTTTCAAAATCCTGTTTTTCGAAACGGTCATAGAAGTTGACATACATCTGCAACTGACAAATATCCTGATGGGTAAGTTTGGCGGTTTTTATTTCAAAAAGCACAAAACATTGCAACAGCCTGTTGTAAAAAACAAGGTAAATGGAAAATTCATCCCCTCCAATGTGGATGCGCTTTTGTCTTGCCACAAAAGAAAAGCCATTGCCTATTTCCAATAAAAAATCCTGCAAATGGGTAATGATTGCGCCTTCCAAATCCTTTTCTTAATAGGCAGCTTCCCGTCTTAAACCCAAAAACTCCAAGACCATCGGGTCTTTGATGATTTCTTTGGCTTCGCTTGGTAATTTTTCCTCCCTTGCTACTGCTAAGACCGCTTGCACATCATTACTTAGTAACAATCTTTCAAATAATTGGCTGTTGATCTGCCTTTCGAGTTGTCTTGCTGTCCAGTTGTTTTTTGTTGCTTCTGCAATGTAGAATTCCCTTTTGTCGTGATTTTCTACACTCAACAAGAGTTTATAATGAGTCCAACTCAATTGCGTCCGCAGTGCGGACGCAATTGGAAACAACCTGTAAAACTGTCTGTTTCTTTCCAATTGCCTTACCGAAAATCCGGTTCCCAACTCAGGTTGGAAAGTTTCAGATATTGATTTAATCAGGTATTTTCCATATTCAGCACGATCATTTCCTTGCTGTTCTTCCTCAAAAATCACCTTCCCGATTTGCCAATACATCAATACACGCTCGGTGTCCACTGAACGTATGGCCCGTTCCCTTGCCGAGGCAATGATACTTTGAATTTGATGTATCAGTTCTTTTTTCAGTTCCATTATTCTTTTTGCTTAGTGAAAAGGCTTCGGCAGCTTCTTCAGATTAGGTATGTAATGACTATTAAGATAATTGAAAAATTAAAATAACTTCTTTCCAAAAACCTTTTTCTTATTCCTACAAGTCAAAAATTGAGGCTTCGATAGTCAGATTCCAAGGGAAAAATCCGAAATTGATGTTTGCATTCATGGATATACGTTTCTTTGCCAGTAACCCTATATTCTTCTTCAGTCGGGACGGATCCCGATAGCTATCGGGACGAAGTCGGAAGACCCCCGCCTGCCGTCGGGCAGGGATGTACCGGGCATTTAAGTCCGAAGCCAAGAATTTGAAAAGATTGCATACCTACTTGCATCATTGCGTACATACATATTTGCACTCTATCTAACCCAAAAGACCATGAAAGATTCCATCGTATTTTCGTTATTTCTCCTGATAGCCATTTCCTGCACCCAACCCAAAAACACCATGAAACCAAACAGTTCGATAGAAATCCTGGATGAAGCATTGGGTCTGATAGACCCTGAGGCAAAGTTGGAGGTAATTGCCGAGGGTTTTGAGTGGACAGAAGGGCCGCTTTGGCTCGAAAAGGAACAGAAGCTGTTGTTTTCGGATATTCCCAACAACTCGGTTTTTCAGATTGATGCAAAAGGTGAAACAAGCCTTTACCTCAAGCCTTCGGGCTATACTGGTGAAGCTGCCCGTGGCGGGGAGACAGGTTCCAATGCCCTGATTTTGGATCCGCAGGGGAATTTGGTACTCTGCCAACACGGAGACCGAAGGATGGCAAAAATGAATGCGCCTTTGGGTCAGCCCAAAGCAGATTTTGTCAGCATTGTGGATAACTATCAGGGAAAGCGCCTCAACAGCCCCAACGATGCGGTCTATGACAAGGCGGGAAATTTGTATTTCACCGACCCGCCTTATGGCTTGGAGTTCAATGTGGATGACCCGGCGAAGGAACTTTCATTTCAGGGAATCTATTGCCTCATGACCGATGGGGAACTGCTGCTGGTGGACTCCATCTCCCGTCCCAATGGCATCACTTTTTCCCCTGACCAAACCAAGTTGATTGTCGCCAACTCCGATCCTGAACATGCCGTGTGGTATCAATATGACATTGTGTCCCCGGGTGTGGTGGAAAACAGAACTTTGTTTTTTGACAGCACTGACTTGGTCGGAAAGGAAGGACAGCAGGGACTTCCTGATGGGATGAAAATGCATAGTTCGGGGTATTTGTTTGCGACTGGACCGGGTGGAATTTGGGTATTCAATCCGGATGGAAAGGTTGTGGCCCGCATCTATACCGGGGAAGCCACGTCTAATTGTGCTTTTTCGACGGATGAAAAGACATTGTATATAACGGCGGATTACTATGTGTTGAAGATGGGGTTGAAGTGATTCATTTCCCACAAAGACACTAAGGCACGGAGGAATTTATTTTCACGCAAAGACGCAGGGGCGCAAAAAAAAGAGCACTAATGGGTTTTAAAAAATGTGTCCCACAAAGGCGCGAAGACACAAAGAAAAAGTAAAAGCCTTAAGAAAGGGTCCTTGCGTTCTTAGCGAAACCTTTGCGATCATTGCGGTAAAAAATGTCCTAAGGCGGAAAGAAAAATTTCACCTCAGAGGACACGGAGGGCACAGAGAAAGATAATATTCATGTGTCCCACAAAGGCACAAAAACACAAAGAAAAAGTAAAAGCCTTAAGAAAGGGTCGTTGCGTTCTTGGCGAAACCTTTGCGATCATTGCGGTAAAAAATGTCCCGCGAAGGCGCGAAGACGCAAAGAAAAATACCAATAATAAATGAGATTCTTCACCTCCGCAAACTCCGGTTCAGAATGACGTATTTAGAAAACCATCAGTGAAAATCTGTGTTCATCTATGTTAGGGATGTTTTCCCGCAGATATCGCAGACTGACGCAGAAAAAAAGAGAAGGTGGCCCGCGAAGTCGCGAAGGCGGAAAGAAAAATACCAATAAAATACGAGATTCTTCACCTCCGCAGGCTACGGTTCAGAATGACAATTAAAGAGAAAACCATCAGTGAAAATCTGTGTTTATCTGTGGTAAAGATGAATTCACAGTGATAAAAAAAAGCCTCCTTTCGGAGGCTAATTTCTAATTTTTCAATTTTACAATCTTTCAATTCTTATTCTTGACATACTTTTCGAGCCAAGTGTTCATTTCCCAAAGGGTATGCAAAATGGATTCTTTGCCTGCATAGCCATGGCTTTCATGTGGCAGGAAAACCAATCTAGTTGTCGCACCGTGACCTTTGAGTGCATTGTAATACCGCTCGGACTGGATTGGGAAAGTACCGGAATTGTTGTCCGCTTCTCCGTGGATCAAAAGGATTGGTGTTTTTACTTTATCCGCATTCATAAATGGCGACATCACATTGTATACCTCGGGTGCTTCCCAATAGCTGCGTTGCTCATATTGAAATCCGAAAGGTGTCAAGGTCCTGTTGTATGCGCCGCTCCGTGCGATACCTGCTGCAAATAAGTCAGAGTAAGAAAGTAAGTTGGCCGTCATGAAAGCGCCATAAGAATGTCCGCCCACTGCGATTTTTTCGCGGTCTCCGATGCCCTGATTCACAATATAGTCTATCGCAGCTTCGGCATTAGCCACAAGTTGGGCTACAAAAGTATCATTGGGTTCGGCGTCACCTTCTCCGACAATCGGCATTTCGGTTTGGTCCATGATCGCATATCCCTGCGTCACCCAATAAATCGGTGATCCCCAAGACAGTCTAGTAAATTGGTACTTAGAACCGCGAACCTGTGCGGCTGTGGCTGCAGTTTTGTATTCCCTTGGATATGCCCACATCAGTACCGGTAATCTACCGTCTTTGGCAGGGTCGTAGCCTTCAGGGGTATAGACCACGGCAGACAAGTTGAGTCCGTCGTTTCTTTTGTAGGTGACAAGTTGCTTGTTGATACCCTTGATGGATTCATAAGGATGGGCAAAGTTGGTAATCTGCATCGGAGCGATGCGCTTCCTTGTGTTGACCAACCAATAATTAGGTTGGATATCGGTGCTTTCTTTGATGGTGATAAATTCTGTGGCATCGGCATTGAGGACTTTGGCTACCCTTTCGTAATAGGGGGCTTGGCTCCTCCAAAGGATTTTTTCTGCTTTGGTTTTGACATTGAATGCCGACAGGTATGGCATGCTACCTTCAGGACTTCCCCCTTCGGAGGTCATAAATACATCGTCTCCTTTTCTCAGGATCACATTTTTGCCAAAAGCATTGGTTGTATATACAGGGTTTCCGGGATCGTTGTAGATATCATCCGAATTGCGCTCGATGATGAGAGCGCCTTTTTCACCCGGTTTGGAAGGATTGATGACAGAAACCCTTTCCTGTCTCGTCGCAAACCATCTTTCATTCAAAAGAGCAAAATTGTCATCTGACCAAGAAATGCCTCCAAATCTGTATCCGATACCAGCCAACTTGGTTGGTGTGGCGGTAAAGGGAGCTTCCAAAGTATAGATGATTTCCCTTTCTTCCATTTTGACTTTTGGGTCTCCCCCGTCTTGTGCCTCAGTCCAATAGAGTGAAGCGCCTTTGTCTGCTCTCCAACTGATGGATCTTGGTCCGGTAACTGTGGCATCAAAGCCTGTTGGCCTGACTTCATCCAAAGGGATTTGGGCCAGGGTTTTGACCTTATTTCCTTTGCTGTCCCAAATCTCTACATCATAGGGAAAACGCGAAGCGGGAACGAGGTAAGAAAAGGGTTTTTTGATTACCTCTACCAACACAAAACTCCCGTCAGGAGAAAGGTCCACAGAAGAAATCAATCCTGCAGCACCGACTGCCTGCTTGCTGCCACTCAAGTCTACCAACATGAGTTGCGAATTCATAAAATAGGCAAATAAAGCTTCGTCATAAGAATTGGTCAAGAGATCCTGATACGTTCGGGATGGTGCGGCATTGCCGGAAGTCTCCTGAACAATCGGGCCTGCAGGGGCAAGAGGTGCTTTGGGCATGGTTCCTCGGCTTGGATTGACGGCTTTGAGGAGGATTTTGTTATCCGGTGTCCAAGTGATGGCATTTCCATAGGCTGTATTGACGATGTCATCGGTGAGTTTTTTTGCTTCCAAAGTAGTCAAATCCACTACCCAAAGGCTTATGCCGGTGTTGGAGGTATGGGTCATGGCCACAAATTTCTCATCCTTGGAAAGGGAGAAATTACCCAACTTTGGATTGGCAGGAAGGCCTTTGATATCCTGTTCCTTACCGGTTCGGGTATTTTTTAACTTTACATTTTCTACAGAACCACCACGACTTGGACCGTTGGTAGCAGGATTGATACGGATACCTGCAATCCTGAGCTCGGGCTGTGCAAGTTCTTCGATGGATGGATTTCCGGCACGCTCGAGGAGCAGCATAAATTCTCCTGACCTGCTAAAACTCGCCTGAGGTGTAATCGGTGCATTGACCAAGTCCGCTATGGCTTTGGGCGGAGTCTGATAAGTGAGTGCATTCTGTGCTTGGGAGGAAATGACCTCTCCAAAACCACAGAGGGTCAAAACCAGGATGAATCGGTATATTTTTTTCATAGTATCAAAGTAGATTTTGGTTTGAAAATACTGCAAATCGCTGTATCGAAAACAGCTTTTGGGCTTATTGGTTTGAAATCGTTCTGAATGGAAATAGAATTGATAATTCTTAATTCAGAATTATGAATTGGATTGGACCTATAAAAATGAATTTCTTAGAAAAAAAGACATAAAAAAAGGTGTCTTTGTGGACACCTCTTTTGTTTTTTGAAACACAAACTATAAATTATTTGCCATCTGCACCGATCGAAATCATAGCGCATCTAAATCCAATATGGTTGGTAGCAGAGTCCTGATGGATAAATCTTCTGGTGCCCGGTGCAAGCCAATAAGCCATGTCTCTCCAAGAACCTCCTTTATAAACTCTGTAATTATCATCAATCAATGTAGTACCGTATGTATCGGATTCGTCGAATATACCGTCTTTTCTCAATGGGTTGAGATCATCAAAATCCTGATAAGAAAGCGGTCTGTAAACGTCCTGAACCCACTCGTTGACATTTCCTGCCATGTTGTACAATCCAAAATCATTTGGTGGGAAATCATACACGTTGGTTGGGATGATTTCTCCGTCGTTGGTTCGGCTACCTGCAATACCTGCATAATCACCTCTTCCACGCTTGAAGTTGGCTAAGAAGTCACCTTGCTTGCCTTGTCTTTTGACATTGTATGGATTTCTGACACCTCTGCCATCCCAAGGATAGATTCTACCAAATTCCTGGTTTTCGTCCATATACTGGACACCGATCATGGCTTTAGCTGCATATTCCCATTCTGCCTCACTTGGCAATCTGTATTCTGCAAAAGCTACTCCTCTTTCAATCAGTTGATTTTTTGTCAGTGAACTGTCCAATTCATTTCTTTCTCTCACCAAGTTGGATACAAATTCTGTCCTCCACTTGGCATAGGTAGTGGCCTGAACCCAAGATACGCCTGCTACCGGATAAAAGTTAAATCCCGGGAATCGGAAATAATAGGTATCGTATACGTCATTGTAAGACAATACCCCACCCCAAACACCTTCTGCAGGTTCCAATTTTTTGATGGAATCGGTAGAGACTTTCTTTTTCATGTCAAAAAGGAATTCCCTGTAATCGTTGTTGGAGATTTCCGTTTCGTCCATAAAAAAGGAAGCGATGGTCACTGTCCTTTCGGCGTTATCCCTGAAGGCCATGACGTCTTGTTCTTGTGAACCAAGAACCGCACGACCACCTTGGATGAATTTTAAGTTAGGACCGATTTCCTGTTTTGCAAGTCTGGTGACCACAAAATTAGAACTGTCATTGGCATCAAAGCTATATTCCGCACCCGTAGTAGGGCTGGCTTTTCCCGGCTTGGCTGCAGTTCTTCTGCCGTATCCAGGGGATTTGTTACAAGATGATAGCAGCGCTCCCGCTACAAGCAACGCTGAAGCCAAAATTAAACCTGCTTTATTTTTCGCAAAAACCATAATATTTAACTGTTTTTAACCCTCAAATAGAACGCTAATATATAATCAATAATATCTTTATCACAACAATTTTTTTCACAAGAGCCTATGCCTTAAATGGTTTTTATGCAAGATTGTTAGAAATAATGCAAATAGTTTTTCAGGAAAAGCAAAAATGATCTTGTTAAAAATTTTCACATTTTATGCATTTTTCATCTCCTCTAGCCATTTTTTAGCTTTTTCAATACTTTTTACCTCCTCAATGATGAGGATAAGCCTGTTTTTGGCCTCTTTGATTTTGCAATGTTTGCCGTGTTTTTGGATATAAGCAAGGATCTTACCAAATGTTTCTGACTTAAAATACTTTTCCTTTTCCGAAGGAAGAAAATAACATTTCATGACTCCTCCTTTGAGCATGAGTTTTTCAAATCCCAAAGTCTCCGCAATCCACCTCAAGCGCACTGTTTCGAACAGATCTTCCACCGTTGGAGGTACCGGACCAAACCTGTCCCGGATGGATTGGATAAAGGTCTGAAGCTCTTCCTCCTTTTTGATATTGTCAAGCTTGGCATACAGGCTTAGCCTTTCTGAAATATTGCTTACATAAGATTCCGGAATCAACAACTCCAAATCGGTTTCGATCACACAATCCTGAACGAGGATTTCGACTTTTTCTTTTAAGTCAACTTCAAAGAGGTATGCAAATTCATTTTCTTTCAATTCCTGTACCGCCTCATCGAGGATTTTGTGGTACATCTCAAATCCCAAATCGGTAATGAACCCGCTTTGTTCGGCACCAAGCAAATTGCCTGCGCCTCGGATATCGAGGTCACGCATCGCGACTTTGAAGCCGTCTCCCAAATCCGAGAATTCCTCCAAGGTCTGCAATCTCTTCCGCGCTTCTGCCGTCAAACCCGAAGTCGGCGTGGTCAATAAATAACAAAACGCTTTTTTGTTGCTTCTCCCCACACGACCCCGCATCTGATGGAGGTCGCTCAAGCCAAACATGTGGGCGCGGTTGATGATGATGGTGTTGGCATTGGGGATATCCAATCCGGATTCAATGATGTTGGTCGAAACGAGCACATCATATTCTCCCTCTATAAATTTGACCATGATGTTTTCAAGCTTTTTGCCGTCCATCTGACCATGTGCCGCAGCCACGCGCGCATCCGGCACCAACCTCAGTATCAGGTTGGCAATGGATTCTATTTCGCCGACACGGTTGTGGACAAAAAACACCTGCCCGCCTCTTTTCAATTCAAATGCTATGGCATCGCGGATGACTTCTTCCCTGAAAGTGTGGATTTCAGTGGTGACGGGTTGTCGATTTGGTGGCGGCGTTGCGATGACAGACAAATCCCTGGCCCCCATCAAAGAGAAATGAAGTGTCCTCGGTATCGGGGTGGCGGTCAGGGTCAGTACATCCACATTGACTTTCATTTCTTTGAGTTGGTCTTTGGTTTTGACACCAAACTTTTGCTCCTCGTCAATGACCAACAATCCAAGATTCTTAAATTTGATGTCTTTGTTGACAATCCGGTGGGTGCCGATTAGGATGTCTATTTCACCTGTGGCCACTTGTGCAATGATGTCTTTGATCTCTTTGGCAGACCTGAACCGGTTGATGTACTCCACTTTTACAGGAAAATTGGCCAACCTTTCTTTGAAAGTATGGAAATGTTGCATGGCCAAAATGGTAGTGGGAACGAGCACCGCTACCTGCTTTCTGTCATTCAAGGCTTTGAATGCTGCACGGATGGCCACTTCTGTTTTGCCAAATCCCACATCCCCACAGACAAGCCTGTCCATCGGATAAGGTTTTTCCATATCGGATTTGACATCGATGGTCGCCGATGCCTGATCGGGAGTATCTTCAAATACGAAGGAACTTTCGAGTTCTACCTGCATGACCGAATCGGGAGAAAACCTGAAACCGTTGGCCCCTTTCCTTTTGGCATACAGCGCTATCAAATCTTTGGCTATGTCTTTGACTTTACCTTTGACTTTTCGCTTTTTGTTTTCCCATTCAGGACTCCCGAGTTTGGACATGGCAGGCATGGTTCCCTCCTGACCGGAGTATTTGGAGATCTTGTGGAGCGAATGGATGTTGACAAAAAGCAGGTCGTCGTCTCTAAAAACCAAGCGGACTGCTTCCTGCGCTTTGCCGTGGACATCGACTTTTTCCAATCCTGCAAAGCGACCTACTCCATAATCAATATGGACAATAAAATCCCCCGGATGCAGCGCCTTCAATTCCCTTAGGGTAAGGGCTTTGGATTTACTGGATTTGGCTTTTGTCTTGTATCTGTGAAAACGCTCGAAAATCTGATGGTCCGTATAGCAGGCAATGGAAAGCGACTTGTCCACAAAACCTTCCCGCAAACCGATTTTCAAATATTGGACTTTTAAAGTGGGATCCAGCTCATGGAAAATATTCTCCAATCTTTGGATCTGCTTGTCACTCTCAGAACAGACAATGTTGAGCATTCCGGTTTTTTCGTTCCCAACAAGATTTTGTACCATCAGGTCAAAGTTCTTGTTGAATGAAGGCTGAGGTTGGGAGTCAAACTTGGCCGTAGCAGCGTTTTTAAGGTGGAACTTGTTTCCAAATTCTACTTTCCCAAATCGGGAAACATTCTGGACAAATGCCGTTTCGCCATCAAACAAGTCTTCGGGCTTCAACAGCAGCTTTTGGTTGGAAGTCCTGCTTACGATATGGTCAAACTGGTTTTTGGCTTTGTGGAAGTTGTCTTCTATGATGTCAAGGGTATACTGAAAATCCTTGAACCAAAGCAAGGTCCCTTGAGGCAAAAAATCCAGAAAAGACTGTCTCTGTTCCTGCAGCAATTTGGTCTGCACATTTGGAATCAGGCTGATATGGTCAATGGTATCTAGGGAAAGCTGGGTTTCCGGATCAAAGGTCCTGATGCTTTCTATTTCTTTGCCAAATAACTCAAGGCGGTAAGGGAGGTCATGGGCATACGAAAACACATCCAAGATTCCCCCGCGGATGGCAAACTGACCGGGTTCAAAAACAAAGTCTGTTTTTTCAAAATCATAGGTACTGAGCAGTTCAGAGATAAAGGCAAGGTCCACCTTTTCGCCGACAGCTGCTTTGAATGTATTTTCTGTCAGAGATCTTTTGTTGATCACCTTCTCGTACAGGGCCTCAGCGTAGGTGACGATGATGGGGTCTTTTTGCTCTTGGGTCAGGAGTTTGTTCAGAATTTCCGCCCTTTGGAGAACATTGGCATTTTCTACCTCATCAAACTGGTAGGGTCTTTTATAGCTTGAAGGAAAAAAGAATATTGATTCTTCTCCCAAAAGCTCCTGAAGGTCGTTGTTGATATAAGCCGCTTCTTCCTTGTCGTGGGCAATAATGAGGTGACAGCCGCTTAGAGATTTGAAAAGCACGGAAAAAACCAAACTGTCCAAACTTCCTGACAGACCTTTGATCTGATGGTTACCGGATTTGTCTTTGAGTATGTTTTGGGCAATGGTCTGTACAAAAGGATCTTTTTCGTAAAGAGAAACTAACGCGCTTTTTTCCAATTGTGTGATTTTGGCTAATGATGGACAAAGGTAGGAAATTGATTTATAAACCTGTTCCTTCCCCGATTTATGAAATTGTAATCTAATTGGCTGAACCTATGGCTTACAATAATGTTTATTGAAATATAACTTAATGACCCATGGAAAAAACCAAGGAAACCTGGCTACAAAGAGTAGAGAAAATGCATCCCTACCAGACCCTGATGTTCTTGGGGATGTTTGGTAGCGGTTTGATTTTTCTTTTTTTGACAGTGGCTTTTTTGGCCTCCGGTACCGGATATTTTGAACAATACGGCCATAAAATCCCTAAGGCATTTATTGTAAGTACTCTGGTGATTCTTTATAGCGGGTACACTGTTTCGAAATTGCTGATATATTTCAATGAGGAAAATCTCGAAAAACTCAGGTCTACGCTTATCCTTACAGCCATACTTGGACTTGTATTTACCGTCTTACAGTTTTTTGGATGGCGGGAACTTACCATGATGGGTGTCGATTTCAGGGGTTTGCCGAGTGGGAGTTTTCTGTACGTCTTGAGTGGCATCCATATTTTTCACCTTTTGGGCGTGTTGGTATTTTCGGGGATTATGTTGGTACAATATACCCAAAACAGCAAAAGTGAAATACATAAACTTCTGATGCTGACCAATCCTTTTGAGAAAATGAGGATCAGGCTTTTTACCACCTATTGGCATTTTATGGACCTGATTTGGCTGATATTATTTCTGGTATTTGTCTTGATTTTTTAAAACCTAAACGCCTTGATTTCAACCTCCAACTTCTTACTTTAGAAACTATTCCATGAAAATCAATATTGAAACTGCCGTTGAACAGGATTACCTTCAGGTCAAGGAAGGCTTCAACGAAAGCCTTTTTACCAAACTCAGCCCTCCCTTTCCTCCTGTCAAGCTGTTGCGTTTTGATGGCTCAAAAAAAGGGGATGTGGTCACCCTGGAGTTGAATTTCATCTTTTTCAAGCAAAAATGGACAAGTTTGATCACCGAGGACCATACAGATGAGAAGGAATTTTTCTTTGTAGATCAGGGTACGGCATTGCCGTTTTTTCTCCAAGAATGGCGGCATAAACACCGGATTATCAAAAACGGTAAGGGTTCGATTATCAGGGATGAAATCACCTTTAAAGCAAAACCGGGATTGTTGGGAATATTTCTCTATCCGGCGATGTACCTTCAGTTTTTATACAGAAATCCCATTTACAAAAAATGCTTCAAGGCCAAGGCCTAGGCCAATGAGAGGTTGTCGCAATTCTCAATCTGACAATCTCCATAGAGTACCAAAGAATGGCTGGTGATGGCGGACTGAAATTCTTTCCCCATGGCAATCTTAATGGAGTTGATTCTTTCATCAGAGAATTCCCTGATTTTGCGGCATTGGTTGCAGACATGGTGGTCATGGTGCTTGTAGGTCAGTGCCTGTTCGTAAAGTGCCACTTTGTCTTTGAACTGATGCTTGACAGCTAATCCGCATTCGACCAAAAGGTCCAAGGTATTGTAGATAGTAGCCCGGCTGATGGTGTAGCCTTTGTTTCTCATCAGAAGGAATAGCCCTTCTACATCAATATGTTCATCTTGTGGTAGGGCATATAGCTCGTCCAACACAGAATATCTTTCGGGGGTTTTTCTGCTTCCCTGTCTCAAAAGGAAGTTCTCAAAAATTTTCTTTGCTTTTTCTACAACTGATAATTCTGCCATAATGAATAGTACCAAAAAATAAAGATGCGGTATTTTTTAGATTTTATCAAAAATACCAACGCTTCATTAATTCGACTCGGGCTAATTTGGGATCAATCCTGATAAAAATATTCCAAAAACCGGCCTATCTAAAATTTAGATGAACAAATCACCATTGAAAAATATTTATGATTATATTAATCCAACTATAGACCCAAAATTTTAAAAACCCGTGCGCCCATTCTCTATCCTTACGCTGATTCTCTACTTTTGGATCTTTGTCGCCACAGCTCAGGTTCCAGGATTTTATATGAGGGAAGCTGAAAAAAAAGTGGAATTGCCGATCATAGTTTCCAATAATCTCGTCATCATTCCTCTCTCTATCAATAGCGGTCCGCCTGTCAATTTCCTATTGGACACCGGTGTCAAAACAAACATTTTGTTCAGTAAGACTTTCGGAAATTTTATTGGGCTCAATTACACCCGAAAGCTCGATTTGGTCGGTGCGGACGGGCAGACGATTTTGACAGCCTCCGTCTCCCCAAACAATTACATTGATATGGGTCCTTTGGAGGGAATTTTTCAGACTCTTCTGGTATTGGATGAGGATTTTATGGAACTCGAGCAGGTAATCGGCATTCCGGTGTATGGCGTTATAGGCTACGAATTTTTCAAATATAATACTGTCAAAATTGATTATGACAGACAAAAGATCACTTTTTATGCCAATGACATGATGAAAAGAAAGCCTGTTGGCTACAAGAAAGTGAATATCAAGCTTGACAACAGCAAACCTTACATCACAGGAAAAATAAAGCAAAGCTCCGATACAGAATTGGAAGGCAAGTTGCTGATTGATATCGGGGCCAACCACGGGTTGCTCTTGAACAGGGAAACGACCGACGAGATTCTATTGCCAGAAAAGAACATTAAAAGTGATTTGGGCAGGTCCTTGGGTGGTGATTTGTTTGGCTTTGTGGGACGCACCTTTCTTTTGGATATCAATGGCGTCAAATTTAAAGATGTGATCACTTCTTTCCCTGAGGAAACAGAATTCAGCTATGTCATCCGGGAAAGCGGCAGACAGGGAAGTATCGGCTCGGAGATTTTGGGTAGGTTGACAGTGATTTTGGACTACAACAGAGAGAAAATGTACATCAAAAGAGGCGATACATTTCTAATTCCTTTTGAATTTGACATGAGTGGCATCACGCCAAGATTGTTGCCTATGGATGAAAAAATCATCTATGTGACCCAAGTCCGGGAAGGATCTCCTGCCTATGAAGCCGGTATCCGGATGAAAGATGAATTCTATGATATCAACAATATCCCTATTGCCTTTTGGGAACTTCCCGATTTGATCAAACTGTTTCGTTCGGAGGAAGGAAGGGAAATTAATGTAACCATGAAACGGTTTCTTGGAGAGGATCCTGAAAATTTTGAGTTGAAGGATTTTAAATTTAGATTGAAAAGGCAGATTTAATGTTCTTGTTCCAAACCTTCAATAGCCTCATTATTGATGTTGTTATCCGAAGAGTTGTATATTTGGAGGAATGTATTTTAAGTTGAGATGCCCGTGCAGAGGCTGTCCCAATGAATTCTTTGATTAATGTATGTCAGAAGGTGCAAGAGTTTCTTTTCAAAATATTCTACTTACTGTAAAAAAGTACGAGGGTGGCAGATTTGAACTGCTTTATATTTCTTCCGAGATTAGAAATCTTCTGACAGAAGGAGAAAAGTTTTATGAGGAAGCATTTTTCGAAAAGTCATTTCCTACCATTCCAAGGCCCTTTTTCGAATACCTTTTCCAGATTCTCGGCAATGGCGATAAGCTCATCTGCCCACTCACTTGGAAGCAAAAGTATTTCAGATTTGTACAGGTAGAAGGATATGTGATTTCTCAAGAGGACAATTCTTATTTGGTGAATGTGCTCATTTCCCAGATTCCATTTGACTGTCAGGTAAAATTTTCCTGGATTATGGATAAATCTACGTCCAAGGTTTTTACCGGTTTGCACTCAGGAAATGTCCTGACCACGATTTCAGAATGGAAATCCCACTTTTATTCAAAATTCAATTTTATTTCAGAATCCGGTTTCAATGATTTTCTGGACAATCCGGACAATGAGATTTTGACCGTTTTTCCGGGTCACATCTATTTGTCAAAGAAGATGCTGACCAAAGACCATGACCTGATCCAATTGGAATATGGTGCCAATCCTTCCATCGCAAAATCAGAACCAATGGCAGCTGATTCGGAACTTGGCTTGAAGCAGGCGCCCATTTATTACGAATATGATTTAAAGACTGACCAAATCAATTTATCGGGAAATCTGGAGGGAATCTTAGGCCATGCACCGGGGTTTTTTGAAAATTATACTTCCAAAGATTGGTTGAATCTGGTCCATCCCCTTGACCGCCAATATTTTCATTCTGGGTTTGATCATGATTCTAAGGTAATCTACAGGGTCAACCATGCCTCTGGAAATTATGTGTATGTTCAGGATGAGGTGAACAAACTGTTGGATGATCCCAATAGCTCGGGGGTTTCTCTGGGAATCATCACCGACATTACCGCGCTCAAAGAAATCGAGAAGGATATTTTGGAACATAAGACCATTCTCGATCAGCTCACAGGCGTGGTACCGGGCATGGTGTATATGATCAAGGCTTTTCCGGATGGCACCAGAAAGTTTATTTTCGTCAGTGAGGGAAGTAAAAACCTTTGGGAACTTGATCCCGTGACCATCATGGACAATGACTCCAGTCTCCGTCAACTGATCTACCACGAAGATCTTGAGCAGGTAGAGTTGGCGGATAAAATTGCCTTCCAAAAAAACCTGAAATTTGAAAGTACTTTCCGAATCATCACGCCCTCAGGAAAGACCAAGTGGGTATTTGGTGCTTCCAACAGGCTCAAACAATTCCCCAAGGAATCTATTTGGGCAGGTTTTTTCATTGATATAACTTATACCAAACAGAAAGAGACAGAGTCAAATTTGCTGCTCAATAGGTACAAAATCCTGTTCGATGAGAACCCGCTGCCCATATTCCAATATGACAGCCAAGGAACTATCCTCGATGTGAACAAGCGGTTTATGGACAAAGTGGATGTGGTGGATCCCGCAGACATGATTGGCAAAAACATGTTTGAGCTGATCAAAGGACATCCAATTGAAAATGCCTATCGGGACAGCATAGAAAAAGGTCAGGGATTTTATGAAGGTCCCTATGTAAGCCATTTCAACAAAAAGTTGTTCCATGTCCGCGTCAATGCCAAATCTGTCGAGGAAGGAAAGGTCTTTCAGGCCATCTTGGAGGATATCAGTGAACAGCAATATGTCTCCAATATCCTGTCAGAATTGACCGAGCGGACATCTCGATTCTCAGGGCAGGAGTTTTTTGACGCGTTGACTTCCTTCCTTTCCGAAAAACTGAATGTATCCAACTGCTTCATTGCGGAAGTGGATGAAAAAAATCAAGTCGCCAATATTCTTTCTTACCATAAAAATGGGAAGCGTGCTGAAAATTTCCAGTATTCCTTGATTAACGCTCCTTTATATGATTATTTGAATTCTAATGTTCCATTTATAATTCAAAACGGTGCATCTGCCAAATATCCCAAAGACCAAACTTTGGTGAGCAGGGGAATATCCACTTACATGGGTGTGCCGATTGTGGATATTGACAAAAACCGCTTGGGAATCCTGGTTTTGATGGACGAAAATGACCATCCTTACAGTTTGGGTCTTTCCGGGCTGCTGACTGTCTTGTCTGATAGGATCGGAGCGGAATTGAACAGGTTGCATTTCGAAAAAAAGCTGATTTCATCAGAATTGCTCTTCAGAAGTATTGCAGAAAACTTCCCGAACGGCACAATCGAAATTCTGGATAAAAATTTCAACTACGTATTCACCGACGGAAAAGGCTACCAATCTTTACAGATAGACCAAAAGAAGCTGATCGGGACTCCACACCTTTCGATTTATGATGAATCGACTTCCAACAAAGTAAAGGGATTCTTGGAAAAAGTCATGGCAGGTGAATCCGCCATCTTTGAAGTCATGGTAAACAACCAATATTACCTGAAAAATGGTGTTCCGTTGACCAACAGTTCCCATCAAATAGACAGAATCTTGCTGGTAACCCAAAACATTACCGAGTCAAAAATTGCGGAATCAGAAAGAGAAAGGCTCATCAAAGACCTTAAATCCCAAAATGAAGAACTTCAGCGGTTTGCTTATATCATTTCTCACAACCTTCGGGCGCCAATTGTAAATATCACATCGCTCCTAGACTTATATAATTACCAAAATCCTGCGGATATAGAGAATTATGAAATCATCGAAAACCTCAAAATCTCTACCAAGATACTGAACAGTACTCTTGAAGACCTGATAGAAGTGGTTTCCATCAAAAAGAACAAACTGCCTAAAATCGAAAGGGTAAGTTTCAGAAAGTTGCTTAAAAACATTGAGCGGAGCCTTTCCAAGCAATTCCAGGAATCAGGTGCTGTGATCGTAAGTGACTATAGCGAAGCGCCGTATATCAATTACATCTATTCCCACCTAGAAAACTTCATCATCAACTTGACCACAAATTCCATCAAATACAAACATGCCGAGAGAAACCCCGTTATTGAGATCAAATCATTCCTCGAGGAAGGGTTTACTGTCATTGAATTCCGTGACAACGGCATCGGCTTGGATTTGGATCGGTACAAGGACAGGTTGTTTGGTTTGTACCAAAGATTCCATTCCCATGTAGATGGCAAAGGATTGGGATTGTACCTGATCCGTGAACAAATCAGGGCACATGACGGCAACCTCCGGGTAGAAAGTACCGTGGGAGTAGGCACAACATTCTATATTTATCTCAAGAACATGAAGGCAAATTTCCCTGAGGAAAAATAAACCTATCTTAAAATCAAACACAAAAGATATTCCCATCAAAATTTTAATTTTGTGAATCCTTAAACCAATCCAGAAAAATGAAAAAAGCACTCATTCCTATTTTGATCATTGCTGTGATAGGCATATTCATGTACACCAAAGCAGTTGGGGTTTATAATATGTTTGTCCAAAATGAAGAAACAATCAATGGCCAATGGGCAGAAGTCCAAACTCAATACCAAAGAAGGGCAGACCTGATTCCTAACCTTGTGAACACAGTAAAAGGATATGCTGAATTTGAACAGGAAACGCTGACCGGGGTAATCGAAGCCCGAGCAAAAGCCACTTCTATCAATATCAATGCAAATGACCTCAGCCCTGATAAAATCGCACAATTTCAGGAAGCACAGGACCAATTGAGCGGAGCTTTGAGCCGATTATTGGTAACAGTAGAAAAATATCCTGATCTGAAAGCCAACCAAAACTTCTTAGAATTGCAGGCACAGTTGGAAGGAACTGAAAACAGAATTGCCGTAGCAAGAAGGAACTTTAACCAATCGGTACAAGCTTATAACTCAGACCTTAGAAAATTCCCAAACAACCTATTCGCAGGTTGGTATGGATTTGAAACCAAAGGTTATTTTGAAGCAGCGGCAGGTTCCGAAAATGCACCGACGGTACAATTCTAATTGATATGGCAGAAAATCTCTTTTCTCAGGAAGACAAAAACAGGATCGTGTCAGCCATAGCAGCTGCTGAGATGGCTACTTCCGGGGAAATCCAGGTACATATAGAAAACCATTGCCGCCTTGACGTATTGGACAGGGCGGCAGAGGTTTTTGAAACCTTGAAAATGCATAAAACCAAGGAAAGAAATGCCGTTCTGTTCTATTTGGCAGTAGCAGACCATAAGTTTGCCATTCTTGGAGATTCCGGCATCAATAAAGTCGTTCCGGAAAATTTTTGGGAGAAAATAAAAGAGGAAATGGCGAAATCATTCAAACAACAGGCATTTACTGAGGGATTGTCGACTGCGATCGAAGCCTGTGGTCAGCAGCTCAAAGCCCATTTTCCTTATGATAATAAAGGAGACCTCAACGAATTATCGGATGAAATTTCCTTTGGATAACAAAATCATGATCTATAAATATTCCCTTTCCATATTACTCATTCTTCTATTTGTTGGAACACTTACTGCCCAAGGAGACTTTCCCGAAGTCCCTAATCCACCAAGGTTGGTCAATGACTTTACGAATTCCCTTTCCGCAAGTCAGGTAGCAAGTTTGGAAAGTAAGCTCGTAGCATACAATGACAGTACTTCCACGCAGGTCACGATAGTAATGATCAGGTCGGTGGGTCAGTATGATATCAGCGATTATACCTTTCAGTTGGGTGAAAAATGGGGAATAGGTCAGGCAAAGCTGGACAATGGGGTTTTGATTTTGGCAGCAATGGAAGACAGAAAAGTCTTTATCGCAACAGGCTATGGGATGGAAGGGGTATTGCCAGATATATTGACAAAAAGAATAGTTGATCAGTTGATTGTACCAAATTTTAAGATGGAGGCCTACTATGACGGATTAGACAAGGCTACAGATATGATTTTCAAGTTGGCCTCAGGTGAGTATGAAGCCGATAAAGTAACCTCAACAGGAGAACATGGAAGGGCAATAGTCTTCTTTTTGTTCTTTATTTTCATTTTTGTAATTCTTCCTTTGATCAAAAACAGGAAAGACAATGACAACCACATGGGTGGTAAAGGAGGAGGAGTAGACCTATTTACGACCATCATGCTTGCCAATCTGCTCAAAGGTAGCGGCGGGGGTAAATTTGGGGATTTTTCCTCAGGTCGTGGTGGATTCGGAGGCGGTGGTGGAGGTTTCGGTGGATTTGGTGGCGGTTCTTTTGGTGGAGGAGGAGCCGGCGGAAGCTGGTAGGTTTTCTGATTTGACGACCTCAAAGTCCTTTTGCTCGTTGTTTAGGCTTAGAATATTCCTTTACTATTTAGATCCAAATCTGTCGCCCATTCATTTTATCCTCAAGCACAGCTTCAAAAGAAATTCATTCAAAATGAGCCTATCTGTATTATAAAAATTCAATAGCTCACCATTTATTGGTTCTTACCTGCTGCAATTACCGCCAAATCAACCACCTCACTTCCTTTCTCCAGCAAGACATTGGCACAAGTGATCAACGTCGCTCCTGTGGTCATGACATCGTCCACAAGGAGCAATCTCTTCCCGTTGACTTCCTTGTTGGGATCGATATCAAATACTTCAGCGACATTTTCAATCCGCTCCATTCTTGACTTTTTGGTTTGGGTCTCTGTATACTGAACCCTTATCAATGACAACACAACAGGAATTCCCAATGACTCAGAGAGCCCTTTTGCAAACTGTTCACTTTGGTTGTAGCCTCTTTTCTTTTGCTTTACAGGATGAAGGGGAACAGGGGTGATTTGATCCCAATTGTTTTTAAATCCGCTTTCATGGAGGATATTTCCATAAAGTCTTCCGATTTCCACCCCGATTTCAGGTTTATTTTTATACTTCAATTGATGCAAAAGACTTTGGCTAGCTCCTTTTTTTGAAAACCTCAAAAAAGACATAACCAAGTTGGGCTGGGTCAGCCCCATGATTTTGGTAACCAACTCATTGTTTTGAGGCCGGAGGTGGTAATTGGTAATAGGAAGTGCAGCTATACATACCTTGCACATCTGGTCTTCAAAGTCAAAAAGACTCCTTTTACAGAGGCAACAGGTTTTTGGGAAAACCAAAGCCAAAAAATCTTCAAAAATCCTAGAATACATTTTCAAAATGGGAAGTTAGAACTGAATGACTGTAAATACCTGTTATATTTGCAATTGACTAAAAACTCCTTAAAATTTAATGAATTTAATAGAAGAATTCAATGCCTACAGAAGCGAAATGAATGAAAAAATCATGGCTTCGGATAACAAGGTCATCAAGCGTTTTTTCAATCTTGACACCAATACCTATGCAGAAGGTGCGTTGGATATCCAAACCAAGGAAATGATCGGTTTGGCATGTTCAATGGTCCTGCGCTGTGATGATTGTATCAAGTACCACCTGGGAAAGTCATATGAAGCCGGATTGAATAAAGAGCAGATATTTGAGGTTTTTTCAATCGCCACCATTATAGGAGGTTCTATTGTAATTCCACATTTGAGAAGGGCTGTAGAATATTGGGAATTATTGGAACAAGAAGGGAAAAGTGATGTTTAAAAAAGACCTTGATCTGGAAAAACGGTGGAGCAAGCTGCTGAAAGGGATGGAAGAACTCATCGGAAAAAAACCCAATGACCTGAATGGAGTTTTGTTTCTGATTGGTGTGCAAGAATTGGGACAGGGAAACAAGAGTTTTTCCAAAGAACAGAAGCAAGACCTGATGCACATTGGAATATGCAGGGTGTTGAGTCAGGTAGGGTTTTATGAATTGGATTATATCGATCAGGATGGATGGCCGCATTGGAAACTCGTAAACAAACTGCCTCATTTTGACGTGTTAGAACAAGAGAAATTATTGAAAATACAGGTTCTGGAATATTTTGAAACTGAATTCCAAATAGAAATCAAATAGAAATAATCTATAATCAGGCTAATCTTAGTATCATGAAAATCGTATCCTATAATGTCAATGGTATCCGCGCAGCGCTTACAAAGGGATTTGCGGAATGGTTAAAAGCCATAGATCCTGATATCATTGGATTACAGGAAATTAAAGCAGAAGAAAACCAAATTGACAGGACCATATTTGAGGATATGGGATTCAGCATATATTGGTATCCTGCAGCAAAAAAAGGATATAGCGGAGTGGCCATTTTGACCAAGGTAAAACCAAAGCATGTTGAGTATGGTGTTGCTATGCCTTTTTATGATGACGAGGGAAGGATAATTAGAGCAGACTTTGATGGGTTTTCTTTTGTTTCTGCGTATTTTCCCTCAGGAACTACAGGTGACGTGAGGCAAGATTTCAAATATAGGTTCTTGGATGACATTTATGGTTATTCACAGGACTTGATTAAAGCACACCCAAATCTGATTTTGAGTGGAGATTACAATATCTGTCATAAGCCGATAGACATACATAACCCGATATCGAATAAAAATTCCTCAGGTTTTCTACCTGAAGAAAGGGCTTGGATGGATAAGTTCACCGCATCAGGATTCATTGATACCTTCAGACTCTTTAATCCGAATCCGCATCATTACACTTGGTGGAGCTATCGGGCAGGTTCAAGGTACAAAAATCTTGGTTGGAGGATAGATTACCACATGTCAACAGAGGGAATGAGAGAGAAGATAAAAAGATCTATTATCCTTCCCGAAGCTCATCATTCGGATCACTGTCCGATAATGATAGAATTAGAATAACATTAAATTTACAACCAATATCAATATATTTTCCATGAATTCCATTAAAATTTCAATTCCTTCCCTAATAGAGAATATAAAGATTGTAGAAAGCTTTATAGATAACGCAAGGGAAAAATATCCGATTAATGAGGACATTTATGGGAACATCATGATTTCTGTAACTGAGTGTGTCACAAACGCTATCGTCCATGGCAATAACATGGACGGGAATAAAAAAGTAAATCTCGAACTCCACCTCGATGAAAATCAAGTTGAGTTCATCATCATGGATGAAGGAAAAGGTTTTGATTATGATCACTTGGTCGACCCCACTGCGCCTGAGAACTTAGAAAAAACCGGGGGCAGGGGAATATTCATTATGAAGCACCTTGCAGACGGAATCAAATTTGAGGACAAAGGGAGAAAGACGATCCTAACATTTTATATGTAATATGGCCATTCTTTTTTTTGAAGAAGACATCAAATTTTCCTTACCGGAGAAAAACAAAACCAAAAAGTGGCTAAGGCAGGTTAGTTATCTTAATGGAAAAAAAATCGGAGAGCTCAATTACATTTTTTGCTCTGATGAATACCTTTACCAAATCAACGTAGAATATCTTAACCACAAAACATTCACAGATATAATTACATTCGATACTTCAGAACAAGATGGCGTAATTGAAGGGGATATCTTTGTAAGTATTGACAGGGTTAAAGAAAATGCGGTCAAAGAAAACGTGAATTTCGACATAGAGCTAAAAAGGGTCATGAGTCACGGACTTTTACATCTGATGGGATATAAAGACAAAAAAGAGGAAGAAAGAGATAAAATGAGGGAAATGGAAAACTTAGCTATATCCCTATTTGATAAACATACTGTTTCACGTGAAACAATTAAAAAAATTACAGTCTAATTAACTCACATTGTTTCACGTGAAACAATTAAAAAACATTTATTATGTTTCCAGTATATGATGTAATCGTAGTAGGGGCAGGACATGCAGGTTGTGAAGCAGCTCATGCGGCAGCAAAGATGGGTTCTAAGGTTCTTCTATGTACAATGAATATGAATACCATTGCGCAAATGTCATGCAACCCTGCGATGGGCGGAGTCGCAAAGGGTCAGATTGTTAGAGAAATCGATGCGCTTGGCGGAATGTCCGGGATAATTTCTGACAAATCCATGATCCAATTCAGAATGCTGAATAGATCAAAAGGCCCAGCCATGTGGTCTCCAAGATCCCAAAATGACAGAATGAAATTTGCAGAAGAATGGAGGTTAGCTTTAGAGCAAACTCCTAATGTGGATTTTTGGCAAGAAATGATCAGTGGACTACTGATAAAAGACAACAGGGTAGAAGGTGTCATAACAGGAATCGGAATAGAAATCAGATCAAAATCCGTTGTTCTTACCAATGGGACATTTTTGAATGGAATCATTCATATTGGAGAAAAACAATTTGGAGGAGGAAGAACCGGCGAAGCAGCAGCTAAAGGAATTACAGAGCAGCTTACCAGAGTGGGTTTTGAGGCTGGTAGAATGAAAACCGGAACACCACCAAGAGTCGACGGAAGATCGTTGGATTATTCAAAAATGGAGGTCCAATATGGAGATGAAAATCCTGAAAAATTCTCCTATTCTGACGAAACCACTACATTAAAAGAACAGAGAACATGTTGGATAACCTACACAAACAAAGAAGTACACAACTCATTAGAGAAAGGATTTGACAGATCTCCGATGTTTAATGGAAGAATCCAAGGTCTAGGCCCGAGATACTGCCCTTCCATAGAAGACAAAATCAACCGATTTGCTGAAAGGGACAGGCACCAAATCTTCGTTGAACCCGAAGGTTGGAATACAGTGGAAATGTACATTAATGGATTTTCTACTTCCTTACCTGAGGATGTCCAATACGCAGCAATGAGAAAAATCCCCGGATTTGAAAACGCTAAAATGTTCAGACCGGGATATGCCATAGAATATGATTTCTTTCCGCCTACACAATTAAAATTAAGCTTAGAAACACACCTGATAGAGAACCTGTTTTTTGCCGGACAAATCAACGGCACCACAGGTTATGAAGAAGCCGCATCACAAGGATTAATGGCAGGTATTAACGCTGCAAGAAAAGTCCAAGAAAAAGATCCTTTTCTCTTGAAAAGATCAGACGCTTACATCGGCGTATTAATAGACGATTTGATCAACAAAGGCACTGAAGAACCGTACAGGATGTTCACTTCAAGAGCAGAATTTAGGTTATTGCTTAGACAAGACAACGCTGACCTTAGACTCACACAAATGGGTCATGAAATTGGATTGGCTGATGATACAAGGCTGGAAAAGATGTTGGATAAGAAATCTGATACTGCAAAATTGATCAATGATTTAAAACAGAAAAAATTGTCTCCAGACTTGGTAAACGAAGGCCTAGAAGGGTTTGACACTGCAACGATCAAAGAAAAAATAACGGTGGAAAAACTTTTGAAAAGACCACAAATTGGCTTGGCTGAAGTAATGAACCTAGACGCTGATATCAAACAATACCTCTCCAAATATAGCAAGAAGGTACTCGAACAAGCAGAGATCCAAATCAAATACGACAGCTATATTGACAAAGAACAACAGATGGTTGAAAAAATGAATAACATGGAAAATTACAGGATTCCAGTGCATTTTGATTATTTGGCCATTACTGCACTTTCTGCAGAAGGAAAGCAGAAATTAAACAAGATCAAGCCTGAAACAATGGGCCAAGCCTCACGAATAAGCGGAGTAACACCGGCAGATTTATCCATCCTCACTGTTTATTTGGGAAGATAATGTCACAAGAAAGATTAAACAAATGCCCGCTATGTAACAGCGGGCTTTTTCTTAATCACCAAGAAGTCACCGACTTCTCTGTAAGCCAAGAAAAATTCCTTTTGTGCAAATGTACTTCATGCCACCTGATCTTCACCAATCCAAGGCCTGACAGCAAAAACATAGGAAAATACTACCAATCGGAGGATTACATTTCCCATCAAAATAAGTCTACAAATATTATCAATATTCTATACAAGTGGATAAGAAACCTGACTATAAAATCAAAGGTTTCTTGGTTGAACCAATACACAGAAAAAAAAGGTTTGTTGCTTGATATTGGATGTGGTACAGGATATTTTCTTTTAGCAGCCAAACAAAACGGTTGGAAAACCTGGGGAATTGAACCCAATGATACTGCTAGAAAAATTGCCTCTGGTAAAAAATTGAAGGTTTCAGAAACTCTTGATGATTATAAAAAAAGCAAAAAGTTTGATGCTATAAGTCTATACCATGTCTTAGAACATATTCATGACTTGCGAAAATCAGGCAAAAAAATCATTAACCTTCTCAAAGATAATGGAACATTATTCATCGCTGTTCCAAACATAGAATCTTATGATGCTAAAGCATACGGTACAAATTGGGCCGCCTTTGATGTCCCAAGACATTTATACCATTTCAATCAAGAAACCATACGGGCATTTGCGGAAGAAATGGGCCTTCAAATTGTGGGCATAGAACCCCAAAAATTTGATAGCTATTATGTGTCTTTGTTGTCAGAAAATTTCCAAAATGCCAATTCAAATAAATTTATAAAAATGATAAATGCTTTTGTAACAGGCTATAAATCAAATAATTGGGCAAAGAAAAACAATAATAACTATTCAAGTTTATTGTTTATTTTGAAGAAAAAAAATGAGATACATTAATCAAATATTTGGAGTACTTATCATTATTATATTGGTATCCTGCGCAAAACAAAGTACACCCATGGGTGGACCACAAGATGAGGAACCACCAAAACTTTTATCCATTACACCATCCAATAAATCTCTTAATGTAAAACCTACCGTCATTGAACTTGAGTTTGATGAGTATATCAAGACGGAAACACCAAATAAACAAATAATCATAACTCCGCGGATCAATAAAGATGAAATGGAGGTAACTACAAATAAGAACCGTGTTATCATCAATCTAAACCAAGAATTAGAAGACAGCACAACTTATGTTTTCAACTTCCAAAAATCAATCAAAGACATTACAGAAAATAATACTCCTGAAAACCTAAGGTTGGTTTTTTCAACCGGACCTCAAATCGATAGCCTCACAGTCTCCGGCAATGTCTCTTTCATATTGCCACAAAGGGACAAAAACATTACAGACGTATTGGTTGGCTTATATACTACAGAGGACACAACCAACGTCTTGACAGCAGCCCCATACTATATTGGTCAAACAGATTCTATCGGAAATTTCCAACTTACCAACATCAAAGCCGGAGACTACAAGGCATATGCCTGGCATGACCCAAACAATTCCCTTAAAGCAGAAGAAAAACAAGAGGCATATGGATTCCTTTCAGAACCAATAAAAATTTCCGGGAACATCACAGATACTCAATTTTTCCTTTCCAAAGCCGATCTTTCAGAATTCAAGATAAACAGAACAGGAGTCTCAGGAACAAACTATGACATCGTCCTCAGTAAATTTCCGGTAGGAGTAAAGGTAGAACACGAGGACTTGAATAAGACCCTTTTTTACAGGCAAAATGAAAAAACCATCAGATTATACCACACTACCTTAAGAAATGACAGCATCCCCATAAAAATAGCCTTAACAGACTCTGTAGGATTCAAATTAGATACCATAATATATAGCAAGTTTGAGAACTCAGAAAGAAAAAATGAGAAACTTGAACCAACACTGAACGGTCGAAAAAACTTTATTTCAACTATTCAAGCCGAGATCAAATTCAACAAACCTTTGTCTGAGGTCAATTACGATTCATTATTTTTCAAATATGATAGTGCATCATTCATTTTTATCAAACCGGAAATGCTCTCATTCAAAGACAGTTCAGACAGAACTTTATTGAGCTTAAACGTAACAGTGTCAGATTCAGTAAAGAAGGAAATATTTAATTTCCAGGCAATGGATTCTACATTTAAAGACATTGAAGGGGAATACAACGAAAAGAAAATTGAGGCTTCATTCAAAAGACTGGATAAAGAAACATTAGCAGAAGAAATAAAAGTCAAAGTCAACACAGACATTCTTCCGATTATAGTCCAGATACAAGACAAAAAAGAGGAAATTATTGCTGAACAATACCTTAGTGAATCAAATATTGCCATTTTTCGAAACATAGAACCGGGTACCTATACCATAAGAGCGATCATAGACCTCAATCGAAACAAAGTATGGGATACCTCTAACATGATAGAAAATAGACAGGCTGAACCAATTTATTACTTGGAAAACAGTGCAAATGAAAACCCAAGAGATACAATAATCCGCGGAGGTTGGTCCTTGGAAGTCACAATTGAACCAAATAAACAGCCAACACCTACCAAAAAACAAGAAAAATTGCCTCAATAAATGTAGATAACAGGATTATAATCTGTGTATAAGTTCTCATAACATGAGCATAACATAGTACTTATCCATAGACAATCTACATTCAGCCATAGAAAAAGTGAAATTCAGGAATAAGTGCCTAACCATCCACAGTTATTCACAAATACGATCACATTAGGCAATCGACAATTATCTAAAACCTGTTACCCACAAGATAAATCAAAATCAAAAAATTAGATTGATATACAATAACTTGAAGAAAATCACCATGTGGATTACCGGTGGAAAACAAGGTAAAAACTAAAAATCAATTTGTTGATTACTTTTTAGGGACGAATTGTCCACAAATCCACACCTTAATAACAACAGTAGTTTTATTTAATTAAATAATATATTAAATATATAAAGCTGTAGAAAATTGATGAATGTACGTTTTTTGGATTACTGAAAGGTTTTATCTAATTTCAACAACATTCCCAACCCTTCATAACCATGCAAATCACCAGACTCTTCGACCTCATCAATTTCCAAATTGCGACATATGACAAAAAAATCGCATTGGCCCAAAAAATCAACGGCTCATGGAAAACTTATTCTAGCCGGGATTTAAAAAAAATTGTAGATAACCTTAGTCTCGCATTTTTAGAAACAGGAATCGGTAAAGGCGACAAAGTAGCCATCATATCTGACAACAGGCCTGAGTGGAATTTCATCGATTTGGCATTACAGCAAATAGGTGCTATTTCTGTTCCCATGTATCCGACCATATCTGCTGATGATTACAATTACATTTTTCACCATGCAGAGGTCAAGAAGGTTTTTGTAGGCAGTCAGGAAATCTTTGAAAAAGCAGTCGAAGGATCCAAAGATATGGATGTCCAAATTGTGTCTTTTGATAAGATTAAGGGCTGCGAAAATTGGGAAGATTTCATGGCAAGGGGCGAAGGTGGTAATCTGGCGGATCTCGAGGCCATGAAGGAAGCAGTGAAGTATAGCGACCTATTTACAATTATTTATACCTCAGGAACAACCGGAAGGCCAAAAGGAGTCATGCTGACACATTCCAATGTCATCAGTAACCTTTATGCCATTGAAGATCGGATGATTATCCCTAGAGGTGAGGCCAAAGCACTAAGCTTTCTCCCACTTTGTCACATCTACGAACGTACAGGCTCATTTTGTTTTATATTTATGGGAGTATCCATCTACTATGCAGAAAGCATGGAAGCAATCGGAGAAAACCTCAAAGAAGTACAGCCTCATATTTTCAACACTGTTCCAAGGCTTTTAGAAAAAGTCTATGACAAAATCGTTTCCAAAGGTTATGAACTAACAGGTGTAAAAAAATCTCTTTTCTTTTGGGCATTGAATCTTGGGCTAAAATATGAACCTAATAAAGACCAAGGTTCATGGTATAATTTCCAATTAAAACTTGCGAACAAGATCATATTCAGTAAATGGCGTGAAGCTTTGGGAGGCAATGTCATGCAGATCAATTCAGGTGCATCAGCTTTGCAGCCAAGATTGGCAAGGGTGTTTTGGAGTGCGGGTATTCCTGTCAACGAAGGATATGGACTTACCGAAACTTCCCCGGTCGTTTCTGCTTCGATTTGTAACCTTCAGGACATCCGCATTGGCATGGTAGGGAAAATAGTCCGGGACGTTGAAGTCAAAATTGCTGCTGATGGAGAAATTATGGTCAAAGGTCCTAATGTCATGCAGGGATATTATAAGCAGCCGGAGTTGACAGCCGAAGTATTGGAACCGGACGGATGGTTTCATACAGGTGATATAGGAGAACTTCATGAAGGTCATTATCTCAAAATTACTGACCGTAAAAAAGAGATGTTCAAGACTTCAGGTGGCAAATATATCGCTCCGCAACCAATGGAAAACAAGTTCAAGGAATCTTCATTGATCGAGCAGGTTTTGGTAGTAGGAGAAAACAAAAATTACCCGGCAGCTTTGATTGTACCAAGTATCATGGGATTACAGGATTGGTGCAGACATAAAGACATTCCTTATACCACAGATGCCGAAATGCTTCAAAAGCCTGAGATACTTGATAAGTTCCAAAAGGAAATTGATAATCTCAACAAGTACTTTGGCAAATGGGAGCAGGTCAAAAGATTCAAGATTCTGACCCAACATTGGACAGTGGAATCAGGTGAATTGACTCCGACGATGAAACTGAAAAGGAAAATTATCCACCAAAAATTTGCCAAAGAAATCGAATCCTTATACGCTTAACAATAAATTCAAATAAGAATCTTATTTTGGGATAATCTCAATTTTAACGCACAAACCATTATTAAAAACTATATTCTGTAAATATTCAGAATATAGTTTTTTTTATTTACCCAAACCCTAAACTTAATTTCTTATGCATGCATAACTTTTTTTCAATTTAGTATGCATGCATACAATATTTTTATTACATTAGGCGTACTAAAATACACCTATGAAGCGCGAAGAGACAGTTGACTATCATATCAAGAGTGCCTGGCATGCGATTTCCAGGATGTACAATCAAAAAGCAGCTCAGGAAGATTTTACCACAGCCATCGGATTTGTATTGATCAATATCAACTCAAAGGAAGGAACACCTGCTACCAAAATCGCCCCGCTAATGGGGTTGGAGGCCCGTAGCCTTACCCGCATGCTGAAGAGTATGGAAGAGAAAGGGCTGATTTACAAAAAACCTGATCCCATTGACAAGAGATCGGTGAGGATTTTTCTGACCCCGGAAGGAAAGCGGAAAAAGGAAATCTCCGTACAGACAATCATGGAATTCAATGAGCAGGTAAGAGAAGTGGTCAGTAGCGAAGAATTGGAGATTTTTTTTACCGTTTTCCAAAAGATCAACCATGTGATAGATAATTTACAAACAGAAACTATAAACCCCAATGAGTACAACAGTCAGTTGTATGAAATTTAAAACCAACACATTTTATGAAAAGAACCATTAAGAAAGTAGCCATTTTAGGTTCAGGAGTGATGGGGTCAAGGATTGCCTGCCATTTTGCCAATATCGGCGTGCAGGTTTTGCTTCTTGATATTGTCCCCAATGAACCCAATGATGATGAAAAGAAAAAGGGCCTGACCGTCACCGACAAAATAGTCAGGAACCGGATTGTGAATTCCGCGCTTGACAACACGATGAAGGCAAAGCCGGCATCTTTGTATGATGCTACCTCGATCGCGAGGATTACCACAGGAAATTTTGATGATGATTTGCCAAAAATCAAAGATTACGATTGGGTAATGGAAGTGGTCGTCGAAAGGTTGGACATCAAGCAATCACTTTTTGAGAAAGTAGAGAAATACAGGAAACCTGGAACTTTGATCACTTCCAATACCTCAGGCATACCTATGCACATGATGAGCGAAGGTAGGTCAGAGGACTTTCAGGTCAACTTTGCGGGAACCCACTTTTTCAATCCGCCAAGATACCTCAGGTTGTTGGAAATCATCCCTGGACCAAAAACAAATCCAGAAGTCATCGACTTCCTCATGGATTTTGGGGATAGGTTTTTAGGCAAAGAAACTGTTTTATGTAAAGACACTCCCGCATTCATCGCCAACAGGATCGGGGTTTATGCCATCATTTCAGGGATGCATGCCATTGAGAAAATGGGTCTGAGCGTATCTGAGGTAGACAAACTTACAGGACCAATTATTGGTCGGGCAAAGTCGGCTACTTTCAGAACGATGGATGTGGTCGGTTTGGATACCACTGTCAATGTCTCCAATAACCTTTACAAGACATTGACCCACGATGAATCAAGAGACAAATTTCTTCTCCCAAATATTGTCAAAGTACTTTATGACAACAAATGGTTGGGGGACAAAACCGGTCAGGGATATTTCAAAATGATCCGCCACAAGGACGGGACTAAAGAACTGAAAGAACTTGATTTGAAGACTTTTGAATACAAAGACACAGAAAAACCAAAATTCAAAGCCTTGGAGGCTTCCAAAGAAATCGATGACCTGAGGAAGAGAATCAAATTCTTGGTAAACTTCGATGACCGGGCGGGTGAATTTTATAGGGCATCTTTTTATGATCTCTTCAAATATTGCTCCCACAGGATCCCTGAAATCTCCGATGAATTATACAGAATCGACCAAGCTGTTTCGGCAGGTTTTGGTTGGGAATTGGGTCCTTTCGAGACATGGGACATCCTTGGCGTCAAAGGTACGGTAGAGAAGATGGAAGCTGCAGGAGAAAAAGCCGCTGCTTGGGTTCATGAAATGCTTGCTGCAGGACATGCATCTTTCTATAAAGTGGAAGGTGGACAGCGTAGATATTATGATATTCCTTCCAAAAGCTACTTGCCAATTCCGGGAGTGGAAGATTTTATCATCCTTGACACACTCAAGGCAGCCAACAAAAAACTTTGGGGCAATGCCGGTACGACTGTCTACGATTTGGGTGATGATGTCATCGGTTTGGAATTCCATACCAAAATGAACTCTATCGGTCAAGAAGTGATCGAAGGTATCAATACCGCGATCAATATGGCCGAAAAATCCTATAAAGGTCTTGTCATCGGCAATGAAGGAGGAAACTTCTCCGCCGGAGCCAACCTTGCCATGTTGTTCATGTTTGCCGGAGATCAGGAGTTTGACGAAATCAACTTGATGATTGCCGGATTTCAAAACACCATGATGCGTGCGCGGTATTCTTCCGTTCCGGTAGTGGTAGCACCGCATAATATGGCCCTTGGAGGAGGTTGTGAACTTTCTCTTCATGCAGATGCCGTTCAAGCCCATGCAGAATTGTATATGGGTTTGGTAGAATTTGGGGTGGGATTGATTCCTGCAGGCGGAGGTACCAAAGAGATGACTTTGCGTTTTTCCAATGAATCCAAAGCAGGTGATGTTGAGCTCAACAGGCTTCAGGAATATTTCATGAATATCGCTACTGCCAAAGTATCCACTTCGGCTGCTGAGGCAAGAGGATTGGGATACCTGCAAATCAAAGATGCGATCACCATCAACCGTAAGCGTCAGCTCGCCGATGCCAAGGCTAAAGTTTTGGCTTTGTATGAAGCCGGATACATCCAACCTGTGCAGCAGACCAATATCAAGGTCTTGGGAAAAACCTCCCTGGCACTTTTCGAAGCGGGTATCACCGGTATGGTCTATGGCAATTACATTTCCCAACATGATGCCAAAATAGCAAGGAAATTGGGTTGGGTCATGTCAGGAGGCGATCTGTCATCCGCGACCGAAGTCAGCGAACAGTACTTACTCGATCTTGAACGCGAAGCTTTCTTGAGCTTGACAGGGGAGAAAAAAACCCTCGAAAGGATACACAGCATCTTGTTTAAAGGTAAACCGCTGAGAAATTGAAAAATAGATGTGAGATATAAGACGTGAGATATGAGACTGTCTCACATCTTATATCTCAAATCTATAAATCCAAAAAGGAAAAAAAGTTTGGATTTCAACAAATAACCTAAAATTAAGAAGACAATATGGAAGCATATATAGTAAACGGATATAGATCGGCGGTAGGAAAAGCCAAAAAAGGCGGCTTCAGATTCTACCGGCCTGACGATTTGGCCTCAGATGTGATCAAGCACCTTGTGGCCAACACGCCCGGATTGGAAAACAAAATGGTCGATGACCTGATTGTGGGCAATGCCATCCCGGAAGCCGAACAGGGCATGCAGATGGGAAGGATGATTTCCCTTTTGGCACTCGGTATCGACAACCCGGGTTTTATCATCAATAGATACTGCGGTTCGGGATTGGAGGCAATCGCGCTAGCTGTAGGCAAAATCAAAGCTGGAATGGCTGATTGCATCATCGCCGGAGGGACAGAATCCATGTCCATGCTCCCGATGATGGGATATAAGACTGTCCTCAACTGGAAAATCGCCTCCCAGACTCCGGAATATTACCTGAGCATGGGTTTGACCGCTGAAGAACTCGCCAAGGACTATGAAATCACTCGTGAGCAAGCAGATGAATTTTCTGCAAATTCCCATACCAAAGCTTTGGCAGCCATCGCCGCCGGCAAATTCAAAGAGCAGATCGTTCCCATCGAAGTAGAAGAAACTTATTTGGACGAAAAAGGGAAAAGGAAAATCAGAAAAACCATCGTTGACACAGACGAGGGGCCAAGGGCAGGCACGACTTCTGAAGTCCTTGCGAACCTCAAGCCGGCCTTCAAAATGAACGGACAAGTAACAGCGGGAAATTCCTCCCAAACCTCTGACGGGGCCGCATTCGTGGTCGTCATGTCAGAGCGGATGGTCAAAGAACTCAACCTTGAGCCGATCGCCAGGATGATGTCTTATTCCGTAGCTGGCGTAGATCCTAGAATCATGGGCATCGGTCCAAAAGAAGCCGTACCCAAAGCGCTCAAACAAGCCGGATTGACATTGGATAAAATTGACCTGATCGAATTGAATGAGGCTTTTGCTGCACAGGGTTTGGCAGTGATCAAATCCCTCGATATGGACATCAGCAAAGTCAATGTCAATGGAGGTGCCGTCGCACTCGGTCACCCACTCGGCTGTACCGGAGCCAAGCTTTCCGTACAACTTTTCCACGAACTCCGCAGGCAAAACAAAAAGTACGGACTTGTCACTGCCTGCGTTGGCGGTGGTCAGGGAGTTGCAGGAGTTTTCGAACTTCTAAAATAGACATGAGATTTGAGATGTGAAATCCATTTCTCACATCTTAATTCTTGATACTTCAAAAAAAAGTTATAAAAGAAAATATATGAATACCACTATCAAGACCTCTCTCAACGGCGGCGAATTCCTTGTCAAGGAAACCAAAGCAAAGGACATCTTCATCTTTGAAGAATTTACTGAAGAACAAAAAATGATGGCTCAGGCCTGTCAGGATTTTATCGATACCGAAATCCATCCACGCAGTGAGGAAATCGACAGCATGAAACATCCTGAACTCGTTCCCTCCATATTCAAAAAAGCCGGAGACCTCGGTCTCTTGGGAATCGCCGTTCCTGAGGAATTCGGCGGCATGGGCATGAGTTTCAACTCTTCTATGCTTATCGCTGACATCATCGGGGGAGCTGGATCTTTTTCCACCACTTACGGCGCACATACTGGCATCGGTACACTTCCGATTTTGTATTATGGTACTGAGGACCAAAAATCCAAATACCTACCCAAGTTGGCCACCGGTGAATGGGCAGCCTGTTATTGTCTCACCGAGCCGGATGCAGGATCGGATGCCAACAGCGGCAAGACCAAAGCTACTTTGACCGAAGATGGCAAGCACTACCTCCTAACCGGACAAAAAATGTGGATCTCCAATGCGGGATTTGCAGACCTATTCATCGTCTTTGCCAAAATCGAAAACGACAAGAACCTAACCGCATTTATTGTGGAAAAAGGATTTGGCGGGATTACCATGAACGAAGAAGAGAAGAAGATGGGTATCAAAGGTTCTTCCACCCGTCAGGTATTCTTCAACGACTGCAAAGTTCCTGTGGAAAACATGCTTTCCGACAGACAAAACGGTTTCAAAATCGCAGTGAACATCCTCAATATAGGAAGGATCAAACTCGGTGCAGGCGTTTTGGGTGGCTGTAGATCGGTGGCTTCGATGTCGGTGAAGTATGCTGGAGAGCGCAAGCAATTTGGAGTTTCGATCAATTCCTTTGGTGCTATCAAGCAAAAATTGGCAGAAATGGCCGTCAGGACTTATGCCTGCGAGTCACTTTGCTACCGTGCCGGTCAGGATATTGAAGACAGGATGGATGCACTTGCTGCCGAAGGCATGCCGGATGCACAGGCTAAATTGAAAGCTTTGGAGGAATTTGCCATTGAAGCGGCAATAGCGAAAGTTCACGGTTCGGAAGTACTCGACTATGTTGTCGATCAGGGTGTGCAGGTCTATGGTGGCATGGGATATTCAGCCGATGCACCGATGGAGCGTGCTTATAGGGATGCCCGTATTTCCAGGATTTACGAAGGAACCAACGAAATCAACCGCATGCTGATGGTGGGCATGTTGCTCAAAAGGGCGATGAAAGGAGAAATCAACTTGTTCGAACCGGCAATGGCTGTTTCGGCGGAATTGACTTCTGTGCCAAGCTTCGAGACAGTGGATACTTCTGAGCTTTTTGCAGCAGAAAAAGAAACCATCAAGAAACTCAAAAAAGTATTTCTGATGGTGGGCGGAAAAGCAGCGATGGCTTTGGCAGACAAAATCGAGTCCGAGCAGGAAGTCATGATGAACCTTGCAGACCTGATGATTGAAATCTATGCTGCGGAGTCTGTCATCCTGAGAACAGAAAAACTCGTGGGCCTGAGAGGTGAAGAGGCCTGTCAGCCGCAGATTGCGATGACGCAGGTGTATCTTTTTGAGGCGGTGGAAAAAATCCAGACAGCAGCCAAAGAAGCCATTGCGGCATTTACCAAAGGTGACGAGCAGAAAGTGATGTTGATGGGATTGAAGCGGTATACCAAAGCCGATCTCGTCAATACCAAGGAGTTGAGAAGACAGGTTGCGGACTATATGATTGAGAAAGGGAAGTATCCTTTTTCTTAAAAATTTAGAGGCCCACAAAGGCACTAAGACACCGAGATAAAATCTCACGCAAAGACGCAATGACGCAAAAAAAGCCTCCGGAAACGGGGGCTTTTTTGTTTGAAACTTTGCAAAAGGTTTCTATTTCAATTCTCCAAAACCTTAATCCTTATACAAAACCAATACATCAATTTCCAGAGATTCTTTTTTGATTGCCAAGCCTAAACTTTTCAAGGCATCGATAAGGCTTTGTGGATTTTCCGGTTCAAAATTCAGGTCAAAGAAATAGGTGCCATTGAGATTGGTTACGTTCACTACAGGTAAGCCCAAAACATTAAAACCCTCAAGATATTCGGCCAAATCATTCAAGTAGGCTCCCTCACTTTGAAATGTACCGCTTCGCCCGCTGTAGGAGTTGTATTCTTTCGATTCTATCAGGTTTGCCTGACCTTTTGAATACAAAACGATTACCTCGGTGGTCCGTTTTTCAAGTTTCCCTTTTATCTCAAACCATTCAGTAAGCCCTTTTGCAAAATACTCATGAAGGTAAGGTTCACTTCCTTTCGACACAATCACGTCCACGCTGTATAGGTTTCCAGGTTTATAGGCTACCAATTCTTTATCAATTAAATACTCTAACCTCATGGAGCTTTTTTGAAATGCCATCCTATAAAGTCCTTCTATCGAGAAATTATGGGCGGTTATTCTTCTTTTAGCAAATGTTCCTTGATTTGGAACTTTGGAAAAAGTGGGAACACCTTCGAATTCCTTTTGGATCACAAAATATTGATCCATATCCTCGGCCACTTCAAAAAAATCATGGCTGGGATCAAAACCTACCTGCTCCTGTTTTAATGGCATAATAGGTTTTTCTCCATCCAATAAGTCCCGGATTGTTTTTTCGGTGATTTGATCCGGTGAGGTAATGGCTATCACTTCGCCGTACTTATCAATCAAAACTGTGTGCGGGATAATCCTGTGTGGGAAATATTTCTGCAGATTCTTCTCTTTATCTGATACAAAAGAAAAACCGAAGGGCCGGTTCACCATAAATTTTTTAATTCTTTCCGGACTTTCATCACTGACGGCAAGCACGAGAAGTTCAGAAGGAAAAGTCTTTTGGAGACTTTCCAAATGCGGCATTCCTGCTATACAAGGTCCGCACCATGTTGCCCAAAAGTCGATTAAAATGATTTTTCCGGTTTGATTTTCAAATTTCTTAACCTCATCCGTTTTAAGATCAATTACTTCGAAGGAAGGGATCTTATCTCCCAAACCTATCTTTTGGGACATGGAAAAGTGACTAAAAAGTGTAAAAGCAAGGGTCAGGCAAACAAATTTCACTCTCGGGTAAGGGTTCATAAATGGGTCTTTGGAAAACATTAACGGGTAGGTATTTAAAAAAGATATGAGCCTCTCTTGACTTATAATTTGGAAACAGGATTGAAACCAAAATTTAGTGATTTTAAGAGTTTTTCACCTAAATGGATTATTTTTCTAACATTCACAGGCCCCTGCTTGTGGCTCCAAAAGCAGTAACCCTGAGATAAAATAAAACTCTATTCCCTTACAATTTTTCATCTCTCCGAAACCTTAATTCTGATAAAGCCCAATTCATCATTCACATTTATGTGGATCCAGATGGCTCCGTCCTTGAAAAAATTAACGCTGGGAGGTCCAGAAAATCCTTCCACTTTGGTCTCGCCGATCATATTCAAATCCTCATTAAAAACAGTCAAAAATACCTCGGCTTTATAGGTTTCTACACCTTCAGGTCTAGGTAATGAAATACTTGAAAGCCTGTAAAACCTTTTAGTAAAAGGATCCCAATTCAACTGTCCGAATTCGATTTGTTCATTCAACTTGATTGCTCCTGCCATAAATTCTTGTATCGTGCCCACTTCAACCTTTTCATTTGGAGTTTTTTGATTGGGAGTAAGTTTACTTTCAAAGGTCTTAACAGAAATAGATTCTGATTTTGGATCATAAACGATTACCTCATTTATGGTGTTATTGGCAATAAGAATTTTTTTATCCCAAATACCCATAGTTACCAAAGGTGCTTTTAGGGATCTTGCATTTCCATTTTTCCAAAGTACTCTGAAATTCTTTAACTTTTCCAATTGGGGGATTTCAATTCTCTTCAATGTTTTGGTACCGGTATTGACCAATCCAATGGTGGTAATGTTTTGGCCAAAAGTTTCAATCATGGTATATAACTCCTTGTGCCCGTCAATGAACAAAAAATCCGGATACAAACTTTCATTACTCTTTAAACTGTCACTTTCTAATCTATCCTTCACTAAATTGAATTCAAAAGTTTTCTCGCTATTTAGATTTACAGCTACACAAGTCATGTAATTTGAAAAGGCCAATTCGGTGCTTCCTAAAGCAAATAAATAATTTGGGTAATCTCCAATTCCGTTTGGTCCTTCCATTTCCAACTGAATTTTCCTTTCAATTTCGAGTTTATCCAAATCAATCACCTCAACTTGATAAGTATTGTGATCAAAATTATAGAGGAATTTTTTGTCTTCAGATAAATCAAAAGCTGACAAATATGTCCCCGCCATCAGCACTTCCCCTTTGGAGTCAACTAGGACAGTGTCTATTTCTATAGAAAAATCAAAGGAACCAACTTTTCCATTTCCATTTTTATTCCCGCAGGACCATAATAACATTAAGGCAATTACAAAACTTAGATTTTTCATTTGAAAGGAGAATCTCTAAAAATAAACCCGAAAGCGGTAACGAACAAGAGGTTAGTTGTTTTTTGTATTATTTTTCCCAACCTTTAAAAAGAAGTATTAAATATCCGCAAGAGATGAAAAAATCTGCCTACCTCATAATTTTTATTCTTCCCCTTTTGTTTTCCTGTATCGACAAAAGCGTCCCTGACTTCAGCGAATGTACAGCTTCAGGTTCTTTGGAAAAATCGATCCTTGAAACAGAAGTATTAGGCACTTGGGAATGGCAGTTTACAGTCTGTTGTCCTGAATCAAGGGAAGGAATGAAAAAAGATTCCAATATGTATTCAGGCACCAAAATCACCTTTTACGATGATGGCACAGGCAAGAAGGAAGACAAATCCGGAATAACGGATTTTTCTTGGACGCTAAAAACAGTTGATTTCAACTATTATGGGTTTGATACTGACCCTCGGATTTTTTTGGTTTCGGGAAGATTATTTATTTGCGATGGTCAGATGTTTGCCAATGACAGCTATCGTGACGGGGCTGACAAGTACTTCAGGAAAATCAAGAGAACTGAGATTAAACCCAAATAAAATCTTTTCCAAAGTTTGAAACTTTGGAAAAGTTATTTTTCAAAATCAAACCGTCACCCCATAAAGTTCTTTCAACTTCTCCACAGTATAATCGATCTCTTCTTTGGTAGTGAATCTGCTGAAGGAAAACCTCACGGATTCTCTTTCGGGATCGTGGTTGATTGCCCGGAGGACATGTGAACCGACAGTAGCACCGCTACTGCAGGCCGAACCGCCGGAAGCAGAAATCCCATGCAAGTCAAGGTTGAAAAGCAACATACCCCTGTTTTCTTCAGAAGGAGGCAAACTCACATTCAATACCGTGTAGAGACTTTTATCAAAATCCGCTGAAAGCCCATTAAAACCGACTTCAGGAAGATGGTATTGGAGCGATTCAATAAAATGTTTTTTCAATCCTTCGATATGGGTGCGGTGTCCTGCCATGTCTTCATAGGCAAGTTCCAAGGCTTTGGCGATGCCTACGATGCCGATGACATTTTCGGTACCTCCACGCATATTCCTTTCCTGGGCACCGCCGTGGATGAAGGGATGGATTTTTTTATCCTTTCTCACATATAAAAAACCTGAACCTTTTGGTCCGTGGAATTTGTGCCCACCGGCCACGATGGCATCTACAGGAAGATTTTTGAGATCGTGGACAAAATGTCCCATGGTCTGCACGGTGTCCGAATGGAAGAAAGCCCCGTATTCTTTAGTCATACCACCAATGGCAGCCAAGTCATTGATATTTCCGATTTCATTGTTGGCATGCATCAGGGAAACCAACGAATTAGGATTTGCCTGAAGCAATTCCCTGAGTTGGTCAAGGTTGATTTCTCCTTTATTATTGACATCCAAAAGGCTGAGCTTTACCTTTCCTTTTTTGGCACAATCCTCCAAAGTATGCAAGACGGCATGGTGCTCTATCGGGGAAGTGATGGCATGCTTGATCCCATGAGTTTCTATGCCGCAGACGAGTGCAGTATTGTCAGCTTCTGTACCGCCTGAGGTAAAAAATATTTCAGCAGGAGAGGCATTGAGCAATTCCGCCACTTTCTTTCTTGCCTTTTCGATCGCAGACCGGACTTCTCTTCCATGGCTGTGTACGGAAGAAGGATTGCCGTAATGCTGTCTCATAAAAGGAAGCATGGCCTCGATCACGCGGTCGTCCATGGCAGTGGTGGCGGCATTGTCTAAATAAACTCTCATTTTCTTCTATTTGGGTCGGGGTATTTTGTTTTTATCAGCCATTGTTTGTGTCTTCACAAACAATAGTTGAAATCACTTTGAGCTCGTCACCACTTCTTTGATATCAAGAATGATTTTATTCGCCAAGTGGTCAGCAGTGGCCTGACTTTCAGACTCAGAATAGATCCTGATAATGGGTTCGGTATTGGATTTTCTCAAATGCACCCATTCCTTGTCAAACTCTATCTTGACGCCGTCAATGTCATTGATCGGCTGCTTTTTATATTTCTTTTTGACTTCTTCGAGGATCTTGTCCACGTTGATTTCTGGAGTCAGTTCAATTTTATTTTTAGAAATATGGTAGTTGGGATAGCTCGCTCTCAGTCTGGAGATTGTCTTGCCAAACTTGGCCAAATGCGTCAAAAACAAACCTATACCTACCAAAGCATCACGTCCATAATGGGATTCCGGATAGATGACACCGCCGTTGCCTTCCCCACCGATGATCGCATTTGTCTCCTTCATTTTATTGACGACGTTGACTTCGCCAACAGCCGCTGCGTGGTAGTGTCCGCCCCTTTTTTCGGTGACATCTCTCAATGCCCGTGTAGAACTCAGGTTGGAAACGGTATTGCCGGGAGTCTGCGAAAGCACGTAATCTGCCACAGCCACCAAAGTGTATTCCTCCCCAAAAGGACTCCCGTCTTCATTCATAAAGCAAAGTCTGTCGACATCAGGATCTACGACGATGCCCAGGTCATATTTGCCTTTTTTAAGTTTGTCGGCTATGTCCCTGAGATTTTCAGGAAGAGGTTCGGGATTATGGGGAAAATGTCCGTCAGGAGTACAAAACATTTCCTCGATATCCTCCACGCCGAGTGCTCTTAGCAATTTTGGCAAAGCAATGCCTCCTGTGGAATTCACACAATCAATGACTACTTTAAATTTTTTGGCAGCAATAGCTTCTTTGTCGACTAGCTTTAGACCAAGTACATGCTGTACATGTCGGTCGATGTAATCGTCGATTTGGATATATTTTCCCAGTTTTTTGACTTCCGCAAAGGAGAAGTTTTCTTTTTCCGCATTGTCCAAAATGGATTTTCCTTCCAGGTCTGAAATGAATTCCCCTTTGTCGTTGAGCAGTTTCAAGGCATTCCATTGGATAGGGTTATGGCTGGCGGTAAGGATGATTCCACCTCCGGCTTTTTCCAAAGGAACAGCCAATTCGACAGTCGGGGTAGTGCTGAGGCCAAGGTCGATCACATCAATTCCCAAACCCTGAAGCGTTGCTGCTACAAGTTTGGAAACCATTTCACCTGAGATTCTTGCATCCCTGCCGATAACCACTTTTGGATTTTTTGTTTGGTTGATCACCCAACTGCCATAGGCTGAAGTAAATTTGACAACGTCCAACGGAGTCAATCCCTCACCAGGTTTGCCTCCGATAGTACCTCTGATACCGGAAATAGATTTGATTAACGCCACATTGAAGAGTTTTAAGTGCTGATTGAAAAATCCCGAAAATTCCGGGAGGTGAAAAATCCTTATTTGAATTTGGCCAAAACTTTGTCCACTTCATTGTCTGGATTGCCACAGGAACTGTTTGCATCCACTGTTTTGCCACAATAGCCGCAAGTCCCTCCGTCTTTGTTCAGGTATGGATTTTGTGAAGCACAGGTCCCTTTAAACTCGCCGTTTTTGAGGAAAATAAGCCTTACAGACATCAAAACGAAGAACAATGCCAAGAATCCCAAAGTCAAATACAAGGTTGCCATATCAATATAATTTGCGCAAATTTACGTAATACTTTGAAAACGTCCTCACTTTCCGATTAGTTTCCCGCATATGTCTGATTTATCTTTAAGAAAAACCCAACTACAATCTTTTGATAGACTATTGACCATCATGGATGAGCTCCGTGAGCAATGTCCATGGGACAGAAAGCAGACCCTTGAGAGCCTCAGACACCTCACTATCGAAGAAACTTTTGAATTGTCAGACGCTATCCTTGAAAACAACCTAGAAGAAATCAAAAAGGAATTGGGGGACATTCTCCTTCACATTGTTTTCTATGCCAAAATCGGTGCCGAAAAAGAAGCCTTCGATATCGGAACAGTCATTGATAGCCTTTGCGAAAAGCTGATCCGCCGACATCCCCACATCTATGGAGATACCGTTGCCAAAGATGAGGAAACCGTCAAACAAAACTGGGAGAAAATCAAACTCAGTGAAAAAGGAAATACCTCTGTTCTTGGCGGTGTGCCGAAGTCTTTACCGGCTTTGATCAAGGCCATGAGGATCCAGGAAAAGGCACGCGGAGTTGGATTTGATTGGGAAGAAAAGCATCAGGTATGGGAAAAAGTGGAAGAGGAAATGCAGGAATTCAAGGAAGAATTCAACACCTTGGAGGGACAGGAAATTGATAAAATAAAGGCAACCGGGGAGTTTGGAGATTTACTTTTTTCTTTGATCAACTACGCAAGGTTTATCGATATCAATCCAGAGGAAGCATTGGAACGGACCAACCTCAAGTTTATCAAACGCTTCCAATACCTCGAAAATGCCGCGAAATCAGCCGGAAGAAAAATAGAGGACATGAGCCTGGCAGAAATGGACGTGTATTGGGAAGAAGCGAAAAAGCTTTGATTGAAATTTTCGGGCTACTCCAGATTTCGATTTTGGAAAATCGTTTTTTGCTAAAAGTAGAATGGACTTGCTTGGGAACAAGTCTAAAAAGACAAACCTGCAGAATGAATTTAAAAAGGTATAAAAACCAACATGTTTTTCAATCTAAAGGTAATTCAAACTAAACCTTAGGTATCTCAATGGCTATAACCACATTTTTTTGGAGGTAAAACACAAGTACTTATATTCAAAATAAAATTTGGTTTTTTTGGTTTTTTTAAGTTATTTCATTTGATTTTAAGATGCGATCACCCTCCATTTTAATCTAAAACTCTTCAATTCAAAGTTCAATTTTCATTCTCATGAAATGTTTTAGACTCATTGTTCTTTTGGTTATCATGCCATTTGCCTTTACGGTTACTGTAAACGCCCAAGACAGAACTTTCCTCGAATTGGATGTTCAGATACAATCTGCCATCAATAACGGAGAGTGGATAAGAGTCCTTGAACTGGCAAAATCACAGATTAAATCTGACGTTGACCGTCCAGATGGCTTTTATTATTCTGCCCTTGCCTTCTATCACCTTGGGAAAAATAAGATGGCAAAGCCTTATATGACTCATTTGAGAAAAATGGATCCAACGGAATTGGATGCCAAAGTGAAGGAATTGAACGACAAACTGAATTCAGGAAAAAGCAATGGAATTAAGGAAACTTTCTTTTTAAACTATGATCCTAGAAAAGGTATAAAGCTTTATGACAGGTCATTCATTTCTTTTTCATATGATTCCAAGATCCCTTTTGGCATTGCAGTTGGAAGCATCAACCACCACGGAATTGCAACCTATCTTCAGATCAGAGGCAATACCGAAATATTCACCAAAACAGGAGAAATTACCGTTCGGAACAATGGGAATATTTATGGTACCCAAAACAAAGACTCCGAGTCAACAGGAAATATAAGGAAAGGAACCGCGGAATTGGTCATGGGGGTAACATGGAAAATACACCAACCATTATGGATGTACGCAGGTGCGGGGCTCAATCATTCCAGAGAGTTTTGGGAAGTAACCGTTTTTGAAGAAAACGGCAGCAGTTTGGGTCAATTTTGGGCAAGAAACTCTGAAATCAATCTCAATCAATCTGTACTGGAGAGCGGCATCATATTGGATTTCAAAGGTTTGAACTTTCGAGGGGGAACGAGCATGGTGGGATTTGACTTCTCAAAACTGCGATATAATATCGGGGTAGGAATTTCTTTCAAAAGGAAATAGATAATCCTTTTTCTCAAAAAAATTAAATAGCAGTATATTCAAATCAGAATCAAAATATGAGAAGTTGAAAAAGGGTGTCCAGAAGGATTATTTTAAAGAAAGGATAAAGGGTGTAGCCGATAATTTATCCCATTTTGTCAAGGATCAAAACCTGGAGGCCCTCCATCAAATGCGCGTAGAGGTCAAAAAGGCACATTCCTTGTTAAAGCTTCAGGTGTTTTCTGATCTTGACAACAAAACCATCAAGTATTTTACACCCATAAGAAAAATATTTAGGCAGGCAGGTTTGATCAGAGAAGCACAATTAAACCTTGAAAACCTGGATTCCATCCAAATTCAGGATGAAAAAATGCGGCGCCTTCTTCAAATCACTGTGGAGAAAGAAACCAAAACTTTCCTTTTCAAAGCCAGGCATTTTGGAGACCATCTAAAAAAAAGTGTGGAAAAAACCCTGAAAAAGGTGGAAGGGGTACCGGATAAAGCGATATCGGATTTTTTCAGAACTCATTTGCAGCTAGCAAGTAAAAACCTCAAAAGAAAGCTTTTTATCAATCACCTGCATGAAAGTCGAAAATCTATAAAGGTTTTGATTCATCTTCATGAATTATCACCAAACTACCAAATCGGAGAATTGCAGCTTAATTGGCCCTACCTTGATCTTCTTCAGGACAAAATCGGAAAATGGCACGACATGCACCGGACGGAGTTATGGATGAAAAAGAACAAGGCAAATAAAAGCAGCCTCAAAATTATCCATGCCAAGCTCCAAGAACAATTGGTTGAAATCAGGGAAATGAAAAAGGATTTTGAAATAAAAACTTTGGGTTTAAATGGGAACGGGGCTTAGTCAGGAATGAATTTCTTCCTGTTCCATGTTAATCCTTACTTTTGTTAAAAAACAACAATGTCCAAAATCAACCTTCCCAAAGCATTCGAGTCCCAAATGAAATCCTATCTGGGCGAAAATGAATTCAGGGAATTTGCCAAGGCATTGGAAAAAGAACCAAAGGTATCCATTCGGATCAACAGACATAAAACCCAAACCCAACCTGAAAACAGCATCCTGGTTCCATGGAATGAGGATGGGTATTTTCTGGAAGAAAGGCCTTCCTTTACGCTAGATCCACTTTTTCACGCAGGATGTTATTATGTCCAAGAAGCTTCCTCGATGTTTATCCAACATATACTGAAGAGTATTGATGCTCCTCAAGACGGCATTTATCTTGATCTTGCCGCAGCCCCAGGAGGCAAGTCAACTTTATTGAGTAGCTATTTGGGAAAAAACGGTTTTTTGGTAGCCAATGAAGTTATCAAATCACGGGCAAGTATTCTCAAAGAAAACATCATCAAATGGGGGATCGGGAATACCCTGGTCACCCAAAATGACCCTGAGCATTTTGGGGATTTGGCCGGTTTTTTTGATTTGGTATTGGTGGATGCTCCCTGTTCGGGCGAAGGGATGTTTCGCAAAGATCCGGACGCCATGTCGGAATGGTCTGCAGATCACGTGGCACTTTGTGCAGCAAGACAGGAAAGAATCATGGACCATGCCGGCTCATTTGTCAAAGGCGGCGGCTACCTGATTTACAGCACCTGTACTTTCAACGAAAAGGAAAATGAAGAAATGATCAGGTTTATCGTATCTGAATACGATTATGAGCCTGTCAGAATTCCTTTGGATAGTGCTTGGGGAATTGTGGAGTCGGAAGTTGATATTGATGGAAACAGTTTTTTTGGGTACCGATTTTTCCCACACCGTGTGGAAGGAGAGGGATTTTTTATCACAGTTCTCAAAAGACCCGAAAACTCTTTGGCAAACGAACCAAAAAGAACCAAAGACTTCAAGCATCCTTACATCAAACCGGTCGGAAAACAAGAAGCGGAAAAGCTGATGGTCCAATTGGGGTTACCGGATTACAGTTGCTTTTACAATCTTCAGGATAGTTTTTTTTGGGTTAACAAAGATTTTCAGCAGCATTTTGAATACCTGTGCAGGTTTTTGAATATCCGGTATTTTGGAGTAGAACTTGGCAAAATCAATAAGCAGCAATTTATCCCCAACCATGAATTGGCCGTAAGTATTTTGCCGAAATCAGGGTTTTTGACATATGACCTTGACTTGAAGGAGGCCTTGGATTATTTGAGAAAAGAGGATATTCCTTTAAAGGATTTGCCGGAGGGTTGGGTTTTGGTAACGTATAAAAAAATGCCTTTGGGATGGCTGAAAAACCTTGGCAACCGGACCAACAATTACTACCCAAAAGATTGGCGGATCAGGATGAAGTAAGTAATTAGGGCTTCATTTTTTAATTTTGCGTCAATGAAACGTTGCCAATTGAATATACGGTGTAAAGTAAAAAAGCCCCCTACTTCTGACTTCGGTCTTCTGTCCTTAGCAATGGGAGAATGCGTTTCAGGCATGAATTCAGGTATCTACATTTAAATTAACCTTCCCCCTCAAACTTTGACATATCCACTACTTCATCTTCGAGGTAATGCGGATAGATTTTGAGATGTTGTTTTCTGACTTCTTTTGTCAAAGAATCTCTGAATCCCTCCACGTTGGTCCCCTCGAAGGCCGCCATAAACACAGGAGCAATTCCGTATTTCTTTTGATATGCTACAGCTAATTTTTCGAAATCCAGGTATTTGCTTTCTGCCACTTCCAATTCAGTCATGTGCATCATTTCTTCCTCAGAGGGCATTTTTGGCACCATGTCTATTTTGTTGAAAACCAATAGAACCGGCTTATCCACTGCTCCTATTTCATTGAGGGTAGTGTTGACGACATTGATATGGTCTTCAAAGTTGGGGTGCGAAAGGTCCACCACGTGTACCAACAAATCCGCTTCCCTGATTTCATCCAAGGTAGACTTAAATGACTCTATCAGGTGAGTCGGCAGCTTTCTGATAAACCCAACCGTGTCTGAGAGGAGGAAAGGAATGTTGTCATAGACGACCTTTCTCACAGTAGAGTCAACCGTAGCAAAAAGTTTGTTTTCCGCCAAGATATCAGACTTGGTGATCAGATTCATCAAAGTACTTTTGCCAACATTGGTGTACCCTACCAGGGCAACCCTTACAATTCCCTTTCTTCCTTTCCGTTGGGTAGCACTCTGCTTTTCAATTTCTTTCAGCTTTTCTTTCAGTAAAGTGATTTTGGTTCGGATATCCCTTTTATCTGTTTCAATTTCTTTTTCACCGGCGCCACCTCTGGTTCCTGTTCCTCCCCGCTGTCTCTCCAAGTGGGTCCACATTCGGGTAAGTCTTGGCAGGAGGTATTGAAATCTTGCAAGCTCCACCTGGGTTTTGGCTTGGGCAGTCTGTGCCCTTTTGAGAAAAATATCCAGGATCAATAAAGACCGGTCGTAGACTTTTACTTTGAGTTCATTTTCCAGATTCCTCATTTGGGATGGCGAAAGGTCATCATCGAAGATCACCATGTCTACTTCAAAATGAGTCACATAAGCTTTTATTTCCTCAAGCTTACCTGTTCCTACAAAGGTCCTCACGTCGGGTCTCTCCAGCCTTTGGGTAAACTTATAGACTGTTCTGGCTCCAAGAGTCTCCGTCAGAAATGCAAGTTCATCCAGATATTCGTTCACTTGTTGCTCTGTTTGACCCTGACGGATCAGGGCCACCATGACGGCAGTTTCCTGAATCGGGGCTGTTTCAAACAGTTTTTGGAATTTTCTTGAAATTTTACTCATAGCATTTTGGCAGTATAATTGAAAAAGGGAAGCAAACCGGAAATAGTTCCAAATAGGAATGTAGTACAAATTTAACATCCTAAGGACAATTAGCCTTATATTTGGAAGATTAAAACCCAGTGTTTGCGTATTATCCTAAATATTATTCTTCCAAATTGATACTGCTATTGGGGCTTTCCCCATTCTGTCATCGGATTCTTATTGCCTTGTTTACCTGCACCGACAAAAAATGAAAGTAACAACCACGCCTATAGAAGGTCTATTTGAAATACATCCTGTCCTATTCAAAGACGACCGCGGTTATTTTTTCGAATCATTCAGAAAAGAAGCTCTCCTCTCTCAGGGCATCGACAAAGACTGGGTTCAGGAAAACCAATCATTCTCCAAAGCTGGCACAATTCGTGGACTTCATTACCAGAATGAACCATATGCCCAAGCCAAACTGGTGAAAGTTATCAGCGGAAAGGTGCTTGATGTGGTGGTAGATCTCAGAAAAGGATCAAAAACCTTCGGAATGGTATTTGGCAAAGTTTTGGATGACCAAAACCACAACATGCTTTACGTGCCGGAAGGATTTGCACATGGATTTTCAGTATTGGAAGACGCGGTATTTTCTTACAAATGTTCCAATTATTACAACAAATCGAGCGAAGGCGGAGTAATATGGAATGACCCGGTATTGGATATAGACTGGCAGGTGGATTCACCCATAATTTCTGCAAAAGACCAAGTTCTTCCAACACTCGAGAAATTTATAGAATTGACCAAAGGAGGACTATAATGGGGTTATTTGATTTTTTTAAAAATAAATCTAAAAAACACATACCTGATAAACTGGATCTGGGATGGATGCATGCGGACATGCACTCCCACCTCATTCCGGGAATCGATGATGGATCCAAATCCCTCGAAGAGTCTCTGGAAATGATCGTCAGGATGAAAGATTTTGGGATCAAAAAAATCGTGACCACTCCGCACATCATGTCGGAGTTTTACAAAAATACACCGGAGATTATTCTTGGTGGATTGGAAAAAGTACAAAAGGCCCTAAAAAAGGAATCTATAGATATTGAAATCAGCGCTGCTGCTGAATATTACCTGGACGAGTTTTTCCTCGAAAAAGTCAGAAATGGCGAGCAACTGCTCACTGTACACAAAAACCATGTGCTGGTAGAAACAGGCTTTGTATCCAAGCCGCTGATGTTGGTGGAGATTTTTTTTGAAATGGAAATGAACGGGTATAAGCCGATACTGGCACATCCCGAGCGCTATCAATACCTGGCCCAAGACAAAAAGTTGCTGCACGAAATGATCGACAGAGACATTTTCTTTCAGCTCAACCTTTTGTCCCTCACGGGATTTTATTCCAGGCACATTCAGACTTTTGCAGAATTGCTAGTAAAAGAAGGAAGGGTCAAATACCTTGGTACAGACGCCCATAACCACCGCTATCTGGACGCTTTGGAAAACCTTCCCGAAAGCAAGTATTTCGACATCATCCAGAAAATCCCCTTATTCAATACCCATTTATGAAAATATTGGTCACAGGAGCAACCGGTCTTTTTGGGAGTTACCTTTCCAAAAAATTTATGGGGGAAGGTGAAATTCTTGCCCTGAAAAGAGAAAACAGGTCAAAAGGCCTCTTGGATGGAAGCGATGTGGGCATCACTTGGGTGGAAGGAGATATTCTCGATCCACTTTCTCTGGAGGAAGCTATGGAAAATGTGGATATGGTCATCCATTCCGCAGGGATGGTTTCCTTCAATCCGGGGGATGAAGATGAATTGATGAAAATCAATGTAGGCGGCACTGCCAATGTGGTCAATGCGATGCTTGCAAAAGGGGTCAAAAAACTAATCCATGTCAGCTCTGTTTCGGCACTTGGCCGTACGGCTGAAGCAAAAGTTTCTGATGAAAATACTCCCTGGATAGAATCCAAACTCAATACGCCTTACGCCATCTCCAAATACCAAGCCGAGCTTGAAGTCTGGCGTGGTGTGCAGGAAGGATTAGAAGCTTTGGTGGTTTTGCCGACAATCATTCTTGGAAAAATCAGCGATGACCGAAGCAGCACGCAGATCTACCATTATGTCTTGGAAGAAAGTAAATTTTATCCCGCCGGCACAGTCAATTTTATCGATATCAGGGATGCAGTAGAAATCACCTTCCAATTATTCAAAAAAAACCTTTGGAACGAAAAATTTATCCTCAACCACAGTGCGGTTTTGTACAAAGATTTTTTTTACACCATGGCTAAAATTTTTGGAAAAAAAGCTCCTTCAAAAAAAGTAAGCCCTTTCCAGATCAGGCTTGCTATATTTTTTATTGGTATTGGAAGGCTTCTTGGATTGACCAAAAATCCCCTCAACAGGCAGACAGCCATGCTGTCACAACTGTCAATCACCATGGACAACCAAAAAGTCCAACAGGAGATCCACTTCAGATACCGCACCTTGGAGGACAGTTTCAGATGGGCCATCTCGAACGAAAAATAAGAGAGGGACGTTTATTCATTTGAAATTTCAAAATCCGCTATTTGGGGAATTTGGCCACTGTTGGCTACTTCTTTAAAAAAATATTCAAAGAGGGATTTTGTACCAAAAAATAATTTGGTATCTTAAGTAAACTATTAAAAGAAACAGATGACCGGAGATTTTGATAACGATTGGGAAGAAGACAAAGAACTTGTAGAACGGTTTGAAAATTCACTTAAGTCCAATTTGGATCTTTATTTTGAAGAAGAGGAATTGGAAAACATTGTCCGGTTTTATTTTGATCAGCAGAAGTACGTAAAGGCACTCAAAGCATCTGCCCATGCTTTGGAAAAATTCCCATTTAGTGTGGAAATCAAGCTTTTAAAGGCACAGTGCCTCATCTTCAATGATGAGCTCGAAGAAGGTTTGGAAATACTTGAAAATCTAAACAACCTTTCACCAAACAATGAAGACATCATTTTGGCACTCAGTCAGGCTTTGATGATCAACAGCAATATCAAGGAAGCAATTGAATTGTTGGAGGATTTTTTACCCTTGGCAGAAGATAAGGCCGAAGTGTATTACACGCTCGGAAACCTGTACAAAGCCAATGAAAACAACGCGAAAGCCACTTATTATTACAAGGAATGCGTCAAAATCAGGATCAATCATGAGGACGCTTTGTTTCAATTGGCAATGATCACCGAGGAGGAAGGTTCCTTTGATGAGATACTGGATTTTTATCAGGAATTCATCGATCAGGATCCCTACAGCCCGGGTGCATGGTATAACCTCGGCGTGGTCTATAACAGATTGGGAAGGTTCGAAGAAGCGATTCAGGCATATGACTATGCACTGATTATCGACGATGCCTTTGCATCTGCCTATTTCAACTTGGGCAATGCTTACATGAATACCGACCAATTTGAACTTGCGCTTGAAGCCTATCAAAACACCATCAATTGTGAGGGAGCAAATGCCGAAAACTGCTGCTATCTCGGTGCTGCGTATGAAAAACTTGATCAGATAGACCTGGCTTTCAAAAATTTCAAAAAATCAGCGAAACTCGATCCCGAATATGACGATGCCTGGTTTGGATTGGGAATGTGCATGCTCAAAAAAGAAAAGTTCTTTGAGGCAATCCATTATTTCAAAAAAGCGATCAAAATCACCAAAGAAAATGCCACCTATTGGGTAGGCCTTGCAGATGCGGAATACAACCTCGGCAACCTTCAGGCAAGTTCAGAAGCTTATGAAGAAGCCATCACGCTAGAACCGGGCATTATCGAAACTTATGTCAACCTGTCGATCATTTATTTTGACCAAAACAGGTTTGAGGAGGCAGTAGACGTGATCAAAGAAGGGATTGAAGAGCTGCCTGAAGAATCAGAACTTTATTATAGGCTTGTGGTATATCTGCTAAAATCAGCTAAATACAAGGAAGCCTTTTCATATTTAGAAAATGCATTAACTTTGGACTTTGGGAGACATACACTGTTGTATGATTTGATGCCAGAAATAAAACATCAAAAGGCTATTTTCAAAATCATCTCCCAATATAAGGATGCCGATACATCATCCAATCTAAACAATTAATTACCTGAAATTCGAACTTAATGAATTACGTTCTGAAGAATCTGCCTGTACGAACCGAAAAACCACGTACGACGGGGTTTACTATGGTTATGGACAAAGGCATGGGCATCAGGGAAGTCGAAAACTTCGTTGATGCAAACAGTGACTTTGTGGACATTGTCAAGTTAGGCTGGGCTACCTCCTACCTCACAAAAAATCTTGCACAAAAGATCCAGATTTATAAAGACGCAGGCATCCCGGTCTATTTGGGAGGCACCTTGTTTGAGGCCTTTGTCATCAGAGGGCAGTTTGAAGATTATAGAAGGGTTCTTGAAAAGTTTGACCTCACATTTGCAGAGGTTTCGGACGGATCAATCAGCCTGAACCACGGCAAAAAGTGCGAATACATTCAGATCCTTGCAAAAGATGTCACGGTCTTGTCCGAAGTAGGATCAAAAGATGCGGCTAAAATCATCCCTCCCTACAAATGGATTGAGCAGATGCAAAGTGAACTTGATGCAGGTTCATGGAAAGTCATCGGTGAAGCAAGAGAAGGAGGAAACGTAGGTTTGTTCAGAGATTCAGGAGAAGTGAGACAAGGGCTTGTGGAAGAAATCCTTACCAAAATTCCTGAGGATCGGATTATCTGGGAAGCTCCCCAGAAAGAGCAACAGGTTTGGTTTGTCAAATTATTAGGAGCCAATGTCAATTTGGGCAATATTGCTCCAAATGAACTTATCCCACTTGAAACCATCCGATTGGGACTCAGAGGAGATACTTTTGACCATTTCCTTGGTGCGCATCTCATGTAATACTATTTATGGACTGCCTTATTAAGAGAGGCAGTCCTTTTTTTGATTTACAATGAACTATCTCAAAGATTATATTCTAACCTTCCTCAAAGGCATGTCTATGGGAGCGGCTGATGTCGTTCCTGGCGTTTCGGGAGGTTCCATCGCCCTGATAGCAGGCATTTACCAAAAACTTCTTGACAGCATCAAGTCCATTGACAAAACTGCCCTTGGCCTTCTATTCAAATTTGAAATAAAGAGCCTTTGGGACCATATCAATGGGAGTTTTCTCTTTACCCTGCTTGCAGGGATCCTGACAAGTATTTTCTCCCTATCAAAGGTAATCACTTACCTGATGGACCACCATCCGATTCCTCTGTGGTCGTTTTTTTGCGGACTGATCATCATTTCCGCTGTTATAATCCTCAGAGACATCAAAAGATGGAATTTTGGGGTGGTTCTTTCTCTCCTTATAGGAACAGTCGCTGCTTATTGGATTACCGGCTTACCGCCTACTACCACTCCTGATGCGCTTTGGTTTACCTTTTTAGCCGGAGCCATAGCGATCTGCGCGATGATCTTACCGGGTATCTCCGGAAGCTTTTTGCTTTTGGTCATGGGCCAATACGAAAGAATTCTCGGGGCAGTCACTGATAAAAATTTTCTGATAATTGTCGTTTTTGGTTCAGGGTGTGTCGTTGGATTACTTTCTTTCAGCAGGTTGATCTCTTGGCTATTGAGGCATTATCACGCGGTTACAATTGGAGTTCTTTCAGGCTTTATGTTGGGATCGCTTAATAAAATCTGGCCATGGAAAGAAATCCTTTCCTATCGGATGTCTTCTTCAGGAGAACAAAAACCCTTCCTGACTGAAAACATAATGCCTCAGCACTACCTGGAGGTCACGGGACAGGAACCGCTTATGCTATATGCCATATTGGCTTTTTTATTCGGGATTTTGTTGGTCTTGGGAATCGAAAGAACTGCCGCATACCTACAGAGAAGATGAGAAAATTTGGATTGATAGGCTATCCTTTGACCCATTCCTTTTCGAAGAAGTATTTTACTTCCAAATTCGAAAGGGAGGGAATCGTTGACTGTCAATACGATTTGTATGAAATCCCGGACATTTCCCTTTTTCCCAAAATCCTGTCCGAAAATCCTGAATTGGAAGGCATTAATGTCACCATTCCATACAAGGAAAAGGTTATTCCCTTTCTAGATGAAATGGATCCTGCCTGCCAAAAAATAGGTGCGGTCAATTGTATCCAAATCAAAGAGGGAAAACTCAAAGGATACAATACCGACTACATTGGGTTCAGACAATCTTTAGAATCTTTTCTTGGAAATATCAGGCCCAAAGCATTGGTATTGGGAACAGGAGGGGCGTCCAAAGCAGTAGTTCAGGCTCTTGCAGATATTGAAATTCCTTTCCAGATGGTTTCCAGAACTCATTCCGAAAACCATGGATGGATTACTTACCATGACTTGGAACAGAACCCTGAAATCTTAGAATCCCACCATCTCATCATCAATACTACTCCTGTAGGCACGTATCCCAAAACGGAGGAAATGCCCCAAATCAACCCCAACTACATCACCGGGATGCATAAGGTCTATGACTTGGTGTACAATCCCGAAAAAACTTTTTTGATGCGCTCCCTTGAGGCGCGCGGTGCATTGGTAAAAAATGGATTGGAAATGCTCCAACTTCAGGCCGAAGCTGCTTGGAGAATCTGGAATTGATTTCTTTTTACATTTAAATTTCATTGCCATGTACTGGAAAAAACAATCACACGAACAAATCAAAGAAACCATATTCAATGCCCTGGCCCATAATATGGACTACAGGGGCGACCATCCCATTCTCGGAATTCCCGGGACCTATCTGGATACGGCTGAGTTTTATCCGGATGCGCCTTTCCTGAAGGATGCGCCCTACATGTCAGCCATGGTCCGCAATCCAAACCATATTGGGGTCCATACTTTGAGCGACAAATCCGTTTTGGAGATTTTTGAGGGAACCCAAAAAATCGAAAAAGACCTGATCCATTTGGTGGCTGAAGAAATCCTCAACGGTGATCCAAACCAACAGGATGGCTATGTCGCCACAGGAGGAACAGAAGCCAATATCCAAGCCATGTGGATTTACAGGAATTTTTTCAAAAAAGAGTATGATGCCCGATTGGGTGAAATAGGCTTGGTTTATTCCCAAGACTCTCATTATTCCATGCCTAAAGGTGCCAACCTGCTCAACCTTACCAGCATCATCCTGGAAGTGGATCCTGAAAACAGGCAGATCACCAAGGAATCCTTAGAATCCAAAGTGAACGCTGCCATGGAAGATGGGATCAAATATTTCATCGTTATCGCCAATCTCTCTACCACTATGTTCGGTTCAGTCGATGATATCGATATGTTGGGTGAGTTCTTTACGAATATAAATGCTCCTTTCAAAATCCATGTGGATGCGGCTTATGGAGGGTTTATCTACCCTTTTACTAATCCGATGAGCAGGTTTACTTTTCAAAATCCCTTCATGAATTCTATTACAGCGGATGGGCACAAAATGCTTCAGACTCCTTACGGAACAGGGCTTTTTCTGATCCGAAAGGGTTACTTTGACTATGTCAAAACAGAAGAAGCGCAATATATCCCCGGAAAGGATTATACCGTCAGTGGCAGCAGGTCCGGCGCCAATGCCATATCGATGTGGATGATCCTCCAGATTCATGGATCGGAAGGATGGAAGTATAAAATGGAGACGCTTTGTGACCACACCGAGCGGATCTGCAAGCGCCTCGAAAGGATGGGGGTGGAATTTTTCAGAAATCCTTACCTGAATATCATTGCGATAAAAGCCAAATACCTATCCAAAGAATTGGCATACAAGTATTATCTAGTGGCCAATTCCTATGAATTTGAACCGGAATGGTACAAAATTGTCATCATGCCCCACGTCAAACCGGGTACCATAGATAGCTTTCTGATCGAACTCGAAGGAGAACTACAATCAAACCTCCGGAAATAATTCTCAGACCAAAAAACTCAAGAGTTATCACTTTTGGGTTTTTTTATGGATTAAGAATTTTGAAAAAAAATCAATCCCTTAAAGGAACCCGGCATCAGTTGACAGAAACAAAAGCAAATGACTATTTACCAAAAAAATGAGGATCCGAAGGTTATATCAGGCACAAAAAACATTCCCGATCATTGAACACCTAAAACCACTCATAAATAATTAGGGGAACATTGAAGGGGATTAAGTAACTTTGCGTTATCTCGCAAGTAACTTATGGAATTCCCAAATGTCCAGAAAGAAAGGCTTATTGAACTCGAAACCTACAATCTCACCGGGACCGATGAAATAACCGATTTTGATTCCCTGACCAAAATTGCGGCGGAAATCTGTCAGACCAAAATCGCTCTGGTCAGTTTTGTGGCGCAGGAAAAACAATGGATCAAATCGAATCATGGCATAGATTTGTCTGAAATGCGCATAGACACATCCTTTAGTGTGCATGTCATTCAGGAGCCTTATCGCATTTTTATTGTAGAAGACACAAGCAAAGATGAGCGGTTTAGTGAAAACCCCTTTTTCAAGTCTCATCCCCATATTTCATTTTATGCAGCCGCTTCTTTGGTCTCCCCAAGAGGCATACCATTGGGAGCACTCATTGTGATGGACGACCAACCCAAAAAACTGAACGAAATCCAAATCCACACACTTAACGTTCTCGCAAATCAGATCATCCAATTATTGGAACTGAGGAGGATGCATTGTGAATCAGAAAAGGAAAGACAAGCCAAAGATGACCAAGGCAAACCTAAGGGATATCAAGAAACGGTGCAGGATATCATGCTGTGCAAATCTGAAAAACAAAGGTTGAAGCTTATTGAAAGTGTAATAATGAACACCAAAGATTCGGTTTTGATCACAGAAGCTGAACCAATGGATATGCCCGGACCGCGAATAGTATTTGTCAATAAGGCATTTACTAAAATGACGGGTTATGAGGCGGAGGAGGTGATCGGAATGACTCCCCGGATCCTTCAAGGTCCCAAATCAAATTATGCCGAATTGGCTAAACTTGGTGAGGCAATGCGAAGATGGGAGCCTTATGAAATCACCACCATCAATTATAAAAAGAACGGAGATCCTTTTTGGATAAACTTTGCCGTCTCCCCTGTAACAGATGAGAGGGGCCATTTTACACATTGGATTTCGATAGAACGCGATGTCACTCTCCAAAAAAACCTGGAACTTGAAAAACAATTGTTCAGTGACATCAGCTTGTGTTTCAATATTGACAACCAACTTAAGGTATGTCTGGAATTTGTGGTGAAAAAACTTGCAGAGTTTGGGGATTTCAGTCTAGCTGAAATCTGGCTTCCTGATTCCGACAGAAACAAGCTGAAAATGATGGCAAATTTTGCCTTGGACCAAGCAGGAAAAATTTTTTTTGAGTCAAGTTCAGAAATCACTGAATTGAATGTGGGTGAAGGTCTCCCCGGTAGGGTCTGGCAAAAGGGTATGATAGAAATCTATCATACAAGCTCCGACCAAGAGATATTTATAAGAAAAGATGCCTCCACAAAATCCGGCATAAATTCATTGATTGGAATTCCTCTAACCCACAACAATGAACCCATTGGCACCATTGTCATCGGTACCACAAATGTGGAAAGTGCGTTTTCTTTTTATTTTGAGCTATTCAAAAACCTGGAAACCTTCGTTGGCTCAGAAATCAAAAGGAAACGGTTGGAGAATGAGCTAAACCAGATTTTTTCCTCAGCCCCGGACATTATTTGCCTGGTAGATTTTGAAGGCCGGTTCCTAAAAATGAATAGGGCAGGTTTTGCACTGCTTGGATACACGGAATCAGAAATTTATCAAATCGCTTATCATGACCTGGTGCATAAGGAGGACCGAGCTATAACTTCCAAAATAGTCAATAAACTTAAAGAAGGGGAGAATGTCTACAATTTTGAAAACAGGTACCTAACCAAATCAGGAGATATAATATGGCTATCTTGGACATGTAATTCTGCCGTCGATGAGGGGTTGATATATGGCGTAGCCAAGGATGTCACCAAGTTGAAAAAACTGCAAATGCTGCTGGATGATTCATCAAAACTGGCAAAAGTGGGAAGCTGGGAAATTGATGTTGTCAGAGATACCGTCTATTGGTCGGACACCACAAAAGAAATACGTGAAGTAGAACCTGATTTTTCTCCCACACTTTCCAAAGGAATGTCAGGATTCGTGGAGGGTCATGACCAGGACACGATACGGCAGAGGGTGAGGGATTGTATTCAGAATGGCATCCCATGGGATGAGGAATTGCAGATCATTACCCATAAAGGAAATCTTAAATGGGTAAGAACCATCGGAAAACCGGTAATTGAAAACGGAAAATGTGTAAGGATTTTTGGCAGTTTTCAGGACATCCACCAATTGAAGGAGGCAGAAATATACCTGAAAGCGAGTTTAAACTCCCTCGAAAGTTACAAGCTTGCCCTGGACCAATCTGCCATTATTGCTTTCACAGATGCAAATGGAGTCATCATATCTGTAAATGATAACTTTTGTAAAACTTCGAAATACAACAGAGAAGAAATAATAGGTCATACGCATAGACTCATCAATTCAGGTTTCCATTCAAAAGAATTTTTCAAAGATCTTTGGGATACCATCACCTCAGGAAAAGTCTGGCGGGGAGAGATCAGAAACAAGGCAAAAGACAATTCATACTACTGGGTAGACACCACGATTGTACCATTTATCGGGGAGGACAATAAACCCTACCAATATCTTGCCATCCGATTTGATATTACATCCCGAAAATTGGCTGAAGAAAGGGTTTTGGCCACCTTAAGAGAAAGAGACATCATTTTGGAAAGTATAGATGACGGATTTTTTACGGTTGATAGAGATTGGACCATCACTTATTGGAATAACCGCGCAGAAAAACTCGTTGGGAAAAAAAGATCTGAAATCCTAGGCAACAACTTCTGGCATACTTTCCCCGATTCTGTAGAGACTGAATTTTACAAAAAGGGAATTTGGGCCATGGAAAATGGCGAAGCGGTCCAATTTGAGGAATATTCCCCATGGGTCAATAAATGGGTAGAAACCAACATCTATCCTTCTGAAAATGGTCTATCCGTATATTTTAAAGATATCAGCATCAGAAAACTGGCAGACGAACAGATCAAACTTTCCAACGAAAGATTTGAAAAAGTCAGCGAAGTCACCAACGATGCGATTTGGGATTGGGATATCACCAAGGGTACACTATTTGGAGGGAAGGGTTTTGAGAAGATTTTTGGACAAGAGGAAAAGCTCTCATTAAATGCTGATATTTTTTGGACAGACAAATTTCATTCGGAAGACAAGGAAACCGTTCTCAAAAGCCTGAATGACGCAATAGCGGATCAAACGGTCAATTCCTGGATTTACGAATACAGGATGACAAATGACAATAACCAAATTACAACCATCATGAACCGTGGCATGATTATCCGCGACCAAAACGGAAAGGCCATACGGATGGTAGGAGCGGTCCAGGACATTTCACCACAGAAAGAGTATGAAGAATCTCTCAAAAAACTGAATTGTGAGCTTGAAAAACGAGCCAAGGAATTGGAATTTTCGAACTCCGAACTAGAGCAATTTGCTTTTATTGCCTCCCATGATTTGCAAGAACCGCTGAGAATGGTGTCAAGTTTTATGACCCTTTTGGACAGAAAATATGGGCACTTACTGGACAAAAAAGCCCACACCTACATTGATTTTGCGACGGATGGGGCAAGGCGGATGAAGCGGATTATCCATGACCTTCTGGAATATTCCAGAGCCGGAAAACCGGAATCAGACAAAGAGGAAATCAACCTCAAAGAAATGATCGGTGATTACATTCTCCTGAGAAGAAAGCTACTGACTGAAAATAGAGGTTCTATCAAATTTGAATCCTTACCAACAGTGACGGCGTACAAAGCTCCGTTGGAACAGACTATTTATAACCTATTGGACAATGCCCTGAAATACTCAAAACCTGCTGTAGCTCCGATAGTCATATTGACAGTAATGGATATGGATGACCATTGGCTATTTTCTATCCAAGACAATGGACTGGGCATACAAGAGGAATTCTTTGATAAAATATTTATTATTTTCCAAAGACTCCATAATAGAGAAGATTTTAGTGGAAATGGCATGGGATTGGCAATAGTCAAAAAGAACATTGAGAGATGGAATGGAAAAATCTGGCTGGAATCCAAAAAAGGAATCGGTACGACGTTCTATTTCACCCTGCCAAAATGAAAAATATTTTTACCTCAACATTTAAAATACTTGACCATGAAAAAAATGCACATTCTACTCGTCGAAGATAATGAAGGTGATATACTTTTGACTAAGGAAGCTTTTGAAGAAAGTAAAATCCCAACACAACTAAGCGTTGTGAAAAATGGTGAAGATGCGCTAAGTTTTATTTTTAAGGAAGGAAGATTTGAAAATGAAAAACGACCTGACCTCATCTTATTGGATATCAATCTGCCCATTAAAAACGGTCATCAAGTCCTTAAGGAAATAAAATCTGATGATGACAAGAGAAATATCCCGGTAATCATCCTTTCCACTTCTGACTCACAAAAAGACATCAACCTTGCCTATTTCAATTACGCAAATAGCTATATCACCAAGCCATTGGACATGGAAGAATTTTTGGAAGCTATCCAAAAAATAGAGGAATTTTGGCTGGAACTTGTCAAGCTTTCCAAGTAAAGTGAAAACTTGAAATCTCAAAAGCTTTCAAAATTTTTTTGGGTGGCATGTCTTTCAAAGAAGACAATTTTTCCCCATCATCAAAACGCCAAGTAAACTCTCGTCTTAATTTTTTAGCGCAGTATAAATTTTTGGCAAACTCCCAATTCAAATTGACTCAAGTGGGATAAAATTTCCATTTTTTCACGAAAATATAACATCTGTAAAGGGGTCACCGATAAAATATTTCACTTCAATTTTTTATTTTTATAATTAATAATTTTTATCAATTCACCATTTTAAAAAACATTCTATGGAAGAGATCACCACTTATACGAAAGAGATAACAACTATCACTTCGCGGTTTATAGATTGGGTTTATGTGTTCGGCCCAAAATTGATTGGTGCACTGCTGGTTTTTATAATCGGTCTCTATGTTGTCAACTTCATTACAAACCTGATTTCCAGAGCACTCAATAAAAGAGGAATTGATGTCTCCTTGCAGACATTTTTGGGAAGCTTGGTAAGTGGAGGTCTGAAAGTCCTTTTGCTGATTTCGGTAGCAGGAATGCTGGGGATTGAGACCACTTCGTTTATTGCTGTTGTGGGTGCTTTAGGTTTAGCAGTTGGATTGGCACTTCAGGGTTCACTAGCTAATTTTGCTGGGGGTGTTTTACTGTTAGTTTTTAAACCTTTCAAGGTTGGAGACCTCATCGAATCCAACGGACAGACAGGAGTAGTCACCGAAGTCCAGATTTTCAATACCATTTTGTTGACCCCAGAAAACAAAACTGTCATTTTGGCCAATGGGGCAGTTTCTAACAGCACGATCGTCAACTATTCCCGCCATGGAAATCTTCGGGTAGATATCAGCATGGCTGTAGCCCCGGACAGTGATGTGGCCAAAGCAAAAAGTGTGGCATTGGATGTTCTTAAAAATCATGAGTTTGTATTGGAAGAACCTGCACCATCAGTCAATGTCTTGAAAGTGGGAGATGGGATGGTCACATTGGCAATAAGGCCGTATGCTTCTCCGGCGCATTATTGGGACGTATTCTTTTCTGTTCAAGAACATATCCGAACTGCTTTTGATCAAAATGAAATTGCAGGACCAATACCAACAAGGGTCATCATCAATAAATAGCATGTAAGCATTTTTTGAAGAAGTGATTTTGACTGAGTTTCATATATTTACAAAAACTACCTTCATTCAAAAATTGTAAATATATTCTTTGAATAGGCAAAAAATTGTAAATTTGAAATGACCTTAATCAAAAGTTCTAAAAAATCACCAACCAAAAAATCAAAGACTATGACATTGTTAAAAAAATTGAGATCAAGTATGCTTCTGGTATTGGCATGTGGCTTCCTATTTGCTGCTTCTGTTAGTTCTTGCGGAGGCAAAAAAGAGGCCGAAGAATCAACTGAGGAAGTAGAAAGCGCTGAGCATCCTGCTGAAGGATCTGAGCATCCTACTGACGGTGCTGAGCATCCAACCGACACAACTTCCGAGCACCCAGCAGATACTACCTCCTCGAATTAATTAACCTCAGAGCAATATTTTCCTTAATAGTGTCTGAAAACCGGCTTTTGTTATCCGGATTTTCAGACGCTTTTTTTTGAATCCCGAGAAGAAAAAATTATACCCATCAACAAGTTGGCAGTAATCCTGTAATTAAAGATTAGAACTTGAAATTAATCAAGATAAAGACAGACAAAGGGACAACATATCAGTGTTCTTGTTGCGGGCAAGTTTATGACGAATTGCCTCTCACTTTTGGGAACGACTTTCCCGACTATTACTTTTCAATACCTCCCGACCAAAGGGAAAAAAGAATTGAACTTCAAGAAAGCCTTTGTGTTGTTGACGGAGTATACTTCTTCCATCGCGGACGACTAACCATTCCTATTAACGACTACGACCAAGACCTCATATTTAATGTATGGACTTCAATAAGTGGGGACAACTTTAGAAAGAGAAATGACCTTTGGGAGAATCCGAGACGCATTGACGAAGAACCATATTTTGGTTGGTTACAGACCACTATTCTGACTTATGACGACACTATAAACTTAAAGACAATTGCGATTGAAAATGAGGTGGGACTTATTCCGACTATAAAAATGATTGAGGATGAACATCCGTTGACAGTTGACCAGGAAAAAGGAATAACGTTTGAAAAAGCGTTAAAAATTGTTGACTTCATTTTAACGAGTGGACATACAAAAACTACGAACAAAGATTAGGGAAACAAAACTACAGCCCACAAAATGTTTCTGCAATGGGGCCGTGACTAATTGGTTTTAAGTTTTATCCTCGTTCTATTTCAGGTTTCGTGGGAAAAGATGCAGCTGCAGAAGGGGACCACTAAAGAAACACCACCGGTCTGAGGAGGGACAACATCATTTGTTTCTCCTGCTGAATTCGCAAACTGTCGCAGAAATTATTTCAGAATTACGGATTATTTCAAATGGAACACAAAAATAATCTGCGCTCATCTGCGTGGTCTGCGGGATATTCCCATTCCTATTCCAGCTGATTACGTTGACACTTTTTTCGCTACTCAGATTTTCTGTTAAATGAAAAAATGGTTTCAGGAAATGCGGGTTCCCCATTAATCTCCATGATCGGATAGGCCATAAAATTGATCGGGCCTCCTTTAGGACCCGGGCTTACTTTGAGGTCACGGCCTTGACTGAATTCAATCCTGTTGGCGGGATGCCTTCCAAAATAGTAGGTCGCCAAGGCTGTATATTTGTTTCCCTCGCTGATATCTACAGGCCACCACTTGCCTTCTGCATAGAATTCGGCCCAACAATGGTACCCGTCAATACCGCCTTCGTCCCTATCTGAAGGGATCGAGGCCCCAATGGAAAATCTCGCCGGAATATCAATGGACCTTGCCAAGGAGATGAAAAATGAATGGAATTCGGTACAGTTTCCTGTTTTGGAATCACAGGCATAATTGGAATCCCCGCGGCCATATTTCCCAAACTTCATATACCGCATGTTGTCTATTATATAATCATACAAAGCCCTGGCTTGGACAAGTTTGTTGTCCTTTTCCTTGCCTTTGATGGCTTCTTTAGCGATTTCTTCAAATCTTCCGCCTATTGGCATGAGAAGATTTGGAAGTAGGTATTTCTCGTCTATTGGTCCCACAGCCTCATACGGACCTTTTTCCTTCCGTTCTACTTGATACGTAATGTCTATTTCTTTGCCGCTATCTTCGGGGCCTAGTTCGAGGTAAAGGACTGTATTGTCAAAATCCTGTTCATTCAACATCTGATGCTTACCTGGAAGAGACATATTGGTGACCTTCACAGTTTGGAAATTATCGCTTTTGGCAATTGGAATCCACATTTTGGCAGATCCACTGATCTTGGGAAGTTTGGAATAATAGTGGAAATCGAATTCATCTTGCCCTTCCACCACGCCAAGCAAGTCCGTTGATGCGGTTTCAACAGGGACGCGGCGCCAGGTTTTATCCACAACCTGCTTCCAGGTGTAGAAAGGTTTACCGTTCAGTTTGTGAAGCGAAGTTTCGGTGACCTTCATGTTTCCGGGCTCTCCTTCCATAAAAAAATCCACGTCGTATACGTCTCCTTTTTCATCAGCCAAATCCACACAGGCAAAATGCTTCTTTGGTCCAAGATTGGAAAGGTATTCGGTGTGGACTCGGACGAGTTTCAACCTGAAATTTCCCCTTTCATCGTTGACATGAAAGTACCCGTCACTTGTCGCTGTCTCGGCGGCTATGTAAGCTTTGATGCCTGCTTCAATTTCGGCGATGGATACTTTTTTAGGCTTCACCTGTTCTTCCTTTTCAACTTTGGTTTCGTTTGGGGATTGGCAGGACACGCCCAAAAGGAGCAATCCAAATAAAATAATAAATCGGCTTCTCATCTTTGGACTTGGTGATTGGTTGATCGGGTTATGGATTTCTGGAAATCGGCGCTTTACCTTGCCCAAATATACAATTTATCTAAAGAAGGGGATTCCAAATAAATACCTAAAATCGAACAGTTACCTTAGCGGTATTTTTAAAGCATCTTTTCATCCATTTGCATAATCTGCTGTAAAAATGAATTGAATGTTTTTTAGATTGTGGAAATGTTATTCCAAATTTATTTTACCAATATGGCCAATTCCATCTACCTCCTTTTTCTGTTGATTATTCTGAACTTGGGCGGTATGCCGGATAATAAATTGGCAGAAAAGGAATTATCCTCCACCAGACCCAAAGTCGCTTTCACATTTGACGATGGGTCGACCCGTGACATGCCCAATTATACCCTTGAAGAATGGAACGAAATGATACTCGCTAGCCTTAGAAAGCACGATGCCAAAGCGGTCCTATTTGCCAATGTTGGTCCATTACAGAATGAAAAAGGGAAATATGTACTTTCATCTTGGGACAAAGCAGGCCACAAAATCGCAAACCATACCTACACCCATCCGAGATTCAGCGACCCAAAGACAACTTTGGAAATGTTCAAAACGGAATTGCTCCGCAACGATTCTGTCATCCGCTCTTACCCTAATTTTTACCAATACTTCAGATTTCCTTACCTCAAGGAAGGCGAAACCAAAGAGAAAGTCGAAGGATTCAGGTCTTTTCTAAAGGAAAAAGGCTACAAAAATGGCCATGTCACTATCGATGCTTCAGACTGGTATATTGCCAGCCGCCTTGTCGAAAGACTCAAAGAAAACCCACAGGCTGACGTCAGTGGGTTCAGGGATTTTTATATCGAACACATGTATGACCGTGCTGTATTTTATGACGGATTGGCTGATGAATTGACGGGAAGGAAAATCCACCACACTATCCTGCTTCACCACAACCTCGCTGCGGCGATGTTTCTTGATGACCTGATCGCACATTTCAAAGAAAAAGGGTGGCAAATCATCGATGCAGATGAAGCTTTCAAAGACCCAGTTTTCAATGAAGTACCCACGGTTGTTCCTGCCGGGGAAAGTCTGATTTGGGCACTCGCCAAGCAAAGCGGCAAGTATGAAAAAGACCTCCGCTACCCCGCCGAAAACGGCGACTACCTCAAAGCAAAAATGGATAGCCTCGGACTTTGACAATACCAAAAAATAATCATTGATGGTAAAGGTCTGTCGGTATAGAGCTAGAGTCCCAAAAATTTTATTTTCTCCAGCAGATAGCGCAGATTTTCGCAGACTGCTGTCTTAGAAATTTTATTGGAGGAAGCTTAATTGACCTCAAACTTATATTGATATTGGAACTGTGCGACACCCTCTGCGGCGGTCTGCGAGATCCACGGGAAATATTTTTTCTTTTATCGCGTCCCTTTTTTGCTCCCCCAGATTTTCGCAGACTTATTCTATGGAAATTTATTGATCTAAGATTTAACTGGTTGCCAACCCATTTTGGTTTTGAGCTGACAAAAACCTGCGGCGGTCGGCGAGATCTGCGGGATATATATTTTTTTATTGCCCCTTTTTATGCTCCCGCAGATTGCTCAGATTTTCGCAGACTGATTTCTTAGAAATTATATTGGACGAAGACTAATTGACCTCAAGCTTATATTGATATTGGAACTGTGCGACACCTTCTGCGGCAGTCAGCGAGATCCGCAGGAAATATTTTTTCTTTTATAACGTCCTTTTTTTGCTCCCCCAGATTGCGCAGATTTTCGCAGACTGATTTCTTAGAAATTTTATTGGAGGAAGCCTAATTGACCTCAAACTTATATTGATATTGGAACTGTGCGACACCTTCTGCGGCGGTCTGCGAGATCCGCGGGAAATATTTTTTCTTTTTCCGCGTCCCTTTTTTGCTCCCGCAGATTGCGCAGATTTTCGCAGACTTTTTCTATGGAAATTTATTGATCTAAGATTTAACTGGTGGCAAACCCATTTTGGTTTTGAGCTGACAAAAACCTTCTGCGGCGGTCTGCGAGATCTGTGGGATATATATTTTCATTTATTGCCACTTTTTTTGCTCCCGCAGATTGCGCAGATTTTCGCAGACTGATTCTTTGGACATTTATTGATCCAAGATTTAATTGGTTGGAATCCTATTTTGGTTTTGCTACTGACAAAAACCTTCTGCGGCAGTCAGCGAGATCCGCGGGGAATATATTTTCATTTATTGCGTCCCTTTTTTGCTCCCTTAGATTGCGCAGATTTTCGCAGATAACTTCAACTGAAAAAATGGGATTCGAGATCTGCGGGAAAATATTTTTCACAAAAAAAAAGCGGCAGGAAAAACCCGCCGCTCCGTATCCTTATTGTTACTTGATTACATTTTTGCTGAGTAGTTCGGTGCTTCACGAGTGATGCTCACGTCATGTGGATGCGATTCTTTGACACCGGCAGCGGTAATTTTGACAAACTTGCCGTTCTTCTGCAAAGCCTCCACTGTCGGGGTACCACAGTATCCCATTCCTGCCTGCAATCCACCTACCAATTGGTATAACACTTCTGACACCAAGCCTTTATAGGCTACCCTACCCACGATTCCTTCCGGCACAAGTTTCTTGATATTGTCTTCTGCATCCTGGAAGTACCGGTCTTTGGAACCTGATTCCATGGCTTCGAGCGAACCCATTCCTCTGTATGTTTTGAATTTTCTTCCTTCAAAAATCAGCATTTCTCCAGGAGCTTCTTCAGTTCCGGCAAGCAAAGATCCGATCATGATGGATCCTGCACCTGCGGCGATGGCTTTGACCAAGTCACCGGAATAACGGATTCCGCCGTCAGCGATGACAGGTACATTTCTCCCTTTCAAGGCTTCAGCACATTCGAAGACAGCAGAAAGTTGGGGAACTCCCACCCCTGCAATCACCCTTGTGGTACAGATACTTCCCGGTCCGACTCCAACTTTCACTGCATCCGCACCTGCATCTGCCAAGGCAACAGCTGCTTCGGGAGTCGCAATATTTCCGACGATGACTTCTAGGTCAGGAAATGCGTTCTTGATTTTCCTGCAGGCATCCATTACTCCTTTGGAATGACCATGTGCTGTATCAATAGAGACTACATCTACACCGGCATTTTTTAGGGCTTCGACCCTTTCCACAATATCTGCTGTGACTCCAACAGCCGCGCCGACACGAAGTCTGCCAAACTCATCTTTACAGGCAAAAGGTTTATCCCTTCTTTTCAGGATATCCTTGTAAGTAATCAGTCCGGTCAATTTACCTTCCTCATCTACGATAGGAAGTTTTTCGATTTTATACTCTTGAAGTATTTCCTCAGCCTGTTCGAGAGAGATCCCCGCTTTTGCTGTAATGAGGTTTTCGCGGGTCATGATGTCCTTGATCTTCACATTGGGGTCTTTGATAAATCTCAAATCCCTGTTGGTGATGATTCCCATCAATACCCTGTTTTCATTCACCACGGGAATCCCACCGATGTGGTATTCACGCATGATGGCATCCGCATCCCTCACTTTGGATTCGATATCCAAGGTAATTGGGTCGAGAATCATCCCAGCCTGAGAACGCTTTACCTTTCTGACTTGGGCAGCTTGCTGATCGATAGACATGTTTTTGTGGATGAAGCCAAGACCACCTTCGAGTGCAATGGCAATAGCCAGTTCAGATTCCGTCACCGTGTCCATCGCAGCGGAAACAAGCGGAATATTCAGTCTGATTTTTTTGGTAAGTTGGGAGGAGGTATCTGTATTACGTGGGAGGACTTCAGAATATCCAGGTACTAAAAGCACATCGTCGTAGGTGAGTGCTTCAAAAAGAAATTTATCGGAGTTTCGATTCATGGCAAATTCGGTTAGGTAACCCTATTTGCCCGTCAAAGATAAGAACATTTTCAGTTGTCCATCAAATCGGTTTGAAAATAAATTAATTCGGAGATGTGAGACGTGAGATGGGAAACATGAGACATAAGATGTGAGATATGAGACGTGAGATAAGATTGGTGATGCAAGACGTGATTCATCTTAAAGGTAAAGGCATTCCCATGATCTTTCGAATAAAAAGAATTGACATTTGCAGAAAGAAGATGACACAAAACCGACAACAATGACAACGCGAAGCTGACAACCATTACAACAACTAAAACAATTACAACATATTTAACTCCAAAAAATCCCCCTCCCCGCCAAGGCATTCCAAAGTGTACCCAAAGAAAGGAGGAAATAAATCGCTGCAAAAATATTCACTCTTCTGACATTGTCCCTTGCAAAATACCAGGCAAAAAGAGGAACTGCCTGCAGCGCATGTAGTCCCAAAAAGTGGAATATCCGGAGATCACCATAGGTTTTTGCCCAATTGAAAAAGAAAATTCCTTCCTGTCCATCGGGGGCACCAACGGTGTGACTCAGGTTGGCAGCCATCAAGTATCCCTCCAAACTCGCCACCACAAAAATCAACATGCTCAGCTGAATGCCTCTTTTATAGCCTGCAAACAAGGATTCTACAACTGAAAATAATCGGTAAGCCCAAAAAACCATGATCGTATTGATCAGAATGGCAATGCCCATGATTTGAAAAAGAACCGCATTGCTTATAGAACTGACATTAAAATGTGACATTTCACCCCTCGATGCCTGATAGATGATGATCACCTGCTCGATCAACATAGCCGTGATGATGGTCAGTTTGATCTTTTGGACTTTCCTGATTTGAGGAAGATAAAATAGATACCAAGCCATTGTCCATGAAAATATCCCGATCGAAACCGCGAACTTCATCGGCTTCATCCAGACATTGACTCCCATCAAAGTCCTGTCATCAAAAAAGGAAATTCCCAACATGACGAAAAATGCAATGAAATTAAGAAGGCCAAACTGCCCCAGCGATTTGCTTCTCTTAAATATTTTATTGACAAAAATCATGGGTAAAAAGGGCTCTGATTGAGCTTTTTGATTTTGAAAGCCCTGACCAAGAAGTATAATAACAAGCCAACAGGCCCCATCATAAATGTCAGAATCAGACAGGGCAATACAGCCCATCGGCTGATGTCTTTTTCCCAGGAATCCCGTGTAATCCACATCCCCACAAACAAATCAAAAGCGAGGTAATGGATCCATCCGGCCAAGAGTGCTTCGTCAGAATCAAACAGCTTCCTGACTTCAGATAAAGTGCTGAATCCCCCTTCCCCTCCACTGAACAAGGCGGGAATGATGTAAAATGCATAAGTCAGCGCCATCAAAATGAAAACCCCCGAAAAGAGGGTCTGATAGATCCATTTGCGGGGGTAGAAGATAAACAGTGCAATCCATGAGAAAAAGGCCAAGGTGCTGGCCATGCCAAAAACAGCTTCTAGTGTCATGGGAATCGGGTGTTTGGTTAATTTAAATTTAGGGAAAATTATCCCGCAAAGGCGCAATGGCACGAAGAAAAATTTTGAAAATGTAATTATTGACCTAAAAAGGACAATAAAACAAGAATCGCTGATTCGAAAAAAACAGGTTAATTCAAATGAATACCATCATTTTCCAACCCTAAATTATTTTCCTCTTGATCTTGGCAATATAAAAACCATCATAACCGCTTTCCTGCGCCAACACCTTTTGGTCTTCTACCAACTCAAAGTTCTTCCCGTTTGGAGAAGCAAGGAATTTTTCTACCTGCATTTGGTTTTCTGTAGGCAGAATACTACAAGTTGCATAAACCAATAATCCCCCCGGCTTGACCATGCCGGCATAGTTTTGAAGGATTTCCTGTTGGATGGCCTGTACCTTTTCTATAGACTCCGGAGTCAGTTTCCACTTGGTATCCGGATTGCGTTTCAATACTCCCAATCCCGAGCAGGGCACATCCAACAGCACCCTGTCAGCAGACTCTTTCAGCCTTTTGATGGTCTTGTTGCCCTCGATTACCTTGGGTTCGATGATGCTGATGCCGTTTCTTCTCGCCCTCAGTTTGGTATTCTTCAGCTTCCATTCTTCCACATCCATGGACAGGATCCTGCCTTTATTTTGCATCAGCGCAGCAAGATGAAGAGATTTTCCACCCGAACCGGCACAGGCATCGATGACCCGCATTCCCGGTTCAACTTCCAAAGCTGCTGCCACAAGTTGGGATGATGCATCCTGAATCTCAAACAAACCTTCTTTGAATGCTGGATTTTTAAAGATATTCTGCCTTTTGGCAAGTACCAAGGCGTCTTTGTAGCCTTTAGGTGCAAAGGATTCTATGCCATCTTCCGCAAGTCTATTCATGAGTTGCTCACGGGTAACTTTAAGCGTATTGACTCTGAGGACGACATCCGCTTCTTGGTTGAGGGTTTCGATTTCTTTCTCCCACTTTTCCCCGAGCTGCTCAGCACCCATGTCATCCAACCAATCCGGAATCGACTGAAGGATTGCCCTTTCTCTGATCCTATCGTATTTTGCAAGAATGAATTTTGGATCCATGCCTTTGAATTCTCTCCAGTCCGGAAGTTCATTTCCCTGAAGCACCCAATAGGTACCAAACAGGTGGTACAAATCATCCGATGGACTTACCTCATTGAGCAATCTCCACCAGCGCACCATTTCATAAGCTGACTCAGCGATAAATCCCCTGTCTCTTGCACCCCATTTTGGATTGGATTTCAGAATTCTTTCAATCACCTTGTCAGCATACCTGTTTCGGTTAAAAATCTCATCGATGGCTTCAATGACTGCACTGACGGTATTGGTGAAGAGTTTCATGGCAATTTTTTGTTTGAGGTCACAAAGATAACAGGATTCCGATGCCCGATAGCCAAAGGTTTAAAATCCCAAAACCGATATTTTTGTTAATTTTGCACCCGCTCAACAATTATTGATTTATGCTTGACAAACTCCAAGCGCTGAAAGAAAGATTTATAGAAGTAGGTCAGCTCATCATACAGCCGGACTCCATGTCCGACATGTCCAAATACACCAAACTCAACAAAGAATACAGAGACCTCGAAAAAGTGGTAAACCTGTATGATGAATATAAGTTGGTCAAAGAAAATATCAGCAGTACCAAAGAAATCCTGGAAAAAGAAAAAGATCCGGATTTCCGGGAAATGGCCAAAATAGAATTGGACGAACTCAAACAAAGGGAGGAAGAACTAGAGGAAGCTTTGCGTCAGCAATTGATCCCCAAAGACCCCAATGATTCCAAAGATTGTATCCTGGAAATCCGCGGTGGAACCGGAGGGGATGAGGCGGCGATTTTTGCAGGTGATTTGTTTAGGATGTACCAGCGTTTTTGCGAAAAAAAGGGTTGGAAACTGACTGTGCTCGACCTTACTTTTGGCTCCTCAGGAGGATATAAGGAAATCATCAGCACCATCACCGGCGAGGATGTGTATGGAATGATGAAATATGAATCCGGCGTGCACCGCGTGCAGCGGGTACCGGCCACAGAAACTCAAGGCCGTGTCCACACTTCCGCCGCAACTGTCGCAGTCCTTCCCGAGATGGATGAAGTCGAAGTCAACATCAACATGAATGAAATCCGAAAGGATACTTATTGCTCCTCCGGCCCGGGTGGACAATCGGTCAACACGACTTATTCTGCTGTCCGTTTGACACATATCCCCTCAGGACTTGTGGTGACCTGCCAGGATGAAAAATCCCAGATCAAAAACTTCGAAAAGGCATTGAAAGTATTGCGGTCGAGGTTGTATGAAATTGAGCTTGCCAAGCACAACGATGCCGTCGGTGCCCAGAGAAGGACGATGGTAGGAAGCGGGGACCGTTCTGACAAAATCCGGACTTACAATTATCCCCAAAGCCGTGTCACTGACCACCGGATCAACAAAACAGTCTACAACCTCCCCGATGTGATGGAAGGCAATATTGAAGATTTCATTTCTGCGCTGCGTCTTGCAGAAAACCTCGATAGGATGAATCCTTCAGAAATGGAGGATTGAGAAATGGTCAATAGTTATACAGTCCATGGTCCACAGCAGGTGAAATTGAACTTTTAACCATATTATTAATAGTTATGGTTTGGATAGTATCAAATGATCATTCTTTTGAAATGTTTGCGATATTTTAAAAGAAAGCTGACGGGGAGGTAAAAAGGGAATGATGATTGTCATGTATAAAAAGTAACCAAGACAAAACCAATTTTATCATTTTGGTTGATCAAAAAAACACACATTCTTTTCAGTAAACTCAAAAAACTCCGTTATCTTAAGGAGCTTTAACCAGCCATAAAATGAAGATTCAAGGAAAGGGAAATGTAAGCTTGGTGACTTGGCATGATGGCCATTATCACAGCTTATACCCTATAGCCAACAACCCAAATATTGCCAGAAACCTGAGAGATAGTTTCCCTTCTCCCTATACCATCCATGATGCCCGGCATTGGATCGAGCATAACCAAAAATTCAATCCCCCTCAGAATTTTGCAATAGAATTTGACGGCAAATTGGTGGGTTCTGTCGGCTGTGAAATCGGCAAAGATGAACTCCGTACCAATATGGAAATCGGGTTTTGGGTAGGTGAACCCTTTTGGGGAAAAGGAATCGCCACAGAAGCTGTGCAATTGTTTACAGAATATGCCTTGGAAAAATTCCCTGCCATCAAGCGGATTTATGCCCAAGTCTTTGATTTCAATGTGCCTTCCATGAAAATCCTTGAAAATTCAGGTTACGAACCGGAAGCTATTTTGAGACATGCTTATATCAAAAATGGCAAAGTCGGCGACTTGTTTCAGTACGTCATCATCCGCGAAGAGGTGGAAAAATTTATGGATTAAGGTTTTACAAAACATTCCTTACTTTTGGGGCTGATGAAAACAGCCCCTTTTTTATTTTTTATATTTTACATGTCTTTTTCCTTTGCTTCCGCTCAGGAAGCAAACGACACGGTTCCCAAATCCGGCGGAATAGACAGGGTTTTTGATTTTGGAGATCAGGTTATCGATCTCATTTCCGGTGAAAAGTGGGCCTTCATTCCTGCAGTGACTTATTCCCCTGAAACCAAATTGGGACTTGGCGTCCGGGCCATCCGGGTTTTCAAATACAAAGGAGATACGAATCCCAACCTTCGCCCTTCCTCTATTCCGATCACGATTTTGTATACACTCAACAACCAGACGATATTTACCACGGAGCTTGATCTATGGGCAAATGAAAACAAGGAATACCTCAATGCCCGACTCGAGCTTTCAAATTTTCCTTTCAAATTTTATGGTATCGGCAATGACCCTGTCACAGACGAAGGTGAATCCTACACCACCCGATTTGCCTATTTTCACCTGAATTACCAGCGACAGATTATCCCGGGAATCTTCTTTGGTCCAAGGTACGAATTCAGGGTAGATGACATCTATAGGCGTGTTCCGGGAGGAATATTGGAAACCAGCCAAGTGGCGGGATACGATGGGCAAAGACTTTCCGGTTTGGGATTAAATCTTAATCAAGACACGAGAGACAACATCTTCCAGCCCACCAGAGGATGGAACAACAGATTCAGTTGGATGGGATTTGCTTCTTTTTTGGGGAGCAACTTCAGCTTCAACCAATACACAGCGGATTTTAGAAAATACATCAAAACTACAGATACCCACGTCCTCGCTCTGCAGTCTTGGTGGAGTTTCACCACCGGCAATCCTCCTTTTCAGCATATTTCACTGATCGGGGGAAGCGACCGAATGCGGGGATATTTTGAAGGGAGATTTCGGGATAACCATGCCATGGTCCATCAGGCAGAATACCGCTTGCCTGTTTACAGAAATCTTGGAATGGTTCTTTTTGGGCACGCGGGACAAGTAGCACCGAAGGTGGGTGATTTTGGATGGAAAAGATTCCGATATGGGGCAGGCTTTGGATTCAGGTACAAACTCAATGAGGAAGGTCTCAATATCCGCTTGGACATTGCATTTGGAGATCAGAGCGCATTCTACTTCGGTTTGAATGAAGTGATTTGAGTGCTACAATTAATCAAACTATTTTTTTATCTTTTCGTTAATTTCTTAAGTTTATAAGAACCTTTTTGCACCAATGAAAAAAAGCCTTTCCCTGTTTCTCTGCTTTGGTCTGATTAACTTTTTGAACTTCAGTCTTTCTGCCCAATCATCTATAGAAAAACTGACCGCATCCTTCAAAGAATATAACAATACTTTCCCTTGGGAAAAAGTCTACCTCCACACAGATAAGCCTCATTATGTCCTGAATGACACCATTTGGATCAAAGCCTACGGTATGATTGAAAAAGGTGGTGAGGCTCCGGAAGCGACCAAATCCGTTCCGCTCTATGTGGACCTGTTCGATGCCAAATTTGAAAGGTACATTGACCGCATCATCATCAAGCTGGAGGAAGGCAAAGGTCAGGGAGACATCGTCCTACCCAAAGACCTCAAACCCGGAGCTTACTCCCTTCGGGCATATACCCAATGGATGCGGAATTTTGGCGATGCAGCTTATTTCCACAAAGACATTTGGGTAGGGGAACTGGGTGAAGGTTGGGAATATGCAGGTTCAGATTCCAAACTGAATCTCGGCTTTTTCCCCGAAGGAGGCGATCTTGTAGAAGGCCTAAAAAGTAAAATCGGCTTCAAAGCCACTGATGCCTACGGACGCAGTACGGATGTCATCGGCTATATTTTGAACAGCAAGTCGGATACAATCATGCGCTTCCAATCAGAGCATCTTGGTATGGGAAGCTTCGGATTCACCCCAAAAGAGAATGAATTTTATGAGGTTCATGCCAAATCTCCAGAGCAGGACTGGTCTAAATTTGCATTGAGCCGAATCCAAAAACAAGGTTATGTCCTCAATTTTGATCCGCTCTTTTCGGAAGAAGAAATCAAAGTAGAGATCAGAAATAATCTCTCAACAGCCAATGATGGCAAGAAACTCTTCCTTGTCGGACTGTCCAAAGGTCAAAAAGTATATGAAAAGGAATTTGACGCAAAACAGGCAATCAATTCGACATTAATTTCCAAAGAAGGTTTTTATCCGGGCTTGGTCACCTTTACCCTGATGGATGAGGAAACGACACTTTTGGCAGAAAGGCTGGTCTATCTTTTTCCTTTTTCAAAAGGAAACGCAACCTTTAAAACAGCAAAAGCCGAATACATTTCCAAGGTACGTGTTCAGATGGAAATCAACGTAATGGACGAATTCCAAAGGGCTGTGGAAGGAAACTTCTCGGTATCGGTGACGGATGCCTATCAGGTCTTGCAGCCTGAAAATGCAGAAAACATCCATTCCTACTTTCTGCTGAGTTCAGAGGTCAAAGGGGAAATAGAGCAACCGGATTATTACTTCAATCCTGAAAACCCAAATGCTGAAAAATACCTGGACAACCTCCTTTTGACCCAAGGCTGGAGAAGATTCTCTTGGGAACATTTGTCAAAATTAAGCAGCCCGCCGACATACGCTTTTGAGGAAGGGCTGACCTTGACGGGAAAAGTATATAAAGTGAATGAAAAACCGATCGAAGAACCACACGCATTGCGGATGATGGTAACCCACCGCTTTGGAATGCCTATCCTCTATGAAGGCGAGACCAATGAAATTGGTGAGTTCTCATTTCTCGGAATGGATTACCAGGATTCAGTAGGAATTTACATGCAGGCCTACATCGAAAAGGAAAAAAATAGCGGAAAAACCACAGAGGTCAAAAGAAATGAGGTAGTGATGTCAATTCCAAAGGCTCCCAAATTCCAGGAGAGAAACAAAGCCCTGCTTCCCTCGGGAGATAAGTTTCAGGATTTTGATGACTATCTCGTCTCTGTAAAGGAGGCGAAAAACATGATGGAACAATTCAGACTGAGTCAGGAAATCGAATTGGGAGAGGTTACCGTGACAGGGAAAAGAAGCTTAAAACCTGATAACCGGGCCATCCAGTACAACAATACGCCCGACAGGGGCATGTTTGTGACCAAAGAATTTTACTATTTTCAAAATGTTTTCCAGGTGCTTAGGGGAAGATTCCCGGGCGTCAATGTGATTGGAGATGTGTTCAGCCTTTACCCCACTCCGGTAGTTATCATCAGAGGCGGCGGAGGCTCTATCATGAATTCCGGAGGTGCCACTTTTCTTATTGATGGCATGAGGGTGATGCCATCAATGGTGGGTCTGTTGCCTGTCGCTGAAATAGAAAGAATAGACATACTGATGGGCCTGAGCAAAGGAGCTGTTTACGGTGCTGACGGGGCAGGAGGAGTCATCAATGTATTGACCAAAGCCGGAAACCCTAATTACAAATGGGAGGATGAACCTGTTATTGGCAATACGACCATCAAAGCCAAAGGGTATGTTCCCATCCGGGAATTTTACTCTCCATCGGGAGTTTATGACATCAGTGCGCCGATTGCGATAGACTTCAGGTCCACCATTTATTGGAATCCCAATTTGGATACAGACAATACGGGAAAGGCGCAGATTGAATTTCTCCTCACCGAAAGCAAGCCTGAAGTATTTGTCAATCTTCAAGGCATATCCAAATCCGGCGAACCCATCCACGCCACCTACAGATTCAAAGTGAAATAAAAACAGATGTTGAAAATCAATCCCAAACCCATAATCAGGATTTCTCTGACTCTTTTGTTGTCTTTTTGGCTGTTTGGCCTGAATGCTTTTGGACAATACAGTATCAAAGGAAGGGTATTGGATGCGGAGACTTTAGAGCCTTTGCTTTTTGCCACTGTTTTTATCAGCAATTCCAGTATCGGTACTTCTACCAATAAGCAAGGGGAATTTGATTTGTCCATCCCCGAGGGCAACCATGAACTTGTCATCAGCTATATTGGGTTTCAACCTTTCAGCTATACCATTTCGACCAAGGTTTTGCGGAGTTTTTACGAATTCAGGATTTTGCCAGAAACCATAGAATTGGAAGGAAGTGAAGTGACAGAAAAAAGAGATAAAACCTGGTACGAAAACCTTGAAGTATTCAAGAAATATTTTTTGGGTAGCAGTGCCAATGCCGCAAACTGCAACATCCTCAATCCCGAAGTACTGATCCTCGATGGGGAAACAGAACCAAACTCACTGAAAGTGCGTGCCAAGGATATTCTCCAAATAGAAAATCCTAACCTTGGTTACCAAATCAAATACGTCCTCACCGGATTTGAATACAACAAAGTAAGAAATGAGGTGGTGTATGCCGGATACCCCTACTTTGTGGAAGAAAACCTTCCAAAAAGAAGAGTCAAAAAAGTGACCGAAAGCCGGGAAAAAGCATATTTGGGTAGTATGATGCACTTCATGAGGAGCTTGTATGAAGGAAAAGCAGAAAATTCCGGATACCGAATTTTCCCAACCCAAAAAGTCCCAAACATACCCGCTGAAGTGAATTTGGAAATTGTTGGCTATGGAAGTGAGGTAAAGTTGGATGAGGGAAAAGAAGAAAAGGAATTGGCATCTTTAGATTCCATCGACATCCCATTCAATGACCCGATAGCAGCGGCTACACTGACCCAGTCTACAAAAGACGGGAAGGTATTTATCATCTACAATAAACCTGTCTATATCCTGTATCTGCATGAGGAGGAGGAGTCTGCATTTTTTCTTTACAGTCTTCGCAATATCAATTTTACCATCAAAAACATAGGCTCAGATTTGATTGGGGATTCAGGAACAAAACTTCCTCAACTGAGCAAGTTGGAAATGCGCTCCAAGGCTGTTCAGGTTTTTGATAATGGCAGCTATTTTCATCCTTTTGACATTTTTGTGCAGGGATACATGGGATGGGAAAAAATCGGCGACCTGATGCCACTGGATTACGGGATGGGAGAGAAATAAAGTTCCTTCTTCCAATTACGAATCCAAGCAAATTAGTATTCCAATCTTTACTACTTTTGTCAAAGTGGATAAGATACTAGAACTTATTATTTTTATCCAAAATGCCTTGGACTAAAACAAACTCAGAATGAGCACGGAGAAAATGATTGATAGTCCGGTATGCAGAATATGTAACAATGCCAAAGGAAATAAGACCTATCAGGTAAAGGAAATGATGTTTGGGATGAGGGAAAAGTTCCAATATTTTCAATGCTCCAAGTGTCATTGCCTTCAGATAAGTGATATTCCGCAAGACATGTCAAAGTTTTATCCTGAAAATTATTACAGCTTTGGGAAATACGATGGGAAAAAATTCAAAGGAATTTTAGGAGCCATCAACAGAAAAAAATATGCCCAACTTGTCACAGGAAAAAATCCGTTCTTGAGAAAGACGGCAAGTCTGATTTCAGGCACAGATCTTTTTTTCATTCTTAACGGACTCAATATAAGTAAGGAATCAAAAATACTGGATATTGGCTGTGGCAACGGTAAGAATTTTTTATACCCTCTGGCAGAGATCGGATTTAAAAATGTACATGGCTGTGATCCGTTTCTGTCAGAATCCATCAAATATGACAACGGACTGCAGATCAGTAATTCCAACATTTTTGATATCGAAGGAACGTGGGACATCATCACCTACCATCATTCATTTGAACATATTCCCGATCCATTGGATCATCTTCAAAAAGTCAGTAAAATCCTTGCGCCCGGAGGTGTATGCATCATCAGGATTCCTACTGTCTCTTCTTACGCCTGGAACCATTATAAAACAAACTGGGTACAACTGGATGCACCAAGACATTTCTTTCTCCATTCCAAAGAAAGTATGAAGATCCTTGGAGAAAAGTCAAATATGGAATTGTTCAAAACAGTTTATGATTCCACACATTTCCAGTTTTCGGGCAGCGAAAAGTATATCCAGGATATCCCATTGCGGACACCAAACCCAAAAGGACTGGTCTCTACTTTTAAGAGAAAAATCAAAAAGAGCAAATACGCCAAATCAGCAGAAATCCTAAATAAAGAAGGTAATGGAGATCAGGCAGCATTTTTCTTTAGAAAACCCCTTGAAGTAAATAAGTAATTCGATTTGAAGTTAGTGCGGAAGTCTCGATTTGACATTTCATAAATTTTTTTGAAGTGGGAAAAGTACAAGCAGGTCAGTTTGATTGTTTGGGAGTAGGATGAGGGATAAATTATTTACTTAAAAGATTCTCGATTTACTTACAACAGATAAATATTTGATTATTTTTAGTTTATATACTTTCAAAATCCCCACTTATGAAAAAGGCCTCCAATCCTCTCTTCCTTATTTTTTTGCTTCAGGTATTTTTTTCAGGGTTTTCGCAAGCCCAAAATCTGGAATCCTTAATATCAAAAACCAAACTCTACCAAGTATCCTATCCTTTCGAAAAAGTATTTCTTCACACCGATAAGCCCCATTATTTTTTGAATGATACGATTTGGATCAAGGCATATGGCACTTTGCAAAAGGATGACCAACTCATCTACAATACTCCTACTGTACCTGTCTATGTAGAATTGATCGACAACCAAAGCAAAAGAAAGGTCAGCCAAATCATTCTAAAAATGGAAAAAGGAATCGGAAGAGGTGATATCACCTTGCCGTCCGGTCTTTCTGCAGGCATGTATACGCTGAGGGCTTATTCGACTTGGATGAGGAATTTTGAGCCTGAGGTATTTTTTCACCAAGCTATTTATATCGGCGAATTGGGGAAAGTCAGCTCCGGAGCAGCACCGCCTCAAAATGACTTTGAATTGATGCTCTTTCCCGAAGGTGGCGATTTGGTGGATGGGATTTCCACGGCAATCGGCTTTAAGGCAATCGGCCAAAACGGAAAAGGAATCCAAGTCAGAGGACATATTATTGATTCAAAAAAAGACACATTAGGCAATTTTTCTTCCTCCCATCTTGGCATTGGCAGTTTTACTTTTATCCCCCGAAAAGGAGAAAAGTATGAGGTCGTTGCCACTGCCGGCGGAAATCAAAAAAGAATTGGATTTCCGGAAATCAAAGATAAAGGCTATGTCCTCAATGTCAATTCATCCTTTACTGCCGACCAACTTGAAATTTACATCAAAAGCAACATTACTGAAAAGGAAACACTTCACCTGATGGCCCTTTCCAAAGGGGCAATTTTATTTACCCAGACTTTTGAAGGAGGTGCTGCGATGAAAAAATTCACCCTCAACAAGGCGGATTTCAAATCGGGTATCATTCAGTTTTCTTTGTTGGACCGAATGGGAAATCCATTTGCTGAGCGGTTGGTTTTCCTAAAGCCTGAAGAAAAATCCCTTGTCAAATTCATTTCTTCCAAAACCAGCTACGCTCCAAATGAAACCGTAAGAATGGAAATCCAGGTCAAAGATGCCTTTGGCAAACCTGTTCAGGGCAATTTTTCACTTTCTGCCACTGATGGAATTCAGGTACATTATCCTTCCCATTCCCAAAACATCAGCACGTATATGGACTTGTCTTCCGAACTGAAGGGAGAAATAGAACAACCGGCTTTCTACTTTGATGCTACCAATCCAACAGCTGCCAAAGACCTTGACAATCTCTTATTGACCCAAGGTTGGAGGAGATTCGATTGGTCGCATCTTGACAAACTGGAAAAGGAAAGGGAACATTTCTTTGACTTTGGTATCAACTTGGCGGGCCGGGTCTTGCCGGAAGGACGAAGGGGAATTACCGAACCAAAATTCCTGACTTTGATAGTCAATCAAAAAGACCACCCTTTGGTATATGACGGTCAGACCGACGATAAAGGATATTTTTCATTCCAAGGATTGGATTTTGAAGATTCGACATCGATTTACATCCAGGTATTTACGGTCAACAAAAACAGGAAAAACAATCCCATCCAGGTCAAACCCAACGATGTGGAATTTTTTGAAAAAAACAGACTGGATATTTCCTTGAAAAATTCTGATCTATTGACAATCGACGGCTCAGAATACGAATTCAAGGAGTATTGGATGGAGGTCAAACAGGCCGATCTGATGATGCAGCAATTTCTCAAAAACCAAATGGTAGAATTGGAAGAGGTTACCGTCCAAAGCAGTCAGATCCAGCGCAAGTCTGATATCCGTGCTATCCAATACCAGGACAATCCCGACTTTACCCTATTGGTAACTCCGGAGGAATGGGTTTTCCAGAATGTCTTCCAGCTGATACGTGGGCGATTCCCGGGAGTCACCGTGAGCGGAGATGTGTTCAGCATCAATCCTCCACCTACTGTCACGATCCGGGGCGGTGCTCCCGGAGGTTCCCAAAACAGGGGAGCTTTGTTTCTCTTGGACGGGATGCCGGTTCAGACTTCCATGGCGGCGGTGATCATGGTTCCTGATATTGAGCGGATTGACCTTTTGCGAAGCATGTCCAAGGCCATGATATTTGGACCCGACGGTGCGGGCGGTGTGATCAATATCTTTACAAAGAGAGGAAATCCACAAGCTGACCAACTTTCAAAAACCCCAAAAATGGACAGCAATGCCACCTTGAACAAAACAGGATTTGCACCCGTGCGGCAGTTTTATACTCCTCCAAAATACATTGAAAATGTTGGCCCAAGGATACCGGATTACCGGTCCACGATCTATTGGAATCCAGAAATCACCACTGACAAAAACGGGAAAGCAGTGGTAGAATTCCCGCTGACTGATGGCAAAACCCAAGTGGAAATCAGACTTGAGGGACTTTCTATAGAGGGAAAACCTGTTTCAGGAACTTATTCATTCAAAGTACAATGAGTATCCAAAACCAAAATCCCTGTTCGATTGGACAAGGATTTTGGTTTTATTATCAATGTGAGAGACTCAATACAAACAGCTATTTTTTCAAGGCCCACTTCATCAGCGGCCCACTTGACATGCTGGTGACGATAGCCATGACGACCAAAGCCACAAAAACCTTTTCATCGATCAGCCCATTTTCCAAGGCTATTAAACCCAAGATGATCTCCATCGCACCACGGGCATTCATTCCGAATCCAACCGCCAAAGATTCTTTAAAATTGAATCCACCTCTTGAAGCTCCATATCCACTACCAATAATTTTTCCTGCAAAGGAAATAACAATAATTGCAAGGGTAAGGAGAAATTCAAAATTGGTAACAAAGTTGATTTTCAAGCCAATGGACACAAAGAAAAGCGGGGCAAAGATATTGTTGATAAATTGATGGACAATTTCCTTGGCCCTTTCGGACATGTGTTCCGAATCTCCCAAAGCCACACCAAGTAGGAAAGCGCCGAAAATAGCATGGATCCCAAGCCACTCTGTAAATGCTGCTGAAAGAAAACAGAAAGCCATGGACAGTGACAATACCCCTCCCGGCCAAGCAAGTTTTTTATTGACCCAAGGCAAAACCCTGTTGATAATAAACTTACCCAAAGTCAGCATAAAAAAGGTAAACAACAGGGTAATCCCGACAGTCTGAATAAGCGAGAGGTTACCGCTTTTTCCCATAAAGGAAAGAATCACAGAGAAAATCAACCACCCGATGATGTCATTGACCATCGCTGAAGCCACGATCAGCATGCCCATCTTGGTCTTGAAGAGATTGAGATCCATCAATATCCGGACCACTACAGGCAAAGCTGTAATCGACATGGCTGTACCCATAAAAAGTGAAAACAACAACCTGTCACCATCTGCCAACCCAAAAAAGGAGGAAAAGAAATAGGGGAATACAAATCCCAAAATGAAAGGAACCACCAAGCCAAGTAAGCTGATGCTTATAGCTGCTTTTCCCTGCGACCAAACGAGGTGAAGCTCCACTTCCAGTCCGGCAATAAACAAAAGAAGTACGACCGCAATCTGTACAAACCCGTCCAAAGCAAGATTTGCATTGGGATTACTCATAAAGAGGTACTCGTGGAATTCGGGAATAAAAGTCCCCAAAATGGTAGGACCCAAAAGTATCCCCGCCAACAACTCACCCACTACAGCCGGCTGTTTGAACTTTTGCGCCACCTCCGCAAAAATCCTAGCCAGTAGGAGCATTGCTGCCAACTGCAGAAAAAGGTTGACTACATCTTGATGTGATAAACTCTCCATGTAGCCCGATTATTTTTTAAGTATCAGTAAATTGCAAGGAAGGTTGTTAAGAATTTCTTCAAGGTCGTGCGGAAAAAGCCTGTCCAAAAATCCAAGTTTTCCTTCGTCGCCCACTATCAACAGGTCTGCTTTGACATCTTCAGCAAATTTTGCAAGCTCTATTGCCCATTTGCCACAAGTGACTTTGACATTGACTTTGAGGTCACCTTTGTCAAGATCTTTCAAAATATCATTGACATAAGCGACTTCATCTGCAACAAGCTTCCTTCGTGCAATGGCTATTTCCTCTTCGTTTCCTTCCCCGGCAGTTGCCATTTTCAGGCCATACATTTTGATCTCATTGACCACAAATACCTGCCTCGCACCATCCAACTTGCACCATTCGAGTCCTTTTTGGATGACCTGTGGCGTTTGGTCCTGCTCCGTGCCGTTGATCACCACCTTGTCAAATGGAGTAGGTTTCACGAGCGGTTCAATCAAAGTCAGCACCGAACACTTGGAATTACGGATGATCTTTCTTGCAATAGACCCAATGTAATAGTTTAAAATACTTTCGCTTTTTAGCGCGCCGGCCACCAATAGATCGACATTTTCGGCTTCACAGGTCTGAAGGATCCTTTTTGCCGGTTTGCCTTCTGCCCAGATGATTTTGACATCATTTTGTGAAAGACCGTGTTTGTCAAGCAACTCGTTGAGTTTTTCTTCAAGCACAACGGTTTTTTCACCCACATGGATAAGCAGCAATTCTGCCTGAAAGAGATCTTTCAGTCTTTTTGATTCAGCAATCAAGGCCTCCATTCTTGGAGAGAAAGCAATGGCAAGGGCAATTTTACGAAACATACCTAGGGAATAGTGTTTGTGGAAAAATACCATTTTTTTCGGCCAGGAAATAACTTTTTGTGCTTTGTTTTTTAAGTGGCCTAAAATTAGATTCCGCTTATCCACACTGAAAACCTTTCAAAACCATGCTAACCAATAGGACGAATCGGCTTTTATTTAACGGTTTAAATTTTGTAACATAGCGCGGCAAAAGACACTTTGAGTGTCTTTTTTCATTACAGAACTAAACCTGATATACTTTATGAAGAAAATGTATCTATCGTTGGTTTTAGGGGCGGGATTTCTTTTTTCCGTTCACTCGACCACGCTGGCGCAGGGGGATTATCCCACTCTTGGCCAGATTACCCAAAGGCTGCAAGCCATCTCCGGCAGCGGAAGTGCAGCCAAACTCAGTTCCCTCACCAAAACCGAAGGCGGAAAGGACATCTGGGTATTGAAAATCGGAACCGGTGACATGGACAACAAGCCGGCCATTGCAGTCGTGGGCGGGGCAGAAGGCTTTCATGTTCTCAGTGTCGAATTGGCTCTGCAGTTTGCCGAAAGATTGATCAAAAACCATGCATCGGCCCTAGAAAAAAACACTTTCTACATTTTCCCAAACATGTCTCCCGATGCTTACGAGCAGTATCATGCTTCCCTGAAGTATGAAAGAAGAGGCAATGCCGCCAAAGTCGATCACGACCGTGACGGACAGGTTTCAGAGGATGGCTATGAGGACCTCAACAAAGATGGACTTATCACCATGATGCGCGTCGAAAGCCCCATGGGCGAGTACATGGCCAATGAAAAGGATGCGAGGTTGATGGCAAAATCAGACAAATCCAAAGGCCAAAAAGGTACTTACCTGATGATGCCTGAGAGTATGGACAAGGATAAAGACGGAAGCTTTGGAGAAGATCTGGCAGAAGGCATTGCCTTCAACAAAAACCAGACTTACAAATTCCCGATCTTCCAGCCGCTTGCAGGTGATTTTGCGGTATCGCAGGTCGAAAGCCGCGCATTGCTCGATTACCTTTTCAATCAGTGGAACATCTTTGCTTTTGTGACTTTCAGTCCTGCAAACAACCTCTCCGCTCCCCTGAAATACAATGCAGGAGATGCCAAGAAAAGAATCATTGCCTCCATGCTGGAAAAAGATGTAGCCATCAACGGCATGGTTTCAGGAATTTACAATGAAACGATCTCCCAAAAAGCATTCAACCAAACCAATCAGGGTACGGATGGTGATTTCTTCCAATGGGCTTATTTCCACTTTGGAAGACTCAGCTTTAGCACACCGGGATGGTGGGTACCTGAAGTAAAAGGGGAAGACGGCAAATCCAACAGCAATGCTGAAGCAAACTTCATGGCTTGGGCAGCAAAGGAAAACCTCAGCAATGTACATGTCCCTTGGGCGCCGGTGACGCATCCGGATTTTCCCGGTCAGAAAGTAGAAGTAGGCGGCATCAGGCCTTTTGTGATGCACACCCCTCCTTATGCCAAGGTGGATTCTATCGCTATGGAGCATACAGCATTCATCTTGAAATTAGCTGCTATGAGTCCGAAATTAGAGTTTCACAATGTCAAATCTGAAAAACTGGGCAACGGACTTACCAGAATCACCGCAGATCTTTTCAACAATTCTTCCTTGCCAACACATTCAGAAATGGGTGAAAAATCCCGTTGGCTGAGGAATATCAGAGTAGACATCAGCAAAGATGCTGCTGACCTAGTTTCCGGTGAAAAAATCAAGCTGATTGAGAAAATTGATGCTTATGGCAAAATTACGCTGTCATGGGTCGTCAAAGGAACCGGCTCAGTAGATATCAAGGCCGGTGCAGCACATACCGGTATCGCCACACTCAATGTGAAACTCTAAACCGACAAAAAAATGAAATTCAAAAACTGGATATATACAACTGCCTTAGGACTGGCAATCGGTTTTGCAGGCATTCAGGAGACTAGCGGACAGGAAAAGTATTTCCGCGCCATCGGTACTCCGCACAATCCCAAAGTTCCCGTTTCCTGGAACAGGTACCATACCAACCTTGCTTTGGAAGAAATCATGAAGGACATGGCCAAAAAGCATCCCGATCTGGTAAAGCTCGAAAGCATCGGTAAATCCTACCAAGGAAATGACATTTGGGTACTGATCGTCACCGACTTCAAATCCGGCAAAGCGGAAGACAAGCCGGGCATGTGGATCGACGGCAACATCCACTCCAATGAGATTCAGGGAACTGAATTTACCCTTTACACCGCTTGGTACCTTTCTGAAATGTACGGGGAACTGGAATTCATCACCCAATTGCTCAAGGACAAAACCTTCTACATCGCGCCTACCATCAATCCGGACGCGCACGACAACTTTATCAAGGAACCAAACACGCTGAATTCTCCACGATCAGGAATGATCAATATGGACGATGACGGCGATGGGGTGATCGGCGAAGATCCTTTTGACGACATCAACAAAGACGGTCATATCACGATGATGATCCGCAAATCACCTACAGGCCGCTATATCAAGGATCAAATGGATCCGAGAAAACTCATCATGGTCGCTCCTGATCAAAAAGGGGAATATGAAATGTTGGGTTTTGAAGGAATAGACAATGACGGTGACGGTGAAATTAATGAAGATGCCATCGGTTATTATGACCCTAACCGTGATTGGGGATGGAACTGGCAGCCAGATTATGTACAGCGAGGTGCATGGAAATACCCGTTCAGCGTGCCTGAAAACAAAGCTGTGATGGAATATGTGATGAAGCACCCCAACATTGCCGCAGCGCAAAGCTACCATAACTATGGCGGCATGATCCTGAGAGGTCCGGGAGCGGAAGAAGACTTGGGAACATACAACCAAACTGACATCCGAATCTATGATGCCATTGCCAAAAAAGGAGAAGAATTCATGCCAGGTTACAAATACCTGGTGGTGTACAAAGATCTTTACTCCGTATTTGGCGGTCAATTGGACTGGTTCTATGGTGGAAGGGGAATTTTCACTTACTCCAATGAATTGATGACATCTTACCTCTATGTGCACAAAAATGCAGGAAGAGGCAATCAGGATGAGCAAATGATGGTAGACACTTACCTGACTTTTGGCGATGCATTTGTCAATTGGGCAGAATACGACCACCCTCAATATGGCAAAATCGAAGTCGGTGGCTTCAAGAAAAACTTTGGCCGTCTGCACCCGGGATTCCTATTGGAGCAGGATGCCCATAGAAATGCCGCCTTCACCATCCTCCACGGCTACCACACTCCAAAACTCAGCGTGATGGATGTCAAAGAAGAAGACCTTGGAGGAGGATTAAAAGCAGTTACAGCGACGATTTACAACGAAAGGTTGATCCCAACCCACTCCAGCCAAGATTTGAAATACAAAATCGAAAGGCCTGATTATGTCAGCATCACCGGCGCCAAAGTAGTGGCGGGATTTGTAGTGGACAATGAGGACTTCAACAGACTTTCCGAACAAAAGACAAATCCTGAAAAAATCTCCGTCGCCAATATCCCGGGAATGGGTGCGGTAAAAGTAAGATGGATCGTCTCCGGCAACAGCAGCTACAGCATCAACGTGGATTCTGCCAAAGGCGGAAAAGCTAGCTGGAAGAAGTGATAATTGTCCACAGTCCATAGTCGACAGTCCACTGTGGATAGTCATCAAATAGAAATAGCTACCTGAGAGACCAGGCATGGTCAAATCGACCACAGTCGATGGTCCACGGTCCATGGTGGATAGTCATCAAATAGAAATAGCTACCTGAGAAATCGGGTAGCTATTTTGTTTTTGTGGATCTCTATTTTTACTGCAAACCATATATAACTCGGATTGAAGTTCCATAGTCGTGACCGTGGACTATGGACTGTCGACCGTGGACAATGGACTATAGACTGAATTTTATTTTGGAAGATTCAGGTAATATCTTGTTCCCTTTAATTCTCCGGTTTTTGTCAATACCTCAAGATCCACGAGATATTGTAAATCTCTGGTGGCGGTAGCTCGCGAGGCTCCCGTGATCGATAAATAATTTTTGACGCTCAATCCTCCTTTAAAGCCTTCCGGTCCTTCTCTGAATATCCTGGAAAGCAATTTTTCCTGTCTTTCATTCAGTTGGGTCCTAACCTTATCGTAGAGTTTTGTTTTTTTAATTATAAAGTCAACCAGTTCAAGTGTTCGGACTTGGGCTTTGATAATTGTTTCTGAAAAATACATCAGCCAATCTGTGATTTCAATTTGGGTATTGTTTCGCTCCAATGCGGTATAGTAATCTTTCTTATACTTTTCAATCACAAAAGACAAGGCTATCAATGAAGGTTGCCCAAGACTTTGTGCCAAAGACTTTTCTGCAATTGCGCGCCCAATTCTACCATTTCCATCTTCCATAGGATGGATGCATACAAAATAAAGATGTGCAATCCCCGCCCTGATAAGCGGTCCCAACTTCCTATTCCCTTTTGGCCCTGAGCTTTCAAACCAGTCCAAAAAAGCATTCATCTCCCCTTTCAACGTATCAGAGGGCGGAGCCTCAAAATGGACAATCGGTCTGTTTATTGGACCTGAAACCACCTGCATAGCATCACTACCTGTTCTGTACCTGCCAATATCTGTCAGGTCTCTTCTCCCTTTGGTAAGCATCTCATGCCATCGAAAAATGGCTTCATGGGTTATTGGTTCGGAGAATGTCTGATACACATCGACCATCATCTCCGCTATTCCTTGTTCGGCTGCCGGCACTTTCCCAATGTTGGTTTCAAGGCCAAATTGTTTGCGAATGGAGGATTGTACACTTGCCCGGTTCAAATATTCACCTTCAATTTCTGAGGTCTTCAGGGCTTCATCAGCTATGATTTCCACTATCAGGTTGCTCTTCTCATCTTCCTCAACATGTTTGAAAGCACCTACCAAAAGACCGGAATTTTTAAAAAATTCCTGTTCAAAAACCGATAACTCTTCCAGGTCAAACCTGAATGACGGCCAGTCTTTTGATTGCCAATTCCACTTCATGAGTTATAAATCTGAATTTTATAACTCAAATATAAACAAATTGTGAGTTATAAATCTGATTTTTATAACTCATGGGAAATCATTGGTCCAAAACAAATACTTGAAAATACATTTTTAGAAGATTGAAATCAGATCCTGAGCATCCCGCGGAATGCTCGGACTCCATAATAGGATTGGGCTCCATTATGATAGGTAAAGACATGATTGTAGCGACGGTCGCAAAAAAGAGCTCCCCCAAGTTTCCGGATGGCTTTGGGTGTTTGGATCCAACTTGAGGTTTTGGTATCGAATTCTCCCAATTGTTGCAATTCCCGGTATTCGGATTCGGTCAGGATATCAATGCCCATTTCAGCAGCCATGTCGACGGCGTTGTTGGCAGGTGGGAAATCTTTCCTCGATTCCAATCCTTCCCTGTCAAAGCAAATACTTCTGCGGCCTTTGGGACTTTCTGCCGAACAGTCATAAAAAATATATTCTCCGGTGTTGTCATCGAAGCCGACAACATCCGGTTCTCCGCCAGTGATTTCCATTTGATGCAGTGACCAAAGCTTTTCTGAGCTTCCCTTTCCATTGAGATGGAATTCCAATTTGGCCAGGACCGAAGCCCATTCCAAACCTTGGTGACGGTTTTTGTTTTTCTCAAACCTGGATTTCAACGTTCTGAAAAGCACTTCACACTGATCGCTTGTCAATTCCTTTTTAGTATCCATGGTTCTCCCTATTAAATCAATTGCAAAACATAGCTATAAAAACCATTCCAAATCCAGGGCCTAACACATCCTCTTACCTTTCACCTCTTACCAATTACTTTTCTAATCATCCTTCCCTGCTCCTTTGAAGTAATCCTCCTTGTCGGCAAAGAGTACATTGAAAGTGGTCAGTGAACCGTAGGCCCGCGTAATGTATTGCTGCAGGGCAATTCTGTCCTGATCGTCGAGTTTCTCGTGGTTGTTGATATTCTGCTCAAGGACACGGAGCCGCTCCCTGACCATGACGATCTTGTGGAAAAATGTCGCAATCGGAACTTCCTTGTTGCTCAATTCGGGATTATAGGGATTGAGAATCATGTTGCCTTTGAGCCACTTTTGGGCCATGCTGACTTTTGGCAAAGCTTCCGTAGGCGGGATTTTTTTGATCGCGTTTTCTACTGCCCTTTCGATATCCGCAAGGCTGAACGCTATCGGTTCTGCTTCTTTCTTTTCGATCAGTTCAAAATGCTGAAAGTCCCTTGCGATGGTTTTGACCTCCGCAATAAAGTTGAAATAAATCTTGTAATAGGAGGCGTCTGCCTCCACGACCACGCCTTTTCCAAATTTTGGATGTCTAACTTGACTGCCGATTCCCAATTCCATTGCTGACATAAAATAATTGGTTTTGCTACCTAATGTTTCGGTCAATATAAAAGCTATTTTTATATTTTCACAAAAACTTTCCACCAAGCCTATGAATTCTTTGGACCGCCTCCGATTGCTTTTTGAAGAACAGATCAATGTCATGCCCATTGCAGAAAATCTGTTGGTTTTTGACCAAAACAGTTACAGGGAAGAAATGGAAAAACGGAATTTTCAATCGGCCGTCGTGGATGTCGATGGGATATTGATGAAATTCGATATCGGTGATGCATCTCCGGTTCCCATCCCTGAGGATGACATCATGCCATCTGAAACTCCGCTGTTGATTGCCTTCAGAATGCTGATCGACAAGAGGCGGTATTTCATTGAAGAAGATGGAAAAATCGCGCACATCGTCACCCGGACTGACCTCGACAAGATTCCTCTCAGGATCGGGTTTTTTGGAATGATCAGCCTGTTGGAAACCCACCTGAAGGAACTGATCCGCAAATACCTCCCACATTGGGAACAAAGCATTTCCGAAAACCGGCTCAACAGCGCCCGATCACTCTATGAGTGGAAAAAAGGACGGAAAGAAGAAATTGATTTGGTGCAATGCCTGCAGTTTGGTGACTTGGGTTCTATCTTTTCCAAAAATCAGCGCTTCAAAAAATTTGATCCGGAGTATAGCAGAGACCGTTTTGTCAAGATGATGAATGACATCGGTCAGCTGCGCGATGCACTTGCCCACTCGCAGGGAAATCTGGGATTTTCATGGGAAGAAATTGACACTATCATCCGGTTTATCAGGATCATTATCGATGCAGAAGATCAGGTTTTTGGGGAATAGATTAAGGGGTTATCGGCTTTTTTGCCAGCAAGCTTATATTATACTTCAAACAGGACGGAAGACCGAAGTCGGAAGTATCGGACTTCTCAGTGTTTGGCAAAGAACTATATCAAATTATCATTTTGCTGGCATCATAGCGTACATACATAGGTGGGGGCGTAGCCCTCAAATCTTCGTAGCAATTGATATGGTAAATGAACGAAAGGGGCGTAGCCCTGAGATCTCGTAAACTACTTCATTCTCCAAATATTCTTGTCGGAGAAGCTTTTTATTTTGGGTTCGTGTGTAAATGAAATTGGTTAACCCCGGAACAACAGATTCGCCCTATTCTGAGGTCGAGATTCAAAACCTATCCACCTTAAAACCTGCCAATTCCATGCTTGGGGATTTTTGGGCATGGAGTTCTGCGAGGATTTTTCCTGTCGCAGGTGCCAGGCTAATACCCATCATGGAATGGCCGCTGCCGACAAGAACATTCTTCCAATTTGGCGCAAAACCGATATAAGGCAAACCATCGGGTGAACAGGGTCTCAAGCCTTTCCAGATCTGATCGGTTTCGGGGAATTTGGATTGAAAATCCGGATAATACCGGTTGATGGATTCGAAGATTCCCTTAACCCGGTTGATGTTGATGGATTCATCTGTTCCGGCGATTTCCATCGTGCCACCAAATCGGATCTGATTGCCATAAGGACTGACGGCAACTTTCATTTCTGTCAAAATGCTCGCCTGCTTGATTTCAGGCTTGTTGTCCTGGATAAAGCTGTATCCTTTTCCGCCCATCATGGGAAGTGAAAAATCTAACATCTTAGCCAATTCGGCAGACCAAGCGCCTCCACAAAGCACAAACTTATCCCCTTCGATTTTTCCCTCCGAAGTCAATACGCCGATGACTTTATCTGATTTTGTTTCAAATCCGGTGACTGTCACTTGGTTTTTGAACTGCACACCATTTTCTTCCAAATGTTTTTTCAAAAAGCTATATAAAGCAGCTGGGGAAAGGTGGGCATCGCCGGGAAAAAGCACTGCACCCCTTGCCTTCACTTCAAGGTTGGGTTCGATATTCCTGATGTCTGCCGGACTGAGGATTTCTGCCACCAAGCCATGTTTCTGCGCCAAATGTGCAAATTCAATCTCTTCCTTTTCTACATCGGCAGTTTGATAAAGCATCATCAAACCCTTTTCCACCAAGCCCAAGTTTGACTCGATGTGCTCAGCCTTGAACTGTTGGTACAGCGCTTTGCTCATCAGGCTGAGGTTTTTCAGGTAGGGGATGCTTTTCTCGACATGGGATTTGTTGGCGGATTGGTAAAACAACCACGACCATTGCAAGAGCTTCCGGTCAAATCTAGGATGGATATAGAAGGGACTTTTGGAAGAAAACATCCAGGAAATCCCCTTGCTTATCATGCCCGGAGCGGCTAGCGGAATGATGTGACTCGGCACGATCATCCCGGCATTGCCGGTGGAGCAATTGACCTGCATGTCACCTTTGTCAATGATGATGACTTCCGTTCCTGATTTTTGAAGGAAATACGCAGTAAACAGTCCGACGATCCCGCCGCCGATGATGATGGTTGGTTTCATTTTTTAGATGTGAGATGGGAGACTTGAGACATGAGACTGAATTCTGGTAATGTTTGGATTTAAATGTTGTAGTTGGTGTAATTGTTGTCCGCTTCGCGTTGTCAGGTTATCGGGTTAGTTTGGTTGTAGTTGTAATCGAGTCCAGTCATTCTTCATTATTAATTCATAATTCTGAATTTATTGTCTCTCGCATCTCGGCTCTCGTTTCTCGCCTCTCGCTTCCTTCAGATTACCTGAAATCCATGCACATAAGGGTCTTCGTCATCAAGGAAAATGGTATTGTAGCCTGTCACCACTGCCCAACCTTCGATGCTTGGAACGATGGCAGGAAAGTCTCCGACGGAAGTCTCCTCTTCTATCCTGCCTGTAAACTTGGAACCGATAAAACTCTCGTGGACAAATTCATCCCCTTTTTTCAACAAACCTTTGGCATGCCACTGTGCCATCCTAGCCGAAGTGCCCGTCCCGCAGGGTGAGCGGTCGATGGCTTTGTCGCCGTAGAAAACGGCATTTCTGGCGGTAGAAGTGGGGTCTATAGGTTCGCCCGTCCAAAGCAAATGAGAAAGTCCCCGGATAGAAGGATGCTCTGGATGGACAAATTGGTGGGAAGCGTTGATCTTTTTGCGGATTTCCCGGCTCCACATGATGAGTTGCTCGGCCCGGAAATTTTGGATTCCTGAGAAATTTTCCTGTGGATCGACAATGGCATAGAAATTCCCCCCATAAGCCACATCTACTTTGAGCGTACCCAAGTCATCACAATGCACCTCAATGTCGGTTGCGGCAAGGTAGGAAGCAATGTTGGTCAGTTTGACGGATTTGACTTTTTTGCCTTCCTTCACATAGCTCACCCTTACCAATCCGGCAGGCGCTTCGATTCTCAGTTGGCCGGGAATTTTCGGCGTGATCAATCCCTCTTCTATCGCAATGGTAACAGTCCCGATGGTGCCATGACCGCACATGGGCAGACAACCACTTGTTTCGATAAATAAAACCGCAACGTCATTGGCAGGATCATGAGGTGGAAAAAGCATCGAACCTGACATCATATCATGCCCACGCGGCTCAAACATCAGCCCCTTGCGGATCCAATCAAGATGGTCAAGAAAATACTGCCGCTTTTCGACCATGTTTTTCCCTTCCAAAAAAGGTACTCCACCGGAAACAAGTCTGACAGGATTGCCACAGGTATGTGCGTCGATGCAGGAGAAGGTACTTCTAGAGGACATAAGAAATTGAAAGATTGGAAGATTAAGGGTTGAAATGTTGAAAGGTTTTGAAAGTTAGAAAGTTATAAAACCACCTTATTTCTAAATATATGCCTATCTGTGGACTATGGACTGTTGACTGTTGACAAAAACAATTTTCTGCCTACTTTATGAATTCGCCGTCTATTGTTCTCCAAATCCCCAAAGGATTGCTTTCTCTCAGTGCATCAGGCAATAAAATATCCGGCATGTCTTGGAAAGCTATCGGTCTTGCAAATCTCTTGATTGCGTAGACACCGACGGAAGTACTTCTGCTGTCAGAAGTGGACGGATAAGGACCGCCATGTTGCATGGCATAGCCCACTTCAACTCCGGTCGGAACGCCTTTGTACAGCATTCTGCCGCATTTTTCCTCAAGAAGATTGATTAGAAAAAGTTTGTCGCTGAGTTCTTCTTCTTCCGCCCAAATGGTGATGGTCAACTGTCCATGGAGTTTTTCGGCTATGGCAAGCAAATCATCCTCACCTTCATACACCACCATCATCGCAAATGCCCCGAAAACTTCTTGTTGGAATTTGTCATCACTTAACCAGTCTTTGGCTTTGATTTTTGCCAGAGCAGGATGGCCTTTGATCAGGTCTTTGGCAGCTGCAACTTTTACCCATTCGAGTTCTTCCCTACTTTGAAGATATTGCAAAGCATTGTAGTAAGCATCCGCGATTCCCTCATGCAGCATCGGTGCCGCAGCGATGTCTTCAATTTCAGTTTTGATTGCTGCCGCAAATTCCTTTTGCAGACTTTTTGGGACAAAGATCAAACCCGGATTGGTACAGAACTGCCCCACTCCAAGGGTCAAAGAAGATATAAATGCTTTGGCACTTCCTGCAATGTCTTTGGAAAGTTTTTGCTCGAAGGTAAAAATCGGATTCACAGAACCCATTTCGGCAAAAACAGGAATCGGTTCTTCTCTTTGGCTGGCTGTTTTGAACAATGCCATGCCTCCATAATGTGAACCCGTAAATGCAATGGCTTTTGCAATCGGATGGACTGCCAAGGCTTGTCCTTCTTTGGCGCCACCTTCCACATGCTGAAATATTCCATCCGGTAAAGCCGAATCTACAACTGCTCTATGAATGACCTGGGAAACAAGTTTGGAAGTTTCAGGATGGGCGGGGTGTGCTTTGTATATCACCGGACAACCCGCCGCCAATGCAGAAACGGTGTCCCCTCCTGCTGTAGAAAATGCCAATGGAAAATTACTTGCTCCAAATACGACGACCGGACCAAGAGGTGTCAAAAACCTTCGGATATCCGGTTTTGGTGCCGGAGTGCGGTTTGGATCTGCATGGTCGATGGTTGCTTCCACCCAACTTCCTTCCTCCACCAACTTTGCAAACAAGCGGATCTGACCTGTGGTTCTTCCAAGTTCACCGGTAATCCTTCCTTCGGGAAGGTTCGATTCTTTGGATGCCAAAGGGATAATGGTGGCTTTTTCAGCCTCCAATCCATCTGCGATTTTTCGGAGAAAAGCCGCTTTCTCTTTTCCTGGAAGGTTTTTATATAACAAGAATGCTTCCTGTGCTTTGGCAAAAATCTGGTCGTAGGTCATGGAGTTTGGTTAATGGTTGTAATTGTTCTATTTGTTGTAATTGTTGTAATGGTTCTAATTGTTGGAGGGTTATCAGGTTGTCTTGTTGTCCTTTTTTCGACGTCTTGTTTATGTCAAACAGAAGGTCAAGAAACCAATTAAAGTTCACCTTGTCACTTCGAACGTAGAGAGAAGTCTTTTATATTTTGGCATTTAAGATTTCTCAGTCGTACCTCCTTCGAAATGAAAAAGGATAGGTTTTGTTAAAGAGCAATCGAATAATTCCAAGTCTAAGAAATCTAAGAAACTTCACCTCGCCTAATTCGTACTTCGTAAATCGCACCTCGTAAATACTTACAGTTTCGGTCTATGCTCCAAACCCCTCTTGATGATGTTCTCGATTTTTATCCTTTCTTCCCCGATCAAAGTCAGTCTAGGAGCGCGAACCCATTCTGTCCCGATGCCTGCCATCTGCTCAGCAAGCTTGATGTACTGCACCAACTTCGGATGGATATCGAGTTCTAATAAAGGTAAGAACCAACGGTAGATTTTTAAAGCTTCTTCTGTCTTTCCGGCCTTCACGAGGTTATAGACGGCAACAGTCTCCTTTGGAAAAGCACATACCAACCCGGCAACCCACCCGTCAGCGCTCATCAGCAATTCTTCCATGGCCAAAGTATCAACTCCGCAGAGGATTTTGAACCTGTCACCAAATAGGTTTCTCATTCTCGTGACATTTGAAATGTCTCGGGTTGATTCTTTGATGGCTTGGATATTTGGACAATCGGTCAATTCCTCAAACATAGACAAGGTCACCAAAGTCTTATAATCCACGGGATTATTATAAATCATGATCGGCAAATCAGTACTGTTGGCCACCGCCTTGAAGTAAGCGACGGTCTCTCTTGCATCAGAACCATACCGCATCGGAGGCAAAAGCATCAAACCTGAAGCGCCCATTTCCTTTGCCTTGTGTGCCCAAAATATGGCATCTCGCGTGGCTCCTTCGGCGATATTTAGGATCACAGGAACTTTGCCATTGACATACTTTACCGTTTCGGTTGTCAATTGGATTTTTTCCTCCAAGCTAAGTACCGAGGATTCACCCAAAGTGCCTCCGAGAATGATACCATGTACGCCGGCTTCGAGCTGCGCATCGAGGTTTTTGAAAAACATGTCCATGTCCAAGCTTCCATCCTGATGGAATTTGGTCGTCACTGCCGGAAATACACCTTGCCAATTCATAGTCGTAGATTTTTTTATTCAAAGGTAAAGCGATTAATGGCTTGATACTTACACTTGATTAGTCAATAGTAATACCATATTGATTTTGAATTAGATATTTTGGTAAAAATAAATTAATATCATATTGAAAATTAATTAGTCCATAGTCCATGGTCGACAGTCCATACTTGTCCGCCGTGGCGGAGCCCTTACAATCGATTTTCAATCCTGGGTTTATATGGTTTTGTGGAAAAAAAGCATACATATTGGGAAGTTCATGAGATTACAATTCCTTTCTATTCAAGGTTGAGAAAAAAATCAGCTTCAACTTGTCACTTCGAACGTAGGGAGAAGTCTTTTGAAGACTTAGAAAAAGGATTCTCAGTCGTGCCTCCTTACCAATGACGTATTTGTCTAGGTCGTCACTCTGAGTGAAGCGAAGAGTCTCTTTTATTCTGAGATCTTTCATCCTCGTACCTCGGATTCAAGATGACGCACCACCAATCGTCATCCCCTTTCTGTAAATGCCAATTTTAACGACTCGAAATGACAAGGAAAGGTTGGTTAAGAATTCAAAGATTAATCCATTTTAAATAGAAAGCTGACAAAGAATAAGCTAACAACGCATGTCCAAAGTTATTCCCTTCAAAATCCCCAAGTCGCAAAAGGAATTTGTCCGCTTCCAGGTGGATGAAGGGAGTCACTTCTATGACAAACTCCACCAGCATCCTGAGTGGCAACTTACTCTCATCTTGGAGGGAAAAGGCCAATTGATGGTTGGGGATTATCTGGGGAGGTTTGAACCGGGAGATATTTACCTGCTTGGTTCAAATGTGCCGCATGTCTTCCGTTCTGATGAGGAATACTTCCAAAAAACCAATTCCATCAAATCCGTCAGCAACACGATCTTCTTTGATTTTGAGGCGCTCGGTAAAGGAATCTGGGAAGTTGAAGAATTTCTGGAACTGAGACAATGGGTCAACGCCATCAAAGGTTGCTACGTGGTCAAGTGCGAAAATCAGGAATTCCTTAAAAACAGCATCCGGAAATTTGCTTTAAAAACAGGGATGGAAAAAGTCCTGGCAGCCTTGGAAATGATCCGGTACTTGCAACAACCCTATGCAATGCTACCACTTAACCGACTGCTTCCTATCAGGGATTATTCTGAACTTGAAGGTAAGCGCATGGGCAATGTCATGGCTTTTATCCTTGCTGAGAACCACCGCAACATCAGCCTCAAAGAAGTAGCAGAAACCGCAAACATGAGCAAGGAAGCATTTTGTCGGTTTTTCAAGGAGCGGACCGGGAAGACGTTTACAGAATTTCTCAATGAACTCCGTATTCACAAATCCTGTCACCTGCTCCAAGAAACCGACCTTTCCATTTCCCAAATCGCTTATCAGACAGGTTTCCAAAATCTTTCTTACTTTAATAGGGCATTTAAGAAATATATACTGACCACCCCGAAATCATTCCGCAAACAAATCCATTTTCAAAACCTATGAAAAAACTGCTCCTTATTTCAATCATATTCCTGATGGCTTGGCAGGTATCCGCCTCCGAACTCTACCCCGCCATCATGAGCTATCAGGCTGACTGGACTGCCCTCAACAGAAAATATAACAATCCACTTTCGGATGAATATTTTGAAAGAATCAGTCGCTTGTATGCTGATTGGTTGAAGGCACTGGAAAGTATGCCCTATGATTCCTATTCTGCGGATGGCAAACTGGACTACCAGATTTTCAAAAATTACCTTGAAAAGGAAAGCTACTTTCATTCCGCCGCCTTTGAAGAATACAAAGCCGTAAAAAATGTGGTGGACTTTGCAGCTCCGCTAGAAAAATTCTATCAGGCTCGAAGGATGGCCACCAAACCCAATGCGCAGGAATTGGCCGCTGTTTTTACCCAAGTCGAAATGGCTATGAAAACCAAATGGGAGCAAAGCAAAAAAAGCAAGCCTTACGACAGTTGGCAAAAAGCGGAACTTGCCTCCCAAGTGGTAGAAGCGATGAGAAAGAGTACAGAAGAAGCTTACAAGTTTTATTTTGACTATGACCCTGAATTCACCTGGTGGATGAAGGAACCCATGGCTAGCATGGACAAAAGCTTAAAAGCCTATGGCGAATTTTTGAAAAACCATTTTGAAAATACCGTGGTGAAGGATGACGGATCGGGAATTATCGGCAAAGTGGTGGGAAAAGTAGCCATCGAAAAGGAACTGGCTTACAACATGATCCCCTACACTGCGGAAGAACTTTTGGCAGAAGGGGAAAAACAGTATGCCTGGTGTGAGCGCGAAATGCTCAAAGCCTCGCAGGAATTGGGATTTGGCAATGACTGGAAAGCCGCTTTGGAGAAAGTGAAAAATACCTACGTCCCCGCCGGAGAATGGCCGCAAATGGTCACCGAAATGGCAGAGGAAGCGATTACCTTCTTGGAGGAAAGAGACCTGATGACCATTCCGGAGATGGCCAAAGAAACCTGGCGGACTTCCATGATGTCAGCTGAAAGGCAAAAAGTCAGTCCCTTCTTTTTGGGTGGGGAAACGATTATCATCTCCTATCCCACTTCTGAAATGTCGCATGCCGACAAAATGATGAGTATGCGGGGAAACAATCCCCATTTCTCCAGAGCAACAGTACAGCATGAATTGATCCCCGGACACCACATGCAGCAATACATGAATCAGCGCCATTTCCCTCACCGAAGGATATTCAATACACCATTTTGGGTAGAGGGATGGACTTTGTACTGGGAGTTTAACCTTTGGGACAAAAATTTCCCAAGAAATGCCGAAGACAAAGTGGGCATGTTGTTTTGGAGAATGCACCGGGCAGCAAGGATTGTCTTTTCGCTCAATTACCACCTAGGCAAATGGACGCCACAGCAATGCATCGACTTCCTAGTAGACAAGGTCGGTCATGAGCGGGCAAATGCCGAAGCGGAAGTCAGAAGGTCATTTGAAGGTAGTTATGGGCCACTTTACCAATTGGCGTATATGATCGGGGGGCTTCAAGTGTATGCTTTGAAAAACGAGATGTTGGCCTCAGGAAAAATGACCGAAAAGCAATTCCATGATTTCTTTATCAGCCAAAACTACATGCCGATCGAACTGCTCCGTGCAAGGATGAAAGAAGAAAATCTTCCACGGAATTTCAAAAGTAATTGGAGGTTTCTAAACCCTTGAGGTGGGGAAATCAACCCTCAAAGGGTTTCGAACCCTTGGAGGGTTTTTCACTACTCCTCTTGTTTGTCTTTTTTCAAGGTGATAATGATTGCTCCGTTTTTGGCTTTTTCCCCAAACCTTATGGTTGCTGATTCACCCTTCAGGACTTCAATGCTTTGAATATCATTGGGATTGATGTTATCAAAATCGAAAAATTCCTCCAATCCATTTTTCGTTTTTAGGTAGTATACCGGTTTATCCCCTTTAGATTTAGGATCCATTTGGAGATAAATCTTGGACTTTGGATCTGAGTTTATAACGTATGAGTCTGAGGAGTTAGGTGTGACAGTTATGCCATTTACACGTTCTTGTGCAAAACTGCCATCAGAATCTATTGGCCCTGTACCAACTCTGAATTGTGGACTTGTGCTTTGAAATGTAGATGGAATCTTTGCCGGAGAAGCATATAACATCCAATTTTTGGATCCATTCAAAGAAGCTTGTTGATTTTCTGTCAGCTCATTTTTTATGGCCACCAATGTACTGAGCTGCTTTTTCTTCAAGCGATTTTCTATGTCCAAAACAACATCCATCTGTTTGGAAACAGCTACCGCATCAGGTTTGGATTCTGCTAACAGTTTTTTCAGCTTTTCAGTGGCCGCATCCAGATCCCATTTGAGTGTACTAAAGTCTGCGGCATTAGTACTGTGGATTTTTTTGATTTTCTCAGCCTGGGCATCAGAAAGGGAAATTTTATCCCTGTTTTTCATGACGATATCGGCAGAGAACAGGTATTCCTGAAACATGTCCTGGGCATTGCCCAAGCTTGCGGTAAGGAATAGGAGGATGAAAAGGGAATTCTTTAGCATGGTCAAGTAGATTTATTGTTGGTTCAGTATTCGGTCAAAAGGGAGGAGGTTGGAGATTCCCAGGTTTCAAGATAGGTTTTTTCTTCAATCAGGATTTGTTGGTTGTTATTTTCATCTTTTTCAAGCGTGATAATGATAACCTCAGCCGGAGGATTGAGATCCTTTTTATTTTGAGGCAAAAGGAAAAATCCCAAAGTCAGAGACGCTGCAATCCCTATTGGAATCCACCAATTGATGCTGCTTTGTTTTGCCGGTTCCGGAAAAGCGGGAATTTGAATCTCCCGATCATTCTCCTTTAATTGATCAAAGAAGCTTTGTAATTCTTTATCGGTTTCGTTTCTCATCACTTTTCTATTCTTGTTTTTTCAATCCACTCTTTCAATTTTTTCTTTCCCCGGTCATAATGGGTCCGGATCGTGCCTATATGAAGATTCATCACCTCGGCACATTGCTCCAAGGTCATGTCGTGGTAGAATACCATCAGCAACACTTCCTTTTGCCGATCCGGCAGCGCTTGGAGCAAAGCCTCATGGGAATCATTTTCCGGAGGATCATCTTCATAAGCCATGTCAGGCAGCTGGTCCAATGAGGAGTTTTTTCCTTCCTTTTTGATTTCTTCATAAGCCGTAAACCTGATCACTGAAAACAGCCAGGTTTTGACTTGGGACTTTTCCTTATAGACAGCTTTGCCTTCCAGTATTTTCAGATACACAAGCTGCAGGACATCCTTGGCCCGATCATCATCAAATGAGCAACACTGCCGCGACCAATGGTAAGCTTCGGAATGAAGTTCTTTGAGTATGGTTTCGAGCCAATGTTTTTTCATTTGTATCCCTTTGTTTCAAAAAGTTAAGATTATATGACAAGCCGGTATGAAAATTTTTAGAAGTTGAGAAAAAAAAAGATGGATATGCGCTTCTTTGCCTGTGACCCCATATTCTTCTTCAATCGGGACGGAAGACGGATGTACAGGGCATTTAAGCCGACAGACACTAATTAAAATGGATATTCAATCTACAGGTATCATTGCGTACAGGGATAAAAAAAGGAAATAGGAAGCATAAATCCTATCAAGAAAGGATAATGTTATTTCTCCAGTTTTTCAAACCAAAAAAACCCTGTTTACCTTTGGCCCACTATGAAAAACCTGATCAACAAAGTCCACCATATTGCCATCATCTGCTCGGATTACAGGAAATCAAAGGTGTTTTATACAGAAGTTTTGGGCTTGGAAATCACGCGCGAAGTTTACCGGGAAGAGCGTGATTCTTACAAGCTAGACCTTTCTTTGAATGGGCAATATATCATCGAATTGTTTTCATTTCCTGATCCGCCGAGGAGGCTTTCGAGACCGGAAGCTACGGGATTGAGGCATTTGGCCTTTGAAGTGGGGGATTTGGAGGCGGTTTTGGAAAAGTTGAATGACTCAGGAATTTACTTTGAACCTACCAGAACAGATGAATTTACAGGCAAAAGATTCACCTTCATTACCGATCCGGATGGATTGCCGGTAGAGTTTTATGAAAAGTAAAAGCGCCCAAAAAATGATTGGCTCTATGGGTGTAGGGCTTCATGCATTTCCAAAAAAATTAGGTAATTTTCAGCCACCTTTATAAGCCCACCCCATGAATCCGAATCCAAAAAACAAGGAACTGGCTTCCAAAAAAAATAAGATAATCGTGCTTTTTTGCTTGATGATTGTCCTGACCAGTGCATTTGCCGTCAAAAAATTATTTTATACCGATTCTGCTTTTGACAAACAGTTGGCTTTGCTCTCCACAGAAATCAATAAAACCACACCTATTTTGGTGGATCAAAATACCCGTCTCGACCGGACAGAAACCAAAAGAGGCGAAGTGTTTCTTTACCATTATACACTTGTCAATATGGAAAAAGGGAATTTTGAGGAAGACGAGCTAAAAGAATTTCTCCGGGAACAGATCTTGAACAATATCAAAAACAATCCCGACCTGCAGTATTTCAGGGCACATGGCGCTGCCATGACTTACACCTACAAAGACAAAAACAGTACCCACCTTTTTGACCTCACATTCACCTCCGATGATTATCGATAAATCGGTAACATTCCTTGAATTTGAAAAACATATGCTTTAAGCAAGATTTTGTTACCTGCTTTTTTCTTAAATTTTGGGTGAAATTAACCCCAATTCCATGAAGCTATTTTTCACCATGGCATTTATCATTGCCGCCTGCTCCAACAATCCTTCAGATACTGTGGAAAGCATACCGGTGGAGTTCAATGAAATCATAGAAGCGCCTCCTACGGCACAAGCCTACCCATTGTCAGAAAAGCTGCTTCTTTCCCAGGATATCAGCCAAAAATTGGTTCGGTCGGGAGGAATTAATTTCCAATCTGAGGATATAGAAAAGGATTATGTCAAGATCAAAAGCATGCTTGGGGGATTAAATGCCTACCTCGAAAATGAAAATCAAAACAACGACAATTACAGAAAAAGCTACAATCTCAGCATTCGTGTTCCTTCTGAAAAGTATGACAGTCTGTTGAATTCCATTTCCGGAATTGCCTTTAAGGTAGAAAGCAAATACTCCAATGTCGATGATGTCACCGAAAGGTACTATGACCTCCAAAACCGAATCCAAAACAAAAAGGAACTTGAAATCAGGTACAGGGAAATATTGTCCAAAGCCAATCAGGTAAAAGACATCCTTGAAATCGAGCGAAACCTCAACGAAGTCCGAACCGATATCGAGATGATGGAGGGGCAGTTCAATTACCTCAGCAAGCAGATTCAATTCAGTTCCTTGCAGGTACAGTTTTACGAGGAATTGCCTTATGAACTCAATTCTCCCAAAAAGAAGGGATTTTGGGTGAGGGTATTTAATGCTTTGGATAATGGATGGCAGGTGTTTTTGACCGTCTTGGTTGGATTGGTGACACTGTGGCCATTCTACTTTGCCGGAGCCTTGATCTTTGTTTTGGTAGTATATCTCAAAAGAAGAAATAAAAAACATCCATGAACCTTGTCAGATTTTTTATAATCCCCGTAGCTGTTTTCTTGTTTGTTTCCTGTGCGAGTATTCAGGATTCGAACATCAACCTGCGCTTGGATAAGAGCAATTGCTTTCAGGATTATTATTACGAATATGAGGAGGACCAGATTCCTCCTCCTCTACATACTATTACAATTCCAGCAAACCTTGAGCAGAATTTTTCCAAGAAAAGTATCAACATCGCCAATGCCATGGGTATTTTGGAACTAATGGAACGATATCTACAAAGTATGGAGGAATTATATGCTAATCCAGGTATTGAACAAAGGATCCGTCATCTGGAATTGTATCAGAAACTATTTCAGCGCATTGGTTTTGCAGAGTTGGAAATTTCCTCCGAATCTGCTGAACTCGAGTGCGAAGAGTACAGGGCCGATCAGATCTCCAAATACCTCAAAGCAAAGGAAGATAATACAAATACCAAGTTAACAGTAGCTTCAATAGTCGTTGGGGCCCTAGGGGCAGTAGGGACAACAATTTTTTTTGACAATGGCAAAACACCTGAATACATCGCTCTTAGTGCCGGGATTTTGGGAGCAACATTTGGGGTAATGATATTGGTAAATAAGAAGAAAGTGACTTTCGAACATGAAAGGAACCATTTACAGGAGATTTGGGAAGGACCGGCAACCTCCAAATATTTCCCGGCATCGGTGTGGTATTACCTCAATTATGTCTATCCTGAAAAAGAAGAGCAGGTCTCCAAAAGAGAAGAAATCATTGAAAAATGGATTAGTTTGGGATTATTTGAAGATTTAAAGCCAAAAGATAGAGAGGAAATGATCGAAAAGTTTTTTGGAAATGGAGGCGTTTACTATAGTGATGAACTAGAAGAAAGGGCAGGCATGTATGACCAAATCGTTTCTCAGATCAATCTTATGATGCAAGATTTGAAAACCCTTTCCGGTGAATTGGAAATTTTGCAGGAAAGCAAATTTTCCAAATTCGGGAAAAACTGATTACCTAAATCCTAGCTTCCATTTTCCCCCCTCTTTTAATTTTTATCCGCGGGAAATTTTCTCCAGTCCCTCTATCAATGTATCCAAATCCGAAATCTTGGTGTACACATGGGGAGAAATTCTGACACAATGGAGATTTTCATACGAAATCGGCGAAGTTTGGATCTTGTAGGTTTTCATAAGCTGGTCAGACAAGTCTGTCGGACTGACCCCTTCTATGGAAACACAAGCCAAAGCGCAGCTGTACTCATGTTTCAGGGAGGTGTGGAGTTTGACTTTTGGAATTTCCAATGCCCTTGTTGCCCAATAATCTTTCAGGTACCGGATCCGTTCCTCTTTTCTTTTTGTACCAATGGCATTATGAAAGTTGAGTGCTTCGCCAATTCCCTGCTCGATCGGGAAGCTCCGTGTACCTAGATTTTCAAATTTTCGGATGTTATCACTCTTCGGATCTCCGGCGCATACCAATGGCCACACTTTAGATATCTTTTCTTTTTTGACCCAAAGCATGCCACTCCCAATGGGGGCAGAGAGATATTTGTGGAGGCTCGTGCCAAAGTAATCTCCCTCTAGGTCGGGAATATTGAATTCCAAGAGCCCATAGGAATGTGCACCGTCAATGATGACTTCTATGCCCTTTTCGTGTGCCATCCGGGCAATCTTTTGAACCGGCATGATCTGTCCTGTCCAATTAATGACGTGAGTGAGGTGGAGGATTTTGGTATTTGGTGTGATGGCATTTTGGTAAGCGGCCACAATTTCAGCATCATTTTCTACGGGGAAATTAAAACTCAGTTGCTTGTACACGATACCTTCCCGCATCTCCCGCTGTTTCCAGGCCAACATCATGTTTGGGTAGTCTTGATGGCTGCCGATCACTTCATCACCCCTATGTAGATCCAAGCCATAAATGACCGTCACCAATGCTTCGGTCGCATTTCTGTTGATCGCGATTTCCTCCGGCGAGCAACCGCCTAATTTTGCCAGGCTTTCACGCAGGTTTTCCCTGCCCTGATCCAAAATCCGCCACATGTAATACGAAGGTCCCTGATTAGACATCAGATTAAATTTTTCCACTGCGTTTTGGACAACTATCGGACTTGGCGAAACTCCGCCGTTATTTAACATGATCAGCGGATCAGAACTTGCGCTATAGCCCTTTTGGATCACAGACCAATAATCCTCCTTAGTTGCCATTTCAGAAGGAGAGATATTCTTATAATCTTCTGCTAGGGTGCCCCATTCCTGGGCATGGAGGTGATTGAAGAGGCTAGTCGCCGAAAATGCTCCGGTCAGGACTCCAGCTTTTTTGAGGAAGGTTCTTCTGTCAAACATGGAATAAGGTTTCATACAGCAGAAGCTAAAAATAATTTTGCTTTTAAGCAAAACTGCCAGAAAAAATGATTCCTGGCAGCCTTTCTCAAAAGAAATTTACAATAATAAAAACTTATGTTTTTTCCCCTTTTAAACAGTTTTAATGTATGTACGCAATTGCGCCAGTAGATTGGATATCCATTTAAATTCTTGTCTGCGGACTGAAATACCCGGTACATCGGTCTTCCGACTTCCGTCTTCCATCCCCATGAAGAAGAATATGGGGTTACTGGCAAAGAAGCGTATATCCATGATAGTTTTTATAATTGATCAAGCTTTTGCACTACCTCTAATTTTCATATAGAGTTTTTCCAAATCCTCCCTAAACAAAACCTGAGGTACAGGATATAGTGGATTGGCTTCCGCCAATGCCCTGCTGATCATTTCCGGTAAATCACTTTTTTTGATTTCCTCAATGTTACTTTTTATGCTCATTTTTTTGTTCATGTCTTTGAGGTATTGGACAAAAGCAGTTGCTTTTTGAGCGGTGCCTTGGTTTCCTTTAGCAATACCCAAATGGTCTGCAAGTTCGGCCAAACGGCCACTCGCCGCAGGTCCATAAAATTCCAAAACATGGGGCATGATGATGGCATTGGCCAAACCATGTGGATAACCATAGAACCCGCCAATAGTATGTGCAATCGCATGGACATAGCCAACATAAGCACGGGTAAAGGCTACTCCTGCCAAATACGAACCTTTAAGCATAGCAGCCCTGGCTTTTAGATCTCCAGGAACATTATATGCCTGCTGCAGATTTTGGTGAATGAGGGTAATCGCTTCCAATGCTGAGTTCCTTGTTTCCTTTGTATTGCTTCTACCGATGTACGATTCGACTGCGTGTGTCATAGCATCCATTCCGGTCGCCGCAGTGATATGGGGTGGAAGTTTTAAGGTAAGCTCAGGGTCAAGTACCGCATAATGTGGAATGAGGCAAAAATCATTGATGGCATATTTTTCGTGGGTTTCACTGTTGCTGATTACCGCAGCTAAAGTTACCTCGCTGCCTGTGCCCGCTGTAGTAGGCACTGCAATGAGCGTCGGAATTTTGAAAATTACTTTCAAAACTCCTTTCATTTTGGAAACAGGCATATTTGGACGGCTGACCCTTGCGCCCACTGCTTTGGCACAATCCATCGGAGACCCACCACCAAATGCAATAATGGCTTTACAATCATACTGATGATAAAGTTTCAGCGCTTCTTCGACATTTTCAATAGTCGGATCCGGGACTGTTTTATCAAAAACAGCATATTTACAGCCATTGACTCCAAGTGAACTTATCAGGTCTTCCAATAATCCCAATTTCATCAAAGTACTGTCTGTCACGATCAGTACGTTTTTGATTTTCAATTCTTCAAGCAAGCTTGGCACTTTCTTTACACTTCCCGGACCTTCCAACAGCACAGGTTTGCGCCAGGGAAGTAAGGGCATTGCCAATTTAAAAACTGTTTGGTAAACCCTGTAGTAGGAGCTTAGGATTAAATTTTTCATTTCAGTATATAAGAATTTATAGTAAGGAAAATCAATCAAAACAAAGATTGCTATGATCTGTAAGGGAAAATTAAAAATGGAAACCTCTAAAAATTGCTTTAGAAAAGCTCATTCAAATTACCCATCAAAACCACTTCAAGAGGCCATCAATTAACATTTCCTTTGTTTTGTTATAAGGTGGGAACAAAGGCGTAACAGCGGTGAAGCCGACCCTTTGCTTGAGAACTGATTTTTGGTTGGTAAATTCCAAGAACCCAAAATGTCCATGTGACTTACCGATCCCTGAATTGTTCACCCCCCCAAAAGGAAGCTCAGGATGGATAAAATGCAGCACACAGTCATTGGCGACAGCACCACCTGAACTGGTCTTTTTGAAAATGTAACCCAACTTCTTATCACTCTTAGAAAATGCATAAAGCGCCAAAGGCTTGGGCATTTTGTTGATAAAATTCAAGGCATCATCCAAGTTTTCATAGTCCATGATGGGTAATATGGGACCGAATATTTCATCTTCCATTACCATCATAGAATCTTTGACCATGGTAAGGATAGTGGGTTCTATGAAATTTTCTTCAGGGATATTTTTACCTCCTTTGGCAAGTGTAGCTCCGCTTTTACAGGCTTCCTCCACCAGTTGATTGAGTCGGTTGAAATGCCTTTCATTGACTATCCTGCCATAATCCGCACTTTTTTCAACACCTTGTCCATCGCTGGAATACAATGTATCAATGGCCTCATTTAAATTTTGGACAAATTCATCCCGTAAGGATTTTGGTACCAAAACAAAATCGGGAGCTACGCATGTCTGTCCACAATTGATGAATTTGGTGGAGGCAATTTTTCGGGCTGCGTCCTTCAAGTCCGCATCAGGCGCAATGACAACAGGTGATTTTCCACCCAATTCCAAGGTCACAGAACCAAGGTGGTCGGAAGCGGATCTCATGACAATCTTCCCAACCATAGGACTTCCGGTAAAAAAGATATGGTCAAAGGGCTTGGCAAGAAGCAGCTGACTGGCTTCAAGACCACCTTCTATTACGCTGACAAGGTTTTCATTGAAAAGTTCGCCGATCATTTGTTTGATCAGGGCAGAGGTGTGCGGTGTCATTTCCGAAGGTTTGATCATCACCGTACAACCTGCACTCAAAGCGGATACCAATGGACATATTGCCAGATTAAAGGGATAATTCCATGGAGCAATGATGAGACTTGATCCTTTCGGTTCAAATTGGATGTGTGCTTTTGTGCCCAAAAAGGTGACCGGGGTAGGGACCCGTTTCGTTTTCATCCAGTTCTTCAGGCATTTGATGGTATGCTTGGCTTCCGAAAGAACCGGGTAAATTTCTGTGATATCGGTCTCTGTGTAGGGCTTGCGGTAATCCGCATACATGGCCTTTTTGATGTCGTCCCTATGGCTCAAAACCCAGTCGTGAAGACTTCTTAGCAGTCCGATTCTTTCATCGGCAGTGCTGGATCTCATATTCAAAGAATGAGTTTTTTGCAAATCGAAAACCTTATCTATTTCGGTTTTCATCAATTCAACTTCCATTTTTTTCTACATTTTGATAAGGAAACAATTTTCATCCTTAAAATTTAGAAACCAATCTTTTTGAAATCGCTTGTGGCCTTTTTTCAAATAAAGATTCAATCATTCATCGAAATTTGGCAAGATTATCCAAAGATTCTTTACTGGAAACAATAAGTTTGAAGATTAATGAAAATTTCTCAAAAAACTGAAAAACGAGAAGTTTCTATTGTAAAAAGCAAAACCTAGCTTTTCATATTTCGGCGAAAAATGCCATCTATTTTATCTGTGCTTTTTCCTGACACTCTCGGGATTTCGAGCATTTCTCTGGTAGTAAAAGATTCTTGGTAAGTAAATTTTAAAAAATCTCAATTAAATATTCACGTATGAAAATTCGATTAATTCAACTGTCACTCATGTCTAGCCTTGCGGTATTTTTGGCATGTGAACCCAAACAGACCGAGACTACAACGGTTGCCAGTCCGGACGGCATAGACCGAACAGTGCTACCCATCAGACACCCGGAAAGGGTTAGGTACAGCGAACTCGATGTGCGTAACGCCACGCCTCCGCCAAGATTTGAAGTTACGGCTCCGAAAGACGCACCTAACGTAGTTATTATTTTGATGGATGATATGGGATTTGCTGTTCCAGAGACGTTTGGCGGTCCGGCCTATATGCCGACCCTCGACCGTCTTGCAAAAAACGGCTTGACTTATAACCGGTTTCATACCACTGCGCTTTGCACCCCAACACGGGCAGCACTGCTTACAGGATACAACCCACACTCCGTAAACCTTGGCATCATAACTGAATTAGCAACTGCTTATCCAGGGTACACTTCTATCCGCCCTCAATCTATTACCCCAATGGCTGAAGTCCTCAGGCAAAACGGATATAGCACGGCCCAATTTGGAAAAAGCCACGAGACGCCTACCTGGGAAAAATCAAGTAATGGACCACAAGACAGATGGCCTACCCATTCAGGCTTTGAGAAATTTTATGGTTTCCTCGGGGGAATAACCAACAACTGGGCGCCATTAATTTATGATGGTGTAACCATGATAGAAACTCCGAACTATCCGGGCTACCATTTCACCAACGACATGACCAACCAAGCAGTTTCTTGGGTAAACAAGCAGCAAGCTTTGCAGCCTGACAAACCATTCTTCATGTACTATGCACCGGGAGCAACGCGAGCGCCACATCATGCCCCTAAAGAATATTCTGCTAAATACAAAGGCAAATTCGACAAAGGATGGGATGTATTGCGCGAAGAAACCCTGGAGCGTCAGAAAAAATTGGGCATCGTTCCTGCCAATACAATCCTTCCTCCTAAACCAGAGCAAATTCAGGATTGGGCCGATTTATCTCCCGATGAACAAAAATTATTTGCCCGTCAGATGGAGGTTTTTGCCGGGTTTGCCGAGCATACCGACCATGAAATCGGCCGCTTGATAGATGCCATTGAAGAAATGGGTGAATTAGACAATACCATCATCTTCTTTATTGCCGGTGACAATGGATCAAGTGCAGAAGGTCAGCAAACAGGTATGTTCAATGAATGGACCTACTTCAACAGGGTAAAAGAAAATGTTGAGGATATGATGAAGCTCTATGACGAATGGGGTACCGAAAGCACCATTCCACACATGGCTTCCGGATGGGCAGTAGCTACCAATAGCCCTTTTACATGGACAAAGCAAATGGCTTCAGATTTTGGAGGAACCCGTAACGGTATGGTAGTGCATTGGCCAAAAGGCATTAAAGCCAAGGGTGAAATGAGAAATCAATTCGGTTTTGTCAGTGATGTAGCTCCAACGGTTTACGAAATAACCGGGATTCCATCTCCCAAAATGGTAAACGGCATTGCGCAAGATCCTATCGAAGGTACCAGTCTTGCGTATTCATTCGACAATGCTTCCGCACCGGAACAGCATACCGTGCAATATTTTGAAATTGGCGGTAACCGAGCTATTTACGAGGATGGTTGGTATGCCCGGACTATTCACATAGCGCCATTTTTGCCTGAACCATTTAATACGCTGGAAAATGATGTTTGGGAATTGTACAACACCAAAGAAGACTTCAGCTTATCCAATGACCTTGCGCAAAAGGAGCCGCAAAAACTTAAAGATATGCAGGCCCTCTTTATGAAGGAAGCCGAGAAATACCACGTACTACCCATTGATGATCGCACAGTAGAGCGGATGATAGCCGAGGTCGCAGGCAGGCCTACTGTAATGGCACCAGGAAGAACATCAATGACACTCACCAAGGATATGAAAGGACTTGGCGTTGATGTATTTCCTAGCTTACAAAATACGTCCTACACCATTACCGCCGAGATTGAATTAGGTCCGGGAGGAAATGGTGTTTTGGTTTGCCAAGGAGGGCGATTTGGTGGGTTATCATTCTATGTCAAAAACGGAAAACCTTTATTTACCTATAATTTCCTAGGATTGAATTCCACAACCATTTCTTCCACACAGTCTTTAGCCCCAGGAAAACACACCTTGGTATATGAATTTAAATACGATGGTGGAGGACCTGGTCGCGGTGGTGTTGGAACGATTTCAGTGGATGGAGAAAAAGTTGGTGAGGGACGCATTGAAAGGACACAACCGGGAATTTTCTCTGTTGTTGATTTGGCAGATGTGGGTGTGGATTTAGGAACTGTTGTGGCAGATTATGGTGCCTCAAGTAAATTTAATGGAAACATCAAAAATGTTACAGTCCAACGTATTGCTACAAACGTTCCGTCAGAAACTCCACCTGTAATCGATTAAACAGAAAGGTCAGCTCAATGACTTGCACTCAATGACAATGAGGTCATGGGGGTTTTAAAAGAAGAATTTCAGGGAGAATTTACTGCGGTAATCTCTTTGGAATTCTTCTTTCATTTCTCAATTAAACAGCGCAATCTCCCTTAAAAATTAAGAAAAAAGTCATGAATAAATTCGTATCAAACTTTAAATGGATCATGCTTATTTGCGGATTGCTTACCTGCAGCATGTTTCTTGGGCTTTTTTCACCTGAATCTTCCCTTGAGTCAAATTTTGGGGAACCGCTCGTAACAGGGCCTGAAAATATCGTTGTCCGGGGATGGTCAGCTTTAATAGGCCTTATAGGGATTATGCTGATATATGGCGCATTCAAACCTGCTGTTAGGGATTACTCATTGGTAATAGCAGGAATGAGCAAAACCATTTTTGTAATTCTGGTTCTTTCTTTTGGAAGTCAGTATATGAGTTTCGGCGCGGGGACTGCGGTAATTGTAGATATCATCATGATTCTATTGTTTGTCCTTTACCTCATCTTTTCAAAATCGTCTGAAAGCACCCCAACAAAAGTTTGAAACACCCTCATTTTTTTATCAAATCCAAGGACTGTCTGGACTACTTATTTTACTTATTTCGGCCAAGGTTGTCATTGCTGACAATCATAAAAAATAATCAATGACCTTGTAGATGCTGCCTACGCTGACTTTGTAGGTAAAAATAAAGAGATAGAGATTCTTTTTTTTATTCCACAATCCTCCGCGGTATATCCAAAGGCAATCTTGTCAGCAATTCATAATTTACTTGTTGGCTGGATTCTCCAAAGGAGGCGACAGTGATTTCAAGTTCGCCTTGAACACCAATGATAACAACCTCATCTCCCTTCATTACCTTTTCCAAATCAGTAACATCAACGGCGATGCTATTCATGGTCACTGTTCCTGTGACGAAAACGATCTTTCCGGAAATGAGGACTTTACCCTGATTGCTGAGCAAGCGGCTGTATCCATGGCCATATCCGATCGGCACCAAAGCAATCTGCATGTTTCTTGGCGTCATATAACTCGAGCCATAACCGATAAACTCACCCATTTTGACTGATTTGATATTCATCACGCTACTTTTCCAGCTGATAAGTCTTTTGAGAGGATTTTTATTGTTTACAGGCAAAGATTGGTACCGGTACATATAGGTTTCCTGTGTCGGCCAAAATCCATAGGAAGTTATTCCAATTCTGACTAGATCCATTTTTGTTTCGGGATAGAGAAGTGTCGCGGCCGAGCAGGCAGTATGGTACTTATCAAAATTTAGACCTTGTGATTCAAACCATGTTTTGAATTTCTTGTATAGCTTGATCTGCTTGCGGACACGTACATAGTTGCTGATGCTTTCTGCTCCTGCATAGTGGGTGCACAATCCTTTGAGTGAAAGTTGTTCGGCATTTTCTTTCAGAATCTCCAACAATGCTTCTTTTTCCTCCCATTCGAATCCCGTCCGATGGAATCCGGTTTCTACCTCAACATGGATTTTCGCTTTGACATTTAGCTTTTTTGCCACCTTGATTGCTGCATCCAATCTTTCAAATTCAAAAACGTAAAAGCTGATTCCTTTCTGAATAATTTCCTTCAAATCCTCATCTTCCAACATGCCCATAATCATGACTTCACTGTCAGATTTGCTTGAATTATGTACCCGAATGGCCTCATCTGCGCTGAAGGTACTGAAGTGGCGGATGCCGTTTTCTTCTGCGAGAAGTACAATGTTTTCAATACCGTGACCATAAGCATTTCCTTTGACTACTACCGATATTTCGGTTTTTGGACCGATATCAGATTTCAAAAAATCCATGTTTTGCCTGTAGGCTTGTCGGCTAATCTCTATGTAGGAAGTATGACGCATCCCGCAAATTATACAATTTGGAAGGATTGGAACCTATCATTTCCTCATTGGTTCTTTTTAAACAGTTTTTATGTAAGTACGCCTTCTTGACTTTTACTATCTAAAACTCGGAGTGAAGCGCAATTGAAGTGGCTATGGAATATCGACTGTGGTCTGAATATCTTTAGCTAAATCCATAAGGTATCACTTTAGTTTTTCGATGATTTCGGTAGCTTCTTTCCTACCTGAATTTTGGAGGAATTTGATTGCCTCTTCAGTTTTTTCTGATTTTAGCAATGATAATCCAAGATACCAATAAGCTTCTTTTTGGAAGATACTGGATTCCACCTGAGCCGTTTTTTCCAGGTAAGCTTTGGCTTGGTCAGGATTACCTACCGCAAGAAAAGCTGACCCTAGGAAATAATTTAAGGTGTCGTTGTCTGGCTTTTGGGCCAATAGTTTTTCCCATCTTGTAATGGCTGCTTGGTAATCTCCCGTCTTGTAATCGACCATTCCTCTGTCAAATTCATAATCGGTATTGGTACCCATAGCGGTGACCATCCCGGGATCAGGCAGGTAATAAGCCATAAATAATTTTTCATTTTCGGTAGAGTTTCCCACAAAAACCCAAAATGAAACGGCCAATAAAAGCAGAACTGATGCAGCGATGGCCAAAGGCTTCCACTTGAATTGTCTTTCGGGCAAGATGGGAATAACCGGTGTAGCTTTCAACTCCGAATGGTATTCGTCCAAGCTTTCTTTAAGGGATGCCCGCTCCACTTCCTGCAAAAGGACCTTGATGTCCTTGACATTTGCACGGAGTTTTGGGTCAAGGTTCAGTTCTTCTTCGAAGGATTTCTTTTCCTCATCAGTCATCAAACCAAGGATATAGCTCTCTATTCTTTCAAATTCCTGTTGCGAGATATTGTCTGTAGTGTCCAATTTTCAATGTTTTAGAGTATTCACTTTTTCTTTGAGGCGCTGAATGCACCTGTATTTGTTGTTTCGGGCAGTTGCCTCCGTCCACTGGAAAGCCTCGGCGATGGTCTCCATGGTTTGCTTTTGGAAGTAAAACCTTTTCAGGATTTCTCGGCAGTTTTCTCCCAATTTTTTGAATTCGGCTTCCATGTGGTTTTGCAAGGATTCCGAATTTCCTTCCTCCTCTTCAGACCTGTCATGTTTGGTCTCGAGGTTGGTGGTTTTTTGATATTTGGATGACCTTAGGTAATCCAACCATTTGTTTTTTGCGATTTGATACAAATATCCTGTGACTGCAGTACCGTTTTCGGGTATGAATTTATCTGACCTGACATTGTTCCAAACAGTAATGAAAGCTTCCTGAAATATATCCTTGGCCTGATCTTCATCACCGTTATTGGCCACCACATATTTTTCAATTTTTGGGTATTGGGATTGGTAAAGCCATTTGAGCACTTTTGGCTCATTTGACTTGATTCCAAGGATTAATTCATCTTGGGTAAAAGGATTAAAAGTAGGTTCCTGCATGATTCAAAACATTACAGAAATATACTATTTAAAGGCTTTTTTCCAAACTGAATTCTTTTGTAATCCCTTTCACCTTATATACTTACATCGAAAGAAACCTCAAATGTCATCAATGAATAAAAAAAATCAGCCAAGATTTCTTGGCTGATTAGGGTTGGTCGTCCCGGCGATAAAAAAATCAATTTTATCTTAAAACTGGTCAATGTCCAGGTAGACATTGAGGTTCTTGGTAAGCAGGTCCACCAAAAGTGCCTGATGGGCCTGTACGAATGGGTTATAAACTGCATTGTTGGTATAATCGGCGTTTCCGTTGAATATCAATGCTACTGCCATCCCATTGTTTTCTGTCATGTAAGAAGATCTTGTCCCCGGCAGGGCACCGTAGAAATAATACCTCGTATTCCACTTAACAATTCCATTTCCAAAGTTTGGTTCGAGAGGGGCAGGACCTGATGGTTGAATAAATTTTTGGTAAGTAGTGGCATCCAATATATCCGGACGGCTTGGGTTTCCATCAATGGCCGTTACAAATTTCAACAAGTCACTCGCATTGATTACCAATCCCCCATCTCCGTCCCTTCTTTCAATATTGAGGTTATACTCAAATCCTTTAGTACCCCCTTGCCCATAATATTTGGTTTCTTCTGGTTGAAGGTTTGTCATGGCCGATTTTCCCATCACAGCCGATGTAATCCCAAGAGGAGTTAAGAAATCATCTTTCATAAATTGATAAAAAGATTTTCCTGATACTTTTTCTACCACCCTTGCAGCCACAAAATAATTCGTATTGATATACCAATACCTTGTCCCCGGATCGTGTTTCAATAAGGCATTGTCCATCATCCAATCAAAAAACACCTTGTTATTCATCGTAGGATTGGAGTCGATAGCATCACGGTCATTGGCCAATACCCAACCTCCGGTGGTCATCTGGAGCAGGTTTTTGACAGTCACATTGAGTACCCTTGCGCCGTAGGCTTTGGTTCCGAAATCTGTCCCTAAAATACTTCCCGGACCAAAAACCTTGTCATCAAGGCTCAGCTTTCCTGCCTGAACCAATCTCATAATAGCCACTCCGGTAAAAGTCTTGGACACACTCGCCACCCGCATTCGATGGTTGGTAGTCATGTCAACGTTTCCCTCGACATCAGCTTTTCCATAGGCTTTTTTGTAAACCAGTTTTCCGTTTTTGGAAATGGCAAGAGATGCTCCGGGGATTTTGTAGGAGGCTAGAAAAGCTTCAATTTTTCCATCAATAACAGGAATGTCTACCTGTGTCACTATAGTGGGAGGTGTGGGATCGGAATCTTCTTTTGGACTGCACGACCAAATGAAAATGGATACAAGGGCAGAAAACAGTAGGCCTCGATACATGATTTTGGAGAAGGATTGGAATTTCATGGTTGAAAAGGTTTTGGTGAGCAATGGATTTTTGATGACATCGGGATTACTCCAAAATGTCATCAATGAATCCCGATTTTATTTTCCTTTTGCAAACCAGTACTTTCTCCAACCGATTAGCAGGATGGCTAATACTGCAACCACCATCAGATAAACCCACCATCTGACCGACTTGTCAAAAACCATTGGACTCGGATCTCCCATCAAAATCAACCCTGCCCAAAAATCAGGAGACAATTCTCTTCCTTTGGCAACAGTCAGGTAGTGTAACTTCGCTTTTTGCAGGGCTTCAGCTTTGTCGAATCCCTTGGAAAGGTTTTGGTAAAATTCCTCCACGATGATGCTGCTTGCCTTTTCATCGATCTTCCAGAGTCCGATCAACAAGCTTTCGCTGCCGGCGTAATTAAAAGCATGGGCCAAAGAGACCATTCCTTCCCCCGGATCGAAGGTATTCTTGCCTGTTTCACAAGCTGTCAACACGGCTAATTTTGCGCGCAAATCAATGTTGTATATGTCAAAAGCATACAAGGAGTTGTCTTCAGGAAAACTTTCCTCTTTTGATTCTTTGGAAAAAATGAGTTTGGAAAAAGCCGGACTGAGGTTGTTGGATTCTGCATGGGTGCCGATGTGGATGATCCTATTCGAGCCTGCTGATTCCTTGAATCGGGAAACCGTGGATTCATCTTCGACAAAAAGAGATCCTCCAAACAGCGACTTCACCTTCTTGACCAAAGCCAAGGTAAAAGGCTGTGGTATCAGGGTAAGATAAGCCCGGTCCATGTAGAGGGAATCCTTCAGGCCGGACAAATAATCGGTTTTCATCCTGTCAAAAAATCCGGGAGCGAATGCCACAAAATTGGATTTATAGCCGGATTCTGGTTTGGATTTTTGAAGAAGCAGGGAGCTATAATGGTAACTGATGCTATGCTTGGCCAATAGGCTTTTTTTAGCCAATTCACTATAAGACTTGATCTTAGCGGGTGTCAAAATCTCAAAACTCAGATTAAAGAGCTGCCCATCCGGGATGATAATCAGCTTTTGGTTTTGGATCATGGCTTCGAGAGGCCTCCAAAGTGATTGGTACAGTTCATCAAGCAGTTTAAAGACCACTTCCTCTTTGTTCCAGTTTAGTTGAAGGTCTGCAATGTGGTTCTTAACCGTCTCAAAATCCAAGGAAATGAGCTTTTTTTGGTTTTTGTCCATCACCACTGCGGCAAGGTTTTCTCCTACAAAAATATACCTGATTACCGTTGTTTTGTCAGGAATGTTCACCTGAATGTCATCTATGGAACTTGAAATATTGGCATATCTAAATTGGAAATAGGAGGGATATGTAATCTTTAGCATGTCAAGGTAATCATCCCAATCTTTACTGGCTGCAAGGAAAGGAGTAATATCCGGAGATTCCTGATTCAGAGAATTTTGTAGGTTGGTTTTGAGCAAATCTTCCTTTTCCTGTATTTCGGTTGGGATATCGGCAAACCTGATGTTATCCACTTTCTGCAATCTGGCGCGGACTTTATTGTATAGTGAAGATTCATGTTTGCCCAAAAAATCATCCAGGTATTTTTCATCTCCGGTAAGTTCATGCAGTTCGAGGTCGATTTTTTTGGAGAAATCGAACAAGTCCCTGTTTTCGGAAAGCAATAAATTTAGGTCCTCATCCGTGCCGAGAGCGGTTTTCCTTCTTTCCAAAATCGAAATGGCTTTATCCATCCTGATCTTTATTTCCGAGAGGAAGCGAACATCCCGTACAGGTTGGAGCTGATAAGATGATTTTGACTGGAGGAGAATGGCGCGGGGTTTTTGGGTCTCGGTCTGGAGTGAATCCAGCCAAGTCATTTCGGAATCGTACCTGCCATCCATTATCAGGAGTGCTTCCTCGCTGAGACGGAGGGACTCAGGATATTCTTGGAGCAAATAATGGATTTCTGCAAGGTTCAATATTTGATTGAAAGCAAGGAGACTGTTTTTTCCCTGATTTTGGATGACATAGTCCAAGCCTTTGTTGGCGGTCGTTTTGGCTTCTTTTCCCAATCCGGATTCTGCATAAAAAAGAGAGGCATTGGTCAAAAAACCGAGGTAGATATTGTCAAATTCTCCTTCGAGAAAGTCCTGATACACCCTTTCGGCCAACTTGTAAAAATGAAGTGCCTCACTGTCCTCTCCTTGAGAATCTTTGATTCTCGCCAAAGCGTAATAAGCATCTGCCTGCCAATAAAGATAATCCCCTCCCAGCCTGTCGATCAGGGAGAGTCCTTCCAGCAGGTAATTTTCGGCCAATTCATTTTCCCGAATGTCATAATAAAGTTGGCCAAGGAGAATCTGGGATTTGAATACTTCGGGACTTTCGGGACCAAAACTTGATTTCTTTTGCTCAAAGGCATACTCCAACAAGTCCTTTGCACGGGAATAATTACCCAATCCCTTGTGCATCCCGGCGAGGTTGTCAATGGCCTGGTATTGGAATTCCTTTCCTTTTGCGATTTCCTGCACATCTGACATTGCCGCGATGTAGTCTGACAGGTGGTCGATGGTCTGTTCCATGGACTTGATGCCCGCTGAGGTTTTGCCTAAAGCGGATTGAACTCCTGCCAGGTTATTAAGAACCATCGCAGGTCGGTAGTGCTTGTTTCGGGGAGTGTCGCTCATGTCTCCAAACTGCTTCAACGCTTTCAAAAAGTAATATTCCGCCGAATCCATCCTGGCCCCAAACCAATGCATATTTCCCAGAGCATTATAGCTCAGGTAGAGAGATTCAGCATCTACCTTTGGTTCTTTGCGGTAGAGTGATATTGCTTGATGGACATGTACTTTGGCTTGGGCCCTGTTTCCAAGATAGAGGGAAAGGGTTCCCATATTATTCTGGATTTTTCCCAATTCTTTAAAGGTAGTTTCCGAATCTTTTTGCCCCCAATCAAAGGCAGATTGGTTGGCTTGATAAGCAAGTTCCAATTCCCCGATGTATTCATAAAAGCCCGCAGCTTCCCGGTGGATTTGTTTGTTGAGTTTTGGGGAATGGTTTTGGGAAAGAAAATCCGAAATAAACTTTTGGACTTTTGCGATCCCTTTTTTTTGACCGGATTTTTCCGTTTCCACCCTTCCGATGTAGGAAGTATACAGGGGAAGAGAATCAATTAGCCCATATTGGTAGATGGATTTTATTTGGGCTTTCAAAGCTGAGTCCGCCTGGAGGGAATGTTTTTCTTCCAAGGCCCGGTCAATCCACTCCAATCCTTTTTGCCCGACCTGTGCAAAACCTTCCGGTAAGCTAAAGGCAAAAATTAACAGAAAAAAAAGGTTCCGGCTGTGGTTCATTTTGAAAAACATGCAGTAAGAAAATAATTGGCCAAACCTTTAAAGAAACCCAAAAGAGAATAAGTCTTTGAAGATTTGGCCAAAATGAAATTAGTGAAATCTATGGAAAATATTGTAATTATGCCAGACCCTAGTCTTCTATTTCAATCACAATATTGGCCCTTCCCCCATATGCTGCATAGCTTTCTTCGATTCGGGGAATTGATGAGCCACATGAAGAATTCATTGGCCCAGACCCCCAAGATCTTCCGATGGTAAAATAATAGTTTCCTCCCACGATTTGAAGCGCATCAGCTCCCGGAAACCCATAAGTAACAGGCGGTGCTTGACCAGGAAGCCAACTTCTGGTTCTGTTTTCCCAGCTTGATGCTTTCTTGAATCCATAAAAAGTGACTGTGTATCTTTTGGCTTTAGGGTGAACCGGAACCAATGCGATCATATTGACACCGACATTACAGCTCTTATCTGTACTGATATCCCATGATCTTGTCTCCAATGCGACATCGAGGATAATTTTATTGGGATCGTTATCGATTTTGATGACCCCTTTTACCGTTTCTCTCAAAGTCCATTCGGTGTCAGCTTTGGCCTTGAAATAAACGCGGGCTGTGATAGATTCCTTGGCTTCTCTCACTTCCTTGTCAAGCACTTCATAATTCAGGGCATTGCCCATGGTTTTAGCACTTTTTAGCGTTCCATTAAATTTCCCATAAGCTCCTGGAGTTTCCCATTCTACCTTATAATCAAGTGCTCCATTTGGCACGATATCGTTTACTCCATCTGTCCGCTCAAGATATAACCTGACGCTTTGCCCACCTTGAAGTGTGATGTTATCCGGCTTCATGATGAGCTTGAGCTTCATGACGTTGATTTCGGCTTCCGCATCGCCGATTCTGGTCAGTGTAGTTCCTTTTTTGGTAAACACTTCTACTTTGATGATATCAGGATTGCTATCATCCGAAAGGTCTGCAGCTTTGGTATCACTTCTATACATCATCGTTGGAGTACTTGTTTCTACCGCTGTACTCTTTTTGTTTTGGTGCCATAGGTAAATGAAATCGCCCGGCGTAGACCATTTGTAGACAAAAGATTCTCCTTCCGCAAGTTTTGTCTGGGTTTCTACCTTGACACTATAATATTTGGAAGTCACGATCGACTCCTCGTTTGGAGTCATCACAAGATCGTCAGCTTTTACTTTGACTATAAACTGAGAATTGTAATCAGACAATTCAATGTGGTCTAAAAGAAACTTGTAGTCTACTGCTTTGAGGACAAAGTCAACCAATTTCATTGCTTTTAATACGGATTTGGCTTTTTTGGATATTTCCTCTGCAGTTTCAGTGACCGAACCGGGCTTGTTAGCTTTGATGATTTCCAGTCCTCCTAAAGTCACTGCTTCTACCATGTCATCAAATTGTTTGTTTGGGAATTCCGTGAACCCCATCCATATTGTTGCTTTAAGGGCATTCATATATTCACCTTTTTCAAGATGTTGCTGTATTGCAGGGGAGGCTTTAACAAAAACATCAAGAATCCAGACCAAGTCTTTGAATTTCTTAGATTGACTACCAAATAAAGTATCATCAAAACCTATCATGTCAAAAATGAAAGGTATAACAAAGTCTAGGGCAAAAGTCTCAAGAATTAACTGGTCAAGTTTTGCTTTTTCAGCATTTGTTAGGCTCAATCCATCAAGATTTCCTGTCCCGGGGCCAACAATCCTTATTTTGTAAGTAGCCTCGGATTCTGAATCCTTCAGGGGGAGATTCATAGGTCCATTTTCAGTCATTGCAAAATCAGCACCTTTTCCCAGAATGGACTCTTTTATTGTTCCTTGAAAGGAGTTGACGGCAACTCTAGGATTGACAGGTATATCTTTTTCGGAAACATCAGCTCCTTCAATAGTATATTTGAGTGTGGTTTCTACTCCCTCTTTGTCTTTGAATGCGGTTTTGTAAGCAAAAGCATGAGCCCTTCTCCTCCTTTCATTCCGAATTTTGACGTTTTGGTGATCCAATTCATAGACTTGAAGACCACTTTTAAATCCTTTGGTATCTACATCGATTTGTTTGGCCCGGATATCGATGGTATCAGCAGGGGCAAAAGTTTTTAGGTAATCAGTAAGGGAATTCATAAACCCTCCATTCCTGATCATTTCAGGGTTTTTTGAAAATTCCTCCGAAATGGATTGGGTGAATTCCGGCATTCCATCCATTGTAGGATACCCTTCCAGAAATTTCTTTTTGATTTCAATAGGTTGGAGAGAAACCCCCAAACCAAAGTAAACCAACACAGATGCAGTGGTTTCAATGGATATTTCCTTCTTGTTATCGGTGATGAAACCCATCATCAGGGAATTGCCAGTTTCGTCCACCAAAAAAGCCAATTTCGTTGAGCCCGTAGCGAACCTAACTTTGGATTTACCTGCGTTGTCGACCGGATATTCAGCAAATCCTGCCAGCAGTTTTGTTTTGGAAAGGTCGATGGAAGTTCCCGGGGGTAATATCACATTGACATCAGTTGTTGGAAAAACCGATTGTACAGGACCTGTACCGGTATTGAGATTGGGGTCGATTTCTTCCTCATTGCAGGAACTTACAAGAGATATGAAAATGAAAAGGGCTAGTAAAAATTTGAGGTTCTTCATATGAATTATTGTTTGTTAAGACCTCATCGTATCAATCCAAAAATGTCATCAACCTTTTGGAGATTTTTTGTTAATATTCCTTTTCAATTGGATATGATGAAAAAATACCTCCTCCCACTTTTGATTCTTTTGGCCTGTGAAGGCAAAGAAGTTAGCCCTCCGGTTCCCGTGGAGCCAATTCCCTCCCCGAGACAACTTGCTTGGCATGAGCTCGAATACTATGCTTTTGTGCATTTCAACATGAATACTTTTTCGGATATGGAATGGGGAATGGGAGATGAACTTCCTTCTGAATTCAACCCGACCGCTTTGGATACAAGGCAATGGGCAAAAGTCGCCAAAGAAGCCGGAATGAAAGGGATCATCATTACCGCCAAGCACCATGATGGCTTTTGTCTTTGGCCTTCCGGCTACACCGAGCATTCGGTAAAAAATTCTCCTTGGAAAGATGGCAAGGGTGACCTGATCCGTGAACTGTCGGAGGCCTGTAAGGAATACGGGCTGAAATTCGGGATTTATTATTCCCCTTGGGACCGCAACCATGCCGATTATGGAAACCCGGAATACATCACTTATATGCGAAATCAGTTGACCGAATTGCTAAGCAATTATGGGGATATTTTTGAAGTTTGGTTTGACGGGGCAAATGGCGGTGACGGCTATTATGGAGGGGCCAATGAAGTGCGGACAGTGGATAAGTTGACTTATTATGACTGGGAAAATACATACAATCTTGTCCGTGAATTACAGCCCGGAGCCGTGATGTTCAGCGATGGTGGACCCGACGTACGTTGGGTTGGCAATGAACATGGGTTTGCATACGAGACCACATGGGGAAATCTGATGCGGGATTCTGTTTACGCCGGGATGCCTGACTATCCGGAGAGATTTGCTTCTGGCCAAGAAAATGGGACGCATTGGGTTCCGGCGGAGTCAGATGTCTCGATCAGACCGGGTTGGTATTACCATGAATATGAAGACCACAAGGTTCGGACCTTGCCTCAGTTGTTGGAGATTTATTACAAAAGCATCGGTCAAAACAGTTCTTTGCTGATCAACTTTCCTGTCGACAGACGGGGTTTGATCCATGAAAAAGACGTGGAGCAGGTTATGAAACTTGCGAATAAAATCAGGGAAGACTTTGCTGTCGATCTGGCCAAAACCGCAAAAGTAACCGCGAGCAATGAACGGGGAAAAGGATTTGAGGCAGTAAATGTGATTCATGCTGACAGGGAAAAATATTGGGCTACGGAAGATGGGGTGATTGAGAGCAGTATTGTTTTGACGTTGACAGAACCGACTTTGATCAACAGGTTTGTGGCACAGGAATATATCCCACTTGGACAGAGGATCAAGTCTTTTACTTTGGAAGTGGAAACAGAAAAAGGTTGGGAGCAAATCCATCAGGGAACCACGGTGGGAATCAAAAGGATTTTGAGGTTTGATGATGTGATGGCAAAACAAGTCCGGTTTACCATCACCGATGCTAAAGCCAGTCCTACGATTTCCAATATCGGCATATTCTATGCGCCAAAGCTCGTCACCGAACCGGAGTTGATCAGGTCCAAATCAGGGGAGGTGACACTCCAAGTTCCTGAAAAAGGAGTGGGAATTTACTATACTATAGATGGTTCTGAACCCAATGAAAACCGTATCAAATATGAAAATCCGATAGCCGTTTCTGAATCAACCACCCTCAAAGCAATGGCCTTTGACAGTCAAAGTGGAAAGAAAAGTGAGGTTTTGGTCCGTAACCTGGATATACCCAAAGCCAAATGGAAATTGGTCAACAAAGACGAAAAAGCCGCGAAAGTAATTGACGAAGATTCACAGACCTTTTGGCAGAGTGAGCAAAACGAAGTGGTCATTGACTTGGGAGAATCAATTAATATCAATGGTTTTACCTATTGGCCACCACAGAATAGATTTATGAGCGGGGTCATTTCGAAATATGTTTTTGAGGGCAGTATGGATGGAAAATCCTGGAAGACTTTGACCTCAGGGGAGTTTTCAAACATCAAGAACAATCCCATGGAGCAGGTGGCCAGGTTTTCTCCTTCCCAAGTCCATTTTATAAAACTCAAATCCCTTTCCACAACAAATAACCAGCCCGCTTCTATTGCTGAGGTCGGTGTGCTGACAAAGTGAGGGTTTAATTTTTAAACCACAGATTTTCACAGATGAGCACAGATAAAAAATAACCTCAAAGTTTTTTCAATATCCCTTTTGAGCTTATGAATCGTGCAATAATTGAATAGATAAAGGATAAAGTATTCCAAATATCTGTGTCCATCTGTGGTAAAAACTTTTGCTTCACCACAGATATTCACAGATGAACACAGATAAAAAATAACCTCAAAGTTTTTTCAATATCCCTTTTGAGCTTATGAATCGTGCAATAATTGAATAGATAAAGGATAAAGTATTCCAAATATCTGTGTCCATCTGTGGTAAAAACTTTTGCTTCACCACAGATATTCACAGATGAACACAGATAAAAAATAACCTCAAAGTTTTTTCAATATCCCTTTTGAGCTTATGAATCGTGCAATAATTGAATAGATAAAGGATTCCAAATATCTGTGCAAATCTGTGTCCATCTGTGGTTAAATATTTTCCAATAAACGACATTAGTCGACTAATTTCATAATCAATTTGAATTTGTTTGATATTTTTAATCTCACAAAAATTTTGGTAAAATGGACGATATCAATTTAATCACGAAGGAGATAATCGGAAAATCCTTCAAAGTTTCAAACACCTTGGGAAATGGTTTCTTGGAAAAAGTTTATCAAAATGCCTTATCCTATGAATTGACAAAAAGTGGGTTGAATGTCAAGCAACAATATCCCTTGGAGGTCTTTTATGAGGATAAGGTAGTGGGAGAATATTTTGCAGATTTATTAGTTGAAAATAAAATTATTTTGGAATTAAAAGCTACCAAAGCATTGGAGGACATCCACCTGGCCCAAATACTAAATTACCTCAAAGCCTGCGACATGAATTTTGGCTTATTGATAAATTTTGGTACACCAAGAGTTGAAATCAAAAGGGTAGTCAATAATTATTAGAATTTTTTTAAAGGATACTTTACCAAGCATTTGGTCTGATCCTTTTCTACCACCTGTTTGATAATCACTTTATAATAATCGGCTATGAAATTTCCCTAAATCGTTTTACCTTATTCCCCGATTCATTTTACAACCCTAATGACCTTACCATGAAAAGAAGAGACGCCCTCCGGAGCCTTGCCTTGATTACCGGTGGTTTGGTGTTGGTGCCATCCTGTGATTTCTCCAAGGAAGACATCCTCGCCGCCTACCAAAATCTCCAAATTACCCCTTCCCTCCAACAGTTATTGAAAGATATTGCCGGAACTATCATCCCGGCAGGAAGCATCAAAAGTGCTGCAGACATAGAAGTGCAGGATTTTATCCTTGTCATGGTCAATGATTGCATTGATACAGAAGGTCAGAAATCCTTTATGCAGGGACTGCAGGGATTTGAAGATTTCAGCAAAAACAGCGGCGGAAGTGCCTTTTCAAAATTGAATCAAGCGGGCCGTGAAGCTGTGGTGAAAGCTGCTTTGGCAATAGAATTGCCCGAAAATACCAAACCTGAAGATCCTCAGAAAGCCACCAAAGAGTTTACCGGAATGGCAAAGCGCTTTACCATACAGGGATTTATGATGTCAGAATACATCCAAACCCAAGTAAAACCCTATTCCCTGATTCCTGGGGATTACCAGGGAGCAGTATTAATCTCAGACCTCAAACCCGAAAGAATCAATGGCTAATCTCAATATAGACGCAGTAAAAGAAAGAACTTTCCAGGCTATTGTCATTGGCTCTGGCTTATCAGGGAGTTGGGCAGCAAAGGAACTTACCGAGCACGGTGTCAAAACTCTGGTGATAGAAAGAGGCCGCGATGTCAAACACCTCAAAGATTATCCTACTACAAACATGCTTCCCTACGAGTTTGAACACCGGGGACAGCTCACCCAAGAAATTCAAAAAGAAAACCCGATCGTCAGCCGCTGTTATGCTTTCCGAGAAGATGCAGCGCATTTTTTTGTCAAAGACAATGAGCATCCGTATGTGCAGGAGAAGCCTTTTGACTGGATCCGTGGATATCAGGTCGGAGGCAAGTCTTTGCTTTGGGCAAGACAGGTCCAAAGATGGTCGGATTTTGATTTTGAAGGTCCTGCAAGAGACGGTTTTGCTGTAGACTGGCCGATCAGGTACAAGGACATCGCACCTTGGTACAGCCATGTTGAAAAATTTGCGGGTGTTTCGGGCAACAAAGACGGATTGGCAAGTTTACCCGATGGTGAATTTTTGCCGGGTTTTCCATTGAACGTTGTCGAGGAATATTTTCAAGGCAAACTTAAGGAGCATTATGGAGATGAGCGCCACATGATTTTGGCTCGCTGTGCCCACATCACAGGTAATTTTGATTATTACGCCCAACAAGGAAGGGCCAAATGTCAAAGCAGAAATCTCTGCCAAAGAGGCTGTCCTTTTGGAGGCTATTTCTCGGCCAATTCATCCACCATCCCTTGGGCTGAAAAGACCGGAAATATGACTTTGCGGACTGATGCGGTAGTACATTCCATCATATATGATGAAGAAAAAGGTAAGGCAACAGGTGTCAGGGTCATCGATGCCCATACCAAAGAAATGGAGGAATATTTTGCCGATGTCATTTTTGTCAATGCGGCGGCATTGAATACGAACCTGATCCTGCTGAATTCTACTTCGACCCGTTTTCCAAACGGACTTGGCAACGACAGCGGTCTGTTGGGTAAATATGTCGCTTTCCATAATTATCGCGCAGGAATCTCCGCCCAATATGAAGGTCACTTGGAATATACAACCCAAGGCGGAAGACCAACTTCAGGGTATTTTCCACGATTCAGAAATCTCAAAACACAGGAGACCGATTTCTTGCGTGGTTATGCAGCCGGATTCGGAGCCAATAGGGGATCTTATGCTGACCAAAACAGTATCGGCATGGAACTGAAAGAGAACCTGCTCAATCCAGATAAATACGGACCTTGGAATGTCGGGTCACATATGATGGGAGAAACCATTCCGAAGGAGAGCAACTACGTGGCCTTGGATCCAAATTCAAAAGACCCTTTTGGCATGCCTCAGTTGAAAATCAATGTTGATTACGATGACAACGATGAGAAAATGATCAAGGATTATTTGGAACAGATGACAGAGATGTTTGAAAAAGCAGGCTTCACCAATATTAAAACCCGTGACGACAAGCGTGCCCCGGGATTGGATATCCACGAGATGGGCGGCGTAAGGATGGGAAAAGATCCAAAGACTTCTTTGCTCAATGGCAACCATCAACTCCATGCCGTTCCCAATGTCTATGTGACCGACGGCGCCTCTATGACCTCCACGTCTACACAAAATCCATCATTGACATATATGGCTTTTGCAGCGCGGGCTGCCCATCATGCGATGAAATTACCAAGTATCTAAAATGCGAGATCTATTCCCTTTCTTATTTCCAAAAACATAAAATAACCCGGCATTGACTGTGATAAATTGCATTCGTGTCCGGTAGGAAGAGCCTGCATGATATTCATGAATAATGTCAGGCTGAGCAGCACTTGCGAAATCAAAAGACACATTTTCTCCCCTGACAGTCGTGTTGCTGATGGTAGGTTCATCCAAACTCATGTACCTTACTTCCCCACCATTCAAATGGTTAAGCCGGATGTCAAAGAGGAGTTTTCGTCTTTCTAATGATTTGAATGGATAGCTTAAATCAAACCTGAACCCACCACCTAGGAGAAGATAGGAAGTCCTATCACTGACTAATGTCGAGGATTCTAAGGGTTTTGGGCAATCTGAAGTAAATTCTTCTCTCGGATCAATAATTGACAAATCGGTGGAGATATAGCTAAACCCACCCCCAAAAAACAGGTAAGGCTGTACGAATACGTTGTTTAAAATGTCATACTTTAGGTAAGCACTGTTGTTGCTAAAAATATTATATATCTCTACGTTGACATTTCCTTCGTATCCATTATTGAAGCGGTATCTTTCTTCACGCTTTTCGTAGCCATAGCCTGAAGCAGCAAATTGAACCCCTATACTGAGGTTGGTTCTAGGAATGCGGTAAGCAACATCTGTCGACACACCATGCCCTGCACGATTGATATAATTACTCATCGGACCGCGAGGGGTAGAGTTAAGGTATCCAAATCCAACCTCAAACTGTGCCTGAGATATAGTAGGAGCCAAAACTAAAAGCATCAGAAAAGAAATGAGAAAAATAAGTCTGTTTTTCATAAATTTCAGGTTTAAATGAGAATTATTTTCATAGAATAAGTCCTGGAAATGAATACTCAATCGAACGGATTTAACATAAAAAAAGATTTCAATTAACTAAAATATTTATGTGAGAAATCTCTAAAAGCTGATATATTATTTCTGTTTGGTTAGATATGAGAGAATTATCTTCAATGCAAAATGGCATACTAAGAATTTATATTCGTTTCGACCAAAACACTCCATTAATTAAGAGCCTTCTTTTATTGCCCTCAGGCATTCTTTGGCTAATGGGATGAGGTAGGATTATTGGCTTTTTCAGATGTTTTCTTGAAGATCCATCAGCAAGCTTCAGTATATCGCAACTCCTCTTTTGACTTCAATGGCTTTTGAAGATCGGGCTGCCCATCATGCGATGAAGAACTTTGGTTGATCCAACTTTCCTTCGTAAAACAAAAATCCCGGTCAGGAGTACCTGACCGGGATTTTTTATGGGTTCAAATTAGAATTTCAATTCTAAGCCATTACCTCAATTTCTTCCGAAACGACTTCTTTTTCCGAAGGCCTTCCGGCTGCTTTTAAGAAATCATAGTGAGATTTGAGCGCAGAGCCAAAGGTGGCATTTTCATTATAAGGTAAATCAAAATCCTCAGCTGTTTGCTTCACAATTTCAGAAATCTCGACATAATGGATATGACAGATATTGGGGAATAGATGGTGTTCTACCTGTAGATTCAATCCACCGCAAAAGAAATTTACCACAGAATTGTTTCTCGCAAAATTAGCCGTAGTCCTCATTTGGTGGGCTGCCCAAGTTTCTTCAATGTTTTCAGCACCTTGGGGATTTGGCATCTCGGTATCTTCTACCAAGTGAGCCAATTGGAATACCAAGGCTAGAACAAGACCTTCTGCAAAATTCATTGCCAAAAAGCCTATCATAAATTGCCACCATGTGATGTCCATCACTACCAAAGGAATGATGATGAACAAAGAGTAATAGACTAACTTATAAAAGAACAGGTTGAAATATTCAATTTTAGGATGCTTATTGACGTGTGATCCTATTTTTTTCTGGAAAAATTTCACATAGTCTTTTCTGAAAAACCAAGACAAAGAAGCAAGGGAGTACAATGCAAAAGCATATATATGTTGGTATTTGTGGATGGCTTTCAGGGGTTCTTCAGGAGAAACCCTAACCAATCCAGGAGCTACATCGAGGTCACCATCATGACCAATAATATTGGTATAAGTATGGTGGACTTTGTTATGTGTAATTTTCCAGACGTACACATTAGCTCCGATAATATTAAAGAGGAACCCGAGAGATTTATTGACAAGAGGATTCTTGGAATACGAACCGTGGAGGGCATCATGACATACATTGAATCCAATGAAAGCCATGTTCATTCCTAAGGCAATTGCCAAAAACAACGATACTATCGTCGGGAAAACTTCGAACAAAATCAGGAAATAAAGCCCTACAAAGGAAGTTAGATAGAAAATGGTTTTGATAACCATCGCCGTATTGGCGTACTTTGTAATATTGTTTTCTTTGAAATAGTCGTCTACACGTTTTTTGACTGTGACAAAAAACTGGGAGTTTCCTGAATCAAGAAACTTAAGGGATGTATTCATAATTTAATTTTAATCTTTTGGTTAATTGTTATCATCAACTAGTAGAGCTTGTAAATGTTTTTGATAACTAGTAGAGCTGTATATGGGTGATAAATTAATTTCAACAGCTGAGTGCAGGAAAAATAAATTTAATCTGTTCCAAGTACGCCAAACTTGGCCGCATTTCCGAATATTTAACAGATTGTTTTAGGAAATTAAGGAGAATTAACTTTTGATGCCCAAAAACCTAGCCAATAATTCCTTTTAGATCTGCGGGCGAATAATTGATTGATTTCAGGGTTTTTCTGTCTTCCTTCCTGTAGACTAGGAAAAGTTCCCCCTCTTTTTCGTAGTGACAATCCACACCTTGACTTTGATAGTGGGTTACGGTTTGCTCAGCCTCAGTTACTGTTTTGCATGCCTTGCTCATATTGGACCGCTGGACTTCATCAAACAAATCCTTGAATTTATCAGCCAATCCAAATTCCAAAATAGCTCCTGACAACACATATTGGATGTCACAAAGTGCATCTGCTATTTCTACGATGTCCCGGTTTTTGATGCCTTCTTCAAGTTCTTTCAATTCCTCGGCAATAAGAGAAACCCGCAACTGACAGCGCTTGGCATCGGGAATTTGTGGCTCAGGCAAAATCGGGTGTTTGAATGTCTGATGGAAAGCTGCTACAGAAGTGAGGCTTTTGGGATCTTGCATAATGGTGTTTTTGATTTGATTTGAAAGGCGCAAAATAAAAAAACGGAGCCGTAAAACCCCGTTTCCTATATAAAATGTGGATATATTCTTAAGCTCCTTTCACGATTGTGTTGTAACGGTCGCCGACAGCTTTCCAGTCAATCACATTCCAAAATGCAGTCAGGTAGTCAGGCCTTCTGTTTTGATAATTGAGGTAATAAGCATGCTCCCATACATCCACTCCTACCAAAGGAATTCCCTGAAACTCTGATACGTCCATGAGTGGATTGTCCTGATTTGGAGTACTTCCTATCTGAAGCAGGTTGTTTTTGTCCAAAACCAACCATGCCCATCCTGAACCGAATCTGCTCTTACCTGCATCTTCAAATTTGGTTTTGAAATCTGCAAAACTTCCGAAAGCACCGTTGATGGCCTCAGACAAATCGCCACCCGGTTCTCCTCCACCTGTCGGAGACATGAGTTTCCAATAAAGCTCGTGGTTATAATGCCCGCCACCGTTGTTTCTCATTTTTGTTGAATATTTAGAAATATTCATCATTACTTCCTCAAGGGGTTTGCTAACATCCACACTTTCCTCTGAAGCGGCTTCACCAAGGTTTTTGGCATAAGCAGCGGCATGTTTGGTGTAGTGGATTTCCATGGTCATGGCATCGATATGTGGTTCAAGTGCAGCATAGTCATATCCTAATGGAGTTTGTTCAAAACCCGTGCTGAGCAGGACAGATGCCTCTTCTTTTTCTTCACCTTCTCCGCCGCATGCGGTCAAAAATGCAGAGCCAATCAATGTGCTCCCGATTCCCAGGGCGAAAGTGGCTTTGGAGCTATGGCTTATAAAAGTTCTTCTTGAAACATTGTAAGTCATCTTTTTCATAGAGATTTATTTCCTTTTAAATGGATTTTCAAATTTGAATCGACCAACAAGTTAACCAATTCAACCACATAATGAAACCTAAAAGCAGACAATAAGTCTGATTTTGTGACAAGATGGTTATGTTTGTAAAACCAAAATATCTTGGTTTGGTTTTTGAAAACAACCAAAAACTTCCAAGGAAGGGTAATGGCTATGGAAATTTCGTTTTATAAATATCAGGGAACAGGCAACGATTTTGTGATGATCGATGACCGGGCTGACATTTTTCCTGACAGGGATCTTTCTTTGATCCAAAGACTCTGCGACCGCAAATTCGGGATTGGGGCTGACGGATTGATCCTCATCAGGGATGTCGAAGATCATGATTTCGAAATGGTGTATTTCAATGCTGACGGCTCTCAAAGTATGTGCGGAAACGGTGCGAGGTGTGCCGTGGCATTTGCAAAGTTTTTGGGAATCATTGACCAAAAAACCAATTTTCTCGCCATCGATGGGGAACATCAGGCGTTAGTCGTGGGGGACTGGATTGAATTGGAAATGCGTCCTGTTCTGAGCCTAGCCAATGCCGGTCAGGATTATTTTGTCAACACAGGCTCACCCCACCATGTGAAATTTGTGGAAAATGTCTCCGATTATCCGGTTTTTGAAGAAGGAAAAGAAATACGCTACAGCAGTGTATATGCACCAAAGGGCACCAATGTGAATTTTGTCACTCCTATTGCTAAGGACGAAATCCATGTCAGGACTTATGAAAGAGGGGTGGAAAACGAGACCCTTTCATGCGGGACAGGCGTTACAGCTTGTGCATTGGTCTATGGTTACCAGCATCAGCTCCATGAAGTCAAGATCCAAACGCCGGGAGGAAATCTCAAGGTCAGGTTTACCGAAAGTGCAGACGGCAGTTTTCAGGATATTTGGCTGATAGGTCCGGCTGAAAAGGTGTTTGAAGGAAGGATTGAAATTTAGATCGTGGCAGTGACATCTTGATTTTGGGAAATATAAAAAATAAAGGTTGCTGCTTTTATATCCATTTCCCAAGTCTCATATATTGACACTGATTACTATAATTAAGAAAAACGAAGTAATTTTACCCCCTATTAGATACAAAATACCATATGTTAGATTTTATAGCCAAAGGACTGGCAAAAGTTTTCGGGACGAAGTCAGATAGAGATGTAAAGGAATTGAGTCCTAAAGTTCCCCTGATCAATGAGGCTTTTAAGAAGCTGCAAAGTCTCAGTGATGAGGCCCTAAGGGCAAAGACAGGTGAAATCAAAGCCATCATCAATGCGGACTTGAAGCCTTTTGATGATAAAATTGCCGCTTTTAGGGAGCAGATCAATGGTATGGCGCCAGATAAAGTGCATGAGAAAGACGCTCTTTTCACCGAAATAGAAAAAACCGAAAAATTCAGGGATGAAGCTTTGGAAGTGGTTTTGGAAAAGGTCTTGGTAGACGCTTTTGCAGTTGTCAAAGAAACAGCAAGAAGATTTAAAGAAAACGGAAAGTTGGTAGTGAAAGCCACTTTGAGAGACCAAGAGCTTGCTGCCAAAAAATCCAATATTGAAATCCAGGGAGAAGATGCCATCTGGCACAACAAATGGATGGCTGCCGGCACAGAAGTCGTTTGGGACATGGTCCATTATGACGTACAGCTGATCGGCGGGATGGTATTGCACAAAGGGAAAATAGCAGAAATGGCCACAGGTGAAGGAAAAACCTTGGTTTCTACTCTTCCTGCTTACCTCAATGCACTTTCCGGAAGGGGTGTGCACATTGTTACTGTCAATGATTACTTGGCCAAAAGGGACTCCGAATGGAATGCACCGCTTTTTGAATTCCACGGTCTTTCCGTGGATTGTATAGATAAATACCAGCCAAATTCAGAAGGTAGAAAAAGAGCGTATGCCTCCGACATTGTCTATGGGACAAACAACGAGTTCGGCTTTGATTACCTGAGAGACAACATGGCGCGGGAAGCCGGAGACCTTGTTCAGGGCAAGCACCATTATGCCATGATTGACGAAGTGGATTCGGTTTTGATCGATGATGCCAGGACACCTTTGATCATCTCAGGACCTGTTCCCCGTGGAGACGAGCATGAGTTTATGGAAATGAAACCAAGGGTCGCCACTCTGGTTGACGAGCAGCGAAAGCTTGTGCAGGGTTTTCTCAATCAAGCCAAAAAATTTATCCAGGAAGGAAATGAAAAGGAGGCGGGCTTACCGCTTTTCAGAGCGTATAGAGGTATGCCAAAATACAAGCCTTTGATCAAGTTCCTTTCAGAACCCGGGATAAGGGTGATCCTTCAAAAAACAGAAAATTACTATCTGCAGGATAACAAAAGGATGATGCCTGAGGCGGACCAACCTCTTTTGTTTACCATTGAAGAGAAGACCAATGGCATAGAGCTTACCGACAACGGCATCGAGGTCATTACCCAAAAGAATGAGAATCCTACCTTCTTTATCCTCCCCGATATCGGTATGGAAATCGCCGAAATGGAGAAAAATCCTGACATCGACGACAAAGAAAAGCTCATCAGAAAAGAAGAGCTGATCAAAGATTATGGTGTCAAAGCCCAAAGAATTCATACTGTAAACCAGCTGCTCAAGGCATATTGTATGTTTGAGAAGGATACCGAATATATCTTGGTGGATGGTAAGGTGAAGATTGTCGATGAGCAGACAGGCCGTGTGATGGAAGGAAGAAGATACTCCGACGGACTTCATCAGGCGATAGAAGCCAAGGAGAATGTGAAAGTTGAGGATGCCACACAGACATATGCGACGATCACACTTCAAAACTACTTCAGGATGTACCACAAACTTGCGGGTATGACCGGTACAGCGGAAACTGAAGCTGGTGAATTCTGGACAATCTACAAACTCGATGTGGTGGTGATCCCTACCAACAGAAACATTATCAGGGAAGACCGGGAAGATAAAGTTTACAAAACTGTTAGAGAGAAATTCAATGCAGTGGCTGACGAAATCGTGGAACTGACCAAAGCAGGAAGACCGGTATTGGTGGGTACGACCTCTGTGGAGATTTCTGAAGTATTGAGTAGAATGCTCACTATCCGAAAAATCCAGCACCAGGTATTGAACGCCAAGCAACATGCCAGAGAAGCGGACATTGTCGCCGAAGCCGGAAAGCCAGGAACAGTGACCATTGCTACCAACATGGCCGGTCGTGGTACAGATATCAAATTGACTCCGGAATCAAGGAAAGCCGGAGGTTTGGCTATCGTCGGTACAGAAAGGCATGAGTCAAGGCGTGTTGACCGTCAGCTCAGAGGACGTTCAGGACGTCAGGGGGATGTGGGTTCTTCCCAGTTCTTTGTTTCTTTGGAAGACAACCTGATGCGGATGTTTGGTTCGGACAGGATCGCAAAACTTATGGACCGCATGGGCTTGGAAGAGGGAGAAGTCATCCAACATTCGATGATTACCAAATCAATCGAAAGAGCCCAAAGGAAAGTGGAGGAAAATAACTTTGGTGTTAGAAAGAGACTATTGGAATATGACGATGTCATGAATTCCCAAAGGGAAGTGGTCTATAAAAGAAGGAGAAATGCCCTCAAAGGGGAACGTCTTGAATTGGACATCCTTAATGTCATGTATGATGTTTGCTTTGATATCATCCAGATGGGTAAATCTACAGAAGATGCGGATAACCTGAGGATGAATATATTCAGTTCATTGGGAATAGACCATCCATTCAGCGTAGAGGATCTGAAATCCAAAGAAACTGGCGTACTCACGCAACAGCTATTTAATGCCGCATACCAACATTATGTGGGCAAAAACGAAAGCATTACCAACAAAGCCCTTCCAGTTTTAAGAGATGTGTACACCAACAGAGGAGCCACTGTGAAAGAAATCATGGTTCCGATTTCGGATGGCTTCAAGCAGATCGGAGTGCTGGTTAACTTGGAATCTGTTGTGAAAAACGAAGGAAGGGATTTGATCAGAAACATCGAAAAGAACGTCACTTTGGCGATCATTGACCAAAACTGGAAAGAGCATCTCCGTGACATGGATGACCTGAAGCAATCTGTACAGAATGCGGTTTATGAACAAAAGGATCCTTTGTTGATTTATAAATTTGAGGCTTTTGAAATGTTCAAGCGCTTCGTCGGCAAACTCAATGAAGATACCATTTCATTCATAGCGAAAGCAGATCTCCCTGCCCAAGACCCAAATCAGGTTAGGGCAGCACAAGCTCCAAGAAGGGAAGAAAACCAAGTAAAAGCATCCAAAGAGGAAGTAGGCAGCAGCCTAAATCCGGGAGGCGGGAGACAGGCAGCAGCAGCTGTTGCCAATAGAACCGCCCCTCCACAGATCGTCGCTCCGAGAAAATCCGATAAAGTTTATGGAAGAAATGACAAGGTTTCTGTACAATATCCGGACGGGAAAGTAATGAAAGACGTCAAGTTCAAAAGTGTGGAGCAGGATGTTAACTCAGGCAAATGTGTGGTCATAGAACATTAACAAAAGCATCATGAAAAGGTCACTCCTGATTTTGATATTTCCGGTAATTTTGATGAGTTCTTGCTCATTGATTAAGAAAACATCGGCACCAACCAATGAATTTGAAAATTATCAGGAAGATTTGAGCGGGTCTAGGATAATTTTCCCTGACTTGGAGGAGCAGGCGGCAAAAGAAGAAACTGCCCCAAAGGGCGGTGAAAAAGTTTTGTCTGCTGATGACGACCTTGAAATCGCACTTAATAATCTCAAGGAAGCCAATAAAGCAGAAATGTATTGGAGTGGATATACGGTTTTGGTATACAGTGGGGTGGACAGGGATTTGGCTTTCAAGACAAGAAATGACCTTTTCACTTATTTTCCGGATTTCAAAACTGACATGCAATACCAACAGCCGCGGTACCTTGTCAAGGTGGGAAAGTTTGTCAACCGAATTGAAGCCCTTACTTATTACCACCAATTGAAAGAAAATTTTCCTTCATCAAGAATCATCCAAGACAGATTTTTGAGAGAAGGTTATGTCATTCCTGAACCGGTTACGGATGGTCAACAACAAAATTAAGGAGTTAGCCGCTGCTTATAAATCAGAGTTTATAGCCAACAGGAGGCATTTACATGCACATCCTGAGCTTTCTTTTCAAGAATACAATACAGCTGCATTTGTCAAGCAACAGCTTCTTGGTTTGGGTATAATCCGAGTTGAAGAAAAAGCAGGCACCGGCCTCCTTGCAATTATCGAGGGAAAAAACCCATCCAAAAAAGTCATTGCCCTGCGTGGGGATATGGACGCTTTGCCCATTTTGGAGCAAAACGATGTCTCCTACAAATCCACCAATCCCGGTGTGATGCATGCCTGTGGACATGATGTGCACACGGCTTCCCTTTTGGGCGCAGCCAAAATCCTGAATGAAATCAAGGACCAGTTTGAAGGAACCGTCAAACTAATTTTTCAGCCCGGTGAAGAACTTATTCCCGGAGGAGCTTCCCTGATGATCAAAGACAATGTACTCGAAAATCCAAGACCTTCGGGTATCATTGGACAGCACGTGATGCCACTGATTCCTGTGGGAAAAGTGGGTTTCCGAAAAGGAATGTACATGGCAAGTGCGGATGAACTTTACATCACTGTCAAAGGAAAAGGAGGACACGGCGCCATGCCGGAAACTTTGGTCGATCCGGTTTTGATTGCCTCACACATGATTGTCGCCTTGCAGCAAGTAGTCAGTAGAAATGCTTCCCCAAAAATCCCGTCTGTACTTTCATTTGGTAGAGTGGAGGCTTTGGGTGCTACCAATATTATTCCCAATGAAGTGAAAATACAGGGCACCTTCCGTACCCTCAATGAAGAATGGCGGTCGAAAGCCCATCACCATATGGTCAGTATCGCCAAAGGGATCGTGGAAGGAATGGGTGGAGAATTGGATTTTGAGGTACGCAGGGGTTATCCTTTTCTCAAAAATGCCGAGGCACTTACCGCCAGAGCACAGGAAGCCGCTGTCCAATACCTTGGAAAAGAAAATGTCATAGACCTTGATGTTTGGATGGCCGCAGAAGATTTCTCCTATTACACGCAAGAGATTGACGGCTGCTTTTACAGGTTGGGAACCAGAAACGAAGCCAAAGGAATTGTTTCCGGTGTCCATACTCCCACTTTTGACATAGATGAAGACGCCATGGAAATCGGCGCAGGCCTGATGGCTTGGATTGCCATCAATGAGTTGGGATCTTGATTATTTTATAGAAATAAAGTAGAAATACGCTTCGCGAAATAGTTAGAAATAAAATATCCACTAAGGATTTTAATTATTTTATAGAAATAAAATTGAAATATGCTGCGCGAAATACAAGAGATATATGCTTCGCGATATAGTAGTCCACAATCACGGCTACTTTGGAAATTAATATCCATCAATATCCAATATCCACAAATTTCCACTGTATATCTATAGTATTTCAACCTTATATCGATTGTATTTCCACTGTATATCTAAAGTATTTCAACCTTATTTCCATAGTATTTCCACTGTATATCTATTGTATTTCAACCTTATTTCAGAATAAAAATGAAAAGTACCAGATCAATAATCCTGACATTGCTGATTTCCCTGACCCTGACTTCCCAATCATTTGCTTGGGGACCCATCGGCCATTATGTTATCGGAAAGCTTGCGGAATGGCAGATGAAGCCAAAGACCATCAAAAAGGTGGAGGAGATCCTTCAGCAGCAGTCCATCTCAGGGGTCGGAGTCTGGATGGACAATATCCGTTCCGATAAAAAATACGATTATACCAACACCTGGCATTGGGTCACCACTGCTGATGGGGAATACGATCCGGCCTTACAGGAGAAAAATGGTGACGCTTATGAAGCATTTTTGAGGATCAAAGAAAACCTGAAAAAAGGTGGTCTTACTGCCGAAGAAGAGAGGGACCAATTGCGGATGTTGATCCATATTGTGGGCGATTTGCATCAACCTTTCCATGTAGGCAAGCCCGGCGACCGCGGAGGCAATGATGTCAAAGTCAGTTTTTTCAACAAAGAGACCAACATCCACGCGATTTGGGATTCCGACCTGATCGAAGGAAAAAAAATGAGCTATTCAGAAATGGCAACGGAATTACAAAAAAGAATCAACCCTGTTTTGATCCAAAAGTATACAGCTGCGACTCCTGCTGATTGGCTGAGAGAGGCTGCCGCAATGAGACCTGACATGTATGATATTCCTGAAAACGGTCGCATTGGCTATGAATATATCTACAAACATTACCACCATGTAGAGGAAAGATTGACAGCTGCGGGTATCCGGTTGGCACAGGCATTGGAAGAAATCTACGGAAAGTAAACTTAATTATAGAATCATGTTTGGACCGGCGCTCAAAAGTGCCGGTTTTTAAGTTTTAACAATAAGGTTAGAATCAATTAGCTTTTCAATATTTTGTTTTTGAGTTTTGTGATTTGGAAGCAAATAATGTTTGGATAATTATTCGCTCTGATTTTTCTGGTTAATCCAATCTGTAAATTAAAAAATGGAAATTATCATCATTATTGCGCTAGTCTTGTTGAATGGAGTTTTTGCCATGTCTGAACTTTCCCTCGTTTCATCGAGGAAATTCAAATTGGAAGCGGCCAAGAAAAAAGGAAGTTCGGGTGCCAAAGCCGCTTTGGACCTCTCCGAAAACCCGGGCAAATTCCTTTCCACAGTTCAGATCGGGATTACGCTCATCGGGATATTACTTGGGGTGTATAGCGGCGAAAACCTCACGACAGAAGTAACAGATTTTTTGTTACAATTTGATATCCTTAAACCGTACGCCAAAAACTTGGCTGTCGGTATCATTGTTGTTTTTATCACTTATTTGTCAATAGTATTGGGTGAACTTTTCCCAAAACGACTCGGAATGACTTTCCCTGAGCCGATCGCCATGTTTATGGCAAAGCCCATGAAAATCCTATCCATGATCACTTCGCCTTTTGTGTGGATATTGACAAGTTCCAATGACTTATTGCTTACCATTTTTGGGGTCAAAAAATCCACCGAAAGCAAAGTCTCTGAGGAAGAAATCAAAGCCATCATCAAGGAAAGTGCCGAAGGGGGAGAGATTCAGGATATCGAGCAGGACATCGTAGAGCGGGTATTTGAACTTGGGGACCGGAATGTCAATTCCCTCTATACCCACAGCAGTGATATCGTTTACCTAGATACAAATGACACTTGGGACGAAATCAAGGCAAAGATCAATCAAGAAAAACATTCGGCTTACCCTGTGGTCAAAAACAATGACCTTGACGATATCTTGGGGATTGTTTTATTGAAAGACTTATTCTACCCGACAACGGATGCGGCCTTTGATATTACAACCTACCTAAAAAAACCTGTTTATATCAACGAAGACACTTCTGCATTTAAAGTCTTGGAATTGTTCAAGGTTGAAAAAATACACTACGGGATAGTAATTGATGAGTATGGTACAACCATTGGGATCGTCACTATGGATGATGTCCTCGATGCTTTGATCGGCGATGCAACCGAAATCGACCAAGATGAATATCAAATCCTGCAGCGAAATGAAAACAGCTGGCTTGTCGATGGCCAATATCCAATAGTTCCTTTTTTGAGGTATTTTGAACTAAATGTAGACGAATTTTATCAGGGAAAATTTTCTACTGTTGCGGGACTGGTGATGAACCGTAGTATCAGAATTCCTGAAATTGGAGATAAAATCATCATTTCAGACCTTGTAGTAGAAGTGATCGATAAAGATGGACAGCGGATTGACAAAATTATGGTTTCAAGAATGGAAAAGAACGATTGATATTTTTTGACAGCTATCTTCTCCCAAATACCCTAGTTAAGAATTGAATCTTAGTGGAATGGCTTGACAATGTGAATTTTGTTTTTGAATTTGCATACAAAATAGAAAAGTGTCCATTCGAGTTCTGACCGGTCTTTTCTTTGTTATTGTTGTCACCCTCGATCTTTTTAAAGCATAATTCAAATGAAAAATCACTATAGGCAAGTCTTGGCTTTCTTGGTATTTTTCAATGTAGTTTTTGCCTTTTCGGACAGCTTCGCCCAAGGCAAACCCAAAGGCATGGTCAAAATCCAGGGAACTCCCCCCGAGGATTTCCCGATATTTTATGAGCGCTTTCACTCAGACTCGGCTTTCCAAATGTCGAGAATCATATTTCCGCTGCAGGGATTGAGGCAATTTGGAAAGGAGGAAATCCCATGGACTGCGGACAATTGGGAACTGATGCGGACAAGGATTTATCAGGTCGACACGACGCAGTTTAAGACCAAAATAAAGCATAAGAAAAAATACTTTGAACAGACGCTTTGGATCGAAGGCACCAACTTTTCATCCAAACGCAGGTTTGAACTCCTCGGCAACAGGTGGTTTTTGGTTTATGCGTTTGAGGGAAGTCTCTAAATATTAATAAAACAATAGCGGGATAAACACACCACCATCGATAATTTTTGCATCACTTCCTCTTCGCCTTAAATGTCCCATTGGGCTGGACAAACAATACCTCAGCAATATTGCCTGACTCTCCTTCTACAAATTCCAGTTTGAAGCCATCCAGGATTTTTAAGGCAAATTTGTGCTTTTCCAGTGGCAGGAGCTCGTATTCAGGTTGGCCGGGAACAAGCAAGTACAGGGTGTTTTCACCTTTGATATAGGTCTTGGCAACGATTCCCGGCAGTTCGTAATCACCCACATATTTTTCCAATTCAGCTTTGTCCATGATGACCCCTTTTGGAGTCCTTTTGAATTCGAGGTGGTCTACCGCAGGCTCTAACTTGGATACAAAAGAAGAAATCTCCCCGCTGTCATTGGTCCTGAAATTGAACTGAAGCCCAAATCCGCCGACAGTATCCACTTTGCCTTCCACCACCGGATAAGGAGAAAAAATGTCATAATGGTGGTGCTTCAACCACATATTATTTTTTCCCGCCTTTGCAAAAAGTGAATCGTTTTTGAAAATAATCTCCAAAGTACCATATCCTGGATTTGAGTAATCTCCGGTATATTCTACCAAAAGATGAGAAGGTTTGGTTCCTGTTTTTTGAGAAGAGGTTTTGGTCGCCAATGCTTCTTTTTCAGCTGCTTTGGCTTTGTCGGAGCGTTCCTTGTAGGTTTTGTTCCAATCGGTCCTCATTTCTTTCAGCACCCTGTCGCTGATGATATTGCGAGCCAGACTCGGGATGACCGAGCCGTTTTGATTGGCTAGAACTATGATGCCGATACTGTCTGTCGGGAAGAAACTGACATTGGCTGAAAACCCATCAATATTGCCCCCATGCTCGACCCGGTAGTGTCCTTTGTAGGAAGAAGTAAACCAGCCAAAGCCGTAATTGGAGATATGTTGGTCGGGAAATTCCTTATCAGGAATGCCTCCACTGATGACCATTTGGGAACTCATGGCTTCCTTGATATAAGATTCGGGAAGGATTTGTTTGCCTTTGAATTTGCCGCCGTTGATCCAGGTCATGACCCAATTTGACATTTCGGTGACGTTGCTGTTGATGCTTCCTGCCGGACCCATGGCCGCTATGTCGTAATAATCCATCTTTTTGATGACAGAATCATTTTTGACTTGGTAGCCAAAAGAGGCTTCTTTTCCGTTTTTGAGGCCATCGATTACTGTGCTCGAGGTTTTCATTTCCAAGGGTTGGAAGAAATGCTGGTCTATATTTTCCTCCCAGCTTTTTCCGGTAATGCGCTCGGCGATTACTCCTTGGGTAAGGAACATAAAATTGTTGTAGTACCATCTTTCACGCACTTTGGCAAAAGGCTCCTGGTAAACTATCCTTTGCATGAGACTGTCCCTTGAATTGCTCGAAAAGAGATACCAACTGATGTCATGTCTCGGAAGACCGGTCCGGTGAGTCATGATGTCACGGATGGTGATGAGTTCGTTCATTTCAGCATTTTTGAATCTCAATTCCGGGATATGCTTGATGGGGCTGTCTTCAAAAGTGAGTTTGCCTTCTTCCTTCAAAATGCCAAGAAGACCGGATGTAAATGCCTTACTGCTTGACCCTATGGCAAAATTAGTGTTGGGAGTGACGGGAGTTTTGTTTTCATAATCCCGATAGCCAAAGCCTTTAGAATAGACGATTTTATCTTTTTCAACTACCGCTACCGCAAAACCCGCTGCATGCCAAGTTTTCAGCAATTTATCGAGTTCGGCATCCAAGCCGGCGAATCTGTCTGTGGAGGATTTTTTTTGTCCGAAGGTGGTAGAAATCGAAAAAGTCAGGAGGAGAAAAAGGAAGATATGTTTCATAGAGGGCTGTGGTTTAAAGGGATTAATTTAGGGAATTTTACTGAATGGAGAATATAGTAAAGGAAAAGTAGGAATAGAATTTTTACTTCACTAAAATCAAATGTTAGAAAAGAGAATCGTTATATTTCTCATATGGAAACTATTCAAATATCTATACTTAACCCCAAGGCAAAAAAATTGCTACAGGACCTTGCTGATCTTGAATTGATTTCGATCCTAAAGCCTGAAGAAGACAATTTTGAAAATATCCTGAAAAGATTACGGGAAAAAGCGGCTTCTAATCCGCCCACTTTGGAAGAGATTACTGAGGAAGTTGAAATAGTCAGAACCCAAAGATATAATGAAAAATAATTTCCCATTAGCTTATCCCCTCCTTCCTCTTTAATTTGGGCCTATAACCATTAGCAAGCCTTTGTCCTCTTTTTTTGATACCAAAATAGATTACCTCCGTGGAGTAGGTCCCCAAAAAGCAGTCCTTTTCAATAAGGAACTGTCCATATTTACCTATGGGGAACTGATCCAACATTATCCCTTTCGCTATGAGGACAGGACGCAGTTTTTTAAGATAAAAGACATCAACGAGGACCTGGAGCATGTGCAGGTTGTAGCCAAAATCCGGTCAATTGAGACGATCGGGGAAGGGAACAGAAAAAGACTTGTAGCCTATATCTTTGACGAAACCGGGGAAATGGAACTCACTTGGTTCAAAGGAATCCAATGGGTCATCAAAAAACTTATCATTGGTGTTCCTTTTGTCTTCTTTGGCAAGCCCAATAAATACGGAAGGAAATTCAGCATCGCCCATCCCGAGATGGAACCGGTGACAGCCGTGCAGGAGGAAAAGAGTTTTTTCCAACCGGTCTATCCGACTACTGAAAAACTCAGGGCCAAATTTTTTGACTCCAAAGGGATTTCCAAAATTATGGAAGGGTTGGTTCAGGTGGCTTATCCCCAGATCCAAGAAACCATGCCAGAGGATATCCTGCAGCGGTTCAACCTTATTTCCAAAAAAGAAGCCGTCAAAAAGATTCACTTTCCTGATAATCCTGAAATCCTCAAAAAGGCAAGGTTCAGGCTGAAGTTTGAAGAGTTTTTCTTTGTGCAGCTTAGGTTACTGAAGTTGAAACTTACCAGAACCGAAAAGTCAAAGGGTCAGATTTTGAACCAGACTGACCTTTTGACCAAATTCTACAAAGAAAACCTGCCGTTCCAACTGACCGAGGCGCAGAAAAGGGTTGTCAGGGAAGCTTTTGCTGATATGAAATCCGGAAAGCAGATGAACCGTTTGATCCAGGGAGATGTAGGAAGTGGCAAAACCATGGTGGCATTTATCTGCATTCTGATTGCCATCAGCTCCGGGGCACAGGCTTGCTTGATGGCGCCAACAGAAATTTTGGCAAACCAACACCATGAAGGCTTGAAAGAATATGCAGGCCTGATGGGTTTGAACATCGCTTTGCTTACAGGATCTACCAAAAAATCTGCCCGTAAAGTCATCCATGAAACATTGCTTTCAGGGGAACTGCATATCATCATAGGAACACATGCGCTCTTGGAGGATGTAGTACAGTTCAAAAATCTAGGCTTGGCGATTGTGGACGAGCAACATCGGTTTGGAGTGGCTCAACGGGCCAAGCTTTGGGCCAAAAACGAGCAATTTATCCCTCATGTCTTGGTAATGACAGCTACCCCGATACCGAGGACTTTGGCCATGACTCTTTATGGGGATCTGGACATTTCAGTGATTGATGAAATGCCTGCGGGGAGGAAGCCGATACAGACTGTGCATCGCTATGACAAGGATCGATTGAAGGTTTTTGGATTTATGCGCAAGCAGATCCAATTGGGAAGACAGATTTATGTGGTGTATCCCTTGATTGAAGAATCCGAAACATTGGATCTCAAAAACCTGATGGACGGATTTGAAAGCATCAGCAGGGCATTTCCCGAATATCCTGTCAGCATAGTAAATGGTAACATGAAGCCTGCCGACAAAGACTTCGAAATGCAGCGATTTGTGAAGGGGGAAACCAAAATCATGGTGGCTACCACTGTCATCGAAGTCGGGGTCAATGTACCCAATGCATCCGTCATGGTGGTGGAGAATGCGGAGCGCTTCGGATTATCACAACTGCATCAGTTAAGAGGTCGCGTTGGCCGTGGCGCTGACCAATCCTATTGCATTCTGATGACCAAATACGAATTGTCAAAAGACAGCCGCGTCCGGTTGGAAACGATGGTCAGAACCAACAATGGATTTGAGATAGCAGATGTAGACCTGAAGCTCCGTGGACCGGGAGACTTGATGGGCACACAACAAAGCGGCTTGGCGGATTTGCTGATCGCTGATCTGAGCAAGGATGCTCCAATTCTGACGATGGCTAGAGATGCGGCCCAATTACTGTTGCAGGATGATCCCGACCTGAGTTTACCCAATCACGCCATGGTCCTCCGTCAGATCAAAAACCAAAAGAAGCACGCGATTAATTGGAGCAGGATATCTTGAAAAATTCTCCCACAGATAGCGCAGACTTTCGCAGAAAAAATGTTAGAGAATCAATAGTGAAGAAGTCTCACTGGAATTGTCTGCGTCGATCTGCGTGATCTGCGGGCTGTTTTTTTGTTCCCGCAGATTTCGCAGAAAAAATGGAGGAAACAAAATTCACGTAAAATTCCAAAACAACTATCTAATTCAATCCGCGTGAAACGTAGGGTTTTTTAATTTTCTCCCGCAGATTTCGCAGACCTTCGCAGAAAAATGAGTGAACTGTATGATTAAGAAATTAAAGATCCATGACTTTTCTAAAGATTCCATTTTCGATTTCAGCCTCATTAAAGTTCACCAAGATTCCCAATTTTTTTTGGCTTAGTTTCAAATAAGTAAGCAACTGCTTGTGATGGATTGCTGATAACTCAAAAACAGATTTTACTTCAATTATAACTTTATCTTCAACCAATAGGTCAAGTCGATATTGGCCAAGCAATTCTTCATCATAAAGTATTGGTAAAAAGACTTGCCGCTCCACTTTAAGACCTTTTTTTCTTAGCTCATATTCCAAGGCCAATTCATAGATAGATTCCAAAAGTCCCGGCCCAAGTTTTTTAAACACTTGAAAAATCGCCCCTCTTACTAAATAAGAAATTTCGTTTTCATGCATGACTAAAAATAACATTTTTCTGTAAATCCACCTGTGATTTCAAAGACAGAATTAATAGATCAAAATTATTTCAATATTTCCCACAGATTTCGCAGACCTTCGCAGAAAAAATGGTAGAGAATCAATAGTGAAGAAGTCTCACTGGAATTGTCTGCGTCGATCTGCGTGAAAACAATTAAATCATTACCTTTTTCACCGTTTTTGCAGATTCGAGGATGGCATTGACGATGCGGATATCTCTCAATCCTTCTTCACCCGGAACAGGCATTGGCTTGCCACCCATGATGGCCAAGGAATCCATGTCCATTTGGTTAGCTTGTTGCCAAGGCACCTGGTAAGGGAAGTTGATTTCACCCAACGGACTTTTTCCTTTATTGCCTGAATAGGCTGAAAACGGCGCCATTTCAATCAAGCCTTTTTCACATTTGATGTTGAGGAAGTTGGTGTTTTCAGCAAAGGAAGTTTTGATATTGCCGATCACGCCACCGGGAAATTCCAGTTGGGCCTCCACGATTTCACCCAATCCATCCTTGTAGATTTCAGGCCTTTCGGTCCATACTTTCGCAGCGTTGACGGCAATAGGTTCCATCCCGCTGCCCAATCTTGCTCCCTGAATGGCATATACTCCCATGTCATAGATCACACCTCCACCCATTTCACGTTTTTGCTTCCAATGGTCTGTCCGTCCTTCTCTATAACCTGCTGCACAATCCACCTGGAGAACTTTTCCGAGCTGACTTTCCTTGACTATTTTTTGGTAAGCAAGGGTGTTTGGTTCGTGCTGACAACGATAGCCGATCGACAGACTCACTTTGTTTTTCTTGCATGCATCAATCATGGTCTGACATTCCTGTACGGTCATGGCCATGGGTTTTTCACACCACACATGTTTGCCCGTGGCTGCAGCCTTGACCACATATTCCATGTGCATCGAAGGTGGAAGGACAATATAGATCACATCGATATCAGGATTATTGGCAATGCCCGACATGTTTTCATAGTTGTATATGTTTTTGTCAGGAATGTTGTATTTGGCTTTCCAGGTTTCTGCTTTAGCGGGAGTCCCAGTAACGATTCCGGCTAGGTGGCAGTGCTTGGTAATCTGGAGTCCGGGCGCAAGTAAGTCGGTGCTATAGTAACCCAATCCCACCAAGGCGACCCCAAGTTTATCTTTTCTCAAAGGATTGCATGATGCTATAAGATTAAGTGGAGAGAGTAGGCTGGCTCCTGTGACAAGTGTTAGAGTTTTGAGGGTATCCCTCCTGTTGAAGTTTTTCATATTTAATAGGTTTATGGTTAATCTTTGATGAGTAAGATCTTAACATCTTCAATTTAGCCATTTTTGGACTATCGTTCAAAAAAATCATTAAATTAGAAGGGAATCCGATTTTCCACCAAATCCAAAATACTATGAAAATGCTCTTACTAACCGTTTTATTCCTCCTTCCGGTTTTTGCTTTTGCCCAAGGAACACATAAACCAGTACTTACTTTAGAAGACGCCAAGCGGATGGCTGACGCAGCCGAAGCCAAAGCCAAACAGGAAAACTGGAATGTGGTGATTGCGATTTTGGATGATGGCGGACATCTGATTACGCTGAGAAGGATGGATGGGGTTCAGTTGGGGAGCATTGACCTGGCACAGACCAAAGCCAAAACCGCTGTTTTTTACAAAAGAGCATCTAAGGTTTTTGAAGATCAGGTCACACAGGGAAATAACCGTCCTTTATCCATGCCGAATGTTTTTGCTTCGGAGGGAGGAGTTCCCATCATAAAGGATGGAGTAGTAATCGGGGCAATCGGGGTTTCAGGAGTGACCTCTGTTCAAGATGGCATCGTGGCAGCTGCGGGGTTGGCTGTATTGTAAGGCTGTCTTGATCTAATTAAAATTTTTATCTAAAAATCATTCCTGGAAGGTTTTATATAATCATTCAAAAAATCATAGTGGGCGCAAAAAAAATCCCCTTCTGAAATTATCAGAAGGGGCTATGGTTTAATAGGGAGCGAAGTTATTTGTTGTTCTTGAAGAACCTGTCATGGAACCGGTACCTTGCATCATTGGCGGCCTTGATAGTTTTGGATTCTGTATTGATCACCATCACAGGAGGATTGTCATCCTTTGGCAATGCCTTGGGCCATTCGGGAAGGCCTTCTCCATTTGGATTACCGGTTTTCACAAAATTTGTGAAGAATTCCAACATGGTTTCAGAGGTTTTGTAATCATCTTCTGTCCAGGCAAATTCTTTGATGCGGTCAAGATTTCCCATCGCATACTCGATTTCGGCGGCATGTGGAGCGCCAAGGTCTTTTGGTCTTGGAGGAGTATTGCTTGCTCTTTTGGAAGTTCCTCCGGCCAATCCGGTTTCCAAAGTTTCATCCACCAAAGGCGGTCTCAACTTGGCATACAAATATCTGTAGACAGGTTGGTCGGAGTTGCTGCGGTGAAGGTCAAACCACTTCCAAGTACTATAAGAAATAAACCTGTCACCAGCCAAATCCATAGCAGAGTAAGCCACCTGCTCTTCTGTCTCATGCGGATACAGCTTCAACACTTCCTCAAAATCATTGGGATAAGCCTGCTTTACCTTCGTGATGAAATTTTCTTTGGTATATGGCAATCCCTGCATGAAAGCAGTAGCAGGATATTCCTGTGTATTCCAACCCAAAAGCAATGGAACCGGTGCTTGCTCACGTGCATTGAAGATTTCTACCAAACTTTTTGGAAGCACATGGCCATCGAGGACAACCGGGAATTTAAGTCCTGGTGAATCCTTATACATCTCATAGATGTCTCGGGCAGGGAGTTTTCTCATTTCGGCAATGCTTTTGACGCCGAATTTCTGTAGAAATTCCACTCCTATTTTTTCAGCTTCTGCCAAAGTGGTCGGGGCCAAAGCTGAAACACCTGACCCACTTTCTCCGATTGCTCCTGCTATCAGATTTCTAGACAATGGGGAAGCCATTTGGTAACTGACAGCAATCGAACCTGCTGATTCGCCGGCAATGGTAACTTTCTTGGGGTCTCCGCCAAAAGCAGCAATGTTTTCATTGACCCATTTCAGGGCCATTGCCTGATCCAACAAAGCATAATTTCCAGATGCTTTGTACGGTGCCTCAGCACTCAGTTCTGGATGGGCAAGGAAGCCAAAGATGTTGAGTCTATAATTGACAGTCACGACGACAACCCCTTTTTTGGCCATACTTTCACCGTCATATCTCGGTTCTGAACCGTCTCCCGTCACAAATCCACCTCCGAAGAAATAGACCAATACAGGTAAATCCTTACTTGATCTTGTTGTAGGAGTCCACAGATTCAGGTAAAGACAATCTTCACTGACTCCGTTGGACCTAGAATTCATGTCTCCCCAAACGAGCTTTTGCATGGGTCGTGGGCCGAACTCTTTTGTCACTTTTATACCAGACCAATTGTCCATCGGTTGTGGTGCTTTCCATCTCAAATCTCCAACAGGAGGTTTTGCAAAGGGAACTCCGAAGTAGGTTTGAATTCCGGTTTTGGTATTGTAATCCCCTTCAATGGTGCCGTTTTTGATCGTTGTTTGTACAGGAAATGCGTCTTTTCCTTGGGCCAACAATGCATATGAACCCATAAGGAAGAAAACAAGAGTGAGTAAGCTATTTTTCATATCGATTTAAATCTATTGTCTCATAATGAGACAATAATAATTGTTTGTTAACATTTTTCCTATTTACTTGAAGGATTATTCATCAGCCCCCAAGTATGACAGTTCTCGAAACGCAGGGTTTTTTACCCCATATCGCATTTGATTCGGTTGTTTTTGGTTTCTCAAAAGGAAAGCTGAAAATCCTGCTGATGGAATACCATGATACCGGTTGGCTTGCTTTGCCCGGAGGTTTTGTCGGGAAGAATGAAGACCTCGATGAAGCGGCCAAACGTGGATTGAAAGAAAGGACAGGTTTGGACAATATCTACCTGGAGCAGTTTTACACTTTTGGAAATATGGCAAGGTTCCGGCCTGAGGTGATGCAGACAATTTTGGCAGCCAATGGTTTTCATTTGGATTCGGACCATTGGATGTTGGACAGGTTTATTTCGGTCTCCTATTTTGCCTTGATTGACTTTGAAAAAGTAATCTTGACCCCGGATGAATTGTCGGATTCTATTGCATGGTATGAAATCGAAAACCTGCCAAACCTGATTTTGGACCACAATGCGATCGTAAAGAAAGCCCTGCAAACTTTAAAGGAAAATTTGGAACGGAAACTTATCGGAGGAAATCTGCTTCCGGAGAGATTTACGATGAATGAGCTGCAGCAGGTTTATGAAGCTATTTTTGGCCAAAAACTCCGAAGAACCACCTTTCAGAGAAAAATGCTAGGGCTAGATATCCTTGAAAGACATGAAAAATTATACACCGGCAAAAGCCACAAAGCACCGTATCTGTATAGTTTTAGGAAGGTCTAGCATCTCAAATATTCTTGGATTCAATCTCTTCATTATATTTTCTAAATTTTTTTCACCAAATTCAAAAACACCAATCAACCAGACCATAGAATGAAAAAACTAATATTATTTGGCATGATGCTGCTCATGTCTTTTCCTTCTTTTTCCCAAAGAGGAAAATCCACTCCTCCGCCTGCCCCGGCATTTGATGCGGAATTGTATCAAGGACTCAAATGGAGGAACATTGGGCCTTTTAGAGGAGGCAGGTCTAATGCCGTTTCAGGCGTTCCTAACAATGATCAGGTATTTTTTGTAGGCTACACAGGTGGCGGACTTTGGAAAACCGATAATGCAGGAATTTCCTGGCACAACATTTCAGATGGTTTTTTCAAGACCGGTACTGTGGGAGATATCGCTGTCAGTGAATCCGATCCAAATGTGATCTATGTTGGCATGGGCGAGCACGCTATCCGTGGAGTGATGACCTCTTTTGGAGATGGCATATACAAGTCTACAGATGGCGGTAAAACATGGAAAAACATGGGTTTGGAAAAGACCCGGCATATTTCAGATGTCATCATCCATCCCCATAATCCTGATATTGTTTTTGTAGCTTCTCAGGGTGCGGCACATGGACCGAGTGAGGAAAGAGGGATCTATAAAAGTACAGATGGGGGAAATACCTGGACCAAGGTATTGTATGTGGATCAAAATACGGGAGCTTCATCCTTGAGTATGGATTTCAATAATCCGAGGATTTTATATGCCGCTACATGGGAATACCGCAGATTGCCGTGGCAGGTACAAAGTGGCGGTGCAGGATGTAGCATCTGGAAATCTGTAGATGGTGGAGATACTTGGGCAAAAATCAATACTGGCCTTCCGACGGAAATGGGTAAAATCGGTGTCAGTGTCTCAAGGGCCAATTCAGATAGGGTTTTTGCCATAGTGGAAGCTGAGAAATCAGTAGCCGGAGTCTATCGCTCGGATAATGGAGGAGAGACTTGGACACACATGACCAACAACCAATTGTTGACTTCAAGGTCTTGGTATTATATGGAAGTGGCGGCTGACCCGGTAAATGCCGATGTGGTTTATGTACTCAACTCCCCTTTGACCAAATCCATAGATGGTGGAAAAAATTTCTCCGTAGTGCCTGTGAGGCATATTGACACGCATGACCTTTGGATCAATCCCAAAAATCCAGCGAACATGATTTTGGGAGATGATGGTGGTGCTGAGATTACTTATGATGGTGCCAAAAGTTGGTCCACTCAGGACAATCAGCCTTCCGCCCAATTTTACAGGGTGAATGTTGATGCGGGTTTTCCTTATAAGGTTTATGCCGGACAGCAGGACAATACTTCCCTGGTTATTGCGAGCAGGAACAATTACATCGGATTGACAGATAAGGATTGGTTTATCGGTCCGGGTTGCGAATCGGCTTTTATTGCTTTTGACCCCAAGAATCCTGTCATGCTTTATGGGGGATGTTATCAGGGTTTGATAGATGTCCTCAATACCCAAAACGGCCACAGCAAAGATATCCGTCAATATCCCGCCAATATTTTGGCCTATGATGCCAAGGATATGAGGTATCGTTTCAATTGGAATGCGCCTGTAATAGCTTCTCCGCATGATTACAACACCATCTATCATGGTGGAAATATTCTTTTCAAAACTACTGACGGAGGCCTATCATGGGAAGAAATCAGCCCTGACCTTACCAGAAATGAGGAATCTAAACAGGGACCGGGTGGCGCACCGATCACCAATGAAGGCGCGGGTGGCGAAAACTACAACACCCTAAGCTATGTCATAGAATCCATCCATGAAAAAGGGGTGATCTATACTGGAAGTGATTGTGGTCTGGTTTATATCACCAAGGACGGTGGAAAAACCTGGGAAAACATTACCCCTGCGGGACTACCCGAAAGTCTAATCCAATCTATAGAAGTATCTCCTCATGAAAAAGGAACGGCATTTGTGGCCGCCACGCGCTACAAGTTCAACGATTTTTCCAATATGTCTTTCAAAACCATTGACTATGGAAAAACCTGGTCCAAAATAGATGCAGGAGTTGACAAGGATGATTTTATCAAAGTGATCAGAGAAGACCGAAAAGTGAAGGACCTTTTATATGGAGGGGCGGAGAGGGGTTTTTATGTTTCTTTCAATGGCGGGTCAAATTGGCAAAAACTTCAATTGAATCTTCCTGTAGTTCCGGTTACAGACATCGCTTTTGCTGAGAATGACATGGTTGTTTCCACAGCAGGAAGGGCTTTTTGGATTTTGGATGACTTGAGTGCCCTGCAGCAGTCAAAAGGTAATTTCTCAAGCTTGAAAATTTATTCCCCAAAGCCAACCTACAAATATGAAGGATACATTCCTTCTTGGATGGATCTTCCTCCGGGAATCGGTGAAAATCCTGTTTCGGGCGTGATCTTGGATTACTATTTGCCCGAAAAAGTGGATTCAATGGAAGTGACACTTGAAATCATGGACGGGTCGGGCAAGGTCATCCGGTCTTATTCTTCGATAAAGGATGAGAGTTTCAAACCTTTCTCCGGCGGGCCTTCACCCGAACAAGTGATCCCTTCCAAAAAAGGATTGAACAGATTTGCATGGAATTTTAGAGGTGAAACTTTATTGGACATACCCAATGCCTTTGTCTATGGTGATTATAGCGGCCACCGCGTAGCTCCGGGAAAATACAAAGCAAGGCTAAGTTATAACGGGGCCATATCCGAAACCGAAATAGAGGTAGTTCAGGATCCAAATCTCAAAAACATCAGCTCTCAACATTGGAAAGATCAACAGGAATTGCTTGAAAATGCAGCTTTATCCGTAACCGATATCCACCAATCCGTGAATGACATGAGGAAAGTCAAAAGTCAGCTAGAGCATCATAATTCTTTGTTAAAAGAAAAAGAAGATGCCAAAGAACTCTATCAGGCCGGAGAGGATTTGATCCAAAAATTGGTTGATTGGGAAGCAAAACTCGTAGAAACCCGTCAGGGAAATTTCCAGGATGTTATCAATTTCCCAAGTCAATTAAATGCCCAATACTTTGACTTAAGGAGTACCGTCGATGTGCATGACCCAAGATTGACGGCTGGTTCTAAGCAACGCTTGGCTGATTTGGATGAAGAATGGGCAGGATATAAATCGGATTTGAAACTCCTAATTAAAAATGATATTTGGCAATACAATGAAAAATTCAAGGCGCAGAATCTTCCCGCTGTGATTATCGAATGAACTTAGAAATAAAAAATTATCAATAATTAAACTTTTTGCTTTCAAATGAGTCTAAAAGAGAGGTTCAAAAAACCTCTCTTTTATATTTACTCCAAACCAAAACAATTACACATTATGAAAATCCTTGCCTCATTAATTATTTTGTTGACTTCAGTGCTCACTTTTGTGGATAGCCCTGTGCCGACTACAGTAAACATTTCGGAAAGTACCCTTACTTGGAAAGCGAAGAAAGTAACCGGAGAGCATTATGGCAAAGTGCCATTTTCTGATGCCAAACTTGATTATGCCAATGGAAAAATCACCGGCGGTTCCTTCGAAATGAACATGACTGCACTGACTGTTGAAGACATCACCGATGCAGGCTCCAACAAAAAGTTGACTGACCATTTGAAGTCTGATGACTTTTTCTCAGTGGAGAAATTCAATAAATCAAAATTTGTTATCAAGCAGGCTAAATCTTCCAACGGCAAAGATTACGAAATCACGGGAGACCTGACTATCAAAGGCATCACCGCTCCTGTCACTTTTCCCGCTAAAGTAGAGGTCGCAGGCAATAAAATCACCGCGACAGGCACCATCACTTTTGACAGAACCAAATACGATATCAAATACCGTTCAGGTAGTTATTTTGAAGACTTGGCTGACAAGCTGATCTATGACGATGTCACCTTGGATGTCAAATTGGTAGCAATGAATTGATTAAAATATTTATTTTTGAAGCCCAATTCCTCCTCAGGAATTGGGCTTTTTGATTTTTCAGGCTTCTAGATATTTATTTCCTAAATATTTGGATAAAGCAAAGGTAATAAAGGCAAACACTTTAGTAATTTAGCCAAATGGAGTATAAATGGATAATCAGGGAAAAAGCAGATCCTAAAGCCGTCGAATCTCTGGGAAAAGAAATCAACCTCAACCAGACTTTGGCAAATATGCTTGTCAACAGGGGGGTGGATACTTTTCAGAAAGCGAAAGATTTTTTTAGACCGGATCCGGATAAGTTACATGATCCTTATCTGATGAAGGACATGGACAAGGCTGTGGAGAGATTGGCATTGGCTATCCAAAAAGAGGAAAAAATACTGGTTTACGGAGATTATGATGTCGATGGGACCACCTCCGTGGCCATGTTTTATGGGTTTTTGAAGCAATTTTATTCCCATGTCAGTTTTTATATTCCTGACAGGTACAAAGAGGGATATGGCATTTCCGAGAAAGGTGTACGGTTTGCAGCTGAGAACAATTTCAGTTTGGTCGTTTCCTTGGATTGCGGGATCAAAGCCATAGAAAAGGTAGCTTTGGCCAAAGAGCTTGGAGTCGATTTTATCATTTGTGACCACCATACACCTGGAGATATTCTGCCACCTGCGGTGGCTATTTTGGATCCGAAGAGAAATGACTGCGAATACCCTTACAAGGAATTGAGTGGATGTGGGGTAGGATTTAAATTGATACAGGCATTTTCTGCTTACAGAAAAGACGATCCGGCAAAGGTGATGGCATATCTTGACCTTCTAGCCGTAAGCATCGCCGCCGATATAGTGCCAATTACGGGAGAGAACCGAATTCTGACCTTTTATGGTATCGAGAGGATCAACAACAATCCAAGACCAGGACTGAAAGCCCTGATCCTGAGGAGCAAAATAGAAAAGGAAATAGAAATTTCAGATATTGTATTCAAAATCGGACCGAGAATCAATGCCTCCGGGAGGTTGGAACATGCCAAAGCATCTGTCGAACTTTTGATCTCTGATGATCTGGAGGACTCCCTTGCGAGAGCCGAAATCGTGGACACCGTAAATGCTGCCCGCAAAAACTTTGATGAAAACATCACCAAGGAGGCACTTAGCATGATTCAGGGGATGGAGGAAATCAGTCACAGGAAGACCACGGTGCTATTCAAAGAAGATTGGCACAAAGGTGTAATCGGAATTGTTGCATCAAGGTGTATAGAGAAATATTACCGTCCTACTATCATCCTCACCGAGTCCAACAACAAAGCCACCGGAAGTGCGCGATCGGTTTTTGACTTTGATATCTACGAAGCCATCAGCGAATGCAGCGACCTCTTGGAGCAGTTTGGAGGGCACAAGTATGCTGCTGGACTGACCCTTTCGGTGGGCAATGTTCCTGCTTTTCAGGATAAATTTGAAGCTGTAGTCAGTGCAAGGATCAATGAAATCCATATGAAACCTGTCCTTGAGGTGGATGATGAGATCCTGTTGGATCAGATCAATTACAGGTTTTTCAATATTTTGAAACAGATGGCACCTTTCGGCCCGGGCAATCCTGAACCGATATTTTGTATAAACCAAGTATATGCCGAAGATGTGCGTGTATTGAAGGACAAACACCTGAGGTTCAATGTGGTGCAGGATGGTCAGGAGACCAAACCAGTTTGTATTGCTTTTGGAATGGCTGACAAAACCATTTATCCGGATGAGATCATTTACAAGATGCTGAACCGAAAAATGCGTTTTGATTTGGCTTTTGAAATCCGGGAGAATACTTTTAGGAACAACAGTAGCTTGCAACTGTACGTGAAAGACATAAAATTTGATTGATGATGAAGCTGAGGGCAGACAACCTTGTTAAAATCTACAAAGGCCGGAGGGTGGTCAATAATATTTCCGTGGAGGTACATCAGGGAGAAATCGTGGGTTTGCTTGGACCAAATGGAGCGGGCAAGACCACCTCTTTTTATATGATTGTTGGCTTGATCCAACCAAATGAAGGAGAGATCTTTTTGGAAGACCAAAACATCACCAAACTTCCCATGTACAAGAGGGCAAAATTGGGAATCGGCTACTTGGCACAGGAGGCATCGGTTTTCCGGAAATTGTCAGTGGAGGAAAACATCATGGCGGTACTCGAAATGACCAACAAAACCAAAGCGGAAAGAAAAGAGAAAACAGAAACGCTTTTGGAGGAATTCAGCCTGACCCATGTGCGAAAAAATCTGGGCATGGTACTTTCGGGAGGCGAAAGAAGGCGGACAGAGATTGCCCGTGCTCTTGCTGTGGATCCAAAATTTGTGTTGTTGGATGAGCCATTTGCAGGCGTGGATCCGATAGCCGTGGAGGAAATCCAAGGCATCGTCGCCAAGCTGAAGACCAAAAATATCGGAATTTTGATCACAGACCACAATGTCAACGAGACCCTTTCCATCACAGACAGGGCTTACCTGATGTTTGAAGGAAAACTGCTGAAGGCCGGAACTGCTGAAGAATTGGCAGCAGATGAGCAGGTCAGAAGGGTATATTTAGGACAACAATTTGTACTCAAACGCAAAGTTTTTCACTGATGGAAGTCGTCAATACTTTTATGACCTGGATTTTTAAGAACAGGATAGGTCAGATCGAAAATTTTAAATCCAATCCCATCGAAGTTCAGGATAAACTTTTGGTTGAACTTATCGAAAAAGCAGAAGACACAGAATTTGGTAAAAAGTATAAATTTTCAAAAATCAATTCCTACAGGGATTTTGCAAAACAAGTTCCGATCCATAGCTACGAAGAGATAACGCCCTATATTGAGAAGACGATGAAAGGAACCCAAAACGTCCTTTGGCCTTCGGATATCGTCTGGTTTTCAAAATCTTCAGGCACTACCTCGAGCAGGAGCAAGTATATTCCTGTTTCAGAAGAGTCCTTGGAAGATTGCCATTTCAAAGGGGGAAAAGACATGCTCTCTCTATACGTAAGCAACTACCCGGACAGCAAGCTATTTACAGGCAAAAGCCTGAGTATCGGGGGAAGTCTTTCCAAAAATCCATTCAATGGAGAAAGTGAAAGCCAGGTTGGGGACATTTCTGCGGTCATCATGCACAATCTTCCCCTTTGGGTTCAGTTTGCAAGAACCCCGAGTCTGGATGTGGCACTGATGGGTGAATGGGAATCCAAAATCGAGCGGATGGCAAATGAGGTGATGGATGAAAACGTAGTCAGCATCGCCGGGGTACCGACTTGGACCATCGTCCTGATCCAGAAAATCCTGGAACTCAAAAACGCCAAAAACATCCTTGATGTCTGGCCCAATCTTGAAGTGTTTTTTCACGGTGCAGTTGCATTTGGTCCTTACCGCAAACTATTCCGGGAATTGATCCCGTCTTCCAAAATGCGGTATTTGGAAATTTACAATGCCTCAGAAGGTTTTTTTGGAATTCAGGACCAAAAAGAGTCTGAAGAACTTTTGTTGATGTTGGATTATGGGATTTTTTATGAATTTATTCCAATGGAAGAAATGTCCAAAGCATCGCCAAAGGTATTGCCGCTTTCAGCGGTAGAAGTAGGTAAAAACTATGCGATGGTAATCACTACCAATGGTGGTCTCTGGAGATATGCCATCGGTGATACGGTTAAGTTTACCAATACCTCGCCATACCGCATCAAAATCTCCGGCAGGACCAAGCACTTTATCAATGCATTTGGTGAAGAAGTAATCGTAGAAAATGCCGATAAGGCCATTCAAGCAGCAGCAGAAGCGACCAATGCTACCATTACCAATTACACGGCAGCGCCTATATACTTTGGGGATTCCGGAAGCAAAGGTGCCCATGAGTGGATCATAGAGTTCAAGTCAATGCCGGGCAATCAGGATAAATTTACCGAGATCCTTGATTCAACCTTAAGAGAAGTCAATTCAGATTACGATGCAAAGAGGTACAAAGACCTAGCCCTGACAGCACCAAAGATCCATTTTGTCCATGAGGGTGTTTTCGAAAAATGGCTGAAATCTAAAGGCAAATTGGGCGGACAAAACAAAGTCCCGAGGCTTTCAAATAGCAGGGAATATATTGAGGAAGTGTTGAAGTTGATGTGATACCATCTTCCTGAAGTCAGGAAAGTGATTACCTATTCTAATTTTTTCAAACTTTTGTTTCCTACCAATGAATTCATTTGTGTGATAGCGATTTTGTTTAATTGTACCAATCTATCTGATTGTGGTAATCCCTGATGGATCAATACTGCATTGATACTTTCAAGATTGCTCAGGACTACAAGTTGCTCCAAAGATGCAAGGTCTCTGATATTTCCAACTGTATTTGGATTGGCATCGCGCCATTGCCTAGCTGTTATACCGAACATTGCCACATTCAACAAATCAGCCTCATTGGCTTGGCATATATATGGCTGATTTGGGTTTTACTCAACTCTTTGGGGATTAAATTTTCTTTGATCGCATCTGTATGAATGTGATAGTTGACCTTTGCCAAGGTTCGCTGCAGATTCCATTCTAATTTTAACCTATTGTTTTCATCGGCTTTCAACCTTTGAAATTCTGTAATCAAATACAGCTTAAACTCTGCACTAATCCAAGATGCAAATTCAAAAGCTATATCCCGGTGAGCAAATGTCCCCCCATACCTACCTGATTTAGAAATAATTCCAACAGCATTAGTGGATTCGATCCATTTCTGAGGTGTTAGAGAAAAACCGTTTGCCCCGGATTCATTTTTAAACGCATCGAATTCGATGCGTTTAAAATTAGGATTGTTTAACTGTTCCCACAATCCGCAAAACTCAATTGCACTTCTTGTTCGCAACCAGTTTTGAATAATGTAATTTGTTCTCTCAGCATCTCTATATCTAGCCATGTCAGTTAAAGAGATATAATCTGAATCATTTTGGGAAACCAAAACGATATCTAGCTTTTCAACCTTGAGTATTCTGTTTTTTGCCATATCAAATAAGATTTATTTCGGGTGATCAAATCAAGCTATTTTGAAATTCTACAATTAGACTCAGCTTAAATAAAAATAACAACCTAGTCCTTTATTTCCTAAAGGAACTCAGTTTTCAAAAATTCAAAACAAAAATCGATTTCTCAACTCCCAAACCCTATCGGCGCAAGGTTATTCATCTGTCGCAAAATCCAGGATTGTCGGCCGCGGATATAGCCTGTTGGTTTTGCCGGTGACCAACGGATTGGATTGGGCAATACAGCCGCAATCATGGCCGCCTGCTGACGGGTGAGTTTGGATGCCGGCCTGTTATAAAAAGTCTGTGAGGCCGCTTCGATGCCATAAATCCCCGGACCCATTTCGATGACATTGAGATAAACTTCCATGATCCGTTCTTTGGTCCAGATAGTTTCTATCAAAAATGTAAAATAAGCTTCCAGTCCTTTTCTGACTAGGTTTCTAGATGGCCAAAGGAAGACGTTTTTGGCGGTTTGCTGACTGATGGTGCTGGCACCTTTGATGCGCTTTCCTTTTTTGTTTTTCTCCCAGGCTTCTTCCATTGCCTTCCAGTCAAAACCGTTGTGCTCCAAGAATTTTTGGTCTTCAGCAGCATAGACCGCTTGGGGCATGTGTTTGGAAATATTGTCAATAGATACCCAATCTTTGTATAACCTGACATCTTTCTTTTCGTCCCAAGCCTGTTCCCAAAGTCGGATCACCATCAATGGTGTCACCGGAACAGGGATAAATCTATAAATAAGGGTTAGGCCAATGGATATAATGAAGAACCAAAGGGCGATTTTAAAAATGAATCGGAAGATTTTCTTGATGAATTTCATGTGGTTTATACAAAAGCGGTGGCTTGGATAAATCTATAATAAAAAACTGAATTTGGCATATTCTGAAGTTCTTCCATGGCGGAAAGCATTTCCTCTATTTGCTTCTCAGTGACCAATCCCTCTAATAACAAGGCGGGAGCGCCACTGTTCATCAGATTTTTCCAATAAGAAAATACCGTACTTCTTTCTTCGGGATGACGGCTGTCAAGATGAAATCCCCCACTCCTGAGGCTGATGTCACGGTATCCTGATTCGGACAACAAATCACCAAGTTTTGCCCCTACCTGTGGATCGCCTCCAATGTGGACTTGGTACTCATTGTATATTTTCCAATAATCCATAATGGCGGGCATTATCGGATAGGTGTAGAAAGTTGCGTTGAAAACCTCCGTGATTGAAACCATTGCTCCGGGCTTCAGAAACGGTTTCATCCTGACAAGCACTTCAATAGGATTAGGAATGTGTTCCAAAACCCAACAGATAAAAGCCCCATCGTATTTTCTGTTGAGTTTTAGGTTTTTGGCATCCTGATGGATGAACCTCACTTGATCTTCCCCAAAACCTGCCTTGGCCATGTTTTCCTTGGCTTTGGCTATCTGACGGGATTCGTATTCCACACTGGTGATAGAAAGATGGGGAAATCTCTTCAGGAGGATTTCGGTCTGTGCACCCACGCCGCTGCCGATTTCAAGCAGTTCCTTAACCTCCGAAAAATCAATAAAATCATAAATGGGTCTCTCGATCACCAAAGCCTGTTCCCTAAGCCTTTCCTGCTCTTCTTCCTGATAGCCGTGGATGTATTTGGGAGTGGAAGTACCGCTCATTTTTTGTGGATTGTTTCGCAAAGAAAGAAGAATTATTGCGCATTTTAAAACACCTGACGGGCCTTAAGGATTCGCTGTTTTTTTGAGGACCACAGGCTCTTTGAGTTTGGTGGTAAGGATCTCCATAAAGTATTTGAGATCAGGATAAAGGGAAGAGCAGAGGAGATTAAATAATAATACTCATGTAAAGCATCACAAACTTCCTTTTTCCTGTTTTCTGCAACCGGCTTCCACCACCTGAGAAATTTTTTTACCTTTAAATTTTAAAAAACATCAGCTTATATGAGCAAAATCACGATTGGGAGCTTTGAAGATTTCGAAAAGTATATAGGTCAGGATCTTGGAGTCTCTGACTATCATCAAATTACCCAAGAACAGATCAATCAGTTTGCTGTCGCCACCATTGACCATCAGTGGATCCATACTGATCCCGAACGTGCAAAAAAAGAAGGAGCTTTTGGAGATACAATTGCCCATGGCTACCTGACGCTGTCTTTGGTGCCCTACCTTTGGGATCAGGTCATCCATGTCAATAACCTCAAGATGATGGTCAATTACGGGATCGAAAGCTTGAGATTTGCCCAAGCAGTATTGGTCAATAATGAAGTCAGACTCAATGCCAATCTGAAAAATGTAGTCAACCTCCGCGGAACTGTCAAAGCAGAAGTCAATGTGAAGTTGGAAATCAAAGACCAAAAAAAACCTGCTTTCACAGGAGTATTGGTGTTTTTATACCATTTCCAATCCTGAGTCAGACAAAATTACTAGCCTAGCTTTTCAATAGATCATTGATCACCACGGATGCCGTGACGCAACCAAATGTCGCCGGTAAAAATGACATCGTCCCGTAGGCGGATTTTTTGAAATTGCTGCCATCTGTCATCATCAGGCTTTCTTTGATATAGAGTTCAGTGGAAAATACTGCTTTAAAACCTTTGTGGATTTGCTTGGCTTTTAATCTTTTCCTTACCATTTGGGCGAGTTTGCAGCTGTGGGTCTCTGAGATGTCTGCGATTTTTACCTGCGTTGGGTCGACTTTTCCTCCTGCACCCATCGAACTTACCAAGGGAAATCCCTTTTTCATCGCACCTTCTATCAGGTGAAGTTTTGGCAGCAGGCTGTCAATACAATCCACCACAAAGTCAAATTTGTTTTCTTCCAAAAGTTGGGTCATTGCGGCAGGTCTCAGAAACTCCCTGACGACATGTATTTTCAGGTTGGGGTTGATGCTGAGGAGTCTTTCTTCCATCCATTCTGCTTTGGATTGTCCAAGATTTTTTTGGGTAGCAGGAAGCTGCCTATTGCAGTTGCTGATGTCCACCACGTCCCCATCGATAATGGTCATCTCGCCGATTCCGCCACGGCAAATCAGTTCTGCAGCAAAGGAACCGACTCCTCCAAGACCTACGATCAAAACGTGTTTCTTCGAAAGTTTTTCCAGGCCTTCTCTTCCCGTTATCAGTTCCGTCCTCGACAGCCAAGCAAATTCACTCATGTCATTTTCCTATTTGAAATCCTGTTCCAATTCTCCTTGACCTGTCCGGAAAGCTGCACGGTGGAGAGGCCCAAAAGTAAAGAAGCTTGTTGATAAATCTCAGAAATAGGAATGTCCGAATTGTCCGTTTCAAAAAAAATCTTTTCCAGGGGACACTTCTGCAACCATAGTTGAGCATTGGAATTCTGTTTCAATAAGGCTTTGCCAAAAGAAAAGCAGATCGGAAAAAACAATAATTTTTCGGCGATTTGAGGATTTTGGTTGAATCCGTGCCAAATGATTGTTGGTGGTTCGGGATGGTTTTTTAAGTATTCCTGAAGCAAATGTGTTCCTTTGACACAATGAAGGATGACTGGAATTCCAATCTTTTTTGCCAATTGTGCCTGCGCCTCAAAGGCCTTCATCTGTACTTTTGGTTCGGGTCCTTTGATCAGGTCAAAGCCGCATTCACCGATTGCGATCAACCGAAGATTTGAGGATGAAGCGGCTATTTTTTCCAATTCCTTTTCCCAATTCTCATTCAGATACCAGGGATGGATTCCCCATGAAAAACACTGATCCGGAATGCCATCGTCAGGAAGGACATTGAAAATGCTGAAGAAATTACCTTTTTGATGGGTATGGAAATCGGGAAAGTGAACCAAATCTGATTGGAATTTTTGGTTAATCATGGAGCGTTTTGGCAATTTCTGCAAACATGCTGACACCTGTCTTTATCAACTCATCGGGAAAATCAAAATTGGGTTCATGGAGTTGTGGATGATCCAATCCTGACCCTAGACCAAACAACAATGTTTTGGTATGGGAAGAAAAAAGGCCAAAATCTTCTGACCACCTGAACGGTTTTTCGACGTGGCGGATATCCAAATTCAATTTTTTGGCAGCATCCAAACCAATTTGCCATGCCTCGGGATTATTGTGTGTCGCCGCGAAACTTTCTACATAATCAAAAGAAACTCCCAATCCATATTCGTCGGCAATTTGAGTAGCCAATTGTTCGGCATAAGAAACCAAGAGGTCCCGGGTTTCATTTTCAAATGCCCGTAAGGTCGCCCTGACCACGGCGGTACCGGGAGTGGTCCCAAAGGCAATACTTCCCAACTCCGCATGGATGACGGTGACAAGGGAAAACTTTTCGATTCCTTGGGGAAGTTTTTCCATTGCCACAATGGTTTTGGCCATGGCCTCGGCCGGGCTATTTCCCGCTTCGGGATGGGCAGAATGCGAGTTTCTACCTTTGAGATGAATACTCATCCCCACAGATGCCGCGGCAAAAGGGCCTTGCTTGATCAAAATCTGATGAAGTGGATAACCGGGAAGATTATGAAGGGCAAAAGCAAAATCCGGTTGGATTTCAGCGAATTTGGAGTCTTTGACAACTGCTTCTGCCCCTTCGCCTGTTTCTTCGGCAGGCTGGAAAAGTAAGACTATCCGTCCCTTTTGGGGTTTATTGGCAGAAAAGTAAGTACCCAAGCCACTGACGATAGCCATGTGTCCGTCATGCCCACAGACATGGGAGGTGTTTGGGATTGTACTGAGATGGGAAATGCTGTTTTCTTCTTTGATCGGTAAACCATCCAATTCACAGCGGAATAAGGTTGTCGGTCCCTGTTCTTTTCCTTCAAAAATAAAAGCCAAACCTGTTCCTCCTAGCCCGGATATGGTTTTGTCTGGCTGCAAACTGCTGAAAAATTCAAGTACCTTTTTTGCTGTTTCGGTTTCCTGACCGGAAAGTTCGGGAAATTGGTGAAGGGTTTTTCTGTATTCAGTGAGTTTTTGGATCGTGGGATTGTCGAGCATTTTGTGGGATATTTTCAGAAATTTAAAGTTTTGAAAACCCAATGGCAACAAATTTTACTTGGGATTCAATTTTGTTCAGGAAGAAAAATTTTTGCTAAGGCTTCCATGCACTTACAAAAAATAAAGAACTTTTTTATATTGGATGCTGTAACCACTTAAATCCATTTGAAAATGACAACTGAACAAAAATCTGCCATTGAACAGGAAATCGACAACCTGAAAGGCACCTTGACCGGCAACATGTTCCAAGACATGGAAGCCCGTGACCAAATCCACAACCTCGAAATGCAACTCAAAGGTGTAAAGCCTATGGATAGCCATTTTGACTGCATCGGTTGCGGAAGCTGATATTATTCCAAGCTTAGATTGACAGGGTTTTTCTCTTTCAGGTTAAAGAAAGCAGAAAGACCCTTTTTCTTTAAAAAAATGCCAAACAACAGATACTTTGTCTTATACAAGCCTTTTGGAATCCTCAGCCAATTCAGCGGGGATGAGGATACCTTGAAAAAAGTAGCCAACTTTCCGCCGGATGTTTATCCTGTCGGGCGCTTGGACAAAGACAGTGAAGGACTGCTCTTAATTACAGACGACAAGCCGCTAAACCATTATTTGCTTGATCCAAAATTCGGTCACCTGAGGTCATATCTTGCCCAAGTGGAGGGAATTCCGACTGAGGATGCGATCCGCCAACTCCAATCAGGGACAGAAATCAATGTTGACGGAAAGTTGTACCAAACTAAAAAAGCATTTGCCAAAATCCTTACCGACACTCCTAATCTTCCAGAAAGAAATCCTCCTATCAGGTATAGAAAATCTATACCCGATTCTTGGATCCAATTGACATTGACCGAAGGCAAAAACAGGCAGGTACGGAAAATGACTGCAGCGGTTGGTTATCCTACGCTGCGCTTGGTCAGGTGGTCCATGGAGAATTTGACCATTGCCGGTTTTACCTCCGGTGAAGTCAGAGAGTTTGGCAAAGAAGAAATCTACAAACTGTTAAAAATCAAAGCAGACAGATTTGAAAAGGGCGAAAATAGCCAATCGGACAAAACTTTTTCCCGACCTTCCGTAAAAAGAAAGAAGTAACCAAAAACTCCTTTTGGCATTTATCAATAAGTAAAAAGCATAAATTGGGATAAAGGGTATTTTGTTATAATTTAGCCGGAAAAATAGACGTAAGACTTGAGACACAAGACACAAGACTGATTCTCCTTAGTTTAGGATTTGTCTAAAAATTAAGGTTAGAGGAGATGAATATTTCAATTTATTTCTACTTTATTTCAATCATATTTCAAAATGGTCTCTAATAACCAATAACTATCAACCAAATACCATTAACATAATTACCAAAACATGCATCAGCAGAAGATTCAGCAAGTTATAGATGAAGTAAGAAAAGTAGTGGTGGGACAGGACCGGATGGTCAACAGACTTTTGATCGGGCTTTTTACCAACGGCCATATTTTGTTGGAAGGTGTACCGGGATTGGCAAAGACATTGACGGTAAATACCCTCGCCAAAGTCTTACATCTTGATTTCAAAAGGATTCAATTTACTCCGGATTTATTGCCTTCTGATTTGATTGGAACAATGATTTATAATCAACAGGAGGCTAGCTTCCAAGTAAAAAAAGGACCAATTTTCTCCAATATCATATTGGCTGATGAGATCAACCGCTCGCCTGCAAAGGTACAATCGGCCTTGTTGGAAGCTATGCAAGAAAAGCAGGTAACTATCGGGGAGACTACATATCAGTTGGACAGACCTTTTTTGGTGCTTGCCACCCAAAACCCTGTAGACCAAGAAGGAACTTATCCTCTTCCTGAAGCGCAGGTGGATAGATTTATGATGAAAGTGCACATTGACTATCCCTCCAAGGCAGATGAAATGGAAGTCATGCGCCGTATGGCCAACATGCATTTCGTTTCTGAAGTAAATGCAGTGCTTTCCAAAGAAGATATTTTTGCCATCCGTTCACAGATCAATGATGTGAAAATCGCCGAGCCTTTGGAAAACTACATCATTGAATTGGTCTTTGCGACCAGATTCCCTGTAAAATATGGCTTGAAGGATGAAGCCAAATATATACAGTTCGGTGTTTCCCCAAGGGCGAGTATCAACCTCAACCTCGCTTCAAGGGCGATGGCGTTTATGGAAGGGCGGGATTATGTACTTCCCGAAGACATCAAAGCCATAGCAGAAGATGTGCTCAATCACAGGATTATCCTCAATTATGAGGCGGAAGCCGACAATGTCAGTACCAGAGACCTCATTAAAATTTTCTTGGAAAAAATTCCTATTAACAAATCCGTAACATTGAAATAACAGGATTTCAACTTTTAATTCGGATTTATTGGTTTTCTATCGAGTGTAGCCATTGCAATATTAAAAAATTGTGATGGCTGTTTCTTTTTCACCAATCCTTGTTAATGATTTGATAATTTTTGAGAAGCTACCAATTAACATTGGTAAGTGAAATTTGTGCCGTTTAAAATGCTGTACAAATAACACCTAAATGAAAAATCAAATTTACTTAACGCTACTTTTTCTCTTTTTGACTGGCTTTTCGTTTGGCCAATCAGGATCAATAAGAGGAGTTGTAATTGACGCAAAAACTGGCGAGACCATTATTGGTGCCAATGTAAGAATAGAAAACACCAGCCAAGGTGTTGCTACCGGAATGGATGGAGATTTCGAAATCTCCAAAGTGGAACCCGGAACTTACACTATTGTTGTTTCTTTTATTTCCTTCAAGACTGTAAGATTTGAGGATGTTCTGGTTGTGTCAGAAAAAGCCACTGTAATGAATGTTCAATTAGAAGAAGATCTCGGAGATTTGAATGAGGTCGTTGTCATGGCAACAAGGGAAACAGGCTCAAATATCGCAATCGTGTCAGAGATCAGAAAATCACTTCAGGTTGTAAGTGGTATTTCAGCAGACCAGATTAAACTTTCCCAAGATGGTAATGCTGCTCAGGTAATGAAACGTGTTGCAGGTGTAAGCATTGTCGATAACAAATTCGTACGTGTCCGTGGAGTCGATGACAGGTATAATGTTGTCATGATCAACAATTCAGTCGCGCCCACTACACAAGTCGATAAAAGAACATTTTCTTTTGATCTTATACCCAGTGAAAACCTGGATAGGATGATGATCTACAAATCTGCCTCACCGGAAGTCCCCGGGGATTTTGCAGGGGGGATGATCAAAGTATTTACCAAAAATACACCTGACGATGACTTTGTTAATTTGCATATGGGAGTAGGTTTTAGGCAAAACACAACCTTTAACCAATATTCCCAAACCAGAGGATCTAGCACCGATTGGTTGGGTTTTGATAACAGCAGGAGTCTTCCAGGAGGTTTTCCATCTACAAATGATCTCCTAAATTCTAACGCAGGAAGCCCCATTAGAGCCCAAGCTGGACAATTGTTAGACAATAATTATCGGATGGACACCACAAATGCCCTACCTGATACCCAGCTAGGGCTTTCCTTTGGGAAAAACTGGGATGTTGGAAGAAAAAGACTCTCTACGTTTACCAGTATCAATTGGGGGCAGGCCTACCAATTCTTCCTTGCAGAAAGAAGCAGATATTTCTTTCCGGAACCGGGAAGACCTACAGAAAAGAGAGACGAGTATTTCGATAATACCTACATGAAAATGAATGAGGTAGGTGTCATGAGTAACTGGTTGCTCAGACTCAATGCCAATAACAAAATCGAATTCCGAAATCTCTTCAACCAATCAGGTATGAATGAGACAATTTTCAGAGAAGGAAAAGACTTTGTCCAGAGAACCGATGGGGCTCGCGATTATTCATTCAGATATGAATCTAAGTCTCTTTATTCTGGTCAAATAGAAGGAACTCATTTGTTCAATGATGAAAAGACAAAGTGGAATTGGGTATTGGGTGGAAACTACCTGTACCATGCCGAACCTGATTTTAGGAGGTTGAGAACATTCCTTAGCAAGGATGTCACTGAAGGTGAATGGATTATTATTGACCCTCCAAGTGCTTCCCCTCAGGATTTGGGTAGGTACTATGGGTACATGAATGAGTTTGGGGTGATCAATGGACTGAATTTTGAGAAAAAATTTGAGGGAGTTGAAAAAGACCGCCCAAGAATCCTGAGAGCAGGATACCTTATAGATTACAAGCAACGTGATTTCGAAGCGAGGTATATAACCACCTTCTTTCCAGGATTCCATGACCAGTTTTCAAGACAAGAGCTTGTCAGAAAACCGATCTATGAATCTTTTGCACCTGAAAATTACCGCCAGGGTGATGGTTGGTTAGTACAGGAAGGCTCCAGACCCAATGACATTTACGATGCTTCCACTTTGGTAGGTGCAGCTTATATCGGCGGGGTTTATCCAATCTCAAAGTTTAATTTGAGTGGAGGAGTAAGGACTGAGTATAGTGAACAGAATTTGAACAGTGGTGATTTCTCGGGGCCAATCACTGTAAATAACGTTGAGTTGGCAGTGTTGCCTTCATTGAATGTTGATTATAATTTCTCTCCAAAATCTTTGGTGAGGTTGGGGTACGGAAAGACGCTAAACAGACCCGAGTTCAGGGAATTTGCACCTTTCTTGTATTACAGCTTTGAATTTATTGCAGGCTTCTCAGGTAATCCAAACCTTCAAATGGCTAGGGTAGACAATCTGGACTTGAGATGGGAAATTTATCCTAACGAAGGTGAGATGTTCAGCTTGGGAGGATTTTACAAATTTTTCAATGATCCCATAGAGAAAGTACAGCAGAACGTAACAGAGACTTTGCAATTCAACTATGCCAATGCTGACAATGCACAAGTGGCAGGTGTTGAAATCGAAGCTAGAAAAGCCTTAAGCACCGTTACTTCGGCTCCCTTCTTAAAAAATCTTTCCTTTAATGTAAATGCTTCTTTGGTCTGGTCTGAGGTATTCCTTGGAGAGGATGTGGCGTTTGAAGCAAACAGGCGTGCCTTACAGGGACAATCTCCTTATATGGTCAATGCTGCCATCTATTACATAGACCCTGCAAGCAATTTCCAAACTAGCTTGGCATACAATGTTCAAGGTCCAAGAATCTTTGTAGCGGGCAATGTCAATTTCCCTTCTATTTATGAATTGGAAAGGCATGCGGTAGATTTAACAGTAAGCAAAACTTTCAAAGATAGAACTACATTCAAATTTGGTATTCAAGACATCCTCAACTTCCAGTATAGATTTTACCAAGATTCCAACTTTGACAAGAGAATAACCCTAGATGTGGATGACCCTATGTATATCTGGAGAAAAGGAACAATGTTCAGCTTTAGTCTAAATTATAAATTAAAATAACAAATTAACTTCTAAATAACAATTATTAACTAATCAATTAAATCATGAAAAAAGCATTAAAATTATTTTCCATGCTTGCGTTGGCTGTATTTATTTACGGCTGTGGTGAAGATCCCGTACCTACGGTAACTTACACACTTTCAACAATAGCTCTTCCTGCCGCTGGAGGTACTATTTCACCTGCCACAGGACAACAAGCTCAAAATGCTGCTGTTAATATTACAGCTACTGCCAATGCAGGGTTCACTTTCGTTAGATGGGAAGGTGATGTAACAGGTACTTCAAATCCTGCTTCTGTTACTATGAATGCGGATAAAAGTGTGGTTGCGATATTCGAGCCTGTATCTAATATTGTACCAATTTCCGGTATTTTGACTACCAGAACACTTACCAATGACAAGCAATACCTACTTCAAGGCCAGGTTTTTGTTCCAACAGGTGTTACATTAACCATTCAAGAGGGAACAATAATCTATGGTGAAAAGAGAACTAGAGGTACCTTGATTGTGCAAAGAGGAGGAAAAATCATAGCAAAAGGAACCAAAGAAAAACCAATCGTAATGACTTCTGCCCAAGCTGTGGGAGAAAGAGATCGTGGTGATTGGGGAGGTTTGGTGATTTTGGGCAGAGCTAGAACAAACCAAGTAGATCCTGCAATTGAAGGAATCGATCCTGTTCAGATCTTTGGTGGCACAGACGACGAAGATTCTTCTGGTGAATATACTTTTTTGAGAGTTGAGTATGCGGGTATAGAATTGACTCCAAACAACGAAACAAACTCCATTACTATGGGTGGTGTCGGAAGAGCTACAAAAATGGATAATACTATGGTCTCCTTTGGTGGCGATGATGGTTTTGAGTGGTTTGGTGGAACAATTAACCACAAATATTTGGTTTCGCTTTCTTCTTGGGACGATTCCTTCGATGTGGATTATGGTTACTCAGGAAACGTTCAGTTTGGCTTGGATGTAAGGAATCCATTCTATGCAGATCAGTCACAATCAAACGCTTTTGAATGTGACAATGGTCCAAATGACAATGATGTTCAGCCTTATACCACAGGAACTTTCTCTAATATTACCGTTTATGGTCCTAGAGACAGAGCAGGTAGGGCTATTTCAGGTAATAACTTCCACTCTATCGATTTGAGAAGAAGAACTGCAGTTTCAATAACCAACTCTGTATTTACTGGATTTCCTTTTGGAGTTAGGTTCAATACCCAATCGGTTACCCAACAATATCAGGCTGGAACTGGTGTGTTGATAAACAATACTTTGATCAATCCAACTGCAGGTGTAAGCTTTGCAGCAGGTGGTGGGGCGCTTGTAGCGGATGTTCAGGCGATTTGGAATGCATCCAATACTGTTGCAACAGTACCTGCAGCTGATCAGCCTTGGGAAGATTTCTACAGAGGTTATGGTTTGAATCCTTTAAACTTCTTTGCAAGGTATTCAGTTCAGACATATCCTTCTAACCCTTCCTTCGTTCTTTTGGCCAATGGTTCATTACTTACAGGAGCAAAATTTGATAATCCGAAGTTTGCAGAACCAATCAGAACCACTTTCTTTGACAAAACTGTTCCTTTCATCGGCGGCTTTGACGGAACCACTGATTGGACTGACGGATGGGCAGAGTTCAACCCATTAAGCAAAGTTTACGCTATAGACTAATTTGAATTTTCTATTTTAGCTTGCCAAGGCTCAAAGCTTTGGCAAGCTTTTTTATTTTAGATAAAGACATATGCAAGTGTTTAAGAAAGGAATAATAGTGCTGTTACTTGGTTCATTGGCGAATTTTTCCTCATGCAATCAAAAAGATCCGTATCATCCTGACCGGAATCTTTCAGAATCGGAACAACAACAAATCCTCTTGACTACAGTCCGTTATCTGGGTCACTTACCTAGAGGAGGAACCCATGCCAATAAATTTGATTCAGCATTTGATGAGTATTATAGCAAGTTGGCCTTAGATTTCAATCTGGAAGGTTATACTGAAAAAGATGGTTATGAATATTTCTTAGCCTCCAGAATAGCTCCTTCTCTTTCAGTTAAAAAAGTCGCTACGGGTGTAAAAATGCAACGAGATTCGGATGGAAGCTTAACCTATTACGAGGAAGTATTCAGAACTTGGAAATTTGAAATTCCTGAAATGCAGGAAAAAGGTTTGATGCTGTTTGATAAAATGGTCAAAGGAGAAGATTTGGGTCCATATTATCCCCAAAACTCCGGAAAGGAAGAGTATATCGAATTTCCTGACTCAAGAGTAACTTATGATGTTAAAGACAGGATCTGGAAAGTCAATGCAACTTCAGATTCAGAAATTTGAGATTTGTTTCAAATTGATTAAAAAATACCCTGTTCACGGTATTTTTTGTTATTCTCGCTATATCTAAATTTGATTCATAGAGAATAGCATTTTTCCACGGTTTTTTTGATACGGTTTAAGGGGATAATAAAATTTCATTTTTTATCCCCTTATTTTTTTCTCAATATCTCAATCCGACTTTCATTCCTCCATAAAAATTGATTCCGGGAGCGGGTTGGAAATACCTATTTGCAAATGCGTTTAGGTCATTTCCAAGACTGTATTGTTCATCCAATAAATTGTCTACCCCACCGTAGGCTTCGACATCCCAACGGCTGCCAAGCGTGGTCCTCCAACCTACTCTTCCACCGAGGAGGTTATACGATTCCTGAAAAACCGTATTGGCATCATTCAGCGGAATGGCGTCCACGTATTGGTGGGTGAAATTAAGATAGAACCCCGGCTTGGTGCGGACATCAAGGATATTGACCAGGGTATTTGGTGCGACTCCTGTAAGTTGATTTCCTGAAAAATCATTGCCTCCGCTTTCATATTCCCCAAAACTGAAATAGTGTCCGGTGAAGGCATGGTTCAACTTGATTTCCTGAAAGAAAGCATTTTGGTTTCGGACCAAAACATAATCTAGGCTTGCCTCAATTCCTTTCTGGTCGGTTTGGCCGGCGTTTCTGAAAAGCACAACACCCTGTTCATTGGTGTAAGAGGTGATGGTCTGATCAAGCTGGAAATAGAATGCCGTCACATCTACATTGAATATTCCGAATTTTCCCCTGTAGCCGGCTTCGTAATTGATCCCTCTTTCTGCTTCCAAGTCTAAATTGATACTTCCCTCGTTGGTGCGTACTTCGGCAATGGTAGGGGGAGAAAAGCCCGAACTGATACTACCGTGGATTCCGGACCATTGATTGACTTTGTAGACCAAGGCGATTCTCGGGATGACTATAGGGTCAAAATTTTTGGTATTGTTGGTTGGATCATTTGGTCCTGCGTCGATGGACCTGTTGATGTCATACCTTCCAAAGTTTTCGCTCAAACCCAAAGTCATGAGTACTTTGGAAGTCCATTCAATTTCAAATTGCTGGAAAATAAAAGCCTGCGTGCTGATCAGGTCATCAGAAAATCTGATCGTATCAGCCTTTCCCTGTCTGTTTCCAAAGTTCTGGGCCAAGGTTTTCCCATATTGGTATTCAGCACCTGCAATGATTTTTACCGGGAAGGATCCCCATTTGTCATCAAAGGTGAATTTCGTCCGACCTCCGTAACTGAAGGCCGTTTCTCTCTTGTAATCAAGAATAAAAGGGTTTTCAAACTCCGTATTGTTCATATACAACGCAGTGGAATTGTCCCATTTTTGACCCAATTCGATCTGATGGGAAAGTGTACCGTATAATGTCTTTTGGGCAATTGAACTGTTTTGCTCCACCGAACCGGGTCGTGCCTGCGTCCGGTCAGCCTCCACCTGTGCCGGATTCAAGGCTCCGGGAATCTGGTAATTCAGGTCTGAATAAAGGATCTGTGCAGAAAGTGTCTGCGTATCAGAAGGCTTGGTATGCATGGCCAATTGGAAAACCTGTCTGTCAGTTGCACTGTGTTGACGGTAGCCGTCGGATTTTTGGGAAACATAGGAAGCGCTGATACCACCATTTCCTATTTTCTGATCGATACCGATCCTATAACGGAGCAAACCAAAATCCCCAATGCCAAAGTCTGCGGAAAGGTAATTCTCAGTTACAGTTTTACGGCTTGACATGCTGATCACACCGCCGTTTCCCGCACCATAGATGCTTCCTGCGGGACCTTTGATGATTTCGGCATTTTGGATATTGGACAGGTCGAGGAGGTTCAGTGCGGTCGTTCCATCCGGAGAGGTAAAGGGAATGTCATTCCAATATACCTTGACATTGCGGACGCCGAATGGTGAACGCAGAGAACTTCCTCTGATGGAAATCCTATAACTTGCCGGCGCCCTTTGCTCCACCCTAATGCCGGGTTTGGTATTGAAGGCACTCAAGATCGAGTTCTCATTGAAACGGTAAAGCTCATTTTCCAAAACCTTGCTGATCGCTCCTGCCTGATGGACGAGTGGTCTTTCCGATTCAAATCCCGTCACAATCACCTCCGAAAGTGACGTGGTAACCGGAATCAATTCTAGTGTTAGGGATTCATTTGGTGCAACTGAAACAGACAGCGGTTCATAGCTGATATGCAAAAAAGTCAGGATTCCGGGATTATTCAGGTTAATTTCCACCTGTCCGTTTTCATCGGTCACCTGATTGACTTGTCCCTGGATTTTCACCAAAACCCCTGAAATAGGCCTTTTGCTGTTTTTATCCAAGGTGGTGATTTTGGTTTGGGCAGAGAGAAAAAGCGGGGAAAGGCAAAGGAGAACAGAAATCCAGAGTTTCATTTGATCGGAAAGTTATTGCCGAATTTAATCACAAATGATATGGAATTGTTCAAAAGATTTGATAAGTGGGGAATTTGGAACCTGAAAAAAATCATCCCCATCTCAACGAGACAGGGATGATTGGTCAAAGGGTTACTTAATAATCCTTTCCTAGACTGGAGGAGCTTTCTTCTGTAGCTGCAGCCTGAGGGCACTCAGTTCTTTGGACATGGACTGCATGGCCACTTCCATCAACTGGTACCTAGTCTGCACCTCATGGAGGTTTTGCTGCAGTGCCCTGAAGTCCTGCAGGAGGAACTTCAACAGGTAGGCGATGATCGAAAGCATCAATGAAATTACGCCTCCTGCCCCTGCAAGGTATTCTGCGGATTCAATTTCCATGGGTTCTGTTTTGAAGGTTTGAACTCACTGTAGATTTCCAGCCATACCTCTTCCCCTTGTTCCATGTAATCCATCAACTTGTCGGTCAACTTCCTACATGCAAGGCGGGAGAACATAGGTATGCCTTTTTTGAAACAGGTGACAGGGACTATGCAGTCCTTGGCAGCTGTTACCGAATTGTTCCTGATTTCAATGCGTCTTGCATCCGCTTCAAAATATAGGTACCAACCTCTGTCATCGTCGTAATCGTAAGCCAACCTGTACAGAGCTTCTGCACAAGGATTGGGTTTTGATTTTACCGATGGTTCAAGGGTTTTGCAAAGCAGCTTTCCTTCTAAGGACAGTGATCCTTTGGTAAGGTGCTTGCTATACTCCCTTTTCAAAAGCAGCTTCATGGCCTTAGACTTTTTCCACTGTGATGAAAGCAGCAGCATTGTGTGCCCCGTTGTTCATGGCGTATTGCTGCCCATTGACAATCTGTAGGAATTCAATCCCGAAGATGAAGAGCTTGTTTGCCTCCGGCAATCCTGCTTTGGGGATTGTGAATGTGATTGGGGCGGTTACTTGTTCGATCGGATTGTCCGAACCGGTTTCTAAGAGAAAGTTCTTAGTCCCTGTAGTCAAGTCAAAGGATGCCCCTGCAGCCATCAGCCGGAAATGGGTCGCACCCTGGGGGATGACTAGATAGTCAGCGGGTAGAAATGACGGAACAGAACAGGTCCAATCGGTAGGTGTATCTGTTACCGTGAATTCTGTCCTCAATGTGCCGGACAAAATTGCATTGCCATTGAGTTCAAAACCTTTGAGCAGGTTCCAATCCCCTTCTGCGACAATCCTTAAACCTCTTCCATTGACCGGGTCGGTTCTGAGCACCTTCATCATCTGCCTGACCAACCTTTGGTAAAGTTGTGGATCTGCAATCCTGATGATGGCCGGTCTGATGGTATCCTGGACCAATTTGACAGTCCTGATATTCTCGGTGAATTCTTTCAGGTTTTCCCGAGTCCTGGCGTATTTGGGATCGTTCATGATCCTGTCTTTGGATACGCCTCCTTTTTCCCTGGCCATGTGGCCGTCCTTGGTTTTGTAGAAGGACAATCCGCCTACGTTACCGTTGAGTGTGATGATACTTGTTTGCTTTGCCATTTTTCATGTGGTTTAAGTGAAACATGACCAAATGTGGAGAGCTAGGCTGTGGAAAAAAATTGAATCTGCGGATCCTGCGGATATTGCGGATTTTGCGGAAAAGTACCGTTTCTGCGGATTCTGCGGTTTTTGTATAAATATGTCCACAGTCCATGGTCAACAGTCCACTGATGGAATCTCTTAAGCTTTGGAGTGGCAAGTAGCAGTGATAGGTGACAGATTCCACTTTTAGTGATCAGAGATCAGTAGGCAGTCACAATGGCGAGTGTTAAAGCAATTAAGATTGGAGATTTTTTACGATCAGGAGCCAATATTTTGTTCTTGGAAAAGTACAAGTCCAAAAAATATCGGAATAATTATATGGTTTCTTGGAAATTGGTCAAAAGTTAACGAATGGTGGGGGAGGGTATAACGGGTCCCCAGGAGAGGGTTAGGGGAAGTATAGGGGGAAGTGGGGGTAAATAGTGGGTTTTTGAAAAATAAATATGATTATTTATAAAAAAATAGATTTATTCTAAGGTTCTGGGTATTGAATTTTTTATAGAATTTGGATTGGAAGGAGGTCGGAAAGGTGGGGAATAGGGTGGAAAAATTTGTGGTGGTTTTCGGGTTGGGAAAGGTTCCGCCACGGCGGACAGGTGTAATTGTTGTAGTGGTTCTATTTGTTGAAATGGTTGTCGTGTTGGGAAGGTTTTAATTGTTGTAGTGGTTGTAATGGTTATCTGCTTCGCGTTGTCAGGTTTCTATGTTAAATTCCTAGCAAATCGGTTAATATTTCTTCTTTTCTATTTAAATTGGTTAGTATCAGACAAAGCG